>NZ_LQAQ01000087.1 GCF_001583495.1 Flammeovirga sp. SJP92 | reverse complement strand
TTCCACGATTTCTGAAGATCTAATTCACGCTGCAAGATTAATGGGTAAAAAAGAGAGCACAATACTTTTTAAGGTGGTATTACCCAATATGAAAAGTGCAATTTTGAGTGGTTTAGTACTCACCTTTGCTCATACTATTGGTGAGTTTGGGGTTGTGCTTATGATAGGTGGCAACATCCCAGAAAAAACCAAAGTTGCTTCAATTGCCATTTATGATTATGTAGAAAGTATGCAATATGAAAGTGCACATCAATATGCGTTTATATTGCTTTGTTTTTCTTTTACGATTCTTTTCCTCCTTTATTTTTTCAACCGTAAAAACAACTTCAACATCAAGTGATTACTATTAGTTTACATAAGAAAATCAGTGAAAATAAAGTAGCAAGTCACTTCCAGCTTGAATTCACCACTGGTGACATCATTGGGATTACGGGTCCTTCCGGAAAAGGTAAAACTACATTCTTAAAAGTCATTGCAGGACTCACTGAATGTGATGAAGGTGAAATTGTCTATAATAATAACAGCTGGCTCAATACATCATCAAAAGTGTTCCTTCCTCCTAGTAAAAGGGATATCGGTTTTGTATTTCAGGACTACGCTCTTTTCCCTAATATGAATGTACTTCAGAACATTTACTTCGCTAGAAAACCCATTTTTGATGATCACAAGCTTCATCAGCTTTTGGAGTGTTTTGAAATTAAAGCTCTTTTAGATCAGAAAGTAAATACATTATCCGGAGGTCAAAAACAAAGAGTTGCTATTGCAAGAGCATTGGTACAATTACCCAATATCTTATTAATGGACGAACCATTTTCTGCTTTAGATTTTAGAATCAAGGAACAAGTTATCTCCTACATCAAACAATACAATCTGGAGTATAAAATACCGATAGTGATCAATACGCATCAAATTCATGAGCTTTCTGCTTTAACAAATACAGTTTATGAATTGAATGCTGAAAAGTTAGTATTACTCCATCAAAAAGAACCCACTTCAATGTTAGGCATTGTTTTAAAAGTTAACCTTGAAAATCAATCTATGGAGGTGGAAATGAACCAACAGAAATTTGTGATACCTCTTCAAAAGAACATACAAGAAGGAGATACAATTCAGTTATCTATTTCACAAAAGTAAGAGCATGCCCTAAACCATTCTATAGGTTTCAAACATGCTCTTTTTAAACCATAAATCATTAAGTATTATTGATGATACTGTTTCCATATCATTTGAGTAAAATCTTTACGTTTGCTTTTCTTTCATAATTGGTTTATGATAAAGCTTTTAGTTCACTTAATTATTTACAATTTATTACTTTTTTTGCATTACAAATTTAACTAAACTGCCATATCTACTTTCGCTTCTTCCTCTTCATGAAAACGCTCTAGTTGATATTTAACAAAAAGCTCTTCAATTTGTTCCTCTTGAATAGGGTCAAAAGACATAAATAAAGGGCGTTTAGTATGATTTGAGCCCGATAAAATCATTACAGGATGTCCTGATTTCAATAATTTTACCTTGTTAGAATTTAATGTGATACCTAAATCTCTTTTGAGAATAGATCGCTTATTGAGCTTTGCTATTAAAGAGTAATTTAGGGCATCATACACAAACATTGTGGTCATAACATTATAGTTTGATAAAGAGTGCTGTATTTATAGTCTTTATAAATGTATGATTTATTAAAATTAAATGCAAATTTTTGAATCCAAGCACTATTTCCTTCCTTCTTTTTTTAAGAAATTGATTTTTTAATTGTTGGATTTTGAAGTAACTTTAATTGAAAAATTAAAAACACATTAATCTAGAAACTTCATGAAAGTTACTTATTTAGGCCACGCTTCGTTATTGATTGAAACTGCGGGTAAAAAACTTATTGTAGACCCTTTTATTTCTCCAAATGATCTAGCAAAAGACATTAACATTGACGAGCTAGAAGCTGACTATATTTTAATTACCCACGGGCATCAAGATCACGTGGTTGATGTAGAAGCAATTGCTGAAAAAACAGGTGCCACTATCATCTCTAATTTTGAAATTGTTTCTTATTATGGGGAAAAGGGGTTCAATGGGCATCCAATGAATCATGGAGGTAAATTCAAATTTGACTTTGGCACGCTAAAGTACGTCAATGCCATTCATTCTAGTGTGTTGCCTGATGGTACTTATGCTGGAAATCCAGGCGGTTTTGTTCTCATGAATCAAGAAGGTAAAATCTACATTGCAGGTGATACTGCACTCACTTTAGACATGAAGTTAATTCCAGCTACTTGTGGAGATCTTGATTTAGCTATTTTACCAATTGGAGATAATTTTACGATGGGTTATGAAGATGCTAAAGTTGCTGCTCAATATTTAGAATGTAATACAATTATGGGGTATCATTATGATACTTTCCCTCCAATCAAGATTGATAAAGCAGCAGCAACGCGTTACTTCAAACAATCAGAAAAGTCCTTGTTGCTACCTGATATTGGTGAAACCTTAGATGTAGATACTATATAAGTACTAAGACAAAAGAAAACGGGTGTTTCGTAGACCCATAATTGAAATTATGGGCTTTTGGGGAGATAACTCATTTCTGAATACTTGATTCTAATATTTGGCTTATTCGTATTTAAATAGATGTAAAAACTGTAAATCTTTGAGACATATCAAGTTTATAATAAAAGTTGAAAAATGGGAAAGCTTCCCATAAGCCCATGACTTCTAGTCATGGTGCAAGGTATTTTATCCTATTATTTTTGACTTGGTACTTATAAATTTGAAGTTTCGAAACTTCTACCTTTATATCAAAAGCCTTTGTTCTTTGTAAAAATCGAGAACAAGGGCTTTTTTTAGAACCACCATTCAGATTTCAAACCTAAATAATTACCCACATTTCCATCATTTTCAGCCTCGTAATACTGTGAAAGACCGTACTTTTTCACTACATCATTATAGACCGCAATAGAATACACCAAACGTATATGTGGCCTTGCCATCAAAGATCTTTCTCCCGAAGGGACGTAAACAGGTGCAATTGTGAATTTATTCATTTGCCCCAACCCTGGTGTAAAACCAGTTAAACCTTGAGAATATTCTTGAAAATCACGCATTTGAAAATTGTATTCCAACATTAATTGTAACTTATCAGAAAGGTAGATCATTGGACGAATGCCTACAGACAAGTCCCATTTTTCATTTGGCCTATTGTCAGCCACAAAAACAGGTGCTTCAGCCCCAATTGCATACCGAAAAACACCATACCCCATCAAGCCCCAATATTTATTGATATCATACACAAAATTCTCAGTAATATTAATACCATAAGCACCGTCATATTTTCCTTTGATATTGGGGTTGCCAAAATTGATAAACGAACGGGAAGACCAACCATCATCTCCTGGTCCATTGGCTATCCTTGCTCCAATACGAATGGATGAATTGTTTGAAAAATCATCTTTTTGATAAAGATGCATCACCCCAAACAACCAGCCATAGTCACTAATTTCTTTTACAATAAATTGAGGTTCTGTAAGAGAATCTTTTCCCGTAAAATGATACTCTCCCATAAAATTTAGTGTGTGATGTGGGTTTAAATGCCATCGATGCTGTAATGAAATCACATGTTTTTGCCTTCCATCATCATAATTAGAGTCGCCATATGGGTTTCCTGGTTGATCCTGATTGACTAATGCTTTTATCAATGAAATAGTTGTAGTACCGATCGTCAACCCAAAACCTTGTCCTGTTAAGTTATTGAACTGCCAATAATCAGCCATATCAATATTCTTATCTCTATAATACTTACTTCCCACCCACAAATGAATAGGGATATTATACAGTGTATCGGTGATATCCAAAAACACCTCAACAAAATTGGTCCTTGTTTCATTGGCTATAAAAGTATTATCACCAGAAAAGGATTGAGTGGTCAACTGGAATTTAATTTTAGGCCCACCCTCTTCCATCTGTAACAATTTATCGATGTTAGTGACACCCGTTAACTCTATATAATCATTCTCTTCCAATCTTCCCCCTAAAGCTCCTTGATTTGACAGGTTTAATCTTGCACCCACTTTATCACCATCCAAAGAGGAAGATATTCCTACTCTGCCGTAAGTATGAAACTCAAAAGTTTTTTGAGCATATAAGAAATTCGAATAAAAGGCTAAAAATGTAAAAAGTAGTAGTATTTTCTTTAACATAGGTGCAATGAGAGAAGAGTCAAAACAAAAATAAGAGAAGCCTGTTCCATTTAGCTTCTCTTATAAATATATGTTTTAAAAATCAAAAAGTGTACTTCTTTTCGAATTAAGTACGAAGAATAAAGTATCTGAGTAATTCATCAAATATTGATACTCGTCTTTTTAGCACTCTTTAATCCATTTTAATGCACATTTAAGTAGTCACTTACTGTAGGAATATCAAAGAAAGACATCCATACAAAACATCATATATAATGACATAGTATAGTAAGTTTATTTCTGCTAGGGTTTATGCCAAAGACTGTGATTGAGAAGAAGATGAGTTATTCAAGCTTTCAAAAACAGAATGCAACTGTTTCATTGCATCTACAAACGGTATTCCTTCACCTTGATCATTGATAAATGATACTTTCTTTGACTCTAATAATTCCAATCGGTAAACAGGGTCTAACGCTATAAAGTCTTTCACATCAAGGAGATTGTAACCTTTCTCCGAAATCTTAACAGAAACATACCTCACTTTTTGTTCCTCTTCCTCCATATCATAAAACTCTTCTGGCATAGACCTGCCCATCAGCATTCCTCTAATTTCTTGCTCTGGACTCACTCTTAAACCATAGAACATTTTAATGAGTTTAAACATGACAATAGATATAATCACTGTAAATGTAATACAGACCTCTACCCCAATCATTTGTATTAATAATTGTTCCCAACGTGGTAAATTCAACAACTCTTGTTTTCCAAAAATAGCTACACACATTGTACCGAAAACACCTCCAAAACCATGTACAGGAATTGCTCCTACAGGATCATCTAATTTGAATACTTTAAGAATTACATCATAACCAATGTTGTGAATCACTCCAGATATCAAACCTATAATTAATGATGAAAATGGTGATACTACATTACAACATGCTGTAATAGCGACTAAACCTGTCAAAGCTCCGCCCATCATTTTCTCTATTAGATCTCCTCTATCTTGGAAAAAGTAACAATAGAAAAATGCGGAGAAACAAGCAGATGCACCTGCCACATTGGTATTCAGAATAATTTCAAAAACGTCTGCAGTAAAAGTCAATGTACTACCACCATTGAAACCCCACCATCCAATCCAAAGAAGCATTACACCCAAGATACTATAGGAATAATCAGAAGCTTTAATACTTTTAGGTTTTCCCTCATGATCAAAACGGCCTATTCTAGGTCCTACCATCATCATACCTACCACACCTACACAGGCACCTAGTGTATGCACAACTGTAGATCCTGCAAAGTCCATAAAGCCCATATTGGCCAACCATGACATATTGTTGCTATAATACAGATTTCCCCAAGCCCAGTGACCAAAAACGGGATAAATGATAATAGCTGTGACTAAGGAACCAATAAAATAAGGAACTACTCCTGTTCTGCCAGACATAGCCCCTGAAACAATTGTCAAGGCTGTACCTGCAAAAACAAGCTGAAATAAGAAAAAGACAATACCCGGAATGGTCAAATCTCCGTTATGAATATTCTGGCCAACAAATAAATCTGTTTCGAAACCAATAATACCATAGTAAGACTTCCCAAACATAAACCCAAAACCCACTAAAAAGAAACCTAAAACCCCTGCGACAAGGTCCATCAAGTTTTTACTTCCGACACTTGATCGATGTTCCTTTTGCACTAAGCCTGTTTCCAATGTTTTAAACCCAGCCTGCATTAGAAAAACTAAAACAGCAGAAATTAATACCCAAAGTGTATCTGGAATATTAAATGATGCAGGATTGACAGCTTCCGAGGCTAGCAATGTTGTAGGTAAAAATAGAATACTGATAGTAGTTACGGTGAAATATAACATAAGAGTAAATTTTGGTTGTCAGTTCGCTAGTAAATAAGAGCTCTATATAAACATCGCACATTTTATGTACTCTAAAATTAGTTCATCGGAAGCTTTTTTATAAAAATTAAAGCTAAAATCTAACTAAAACTGCTAAAAAACAGGACAATAGCATTGTAAAACACAGCAAAAACACCCCACAAAACCCAATACACAACTTGAAATCATAATTATATTTTACAACATCTACTATTTACAAAAGATATTAACTATATAATGTTATTTATACACTAATATTAAACTGAATTATCCTTCATTTACAATTCAATATTTTGTTTTATTTTCTGATAAAATAAAAGAAAAGGCAACCATAATTCGTTTATGGTTGCCTTTGCACTATTTTCAATATAAATATATGAGGTCAAAAACTACTTTAAGCTGCAGTTTCCCCTTCTTGTTTTCCTTCAATATAATTTTTCAATTGTTTCATCGCATCAATCAATGGAACCGCCTCTCCATGTTCATCAATAAATGATACTTTTTTGGCATCAATCAATTCTGTTCTGTACAGCGGATCTAAACTTGCAAAATCTCCAACATTTAATAGATTATAGCCTTTATCAGAAACTTGCATAGATACATATCTTACTTTCTGCTGAGAATTATCTTGGTAAAACTCTTCAGGCATTTGTCTACCCATCAACATTCCTTTTAATTCTTGCTCAGGAGAAACCCTTAGACCATAAGAAATTTTGATAATTCTAAACATTAGAATTGAAATCACTACCGTAAAAGTCAAACACACCTCAATACCTATAGTTTGAATCAATAGCTGTTCCCATCTTGGTAAAATTAGCAACTCTTGTTTTCCGAAAAGAGCTACGCAAAGTGTTCCAAAAATACCACCAAAGCCATGCACAGGAATTGCTCCCACAGGATCATCCAGCTTGAATACTCTTAAAATTAAATCAAACCCAAGATTGTGTATAATTCCTGCCAACAAACCAATGATTAAAGCACTCAGTGGTGTTACTACATTACAACACGCCGTTATGGCCACAAGACCTGTAAGTGCTCCTCCAATCATTTTCTCAATCAATTCACTTCTATCCTGAAAGAAATAGCAAAAGAAAAAGGCTGAAAAACATGCGGCGGCTCCTGCTAGATTGGTATTTAAAATAATTTCAAAAACACTATAATTAAACGAGAGCGTACTACCGCCGTTAAAGCCCCACCATCCAATCCAAAGAAGCATCACTCCTAATATACTATAAGAATAATCAGATGCTTTTATCGATTTAGGTTTGCCATTTTTATCAAATCTTCCAATCCTTGGGCCTACCATGATCATTCCGACAAGACCTACACATGCTCCTAAAGTATGTACGACTGTAGAACCTGCAAAGTCCATGAAACCCATTTCTGCCAGCCATGCATAATTGTCAGTGTAAAATAAATTACCCCATGCCCAGTGGCCGAAGATTGGATAAATTACAACTGCGGTGATAAGTGAACCTATAAAATAAGGGAAAACACCAGTTCTGCCAGACATAGCTCCTGAAACGATGGTCAATGCAGTACCTGCAAAAACCAATTGAAATAAGAAGAAAACTACCCCTGGAATTTGCTGATCGCCATTGTTGAAATTTTGTCCAAGAAATAAATCAAAATCGAAACCTATAACACCAAAATAAGATTTGCCAAACATCAGACTAAATCCAATCAAGAAAAAGCCCAATACGCCTGCCACCAAATCCAAAAGGTTTTTACTTCCAACACTTGATCGGTGTTCTTTCTTTACAAGACCTGTCTCTAAAGTTTTAAAGCCAGCTTGCATTAATAATACGAGGACTGCAGAAAATAGCACCCATAATGTATCCGGGACATTAAAGGCGTCTAGAGTAGTAGTCTCATTTGCAAATAACATTGTAGGTGAAAACAATATTGCAAATGTTAAGATGAATAATAACATTGAAGTATATTTTTTTGTTCGTTGTTGTTAGTAAATCAAGATGGGTTTCAGAAAAAATGCCCCACTTAATTGTTCGCCACAAGTTAAATTAAATAAATCTAGAATATCAAGAAAATCCACACATTTATTTTAATAATTACATAACACCAACCTTTATTTAATACATATTTATCACCAAACAAGAGTGTTTAATGTAAATTTCAAAACAAATACAACTTTTTGCTTAAAATTTAAAATCACACCTACCTCGAACTACCACTATTGCATAAAAAATATGAAATACAAAAAAAGCCATCAAAATGATGGCCAAAAATTAAATTTTTACAATGTCAATCAGATTAAGCTAACGCCTCGTCTAATGTATCCATTAATGCTTTCGCTACGCTTCTAGGTTTTTTGGATTTTAGATCTGCCAGCACGTCTTTAGCTTCTGCAACTTTCTGGTAAACACCATCAGGGTTTCCGTCGTTCTTGAAACTTCCTAACACCCATGTTAAGTCGTTTACTTGTTGTTCGTACTCTCCTTTCTTGTTTAACTTAGTTAATTTGTCAAGTGCAGCTTCTGCGGCAGCAACAATTTTACTTTGGCTCATGATAATTATTTTTAATGCAATAGATATAATTTTTTGTATCATTAACATAACAAAAATAGAAGTTATTCAATCACTTTGCAAATATTAGGACATAATAAATTATAGGTATTCCTCAATTTCGTTAAATGTATATAGAACAATTTAATCAAAAATTCAAAATATTAAATACTAATTTTCGACTTTTAATTATATATTATTCGTTTAGTAAGTACACTTTTATATAAAAAAATCTATGATTTTAATAATTCGTATTTCATGAAATAATTATGAAAAAAATTTATTCAGATCAATTTGAAGTCAGAAATGAAATCTTTTTAGTAAGACTCTAATATTCAATCAAATAAAAAAAGTGATGGATGTTATGCTTTATAATAATATTCATCACTTTCATATTTTCAAGCTTTTATGCGGATGTAGGCTACTTCTGAAGCCCATCAAATACACTACCACTTTCTCTGGTAATTTATTTTGGAAATTAGCTCTTACTATTAAATCTTATTCTTCAATCCTCTTCTTTAATAGGGTTAAAAGTCTTTCGTAGGCTTTTTCAACAAGTATTGGGTTCCAAAAGTGTACATATATACCAGCATATTCTTCAGTTATAGTAACAGTTGTAAAAGTTCCATCTGAAGAAAGCAAATAATGGTGGTTGTAGGTTAAAAAACCTGGAAAGCCACCTTTCTGATTGATGATTTTTTGTGGAATTATTTTTTTTACAGTAGCGTTCATTACTGCGGCTTTACCATTTTCATCTTGGTAAAATTCGTATTTTATTGTATTTCCAACCTTAAATTCACCCTGAATGGGAACAAGAACCCTATTCCAAGTTTTAACTTCATTAATATCAATTAATTTACTCCAAACCTCTTCTTGCGGTGCTTTAATTTTAATTATGGCTTTTACAGACTTTCTCCCTGTTAGAATAAGTAAAAATAATACCGAGATAATAATTAATGTTATGACCATCCATTTTGACTTTAAAAAATTCATATAACTTATACTACTAGTTAATAGTTCTATATTGAACAGGACTTTTCCCCGTCCTTTTTTTGAAAAGTTTACTGAAATTTTGAGGGTATTCAAAACCTAAACCATATGCTATCTGGGCAATAGATTCTCTTGAATTTAAGAGTTGTGTTTTAGCTTTTTCAATCACAAAGGAATGAATATGATCTTGAGCACCTCGTCCGGTTTCTTTTTTAAGTAAATCACTGAAATAATTTGGAGACATATTCAGTTCTTCACCACAATATTTAACCGAGGGTATTCCTTGTTCTAAAGCTTTACCAGATTGATAATAATTTTTTAGTAATTCTTCAAATCGCATCAAAATGTCTTTATTTAGATTTTCACGAATTAAGAATTGACGATTATAATAGCGGGTACAATAATCTAAAAGTAATTCAATACTGGTTACAATTAGCTTTTGACTTTGCTTATCGATGTTTAAGCTGTATTCCTGAACAATTTTATCCCTCAGTTCTTCAATTATTTTCTTTTCACTGTCAGATATGTGCAAAGCTTCGTTTACATCGTACGAAAAAAAGAATATTCATTAATGTTAATCCCAAGTTGTGACTTTCTTATTAAATCAGGGTGAAAGAATAAAGTCCAGCTATCGCCAATATCATCTTCATCCCATTCTTCTACTTTTAGAACCTGACCAGGAGCTAGAAAAATAAGAGAACCTTCTTCAAAATCGTAAGTAGTACGACCGTATTCAAAATAACAGTCTTTTACTTCTTTATATTCAACCATATAAAAAGAACCTACAACGCTTTTGCCTGCCATCTCTAAACCACTTTTTATTTCCTTATGTTGGAAGGCTGTAACTAAAGGATGCTTTGGTTTTTTAATTCCCATTGCTTGTAGAGCTTCAGATATGCTATTAAACTCAATAATCTCTCTCATTTGTGTATTAATTCATTACTTTTGATGTTATAAATTAACATTTTTTGCAATCAATTTTTAGACAATTCCTTACTTTTCGCAAATTCAAAAATGTCTCCTAATACTTCTTCAGACATACGCCAGCATAGTTCCTGATTATTTACATCAAGGCCTAATGCTTCATTTTCAGCTTTACCATTTGCCAACTTTCCTTCAGCAATAGATTTTGTAGGAGTACCAACATGATATTCATTTGGCATAATAAAATCGCCATTTGAAATATCTTCAGCAAAGCAAGCATGAGACAAAGGAAGTGCTCCATCAGCAGCAGACTGACGTTTCATGAACAGTGACATAACCCAAATAACAACTTTTGAAAGATGTCCTAACAACCAAGTATTGCCTGATGCTGAGTTTGAAACAAGATTTGTTTCTGAAAATCCGGGTTCAGCACAAAGACTTTTTATCTGATTGGTATCATAGCCTTTTTCTTTTAACTTTTTACTGAACTCCAATGCAAAAGTGATTGCAGCAAGTTTAGTTTGATGATATCTTTCATTACCTGCATTCACTCCATCACCACCTAGTGTTCCTTTAGCTGTTTTTTTAAAGAATTTTTCTTCATGAGCAGTTTTTTGCATGTATCTAACACCAGAAGACTGTTGGCAGATTCTTACTTCTTTTCCATTTTCTAGAGCTATATCAAAAGACGGGAACACGCTTTTTGTAAGTAACAAGTGAGATAAATGATTCACCTGCATTTGGGCATCATACCCGTCATCTGTGCGAAAATCTGAAACGGGTCCAAAACCTGCATTGTTAGCCAGAATATTTAAACCACCTAACTCTTTGCTTAATTCATTAACCTGTTCAGCTGCCTTTTTTACAGATTCAAAACTCATTAAATCTAACTCAACTTTATATAGGATAGTTGTACTACCACATAATTTTTTCTCCTCTTCCAATTTTTGAAAAGCTTCTTCAGCCCTTGACGAGGCTCTATTAAGAAGCAAAAGCGCCTTCACATTTTTTCGAATTGCAAAAACTGACGTCCAATAACCAATACCAGATGTCGTACCCGTTATTGCCATAACTTTATCAGTTGCTTGAGGGACTTTATCTACCCAGCGCTCAAAATATTTTGTTTTTATTGCCATTTTATCTCTTTATTCAATAGGACTTCACTTTGATTACATGTACTTATTGAACCACTTCAAAACAGGTTCAGAGTGAGTACCTAGCCAGTCATAAGCCGCCATACGATTAAACCCCTGATTTTTTTTATCTGGTATTTCTATCCACATCATTTCTTTTTCTACTTGTAAATCATTGTAAACCCCATCAACAAAGTCTTTATCAAGGAAACCATCATTTTTATTTTGGATAATTAATGTTGGTACAGTGACATCTTTAACGTAAGGACGCCAAGTATTATTTATATAATCGAAATCTGTATTCTTTTTGATAAATCTGTCTGCTCTTTTTAATAAAAAGCCAGGAAGTTTCATTTTATCTATGAAGTGAGCATAATCTAATGGTTGTACTGAAATCATACATTTGATATTGCTATAATTTTTCAAACCATCTTCTCTACCATAGGCAGATACAGATGCACCTTGTCCCATACAAATACTGAACAATCCTATATTTGCATTTTTATAGACCGAATGATTACTAATAAAATCTACGGACGCAATAATATCTTTTGCCTCTTCTGGTCCATAGGAAGCAAAACCATCCATTGCTGGATCACTTTCTCCATGATTGCGCATATCAAACATAAGCACTGAATAACCGGCATCATTAAGGTATTTTGCCTGACGTAAAAATTTAACGTCGGTAGGATATCCTTTTGCTATACGCTTTATATCATTCGTATAACCAGCACGACAACAATAAAGTCCAAAATGGGATTGAATAATTACTTTGTCATCATCTCCTTTTATGAGCCACCCTTTTAGATTAACACCGTCACTAGCTTGAAAGGAAACATTTTCATACTGCAGATTATAGTTACTAGGGTTGTCGAATAGAGGAGCTGCTTCACCTGCCATAACAAGGTTTTTTGCAATCATTTTTCCAAACATGATTTCTCTGTTTTAATTATCATTAGATTACTTATACAAAGATACTTAGGGTTAAAAATGATCTCTAATTAGTATTACTGTTTGATGTATTCAGATTACTGTTCTTGGAAAAAACAAACGCTTTTGTTCGTTTCGATTGAGAGCCAATTGATGTAATTTTAAAATATATAGCTCACGGGTATTTTTTACTATTAAAAAGTGTACGAATAAAAAATCCCCGTACCCACTAAAATTCTAGTGCATACGGGGATCAAAAGCTTATTTGATTCTCTAATAAACTCTATATTCTATTCCTTCCAAACGGTCTAAATCATTTAACAACTCAGTAGAGGGGTCTACTTTGTAGCTCTTCGAAAATAAGTTGACAACCATATTATCTTCTCTAGAAATTACCTCTAGTGACATTTCTCTAGTTCCTTTATGCTCTTCAACGATATTGACTAAATCCATGATCGTATCGTCACTAAGCATTGCAACATCCACTGACAAGTCAATTCCTCTACAGAAATGATCTTTAACAGAAGATAACGCCATGATCTTTTTAGGGTTGACCTCCCACTGCCCAGGTGTTCTGTAATTTTCTTTCACTTGACCAATTACACAAACGAAATCTCCTTCATTAAAGAAATGTCGGTTTTTGTTGAAGTTCTCACCAAACATCGCCATCTGATGCGTTTGTTCGTAATCCTCCACTGTCAGAATACCGAATTTATTACCGTTTTTACTTTCAAGAATTTTCGCTTCAGTGATCATACCACCAATTTTAATTTCTTGCTGTTTATGTAAATCAACGTGCTTGATAGGAATACAGAAGTTTTCCAACTCCATTCGGTACATATCCAATGGGTGACCCGAAATAAAGAAACCTACTACTTCTTTCTCAAAACGTAGTTCTACCAACTTCGACCAAGGTTCCAATTGAGGTAACTTTGGAGGAGGAACAGAACCACCTGTACTTGCACCAAATAATGAAGCTTGAGCAGACATTTTATCCGCTTGCACTCTGTTGCCATACCTTAATAACAAGTCAATTCCTGAAAACTTCTCTCCTTCTGGAATATGGAAATATTGAGCTCTATGGAATTCATATTCATCAAATGAACCCGCATACGCCAAACTTTCCATTACTTTTCTATTAACGGCTTTAAGATTGACTCTTTCCACAAAATCGAAAATAGATTCATAAGGTTTTTCTTCTCTTCCTTCAATTATGGCATTAATCGGTCCTGTACCAATACCTTTTACAGCACCTAACCCAAAACGAATCGCACCATCCGCGTTAACTGAGAATTTGTATTCCGATTCATTGATATCTGGCCCTAATACCGGAATACCCATATGACTACATTCTTCCATAAAGAATGTCACCTTCTTAATGTCATTCATGTTGTGCGTCAACACGGATGCCATATACTCCGCAGGATAATTTGCTTTTAAATATCCTGTATGGAAGGCTACTACTGAATAACAAGTCGAGTGGGATTTGTTGAAGGCGTACGCGGCAAAGGCCTCCCAGTCCGTCCACACTTTTTCAAGTGCTTTCTGATCATGACCATTAGAAGTACCACCTTCAATAAACTTCGGCTTCAATTGCTCTAGCAAGGCGAAAATTTTCTTACCCATCGCCTTACGAAGCATATCGGCTTCACCTTTCGTAAACCCTGCCAATGACTGTGACAACAACATTACTTGCTCTTGGTAGACTGTAATTCCGTAGGTCTCGGCAAGGTACTCATCCATTTTATCAATGTCATATACAATCTCTTCATCACCGTGCTTACGGGCAATAAAGTTTGGAATGTATTCCAATGGACCTGGACGGTACAGGGCGTTCATGGCAATTAAGTCACCAAAAACATCGGGTTTTAGTGATCTTAAGTGCTTCTGCATACCAGCGGATTCAAACTGGAATGTACCGTTTGTTTCTCCTCTCTGGTATAGTTCATATGTTTTGCGATCATCCAACGGAATATCATCTGGATCGATATCAATTCCATGACGTTGTTTGATCAATTTTATAGCATCTTTAATGATGGACAAGGTTCTCAACCCTAAGAAGTCCATCTTCAGCATACCAGCATTCTCTACTACGGAGTTATCGAACTGTGTTACGAGCAGGTCGGCATCCTTGGCTGTAGTAACTGGAATAAACTTCGTAATATCATCTGGCGTAATGATAATACCGCAGGCGTGAATACCAGTGTTTCTTACAGAACCTTCTAGTATTCTTGCTGTATTAATTACCTCACCTTCTAAAGTGCCGTGCTCTTCGGAAATCGCTTTCAATTGATTCGCCATTTCCATCTGCTCACTGTTCAGTTTGTCTTCCAATTGTTGATCAGACATTCCAAATAGTTTTTTCAGCTTCATATCCGGCACCAGTTTTGCCAATCGATCAGAATCAGAAAGTGGCAAATCCATCACACGGGCAGTATCTTTAATAGACGATTTTGCCGCCATAGTACCGTAAGTGATAATATGAGACACTTGATTGAAACCATATTTATCGACTACCCAGTTGATGATTTTTTGTCTTCCTTCATCATCAAAGTCAATATCAATATCGGGTAAGGATACACGGTCAGGATTCAAGAATCTCTCAAATAGCAAGTCATATTTAATAGGGTCAACGTTGGTAATACCAATCGCGTAGGCTACTGCAGAACCTGCCGCCGATCCACGACCGGGACCTACTGACACCCCCATATTTCGAGCTTCAGTTGTAAAATCTTGTACAATCAAGAAATAACCCGGATAACCTGTATTCTCAATCGTTTTTAATTCGAAATCCAAACGCTCACGAATATCATCCGTAATCTCACCATATCTTTTTTCAGCACCCACATAGGTAAGGTGTCTTAAGAAGGCATTCTCCCCTCTTTTACCTCCGTCTTTTTCATCTTCTGGATCTACAAATTCCTGAGGAATATCGAAGGCAGGCAAGAGGACATCACGTGCCAATTTATACGATTCGATCTTGTCTACAATTTCCTGTGTACATTCAATCGCCTCAGGTAAATCGTAGAACAATTCTTTCATTTCATCGGCAGACTTAAAGTAGAATTGATTATTTGGGAATCCGAAACGATACCCCCTACCTCTACCGATTGGTGTGGATTTCTTCTCACCATCTTTCACACATAATAAAATATCATGCGCATCCGCCCCTGCCTCATCCATATAATAGACATTATTGGCAGCGAAATATTTTACATTATATTTTTCTGCAAAACGAAGTAATACTTCATTGACGTGATCTTCTTCTTCCAGTCCATGACGACATAATTCAATATAAAAATCGTCTTGAAAGTTTTCTAACCACCAAACAAACTCCTGTTCTGCCTGTTCTTCACCGACATTCAGAATGAGGTTATTTACTGGTGATTGCAAACCGCCTGTTGTAGCGATCAAGTCACCTTTATATTGCAGTAAAAGTTCTTTATCAATACGAGCATAAGTACCATCTCTATCTGTGTAGGCTCCATCAATAAAACCTTGAGAAGATAGCTTTGCTAAATTATGATACCCGTTTTTATTTTTAGCGATTAATACTTGAGATGATCTTCTATCTGGATCATCACGTGTAAACTTTCGCTTTTTATGGTCATTTACCAAGTACACCTCACAACCAACAATCGGCTTTAATTCTGCTTTCAATACATCTCTTACGAAATGATAAGCCGTATACATGTTACCGTGATCAGTCAAACAAACGGCATCACAGCCATCTTCTTGTGATTTAGCAACCAAATCACCAATCGTACAAGTAGCCCTTAAGATAGAGAATTGTGTGTGCGTATGCAGATGAGTGAACTTAACATCTTTCAGTCTTGCAAGACCTTCTTCCTTACTTACATTACCTCTACCTAAATCTTTGGATTTATTTTTAAAGGCAAAGTTGGCTTCATCCAGTTCCGGTGCTTCATAAATGACTGCTTCTACAGCCACATCATTGATTGGCGTTACAACACCATGCTCAATCAAGCCAAAGAAACATCGTGCTGTAGCATCAACGTCATAAGCGGCATCATGGGCATCTGCAAACGGAACCCCAAAAAGCTTATTATGAAGTTCAGTCAGTGAAGGAGATTTGAATTTACCTCCTCTACCACCTGGCAATGCACAGAAATCAGTGGAAGTGATCATGGTATCAATCACCTCTACTTCCTGAATCTTACTTTCGAGATCAACTCTAATAAATTCAGCCCCAGTAACATTAATATCAAACTGAAGATTGTGACCTACCTGACGGTCCGCCTTTGCTAAATCAATACGGAATTCTTCTAATACTTCCTTCAAGTCATGACCATGTTCCAATGCGTGTTCCGTGGTAATACCATGGACTTTGGTTGCATTAAATGGAATGGTATAACCGTCCGGTCTCACAATCAGGTTTTGAGCTTTGATCAATTTACCATGGTCATCATGAAGTTGCCATGCCAATTGAACGACTCTAGGCCAGTTGTCAAGATCGGTAAGAGGTGCATTAAAATTTTTCGGTAAACCTGTGGTTTCCGTATCGTATATGATATATGCCATTGCGGAGTTTTTATCTAATTCAGTTTACAAAAATAGTAAAGTTATAAGAAGAATTCAGTAAATAAATCTAATTAATATGTAACTTCTATGGTGGAAATGTGTTCCTTTGCGTCCTGTTTTAAAACACTCCTTTTTAATAAGTGCATGTTTTGAATATATATTTTAGAAATAAACATTTCCTTTTTAGGTTGTGAGGCAATTAATTTATGAGAAAATAGAGATCCTATACTTGATGAAATTAATCAACTCACGTTCTGACAGGGTGATTTTTTACTAAAAGAGATATTTCAAACATGCTCTAAGGTTTTTATTAGTTACTATTATTCATTTTGTAAAATCAATTTATCAGTGAAAGAAATCATCTATTACATTGGTGTTATCGGTTCTTTTGCATTAGCAATTTCTGGTGCATTGGTAGGCATGCAGAAGAAGCTGGATCCGTTTGGAGTCATCATTGTGGCCTTTGTAACCGCTGTTGGCGGGGGTACTTTAAGAGATGTTTTAATAGAACAAAGAGATGTTTTTTGGATTGCCGACCCCAGTTATATCTACTTTATTTTAGCTGGTGCTGTTTGTGCTATGATTTTCCAAGACAGGCTCGATCGTTTCAGAACCTCACTCTTACTTTTTGACACTATTGGTCTTGCTTTATTTTCAGTGGCTGGAGTACAGATTGGACTCACTTATGATTTGCCTTATATCATCTGTATTATACTAGGTGTTATAACAGGTTCTTTTGGTGGTGTTTCCAGAGATATTTTAGTCAATGAAATTCCGGTTGTTTTCCAAAAAGAGATATATGCCACAATCAGTATCGTTGGGGCTATCTTCTATATCCTATTGTATCATTTAGAAATCAATCGTTTTGTAACTGAGTTAGCCCCCGTTTTTGTTATTTTCATATTAAGAACATGGGTAGTGTATAAAGAAATCACCTTACCTTCAATTTATAAAAATCATGAAACAGTAGATGAGGAGGATTGGTAACCAACATACCTTTTCTACTGGCCTTTCCATTTACTTAAAAACAAAAAAGTGCTTCTTCCAAGGTAAGGAAGAAGCACTTTGTATGATTGATTAATAATGTGTGCTATTTCTCAGGTTCAAATTCAGGATTTTGCTCAATACCTCTACTAATCATGAAAGGCCAGATACCACTGAATATTAAAATTGGAACATATACATAATAACGTTGAGGAACATCAATTCCCTGTGAAAGTAATAACGACTTAATATAAGCAAAAGCAAATAACAATACGATCGTCAAAACGATTCCAAACTGCGCTATCGGCATCAACTGTATAGATCCAAATTTAATAGGTTTCATAAAGTAACGAGGTTTAAAATTTCTATTTCTTAATATACAATTTATATACGTAAATTTAAGAACAATGTTGGATTATTTGTGTATTTTCTACAATTAATACTATTCTTGTAAAATTTCAATTAGGAAAGTGAAAAAAATGCATCTAACAATACAAAAACACACAAATAAAATATTTAAACTTCTAAAAAGTCAATTTAACTTCTACTTAATACATCAAATTGCTTTGTTAATTAGTCCAAATACCTCAATACGTGTAACTACTGAAAACTACACCTCAAAATTGTTTTATTTTCCCTTACTTTATTTTGTTAAATACCCTCAATAAATTGTTAATTTTATTAATCTTATTCTACTCTTTAATCATCCAAAAATTGACGTGGTATTTATAAGTATATCCATTAATTCTTTTTGCTTTATCATAATAACAATAGATCTCATTGGGCTTGTTTTCGTAGATCTTCGCTTTGATCCTTGTATTGCCTACTCTTAGAAATGCTCTTATATAATTGAGAGAGTCCTTTGCATCAGAATTTAAGACGGTCCACTCCCAACTGTCTACATGGATTCCATCTTCAAACAGTATTTCTTCATCAATGATAAAATACCTTTTTACTTCAGTTTCATCCAAACTCCTTTGCGTATTCCATTCTATCATTCCATCGATTTTAGCATCTAGCGTAAAATTGAAACTGACTTCTCCTGGACCATGCTCAAATGAAGAAGATAGTTCTCTAGTTTGACCATCAAAGTTAGTGATAAATGTGGCTCTTTGGACAGACCAAGTGGAATTACTGATGATGTTCGTATTACGCAATTCATCTATGGACGGATCAGAATAGGTTTCACAGGAAAGTAGGCCAACTATTAATAAAAGAAGTAATAAGTATTTCATTTGTACGGGTATATATTTCATTTCTTACTACAAGATAACCAATTGTTTGTATACAATAGTTTATACCTAAGGCTGTTCTACTATAGATTCTTTGTTTAGTACATCACTTTTTTTATACTTATTTGAATAGTGAAATAATATCTAGTAAAAAGAAAAGGTGACACCTCAAAGAAGTATCACCTTTCACTTTAATTCTGATCATGAATAAGGCATTCATTGATCTATTTTCTCTTTTTCAAAACAGTGTATAATATGCGATTCACCGCTTTAATTCATAGAGAAAAAACTCCTACAAAATATTTATACTAAGTATATATAATTCTTCCGTTTTAGTTTTTCTTACTCATAAACTGATAAGCCGTAATAAAATCTGAAGAAGGATTCTCACTTTGGTTATCCACAGCACCATTCGCATTTGAAGGGTTTACTGTAAACTCTCTGTTTGGATAAGGGAATCTATTTGATCTGTAGAAACCTGTAATACCACCTGTATGTAATTCTACTGATTGGCTACCAGTTGCGATTGCATCGTCATCTTCTAATGGGTTTTTATCCATTACAGGAATTTGAACATGTGATTCATCTCTTGTATTTGCTTTCACAAACGACGGGTAATGTGTTCTGTTCCAAATTGCAAATGAGTTATAACCATTTCCTATTTGAGACAACCAATGTTGGTAAACGATATCTTCTAGAACGTCTCCGTTTTTACCTAAATCATTACCTACTTGATTTACGTAGTCTTGCACTGCACCTTCCCAGTTATAACCAGGGTTTGTTTGATCCTTATATAAATCTACAAATGCACTTACATAATCAGCACCACTGTAGAATGTAGGGTACTTTTTGATGGCATGCTCTACACCAGTTTTAAAGTGAGAACTGATATCTGCTGAAACCCATCCTCTTTGTGCTGCTTCCGCAATCATAAAGTGAACTTCATCTGAAGCTAAAATCATTGTTGGAGAAGTTGCATTTAAAATTGTAGCTGGGTTCACAGCCACTAACTGTCCATACTGACCACCATCTTTAAAAGTATAACCAAGGTTGTTCACAGCATTACCATCTGAATCTGTTTTCGTCATAGTATATGCTGAATATTCAATCTTACCATCTGTAATAAAGATACCTCTGTTACCATCAGGTCTGTCGCCTTCTTTTACACCACGGTAGTGAATTCTCTTGAATTCGTTACCCTCATTATCATTGTAAGCAAATGGATCATAGTCTGTATATTGATCTGTATTCAAAAATGCAGCTGTTGATGATCCTCTGTTATCAATATGTGAAGCTACCCAGAAAAGACGTGGATCTTCTTTCTCTTGCATTGAAACTAATGCGTTGTGAGAAATAAATTGATAAGACTGTCCACCTACTCTACCTTCGTTGGCTACACCAGAACCATTGACTGTTTGTCCCCAAGGACCGTCACTTTCGTTGTGCTCCAATACTGCTGATTCTGTTAAAGAAGAAATATAGTTACCTGTGCTATATGCCGCATTGAAAATCTCTCTACCTTTTGCATCATCACCTTCAGCCATGAAAAGACCGATTTTCATCAATAATGAGTTAGCTAATCTTTCCCAAGCGGCCGCATTGCCAGAGAAGTAAAAATCATCTGAGAATAATTCACCTTGAGAAAGGTTCTCTCTTGCTTCAAGAAGTTCTTCAGCCATTGCCTCAAAGATCTCTTGCTGTGTATCATATTTTGGATATAAAACACCTTCTGAATAACCTTTACCTGCTTCAGAGTAAGGAACATCACCATACATAGCAGTAATTCTCAAGAAGTTAATCACTTTTACAATTGAAACTTGTGCTAACTTACCTGTGTTATCTACCCCTTCTTCATCCATTCTCTTGTTAAGACGAACTTGGATATCCTCAAGGTTCTTCACGATATCACCATAGAACAATGCCCAAGTTGCTTCTGTGAAAGAATCACTTCTGTTGAAACCTTGCCCTTGCGTATATTGAGGGTTAGCTGTTAAACCTGACATTGGACCTGCCATAATCAAGTTACCTCTGTATCCTTCATGACCACTTGAAAACAACTTGGCTTGGATAAAAGTAAACTGGTACTTTGGATCCATATCACCACTTGTATAGTCGTTGTCATTCATTTCACGGAAAAGATCCGTACAAGAAGATGTAAGGGCTGCTAAAGCCACTACGAATATATTTATGATTAATTTTTTCATGAGATGTAGATTAGAAATTAGCGTTTAATTTGAAACCAAATGTTCTAGGTAGAGGCATGTTAAACATTTCAATACCTTGACCGTTACCTGATGTAAATGATGCCTCAGGGTCAATATTTGGTGTATTTCTCCATAAGTAACCTAAGTTGTTACCATAAGCAGTAAATGCTAAGTTTCTGAATGGAGTGTTCTCTAATGTTTTCGCTGGTAAGCGGTAAGAGATTGATACTTCTCTTAATTTGATGAATGATGCATCATAAACGAAATGCTCATCAATTAAAGCCACTTGTCTATAGTATAATTCTGGATCAACTGAACCATTGAAAGGCTCACCACTTTCTAATACTAAGTTACCAGGGTTCCAGCCGTTACCGTAGTAGAAATCATGTCTACCTTCAATCGTATCCACGTGCTTACCACTAGAGTACATTGATGCGTTTGTCTGCGAGTAGATCTGACCACCAAACTTACCATCAATCAATACTGATAATGAGAAGTTTTTATAGTTGAATGTGTTTCTTAAACCTGCCATCCAAGGTTGAATAGAGTTACCAATTTCTGAAACTTCATCTGATACTAATGGAAGACCGTTCTCATTTACTACAACATGTCCTGCATCATCTCTCACATACGTTTTACCCATAATCACACCGTAAGCTTGACCAGGAATCGCTTGAACTGAAACTGATCCAGATGTTGGCATTAGTAAGTAAGACTCTACTCCTTCTGTCAATGAAACTACTTGGTTTTCATTGTAAGCCGCTGTCACAGTCATATCCCAACGGAAGTTGTCTGTTTGAACTGGGCTGTAATTGATCATTAATTCCACACCTCTGTTTTGAATTTCACCAGCGTTAATTAAAGCTTGGTTGTATCCTGATGCGTTAGAAACGTCAACTGGTAAGATCTGATCTGTTGCTACTTGATTGTAGTATGCGATATCGAAACCTAATTTATTGTCGAATAATCTTAAGTCTAAACCAAATTCATAAGAGTTAGACATTGAAGGTCTTAAGTTCTGGTTTGGAATCACAGATCCTTCGATACCACCCATTGGGAATCCAAAACCTGGACGTCCACCTAACATACCGTTTACATTATACTGTAAGTACAAGCTGTAAGGGTCTGTATCTGAACCCACTTGTGCCCATGATGCTCTCAACTTACCAAATGATAACCATTCAGGTGTATTCCAGTCCATATCTGAGAATACCCATGATGCTGAAACTGAAGGGTAGAAATATGAATTGTTATCTAAAGGAAGTGTTGATGACCAGTCATTACGACCCGAAACATCTAAGAATAAGAATCCTTTATAACCAATTGAAGCTGTAGCGTATACTGAAGCAATTGCTCTTTCGTATCTGCTGAATGCTAAGAATCTATCTGAACCTGCACCTGGATGTTGCTGATCATCAGAAATAAAGTTTACAGAACCTGCATCTGTTGCATCAATCAATTGGTGCATATACGAACCACCTGCAGTAGCATTTACATCAAAGTTTCCAAATTTCTTACTGTACTGTAAAAGGAAATCAAAGTTGTTTTCAGTACTAAGGTTTGTTCTTTCAAAAGCTCTACCTTGCTCATATCTTGGAGTATAAAGAGGATCAAGAACATTTTGTCTGAAAGATGTAACGTCTGTACCACCACGAGCAACTAAGTTAAGGTTTTCGTTAAACTCATAGTTTAAGCTTAACATACCTAACATACGATCTTGCTTGTCATAGTTTTGTACTTCATTCATTGTCCAGTAAGGGTTATTGTTGATTTGGTCATAACCTACAGGACGTCCATTTGCATCTTTATAATTGTCTCTTAACCAATCCATGCTAATTGTATTTGGAATACCCATTAAAGCATTTTGGTAGTTGTATACTGAGTTACCCATCGCCATTCTGTTATTCGCTTCCTGGTGAGTATATGTAACTCTTGAGTCTACTGTCAATTTATCATTGATCATTTTTGTTGTACCTCTCAAGTTGAAGGTATGTCTGTTGAAAGTTGAATTCTCAACATTACCTTGGTTACTCATGTTTGAGTAAGAGAAACGTACATTTGATGATTCGTTACCACCTGTCAATGAAATACTGTTGTTGAATGTTACACCAGTTCTGTATAATTCATCATAAATATTATAATGCTGAACAGTTCTTGTTTGATTGTCAAAATATTTATTAGTAGTCATACCAGGAGTAAGCATAGGACCCCACATTCTGTTACCTTCCGTAGATCTAGGATCAACAGGGAAGTCACCCATTGTACCATGAGCATATTGGTTTTGCATTGTTGGAGTAATACCAACCACATCAAAGTTTACACCTGTTGAGAAGTCAATTCCTAAACCTTGTCTTTTCTCACCAGACTTTGTAGTAATTAAAATTACACCGTTAATAGCACGTGTACCGTATAATGCAGTTGCTGCAGGACCTTTAAGTACTGACATTGACTCGATATCATCAGGGTTGATCGACGAAAGACCGTCACCTGTATCAATACCACCGTTGTCATGGTCATCTGCATTTTCGAAGTTAGAGTTACTCATTGGCACACCATCCACTACATATAATGGTTGGTTTGAACCTGAAAGTACTGCATTACCACGAATTGTTACGTTTGACGATGAAGCTGGACCTGAAACTGGAGTAATCTGTACACCAGCTACTTTACCATTTAATGAGTTCATTAAATTGGCTGATGAATTTTCACCAATATCATCTGATTTCACTTCAGAGACTGCATAACCAAGCGATCTTTCTTCACGCTTGATACCAAGTGCTGTAACAACCACTTCATCTAATTCTTCTGCGTCTGCTTCAAGACCTACTTGAATATTATCAGCGTTAGAAACATTAAAATCTGTAGTTTTATAGCCTATAAATGAAAATGTAAGTGTATTATTCTCAGGAGATGGAATGACAACAGAGAAGTTTCCATCAAAATCTGTTACCGCTCCAAGTGTTGTTCCTTTAATCAAAACATTCACACCTGGCAATGGAGAGTTGTCGGCCGCATCTGTAACCGTACCTGTGACAGTACGTTCTTGAGCATACAATGCGCCTGTTGTAAGCATAAACATGCTTAACAGCATTAAGTAAAATTTACTCATTTTCAGTATTAGATTAGTGTAGTAGTTAAAGTTGGCCTTAGCCAAAAATAATTTTTTGAACCATGCTATCGCGTCAATGTCCATTGACTGCTAGAAATTACATTGTATTGATTTTAGAATTTCGTTGGTTTTAGCATATGGTCTAGTTCTATAGCATTTGAATAAATAGCATTACTCCTTTTATAAACCAAAAAAGCAATATCTATTTTACATTAATTGATACCTGAGTTAAGTGTAGAAACTCTTCTGGTTAAACTTGTAAAAATTCTTCATTTCTTATTATTGAGATTTTGTTTATAATGTGTATAACATCGAGATTAAGTCGGACAACTTTAAAAGTGTCTTGTTTACATTACAAATGTAGCATCATGCACGAATAGGCACAACGTAATAAGTTTTTTTAGTATTAATTCGCAAATTTATAGTTAAAAACAGGTAAATAGGCGTGAAAAATTTAATAAACAAGCATAAACAAGAAAATATATGCATGTTTTGAGTATGAACTTAATATTAACGAGTGAATTTTTAGTGCTCCTTTTTACTCATGAAAGTCATTTTTAGATTGAATTATAGAACACTTTTAGAAGAATAGTTGAGAAGCTTTTATTACAAGCATTTGGCATTGTTTCTTTCCTGATAGCTTAAATTTGTCTAATAATGCGAAATCATGAAAACTACTAGCTAGAAATCGTATAGATTTAAGTTGTCAATATTAAATATCACCTTCATTAAGATTGAGTTAGCATTATCAAGTGATATGTATCGAGAAATCTTCAAGTGCATTTTTTACTTATCTTATAATGAAAATCTATTGTTATAGATAAACCGGTCTCTTTCAAACAATGAACATTTTCTTCTAAAAACTCCCCACACTAACATTGCACAATATCAAACAATACATTTTCAATGATGTAAAATTAATTTCATCTCAAAAAAATAGGGTAAAAAGACCAAGTATTGAAGAGGAGCTTTTTTAATTACTTTTCCATTCATGCATAAATAGGCACACTGAAAAAACACCATCTATTTTCACTTTTTGGATCAAAAAATTAAAATAAACACGCCTGAATAACACTACTCACAAAAGGTATAGTAGCTAATAACAATGTTTATAACATCTTTAAAATAATATTAGCATTTTTTATTAAGGTTTAGAAAAACGATACAGAAACACTGTTTTTTAATGATTACAAATGAATATCGACACTATAAACAGGCATATCAAAAGCAAAAACACGCATCAATGTGCATTGTGTTATTGTATTTTCAAAAACATCGTATACATTTGCGTTTATAATACACTTCTAAAGTGTTTATAGACAAACAAGTTATATCAAAACATACAGAGTTTATATTTTTACTAGATTTTTATTTAGATACCTTAATACACTGTAAACTAAGTTTTCGTTGTTTATAGTATTTAGAAATCAGGAGATTTCTGATGATATGAAGGACACGAATGACGCTTACGCTTAACATTCGCGCCAGTGAGTTTTCTACCATTATAGTTTGGTAGTGCTCTCCGGCCTTGAAGGGAAAAGCGTTAAGAATTTCATGAATTGAGCCTTTAAAAATGATTTTCCTGTTTGAGCTTTAGCGAGTTTAAAATCATTTAGGCGAAAGGAATGGAATTTAGCTTTTGACTTCTAAGCCTTGAATTTTTTGCTTCGTTT
This sequence comes from Flammeovirga sp. SJP92, assembly GCF_001583495.1. GTDB lineage: Bacteria > Bacteroidota > Bacteroidia > Cytophagales > Flammeovirgaceae > Flammeovirga. Next base: position 13,344 of record NZ_LQAQ01000087.1, on the reverse strand, counting down.
TTGTTTCAAGACAAAAATGAAGAAGAAGGAAGGTTGAAAGTAGAACCTTCAAAGCTCGTAGAAATGTTGCGTGAAAGTTGACGATAATTTAGTTTACAGAGTACTTAAGTTACGTTGAATGAATTTTTACTGCATTTTTTTCTGTTAAACCTAATGAATGCACGATATACACTCTTATTGTAAACTATTTTATTAACTCACTTATCGTAAAATGAAAAGAATTTTACATTCCATCAGTGTGATGGTTGTACTGTTCATGACGTGTATGCTTACACTTCATGCACAGGAACAACTCATCAAAGGTTCTATTAAGGATGCAATGACAGGTGAACCGCTTATTGGTGCGTCCATTAAAATCAAAGGGACTTCAAAAGGATCAATTACCGATATGGATGGTAATTTTGAACTCCAAGCCACTCCCACAAGCCTGTTGCAAGTCTCGTATATCGGTTATAAAACCACAGAGATCAACGTCAACAACCAAAATGTCATTTCAATCAAGCTGGAGCCTGATGCTACAGAAATGGAAGAATTAGTGGTGGTTGGACTTGGTGTTGAAAGGGATGAAAGATCGTTAGGTTACGCCGTTCAGGAAGTTTCTAGCGATGATCTTGGCGCCGTCACTTCTTCTTCCAACGTAATGAATAATTTGGCAGGTAAAGTGGCTGGTGTTCAGATCAATCAGGTTGGCGGTTCTCCGGGTTCTTCATCCAATGTGGTCATTCGTGGTAACGCTATTCTAGACGGTTCCAATCAACCGTTATATGTAATAGACGGAATCCCGATGAACAACTCCAACGTATCCAATGCCAATGATGGTGACAGTGGCGGTATTGATACGGGCGACGGTATGTCGGGTATCAATGCAGAAGACATTGAATCCATCAACGTTCTGAAAGGACCTGCCGCTACGGCCATCTACGGTTCAAGAGGTATTAATGGTGTAATTATGATTACAACCAAATCTGGCAAAGGTGGACAGAAAGGAATCGGGGTGGATTTTTCACACTCGTCTACCATCAGTACTTTAGGCATCACCCCTGACAATCAAGAAGAATATGCTCATGGTACCAATGGCATGTTTCCTACTGATCCAAGACGTGATTATGGGATGTGGGGCCCCAAAGTGACGCCAGGATTAACTACTGACAAGTATTATGATGGAGAAGAAAGAACAGTACAGTTTTATGACAACTATGATTTGTTCTTCAAGCCTTCTTATACTGCCAATACCAATGTTGCTTTGACAAAAGTATCGGATGCAGGAACACTTCGTTTCTCGTATTCCAACATGTCCAACAATGGCAACACGGACAACCAAAGCTATGAGAGAAATACTTTTTCTTTAAGAGGCACAAGTGATATTACGGATAAATTCCACATTGATGCTCGAATGAATTACATCAAAGAGGAAGCCTATAACAGACCATACATGGGCAACAACGTCAATAATTACATGAGCAATATGAATGCGATTCCAAATACGTATGATATTACTTGGATGAAGGATTATAAAGATGATGAGGGGCGCCCTATCGGTTATAATGAGAATAATGAAAACCCTTATTGGACCATGTATGAAACCAAATTTCATGATACAAAAGATAGAATTTTGGGTATGGCTTCTGCTACTTATGATATCACTGACCATTTGAAAGTACAAGGTAGAGCAGGTACAGATTATACTGCTTGGAGAGCCGATGTATTAGAGCCTTTGTATACACCTTGGTATGAATCTGGGAGAGCGTATGAGAGAACACAGCTAGACAGAGAAGATAACTTTGATGCAATGTTGATGTATGACAATCAGTTTGGAAAATTTGATGTAGTAGCCAATGTAGGTACTTCTTATATGCATATTTACAGAAGATATTCTGATACTGGTTCTTCTAATTTCTCAGATCCATTACAGCAAAACCCTCAATCGGGCTCCGACCGTTTTGCCTCTTACAATACTTATGAAAAAGCAATCAGTTCAGTTTATGCCACTGCGTCTATTGGTTATGATGGTTACTTGTTCTTAGATGTTTCAGGTCGTAATGACTGGTCTTCAACACTTCCATTAGACAACAATTCTTATTTCTATCCATCCATCAGCGGTTCTTGGGTATTTTCGGATATGGACTGGACAGTACCTGATTGGCTGACATTTGGTAAAGTGAGAGCATCATGGGCAAAAGTAGGTTCAGATACCGACCCTTATATGTTGCAACAATACTATCAAATTGATGGTCAAACACAAGACGGTCTTCAAACAGGTGCTATCTATGGCAATACCATCAACAATAGTCAGTTGAAACCTTCAATGCAGACTTCATATGAATTGGGTATGAACTTAAGAATGTTTGACGACCGTGTGAATTTAGACATGACTTACTATAATTCAAGTTCTGTTGATCAGATTATGAAAGTACGTATTCCGGAATCATCAGGTTATGAAGATGCCATTATCAACGCAGGTGAAATCATCAACAAAGGGGTGGAAGTCGCATTAGGGTATCATGTAATTAGAAAGCAAGACCTGAACTGGCATACACAAGTCAACTTTGCTTACAATTACAATGAAGTGGTTTCCTTATCAGAAGGTGTGGATCAGTACTTAGTAGGTGAAGGCCCTGTCAATATTGTGGCAGCACCCGGTCAAGCTTACGGAACAATCATGGGTACCGCTTATAAGAGAGATGATAATGGGAATATCATTGTGAATGAAGATGGTATGCCAATGGTAGAAGACGGATACCAGCAAATTGGTAATGGTGTACAGCCATTTATGGTCGGCTGGGTCAATCAATTCCAATATAAGAACATCTCTTTCGGCATGGTGATCGATGCAAAGTTTGGCGGTGACATTTACTCATCTACCAATGCCAATATGTACTCTAATGGTAAGCATCAAGACACTGCTGACGGAAGGAATACAATGCATGAAACTGGGGTATACAATCCTGGCGGAATGGTTTATGAAAACGGAGAACCTTTTGAAGGATTCACAACAGACCAAGACCTTCAAAACTATTATCAAACCACAGCAGGAATTGATGAGGCACACGTTTATGATGCTTCTTATATCAGAATCAGTGAAATCTCCGTGGGGTACACTTTCCCTAAAACAATGGTTTCAAGTGCAAAAATGCAAAACCTTCAGTTGTCTTTTGTAGCTTCTAACTTAGGTTACTTATGGAAAAGCACTGACAACATTGACCCTGCCGCTAGTTTCTCTTACGGTAATGCTCAAGGTATGGAAGTAGGGTCTTACCCTCTGCCTAGAACATTCGGTTTAAAACTAAACGCTAAATTTTAATTAATCCATACACTTCTGCCACTTGTGAAAAGCAGGTGGCGGAACTACCTATAAATTGATAAAAACGATGAAAGCAAACCAACTATTTTTGGGGGCTGTTTTAGCCACAAGTATGTTTTCTTGTACGAATAAATTTGAAGAAATGAACTCAGATCCTTGGGCTTCTGATGAAATGAACCCTAAGTATCAGTTCACTCATATTCAAAACAAACCTTATACAGACGGAGGTGAAGCATGGAGAACTCAAATCATCATGACAGGCCCAATGTCTCAAGCCACTGGTAACTTGTACGCGGCAGGAGAAGCATTTAGCACCTCTTATAAAGAATGGGCCTGGAACAACATCTATAAAGATGTGATGAAAAACGTAGCTGATCTTGAATCCAAACTTCCTGAAGCTTCCGCGCAGTTAGGTCAAGTGAAAATCATAAAAGTGATTGATATGATGAAAGTCTTGTCTCTTTATGGAGATATTCCTTACACAGAAGCAGGACTTGGCTATGTGGAGCATATTTTATACCCGAAATATGACACGCAAAAAGAGGCCTTAGAAGCAATGGTTGTCGACTTAAGAAATGGTAGAGATTGGGTGGCAAACGGTGAAACCTTCACTGATGATTTTTATTATAGAGGTGATGCTTTAAAATGGCAAAAGTTAGCCAACGCTATGCTTATGAAAGTGGCACTTTATATGTCTGAAGGCGATGCTGGAAGAGCTAAAGAAATTTTTACTGAAGCTTTTAATCACAATGCAGGTTATATTTCTACATTAGACGAATCTGCCAAATTAGAGCACTCATTAAACGGCGGTCCTTGGGGACAGCACATGAATGGAGTTGGTGCCAGCATGACTTCACAAGTGGGTGGTTTTGCTTATGGTTATATCAGTGAAACTTCCTTGAAATCCATGCAGTCCCGTAAAGACCCGCGTGTATTCTGGCTGGTGGGTATGCACGATTACTCTTCTTCCCCTTCTACCATGGTGATTCCTTCTAAAGATTTCGATCCATTTGAAATGGCTGAGGAATGGGGAACTGCTTATAAACCTGTCTCTTTAAGAGGTACAAGAATGGGTGATCAAGATGGTCAGACGGCCGTTTTTGCAGTAGAACCGGATGGCGATATCGCAAATGCATCACCTGTCAATGCAGGTTACTTTGCCAGAATGAATGATGGACAATTAAAAGTCAATGATAAATATGCACTAGCTGATGGTGGTGATAAGTTTATTTTCGCTTCGCTGAATAACATGACTGTGTTCAATCCACTTTCTCCAACCATCATCATGGGTTCTGATGAAGTACACTTTATGATTGCGGAAGCCATTGAGAAAAATTTGATTGGTGGTAATTCTCAGCAGTATTTTGAATTAGGAATGAGAGATGCGTTTGATAAATATAACCGTTTCTATCCTGGGATTGAATACGTTGAAGGAGCTATTGACGCTTACGAAACAACAGAAGAAGGTAAAGGTTTTGATTACAATGCCTCTAAAGAAAGCTACATCTCCAACGAGGTATTTGCTTATGCATCTTCTACCAATAAACTAGACAACATCATCTACCAAGCGTGGATTTCTCAAATCGGGAATGGCATCAATACTTACACACTTTGGAACAGAACACATCTTCCATCGTTTGTAACTCCTGAACTGGACCGCAACCTTTATGAAAACATCGATATCCCTGTTTATAAAGTAGACCCTAGAGATGAAATCACAGCCGGCCGTCCTATGCCAGAAGTGGTAGGTTACAAAACGATTCCATTCCACTCACCGGGTACCACTTCTTATGTGAGATCAAGAAGATTCGACTACCCTAATAATGAAATGTCAAGCAACACCACCAACTATAATGAAGCTGTGGAAAGACAAAGAGCAGAAGCGAATGGCAACACAGGAATGTTCAATACTGTTGATCAATTCTTATCCTACAAAGGAACATTCTCCAATGCGAAAGGGGTGGAACTGATTAAAGAATAGCTTTTTTTTCAATTTTACAGATAGATTAGATAGAGGGATGCCGGGATATCAGACGGCATCCCTTTTTATTTCATCAAGTGCATTTTTTTCAACTTTCAATCCACATTTCTGCAAGCTTTTTATGTGCTACTTTCAAGCTTCTTTCTTCTTCATTTTTCCATTGATGAAAAACGAAGCAAAAAATCTAGGCTTTGAACGCAAAAGCTAAATTACTGTCTAATTACACATCAAAAAAGAGGTATTTTGTAATGGTCTACTAAAATGCTGTGATGTAGGGAAGTTGCATTGCAACGTCCTCACGAACCACAATACATAACCATCTACTTTTCATAAAAATATCCATTAGATTTGATAAAAACTTAGTTTACAGAGTAACAGTTTACAAACCACTAATTTTTCGTCAACCACTTTTATCCAGAACCTAATTAGAAATATGGATTCATTGACCTAACATTATTTATCGTTTCTTGATGCTGCTGAAACCATATATCATGATACATCATCCCACCATAATTATTTCTATTGAACCAATATTGCTTATTAATTTTTAATTGGAATGGCAGTACAAAGACAGATGTTTTTTTAATTGCCCCATCTTCTAACTTAAATTTAAAATCTCCCGTTTTCCCTCCTTTAGCAATGTTCAATTGTATAAATGCCATCACCTTATTATCAAAGTTTTCATTGACTTGGTTCAGCATTTCATAATCAATCACCATTCCTTTATCATCCGTATAAAAACGGACTAACAATGGTGAATACACATCATTCCAAATGAAAAAGTCCTCTCCAATAAAACTATCAAAGCGTTTATTAATCTCATTAACATCTATAGGGTTATAAGCATCCACTATGTAGGAATAAGGTTGATCATTGTATTCAATATAATAATCATTGATTTTATTTTCTTTGAGTTTGATAATTTTCTTTATTCCATCCATAGCATCTACTATACTTTTTGTGGTTTCTAGATTTGTCATACTATACTCATATACTTTTTCAGAACGATTATCTTTTGTCTTCTCTTTGAGATTGAATTTGTACCAGCTATTTCCATTATGAAATACTTCACCTGTTTCTAATTCACCTTTGGTGTAATTTGTCTGTATTGCCAATTTGTTATTGAAGAAGAATTGAGATTTCCCATGTCTAACACCTTTTTTCTTATTACTCCAACTCAAAGAATAAACTTTTTGATTGTCCATGGTAAAATACTCTTCAATATAAACCTCTTCTTCAACAGCTGTTATCAAAGAATAGTATTGAAAGAGAGAAGGATCTTTAGTTTCTCTGAAATATTGATCGAAATAAACTTTTTCATTGTTACCTAACCTATACGTTACATAAGCAAGATTAATCAACCCGCCCATGTTCTTTTCTTTATCTTTTTTATTGGCCTTTGCTATTACATTTTCATAATTTGAAAGGTAATTTTGTGCCATTGGTTCTAGGGATTTCTTTGTAAGTTTTAACTCCTCCCATCTCATTTCATCATAACGTTTTGCAATATAATTGATCTGAAAAGCCGAACCATAATTACTATAGATTTTAGCAAAGACAATCTCATCAAACTCTGCTATCAACTGTACATATGTTTCTTTTAGCCTTACACGATTTCTGAAATGTATATTTTTAGCTACAAAAAAGGAATCTACACCAATTTTCACACTTTTATATTTCTCAATTGGTATTGCTTTCATCCTCCCTTTATTTGATTTCATAGAGAACTTTCCGAGCTCGAATTTCACGAGCTTTTGTTCTATCTGCCCATTCTCTCCATAAAGGAACCCAGGCATTAAATTCTCTAAATCCTTATCAATACTAACTCTTGGTGAGAAGGTGAGTGGATCTATATATCCATGAATAGGTTGTCCTCCCGCATCAAAGATTAATCCTACTTTCTCCTGTGCGAAACAAAATACAGAGAAAGTTATCATTACGATAGTTAAAAAAATTGGTTTAGTCATAAAATTAAGTTTGAAGATTAGTGGAAGCATAAAAAATCGAAGCCCTTTATTTTGGGTTTCGTACTATTCTCATAAAATAACAAACTTAAGCCCTGTAATACAATTTAGAACTATAAAAGAGGTTGTCAAAAAAATTCAATAGTCTCAAATTCAATTAGAAAAAAACTTATAAGATTAATTTTTATTAAAATACTTCCCTAAATCAGACAATTTATCTACTTTTGTAGTCCACTCAAAAGAGAGTGGCCAGTTCACTTGGGGTCGACTGGTTTTGACAGGCTGAGATTTTGCAAGTATAAGCATGCAGGCTCATGGGATGAGAGCCTTGAAAGATAATTCCAAAATCTAGTTGGCAACAATTCGTTTGCTATGGCTGCCTAGTCTCCCTTAGGGTTGTAGACATCTGGGCTTAAATGGTTGAACGCACTTGCGTTCCCGAGCTACATCGTCCTTTGCCTTGATCTTTGGGCGAAGAATCGGCGGTGCCGTAATCATTGATCTAGTCGGATACCTGCTGTGGGTTGAAGATGAAGCTTTAAGCAGATAAGGATAAGTTTAGGTTGTTTCCGGCTGGGCTTGTCTCGAAAATTTAAGAGAAACTAAGCATGTAGAAGGCTTGACGGAGTCCTTCTCTGGACGAGGGTTCGACTCCCTCCGACTCCACTAGAAACCGCGTTTACAGTAATGTAAGGGCGGTTTTTTTGTTTTTAAGGGATAATATTGGGGGTAACATTTATTTGACCAGCTTCACTACCTTTCCTATCTGATACTTCAATTGTATTTTAAAGTATACTTCAAATCATCTTATTCTTATCGGTTGAATCTTTCTTGTAAAGTAAGATTAAACTCAAAAGCATCAGATCTCATCTATTTATATTCAAATTTAGGAACCAACACTTTAAATTATCCATTGAAATTGCATTTGAAAAGTACAATTTAAACGAAAGTAGAACCTTCGATTTTAGCTTGTTTCACTGGTGTAAGTACGTTGTCATAACAGAAGCAATAAGGGGACAACACAAGTAAAAAGTGTATTTTACCAGTTATTTACGGATGTAGTAAGGAAACGAAGCTAGACTTGAGCTTAAAATATTCAAATAGTTATATTCTTTGCAGGTACTCTACTACACTACAATCTGTATGTCTACTATTCAATATTGATTTATCGGCAATAATAACCGTATTCTTTTTTGCTCTACTTGTGGCCACATTAAATAATTCCCGGTTCAATGACCTTACATAACCAGTATTAGGAATCAGGTATAAAACATAGTCTACAGAAAGACCTTGAATTCTAGCAACAGTTTCAATTATTAAATTTGAACCAAACCCAACAGAGTGATGTGTTAACGTTTTTTGCAACTCTTTTGCTGTGGAAACGAAAAATGTCAATACTGCTACTTTTGCTTCTTTGGGTAATTGATATAACAATCTATCTACCTCTTGAATACCTACTATAGGTATTTTGGTAAATGAGTTAAAATTCATCAAATGCAAAGTCGTACCACCTTTTTTATGAAAGATATTATTATCTAGATCATCTTGATTATTAAAATCTCTATGTGAGGATTTGAGTTGATCATTATAAAACACCCCAGTTTGAAAAGCACTACGAGGACCCAATCTATAGGTTTCCTTTAAAGAATAGTAAGGATATGATCCTTCAGATAGTATAGATTTTAAACCATGTCCCATTCTATTTTTTTCTTTATTCTTAAGAGATTGTAGAACTATAGGAGGTAATTGATTTACATCTCCTATCCAAAGTTGTTTATGTCCTAATAATTTTGCCATTGAAAATGTGGCTAAAAAACCTTGACTTGCTTCATCTATAATAACATAATCAAAATGATTACAACTATTTATATAATCGACAGACGTAATGCTCCCCAAATAGAAAGTAGATAAAACAACACCTCCTTTAATAGATGATAATTCCTTTATTTTATTAAGTTTTGGAACACTTCTTTCTTCATCTAAGCTCAAGTTTAACTTGTAAATTTTTCCTTTACCTAAGGTGTCTCCTAATGATTCTTTTGAAGCAACTTCTAATAATGCCCTATTTGTTGGTGAAAGTATTAATACAGACGCACCTCTCTCTACCAATTTTGAGCATATCTCACCAGTTAGATAGGTTTTGCCAGTACCAGGTGGGCCTTGTAGTAGAAAAGTATCATTTAACTCCAATTGATCAATAATAAAATCAGCTTTAGAATTTTGCTTGATAAAAGACGGTAATCTTAAAATTTCATCTCTATAAGTTAGCTCCAAAATACTTCCTGCACTGGATTCTATTTTTTCTTTTTCAACAATTTCTTTTAAACTTTTCAGGTAATCTAAAGGAGGTGAACTTGGGCCTAATAAAACGATAACATCTTTTTTTAATTTTGATAAAAACTCTTCTTCTATTCCTTTAAAACCTGCTATATAATATTGTTTATCTAATGATAATCCATGCCAAACACAACTTAACTCTTGTTCTGCAATTTTTTCTTTGTGCAAGTCAAAATAAGAAGACTGTCCCCAATTTCGATAGTTTGCATAATGATCTGTAACCAAAAAAGCACATAAATGACTACCTATTCTTGGCAAACCCCTCTTCTTAGAAAATTCTAAAATACAATGCCCTTGTTGATTAACTCCAAAATACGATGTAATAAATACTTCATCTTCTTCAAGTAAAGAAATAGCTTTTCGATCAACAATATTTTTAAATTCTTGAATTTGAATAGCTATTTCTCTCTCATAAAATTTTATATGCTCTTTTCTTAGCTGAGTTAGATTATTTTGCTTTGATGGTAACTTTGGCATTGGTTATTTTTTGTAACAGCAAAGTGTCAATAAATCATCGACTATATTGTCATTTAATATAGGTTCGAATACTTTTTCGTACAAACCTCTGTTGTAAACTAGTTTATCATATTTCCAGAAGTCTTTATATCTGATCAAATATTGAAGAGTAAAAGGTAAATATTTATTTCTTGATAAATCTGACCAGTTTATTGTACCTAAATTATCATCTAAAATTTTGTCAGAATATTCACCATATTTGTACAGTGATGATATTCTATTTGATTTTGCTGTTTCTAAAATATATTCTTTTAGTTCAATACCTTTTTTATCATTTATTTCCTTATCTGTATAAAATCTTTCGTATAGCATGTTAGCTGAGTCCTCTGACCAGTCTATACTTTTATTTTGTAATAAATTTTTAAAGTTTATTCTATCTTTAAACTGTTCAATTCTATCAAAACTCCATTCTATTGAATTATTTTTTGACAAATAAGAAAATAAGATCTCTTTTGTTGACAATAATGTTAATAATTCATCTGAGAAAAACATATTTTCATTTTTTCCAATATCCTCATAATAAACCATTTTTGATAAGTCTAAATCAAATTTCGGATAATAATAATATTTATCATTATCATAATAATCTGGTCTCCCTTTAAAAGTATATGTATGTACATTTTTCTGAATAAGACTATCAACCAAAATATCTTTGTGTTTCAAGTATAGTTCTTTACTTAAAGGATAAGCAAAAGAAATAAGTTTTTTAAAGAAAACAGATTTATTTTCAACAAACTCTTTCCTCAATTTCTGAACAATAAATGCTTCATGTTGCCATTTCATTTCTTGAACTTGTTTCTTCATTTTTTCAAGATCATGAGTAGCTTTTTCGAGAGTTTGAAATTGTGAAATGATATCTCCACCAGAAGTATTAATATCATTTTGGAAATTATTGAAAAAATTGTCCATTCCCTCAATATTAAAATTGATATTAGAATTATTTGAGGTACTTCTTTTTACATTACTTGTAGATGTATTATTTGATTTGATTGATGGCATTTAGTCTAAAAGTTTAATTAAGTCTGTAACTATTTTATCATTGATATTATTTTCAAAAATTGTCATCCATAGATGAGTATTTTCATGTAAAATATCATAATTCCAATATTCTTTAAACTCTATTAAAAGTTCAATAGTAAAAGGAATTGAGATATTAGCACTTAAAAGATCCCAATTAATTTCATCTTTATTTTTATTAATTTCTAAAAATGAGTACTCATTAAATAAGTAACTATCTAATGACTTATAATTTGTTGCTTTTTCAATAAGAAAATCTTCGAAATTTTCTTTCCTATTTTTATCTGGTGTATTTTCAAGGAGATAGTCTATCAAATCTTTATCCCACTTTAAAAAAGGATTTTTAAATATCTCATTAAAATATAATTTTTCTATGTTACATTGTTTTAATTCTTCCAAAGAAAAAAAGAATTCATCAATGGTATCATCTTCAAAGTTGAATGTTTTCTCAAGTTTCAATGGATCTTGGAAATGATAATGTCTATATAATAGAATATCTATTTCATTAATTCTAGAAATAGAGTTTTTATTCTTCCTTAAATACCTATTAATAAACAAGAGATCAGTTTGATAAAACTTTTTTAAAAGAGAAGAAAAATTCAAGTCAGTCTTTTCAAACAGTTCCCTAAATTTATAAGTAATTAGAGCCTCATGAGGTTTTTTCATTTCATCTAATTCTAAGATAAATCCATCTAATTTAGAGATAAATGAAAATAGTTTATCTTGAGCCTTTTCAATATTATGAAATTCAGCAAGTAAATCTCCTTTGGATTCAGATAAATCTCTATTTATATCATCTATAATTGAATTAAGATTTAATACTGAATCTGGTTTATTTACTGTTGAAGGCTTTGTACGTTTCGTTGAAGTTTTTAATGAAGGCATTAGAATAAAAGTTTAATTAGTCTTAAGATCATTTCATCATTCAAAATTGGTTGAAATGCTGTATACCATACAGAGGGATTGTTTGCTAAATAATCTAGATTCCATTGATATTTATATTTTTCAATCAATTCCAAAGAGAATTTCACCCCATAATTTTGACTTAAATTACTCCAATCGTTAAGGGTTAATTCTTGAAAATTGACGTTTTCAATATTCTTATATGGATTAATATCTAATGATGAAAATATTTCACTTTGATTAATAAAAAACTCTAATGTCCATCCAGGATAAATTGTTTTTATATTTTCTGGCAAATTGTTATATAAGTAATTAGCAAAATCATTAGACCAATTCATAAATTGATTTTGTACAATATTAACCCAAAAATATTGATCAGTAATAAGTTCTTTATGCTGTTCTAATACATGAATATTATATGGAGCCAAATTGGAAGGAATATTTCTAATATTCACACCTTTCAATTCCTTATTCTTAAAAATTGAATATAAGTCCGTTCTGTGATATAACTGATTACTATATGAACAAGTCACATTAATATTGCAATTTATAAAGTATGAATGTTTAGAAATAAGTGATATATTATTTAATGGGAATTCACTATTATGTATTTGTAAACTCTTTGTACTATTATTATATGAGTAATTAAATTTATGGAATCGACTAGTTTGATAGCTAACAGCAGAATTTAATTTTATCAACAAATCAATTTCTTCAATCAAATTCTCAATTCTTATTACCTGAAATAATAGTTCTAGATTTTCTTGAAATAAGTAATTATTACAAACTAATTTGTAGAACCAAGTTTCTAAATTATTCTTTTTAAGAAAATCCTCTACTTTCGATATTATTAATTCCCTATGTGTTTTCTGATAATTATTTACTGTCTCAAGTGTAGAATTTAATTCTTCCTTTATTTTTTCTAATTTCTGAAACTCTTCCACTACACCTAAGCTTCCATTTTCTATTTCAGAAATGAGTTTTTTTAAGGTATTATTGACATTGTTAAGATTAACTTCATCCGAAGGATTGGTATTTAATTTAGTTTTTGTTTTTAATTGAGGCATATCTAAAATTGTTCTGTTTTTATCAACTTATTATTATTTACATCAAAAGTATATCTATACTTCAATTCATAAGTATTTGAAAAACCATCAACAATCATTTTATCAGGAGTCATAAAATAAAATTCATAATTATCTCCAAATTCTAGTTTCTGTATAGTTACCCCAGTAGTTCGGACTGTCTAAGTGGAAAAGATAATTATCTTTTTTTGAGAGATTCAGCTTCAAACCTTTTATTAAAACCCATTTTATGATTTGTCA
>NZ_LQAQ01000086.1 GCF_001583495.1 Flammeovirga sp. SJP92 | reverse complement strand
AAATTCCTTTTTCCATGTACTGATCTGAGTAGGATGAAGATCATACTTTTGGGCTAATTCTGTAGTAGTCTGTAAATCCTTGATGGCTTCTAAAGCTACTTTGGCTTTAAATTCTGAGGTGAATTTTCTTTTACTTTTCATAACACTGCAATTTACTTAATTATTAATTTAGATTGCAGTCCGTTTTGATGGGGTAACTATACTGTTCATAAACAAAATCATCTATCGACTTAATTAATATGGTATTATTAAGATTATTTTCAGCTAAGAAGTATAACTTTCTTAATGAATAAATATAACCTTTTTTACCTTCTAAGTTCTCAAAAATGAATTTAGGTGCTTCTTTTACAGTTTTTATTTCCTCTGTCTTGTTATTTCTTATTGATGCCATTTCTTCTAATCTTTTAAAGTTCTTAATTGAGGTGTTACTTCTTCATCCGCTTTAATCCTAGCATTTAAACCAAAGTACTTCATGATATCGCTTCCATTACCTTGAATATCATTAAACACAAACTTGGTATCAAATGGGAGGTATTTAAAGAAGGAGGCAAATGCGCCTATTCCTACGGCAGAAAGATTGTTCAAATCAAATTTCATATAGAATGTAGAATGATCATCTTCCAAATCTTTTAAAGTGATATTTTTAATCTTGTTACCTCTACCTACAATATACAATTGTGCATTAGAGTTATTCTGGAGATTCTTCCAATCATTTGGGGTAAAATAAATCATTCCGCTTTTAGCGGATTTCACTACCAGAGGGATATCTTTCCCATTTAGAGTTACCCCATTAACAGTTGAATAATTAGATATCCAATTACTTACATCATAGCCTTTTTCCTTAAGATATTCTTTTACTTGTGCTTTTGCTTCTTCAGCATAAGATGCTCTGTAATTTGTTTCGAAATCACCAAACATTAAATGAGCATCACCACTTTCTATAATAGAATTATCTCCAACTGTTTGAGATCTAGTCACATGGTTTTGCTCCTTTAATAAGGCATATCCTTCTCTGAATATTTTATTAATAATGTTTTTAGACTTCTCAATGAGTAAGGATATTATTTCATACTCCTCTGTATTAGAATCAAATGCTTTCAATTCTTCTTCTAATAAAGAGTCTATGTCTTTAATACTATCTTGAGAGATAAATATTCTTTCGGATTCTGTATCTAATAAAATTGAATCCACTTTTTGAGTAAAAAATATTGTTTCTTCAACAGTATAATCCAATGGTATTTTATTGATTATTGGAATAATATTATAGGTCACTTCATTATCAGAATTCAATAGTTCAACTATTGGGTCAACTTCATCTGATATTTCCTCCTCTAATTTTGTTATATTATAATTTGAATCAATATCTGGTATAGCTTCATTAAAAGCGTCTTTCCAATTCTTTGGATAATAGTTTAAGTCTATTAATGGCTTATTGTTTTGTAGGCAGTACTGAAAGAAAGCTAAAGTAATTTGATGATCATAACCTTCTGAATCATACAAAATATCTTCTTCCTGATTGTCTAGCAACTGTAAAATTATTTCTTCTTCAGTAATTTCATCAACATACATGAAGGGTGAATTATCAGTTGGCTCAATATTTTCAAAAAGAATTTGTACAATTTCTAACTGTGAATCAGACTCTAACTTAATATTCTGTTCTTTAATCCAAATTAAAGTATTCATAATGTCATCATCTGAAAAATCAGATAAGTCTACCAATTCGTCAATTTCATCATCATTTAGGATTGCTTCTCTGATTTTACTCAACAGATTGTTATCACTTCTAAACCCAAGAGTACATAAAAATTCTATTTTACTTTTATTACTTCCAATCCACTCTTGAATAAACTCAGGGATCAACTCAACAGGTAAAGCAAAATCACTAAAACTATATTGGGATGGGAGACAACCAAAAACTTTTTCTAAAATTTCTTTTTGAGACTCTGCTATATTTTGAATATTGACATCTCCATATTCTTTTTGATAATTTTCATATAAAAATTCAAGAAAGCTTGTTACACTTTCTTCAGAATATTCTTGTATATGTTCTACTGAAAAGATCTCAATCCCCTTACTCGATATTTTTGGAGTATCTAATATATAAGTTGAGCTTATAAATTGCTGACTATTTAATGAGGAATGTAGAATATACTTAGATTCCAAAAATTCTAGTGGTTCAGAATAAAACCCTTCATTAACTTTACGATAAGTACCATCATTCGCTAAAATATCCCAAGCACCCCAATCTATATTTTCACCGAGATTTTCTCCTTTAATTAAAAAGCTTAATATGCTTTTATTACTAATTTTAGTCTCTGGAATTTGCTCATATATATGTAACCAATCAGATTCTTGACCTATTCTAAATAATTGACGAATTAAGTCTCTATCACTTACTGCAAGAGTAATCAAGTTATTCACATATTCTTCAACTAAAGTAGACACCTCATCTTTTTCTATACCTAAATCACTAATTGAAATTCCTTGGAAAATATTAGACGATGTAACCTCTTTTAATTGTATCAAATTAGAGTTTACATTTAAGGATATTTTATTAGAAAGTTTTTCAATTTCTTCTTCAGATAAGTCTATAGATTTTACAAGGTTTATTAAATTCTCACCTACCTTTAAGTCATCAAAATCTATAGTTAAAGATTGAATGGCCTTTAAAGTTTGAAGAGTTGGTCCTTTACTTCCTTCATCAAGTAATGCAGGAGCCCATAAAGAAAGGTCTATTTCACCACTCTTATTTTGGATTAAGTAATTGAAAAGCTCGGTGTTTTTAAGAAGCTCTTTAGCTCTATTATAATGATTAAAAGTTTCAGGTAATAGAATTAAGTTACTTGAAGTATTTTGAACTAAATTTTGAATACTTTGATATTCAGAAAAATATTGCTGTTTTAATTTATCACGAACAGATAACTTATAACTACTAGAGTCCTTCTGAAATACAAAGTGGCTAAAAATAGAATTCCCATTGTTACTGTAAGCAACTACTACTGTTTCAAGCTGATCGTAGGAAAGAGTTATTTCTCCAATATCAGAAATAACTGAAGTTAGAGTCCTATAATCTTGTCTTTGAAAAAGACTCTTCTGAAGATAAGAAAGTGTCTTGTACTTTGGTATTTGGTAATCATTACTTGAAATTAGACCTTCAAATAATTGATAACTTGATTTATCTTTAAAAGCTAAACTAGGATCAAACACAACCTGTTCAGGTTTAACAAATGTGTTACTTGTTGTAAAAATGATAGGCAGTTGTGAAATATCACTTTTATTTGTACTTCTATCATACACATCTAACAAGCTATCATACAAGTTCAAAATCTCTGACTTATCGAAGTCAGTTATCATTTTGCTCCAATACTTCTTATAGATCTCCTCGTATTGATTTTCTTTCTTTACCAAATAACTTTGTGTTGTAGCATTCAATTCCTCATTAGAAATTGAAATACTTCTGCTCCAATTATCTGATTTGTTGTTATTATCAATTAAAGAATCTAATGAAGAAAAGTTCCCGTTCCTATTTTTGAAAATCACTAACGATCCTATTGCCTGAGAGCCAATATTTGAAAGTAATTTTAAATTTTTTATTACCTCAAGTTTATCAGTAATGGTCAAATTCTGTGGAGCATTTTCTATGATTGCTTTTAAATTTCCAAAGTAAACTTTATCATTCTCAAGATGATTAAAATGGTGTTTAATTGTAGTAAAACAACTCATAGAATCATCAAAGAAAATAGATGCTACTTTCACACCACATTTTTCTAAAATTGGAGCTAAGTTTTTCGAATCGTTTCTTAAGAGAATATAGTTATCATCATTGATAATCTGTCGAATAGATAATAACTCTTGATCGAAACTAATAAATTTAAGATCAACAATATTTTTAATATCACTCCAGTTTTCTTCAATAAGCTCTTCTTGAATAGTACTCAAGTAACTCGTACTATTTCTCTTTACCCATGCATTAACTTTATCTATATCATTCGTATTGTCTACTATGTCAATTAAAGACCATTTTTCTAAATTCGTCTTCTTTGATTTCTTGCTTACAGATACAACTTCTTTATTATCATCTTTAGTCCAGTAAAACCAATCATAATTTTCTAAACCTACATCACTTAAGAGTATAGGTAACGTAGTGCCTTTAATTTTAGTAAATTGTGATGGAAGAAAACTCTTTCCTTGTGTCGGTACATTATTTAATGAATAATCATGAAGTTTATCGTATAAATATTTATTCTCCCATGTATTATCACCATCAGCTGGGTTAGAAAATAAGATATTGGCAAAAATGTTTGTATAGGTATTGAAATCACTCTTTTGAAACTTATCTAAGTCTTTTATCATATACTTAGAAATCAGGCTAAATAGCTTTTGGCTAATTTCACTATCATGACCTTTTCTTCTATTGGTTTCAATATTGAAAACATTACAATGGAAAATAAAGCTTAAGGAAGTACAATCATCTTCAATTGGGAAGTATTTATAAAAGTTTGTATTTCCAATAATGCCATTATCTTCCTTTAGTTCTTTATTATACCCATATTGGAATTTAATGGGATATAATTTATCTCTATCCTCTTCAAAAGCTATTTCTTTAAAATCAGGATCGTCAGTTTCAATAGTATGTTTGTGAAATTCAAGATTTGGACTTTCATCTATCCTACTACCATTTACATTAATATTCTTAAGTGACTTTAAGAAATAAATTGAATTTTGAATTCTATCAAAAAACTTCTCTTCTGCATCTTCCAATAATTGATGTTTGCCCTCTCCTAACTTAATAAAGAACATTGTACCTTGAGATAGCTCATCCCAATCTGGAATTTTTGATTTACATTCAATTAGGTAATCTTTAAATTCATTCAGTTCATCTAAAGAATATAAGCACCTATCATTGTAATCAATATCTTTTATTGTTTCATTTGGTAAAGCAGGAAAGTTTGTGATTAATATTTTTAATAACCATGCGGCGTCATCATCAAGGTCATCCGAAAGATTATTTCCTTGAAACGTTTGAGATGTAAAATCATTTAATTGTTTCATTGAGGACCAGCTAAACATTTGTGGCCCTTTATAGTCGTTAAATAACTCATCCAAACCACTATTTTTTCCCACAAGACGATGCGTAAGTTTAAAACCCATTCCAAAGCGACCTATCTTATCAGGATCAGTTTCTTTATCGTCTGTTGTTTGCCCAACATTAATAATTGATTTTAAACCTTCTTTCTTGAAAATATCCCCATTGTTAATTGCTAAGAAATATTTTTCATTATAGAACATGTAGAAATGTGTTGAATCTGAATCTGCTGCATTTTGAACAAATTCATAAATAGCTTGATTATCTTCTGCAACTTCAATAATTCCTCTAATATAGGATCTCTCTTTTTCTTTTATTCCATGATATAATGCAAAGAAACCTCTTTGTTTTTCATGTTTACATCCAATAAAATCAGGGTTATAATATTCATTATCTGTTGCTGGATCTGACTCTTTGACCCACTTTCGGAATGTTTTTAAGTTTTTATACATGATGAAGTAATTCTTGTTTGCTTATTATTTTGATTTCTTTCCTAAGTAATGAAAATAATAGTATCAATTTTAAGGTTTTGGAAAATAGAAATGGGAAATATTTCATATTAGGACATTTATTCATTAGAAGTGAAATCTATCCTTTCAAAAACTCAAGAATAAGAGACTGTAACTATTGGCCTCTTTCAGCTATTAATAATCTTTAGCAGTTGGTTCGAATTCTAATTTCTTCTTTTCATAATCCAAATAAATTTTCTCTAAATCTCCCCAGTTTAAAGTACATTTTTCAAACTGTTCTTCATCAATATTATATTCTTTAAAAAAATCTTCTTTATTTTTTAACATATCACTTTAAGAATAGACTGTAAATATTTTTTAGAAAGTAGGTAACTCCATGCCGTTGATTTCTTTGTAAAGCTGTAATGCATATAAATCTGTCATTCCAGAAACAAAGTCTAAGACTATTAAAATTTGCTTGTAAAGATCATTATAGTTACCCCATCAAAACGGACTGCAATCTAAATTAATAATTAAATAGATGGTAGTTTTATAAAAAGTAAAAGAAAATTCACCTCAAAATAAAGTCAAAGTAGCTTTAGAAGCCATCAAAGGTTTACTGACTACTACAGAATTAGCCCAAGAGTATGATCTTCATTCTACTCAGATCAGTACATGGAAAAAGGAATTTCTAGATGGTGCATCCAACATTTCCTACTTGCCTTATCCAAATGCAGAAGCTTTGTTCATAATAACTTTACATTGTATCAGCGATACTATCCAACGAACTTTTTTCAGATGCATAATTTGCTGTTATTTCTGTCGTATCTAGTTTTACGATAGTCAGACCGTATCCAATAATATTGCTTAAATCACCTAATTAAAAAACTGCTGTATTCATAAATTTTAATTCGTGAGCAAAAGCTCCACTTGCTCTATCAACACTGACAAGGAGGTGATAGAACATTTATTGTGTCCATTACAAATGATAAATTGGATGGAATAGAAAGCTGGTGATTGTATTACTGCTATTGATTGGGATGATTTTTTAGTACTAAGACATGATGATCCTTATGCGGATTGCTGTACGTATTGATTCTCCTGTCTTGTATCAAGGTGTGCAGTTAATGTCTTAAGCTTGCTTGCTTTTTGAAGGATGATATGAAGTTTCAAAAGCACAAAAAGAAAGAGATCGTTTCTGAAATGAAAGATCTTTTTGAGTTTTAAACGCTTCTGATAACGTTTTATTTTCAGACGTTTTCGATAAGACGTGTGTTTGTGATAGAAATTGTAAACATCAGGAGTGTCTGAGGCCCAGCAAATTTGACGACGGTCTGCATAGAGGCGATAAGGTCTTTTTCTTTTATATTTTTTGAATATGGATTTTTTCTTATTGCTACCTCCTGTTAGTTTTTTTCTGGCTACCGCCAAATGATGTGCATAGTGCGCTTTGTATTTTTTACCGCCTATCGAATTTCTTTTGAGTTCACGACATACTGTAGAATGAGCAACACCAAGTTTCCTAGCGATCTTACGACGGCTAAACTTCTGAATATTAAAGGTAAATTCTATGTATTCTCTATCTTGAAGTGTGAGATTCATCTTACGTTTTAATTGGTATTACTATTATAAGTACAAATTCAAAATTATCTAATACTAATTCTATTTATTGTTTTGCGATTACTTCCTTCAAAAAACTTTCAATAGAACCACTATTAATACGTTTTTTAGCGTTGTACTCACAAAAAATAAATTAGAATTAACTATCATTTATTATTGACTTTGTACTTATCATTCGGATTTTCTGCCGTATTAGTTCTGTTTTATCTCTGATTTAAGTTTATTTTAACCTTTTTGTTGTAAGTATTTGGTGAAAATGTGATCAGATATTCATAAAAGAAGGAAAATGAATCGAATTAAAGTGCTTGAACCACAATAAAAACACTTTATGGACCACAATCCTATATATTAATTTATCATTCTTAATCCTTCATTCAGTGTGCAATGACGTAAAAAGTAATAATCACGTTCTAATGTTTCTTTCACCAATACTTGATCAACATACAAAAGCAAATAACCTTGCTTTAAGCAGTAGTACAATTAAAATCGGAAGTTTTGAATTTTCTTTTTAACCTACTTGATGTTAGAATATCATCACGTAACTCGGCTATGCTCTTCTATTCTGTCTTGATTTGACTAAAAAAATAATAATCCAACTTATCCCAATTTCAATTGTACTACTGCTTACTATCCAATAGCAAAAACAGAAGACTACATTAAAATTCTCGAATGTAATCTGATTGTTCTTTATTAACTTTTCTTCCTAAGCCTTTTTTTATTCCCTAAGGTGAGGTATCAAAATCCTTATTAAATTTTTCAATAAAGGCTTTTTCTCGCTCTTGCATACGCTTGCTAAATTCAGCATAACTCACCTCATCATGCGGTATCGGGAATGACCATATTTTTACATCTCCTCCATAACCTTCAAGTATTCCAAGGTCTTTTTCCCTTATCAAATCATGATCTCTTAAAGTGGTAGGAATAACAAAACCACCCCTTTCAGCCCTCAACAAGTACATATATGTGATGATCTGATGCATATCATCTCTATCAGGTCTTTTCAGATCCAATTTCTTGTATTTCGCATCCAAAACAATATTCTCTTTATAGAAATCAGGATACCTTTTGACGCTTTTGTTCCCTTGGAAAACATAAACAGGATTCCCTCCACTTTTATTTTCAGGATGCTCAAAATCACACTGCTTCAAAAATGTATTTAAGTATTCTTCCCAAAGCCAAGCCCCATCAAATAAAACACCATAGACTTTATCTTTCTCCTCCCCATACTTCAAGCCCTCATGTCTTAATATCTGAAGGCAGATCTTATGAAGGTCTTTATACGCTGTAAAATAAGGGTGCGAGAAGGGTCTTCGGTTTTTATTGATGATCGTTCGTCTGTCCCTGATCGAATAACTAGGGGTATGTTGTATAATCTGATTTACACATTGCTCTATATCAAGGTCACTGCTCAAAATAGTGGACGAGTGATACTTTGTTTTGATCAACTCAATGGTATGACGGATAAGTTGTGTGATATCATTATCAAAACTATGTTCTCTAACCTTATAGGCAATACGACCTAAAAAGGGAATATTCTGTTTGATATGTCTATTCACATCAATTGCACCTTTTACATTTGCATCATTATAGTCTCTCCTCTGATATTCTTTGTACAATCCCTGATGAATTGCTTTTCTCAGATAATGAGGAAACATATAAATCAGGAAATCAAAAACGTTCTCCTTGCTTGTGCTGTGATCCAAATTAAATACATTGATAGAAAACACCTTCTGCAACATATAGTGCAAAAGGTAATCTTCATCATGTGTTCCAAACCTTGACCTAATCTTCAGTTCTGTAGCATTCACCCCCAAGAAGCCCATTATATTTCCCGTCTTCACCTCAAGGTGATTCAAGTCCAATACATTCGATGTTTCAATCTTCGCTTCATCATTATTGTTTCTGAAAACGAGAAGATCATGGTCTTGTCTCAGTAATTCATCAATAGACTTATTTGCTATCAACGACAGGTCCTCTACATGAATTTCATCAATGGTATCTCTGGAATTATCCCTGAACTTCTTCATCACTTACTGTTGGGTAGAACGCTTCTTTTAATGTCGCTAAAAGACCATCTGCATTAGGCATACCTCTTAAGTATTCAAATAATATCCCTTCAATATGATTCGCCCACAATTGATCAAAATCCCCATTGTAAAGACTTAACTTCAAATAATATGCAGGACCAACATGATAGGCTTCATTTAAGCCCGGCACCTCTTCAATCGCTTTATTCAGGGTCAATAAACTACTTCTCGCTTCATCTACCCATTCATCAATCTCTCCATCCCACATCTCCATTCGATCGGAAGCTTTGATCTCTTTCCATGCAAAACGTCTTCTCATCGCAAAATCAAACGACTCTACACTTCTATCAATATCGTTCATTGTACCAATGATGTACACATTCTCAGGAATATAGAAACCTTCTTTAAACACATCATCGTCTTCCTGTAAATTGGAATACTGCGTTTTCACCCTTCCTTTTACACCTCTATAACCTGGGTCTACAGAGTAAAACAACTCACCAAATACTTTAGATATTTCAGCACGGTTGATTTCATCGATGATGAATACATACTTATTTAACTCTTCCTTCTCAGTTACTTCTTGAGATGTTTCTAGAGCTATTTGTATCTCCCCTTTAAAAGCATGATAAAAAGTATATAAATAGGAATCCTGCTGATAGTTATGTTTCCTCTTGTAATACTTTCTGATATTAGAAACCTGTGCTAAGTCTTCCGAATCATCTAAAAGCAATTCTAGTAGCATCGTGAGGCTTATAGAAAGTTCAGAGGTTTTATCATTATCAGGTACACTTACTTTTATTGACTTTTCATCAAACTCTAATACAGAAAATGAGTTACCACCTTTCAAATTAAATGACCTTCCTATATTCATTGCATCTTCCAATAGGGCTTCAAGCTTAGATGCAGTTTGTTTTTCTCTGGAAACTTCCTCAGGTCTCTTACTACTTTCTATTTGATTGATCAGGGCAGTCTTACAAAATGATTTGAAAATACCATCCTTTAACTCAAAACCTAAATCATTCTGACTCTTTTTAATGGGCCTTAATCCTTCTACGAAATCAGTATAATCAAAGGAAGGATGAAACTGTACAAATTCCGTTTTAGCATCCATTACTTCAGCAATTTTTTTTGCCAAATAGGTCTTTCCAGTACCAGGAGCTCCTGTTAAGATTAAGTTTTTATTAGCTAATAATAATTCCGAACATTCGTCAATCAGTTCATTTGAAATCTCTTCCATAATTACACCATTGTTTTCAAAAAAATCATATAAAAACCAACCAAATAATGAGACATGCCATTCATGTTGGAAATTGACTTTTCGTTTACAAAAATCAACAAAATTAAAATTATCTAGTAACCAGTGATTCTCTATTGGAGGACAATCATCAAAATAAGGTTGTAAATTCTTGATCACTTTTTTTAGTCTACCATGATCTACTACAGTAGAAGCCACACCAGGTAACAATCCTGCTACAATTTTATTTGTACCAGCTCTTCTATGTTGTTTTGTGTGTCCTCTTAGTGATGCATCTAATGTATCATAAACTCTTTTGATTTCATTTCGATCACTGCTAACGGCTATTGTACGTATTTCTGGTTGAAACTCTGTAGACCAATTTGCTTTTATGCTATCATACTCATCATTTTTAAAATTACCTTGTTTTAAATTAGAAACACCATTGTCAGTAGTTTTCTTTACAAATCGATGTAACACTTCATCAGTCCATTGACCCATTCCTGCTTGCTCTAAGTACTCTTGTACATATCTCTGATATTCAGGAAACCATTTAGAATACACCCAATGTTGTTGCTCGATGGCCTGTTGGTAAAGTTCGTTTAAGTTCATTTCAAAAAATTATATTAGGTAAAAAGCTCAATATGTTTTTAAATAAATTGAGATTAAATCATTGAATTAATAAAATTATGGAGCACCTTTTTGATAGTTGCTTCTTGTTCATTAGTCAAAAGGTTTTTTAGCTCAACACCATAACTTGCCACTAATATAGCTGTTTTTATGTTTTATGGAATACAAAAAAGTAGTTATTGATTTATATTATGTTATCAGATAACGTAATTGCCAAAAACCAACACTAAAGTATTGTCTTCGTTACCAACCTTCAAGACTTCAGTCTTGATGAGGTTGCACTATCACCTGCCCATAGTTTTAACTATGGTGCACGAAACACGATACATTTTTCACAAAAGTGTAGGAAGTCAAAAATTGGGATCAAAAAATTCTTTAATGAATATTCTCCTGCCGATATCTCCTATTTCGAGAAATGTTATAAAGAAGGGCAAGCTGAAAAGAAGCTATAAATTACTTAAAAAATATCGTTGAAGTGCCTCCTCATCAGCCCATGACTTAAGTGAGAACTTAAACTGAATATTCCTAAAATGATAAAAAAAACCCTTACTTTCATTCTATTGAAATTAGTAAGGGGAAGGGGTATTAATAATTACCAAATTTGAATTATTCTAACAAGTAAAGAATATGCCTCAATCAGCTTTCTTTTATTTCTTTGCTCTCTTTGCTTTCTCTACTTTCTGTACACTAATATGTTTCATTCGATCACTCTCATTAGCTGGAGTCTCGTTTGTTACTTTTATATCGATATCATAAAAAGTTTCATTTGATTCAGTATTCTCTTCCCTTTTTAAAGTCCTATATGGAATAATAAGAACCTGAATGCTGCGTATTTCACTATCAATTAATCTTTTACTTTCATGTGAATAAATATCTTTATTATCTGCATTTCCACCTTTTATTGTTATGAAAGGATAGCCTGTTTTGGCATCTAAAATTTGCAACTCTATTACACCTTCACCTACTGATGGCCAAAATGATATATCAATATAATTTTTCCCAGTGGACGGCAAGGCAAATGTTCCATAATCTCTACTGTAAGCTGTAGAACTATCTACCGTTTTGTTAAGATCTTTCCAATTTTCTTTGGCTCCTTGATCTTCAGAAGTAATATGACAAACTTCATTTTTAATCACAGCTGACGATGTGCCTCCTCCATGATGACTTTGGAGAATAACTTTCTGACCAGTCATTTGAGATGTTATTTCTTTAGAAAAGTTATCATAACCTTTTATGTTATAACGAGTATCAATTCCATTACTAATTTCACCTAAACCATATTTTTTTATCCCTTCAATCTGTTTTTTCAAGTTTGTAATTTGATCTTCTAACCCTAGTGGGTTTAACTCTTTTAATCTTTTTATCTCCCCCTTTAACTCATTGATTTTTTCCTTTTCA
>NZ_LQAQ01000085.1 GCF_001583495.1 Flammeovirga sp. SJP92 | reverse complement strand
CAGGAAATTAGCTGAACGGTAATCAACCGCCGTATACGAGGTCCGTACGTACGGTGGTGTGAGAGGGTCTCCGCTAGGCTAATCGCCTAGCGGCGCTCTACTCGATTGGCTATAGTTTATATTTTACAATCAGTTACCACAAAAAACAATTTTACGTTAACATGTTAGTTTTTCATCCTTTTCATGTGGAATTGCCTCTTTATAATATAAATCCCAATCAACTACACGATTTATTAATCGATCATACAAATCATCTTCAAGATAAATTCCAGGAAGATGTTCTTCTAAAAATTCATCACTCATAGAATTTTCGATTTCAAATACATCTGGGTATTCTAATTTCTCTAAATCATCTTCAATTTCTTGTAATGTTTGTCTATCAAACACTTTATCATCATTTAAGGTTACCTTAAGAAAATTAAGTATTCTTATATGACAGTTTGTAGAAAAATTAATGTTGCCATTTCTCTGAGCTTCATTCCGTAACCTTTCAACAGCTCGAATTAATTCACCTTGCATAGTTTCAGATTGACCACTTTTAGGTACATAAGTTTGCCAAATTCTTTTTGATTCTTTATCATATTCTTCTTGAGACATTTTATCTGATTGATGACAACTTACAAAAAAAATAGATAATAATAGAAAAAATAATCTTTGTTTCATTTGTTTTTAGTTTAATGTAGATGAAGCCAATTATAGCGTAGAGTAGAGCCTGATAGCTCTCTCAGTTTAAATAATTATAAATGTAATCATTTTGAGAAAACTATCAGAACCCCCTTCATCAAACCGTACGTGAAGTTTTCCCTCATACGGCTTACCGATAGAATTCTTCATTGAGCTTTCGCAAGTGTTT
>NZ_LQAQ01000084.1 GCF_001583495.1 Flammeovirga sp. SJP92 | reverse complement strand
CTATCCACCTCACGGCGATCACTGTCAGTAACTCTTCTAAGTGAACAGTAAATTACTTAGGTAGGATTTGCACCTACTGGAAAGCCACAGCATCGTGGCACACTAACGTAAATGCTAAACTACGACCAGCGGGTGTGTCACCCGATGGATGGAGATTAGCTAATGTTGTGTTTTCGTTATTAACATCCCCATGATGATTGGTTTTCTAGTAAAATAGTTCTTTGAATACCATTTATATCAGTATACACAATTTTAATGAGTACTTTACTAATCCAAAGTAGAATAGGTAATTCTTCTAATTTCGATGCAGTATTAAGAGTAGAATCAATGTATTCACCATCTAGTTTTAAAATTTCTTCTTTTATCTTTTTAAAATCCTTAGAGAGCTCTTTTTCATTAATCTTATAAGATGGTAGTCTGTAGTAGTATTGAGCTGAGTCTAAGATTTTCACAAAAGGTTCTTGGGTATGCCATTTTTCTAAATCTTCCAACTGATTTTCACTCACAATAACTCTCAAGTCTTGTTCAAAAGAAACATATACTTCGAATCTGTCTTCTTTTGCTTTTGAAGCAATTCTTAATAATTGATTATCGAGATCAAATCCTACTTCTTCATCAATATAAACAGTATCTGATTTATAGTTTTTTAGGTGTTCCAAATTGTAACATAAATATTCTGATAAAATCACTTCAAAATCCTTGAAATCAATTTGTACTGAATCTGAAATAGTTTTAGGCTCTACAATTTCAGTCTTCTTTTCTATAGTTTCTTCTGCGATATTACTACCTACTTTTGTGTCATTCTCATGCACCTTATTAGAATTCTTAACAGGAGACTCACATGATAACACAAATAGAGATATAACTATTAATAAGTTTTTCATATTCGATTTAATGAAACACAACATTGGATAAACACCATAGCGTTTATCCCTTAAAATTCACGGCTATACACCATGGCGTATAGCCATTAGTAAAAAATGTTTTCAACTTTCTAAAAAAGTTTGCTGTTAGATCATTGAAATACTTCAACAAGTTAGTTGTTAATATAATATAGAACAAAAAATAATTTTCAAAATCAATTCGTGAGCAAATGCAACTCTTACCCATTTTCAACTTAAAATGCTAACAAAATAATCTGCTAAGAAAAATTAGACATAAAAAAATCCCTTAAAGGGATATCTGTTTCAAAAAGTTGTAAGAATTGAGAAGAAATTTGGGTGTACAGAAGCAAATA
This sequence comes from Flammeovirga sp. SJP92, assembly GCF_001583495.1. Taxonomy (GTDB): domain Bacteria; phylum Bacteroidota; class Bacteroidia; order Cytophagales; family Flammeovirgaceae; genus Flammeovirga. The sequence goes on along the minus strand of NZ_LQAQ01000084.1, from coordinate 18,359 downwards.
AGAAGGGATTAAACACACTTCTTCTGTTCCATTGCTGTTGATAGATTCTTCCAGAGTGTAAATGTTATTTCGTTTTTGATGAGGGCACGCATCCAATAATACTTGAGAGTCGATGCTGACCTTTGTGCTTTGAGGAGTTTTAGGTGTTCCATCCAAAGGTCATAGAATTCCCAATCGTTGTTGTGATTGAAATACTTTTTATTAAGACGGTAAGCATATCTTTTGGGAACATGGAAATCGTCTTTCCATCTGTTGAGCAATTTTAGTTTATAATACTGATCAGAATACCAATAAATAAATCGTCTTTGGGCATAGAGTTGGTAATCGTTTTTTCTTCTCGGGTGAGGTTGGAAAGGATTCTTTTTCTTTGACCCTGCATATTTCTTTCTTGCTAAGAATAGTTTGTGAGCATATTCTGCATTGTACTTTTTAGTTTTAGGGTTTGTGTTTCGCTTCAACTCACGATAGATTGTAGAAGGTGACACCTCTAAGCCTTCGGCAATTTCCTTGACAGAGTATCTCTTTTCTTCTATAAGACGTTGGATCATTTTTCTATGGTGAAGCTGAAGATTTTTCATATTGAGGCTGAATGTGATGTAAGAAATTCCAAGGTGCTTATTCCAAAAACTGTATGACGCATTTTTATTTTCGATACACCTCGGAATTCCTTAAGTACTGTGACAAAAGAAATAGAACAATATGCAACATGACTGAAGTCATAGGCTGGTGATATTGACTCCCACAACACTAAAGTGTTGCCTCCGTTATCAACCTTTACGGCTTTAGTCTTGAGTAGGTTGCCCTATCACCTGCCCATAGTTTTAACTATGGTGCACGAACACTCGTTTACTTTTGTCCTAGTACTTGACTGTGATTACTAATTAATTTGTTGTATTAGACAGTAACAACATTTGGAAGTAAATCATAGTGATTGACAGTCCACCCTTTTAGATTGGCATAATCTACCACCACTTTGATACTTTCACGAAGTTCCATTTTGTGAGCATGTTCTATTGCTGTTTCAAATTTGTTATTAATAAATCCGAAACCACATTTTGTTTCATAACGCTTACGGACTTCTCTTTCTTTTACATACGCTTTATCACGATCGAGCTGTGTATCGTCTTTCAGACTTCCATTCGATAACGTAGCTAGAAGTTCATCTAGGCTTACAATTTCACTTTGGATTTTTGTTAACTCATTAAGCAACTCTTGACGAGTTGTTTCACCTTGATCGGCTTGATACTCTCCTTTAATGAATTCCATTTGAAGTTTTTTGTATTCCTTATTCATCTCATCGATAAAATATTGTGCTTCTTCTTGAGAGCTTACGAAAATTGAAACATTAGAATCGTTTAGTGTTTCATTGAAATTTATAGTTTGCATAATAGCATTTTTGGTTATGAATGTCATAGCAGCTTTTGGCTGTACAAATCTTGCAAAAAAATCTTTTAAGAATCACAGTAACGGATTACTTATATTTCATTTTCTTGAATTGTAAATAGTTTTTATTGAGATAGTTATATGTTTTTGTTAATAATAATGGATTCTTTTGTGATTAGCATAGAGTTGTTACTTGTGGTTCGTGAGGACGTTGCAATGCAACATCCCTACATAACTGCATTTTAGTAGAATACTACAAAAACATTTTTCTTTGAATGTGTAATTAAGCAATCATTTTGCACTACCTCCAAAGGCCTTGACTTTTTTACTTCGTTTTTCATCAATGGAAAAATGAACAAGAAGGTAACTTGGAAGTAAATCATAAAACGCTTGTAGAAATATCGATTAAAAGTGAACGATAATTTATTGTATTTAGTTAGAAATCAGGAGATTTCTGATGATTCGAAGGACACGAATGACGCTAACGTTTAACATTCGCACCAAGGGGATTAGCATAGGTTTGTTGCTTGTGGTTCGTGAGGACGTTGCAATGCAACATCCCTACATAACTGCGTTTTAGTAGAATACTACAAAACATTTTTCTTTGGATCTGTAATTAAGCAATAGTTTTGCACTACCTCCACAGGCCTTGAATTTTTTGCTTCGTTTTTGTTTTAAGACAAAAATGAAGAAGAAGGATGCTTGAAAGTAGACATAAAAGGCTTGCTGAAATGTCAATTGAGAGCTGACAACAACAGCATCTACTTAATAGCCTTCACCCTGCCTATAATATTTTGTAGAAACAGGTAATTTACCCGTTGTTTTTTCTCCCAATAATGCATCAAATACGGCTTTTTGTTGGAACTTCCCATCTTGGTAAGCCACAAAAATATGATCTACTTTTTCTATATCCTCCAATTCATCCAAAGCATACGCATTCCCAAAATGAAGAAGTGTTATTTCTGTATCTCCTAAGCCACTGACCAAACTTTGTCTCACTACCGGATGAATATCAAAGTGATTGAAAGGCTTTATATTGATACCATGAATTGATACAATGACTCCTCGATAAGAATTCAACTTACAGAGAATATCGTAAAGAGTATTTTCATCCTCATCAGAATTCCATTGGAAGAAGTCTCCGTAAGCTGAACATTTGTCTTTTAAAAAGTTTTCTTCATCCACATTGACCTGTTTCAAGTGATGAGCTACTTTATCACGCTCGGAAATAGTTTTTGTTTGATTTTTAATTTGAAGGAATGCAATTTCACTTTTTTCATTCAAATTGGTGAAAGGTGACAACCCCAGCTGAGTGACTGTAGCTTTTACTAATTCTTCGTTTAATTGATAAGAAGTTTCTGAGTGAAGATCCTCCTCTAAATGATTCAACTCAATAGGTTGATACTGGTCTAATCCTACCCATTTTTTCATGGCTAAAAGCTTTGTGACAACTTTATCCAACTGCTCTTCTGACCAATTTCCATCTTCAATGGCACTTTTGATTTTCTTAAAACCATTGGCTACGTTTTGACTATTGGTGATGATATGATTTCCTGCCAAAATTGCTTTTAAGTCAGCGTCGCCATCTTTAAAGGTATTTGTGATTCCTTGCATGTCCAAAGCATCCGTTATCACCAACCCATCAAACCCTAACTCATCCAGCAAAATTGTACTCAAAACTTTTTCGGATAAAGTCACAGGTATTCCTTCTTGTTCCTCCCAAGCTGGAACCGATAAATGTGCGGTCATCACACTACTCAAACCTTCTTTTATCAATTGCTGGAAGGGATATAATTCCAATGTTTTAAGGCGTTCATCTGATTGAGTCAAGACGGGCAAAGAAAGGTGGGAATCTACGCTTGTGTCTCCATGACCAGGAAAATGTTTTGCGTTGTCCAATACCTTTTCAGATTGCAAACCTTTCATATAGGCTAGTCCCTTCTGTGCCACCAACTCTTTGTTCTCCCCAAATGAACGGTAATTGATCACAGGGTTCTTCGGATTATTATTTACATCCACTACTGGAGCTAAAGGAGAGCATATCCCTAATCGCTTACAATCTTTGGCAATCTGCTGTCCCATCTGATAAATTAAATTATCATCTTGCACTGCTCCCAAAGCCATTTGATAAGGAAAAGTAGTACAACCTGTTAAGCGCATACCTAGCCCCCATTCTGCATCAATATTGACAAAAAGAGGTACTTTAGAGATTTCTTGATATTGATTGGTCAACTTTGCCTGAGCGAGGGCGTTTCCTTGGAAAAAAGTTAAACCTCCCAAATGATATTTTTCTATCAATTGTACAATTTCATCAGTATGTTTTTCATCTCTATTTGAAAAACAAGCTACTTGAAAAAGTTGACCAATTTTTTGATCTAAACTCATGGATGAGAGCGTTTGTTGCACCCATTCATCTTTGATATAATTGATAAAAGGAGGTTTCTTATTCATGGCGTTAAGCTTATTTCATTAGTTGATTTTCTTTCAATAAATTTCTTTTGATTTGAACGATATGCTGCTTCAAAACTTTTTCCTCTACCGCAAATCCTCTTTCTCTTCTCTTCTTCAAAAACTTTCTGATTTCTTCTCCTAATTTCCCTTGAAGATCCAATTCTTTATGCCTAGCGGCACAATGATCAAAGCGTTTTGAAATCACATCTTTCGTCCCTCTTAATTGTTCCGCTTTGGAAAGTTTCTTTTTAAAAGTCCCCTTCTTCAATATTGGCTTTTTCTCTAACATTCTACTTTATAAAAATCTATGTTCAGTACAAAAATAGACAATCCTGATTAATTAACCTTCTAAAGCAATCTCCTTTGTTTTATTACTCAGATTATCAATATTTTTTACAATTCCTTTTCTGAAAACATCTTTTATAAATAAGTTTTTAAATACTTTCTTGAAGATGGATTTTGTCTCTAAATAAACCTCCACAATGATCTTTGAACGATGAGTATTGATAGGCTGAAAGGTATAAAACTGATACACTTTATCAACAAAAGGAGGTCCGTCTGTCATTTCACCGTATATTAACCCAGAAGACATACTTATATCGTTTTTAGTGACGGTCACAAAATTGAGGTGCTTGCCGTTGATGACACAAACATGCTCTGTTCCCAGTCTTGTCACTTCATGTTCATTGTAAATGAACTCATCCACTCCTTCTGCCCATTCATATCTTTTTGCATAATTAGATACCCACTCAATACCCTTTTGTGCATTACAATAAAGCTCTACTTCATAGGTAAGATCAGCCTTTCCTTCTAAGTTTACCTTCTGAGCAGTGGCAAAAGGTTTTAGTCTTAAATTGGTTTTATCTAATTCAGAATAAAGATATTTGACCGTTTTATTATCGTATTCATTTTGTCCTTCTTGAAAATTATAAAGCTTGCTCTTATAATGAGAAGGCAACATAATTTCATGAGCCAGAGCATCACTGATTAATATGTAATTATCACTTTGCACATCATTTTTCATCAAACGGTGTGCTTCTATTGCTTCAGCTCCAAAAGGTTTTCTTTTGTTTTGCACCGTAATAAATTCTACATCTCCACAATGCACAATGATCTTCAACTGCAACTGAGGAGCCGTAGTACAAGCCATACATGGGCAAACTCTGTTTTTCTCCAGCAATTTTAAATGAGAATAAAAAGCGGTGAATGTATTTTCTATTTGAGCCAGCAATTGTTCTAAAGAGGGCATCTCTTCCTTAAAGAAAAATAATGCATCGCCTTCCACTTCAGCCAATTCTAAACCAATTGTATTAGAGTCGATCATCACCTCTAATAACTCAGCGATGACGTGCTGTGAATGTTGTGCTTCTGTGGTTTGTACAAACTCTGTGAAGCCAGAAATATCAGGTAGAAAAAGAAGCGTTTTTGCCATTGAATAGAAGTTGAAATGATTTGATAAAATGAAGATAGGTGAAAGAATTTATTTTTAAAGCATGGATAGTAATTATGGGTCATAAAAAATTATCTAAGCACTGAATCTGTGCAGAAGTTCTTTCAACTTAAAGGGAATACATTTTATCTAGGTACAAAAAAAAGAGGCAATGTGTATTACCTCTTTTCAATTTATGCTTAAGTACTAACTTTTCATACCTTGCTTCTTATTCTTGGGCTTGTCTTTTTTCCAAATTCCCTCAAAAATCTTTTTATCTTCTTTGTCAAAAATCACCCCAAAACCTTCTCTAAGATTGTCGCTCCAGAAGCCTTCATATCTTTCACCGGAATTGAAGTAATAAACCCCAAAACCTTCTCTTATATCATTTTTGAAATTCCCCTCAAAACGATCTCCATTTCCCCACGTGTATTGACCTTGCCCATTACGCATGTTGTTTTCCCAGTATCCTTCATAAAATCCTGTTTTTTCAAAGACTGCATAACCAAATCCATTGGCTTTGCCATCAATTACTTCACCAATAAATTTTACTTCGGCACCATCATGGTTGATGATCTCTAAACGGTTTATTTCCTTATCTTTTAAAACAAGTTCCTTCTTCAGGTTCTTAATTTCTTTCTGATTATGTTCAATATTCTCTTCCAAGTCACCTTTATGCTTGGCTAAAACTTGGTTGTTTTTCTTATAGAATTTAATACTATCATACAGGTGAGTTTGATTTCTCTTCAAGTTTTTAATATGAATTTCCTTATGATAATACCTTTTTTCCAACTCATTGATCTTGTCAAAAGGCAATTTTTGCTCATTAATATAAGCCCATGCTTTATCCGTATAATCTGTCGTATTACTGATACTATCCATCATACCGTAGTAATGTAAAGCCGTATCATAATGGTGCAAAAGCAACAATGAATCTGCTTTACTTTTGATGGATAACACTTCTAATTCAACTTCTTTTTTCTCCAAAGACTGTATCTTCTCTGACAAATCTTTGATATGTGTACTGTAGTAATAAATGGTACCACACAGTACAGCAAAAACGATAAGTATAAGTGCTTTTTTCATGTTAATAGCCAAGGTTTATTTTCGGAATTGAATTTCCTTTCTTACGTGTGTCTAATCCGATGAATACATTGAATCGGAAAATGTGACTGGTTTTATATTGATATCCACTTGATTTCTGCCCTAAAGTCCACATGTGACCCGCAAAAAGTGTAATGTTGCTATTCACGACATAACCAAATCCGTTGTACGTTCTGAAGTCTTCAAAAGGATTAAATCCAATTGAGCCCCCCGAATGCATAAATATCTCAGCACTTGGAGAAAAGTAGAGTGTTTTCTCCTCAATCTTCCTTTTGTTGATTGGGATATACATGAACATTTTATAACGATATCTATTGGTGTAATCATACTCTGCACCAATATCATTGTCTTTTTTCCAACGGTGTTCAAAACGGAATTGATGATACATCTTTACCCTGCCCATTGTCGGCATACGGAATAACCACTGATGCCAAATACGGTGTTCCAAAGTGAAACTTTCATATTGATCACTTCCGGGATCTGGAGAGAAGTTCACTACCATGGTAGGTCCCACTACAAACTCAAAGTAATCATTGATGTATACGTTTAAACCAGCACGGTTATAAACTTGTCGAGGTCGGCCAATGAAAGAATTCACGTCATCAATCGCATTACGCGATCTATAATGGTGTTCTCCATAATAGCCAAACCGCTCTGAAAATCGAACTTTTAGATAAAGTCCATTCCAGATACCTGTTTCTTCTAAATTAACCTCAGGGCCTTCCTGGGCATGAAGTTGAGTACAAAAAGCAAGCAATGTAATTGCCAGCACAGTAATTATTGGTAGTTTTAGCATAAATCAATTTAAGTGAAGTTAGATCTCTTTATTTAACGATCTGAGTGTTGTGAAGAGTGTTGGTTTTAGTGAAAGTTATGGACATTTCTTAGTAGAAAACCATAAAACAGTACATAACAAATGTAGGCGGGTGTTTAGTTATTTCTTAATTTATTAAATTCTATTCTTATTTTTTAAGATATTTTTTACCGAAAATTGGCAGTTGGTTAATATTTGTAATTCATTTTTTAAAAATTGTTAGTCGTTATTGAATACATAACAAGTTCTACATTATGAATCTATTGATAGCTATTCTATTGAATAGTTGAAGGAAATTTATTTTATAAAGGAATAAAAAACGACCCTGCCATTTATTCAACAGCAGGGTAGTTCATGTCAGTCTCTTAGATCAATTGCCAAGTACTCTGTAAACTAAATTATCGTTGACTTTTAATCGATATTTCTACAAGATTTTTATAATCTACTTTCAAGCTTCCTTCTTCTTCATTTTTCCATTCATGAATACGAAGCAAAAAAGTCAAGGCTTTGAAGTCAAAAACTAAATTCCATTCCTCTCACCTCAATGATTTTAAACTCGCCCACTGGCGCGAATGTTAAGCGTAAGCGTCATTCGTGTCCTACAGATCATCAGAAATCTCCTGATTTCTAAATACTAAAAATAATGAGAACTTAGTTTACAGTGTATTAAACTGTGATAAAAGAAATGAAACAATAATTACGTGCACCATGACTGAAAGTCATGGGCTTATGGGAAGCTATCATATTTTCCAACTTTCATTATAATCTTGACATACCTCAAAGATTTACAGTCTTTATTTCCATTTAATATGGATAAGCCAAATATTATAATCACATGTTGATAAATGAGTTATCTTCCCAAAAGCCCATAATTTCAATTATGGGTCTACGAAACCCTCGTTTTCATTTGTCTTAGTACTTAAGTACTAGGACAAAAGAAAACGGACATTTTATCTTACCTTTTTTATCCTACTCTTCGTTAGATTTTTATCGTATAACTAAGGCTATGCTCTGCAAATCTGCCTCGATTAGAATAAAAAATATTAACCTAAAATTATCCCTTTGCTTCTGTCCTAGTACTTATTGTTTGATGATTTTCAATTTTTTATAAGCTTGAGATCCTTCTATTTCAATAAAATAAATACCAGACTGAAGTTGCCCTAAATTCATTTTATGGACTCTTTGATAGATCGATTCGTCCATTAATAACCTTCCATTCAAGTCATATAATTTCACTTTCTGAACATTCTCAAGAAGTTCTAAAGTCACAAAATCTTTGACTGGGTTTGGATAATGAAGAATCGAAACTAATTCACTTTCAATAGAAGTCACATCTCCTTCAATGATTGTAATTTCAAGTGCTTCCGAAATTGTAGAAGCCTCATCATTATCAGTTGCTACGGCTGTAATGGAATAAGTACCAAGAGTAATTGGTCTCCAATCTAAAGTAAATGGAGCTTCCGTTGCAACACCCAATGAAGTTGTTCCTTCAAAGAATTCAACTTGAGCAATAGAACCATCAAAATCTGAAGCTTCAGCCGTCAAAGTAACAGTTGTATTTAATGCATACTCCGCTAAATTATCTGAAGTGGTTACTGAAACAGCAGGTGCTTCATTTGGCACTTCATTAATTTGGATTGAAAGGGCAGATGAAACCGTTGAGGCACCTGCGTCATCAGTCGCAACAGCAGTAATACTGTAAGTATCCACTGCATTTGGTGTCCAATCTAAACTGAATGGTGAAGCCGATACTGTTCCTAAAGATGTCTCTCCAGCAAAAAACTCTACGTTCACAATTGAACCATCAGTATCTGAAGCCGAAGCGTTCAGTGTCACGGTAGTACCAAGTTCGTAAGCGGTTGCATTATCTGCTGTAGCAACGCTGACAGTTGGTGCTACATTTGGTAATGGTGTGATGGTTAATGATAGAACATCAGAAGTAGTTCTTGCATTGGCATCATCAATAGCTACAGCCGTAATGTTATAATCTCCAACAATTGAGGCTGTCCATTCTACTGTGTATGGAGCTTCCGTTACAACACCTATTGATGTTTCACCCACAAAGAATTCTACGCTCGAAATAGATCCATCTGCATCAGAAGCCGTAGCATTCAAAGTCACCGCTGAACCGATCATGTACTCTGTTGCTTCATCTTCTGTAGCCACTGCAACCACAGGAGGCTCATTTTCAATCACTGCATTGATCGCTATTTCTAATGCCTCTGAAGTTGTTCTGGCACTCGCGTCATCAATGGCCACAGCTGTAATAGTATATATATCTGCCGCTTCAGGCGACCAAACAAGCGTAAAAGGAGAAGTAGTCACAACACCTAAAGAAGTAGTCCCCACAAAGAACTCTACACTATTCACTTCCCCATCTGTATCATTTGCATTTGCCACTAAAGTCACTGTATTTCCTAGATCATAAGCTGTCAGTTCGTCAGAAGTGGTAACACTCACAGTAGGGGAAACATTTTCAGAAACAGTTTCAATTGTAATCTCTAATACCTCTGAAGTTGTTCTTGCAGTGGCATCATCAATGGCTACAGCCGTAATGCTATACACATCCGCTACTTCTGGCGTCCAATCCATGGTGTATGGAGCCTCTGTTTTTACTCCCAGCGAAGTTGTTCCAACGAAGAATTCTACACTTGTAATTGTTCCATCAGTATCTGTTGCATCCGCATTAATCACTACAGTAGAACCCAGCGTATAAGACGTAGCTTCATCTGAAGTCGAAAGTGTAACTTCTGGTGCTCTATTTTCAACCAATGTATTAATTGTAATTGCTAAGGCTTCTGAGGTTGTTCTTGCATTGCCATTGTCAGTTGCCACAGCCGTAATACTGTAGTTATCTGCTACTTCTGGCGTCCAATCCATTGTAAAAGGAACTTCCGTTACTTCTCCAACTGATTCTGTTCCGACAAAAAATTCTACTTTTGAAATAGAACCATCCGTATCATTTGCGTCAGCAGTAAGTGTGATAGTTGTACCAACTGTATATTCTGTTGAGGCATCTGAAGTTGAAACCGTTACTGTAGGCGGTTCATTGATGATCACTGCATTCACTTGTATTGAAATCGGCATTGATGCCTTTTCTCCATCTTTATCGTCCACTGCCACAGCAGTTACACTATAAGTATCTGCTAACTCAGGTGTCCAATCTAATGTATAAGGAGCTTCTGTGACTACACCCAATGACTGACTTCCTACAAAGAATTCTACCTTCATTACAGTACCGTCTTCATCATTCGCCATTGCATTTAAAGTAATCGTTGATCCTAAGTTGTACTCTGACTTACTATCAGCTGTAGCCACACTAACTGTTGGTAAAATATTCTTTGGTTCCATGATAAAATTCATTTTACCAATATTGAATTCACCACCAACAAAACTTACTTTCAAAACGTGTTTACCTTCTGGTAAATCCATATCCATCACAGTGGCAGTTTCCCAGTTGCCCCAACCTCCTGTGGCATTTACTGGAATATCTGTTGACAGTCTCTGTCCATCTAATTCAAAGAAAAATGGCCCTCTGCTGACATCATTACCTGATGCGTATCTGAATTCGCATTTATAAATTCCAGCTTCTTTTACATTGACAGTGTACGTCAACCATTCTCCAGCTTGCACCCATCCTACAGTGTTTCCTTCTTCACCTTCAGCCACAACGTCTACTAATTCCTCAGGCCTTGTTCCACCTTGATTAATATTTGAATTATCATAGTAAGTGATGCCTTGACCTGAACCAAATTCAAATGTATCAAAGTTACCTGCTTCAATAATACCTGGCAGTTCATATGGCATATCTTCAAATGGAAGAATTCTACCCACAAACACTGTTTTTTCCGATGAAGCCAATGTACTTTCATCATCAAAAACCACCACTGCCTTTAATTTCAACTCTCCACTCACATCAGAAGTCCAAGAATAAGCATATGGAGCTGTTGAACTTGATCCCAACATTGTTTCTCCTGCAAAATATTCTACTTTAGTAATTGTTTTTGACACATTAGAAACTTCCGTTTGTAGAGTAATAGCACTTCCTAAAACATATTTGCTATTTTCTTCTACACCTATCACTTTAGCAATAGGATCGGTTGGAGAAGTTGTACCACAATCTCCAACAACAAATGTTTGACGATCATCTGCTGTATTACGCTCTCCACCTTCAGGGTGATTATACGTATAATAGAATTCAATAGTACTTCCGGCTGATGCGTTAATTTGGAAGGCTTCATTCGGTTTGGCATTATGGCCACCTACTCCACCGCCATCAACAGAGTAATAGAAAATGAGTACTGTATTACCCACTCCTTCCACAATTGGAACAAAAGTGATGGTTGGGTTATCACTTTCTCCAGAAATCTCATAAGAAAAATGTCCATTGGCTACCGTTCCTTGATCACAGACATCTCCCGACTTCCCTTTAATGGTAACTAAATCAGAAATTTTTGTTTTCCCATCATTGTCAGTCGCAACTGCCTTCAGAGCATTTTGATTTAGAACCACAGTGTAATCCACTTCATAAGGGGCTGTTGTGACTGTTTGAATCAATTGATCATTCGCATAAAAAGCAACACTCGCAATTGTTCCATCAGTGTCAGAAGCATCTGCCGTTATTTTAATAGAAGTCCCTTCTTTGAAGGCGTCACCATCGTTGGGAGAAGTAATGGAAACCATTGGAATCGTTTCGTCAACAGGAGCCGAAACACAAGTACCAATAATATATTTGTGAGGGTTGGACATTGTGTTTCTTTCTCCTCCTTCAGGATGAGAGTAAGTATAATAGAATTCAATTGGTGTTCCTTCAGCCACATTAATTTGATAAGGCTGATCAGGCGACACATTGTATCCTGCTACTCCACCACCATCAACAGATAAGAAAAGAATACAAACGGTAGATCCCATTCCAACTTGATTTGGGACAAAAGTGATAGTTGGATTGTTTTTATCATCTGAAATAATGTAATCATAATCGCCATTTTCACTTGTTCCTGCACATGACGGAGGAGCTTTTGTAGTAATAGATACCGGTGTGGTTGAAGTCACATTATTGTCATTATCAGTAGCGGAAACATACACACTGTAAGTCTCTACGATCTCTGAGCTCCAATCAAAAGTATAAGGTGCTTCTGTAAGCGATGCCACACTTTGATTGTTGACAAAGAATTCAACAGTTTGAACTGTTCCATCTAAATCAGAAGCTTCTGCTGTTAGGGCTACTTTTGCTCCAGTAAAGAAAGAATCACCCTCTTTTGGAGAGACTAAAGTGACATTAGGAGCCAAAATCCCATTTTCAGAAGCATAAATTTTCACCAAATCAGAATTAGAATATGAACCGTTAGACACTGTCAACTTGATCAAATATTCACCGGCAATCATTGATGATAATTGAGGGGCAACTGCTTGATCATCCGAGAATTCTAAAACACTTGGTCCATATACTTGTTCCCATTGATACGTTAAAGAAGCATTTCCAGAATCAGTACTTGCTGAACCATCTAAACTTGGCGTGTTTCCTGAAAGGTCTACCACAAAATCATCACCAGCATCGGCTGAAGGTAAATCATACGCCAAATCTGCTGTTTTTTCAAATGACATACTACCTAAGTTGAATTCACCTCCATCAAAAGCTACTCTTATGATATGAGTTCCTTTTGGCAATTCAATAGCACTAGCCGTGCCACTCACCCAGTTTGACCATCCGCCTGTTCCAGAAACGCTAATATCCTCTGTGATTTTTTCACCATTTAATGATAAATGAAAAGGTCCACCTCCGGCACCGTTTCCGCTTGCGTAACGATAAGTCATATCATAAACGCCTGAAGTCGTCACTTCTACGGTATATTCTAACCATTCTCCACCTGCAGTCCAACCTACAGTGGCACCTTCAGCATTATCCAATACATTGTCTACACCTTCTTCTTTTCTATAATTTCCTTGATTAGAAGCATCTTGATCATGATAAGTAATTCCTTGACCATTACCGCCTTGGAATTCATCAAAATGACCCGCTTCAATTCTACCTGGAATAGCTGAAGCTGTACCTCCAAACGGTACTTGGAAACCTGCTGTCACGCTTGCAATATTTGTCACTGTGAAATTATCGCCATCGTAAATTTTAGCATAAAACTGATGAATACCTGCCGACAAATCTGTTGCTTTAGCTGTGTAAGGTGCTGTTAGAGGTGTACCTACCAACTCACTACCATTATAAATTTCCACTTTTGAAGGTGTTACTCCTGATACTTCCACTGTTAAATCAACTGCTCCATTTACAGCCGCTTGTGAGAAACTACTGGTAATAGTACCTGAAAAATCAACATCTTTATTGGTTACTAGCTGACCTGCAGGTACAATTAATTCATAACCATCAGAGAAAGTTACTGTTTTCTCAGTTGTACCGTAATTTTGAGCTACATATGTAATATCACCGTTGTTGTTGAAAGCTACTGCCATTGGTGAATCAGCCGTTTTCGTCATATCCAACTGACCTAATGCGTTCATGGCATGTAGCCAGTGGTAAGTATGAGCATCAGAAACACCAAACTTCAAAGTACGGTCCGGATGATCATTATACAATTCAATGGCTCTGGCAGGGTCAGAGAATGACAAGTATTTCCACATTACATCATACCAAAGGTTCGGGTTTTCTACCTTGTCCAGTACCTGTGTATTTTGTGTCATTTCTGTCCAAAGTTTATCTACATAAGCTTTATTATGTCCCAAATACAACGATCCGCCATGTATTGGATAAAGCTCAATGTTGTAAGAAGCTGCAATATCTGCAGTCCAGAAAGTACCATTGTCATAACTATTACCCCAAACTCTAGATACTAAGCTATAAGGTTGGTCGGCTTTAAAATTTCTTTCATGCATATCAAACCAGTATTCCTCCACAGCCGCTTGTTCTGTTGTATAAAGGTAGATACCAAGATCTCTGATTTCTTTATTGCCAGTCACTTCTCCCCAATGAATCAAAGAAGTGTTGAACTGCATACTTTCGGAAGTTGACTCTTGATCATTACCTTGCGGGAAAGATGCAAATCCATTCGCCCAACAGTGTCCTGCATAAGGACTGAAGTTTCTTAAATAAGGGAACGTATCATCATCTCTGTTGGAGGAAGCCGCATCTCTTACCAAAAGATTGATCATATCACCATATTTAGCAGCCCAACCTGGCTGATATTGTTCCAAAAATGCTGCTGCATGAATGAAATATCCCCAGTGAAAGTGATGATCATTTAAGTTTGAGTCTTGTCCGTGACCCGCTGGGTAACCAATCATTGCTGACCAGTTTGTATTGTAATAGAATAAGAACGCGACTTCTCCTAATTCTGCTGTCAACCAATCTTCTAATCTCTCTTGCACAGTAGCTAGCATTTTGTCTCTTGCCTCAGCATTACCTGTCAAATCTGCAATTCTTGCTGTCTGAATCAATCGGTTCATCACTTGACCTTCATTGTATGAATCTGTCCAAGTGGCTAAACTTTCATTTTGCAATGCTTCTACTTTTTGATTTAAAGCAGAAATATCAAATCCATCACTATAATTATTGACATAAGGCAATGTTGGTAAAACACCATAGAAAGTACTTTCAGTTGTAAATGTATTGCCTTCCAACATCTTCAGTTCACCTCTTACCGAAGTGTAAGAAATATCAATCGGTTGCGTAGAACTTGATGACAAATTAGACCATTGGTGCGGTAAAAGCCCCATTAGCATATTGGTTTCACTCCCTTCTTTAACATCCACTTCTACATTGTAGATTGTTGTTAATAGAGAAGCCGACTCATCATAAGTCCAATCAGCTGTAGTATTGGTTGGAAAAACATAGGCATATTTTTGAAAGTTGGTCGCCTCCTCTGCAATGTTTGTTGCTGAAAGCGGTAACCTCAGCATTGACCAATAATTTTTACCATTCAGTGTTGAAGTAAAAATTTCACCATTCTGTTCCCAAGTACTACCTGTGGGTGCATAGATTACAAAGCTTGCTCCATTACGTGCATTTTCTACTGTAATGATCTCATCCGTCACCGTTACAGTACCTTGGTTGATGGTTACACTTGCCACATCAGTATCTAATTTATTGAAATACACAAAAGGCATCCCAATACCAGAAGTAGCTTGAAAATGTTGTGTTCCATCATTCCAATCCATAGTGACAGTCCAGTCGGAATGATCTGCAATAGTTGTCTTAGAAGCTTCTAAGTTTTGAACACCTACTACTATTGGCGATACATCATCCAATACGCCCCATGGTATATGGGTCACGACCAAACCTTGGTTTGTTGTCTTCATGGCCAGAGGATAATTGAATAGATTATTGGCGTGATCACTTTGGATCAATGTTGACCACCAATCATTTGTAGGAACAGGTTTGTTAAGCGCAGCTTCACTTAATTGAGGACTTCCTGCAGGTTCACCGTTACGGCCTGCTTCATCTACTCCGGGGTGTGTGGTAGTATAACTTCCACTACCCACGGGGGTTATTTGAGCAATACAGTTGAGTTGGAGAGTAAAAGACATAACTGCCCAAAAGAGGACAAAGAATGTCAACGTAAACTTTCTCATAGTTTAAATAAGTAATAATTTCTTCCGTTTGTTAAAAATTTTAATTGTAGGTTGAATTCAGTCAGTTTACATACAAAATAGTTGTGCGCAGTGTAATAGATTGTAAGTTTCTTTCAATTCATTAATTCAATAGACGATAGGATAAGATGAGCCTTGTTTTGACATCATCTTGAAACAAACATATGTTAAGTTTTAGAAAGTAAAAAATACACTTTTTATTTAGGTATCATTTAAATAAAATACCATACAATCTTCATAAACAGGCTGTTAAACAAATTATTGTATTTGATTTTAGTATTAAGATTTTCACTTAAAAAATAAGCTTTTAACATAATTCACAGGATTATCGAAGAAATAAATTCTTACATATCCAATAAAACCGTTGGGAAAGTACAAAATAAGGGTGTCTATAAAATTGAAAATTCTTTAAAAAAGGAATAATATAAGAGCATGTTTGAAATAGTGTAAGTGTAGATTTTGGAAGAATAGATGTTTAGTAAATAAAAAAAGAAAGCAAACTTAATTACACAATACCCTCAAAATTGCTCCATTTTATTCTAAAAAATACGTATTTCTAATAAGTTTGAATTTTGTATTATCAAATATTTAATATTTTCTCTCTTTTTTCTTGCATAATATAAATCAATTTTCAATATTTGAGTATGAATCGTTAAGCAGTGCACCCCCTGAGGGGGGTGTTCTATTAGAATTTCACAATTTTTTTGTGAAATTCTTTTTTTTTGTCCTTATTTTGATTCGTGGGGACGTTGTAATGCAACCTCCCTACAGAAGATTATTACAAATCATTTCTCTTTTGATGTATAATCAGTAAGCAATGCACCTTCGCATCAATTTCAATTGATAACTGACCAATACTTGGTTTACAATACACTAAACATAAAAAAATGAAAATCTCATCTGCTCTTCTTATGATTTACTTTAAATCTTTACTTCTTTGCCTAATTCTTCTTTTTCTACAGCACCATACATTTGGTCAAAAGTTCAAAAAAATTGAAAAAGAAATAAAAGAGGGAGATGATATGCCTAATGCTTACGAACAACCCAATAAAGGGAATGACAAAAGTACGGCCAATGCCTTATCAGAAATTATAGGCACTATATTGTTCAACTTCCCTAAAGAATCTGATTTACAACAAATTTATGGTCAGCCTATCAAGTTATCTAAATACACCTATTCTGGAGGAGAAGACGCCCGCTACACCAGAATCAAAGAACAACAGAAAACTTTGAGTTGGGACCTTCAAGCCAATTACTTCTTTGAAAACAAAAACGTTCAAGGTATTCAAGTCTTTACTCGTTTTCAGTTTATGCCAAAACTGAGTATTGATGTGGACTATTCTGGACTTCGAGAAAAAACAGAAAACGAAGGAAATTTCTATCTCGATTTCTTCCATGCCAATTTAAGTTATCACCGACTTGCTTTTACACGTTTTGACTTGTGGGTTGGTACTGGTTTTACAAGTATATGGATTGGTGAAAACTACACCGGCTGGAATTTTAATTTAGGAAGTGAAATTTATATTGTAAAACCGGTCAGCCTATTTACAAATTGGTATTTTGGAGGCATTGAGGAAATCAACTTTACACAAGGAAGTTCTGATTTGAAAGTTTACATTAATAGATTACAAGTGTTTGCAGGGTATCAATATTATAAACTTGGAAGCGTTAGAATCCATGGACCAAGAGGTGGCATTGGGTTTTCTTTATAAAGAAAAAAGAAGTACAAAATGGAGACACCTGCCATATTGCATTTGTATATAACATTTTAAATTATAGCTTTGTAAGTATGAACTATTGTTAATTTTTAAACTTTGACTATTAAGTAGTGCGTATTTTCCAATTTTTTAATGGAAAAGCTTAAGCAAACTTCTCAATAAGCATGCTATTTAATATTCTACAAACTATGTTTACTATGAAACTTATCAAATCATTTTTGATCCTTACCTTATTATGTACACTTTTATCTTGTAGCGAAGACGAAGCTACTCCTGAAGCTTTCCCTGGTGTACCCTCTGGTGAAATTGCACCAGTAGAAGAGCGTTATGAAATACTAACAGGTGCAGTTGAAAGCAGCGCTAGACTAAGTTCTAGTACATCAAAATGGTGGAAACACGAAGTCTCTAAAGTGAGCTTCACATGTGATCAACCAGATTTAGACTTGTCTGCAACAAATGCTTACATTTCATTTGACACCAGCGGTGAATTGATGGGTAGATATGGTGAAACTGGTATTCCTTATAAAGTCGCTACTTGGAAATTTTCTACAGATAAAACACAAGTGATTATCTACTCAGATATGTTTGATAGAGAAGTTACTTTTACTTTTACTGAATTAAATAACGAATCTGTAGTCTACGCCTCTAAGCAGTCTGAAGCAGGTTGTACTGCTACTACATGGGAAAAATTCGTGCAGTAATTGGACGTTTGATAAATACTCAAGTAAAAATCAAGTTTACTTCTGATTTAAAACTTGGAGTTCACCTTAAAACAAAAAACGATGCATAAGTTTAAACTTGTGCATCGTTTTTTGTTAGAGCTTGTAAAGTCCTAAAATAACGATACACTAAAACAATCGTTATT
>NZ_LQAQ01000083.1 GCF_001583495.1 Flammeovirga sp. SJP92 | reverse complement strand
TATTTGAAGCCTATTTAAAAGAATGTATAAAAACATATAACTTTATAAGACCACACATGTCATGTTATATGAGAACTCCTATTCAGATGCATAAAACAAGAGGTAAGAAACGAAGGACTTATCGGACAGTAAAAGTCACACAATAAGCCTCGAAATTTATTGAGGTGAAATTGACAGCGAAGCGAATCAATTTTGCATCAATAAATTTGAGGAACTCGCGGTAGCGAAATAAAAACTGAAGGATACCTATAAAAAAGACCCAATAATTTTTAAATTATTGAGTCTTATATCAAAATTAATTCACTAAAAAACTGTATCGTTTTTTCAGGGCATTACAGCTCTGTTTTGAATCAACATTTTAAAAGCTTTTAATGTTCAAGCTTCATTTCTGTTTTAACACAAAAACAAAGCAAAAATGTCAAGGCTTTAAAGTTAAAAGCTAAATTCTATTCGTTTCCTACAGATCATCAGAAATCTCCTGATTACTAAAACCAAACCGTAAACTCAGACCCTTTGTCAATCGCTGACATTACCGTCAATCTTCCTTTATTATTCCTCATGATTTGTCTTGAAAGACTTAAACCAATACCTGTATGTCCTTTTTTGGTGGTAAAGAAAGGAACAAAAATCCTAGACAATGCATCCGTTTCAATACCAGATCCATTATCAATTACCTGCAATACAGGACGGTTGGTTTGATCATCTTGTTTACAGATGATACTTACTTTGCCGGCGTCATTTCCTTCCAACTCCTCCAAGGCATTTTTGATGAGATGCTGTATTACCTCACTTAATTGCTGAGGATCTGAAGTCACCATCAAGCCTTCCATTTGAATATCCAAGTCAATCGTTATTCCTTTTTCAATGCTAATTGCTTCGTATTGAATTAAGGTTTCCTTACACAATTCACCAAGATTGATATGCTGTGGTTCGCTTTCTCTTAAATGAGCCATCACTCTGAAATCTTCTGCCAGTTTTGACATCTGATGACTTCTTTGCTGTATTGTATTTAAGGCAAGGTTCAAATCTTCAAAATCTTCTGCAGTTGGAATTTCTGAACGCTCTAAAATCCCTTCTTTGATATAGTCTAACTCGGAACTTACTGTATCACTCAAAGATGAAATTGGAGCCATGGCATTCATGATCTCATGTGTCAATACCGTAATCAGCGACTCCCAAGCTTTGATCTCTACTTTCTCTAACTCCTCTGCCACTCTCGTTATGTTGAAGATGTTGATCACTTCTCCTTTAACATAGACAGTCATTTTTTGAATTAAAACCTTGTCAACATTGTATTTTCCTTTCAATTCACTTTGATAACTTTCTATATCATCATCATTAGTGAAAATAGTATAAAGTGCTGGGTAGGCTTCTTTAAAATCTAGAATATTGGTTGTTTTGATTCCCGAAAATAATCTCTTAGTTGTAAGATTAGAAAAAACAATTTTTCCTGAAGGATCAAAGGCAATCAAACCAGAGTCAACATGCTGTGCAATACTTTTGTAAAACATTAAATCCGATTCTCTATTGGATCTCAATTCTTTGAAACGATCCAATGCAGAAGCCAATGATTTATTCAATTCATTTTGAATATCGCCTGAAGCGTTAACAGAAAATGTTTGTGTAAAATCGTCGTAGTTAATAGCATCTAAGAACTTCTTCATTTCAAAAGCAATACCACTTATTTTCTGGATCAGCAAATACACCTGATAAGACAGTAATCCAAAAATAAAAATAGTGGTTGCCAAGTATTCCTTCAACAAAAAGAAGCTCAAGGCAATTGCTGTTAAAACGAGAAGAAAAACTCTAAGTGATACTTGAAGTTTGAATTGTTTATAAACCATGTTTTTCGAGTCTTCTGTACAGTGAGGCTCTGGTTAAACCTAGTGACTTAGCGGCTTTAGATATATTTCCAGAGTATTTACTTACTGCTTTCTGAATCATCATTTTTTCTACAGTATCTAAATCGAATTCGGATAAATCGAACTCTTCCTCTTCTTTATTTTTCTCTACTAAGAATGTGAAATCCATTGGTTGTAAAGTATCACTATCAGCCATAATCACAGCTCTTTCCAATGCGTGCTGTAATTCCCTCACGTTACCCGGCCAATAATATTTCTGCAGTTTCTTCATTGTTGAAGAAGCAACTTTCAATGGACCTCTTCTGTATTTCTTAGCATAGGTCTCCAAGAAATGAGCAACCAATAATGGAATGTCTTCAATTCTATCTCTTAAAGGTGGCAAGTGAATCTCTACGGTATTGATACGGTATAATAAATCTTGGCGAAATTCTTTGTTCTCCACCATTTCGTAAACCGGCATGTTCGTCGCACACACCAATCGGATATCAATACTAATAGGTCGGTTATCACCTACTCTTGTCACTTCTCTTTTTTGAAGTACCGTTAAGAGTTTTGATTGTAAGGTCATTGGTAAGTTGCCAATCTCGTCTAAGAACAACGTTCCTTTATTGGCAATTTCAAAACGACCTGCTCTATCTTCACGGGCATCTGTAAATGCTCCTTTTTTGTGACCAAATAATTCAGATTGGAAAAGCGTTTCGGAAATAGAACCCATATCTACACCAATAAATACCTTTTCATTTCTGAGTGATTGTTCATGAACTGCTCTCGCAATCACTTCCTTACCTGTACCGTTTTCACCCAATATTAAAATATTAGCGTCTGTTTTTGCCACTTTACTAATCAAAGCAAAAACCTTCTTCATCGCAGGGCTGTCACCAATCACAATTCCCTCTCCGCTTCCTGTTTTACTTAATGCAGTTGAAAGCTGTGTCTTTTCTTCTTTCAATACTTTTACCTGATCATACGACTTTCTTAAACGCGCCGCCGAAGTAAGTGTAGCAATCAGTTTTTCGTTGTTCCAAGGTTTCAACACAAAATCAGTTGCTCCTTGTTTTACTGCATTTACCGCTGTTTCCACATCGCCATAAGCGGTGATCATGACCACCACAGCATTGGGATCAATTTCTAATATTTGCTCTAACCAATGAAAACCTTCTTTTCCACTTGTGGTATCCTTTGTAAAGTTCATATCCAAAAGAATCACATCATAAGAGTCATTCTTTAATAAGAAAGGTATCTTTCCAGGATTACTTTCTACCTGAACTAAATCTGCCTGTTTTTTTAATAACATTTTAGCGGCCAGCAAAATGTCTTCATTATCGTCTATTACAAGGATTTTCCCTAGTGGTTTACTCATTGTGGTACGGTTAGTAAAATTTATTTCATGAAAATAGGTAGACTTATCTTAAAAGCCTAAAGCAATATTAAAAATCGTCCATAATCGAACATAATTTTCAATTAAAAATTTTTCAGAAAACCAAATTTCATGATCCTATTTTTGAAATTTAAAACATAATATAATCGAATTATAAACTAAATTATCGTTTCATACAAGACCCTCGCGAACTACCATAAAAAACCTTTATGGACTACAACACAGTCCATTTTGTATAATGGTTCATAAAATGGTTTTTATGGTGGTTCAGTGGACGTTGCAATGCAACATCCCTACTTTGTGTTAAGATAAAAATGAAGAAAAAGGAAACTTGAAAGTAGAACATAAAAAGGTTGTAAAATGGATGACCATTATTCTTAGTGCAAGATTTAACATTGACAAAAAAGTGATTTACAGCTTATGAAATGTAACATTATGTCCAAATTTGACGCATAGCAACATCTCATTGAGCAGGAAAAAAGTGGATTTCATGGGTGGCTTATACTTTTGGAAGTGAAATAAATAAGCACTAAGACAAGAGCAAACGGATTTTTATCCTGTCCTAGTACTTGTATGAAATGGAACTATATTACCTTTATAATTATGAATAGATTATTTCAGCTTCTATGTTTTTTATTGATTTGTACTTCGTGTACTTCTATTAGCAATAAACAAAAGACAAAAAAGAAACCGAATATACTTTTTATCTCTATAGATGACCTTCGACCTGAAGTAGGGTGTTACGACAACAGCATTGCTGTAACTCCTCATATGGATCAGCTGTCTTCACAAGGCATTCAATTTAATAGAGCCTACTGCCAACAAGCAATTTGTAGCCCTTCAAGAGCTAGTTTGATGACAGGGGCAAGACCTGAGACCATTAATGTCATTGAAAACTATACGTATTTTAGAGATGAAAATCCTGATATCATCACTCTTCCTCAGCATTTTAAAGAAAATGGCTATGAGACCATGAACTGTGGAAAGGTGTATCATGCAAAATATAATGACCCTGAGAAGTCATGGTCAAAAAAACCAGATAAAAAGCTTTTAGGGTATAAATTCAAAGGTTTGCCAGGCGGTTATGCTTTAAAAGAGAATCAAGAGATTTTCAAGAAAAACAAAGCAGACATGATTGCAAAGTACGGTAAAGAAGCAAAATATGGATTGGGAATGGGACCCGCATTTGAATGTGTAGATGTTCCTGACAATACCTATATCGATGGGATGAATGCCGATCTTGCTATTGCCAATATCAAACAAATGATCACGGAAAACCCCGACAAACCTTTTTTTATGGGATTAGGTTTTATCTCTCCTCACTTGAACTTTGTGGCTCCTAAAAAATATTGGGATTTATATGATAGAGATCAAATCAAAGTAAGTACACAAACTGAAGCTCCTGAAAATGGTGCAACGATGGGCTTACACGCTTCTTTTGAATTAAGAACAAGAGCCAATATTCCTAATAAAGGAAAGATTGGCGATGATCTTGCGGTTGATTTGATTCATTCTTATTTAGCCACTTCGAGTTATGTGGATGCACAAATCGGCAAAGTGATTCAAGCATTGAAGAAAGAAGGGATTTTGGAGAATACCATCGTTATGGTTTGGTCTGACCATGGTTATCATTTAGGTGAAATGGGTATTTGGGGTAAAGCTACTAATTATGAAATTGCCACTAGAGTTCCATTGATTGTATGGACGCCAGATCAAGAAAGCAGAGGTGTTCCTTCTGATGCTTTGGTAGAGTTGGTAGACATGTACCCAACGTTATGCGATTTAGCGGGAATTGATAAACCATCACATTTAGAAGGACAATCCTTCGCCCCGCTTTTAAACAATCCCAAACAACCTTGGAAAGAAGCTGTATTCAGTCAGTTCCCTACCCCAGCATTAAGAGAATGGGCGGCTAATCCACTTTCTAGAGGAATGAGAGAAACATACTTTGGACCTTTGATTGAAGAGGTGGAAGAAAAAATCAAAGATCAGATGAAAGCCGACTGGGACAGAGCTTTGTTTGAAAATGACATTATGGGTTATGCTATGCGTAATAAGGACTACCGTTTAGTGGTATGGAAAAACCGTAAGCAACCCAATGAAGGTCCTCTTTTTGTGGAACTTTATGATCACAAAAATGATCCTGCCGAAACTAAAAACATCGCTTCTTCTTCTCCTGAAATTGTAGCCAAACTAATGGCCCAAATGGAAAAAGGATGGGAAGGCAATAGAGCTGGTAAAGAGATATAAAAAAGGTTGGAAGAAACGCATCAAATAGTGTTGTACTTATATAATAGTTAGAGTAGAAATAAGTACTAGGACAGAAGAAAAGGGATAATTTTAGCTTGTTATTTTTTATTCTAATCAAGGCAGATTTGCAGAGCATAGCCTTAGTTACACAATAAAAATCTAACGAAGAGTAGGATAAAAAAGATAAAATAAAATGTCCGTTTACTTTTGTCCTAGTACTTAAGTACTAGGACAGAAGAAAAGGGATGATTTTAGTTTAATATTTTTTATTCTAATCAAGGCAGATTTGCAGAGCATAGCCTTAATTACGCGATAAAAATCTAACGAAGAGTAGGATAAAAAAGATAAGTTAAAATGTACCTTTACTTTTGTCCTAGTACTTAAGTACTAGGACAAAAGTTATGGAACTTTTTTAATGAAGAATTAAGAATGTGTAGAATTATGGTTCGTAAAATGGTTTTTATGGTGGTTCTGTGGACGTTGCAATGCAACATCCCTACAACGGTATCCATCATAAATGATATTCTACCAAAAATTGAAAGTAGGCTGTAGGGACGTTGTACTACAACGTCCACTGAACCACAACACGAACCACTTTTTTTACCTTCAAAAGTTCCCATTTCTTTTGTCACAGTACTTAACAGCTTTAATGGTATCAACTCCTTAAAGTGAAGGTGATATTAGTATTGTAGAGGCATGATCACTTTCAAAAAACAGCCCTATTGTCTGTTTTTCCAACATTTAAAAACTATTAGAGCATGTTTGAAACATCTCTTTCAGTAAAAAATATATTCCAAACATACTATTAAACAACAAAATTCCAAGTAGTTATAAATAAGAATAAATCACAGTTGTTTTTCATCTGTGATTTTTTGTAACACATTTTAATCAACAAACCACAATTATGAAAAGAAGAGATTTTTTAAAATCTGGAGCTAAGGGATCATTGGCCTCTGGATTGTTATTGACTGGAACTAACCTTCATGCAAAAGATAAAACGAAAGGTGGATTGGTTAGTGACCGAAGTAAAGACAATTGGCAACAGCTCAGTAATGGTGAAAAGGGCACTCCTGACCGCTTTAAAAATGAAGAATATGATGTAGTGGTGATAGGCGGAGGAATGGCAGGGATTTGTGCTGCTGTAGCTTCTGCAAGAGAGGGTGCTCATACGCTTTTGGTGCAGGACCGCTCTGTTTTAGGGGGCAATGCATCAAGTGAAATTAGAGTATTGGTCAATGGTGTCAATCATTTACAGCCTGATTGGATTCCTGAAAGAGAGACGGGTATCATTGAAGAAATATTACTTCACAACCGTTTTTTAAATCCACAAGAATCGTTTTCGGTGTGGGATCATGTGCTTTATGATTTTGTGATTCGTGAACCACAACTTGATTTGCTTTTAAATACACAAGCTATCAATGTGGAAATGAAAGGCAACAGCATTAAAAAAGCGGTGTGCTGGCAAACAAGCACAGAAACTGAATACCATATTAAAGCCCAGCAATTTATAGATTGTTCTGGTGATGGCCTGTTGGCCGCCACAGCAGGTGCCGAATACAGAACAGGCAGAGAAGCCAGTGCAGAGTTTAATGAAAAATATGCTCCAGATGTAGCCGATGGCTGGCAAATGGGTGCAAGTTTGCTGATTGCAGGTAAAGATATGGGAAAACCAACCCCCTACACTCCTCCTTCTTTTGCTCTTCCTTTTACATTAAAAGGTTCACATCCAAAAAGAAAAGTCCGCTCTTTTAATGAAGGCTATTGGTGGGTAGAAGTGGGTTCTCAGAATGACATTATCGCAGATCAGAATGAGATTCAAGAAAAACTAATGGGGTATGTGCACGGCGTTTGGGATTATATCAAAAATTCTGGGGAATATGAAGGCACTGAAAACTATGCTTTAGAATGGATCGGTTCAGTGCCTGGCAAAAGAGAATCAAGACGCTTTATGGGTGATCATATTCTAAATGAAAGAGACTTGGTAGATCACCATCATTTTAATGATGCTGTAGCTTATGGTGGTTGGTCTTTGGATGAACACAACCCGGGTGGGATTGAAAACTTAGAAGAACCGCCAAGTTATTTCCATTATCACTTTAAGAAAATCTATCAAATTCCATTCAGAAGTCTTTATTCTAAAAACATTGACAACCTGCTCTTTAGTGGAAGAAATATAAGTCAGACTCATATTGCACTTTCATCAACTAGAGTGATGGCCACTTGTGCATTAATGGGACAAGCTACGGGTACTGCCGCTGCCATGTGTGTGCAACATAAAACCAATCCAAGAGGTATCTACAAAAAGCATATCAAAACACTTCAAGAAAAACTTCTGATCAACGATGCCTTTATTCCTGACCACCCTTCATTGGACCACAATGACAAAGTCAGAGAGGCACTTCAAATCACTGCTTCGAGTACAAAATCAGGCGATGCGTCTTTGCTCAACGACGGTTGGTCTAGAGATTTCAATGGCAAGGAACACCACTGGGCTTCTACTTCCCTCCCTGCTACGGTCAATATAGAATGGGAGAAACCCGTAGATCTTTCTTCAGTGATCATCAAATGCGACACAAATGTCAAGATGAATATCATGATGAGAAATAATTACAACAACAAAAAGATTTTCACAGACAAGGTTCCGCCAGAACTTTTAAAATCCCTCTCCCTTCAAGCCAATATCAAAGGGCAGTGGGTAGACCTCGGTTCAATTGACCATAATCAAACACGACGCATTAAATTCAACTTTGAGAAAATCAAAACTACAAGTATTCGAATTGTTATGAAGGAAACTTATGGTTTGAAGTACGCTAAACTGTTTGAAGTGAAGGCGTTTGAAGAGGAGGTTTTAAGTTAAGTATTAGGACAGAAGAAAACGAGTATTTCGTAGACCCATAATTTCAATTATGGGCTTTTGGGAAGGCAACTCATTTCTGAATACTTGATTATAATATTTAGCTTATTCGTATTTAAATAGATGAAAAACCTGTAAACCTTTGAGATATATCAAGTTGATAATGAAACAACTTCCCATAAGCCCATGGCTTCAAGTCATGGTGCACGAAATTTTTACTCTTTTCTTCTGTCCTAGTACTTAAAGAAAATGAATCGTGTTGTGGACCGTAAAGTGGTTCTTGTTGTGGTGCGGCGGGCAGACACACAGGTCTGCCCCTACGTGGGGTCAACATTTAATTTAGCATCTGACTATTGTAATGGGCAATCGAGAATAGGTTCCCAATAATTGCCTTTTCATTATCTTTTATCAAACGGTTTCTAAATCCCAGCTAACTTTGCCATTTCTTGATCATTAATCCAGTAATGATCTAAAATTGTATTAACCAAAAAACACGTAGGGGCAGACCTATGTGTCTGCCCACTGTACCACATGTCTTTATATCACAAGAGTCAAATCAATAGGCGCCCACTTGTGATGATATATGTCCCTCCCCTTCAATTACTAAAAGTCTACCAACATTTTATGGCTATAGTTCCTAATCACACTTTCAGTTGAAGACTTGAACCAGTAGGTTGCTTCTACCATTTTTTTTGATTTTTTTAGCTAAGCAAACATCATATTTTATTATTAAAATTACTTCAATAGACAATGATTACAGGACTTGATTATATCAGCTATTCATCCGATAGGAATATGTTGCAAACCATTAAACACTTCAAAAAGATTTTAAAGAATAAATGGGATAGTGTAATCTATGAAGAAGATATAGAAAAAGATGGAAAAGGACAGGTTAATAAGATTACACTTTTCATAGCTCCAAATCAAAGTGTTTATGATAGTTTTGATGATCTAGGGTATACTATCAATTCTGATAAAGAATCATGCTTCATGTTGGCGGGTTCAAAAAAAGAAAGTTCTCAAGAGTTATCCTTTTTTAAAGATCATAAAGATAAGATTGACGGAGAATGTAATCTATTTCTTGCCAACCTAATTGAGTGGACATTAGTATTACCTCAATATTTAGAAAAGGACAATTTTTCATATTGCATATATGATCTTTTCATCAATACCTTAGGAGAAAAAAGCGGTTTAGAAACTTATTCAATACTTCCTAAACCAGTTCAATATTACCTGTAGTAATAGTTGCATTTATAACGCGAATGTACATAATAAGTACTAGTACAAAAGAAAACAACTATTTCATGTACCCTAAGTTAAAACTATGGACAGGTAATATAATAGCCCTACCTCATCAAGACTGAAGTCCTGATGGTTGCAACATAAGCAATACTTTCGTTTTGATGGAGTCAATATCACTTGCCTACGTATTTAGTCGTTGTGAATGCTATATTTTGCCTTTTTCTTCTGTTCCAGTATAACACAAAAAAGCCACCCCTTTACTCCGAGGAGTAAGAGGTGGCTTTTACAGTTAGGAAAGAATCTTAGGTCTTCTCCTATTTTATGGTCTTGCTTCAATTGAAATACAGCTGAAGTTATCCAAATAGAACTCTAAGGCTCCTGTGGCTGGTACTGGGTCAACGACTTTCAATACCAATTGTCTTCTTGATGCTTGTAAATCGAAGCTTACAATTTGCTTTACAGTGACCCATTTTCCTTTCTCAACATTTGAAATATCTGGAGTATACTCACTCTTATCATTTCCTGGAAGGGAAGTATCTTGGAAACCTGTAATTAAACCACCTGTGAAGTCAATGCCTTCTGGGATATAAATATCAAAGGTCAATAAGTAATCACCAGGGGCATTCTTCATACCATTGGCCCAAGTCTTGCCCGAATGGATATTGTGAATTGAGAATAAAGTAGAGGTTTCAATAGTACGATCATCACTGATATAAGACATACTTGCGTCTCCATGTGATGCATAGGTAGTCGATCTCAACCATTTTTTCTTCTCGGCATCTGCTCCACCATCTTGGTACCACCCGTCTGCATTGGCATTACCTAGTGATGAATTACCAATTTCAACACTGATCATATCTGGATCTTCAAATTCGTTTTCTGCAAGGTTGTACATCACAACGCTCTCTTCTTCGAAGGCTTCCAATTGATTTCCTGTTGCTGATACAATTCCTCCGTTACCGTCGTAAGCAATTGTAATTTCATCCGAATTGTACGTTGTCTCTCCTACTGAAAGGAAAATGATTTGACTATTGTTTGGATCAATTGCTACTGCTGAGATCGAAGAAGGGCTATCGTAACCGTTAGGGTTCTTGATATGTGCAGTGAAGTGACTTGCCGCATCTGCTCCAATTGCTGACACTGGAATTGAAGTTTCGAAAGTAATGATTTTTAATGAGCTTTCAACCAATGCAGATGTTTTCAATAATGCCTCATCAACTGTAATCATCAATGGAATTTTAACTTCTTCTTCCACATCCGGCATTCCTGCCACACCTTGACGGATTACTTTGAAAGTACCTGCCTCGAAACCTACTGCAATTGTTGGATATTGTGCCATGGCACTCTCGTCTGTGTAAGTACCGTCTACCGTATTGTTCAATGTCCATAATCTATCGTTGGCTAAACCTCTCTGTGTATTGTCTACAAATGTCAGTGTTTCATTTACTTTGATGGAAACTTGTGTCCAATCTGCTGGATCAGAAGGGATTTCGTCTCCGTCGTTGTAAGCAAAAAGTAATGTTTCACCTTTATAAACTTCATATTGAGGTCTCAATTCTGGAGCTGAAATATTCAATTTCAAAGGAATCGTCTTTTGTACGGTTTGCGATAAGGCTTGTGATGAACCTTGACGAATGGATTTCATGGCACCTGCTCTGCCTTGTCCTGTTCTCATTGGCACTACCTCAAACACTCTATTCTTGCTTGTTTCTTCCAAGTAACTCAATGTCCATTCTGTATCTGTTGGCTTACCTACAGTAGTAGTATCTACAAATGTAAGGACATCCTCACTCGCTATTAAGTCAATTGTAGGCCATTCTGAATCATCAGCTCCGTCTACTTCTTGCTCAGCTGACACAAAAAGAACAGTATCCGTATGGTTTTTCAACACATAAAATGAAGGTTGAACATGAGCGTAAACTTCTACATTAAAAGTGGTATCAATCACCCAAATACCTGGCTGATCTGCCTTTTCCTGTGCTTCAAGTTGTCTCTCCGCCCCGTTGTGTGTTACTTTTCTATCATACGTATTGTATAATCTCACTTTATGAACACCAGCAGTTGGGAAATACACATGTACTGTAGCATCTTCTGATTTTAAACCTTTAGAGGTATCGATAAAAGGAGTAAAATCTTCTTCATTTTTACTGAAATCACCCGTAAGGTAATTTGACTCCTCACCGATGGTCCACTCATGGAACAATACACCTTGTGAAGCATCCATAAAGGAAATGTAATCATCAATAGAAATTTCCAATGTGTCTTTATGCTCTTCACTTATTGCCCAAGAGATAGCTCTTACTTTTTGATCGTCTGCAATTTCATCTTCTTTCTGGCATGATGATAAACCAAGAATGCCCATTAAAAAGAGTGCAACTATTTTATATATATCTTTCATGATTCTCTTCAGTTTAGCCTTTAACACCTGGATTCGTTGATAACTCTGATGTTGGAATTGGATAGAAGTCATGCAATGAAGGAATGTAATTCATCAATGCCGCTTCACCATCTACAATCTTATAGTTTGGTCTTGCAGTGTACTCCTTATCTGGAAACGGGTGAGTATCTCCACCAGGAATAATACTACAGTTCCAAAGTGTTTTTCCTGAATATGTTCTAGCATCTTTGAAGTGAATCACCCAATAGTTTTGACTAGAAATTCTTTGGAAATTCTCTTTGATAATCCCCCATCTTCTTAAATCAATCCATCTTGTCATATGTCCTTCAACCGAAAGCTCTAATGGTTTTTCAACATACATCAAATGATCCATTAAAGTAGAAGCAGTGTAAGTCACACCATCATATGTTTTTGAACCGTCAACCTGTGTTCCGATTAATTCAAGACCCCATCGTCCTCTAATGGCGTTGATCAAATTAATGGCTTCATTTACCTGACCCATTTTGATCTTACATTCCGCTAAGTTCAAGTAGGCTTCAGATAATCTGTTCACCACTACATTTTTCGCTGATCTTTGGTTACCCAATGGCAAGTTTCGCTCTGTATCCAAAATGTCGTGATTACTGAACTGCTTGTAGTAAGCAAATTCTGGAGATCTTGCACCACCTGCTCTAAATGGATCTGCTTCTGATACAGAACCCAATTGGTAATAAGGTGTTAAGTCATCTTCAGCTAAAGCCATCATTGCTGATGCTCTCATTGAGATATTTCTTTGATAAGAATTACCATCCAATTCGACTGTATTTCTAGTGTCCTGTGGATCAACCTTCTCTGATTTGTAAGCATAAGCTACCCAACCTACAGGAATAGACTGTCTGTTACCGCCAAACGTTTGAGGAGCAAAAACAGCTGCCCATCTGTTTTGACCATTAATCTCATCCCAGTTGTTCAAATCTGTTCTTACTTCATTAGAATAAGCAACTTCAAGAATTGACTCTGAATTGAATGCCCCAGCTGTAGTAAAGATCTTATTCATGTCCATCTCCAAAGCATAACCATACTCTCCATTGTAAATCACATCCGAGTAATAGTATGCCGCTGAATCATAATTTGATCCTTCTACAAAGTCAAATAAGAATGAATTTCCTAAAATCATAGCCGCCGAACCTTTTGTTGCTCTTGCTGCTCCACTGATATCAGAACTTGCATGCTTGGCTGGTAAATGAGCATAAGCATAGTGAAGGTCTTCTCTCACAAACTTAATTACTGAATCTGCCGAAGATACTTTTTTGTACATATCATTGGCATCAACCCAAGTATCTCTGATGATTACCTCACCGTTGTTAAATGCTTGATGTGCATAAAAGTGGAATAATCCTCTGAAGAAACGTGCTTCTGCCATTTGCAATGCCCAACGCGGATCATCTCTGAACTCTGCCATTGACTCAAATTGCAATCCATGGATCACTTGATTGGCTTTAAAAATACCATTGTATATTGCCGCCCACTTTTTATTGATCTCATCACTTGTTTCTGTGTAAGTATGCTGATAATAAGTCAGCAATTTACTCGTTGGCGTTGGTCTGTCCATACCAGGATACCCTAAGTCAGAACGACAAGCCTCTTCACCAAAATTCCACATGTAATGATTCATCATCGATGCATATACCGCTGTTAAGCCTGCATCTGAATCGTCTAAACTTTTATAAAAGTCTTTGATGGTAGTTTCATTAGGGTTGATTTCTGTCAAGTAATTATTACATGACGTTATACCAAAGAAACTAACTAATATTATTATACATCTAATGATGTTTTTTGATAAGTAATTCATAGTTGTCTGTGTTATTAGAAGCTCAATCGGAAACCAGTTGAATACAATGCGGAAATTGGATAATTACCTTTATCTAAACCTCTTGAAGACACGCCATTTCCACCCACTTCAGGATCGTAACCTGTGTAGTTTGTAAATGTCAATGCGTTTTGTGCTCTGATATAAATTCTGAAAGCATCAACTTTTGTCTTCTTCAACAATCTCTTCGGAAGGCTGTAACCAAGCGTGATGTTTTTCAATCTTAAGAAAGAACCATCTTCTAACCAAAGATCCGTATCACCTCTGAAGTTAGTTGTACCTTGTTTCAAATCACCTCTGTAGGCAGGGATATCTGATGTAGGGTTGTCAGGTGACCAAGTATGAATCTGATCACGGTGTCTACCTTCAGAATAAGCCATCAGTTTACTACCGTTCATAATTTCATGACCCACAGCGGCGTACCAGTTCATCATGAAATCCCAGTTTTTCCAACGAAGATTAACAATCAAACCTGTTTCAAATTGTGGTAAACCACTACCTGCATACTGTTTGTCTGCTTCCGTAATCTGACCATCGCCATTTGTATCACGGATCATCAAGTCACCCATTTTAGCCGCAGGGTTAATTTTGTTGTATGCTGCTAATTGTTCTTCTGTTTTGATGATACCGTCTGTTTTATAAAGGAAGAAAGCACCTGCTTCATAACCTTTTGCAAATACCGTAGCTCTTGACTGGTTCACTGCACCCCAGATCAAACCTTGATCGGCAGTGTAAACAAAATCTTCCGTGTTCATGTTCGTGATTTCGTTTCTATTACTTGAGAATGTACCCGTAATATTCCAGTTCAAGTTCTTCACTTTACCTTTGTAACCCAATGCCAATTCATAACCCTTATTGACCATATTACCAACATTCAATGTCACTAACTTGTCGTTATTACCACCTGTTGCCGTACCAGCAGATGAGGGTACTTCAATTGGGAATAACATGTCTTCTTTTGTTGTATGGTAGATATCGGCGTTGAATGTTAAACGGTTACCCCAGAATGCCATATCTACACCAATGTTGTTTTGGATAGAAGTCTCCCACTGAACGTTTGGATTAGCAAATGCTGCTTGAGCCGCACCTGAGTAAATCTTACCGTTGAAATCGTAATCATAACCTCTTCTAATCGTTGGCAAGTCAGAGTAAGGTCTGAAAGACTGACCTCCTACATTACCATGAGAAGCTCTGATTTTAAAGATGTTCATTGTTTCTCTTGCACCTTCAAAGAAGCTTTCTTCTGCTACGTTCCATGCTAATGAAGCAGATGGGAAGAATTTGAATTTATTATTTTCTGAGAACTTAGAGTTACCGTTATAGTTACCACTCAATGACAATAAATATTTCCCTTTGTAATCGTATTGCAAACGACCAATAGTACCAATTAATTTATAAACATAATTGAAACCTGGAATCACTGATGTTTCTAAAGTAGCAGATCCAAAACCTGGTTTGTTATTGTCAACAATACCTCTTCTCTGAACAGTGTGGCTTTGTCCACCGTATTCCTCAATTGAACCACCTAGTAATGCAGAGAAGTTATGATCTCCCCATTTTTTATGGAAGTAAAATCTACCATCCCAGCTAAAACTTGTGCTTCTTTCCGTTTGCTCTGAGTAATACGAGTTGTTCGGATCAGAGAATTCCTTACCTGTGTTCTCATTTACAATTTTGAAATAAGGATTGAAACGGGAACGGTTTCGGTTTAGCACATTACCACCACCATTTGTAGTAAATGACAACCAATCTGTGAAATCATATTTGATACTTACATTACCAGAAAAACGATCTCTGTCTTCAATATCTTGGAAATACAATGATTGATATAAGAAGTTGGCTTGCACTGCTTCTTGATCCGAAGCACCTGCATAAACGTCTTTACTAGGATCAACCGGCGCCATGTAAGGCTTGTAACGGATTGTCTGTGTCAACAAGTTACCTGAAGGTCTTTGTCTTTCTTCAGTTGAGATGGCAATTGAAGAAGTAATCGTCCATTTTTTCGACTTGTAGCTTGAACCACCACGTAAGTTGAAACGATCAAAAGAAGAGTTGATCACGTTACCTTCCTGACTATAGTACCCTCCTGTTAAGTTATATGTAAATCCTGAACCTGAACCGCCCGTAATGTTTAAGTTATACTGCTGTGTAGGAGCATAATCAACAAATACTAGCTCATCCAGATTGTTATCGTTCAAGAAGTTGTTTTTGTTTCTTTGGATAAACATGTTGATCTCATCATCTGAGATCCCTGGATTCAAGGCTCTTTGTTCAAGGATATCAAAATACGCTTGCTGTTGTGAGTTCATCACTGGAGTGTTAGACGTAATCTGTCTCACACCATAGTTACCATCTACAGATACTTTCAGTTTCCCTTGGTTACCTGTTTTGGTAGTAATCAAAATTACACCATTTGCACCTCTAGTACCATAAACCGCACAAGACGCCAAATCTTTCAAGATGTCAATAGTTGCAATTTCGTTAGGCGCTAATCGAGGATCTTCGTTTTGAGGAATTCCGTCAACAACGTATAACGGCTGGTTGGCCCCCTCTACGTTAGACACTGTACTTACACCTCTAATCTGGATCACTGATCCTTCACCTGGAGAACCTGAAGCCGATGTTACACTCACACCTGCCACCTGACCTTGTAAAGCATCACCAATATCTGAAGTCACAAAGTTGTCTAGCGTTTCTGATTTGATGTGTGCAACTGCACCAGAGATTTCTTTTTTCTTTTGCTCTCCATAACCAATTTTCACTACCTCGTCCAGCATTTCCACATCGCTTTCCAATAAAATAGTGACATTTGACTCTGAATTCACATTAAATG
Source organism: Flammeovirga sp. SJP92 (assembly GCF_001583495.1). Taxonomy (GTDB): domain Bacteria; phylum Bacteroidota; class Bacteroidia; order Cytophagales; family Flammeovirgaceae; genus Flammeovirga. The sequence goes on along the minus strand of NZ_LQAQ01000083.1, from coordinate 5,450 downwards.
TTTTGGGCTTCATCCCTATGAAGGTAAACAACAAAACATCACCTTCTCCTACCAAAATAGAGAACTTACCGTCAAAATCTGACACTGTTCCCTGTTTGGTTCCCTGTACCATAATGTTTACGCCTGGCAGTGGCAGATTGTCATCCGCACCCAGCACCTTACCATTTAGTACTCTGTCTTGTGCAAAAGTATCATTCGTAATAATTAGAATAGACAGTAATGCAATCAATAGTATACTCCTATAAGAGAATAAGTTAGATAAGTAAGTATTCATGTTACATTTCATTAATAAATTACTTTTGGTGCACGAAGTAAGTTCCTGCACTTATAATTGAAAGGCATTTGAAAAAATTTCAATTAATATGTTACCATTCATTTCACCTGCGATTAGAATCATTTTCAATAGAGTATTCATTTCAACTTGTTGATCTAAAAAATTTGAGTTGGCCACATCAATTAGAATAACTCAATATTATTTTTCTAATCTGTTATTTGACAAGTAGTGTTTGAAGTAAAAATTCTCTTACTAAAATTATCGTGCTTGTGTTAAATAACATCCTAAAGGTAGATACAGATCAAAATTTGAAGGTGACTTTCAATCAATAAAATGTTTTTTGAAGTAAAACATATATGTAACTTGCTGAAATTGTTACTATTAATAAGTATATATAATTCATATAATTAAAGCGATTTAGTGAGGAAATTAAAGTTTAAAAAATTAGAACGCACCAAAAATGGTTCTACAGTATGTTTCAAAGATAAAGAAAACGATTATATTTTCACATTTATTAAGACTTATCACAAAAGGGTAAATATTGTATTTATTTTATATAAATTCTTTTTCATTAAAATGGTGTTAATGGATAAAAATAAACGCTTAAAAGCTTTGGTAAAAATAATGTATTTTTTACATTTATGATAGAGTATTTTTTAAACTGATCTAAATATTTTTATTGAGTTGGGCATTAAGTGATTAATAGATTTTGTCCCAATAAGACCGTACACATGAGAAGAATTTACTTTATTCAACTGTTTTTACTACTAACATTTTTGCATATAAATGTAAGGGCTCAAAAAACTAATAACTCCAATAATGGATTAATTAATTATAGTATTAATGACGGAGTATCACATTATGGAGTCACTGCTTTATTGAAAGATCATAAAGGGTTAATATGGCTAGGTACTTACAATGGCCTTGACCGGTTTAATGGTTATGAGTTTCAGAATTATAGAAACAATGATTACGAACAGATTTTAAGTGACAACAAAATCAGGTCACTCTACCAAGATCAAAAAAACAATATCTGGGTGGGCACTGAAAACGGGCTGAACATTTACTTGTATGATCAGCAACGTTTTGAAACCATTCCTACGGACAATATTTCCAACTCTTCAGATAGACCTTGCGTTATTGCGAAGATTATTCCTTTGAAAAATCATGTCGTCTGTATCACAGAATATGACGGTTTACTGTTTTTCAACAAAGACAATTACCAACTGGAAAGGGTCCATCATATTGAAGTGAAGGACAAAGCTTTCCGTTATGTTTTTGATGCTATTTCTCTTGGTGAAGATGTCATTTTGATTTCTACTGCCAAAGGTTTAATTGGTTATAATTCTAAAACAGATGAACACGAGTACATCTTAAAAGACCAAATCTCTTCTTGTAAAGGAATCACACTTGATGATGATAATAATATCTTTTTGGCGGAGTATAACGGCATTAGTTTGATTAAAACTAACTTGATCAATGGCAAATATCAATTTCATCGTATCAAAAAGTTTTTTCAGAATGCTCGTTTTCTGCATCTTGACATGGACGACAACAATAACCTTTGGTGTGGTATGCTTTCGAAAGGTTGTGCGTTGATTGAAAATCCAAAGCAATTAAAAGAAAAAGCTCGTTTCAAAAGAAATAAAGCCACTCGATATTTTGATATCGGCAGGGTAAGTGATATTCTTTCCAATAGTAATGATCATGAAATTTGGATCAGTTCACTCAGTAATGGTCTTTTTGCCTTTGATAAAATTGCGACTCCTTTTAAGTATTCTGACTTGAATACAGCTGAATTGAGAGGCAGACGCTTTAATAATAAGATTTTAGAAGGATGTATTTGGGATGAAGACCATATCTTGTTGAGCTCTTATTTGAGAGGATTAATTTATTTTAATACAACTACAGGAAAAATTGAACCGTTGCCGGAAGAGTTTGATCAGATGCCAATACCTGATGAATGGTCTGCGGTAGTAAAAGATAATTTAGGTGGAAAATGGCTCCGATTTACAAGAGAAAGAGGAAGCTGGTTTTATCAAGCTCCTAACGAGACAAAAAAATGGAACCGCGTTCAATCTACTGAACTTCCTCGACTGACTTATTCAAAATTGATTCAGGTCAATGCGGATCAACATGGCTTTTACTGGGTAGCAACCAATAATGGTTTCTTCCGTTTTAAAATGTCGGCAAACGGAAAAGTAACTTCTGGCAGCACACTTGATAATAATCCCAATATTCAGCTTACAGAAGCCAATCAATTTAAAACCTTAATGATGGATTCACTCAATCATACCGTTTGGGTGGGCACTACTCTCAATGGACTGTTAAGAGTGGATAATCATGCTGAAAAAACACTCAATGAGATGAATATCAGCCAATATAAACATGATGTGAGTGCTAAGAATTCATTGCCTGATAATCATGTTTCAAATATACTTCTTTTACCAAACGGTTCTATCTGTGTTGGTTTGGAGGGGAAAGGAATTTGTATCATTAAGGACGTTTATAAAGACAACTTAAAATACGACTGCTATTCTGAAAAAGATGGTTTGGATAATAACATCGTTAAAAAAATCATTTATGATCAGAATGATAAACTGTGGATTACAACAGATAAGGGACTTAATTTATTTGACTTACACACCAAAACATTCAAAAGATTTACGGTGGAAGATGGTGTACGTGCCTATGCTTTTGAAAATGTAGGTTTCTTGCATAATGAAAACACCATTGTATTTGCCGCCGGTAATGGTATTTGCTATTTCGATCCATCAAAAACAGAAATAGAAAAACCAATTCCCCCTTTCAGTTTTGGTGATCTGGTATTGCTCAACACTACCGTACATGTCAATGATACGATTGACAATAGAGTTATTTTAGACAAACCTCTAGACCAAAAGAAAAAAATTGTTTTGCAATACGATGAGAATAACTTTTCAATTGAGTTATTACTATTGCATTATTCTAGTTACCCTTCTAGTTATAAATTAAAATACCGTTTGCTTCCACAAGATGAGGAATGGATTGAGACTACTTCAGCCTTTAAAAATGTATCATTCAATGGTCTTGCTCCAGGTAAATATACGTTAGAGGCCATGGCTTCTAATTCTAAAAACCGCTGGACGGAACCTATACAATTAAAGATTGAGGTAAAACCTCCGTTCTGGAAAACGTCTTTTGCTTACTTCTTGTATTTCGTCACATTATGTATCATTATTTATACTGTGATCCGATTTATGCTCAATCACACTCACCTAAAGCATGAGCTGGAACTAGAACATATTGAACGTCTACGTGTGGATGAATTGAACAAGACGAAGGAAAGAATCTTCATGAACATTTCTCATGAATTCAGAACGCCTATCACATTGATCACAGGTCCTATTCAAATGCTCCTGAAAATGTTTGAGGCCAACAAAGATGCTTTTGTTCACCTTGACTTGATCCATAGACAATCCAATAAAATGTTGCAGTTGGTTAATCAGGTGCAAGATTTCCATAAAGCTGAACAGTCAATTTTGAAACTGAAGTCGAAAAACTTTGATTTCACAGCTCTGATCATGGACATCAAAAAAGACTTTGAGACGCTGGCGGAAAAGCAGGAAAAGCATTTGGAAATTGAAGGAGATGCTAATCAATTGTTTATCACGGCAGACCGTTACAAAATTGAGATTGTTCTGAATAACTTATTAAACAATGCTTTTAAATTTACTAAGAAAGGTGACACCATTAAAATCAAATATGGTTATGACGAGAATTCATTGTTCTTCCAAGTAATTGATACAGGTATTGGTATTGAGAAAGCTCAAATTCCTTATGTTTTTGACCGTTATTATCAATCTGAAAATTCAAATACTTACTCCATTGGTTCTGGAATTGGTTTGGCCTTCTCTAAGCGATTGGTGGAAATGCACTTCGGTAAAATTGCCATTGAAAGTGAACTGAATGAAGGCACAACTTTCTCTGTTACACTTCCGGTTGAAGTCAATGCAAAGGATGCTTTGAATGAAAATAGAATTCAAGATATTTTAAGTAATGAAACGGACGAAGAAAAACAGAAAATTCTTCCAACGACATTAGAATTGCCAAGTTATTTGATGGATGAGAGTTTGAAAGAATTGAATGTTTTCTATGTAGAAGATAATGAAGAACTCCGCACTTTTGTTAGTGATGTCTTATCAGAATATTTCAATGTAACCTGTTTTGTCAATGGTAAAGAGTGTCTTGAAAAACTTGAAAATGAATGGCCTGACTTAATTATCAGTGATATTTTAATGCCTGAATTGAACGGTTTGGAACTGTGTATGAAGTTGAAAACCGATATCAGAACAAGTCATATTCCTATCATCCTGCTGACGTCTAGATCTTCAATTGACGACCAAGTGAAAGGACTGGAAGTGGGTGCGGATTTCTATATCTCCAAGCCTTTTGATATGAAACATTTAATTGCTTCTAGTCAGATGCTGTTGAAAAACAGAAAGCAATTAAGAGAGCGTTTCCAGATTGATTTCCCTGTAGAAGTAGAAAAGAAAAACACCAATAAGGATGATGCCATTTTCATTGAAAAATTCTATGAGTTGATTGAGGAAAACCTTGAGAACGAAGACATTGATATGAATGTTTTTGCTAAAGGACTTTATCTGAATAGAACTACTTTCTTCCAAAAAGTAAAAGCCATTACAAATTATACACCTTATGAATTATTGAAGGTCTATCGTCTGAAAAAGGCAGCAGAGTTTTTGGTTCAGGAAAACCTTCCTGTAGCGGAAGTTTGCGTGAGAACGGGCTTTAAAAACCGAACACACTTCAGTAGAATGTTTAAGGAATACTATGGCGTTTCTCCGAGTAAGTATGGAAAAAGTTTAGAAGAAAAGGCTTAATGTTCTTTTAATATGTGATTTGCGTGGGTGTTGTAATACAATGCCCATGTTTTATACATAGGATATAATGAAGTTCTCTTTATGAACATTATATCAAAACCTTCTTTCTCTTTTTTGTTTTTTATCAAGAATATAATAGGTTAACATGAACAGAGGAGTATTTATATACATTACCCAAAAATATTTATTGTCTTGAAAATCTGATGCAATAGTCATCATTGCAATGGACAAAACTCCTAATATTATTCGAATAATAAAGCGATCTGTAATGCCCTGAAAAAACGATACAGTTT
>NZ_LQAQ01000082.1 GCF_001583495.1 Flammeovirga sp. SJP92 | reverse complement strand
TATTTGAAGCCTATTTAAAAGAATGTATAAAAACATATAACTTTATAAGACCACACATGTCATGTTATATGAGAACTCCTATTCAGATGCATAAAACAAGAGGTAAGAAACGAAGGACTTATCGGACAGTAAAAGTCACACAATAAGCCTCGAAATTTATTGAGGTGAAATTGACAGCGAAGCGAATCAATTTTGCATCAATAAATTTGAGGAACTCGCGGTAGCGAAATAAAAACTGAAGGCTACCTATAAAAAAGACCCAATAATTTTTAAATTATTGAGTCTTATATCAAAATTAATTCACTAAAAAACTGTATCGTTTTTTCAGGGCATTACATTCTAATTAAAACGATAGCTTTTAGAACTCAATACCTAAAATAGTTATATCGTCTCTTTGTTCAGTTTGACCTTGGTGATCTTTCATGCTATCAATCAAGGCATTATGCTGATAGGTTAATGACTGACTTACCGTTTGTTCTAGCAAAGCGGTTAATTTCGTAGAGCCGAATTTCTTTCTCTCATCGTTACATTGATCAATATAACCGTCTGTCATCAAGAAAACTCTATCACCTTTTTCGATAGATCTTGTATGAACATCAAAACTCTTTTCTACTTTCTTCTTACGGATACCTCCAATCGCAATACGGTTACCGTTGATTTTCTCTAGCTCGCCTTTTTCTCTATTGAAATAGAAAATAAAACTTTTTGCTCCTGAGAAATGTAATTTGCTTTTTCCATCAACGAATGGATCAATACGCATCACAGACAAATCCATACCGTCTTTGTTATTTGACTTTTCTTGTTTTAAAGCCGACTTAATTCCTAAGTCCAACTCTTTTAAAATCAAGTCCGGTTCGTGAATATTGTTTTCGTTGACAATTTTTGAAAGCAAGTTGGTACCAATCATCGACATCAATGCACCAGGTACACCGTGTCCTGTACAGTCTACACAAGCTACAAATAATGTATCTCCTGCTTTTTTACTGATCCAATAGAAATCGCCTGATACAATATCTTTGGGCTGGAAAATTGCGAAGAAGTCGCTGAAGTTAGAATAAATAAGGTCTTTTTCCGGTAAGATAGCTTGTTGCATCGTTTCTGCATAACGAATACTATCCGTCACCTTTTTATTCTTTCTCGTGATATCTAAATTGGCTTCTTGCACTTGTTCGATTAGTTTAGAAACCTCTTCATTTTTATCATAAAGTGCTTGATTTCTTTCAGAGATGATCAAGTTTGTTTCAGACAAGTGGTCTCTTTGAATCTCCAGCTCCTCTGCTTGTTGCTGTAACTCTTCCGCTTGTTGTTGAATTTCGTCAGCCTGCGTTTTAATTTCAATTGTTCTTTCTTCTACTTTCTGTTCTAATTCTACTTGCTGTGCTTGTAATTGCTTTACTCTCACTCTATACCCTAATGCAACCAATGCAATTAAGCCAAGTAAAATAAGAAGCTGAACAATTGGGCGCTCATACCAGAATGGCAGTTTGATAATGGTCACTTTTGCGGAGTTTGTATTCCACACTTGATCATTGTTACATGAAATCACTTCAAACTGATATTCACCTGGAGGAATGTTCGTATAAAATGCTTTTCGTGATGAACGGCTATCAATCCACTCCTCATCATAACCGGTCAATTTATATTTGAAGGCAACCACCTCAGGAGCGACAAAACTTAAACCTGTAAATTTAATTTCAAGACGTTCATTTCCTGCAGGAATAGTCACTTCATTTGATTTCTTGAAATCTTGCTCTTCGTTATTAATATAGACCTCATTGATCAATACATTTGGAGGGAAGGGATTGACGTATAAGTTTTCTGGATTCACTACAACAATACCTCCTAACGTTGGAAACCAGATTTCGCCATTTTCTCTTTTTAATGAAACACCATTGGCAGTCGCATCATTTGATGCTAAACCATCATTGTGGTTGTATAATTTAATTTCTGTATTTTCTTTCTCTCCAGAACGAATAGCCAATAAATCACGCTTAGAAACGGTATAAATACCATTATTACAGGTCACCCAAAACGTCTGGTTTTTATCTTCTACTAAATCAAAAACGGTGGTGGTAATACCAATTACTTTGTTGCCAAACTCAAAAACACTTCCGTCTTTATAGCAGAAAATACCATTGTTTGTTCCGTACCAAATCGTCCCCTCTTTATCTTCATATACTTTAAATACAATCTGATTTTTCAAATTATTTTTCTTCATGAAGTTCTCAAACTTCCCATCTTTATAGGTCGTCATACCTTCACGAGTACATATCCACAATTGATTTTGGCTGTCCTCGTACATTGACAGAATAAAATTGTCAATCAAACCATCTTTCATAAAGAACTTCTCAATAGAGCCATCTGGATGAATTACATTTAAGCCATTGGCTGTACCAACCCAGATATTATTTTGATGGTCTTCCAACACCTGACGAGCATAATCATTCGATAAACCGCTGGCCGTAGTAAGCACCGTTGTAGTGTGCCCTTGATCAGTACTTTTGATTAATCCCTTTTTAGAACAAACCCACATCACACCTTTGCTATCTACAAATGCATCTTTCACCACTGGTGTGATCAAGTGCTTGGTGATACGGTGCGTAAAGAAATCTCCATCTTTGTAAATACTAATTCCCTCATCAGTACCCACAATAAACTCTCCTTCATGATGTCCTTTTCTGATAGAATAAATCACATCATCAATCACCCCTTGTTCCTCTTGGTAAGTGATGAACTTTCCGCGGTTTAATAGGTAAATACCCGAATGATAAGTGGAAACCCAAATACTTCCCTCATGATCTTCCGTTATATCAAGCACAATATGCTTATCAATCTTATCATTTTTGACGATATGGCTGATGTTGCCATCAAAAAACTTAGACAATCCTGATTCTGTACCAATCCATAAGGCTCCAAACTGATCTTCATAAAGCGCCGTTACATGTTTGTTGGGCAGTTGGTCTTGAAGCGGGAAAGGCTGTACTTTCTCATTTTGATCTATAAAAAACAATCCCTCTTTTGTACCTACCCAAAGCTTACCTGTTGCAGATTTAAAAACCGCGTTGATCTGATTGGAGGTGAAGTTTGAATTGTTCTTATTGAAATTGATTAATTTATTATCCGCTACACCATACAGACCTTTTGTATTTGTACCTACCCAAAGCACATCATTCTTGCTTGAATAGATGGTTGAAATATGCGTATTCTGTAATTCTGGAGTAATGCCTTCTGTGATGAATTTATTTTCATGAGGAGCATAGAAAGCCAATCCGTTGGAGGTTCCCACCCAAATCTTGCCCTTTTGATCTTTACTGATAGAGGCAATAATATTACTTGGAAGCCCTTCTTGTGTTCGGAAAGAGCTCCAATCTTCATCCGTTTCTTTACTCAAACCTCCTTGAGTACCGATCCACAACGTATCTTTATCTTCAAGCATGGCCTGAAAAACTCTGCCGTGTATCTCTTTGGTATTGGAAGGCGTAAAAAATGTTTTTTGAACCCCATCGAATTGTATTAATCCGTTGTACGTTCCGATCCAAATGTATTTATCATTAGTTTGCTTAACAAATAAAGCACCGTTGTTAGGTAACCCGTCCTTGTCAGTGTACACCTTCATCTTATATTGAGAAAGTGACAACTGGGAAGTGTTCCTTAGTTGTGCCTTTAAAGAGGTGGATAAAATGAATAAAAGTAGAAAAATACTTACGATTTTATTTTTCATAAGGTAGTTTACCGAAAGTCAAAAAAATATGAAAGTTTAAAAGTAATTTCAACTATACAATAATGATGTCCATTTTCGTAATTCTTATTTTTATAGCACCGAATTAACATATGTTTGGATTTTCTTGACATAAGATTAACAAGGAAGGCCTGTTTTTATGCTTTTTGAGGTAAAAACTGAAGGTAGGTTTTTCTTTGTACAGGTCGCCTGATGTAACATTAACTATTAATTTACGTTTTGCTAGCATTCAAATTTCCCCTTCCAAACTTCCTTCTTCTTCGCTTTGTTTTGAAATAAAATGAAACAAAAATTCAAAGTATTGAAAGGAAAAGTACTACTAAACAAAATGGTTAAAATCCACTGATAAGTACTAAGTCAAAAATAAATGATAATTAATTCTTCATTATTTTTTGTGAGTACAACGCTGAAAAACGTATAAATAGTGGTTCTATTTAAAGTTTTTTAAAGGCAACAACGCTGAAAAACGTATAAATAGTGGTTCTATTTAAAGTTTTTTAAAGGCAGTAATCAGAAAAAATAATATGAATAAGTGTTATATAATTTTGTCTTAGTACTTATGAATGTTAAGTGATAGCATCAACAGTACCTTTCAAATCATTAAAAACAACAAAAGCCCATGACTATTAATCATGAGCTTTTAACGAATAACAGACCTTTTATTTCAATTCTATTACCACTTCATTACTCTTTACATCTCCAACACTCACATACACAGTAGCATCACCTTTCTGATCCATAGACCTTACCATAGCCAATGCTCTGCCTTTATGAGATTTTACGTGATTAGTGTTATGTGGCGATACGTTCATTTCTGAGCCGTTATCAACACCAAGCAAATCCAGCTCTTCAGACACATGGAATGTCACTTCCTTTTCTGCGTTTTTGATTTCATAACCTTCCTCGTCAAACATTTTTACAGTGATATGTGCCACATCGTATTGGTTGGCTTTCATTTGAGTTTGATCTGATGCCAGGACTATTTTAGCAACTTCCCCTACAGTATTCAACACATATTCTTCTACCTTCTGACCATTGTTATAACCCACCACTTTCAACTCTCCTTTGTGATAAGGCACTAACCATTTGATGATATTATCACTGTCAGAAAAATCAGCAAGAGATTGTTTCCCAAGGCTTTTACCATTAAGGAAAAGCTCAGCTTCTTCGCAATTGGTGTACGTTTGCACCACAATATCTTCTCCTGTTTTGTAATTCCAATGTTCGTTGACATTATACCATTCCCACAATCTCAACTCTGCCCACACGGGAGGTTTTCTTAACTGTATATCGAACTTCCAACCGTCTTTCTTAGTGTAAGAATATTCTGATGCATCAACCGGCGTTGTCACCATATATACTTTAGGGTCTTCTTTCCATAAACATTCAAAAAAGTGTCCCCTTGGATTCTTAAAGCCTGCAAAATCAAAGAGAGAAATATTCAAGCCTTTTCTTGGCCATAGCCCTGCCTCTCCTAAATAAGCGAAACCTGTCCATACAAAAATACCTGGGATAAAGTCTCTTTCCTGCACTGCTTTCCATTCAGAATAAGCTACCCAGTTTTCAGAACCTAACATCATTTTATTTGGAAATGCCTCATGTGCTGCATCATAATCAATCTCTCTGTAATTAAGACCTAAAATATCTACAGCATCAGCATATCCACTGGCAAAAGCGATGGAAGGACGCACACTTCCACATACCGTCGGACGGGTTGTATCTTCTTCCTTCACCCATTTCGATAGTTGATGTGCTATAATAGACAATGAATCTACTCCACCTGTCACCTCTTCAAATACGGGCTTAATCACAGTAGTATCAAAAGTAGGTGTATCTTCATATTCTCTGATCCCTTTTTTAAGCTTTGCATAGGTCTGAGAATATGCAGGGAAAGTCCATTCGATCTCATTACCAATACTCCACATAATCACTGAAGGATGGTTGTAATCTCTTCTGATTAAATCCTTAAGATCACGTTCTGCCCACTCTCTAAATACTTCAGGGTAGCCTTCTGAAATGTCTTTTGAAGCTTTTTTACCACCTAGGCAATTCATCATTTTAGCTTTAGGAACATACCATTCATCAAAAGCTTCATTCATCACCAAGAAGCCCATTTCATCGCATAAATCCATTAATAATGGAGAATGTGGATTATGTGCCATTCGGATCGCATTTACGCCTACTGATTTTAATTTCTTCAAACGGAATAACCAGTGGTCTCTTACTGCAGCAGCTCCCACTGCTCCCACATCATGATGCAGATTGACGCCTTTGATCTTTACGTTTCTTCCATTTAAGAAAAAGCCTTTTTTGGCATCAAAATTAAAAGCTCTAATACCGAATTGCTCCACGATTTCATCTACCATTTTGCCGTTATTCAAAACTTGAATTTTTGCCGTGTAAAGATGTGGCGTTTCAATTCCCCAACGCTTGGGTTGCAGTACTTGTAGTTTCTGATCTACAATATCTCCCGTAATGGCTTTGGCTTCACTTTCTGCAACTACCGTGTTCTTTTCATCCATCAATGTAATTTTCACAGAAGTGTGATCCGTTTTCCCCTTAATAGTGGTTTTCACACGCACAAAAGCCTGTTTAACTGTTACTTCAGGTGTCGTAATCTGCACTCCCCATTGAGGAATATGCGTCTTTGCTGTTTTCACTAACCGAACATCACGGTAGATACCTGAACCTGTGTACCAACGTGAATCTACAAAGTTGGAATGATCTACTTTTACAGCGATCACATTTTCTTCACCATATTTTAAGTGATTTGACAATGTGTACGAAAAACTTGCATAACCACTCGGTCTAAACCCTAATTTTTCGCCATTGATATACACTGTGGAGTTACAATACACCCCATCAAATTCAATCCAAATTTCTCTGTCTCTATCCGATGCCGGCACCGTAAATGTCTTACGGTACCATCCAATTCCTCCTTCAGTAAAACCAGTACTGGAAGCTCCTTTATCTTTTTGATAACCCCCTAAAATACTCCAATCATGAGGCAATCGAATGTCTTCCCAAGAAGTATCATCAAAAGTAATGTTTTGTGCATTACTGATGTCGTTTTTGGAGAATTTCCAACCAAAATTAAAATCATCGACCGTTCTTCTCCTGACCTGAGAACAAGAGGAAAACGTAAAAAATAGTATAAGTAATACTATGAATGGTTTCATACCTTTTCTATCTGTTAGTTGCGTTTATGAATTTTGAAATTCAAGGTAAAAGAAATACCCTCTCTTTGAGTAAAAAAATTTAATCAAAAGAGAGGGTATTTATCTCACAGATAAGAAAATGTTCTTATTCTGCTAACGTTTTTGCATCCCAATGCTTCTCTACAATCGCTTGAATCTTCGGATAGTTCTCATCCGTTTCATTCAGCTCTTCTCTTTGTTTTTTCAACTCTGATTTTAATTGAGCAATGATCTCTTGGTATTTTGGATCATTATAGCGGTTGTGTAATTCTTCAGGATCGTTTTTCAAATCATAGAATTCCCAAGTCGGAGGCGTCTCTCTCTCTATTCCATAATATTGCTTGGCCCAGTAGTGCTTCGCAAACTCAGACTCCGGCAAATAATGTTTTCCATAATAGAATACCAATTTGTAGTCTTCCGTACGCAAGCCAAAGTGAGCCGGCACGTAATGATGGATAATGTGCATCCAATAACGATAATAAGTTGCCGTTCTCCAGTCTTTTTCTTCTTTCCCTTTTAGTGTTCGAGCAAAGCTTTTTCCTTGCATATACTTTGGTGCTTTCCCTCCTGCCATTTCAATTAATGTAGGTGCGAAATCGGTGTTATTAATCAAAAGATCAGTATCTCTTCCCGCTTCAATTCCTTTAGGATAATGTACAATAAAAGGCATACGCATCGATTCTTCATAGATCCAACGTTTGTCTTGCAAATCATGCTCTCCCAACATCATTCCTTGATCTGCCGTGTAGACAATGATTGTATTTTCCCAAAGTCCTTCTTTTTTCAAATAATCAAATAAACGTCCTAAGTTGTCATCCACACCTTTCACACAGCGCAAGTATCTTTTGAGGTAATCTTGATACGCTACATGCGCCGATTGCTGTCCTTTTAAAGAATCTTCATGGAAGAACTTATTGTAATTTCTATACATATGACGATCTGAAACCGATGTACCAATATAGTTGATCAAAGAATCATTGGCACCTCTAGTTGCTTCTGAACCCCAGTTGGGTTGATAATATAAACTTGAAGGTTCAGGAATTTCAGTAGCGGCCAAGTAGTCTTCATAACGTGGTGCATACTCAAAGAAATCATGAGGTGCTTTATAGTGGTGCATTAGGAAGAAAGGCTTCGATTTATCTCTATTTTCCAAGTAATTGATCGTCACATCTGTTATCACATCACTTGAATGACCTTCTGTTTTTACTTTGTTTTTAGGCCACTCTCCTTTTCCTTTCTCATGGAATGTTGGATTAAAATACTTTCCTTGCCCCGGCAAAACTTTATAGTAATCAAAAGCAGTCGGTTCAATATGCAAGTGCCATTTACCAATGATGGCCGTGCTGTACCCTAGCTTTTTCATTTCCTTAGGCAAATACTGCTTTTCAGGATCTAAATGAATATCCAAATCCAAAACGCCATTGGTTTGAGGATACTGTCCTGAGATAATAGAGGCTCTACTTGGTGTACAAATTGAATTGTTGCAAAAAGCATTATTAAAACGAATACCGCCATCTGCCAGCTTATCCAAGTTGGGCGTAGGATTTAATGATGACAACCTTCCTCCATACGTGCCAATGGCGTGTGCCGCATGATCGTCAGACATTATATAAATGATGTTAGGTTGCTTTTTTTGAGCAAAAGAGATTGCTGAAGACAACAAGAATGTGAGTAATATTCCTGTTTTTGTGAGTGTTTTAAGAATAGATATTTTCATTTCAGTTATTATTATAATGTCTATTTCTAATGTTAATGATGGTGCTCAGTCTGTTTTGAGCCAGTTTATGTAATAAGTATTTATGAATAAAATGGATTGTGATATGATCCGTAAAATGGTTCGTGAGGACGTTGCAATGCAACGTCCCTACAAAGGATTCAATTCATCTAAATCTAAAAATTGAAAATCTATCGCCCTGTAGAGTCACAATGCCTTGTGGCTCACGAACCATGACAAAATCCATTATAAAAACCAATTCCAGGTTATTTATTATCTTTAAAATTGATCTTAAATACATAAGCAAAATCACATGGCTTATCTTTAGGAAGCGTTACATTCAATGCACCTTCCGTTCTTTCCCATTGCAATTTCCCTTTGTGACCAATCAATTCTACATCTTTTACTTTTGAATTATAAGCAATTAAACCTAATGATTTGATAGGCAATACTCCTGATTCAGGCCAGCCTAATGCAATAGCATATAACTGATCTCCTTTTGTGGTGAAACGGATATCTTCAGCTCCAAAACCATCAAATTTCTGATCGGCTAAGTGACCACTTTTTGTTTTCGTTGGCCCTTCTCCAAAAATCAACCAAGGACGGCTATCGTAAATTGCTTCTCCATTTAACTTTAACCACTCACCCATCTCCAACAAACGCTCCTTTTGCTCTTGAGGAATTGTACCATCAGGATGTGGTGCAACATTCAGTAACAGACAACCATTTTTACTGACAATATCCACAAGATCATCAATCAAACGGTTCGTAGGATAACATTTTAAGTCTGATGCATAAGACCAAGAAGACTTTGAAATAGATGTATCCGTTAACCATGGATCAGGATAGATATCCGGCATACGTTCACGCTCCAAATCTACCGTTCCTACACCCAATGGGAAGTCAGGGCGCTTAAACGTAAATACTCTTTCTACATTATTTTGAGCACTGTGATTATGTACATAGGCCACCATTTGCTTTCTGATATCTTCCGACAAAATTCTAACTCTGTTATCAAACCAAAGTAAATCAGGAGAGTAACCATCCACTACTTCTTTTACTTTTTCTAACCAAATTCTTTCAAACTCAGGACTAGGCATTGGGTAAGATCCTTTTTCATCTCCAATCTTAAGAAGACGAGAAGTTTCAGGGATTTTAGGACCATATAAACCTGCAAATTCTGGGTTAGCACAATCGGTGTTTTCATCCCAAGTAGGATACCAACCCCAAAGCCAAGAGTGATGCAAACTGACCACGTATTTCATTCCTCTCTTCTTTACCGCTTTTTTCATCTCCGCAACCACATCGATTTTCGGACCCATTTTCACAGAGTTCCAAGGGTTCACTTTAGAATCCCACATCGAAAAACCGTCAGCATGTTCTCCAGCCGGTCCTGCAAACTGTGCCCCTGCTTTTTGGAACAATTCAGCCCACTCGTCAGCATTAAACTTCTCGCCTGTCAGTTTCGGCACTAAATCTTTATAGCCAAATTCTTTCTGATCTCCGTACGTTTCTTTATGGAATTTGTAATTCGGGTGCCAGTCATTGTACATATTTCTACCGTACCAATCTGAATTACCCGTAGCCATAGAAGCCGAGTAAACACCCCAGTGTGTGTATATACCAAATTTGGCATTTCTAAACCATTCAGGACACTCATATTGACTTAGTGATTCCCAATTTGGCTCAAAGTGTTTTTTAGCTTCTTTAGGTTGCTCTTGTTGTTTATTGCATGCTCCTATGAACAGTGCAAAGACAAATAGTGTAATTAATCTAATTCGATTCATTTCTGTAGTTATATCTATTAATTCAGTTAATTTTATTTCTAATTTTTATTCTCAAACCATTCAAAAGAAGCCGTGTTATTACTTTTCTTCCCATGTGAAGTAACCTTGAATAACCCATACAATAGTTATCACCCACCTTGTAAATTGATGGATCCGAGTGAAACCCAGAAACAATTGGATTCGTGGATGCCTCCGGTAATACTTGAGCCGTTACCTGAGAAACACTGAACAGATTGAAAAAAATATATGTGAAGAATATAAACCTATTCATTGATTTCGATCTTCTTTAAAGAATTCATTTTTAACTCTACTTTTTACTCCAAAAGTTTAGAGAATTGATAGAAGTTGTTTCATTTCATTTTGATGGTATAGTTGTGTAAAAAATCACCATCAGTTAATTCATACTTTAAACTAAATCAATTTTAAGGTATTAGAAGTGTGGTAAAAAAATTACACCCCATATAAACAATAAAATTTACACTCTTCATTAATAGATTTAATATAGACAGTACGACATCTCGTTAAACTTAGAATTTCTATAACGTTTCAAAAAAAGATACTGATTACCCACAGGTACAATTTTGCGTTTTCATTTTACACGAAAAATCACTTTAAAGATGTTACAACTTCCTCCTTTTAAAAGTTAGTCTTCCTTCCTAAAAATTGTCTTTCACTCATTAGAAAATGAGCTACTCTTAAAATTGTATTAATTGATGATTATAGATTAGTATTACTTTATAGATTCTTCTAAGAATAAGACTTCAAAACAGAAAATTAAAAAGCATAGTATATCTTATTATACCATTTTAAAGAACAGCTCTATTTTCAATTTTTCATAAAAAAGCCTTAAAAAATGAGTATATATTCACTTTTTAGAAAATCGAAATACAATTTTAAATACTAGATTACCAATACTTTCCATTTTAAAAGCAACAAAATATTCTTAGATATTTACAACAATAACTTTACAATATTATATTTGAAGCTGAAATTTGAAAGATTAACGATACTTCTTAAAAATTTGGTGCAATACTGTCATTCTTATTTTTAAATAGTATTTCAATTTTATTACTGCTAATTACGCTATTGTACTACTATGACCAACGCTAGAACGTTATGAGAGCTCTAGATGTTATTACTGCGTATTGCCGATTTAATTATTATCACTTACTTCACTAAAGTATTAAGTAAATATGAAATTTGATGTATACAATTTTTTTAAGATTAAGAGCCGTGTGTTTTTAGTTTTAATGATCATTTTTATTGGGGTACATTTATTTTTTGATTTAAAGTCTGAAGCAATAGTTTTGACAAGTTTGTCGCTGATTCAGGTTGCCATTGTCTTATTTCCACCCAAGAGACGGAAATGGATATTACACGTTCAGGTATTATTACTTTCTACCATTGTTACCGTTCTCTGCTTTATGGAAGGCGGTATTATTTCCCCAGTGGTTTTCTTCTTTATTCCTCCAATGAGTATGGGATTTCTGTTTTTTAATATCAAAACAGGCACCATCTACTCTTTTATGATTTTATGTCTCGCGATAGGCTTAACTGTCTCATCCATTTACAATTTATCTCCTTTCACACCTTTGGATATGGAGTCCTCTCAAGGGTATCTTTTCTTTACGTTAGTGTTTATTGGGGTAAGTTTGGATGTCGCCTGGACACTCCTCGAATACGAAAGAGCACGTAATAAGGCAGATCAGGAAATTCAAGCATATAATGATGAAATTTTACAACAAGAAGAAGAGTTACGTCAGCAACAAGAAGAGTTGATTTCGACACGTGAACATGAGTTGGTGCTAGAAAGAACAAAAACCACAGCATTGGAAGAGGAACAGCGAAGGGTTAAAGCGGAAAATGACCTTTTTGTGATTCAAGAAGCATTAAAATACACCTCTGAAATACAACAAATCACCCTCCCTGGAAATGAGACCTTAAAAGATTTCTTCAATGAACATACATTGATCTACAAGCCAAAAGAGTCCATCAGTGGTGATTTTTACTATGTCAACGACTATAATAAAACAACTTTAGTAGTTGTAGGAGATTGTAAAGGCCATGCCATAAGTGCAACCTTATTGACCATGGTTATCTCTGGTTATTTTGACTCCCTTCAGGAACTGCCTTTCTACCCTAGTTTGTTGATCTATAACCTACATGATTATCTTATCAATAAGTTCAATCACAAGATCGATGACAAAGAGCAATTCAAGCATGAAGTCAACCTGTCTATTGCCTATTTCCAAGGAAGTAATATGATCTATACTTCAGCAAATGGGCGTGGTATATTGGTACAGGATGATCATGTCAACGAACTTCCATATACCAACACCCCTATTGGAGATCGATTCAACTTGATTAAGAATTTCAAAGACGTCGAATACGCCTTATCTCCAGATGATGTTATTGTGATGTTTACCGATGGTTTAACGAAAATCAGCGGTTCTGAAAAAACGGAAGACTTATTGAAAATGACACAAAACTTCTATGGGAAATACGAAAAGGATTGGACCGAAAATATTGAAGAATATATCAGTGAAAAAATCGCTGATGATCAAGAAGATGACATTACTGTACTTGCTTTTAATTTGAATTAAAGCATAAGTACCTATTTCATACACAGCCATTGGAAATTGGGAGAGCTTGATTTTCAATGGTTTTTTTTATGGCTACAGGATAAATACTATTACACCAAAACACTTGAAACTATGCTTATCTAGCTAAATTATCGTCAACTTTCACTCAACATTTCTATAAGCTTTGAAGGTTCTACTTTCAACCTTCCTTCTTCTTCATTTTTGTCTTAAAACAAAAACGAAGCAAAAAATTCAAGGCTTAGAAGTCAAAAGCTAAATTCCATTCCTTTCGCCTAAATGATTTTAAACTCGCTCTGCTCAAACAAGAAAATCATTTTTAACGGCTCAATTCATGAAATTCTTAACGCTTTTCCCTTCAAGGCCGGGGAGCACTACTACCAAACTATAATGGAAGAAAGCTCAATGGCACGAATGTTAAGCGTTAGCATCATTCGTGTCCTTCATATCATCAAAAATCTCCTGATTTCTAAACACCATAAATAACGAAAACTTAGTTTACGGTGTGCTAAATATAATAAGACATCACTCTAAAACTGATTAATATAATCATACAAATTAGTACCCTTCACCAAGTTCATTTTCTTTCTCAATCTATACCTCTTTAAGTCTACACTTTTAGGAGTGATATTGAAGATTGGGGCGAGTTCTTTTGTGGAAAGGTTTACTCTGATATAAGCACAAAGTTTAAGGTCTTCTTTGGTAAGAGCAGGATGTGCTTTCTTCAAGTCTGAGAAGAAGTTTTGATGCATTTTTCTGAAAGTAGATTCGAAAGTGAGCCAGTCTTTTTTATCATCAAACTCAGTGGTAAGGATATGGTCAAGCTTGCGGATCACTTGGCTTTTATTGGCGGAATCAAAATGCTTAGCGTTATCTACCTGATGCTTTAGTTGTTTGATGACGTCTTTGTTTTTTGAGCTTTGAACGAGCAACTCTGATAAGCTTTCATTTTTATCTTGAAGCTCTTTTTGAAGTTCGTTGGCTTGAAGGATAGCGATTCTTTTTTCGTTGAGATCTCTTTGATGGTTAAGGTCTTCTCTCTTTTTCAAAAGAAGGGCCATTTTCTCTTTTCTCAACATTAAGCTATAAAACTTATGAAGGCTCCCTACCGATAATAAAACGGCTACAACATAAAGTATTAGCATTAAGTTGGACAAATAAAATGGTCTGTCTATTTCGAATTTATAATGCGAAATTTTATTGGAAGCGGTGTCTTTTACTTCAAAAGTGAACTTGCCATACGGAAGGTTTTGGTAAGCGATTTCATTCTTTTCTCCTATCTCCACCCAATTACTGTCATAGCCTATCAGGCGAACTGCGTAATTCGATTCTTCATAGTAATTTTTAGAGCTGAATTGGAATTCAACGGAGTTGTAATCAAAAGGGATTTTATCTTCTATATTACTGAGTTGTTCTTGATTTCTATGGTACCAAAACGTGACTTTTCTAATGTCAGGTTGATGCTGTTTAAAATTATATTTTTCGATGGAAGGCGTTGAGAAGAACCCTGCCCCTTGAGTAAAAGTGATCAGGAAATTATCCTTGATGTTGATGATATTTTCGTAATTGTAGATTTGATTATTGCCCAATTCTGCAATTGATTTTCGTACATGAATAGAATGGTCCTCTTTGGCGTCATAAAGCATCAATTGTCCTTCAATTTTCATAACTGAAACTTCATCAATAGGGTGAGAAATGAAAGTCAAGCCTTTTAAATCTATATTGACTGGCAAGTTATTTTTAAAGGTTACAACAGTATCATTAGTGGTCAAGAGTTTGGTATCCCCTAAATCAAAAAGTCTGTATTTGTAACTATTTTCTAGTGACTTTTTAGTGGAAAGGTTTTCAATGGATTTGAGGGACTCTAAATCTTCTGAGAGTGTGATTTTATAGATATTTTTCCATGAATCAGTCAGTAAGATAGTACCGTCATTCAATTCAATAATATCTCTTGTTAGTGAATTGATCTTTTTAATGGTGTGACTATACTCCCATTGCCCATTGATCTTATTCCAAATATTCAATCCATAATAAGAGGTTTGAAACATCACATCATCATTAAGTCTACTTTTCAGGAAAGTATAACCGCCACCGTTATTATAGACTTTTTTGAACGTCTCACCTACTTCAAAAATACCCTCATTATGTCCGCAGAACAATTGATCATCGGCGACAAAAAGATTCCAGACTTGCCCTTTTGAGCGAGGGAATAATTGGAGTTTGAGAATTGGTGCATTGATAGAATCTGTGGTATAATACAGTCCTTGATTTGTACCGATAAAGAGTTTTCCTTGAAAGATAGCAACGTCATAGATTGGTCCTATTTCAGCTAAAGGATCATTGATAAAACGAACGGGGTATTTTAGATTTACATTAGTAATTCCTTCTTCGCTACCTACCCAAAGTAATCCTTCATTGTAATGTAAAGCGTGTACTCTATTGCTCGGCAATCCATTTTTGGAATTGATATAATAATCAATCACTCCTGTATTAATATTTCCAATAATAATCCCCTTATCTAATGTTCCGAAAGCAAAACCTCCTTGATCATCAATAGGCTGGGCAACGTTTAGTCTTGCTTCTTTTAGAAAGGTTGATATCTTATTTTCATAAGGTATAAAACCCTTCCCATTCCAAAGGAATAAGCCGTTTTTATAAGTGCCAATTAGAAGTCCTTCTTTTACCTCATGAATGTATTTCACCATCCAATGTTTTAAGTCTGGGTGAATGATATTATTGGTCTCCACCAAACCTTTTGTGATGTTGATATGATTATAAAGAACTTGGTAGTAAAAAGTAGTTTCGTCTTTTGACTTGAACGCATAAGAAATATTTCCTTCTGTAAGGCTTTTACGGGTAAGGTCTTTCGTGTCGAGGTCGTAGATATAGAAAGTATTAAAGGATTGAAAAACAATCTTATTTCCGATCTGAATGGCTTTCCATATTTCATCATGAAAAGACTTTTGAGGCATTAAAGAATTGAACTTCAATACACCATTCTCCTTTTCAAAAACACCTATGGTATTCATCCCTCCCACAAAGATTTTGTCTTTATGAATCAATAAACACCTTAACGGTTCATTGGTAGGAAAAAGATTCCAACTTTCACCGTCAAATTCTAACAACCCCAAAGTATTGGCTGTATAGATCAGACCATCATCAGATTGTGTGATATACCAATTTTGACTCTCAGCATTATAATCTGATTTGCTGTAATTGGTAATCTTTGTTGATGTAAATAACTCAATAGTTTCTTGTGCGAAACTTGAAGTAGATATAAGTAATAAAGCGGTTAGTAGTAACTTAGATAGTAAAGCCATTTATTTTTCACGTAAAATAGTTTGAAGCTAAACTATAAATAATTTTAAATTGATTAAAATCTATTTTCAATTGATAACAAATCAATCACCTCATTTTCTCTAGAAGTCAGAGACTTCCAAATATCTAATAAACACAAGAGACGCTGACGCTTAACTCTTGCGCCAGGGAAATGTAGTACAACCACTGGCGCGAATGTTAAGCGTCAGCGACATTCGTGTCCTATTGATCATCAGAAATCTCCTGATTTCTAATAGATGAAAGTTTTCTTATCATATCCTTTATTCAAGAAACCTTTTATAGCATCCCACTTCCCACAATTAAGACACACTACGAATTGAAGAATTAATTAATAAAATTATGGTTGTTGGTTATCATATCCTTTATTCAAGAAACCTTTTATAGCATCCCACTTCCCACAATTAAGACACACTACGAATTGAAGAATTAATTAATAAAATTATGGTTGTTGGATCAACGTAGTGAGATGTTGTAAAAGGTCCTATTTTAAAGTATATTTTGAAGAAAAAACGGTTAGGGTGGTTCGTGTTGTGGTACGTGAGACGTAAGGCATTACGTCTCTACAGTTTACATCAATGCTAAATTGAAAGGGTGTCTCAATGTAGAGCCACAATGCCTTGTGGCTCTACATTGAGACACCCTCAAAACCACTTTTCCTAATTAATTCACCGAAGAAAAAGACCAATTCAAGGCTTCAATGCCTTTTTGGACGTCTTTATCCATCATAAAATATTTCCATAGTACACCTGAGCGGTAATTCTCAATCATAGTGATGATTGGTCCTTGATCAATGGCTAAGTAAGACTCTGCGTACCAGTCACCTTGTGAAAGATTGTAAGCATCTTTGAAGCCGTACTCACCCCACAATTTTGGTTGTTCTTCATAGAAATAACGCATAGCGGCCAATGACTCTTTTGGTGTATACACAATCGAAGATAAAGCGGCAGTAGGTGTGATGGTACCATTGTCTAGATTTTGTGATGGCTCATGTGCCATATACCCTACAAATGGATCATCACTTGCTGTTAAGCCCCAAGCGTTTTCTCCGTAATAAGGGAACTTCACTTGCTGTTTGATACACCAACGACGGTTTTCTAAGGTACGTTCTTTGAATAAGTCGAAGTAAGTTTTGCTTGTTGTTCCATCTGTGAAATGAGGATCCAAGCCGATGTATGAATAATGTACCCAGAATAATGGTTTTGCTGTATCTACCGTGAGGCTGTGCTTGTAACTGTCCTCTCCATTTTTAAAACATGTTTCATACGTAGAAGCTGGAACGGGATGCGTTGGGGAAGCGACTGCTAAAAGGTGTGTGATTTGTGTTTCATCAAAACCGTAAAGCGGCATGTTCATTTGGAAATCATACTGTGGAGACCAGTGCCAATACAATTTATCGGTTCCGTTTCTGTACCAATCCCAATCTACGCCTTCCCAAAGTGCAGTGGCAAGCGTACGTAACTTTTCTTCTGTTTCATTATCACCATCAAAGTAGTTTCTTGAAGTGATTATCCCCTCAATCAAGAAAGCAGTTTCCACCAAATCTCCTCCATCATCTTTTTGAGAGAAAGGCCTTACTTTACCTGTTGAACCATAATACCAGTGAGGAAATGCGCCGTGGAATCGATCTGCTTTTTCCAAAAACTCATACATCTTCACTAAGCGTTGAGCAGCTTCTGCTTTTGTGATATAACCTCTTTCTACGCCTACAATGATGGCCATGATTCCGAAACCTGTTCCTCCAGTTGTCACGATTTCATCATCTCCATTACTTCTCTCTCTTGACAAAGCAGATACAGGGTGTCCATAATCCCAGAAATATTTGAAGGTCGTTTCCTGTACTTTATCCATTAACTCTTCATCCGTTAAGGGTACTTTCTCCTCTTCATCATCATAGATCGGTAATTCTGGAGATACATTGATGGCCTCTGAGCAACTCATCATTGAGAGTAATAATAAGGTCAAAAGGGCTTTAATATTTATGTATTGCATTATAAATTAGCGTTATAGTTTGATTCGTAATTATAGAATGTTTTTACTTCTTCATCAGTCATTGCTTCCTGGAAGATTCTGAAGTCATCAATTCCTCCATTAAACGACTCCTGTAAATTGGTATTATTGTTCTCTACTTGAGCACCAATGATCAGGTTTGAGCCAATTCCTGCATTAAAGTGAACAGGACCTAACGCTTCGATCTCATCTACTTTTTCACCATTATAATAGACTTTTCTCACTAAGCCATCTGCTGTAATGGTGATGTTGGTCCATTTTTCAAATTCAATTTCATCTGTAAAGAAATCAACAGCACCCCAATTCGAAGTTTCGTGGAAATACATGTTTTTGATTCGGCCGTCACCTTCTCTTTTCATACTGAATCCTTCCCAACGTTGCATTGAATAGATCCACCCGGCATTGGATAGGTCAGTAGGTCTTACCCAAATCGAAACAGTCATTTTACCCGGTTTAAGATTCTCGTCATATGTTACAATGGCAGCTGTGCCTGCTTCTGTTGCATCAGAACTGTTGAAAGCACTGTTTGTATTACCAAATCTATCCGTTGTAAATCTTGCATTGTGATTTTCCACTTCATATAAATTGTCATCATCTTCAACGGTATTATTGAAGGATAAGCCAATTACCTTTCTCTCAAAAACAGTTTTTAATGAAACATTAGAAGTAGTAAATACGGACGGGTCAGAAATAAGATTATTGGCTACATCATTTCCTTTCACCAACCAGCTGTATTCTGTATTTTCTTCCAGGTCTGTGATCACAAAGAAATCATCTTGAAGGTCGCTTACTAACGGTGCCTCTGGCATTTCTTCTGAAGATTTCCATAAAAACACTTCATAAGTAAGGCCTAATTTTTCGGCAGTCCAAGTTAGTTGTACTTCTTTGTCATAAGTAATATGAGTTTGTGTATTGGAAGGGGAAACTAATTGAATGCCTTCAATAGGTTCTGGTTCTACGTTGATCGTGTCTCTTGCATCATCTGTAGGCGGTGAAGCAATTGTTTTTACATCATCTGGATTTAAACCACAACCTGCGGCGAAGGCTATAATGAATAAAAATAAGAGTTGCTTTTTCATGATATTTCTTTTTTGGAGCGTGCACCGATGTTTCAAGTATTAACCGATACTTGCTACAGAAGTGGTGCACGCCATTTTACATGTGTTTATTAGTAATTTGGATTTTGCTTTAAAATGTCGCTTCCTACAGCATTAATCTCAGCTTGTGGAATTGGGTAGACTTTATTTTTAGCAGCATCAAAAACGTTATCGCCATTTTCAACTAATTTGCTTTTGGCGTATCCCGGAGCCACATTATCCATTCTCATCAAGTCAAAATATCTGTGCTGTTCCATGGCCAATTCTACACGTCTTTCATTCCAAATCGCTTCTCTTAATTGTGCTGGATCAGACACTGTTACGTCCGGTAAAACGTTTTGGCCTGCACGTGCTCTCGCTCTTACGCTGTTCAAGTAACCCAATGCTTTTGATGAGTTGCCTAAAGCAGTAGAAGCTTCTGCTGCCACTAAAACAATATCTGAATATCTCAACAATCTGATGTTCATTGGGCTATTATTATTTCCGCCATTATGTGATGGAGCATACACTTTATAGCTATAGAATTCACTTACAGGATCTGAATTATCACCGAAAATACCGTCTTCTGGTCTTGGTACTACTTCACCGTCATACAATGTCTGACCTGCTGTGATGATCGTTGCATCATAACGTGGATCGTTAGCTTCAAAAGCATCTCTAAGTGATTTTGATGGAATATTGAAACCCCATCCTTTATTCAACACATTTGAACGGATACCTTGAATTTCTGTAAATTGACTGCTACCGCCTCCTTGTTGGAAGTCATGTGTTTGTACTTCAAAAATAGACTCTGAACAGTTTTCTCCTTCCAATCTGAAGATCTCCGCAAAATTCGGGTACAAGTTGTACTCTCCTGACTGAATCAAAGCTTCCGCCGCGTTCAATGACTTTTGGTAATCTTCATTTGAACCTGTAAATGATGCTTGGAAAAGGTATACTTTTGCTAATAATGCTTGTGCTGTTCCTTTGGTCACTCGGCCTAATTCAGCTAAATCATATTGTGATTTTGTGGGCAGAATTTCTACTGCTTCTTCCAAATCCTTGATGATAAAAGCGTACGTTTCCTCTCTTGTCGAACGTGCTACTTTGTACTCTTCTGGATTTAATAATCGGTCCACGATAGGCATACCACCATACGCTCTTACTAGGTTGAAGTAGAAGAATGCTCTCAAACACTTCGCTTCAGCAATATATCTTGCCTTTAGTTTTTCATCAAACTCACCCTCAGGTACATTGACAATCACTTGATTGGCACGGTTGATTGCTTGGTAATGCTCATTGTAATACCCTTGGATGGTGCCATTGTTGGGTAAATAAGAAGCATTATTCAATTCAATCATATCATAACTGTCCGTTGATGTTGATCCTTTGTCGGCATCATCAGAAGCAATGTCTGCTAACCCGATTGGACCCCAAGCGGTAGTGTTCCAACCTCTCAAGCTTTCGTAAATTGCATTTGTGGCTTTTAAGGCTCCATCTTGAGTTTTGAAATAATCCGCAGATGTTTCCTGTCCCTGAGGTGTTTTTTCTAGTAGGTTTGAACAAGAACCTAAAAGTAAAAGTGTAACGGTATATAAGAATAATTTTTTCATTTCAGTACAATTAGAAGTTCACGTTAATACCTAATGTGTAAGTGGCAGTCAATGGATAAGTATTGAAATCAATTCCTGCGTCAAGTGGTGATCTTGTCACGATTTCTGAACTGTATGACTGATAAGGTTGGTATAAGTAAATGTTGGATGCGGCTGCAAAAATTCTACATTTCTCAATGAAAATTTTGTTGGTTACATGCTCTGGCAAAGTATATCCTAATGTGATGTTTGCTAGTTTGAGGTAAGACCCGTCTTCAATAAAGCGGTCTGATACTTCATAGTTTACACCTCCATTGGTTACTCTAGGTTCGCTGTTGCTTGTGCCCTCTCCTGTCCATCTTCCTAAGAAAGACTCTTCGAAGTTCGTCGTACCCCAACGTACTGCTTTCTTTGCATTGTAGATTTGGTTGCCAGATTGCCCTTGGAATAAGGCTGACAAGTCAAAGTTTTTGTAAGAAATACCTAAGTTGATACCATAAATAAAGTTTGGAATAGGGCTTCCGATAAACGTTTTGTCGTTCTCATCAATCACACCGTCCCCGTTGATATCCATATAGATGATATCGCCTGGCTGTGCCCCTGGCAATGATGGCATATTATCAATCTGCTCTTGATTTTGGAATACACCATTCGTTTTATAACCGTAGAACGCTCCAATTGCTTGACCTGGCGTAGTTAAAGATGCTTGTTGACCGTTACCTAAGCTGCTTCCAAAAATATAAGGGTTGTTAGGGTCTAAAGCGATTACTTCGTTGTGAATGGTTGAGATATTTGCTCCAATGTTGTACTGTACTTCTCCAATTTTGTGATTCCATTGGATACTCAAATCAATACCTTTGTTCAAGATCTCACCAATATTAGAAGGCACAGCACCTTTTGATCCAACTAAGCCTGGAGGTGTGATATACACCAACATGTCTTTGGTCATTTTGTGGTAGTAATCTGCATCGATCGTTAATTTATCATCCCAGAAACCTACTTCTATACCAATATCGAACTGCTCTACAGTTTCCCAACGAAGGTTAGAGTTGGCCATATTAATTACAGTTCCACCTGGCTGGAATCCTTGATCAGGACCAAATACTGGGTTTAAGTCATTATCAACCAATGAGTACTGGCTATAGTCTCCAATTTTGTCGTTACCAATTCTACCCCAACTTGCTCTTAGCTTCATATTGTTGATCAATTCACTAGATTTCAAGAAGTTTTCTTCTGAAATTCTCCAACCTAAAGCCAATGAAGGGAAGACACCAAACTTGTTGTTTTTACCGAAACGAGATGAACCGTCCGCTCTAAATGAGGCTGTTGCAAGGTACTTATTATCGTAAGTGTAATTCACTCTACCGAGGAATGATAAGTAAGAGTTGGCAGCTCCTTCTTGTGTAATATTTCTACTGTCTACCAATCCAGTACCCAAGTACCACATATCTCTGTTATTAGGCACACCATTTTCTGAACCTTCAAACTTTTGCATGGTATTATTTTGAGTGGTTACACCGGCTACAGCATTGATGCTATGCTTACCAATCTGCTTCATATAGCTCACCGTATTTTCCCATAGCAATGCATTATATTGGTTTCCTTCTTGCTGTAATCTACTTACATCATTGAATTGTTTTCCATTCACGAAGAATACAGGAGTATATTTTGTTCCTCTATTTGTTGCTCTATCAACACCTAAGTTCGATTTGAAAATCAATCCTTTGGCAATTTCATAATCCAAGAAGAAGTTACCTACCAAACGATCGCCTTTACTGAAATCATTTTTGTAATAAGAAGAAGCGATAGGGTTACCAATATCATTGTTATTAGAAGTACCGAAGTAACCGTTCTGATCGTATACTGGCATTGTTGGATCTGCTTTATAAGCATCTCCTAAATCAACACCTTCACTTACACTATTGTAAGTAGAGTAAGCAATATTATGACCTACTTTTACTCTCTTCGACAACTTATACGTGTTGTTAATTCTTAAATTGAAACGGTCGAAACCTGATCCTTCTACAACACCTAACTGATTGAAATAACCTGCTGTGATATTGTACATTACATTGTCTGATCCACCTGAAACACCTACTTGGTAATTCTGAATCGGTGCGTTTCTTGTGGCTTCATCAATCCAATTTGTACCGTTGCCCATGTTGTTGATTTGATCTTTTGTATAAACCAAATCAGAACCTTGGTTGTGCATGATCTCATTTTGAAGCATGGCATATTGCTGTGCATTCACCATATTAGGACGTGCCGCTACTTGTTGCATACCTACATAAGATCCTAGAGTCACTTTTGCTTTTCCTTTCGAACCTTGTTTTGTAGAGATGATCACCACACCGTTGGCACCTCTTGAACCATAAATTGCAGTTGCTGAGGCATCTTTCAAGACTTCCATTGATTCGATATCATTAGAACTCAAGAAATTGATATCATCCAGAAGCATTCCATCCACAACATACAGCGGGCTTGAATTACCCGTGGTGCCGACACCCCTGATCTGTACTTTCGGTGAACTACCTGGCGTATTGCCTGAAGTAATCTGAACACCTGATACTTTACCTTGTAAAGATTGTAAAGGGTTTGAAGCTGGAATTTTCTCCACATCTTCACTCTTCACACTCGATACGGCACCTGTCAGATCACTCTTTTTCATGACACCGTAACCGACTACCACCACTTCTTCAAGTTGTTCCATGTCTTCATTCAAGACCACTTGAATAGGTGAAAAACTAGAAATTACTCTTGTCTCCGTGACATAGCCGATGGATGAAATTTGGATGGAATCGTTAAGTTGGATTCCATCGAGTTTAAAGTTTCCGTCGAAGTCAGTAATTGACCCTTTTTGTGTTCCAATAATCTGGATTGTAGCTCCGATTACGCCATCCCCTGTACTACTTGTCACCTTCCCAGAAAGTACATTTTGGGCGTACAAAGACATACAAGAAATACTAATAAATAGTGTTAGTAATAACTTTTTCATGGTCATTTCATTAAAAATAATAATAGTTATTGCAGTAACTTCATTTTAGTTTTTGAATGAAAAAATAGCTTCATTCTGAACAATTGAGGAGTTAGGGGCGATCCAAACTTTGAACTTCCCTTCTTCAGTTACTATGTTGTTGTTTATATCAAGAATTGATAGCATATCAGGAGTGATATCGAAAGTTACTTTTTTCGATTCTCCTTTCTTTAGTTTAATTTTTTGAAAGCCTTTCAGCTGTTTTACGGGTTGAGCAACAGATGCGAAGATGTCTTGAGTGTAAAGTTGTACGATCTCTTCTCCGTCATATTTACCAGTATTTTTCACTGTGATAGAAGCCTTAATTGCTCCTCCCTCTTTTAATTCATCAGATGACAATTGCAAATCAGCATACTCAAATGATGTATAGCTTAAGCCGTAGCCAAATGGATAGAGCGGAGAGTTTTCCACATCTAAATAGAATGATTTATAATCCTGAGGATTGTTCTGATCAAACGGTCTACCTGTATTCAACGCATCATAATAGATTGGAATTTGCCCTACATTCCTTGGGAATGTCATGGTCAATTTTGCTGAAGGATTGTATTTTCCTGCCAATACATTCGCAATAGCATCACCTGTTTTAATCCCCAAATACCAAGCTTCAACAATGGCGTCCACATTTTGATCTTCCCATGATAAATCCAATGGTCTTCCATTCAATAAGATCAAAACAATAGGTTTTCCCGTTTTCTTTATCGCGTGCATCAGTTCGCGCTGTGCTTTTGGAATACGAATATCCGTTCTGCTTGCCGCTTCTCCCGACCAGTTGAAATCTTCACCCAAAGCCAAGAAAACAACATCACTGTTTTGTGCCACTCTTACAGCCTTCTGAATTTCTTTGGCGTTACTTTCTCCCATCAGGTCCGCTCCTTTAGCATAGCTGAATTTAGCCTTTGAATAAAGGTTTGTAACACCTTCATACACTGTTACGCTCTTGGAGCGATCACCTTTGATAGCCCATTCACCATTTAAGCTTTTTCTTTCTTTGATCATCGGACCAATCAAACCAATACGCTTATTTGTATTTTCAGCTAACGGTAATACCTCCTTCTCATTTTTCAATAATACAATAGAACGTTCCGCACCTTTTAAAGCTTCTGTTAAAAACTCATCAGTCATGGTATTTTCAGCTTCACGCTTGGTGTCCATATATCTGTAAGGATCTTCAAATAATCCTAATAAGAATTTCAATTCCAGAATTCTTGCAACAGCAACATCAATTTGACCTTCCGTTACAGCACCCTCATCCACCAATTTTTTAAGGTTTTGAATATAAGCCGCACCATTCATGTCCATATCAATCCCTGCATTCAAGGCTTTCTCTGCCGCTTGCTTAAGATCTTCAGCATACCCGTGAGGAATCATTTCGTTGATGGCCGTATAGTCCGTTACCACCGTACCTTTAAAACCCCATTCATCTCTCAAAATATCTTTGAACAAGTATTTGTTGCCAGTGGCAGGTACACCGCTGATGGTATTAAACGAAGTCATAAATGTGGCTACCTTATTGTCAACTGAAGTTTTGAAAGGAGGCAAATACGTTTCTCTCAATACCCTATCCGAAACATCTACCGTATTATAATCTCTCCCTGCTTCTGCCGCACCATACCCTACAAAATGCTTCGCACAAGCCAACATAGTATGAATATCACCAAAATCCTTATAACTTTTGATGCCTTGAAAACCATTGACTCTCGCCTTTGCGATTTCTTTTCCTAAGAAAACATCTTCACCGGCACCTTCCATCACTCTCCCCCAACGTGGGTCTCTAGCAATATCAATCATAGGTGCAAACGTCCAGCTGATCCCTGCCGAAGTTGCCTCAATAGCGGCAATTCTAGCACTTCTCTCCATCAATTCCAAATCCCAGCTACATGACTCTGCCAATGGCATTGGAAACGTTGTCTTATAACCATGCACCACATCCGCCGCAAATAAAATCGGAATTTGAAGACGAGAATGCTTCATTGCCTGCTCCTGCAGTTTGCGTAATCCTTCCGCTCCAAAAACATTGAACATGCTTCCTACTTGTCCCTTTTCCAAGTACTCTTTAAAGTCGTCATTGATCTGCGGTCCCGTCAATGTACCATGTCCAGAGAACTGCGTCATTTGTCCTATCTTCTCCTCCAAAGTCATCAAAGATAACACCGAGTCCACCTTCCCTTCAATCACAGGATCTTGACTATAACTTTCCCAATCGAAGTCTTTTTTCTTCTGTTCACACGATAAAAAAATGGAACAGCCAAAAAGTAATAATATTGTCTTATTAATAAATCTCATACAGATAAGTGAGTAAGTTGTTTTCACTAATTCAGACGATTTGCTTAGCGAAAAATAAAATTCAGTTTAACGATCGTTTTGTGATTACAAATATGGAGGGGATTAAGTGTAAAAATGTAATTTTATATATCATCAAAAAGACATCATCATTCTAAAAAAAACATAAAACACTGTTTATCTGCACTTTGAAAGTGTTAATTGTCACATTTTACTACAATGATAAGATGGTATGATGTGATAAAATCACATCAATGAAATGGAGGTATTTTCTTTAAAAATTAGAAAGACAAGGAAAATAACATGATTCATGTGGGTGATGTCCCATTGGTAGAAGTATTAATGGATAACTACTACAAAATAGATTTATTTTAGTCTATATAATGGCTTATTTCAAACCATATTCTGATATACAAACAAGCCAATCTACGTGAGGGTAGATTGGCTTGTTTTGTTGTTTTAAGCTGAGAACTTAAACTGTGAGAAAGTTTGTGGTGATGCCTGTCAGCTTAACACAACGAACAGTGAGGAAACTATTTTTTACTAACTCCTCGTATTTCTGGATATACGGGCTCTTTTGTAAAGTTAAAATTGTCATTTAACAATAAAGAAAATTTCTCTCCCCATAATTTAAACTCAAAATAATTACTTGTTATGACATTATCGCTTCCAAATAAAAATATATCTTGAGTAATAGAAATCGTATCTATTTTATCATTAATAATCGATACCTCTTTTGGGTTTTTAATAGAATAGTCAGTAATATGAATAGACGAGTAATTTGAGAATTTAAAAAAAGAAAAATCTAAATATCCACCTTGTAAATTAGAAGGGATAAACTTCTTATCTAATAAAGATGCATATACAGGGATAATAATATCATTTTTATCAAAAATTAAATCACCACATAAGGAATTAGAAAGATCAATTTCTTCAAAGTCAACATTAACTTGTTCTATCATCATATTTATTCTAAAATAACTGTTTTTAATTTTTCAATAGGAATTTCTCCCCCACTGGCGCAAGTGTTAAGCCAAAGGCGTCACTTGTGTCTATATTTTGAAGGAGTCTATAGACTCCCTACCCCACAAATTAATGGTCAATTATTACTGATGAAAGGATTTATGGAATTTGTAATTTTATCTTGAAAATTTTTGTACTGTTAGTTCAGAAAATGGAAAACTCAAAATGTTGTAGGATATAAACCTTCATTTTTAAAATAATCATATAGTTTAAAATAGAGCTTAGAGAAATTACTTTCGATATTTGTTTCATTTTTTATAAAGTTAAAATATATCTCTAAATTCTTAAACTTGTTACGATCATCGCACAACCATGATGAAATTAATGCTATACAAAATTTGTGTTGGATATTAGAAAAATAAACACTTGAATCATCTAATACAATAGATGGATTATTATTAAGTAAATCATTAATTTTTACAATTGAATTTGTAGACTCAATTACTTTGACAACACCTTCCAAAAAATATCTATTATAAATATTTTCAACCAATAACTCTACAGAAGATTCATCAGTATTATCAAATTTCAACATAACTGTATCTGAAAAAAGGTAAGTGCCTTCATTTTTTTCATCTTCTATATAAGCCCCTAAATCAGCATCTATTACATAGGTTTTATAAGGTATACTGTTATCTAACTTTTTTAATAAACTTGTTATATCTTTATATTCACACTTTAAATGGCCAGTACACCTGTTAAAATATCTATTAAACTGTAGCTGAAAAGTATATATTATTTTGGTACTAAATTTAAATGAGAACAGTATTTCAGATTTTTTTTTATTTTTTTTCTCCTTAAATCCATAATGAGATAATCTATAGTTACCCCAGTAGTTCGGACTGTCTAAGTGGAAAAGATAATTATCTTTTTTTGAGAGATTCAGCTTCAAACCTTTTATTAAAACCCATTTTATGATTTGTCAAGGCTGGTCTGTGTTGCGCCTGCGGCAGACCATTCATCTTGGCCTTTACAACTCATAGAATGTGGTTTTTCTTTTGGTTTTGAGCTTGTGTCTCGGCGACCCTTCTCAAAGATATAGAAAGGTTTTTGATTATCAATTGAACTATGTCGTCTTTCGTGATTATAGTAAGACATATATTCTATTACCCCTAAAGCTAACTGATGGCCATTACTATAAGAATGTTTATATATTTTCTCATATTTCAAACTTCGCCAAAAACGCTCTATAAATATATTATCAGTTGCTCTTCCTTTACCATCCATACTGATGGTTACACTTTGACTAATCAAGTACTCTGTAAATACATCACTTGTAAATTGAGCCCCTTGATCTGTATTGACAATTTCCGGTGCTCCATGCTCTTCTATACATTCCTGTATCGTCTCTTTGCACCATTCCGCTTCCATTGTATTGGAAAGAGACCAGCCTACAATGTAACGGCTGTGTATATCAATTACAGCCATTAAATACATAAAACCCTTTTCCATTGGAATGTAGGTGATATCGGTTGCCCATACTTGATTTACTTTATTAATGACCATATTACGAAGGAGATAGGGATACTTTTTGTGCTCTTTTATCCCTTTTGAAGTATGAGGACCAGGAATAAGTGCCTGCAGGTCCATCATACGGTATAATCGGGCGATACGTTTATGGTTGACTAACATTCCCTGATCCAGACGCAACCAAGTAGTCATACTCGGAACCCCCATGTGAGGATGCTTTGTATACTGCTGATCTATGATCTTCATTAACTCAAGGTTTTGTGCGGACTCTCCTTTTGGTTTATAATAATAACTAGATTTTTGTAAACCTAATAGCTGACATTGACGTGTGATGCTTAGCTCTGGATGAGCCTTGTCGACAATTTTTCTCCGTTCTGATAACGACTTATTTACGACAAGGCTTTCTTTAAAAAATCCAATTCAACTTGAAGTTTACCAATTTTTGCATAAAGCTCATCTTCTTTCCCTTCACTCACTTTTTGAAGCTTCTTTTTCTCTCTAGACTTTTCAAAAACACTGGATGCACCATCTAGAAATTCCTTTTTCCATGTACTGATCTGAGTAGGATGAAGATCATACTTTTGGGCTAATTCTGTAGTAGTCTGTAAATCCTTGATGGCTTCTAAAGCTACTTTGGCTTTAAATTCTGAGGTGAATTTTCTTTTACTTTTCATAACACTGCAATTTACTTAATTATTAATTTAGATTGCAGTCCGTTTTGATGGGGTAACTATAATCTTGCTCTTAATTGTTCAATGATCGCTTCTTTAATACTCCACTCCATAATTATATGAGTTCTTTTAATATAGTTTTTATTGCTTGCTTTCTTTATTTTGAGTGTGTTTTTACTAATTATCTCACAGGTACAAATGTTAAGCCGAAGTTGCCATTAGTGTCTATATCTCGAAGGGTTCCAGACTCCCTTCTCAACAAATTAATGGTCAATATTTACTGATAAAAGAATTTATAAAATTTGTAATTCTTTCTTGAAAATTTTTGTACTGTTAGCTCAAAAGTCAGGAGGTCTCCCCAATTGTTATGCACAAGTATCGGCTTAATTAAGCTTGGTTTAAATATAATTCTAAAGATTTAGTATCTGGAAACCATAAACTCATAATCCATTTACCTTTATGCTTTATTAAAAAGTTTCTGGATTTATTCTGGTAAATTTCTTCAAAACCATCTGATTCAACAAAATCAAATTCATCAAATATTTCAACCAAAAATTCTTTTTTTAATTCGTAGAAATAACTGATAACCTGTCTATTTGTACCACTAACTAATGTGCAATCATATTTAATTTTGTTGCCAAATACTTTCTTAAAATCATCAACATTATCAAATAAGATAGATGAACCGTCAATAAAATAAACATATAAGATTTTATTATTTTTTAATTTGTAGATTGGTCTTTCACATTTATAACTAAATACACTGCCACTTTCAACATTTAGTAATAAAATAGCTTGTTCTCTCTCTAAAAAAGTTATACTCGTTTTTTCTCCTTGAGGATTTAAAATTATACTAATACTGTTTTGCGTTAATTTCATATCATACTTGTTCAAATATCATCATCAGCCAAGGTAATAATATAAAGGTGGGCCTACTATATTTGACTAAACATCAAGTTACCCCCAACACAACTGCTCAACTGAAGCTACCATTAATGTCTAAATTAGGAAGGAGTGCGTTGACTTCCTAATTTAGACATTAATGGTCAATTTTTACTGATGAAAGGATTTATGGAATACATTTCTTTCTTGAAGATTTCTGTGTTGTTAGCTCGAAGTCGAAAGACTTTCCCGATTGTTAAACACAAGTACCGGCTTCATACTTGAGTCAGAGGGGAAAGCTCATTCCCCTATACATGGGAAAGAGTTTCCCATATATAGGGGACACCTTTTCCCATTACTATGATACCCTCTTTCCCATAAGTATGGGACAACTTCTTTCTAGCAGATAAAGTATTGCAATAGTACATCCCAGCACGTACACACTGTACATGCCGGGACGTACGGAGTGTGAGTCCTAGGACTTACACACTGTAAGTGCTACTACGTACATGGTTTAAATCCTAGCACTTGCATGGTTTTAATGCGTAATTACTACAAAACGGATTGATTTTATTCGGTAGCATGCTTATTTCAAACCATATGCTAATTGTTATATACAAACAAGCCAATCTATGTGAGGGTTGATTGGCTTGAGTTTTATTGTTGTTTGTAAAAGACTATAACAATACACGAGTTCGAAATGATGCTATCACTAGACTTGACCAACAGTAGCGATCCCTACTTAATTAGATATTAAAATAGTATCAGCTTTTTCTTCTAGTAGAGTGAATGAAAAATCTTTATTCATTTTATATTTATAATAGTCTTTTGTTATTTCCTGTTCTATAATATCTTTTCCATTTTTCATTTTCTCAGATTCTAGAACCTCAGTTTGTGATATTTCTAAAGTTGAATCTAAATTCAATATAGACGACTTTTGCAGAGACCATAAAAAATCGGCTCCAAAAGCACTAAGCTCTAAATTAGTCACTACATCATTATGCTTATGAAGAGTATGCAAAGTTTGATGAATTGAATTTTTATGTTTAAATGTATTTTTTATTACCGTAAATGCAATTAATGAATCAGAATTTGTTTCTAATGTAGAGTAATAACAGTAATAGTGATTTTCATCTTTAAGTTTTACAAGGTTAAGTGTATTAATTTCTTCTTCTGATAGTTTAGGATATTTATTAAAATAAGTAGGGTCATTTATATATTTAGATAAATCAAAAAACGTATTAATGTTTTCAATATCCAATGTGTCAACTATGTTTGAGATTCTATTATACATTGGATTTACATGTCTATTGATATTTATTGTACGTCTTTTGCTATCATGTGATTCATTAACACAACTAATAACAAACAACATTAACATTAGTTGAAATAGAACTATATTTTTCATAATTTTTTTTAAATTTATCCTGTGCAATAGACTTTATCATGGTTTATAACAATAGAACTTTTTAAGTTCTAAACTTTGATTAAAAACATCTCTACAAAAATAAATGGAATAGCTACATTTACACGGAGAGTAAGTTAAGCCGAAGTTGCCATTAGTGTCTATATTTTGAAGGAGTCTGTAGACCCCCTACCCCACAAATTAATAGTCAATATTCCAATCCTTAAGTGATTTTTGATGATTATATTTCTCATCCAATTGACTTTTTAAAAGATTAATATCTTTTAAAAACTTTCTTATTTTCATATCTAAAAATATTTGATTTCCTTTTTTATCAACCTGATAAATTCTATACTATCTATCCAACTGGCGCAAGTGTTAAGCCGAAGGCGTCACTTGTGTCTATATTTGGAGGGAGTCTGAAGACTCCCTACCCAACAAATTAATAGTCAATATTTACTGATAAAAGGATTTATGGAATTTGTAATTCTATCTTGAAGATTTTTGGCTCGGAAATAGGGAAACTTCACCGATTGTTAGACAGAAGTAATAGCTTAACACATGTGCCAATGAGGTTATTTAAAAATTGAAACTATTCGAAAACCATAGTTCAGGAGGAAACTAACACTTTACCCTAAAACAGTGAAGGAACTAAATTCCGTACCACCTAATTTCATTATTTTCAAAATATATAGTTATTGTCCCACTACTTTCTTTTATCAAATGTAATACTTGTCCTTGTGAAGTGAAATAGGGATCATAATCAACATGTAACTGATCATCTACATACCAAAAATCTACCCAACTAAAATCATCTAGAATATTTCCTTCAAAATCAACAATACTTGTATATTCTTTTACTTCTCCATTTTTCTTTAAAAGGATAAAGCTATTCTTTCTAAAAAAAACTGCTTCCATCTTATTATCATTATCGATATCTAATAAGCTAATTGTAAGTTTCTCTTCTTCAGATAATATTATTTCCTTCTCATTTATTAGTATTCTCACCCAAGGGGGGATATATGGATTGAATGCAGAACTACTTGAAAATATTGCTAAAAGGATTACGAGAGAATAAATAAACTTCATATGCATAATAGTTTTACAATTCAGAATGACTATGATCTACTACAAGTAAAAAATATACTGTATCAAATGGTCACTAACTTCTGAATAAAAAAATTTCATCTCTTCCAAAAGACACAAATGTTAAGCCGAAAGTGTCACTTGTGTCTATATTTTGAAGGAGTCTGTAGACTCCCTACCCCACAAATTAATGGTCAATATTTACTGATAAAAGGATTTATAAAATTTGTAATTCTATCTTGAAGATTTTTGTTCTGTTAGTTCAAAAGTAAAAGCATTTATTTTATTGAGGAGGTGTTCGTAATAACCTAAACGCGTCACATGACGAACAAAGAAAGGCAATACCTCAGAATAGAGAGACTATGCCTTTTGTTTATAATCATCTAAATATGTATATAAATCTTTTTTTTGAGTAAATGCTGAATATAGTTTACTATTAATTAACATTTTTTCCTTTATTGAAATTAATGTATTCAGTTCAGCCAAATATCCTTCTTCAAAATCTTGATAGTCATCTTCATCCTTAAATAAGAACATTCCACATTCTACAAAATAATCGACAACTGTTTTTTTATCTTTAATTGATACTTGAGGCAAATCAAAATATAACTTAAATGCATTTATTTCTAGATACTTAAATAAAAATTCGATTGCTGAGAAAACGCCAAAAGTTGAGGATCTAGTTAATATTTCGCTCCAATCATTCAAAGAAAATTCTTCATATATTTCAGGTATACAAGTCAGTAATTGAACTGAATAAGTCTCGGGGTAATTATTAAGATTGTATATTATAAATTCAAAATTATTGCATAATCTTATGCGACCTAAATAGATCTGTATAAAATTTCTATCAACCGGATAAAAATATGCTTTTTCTGAAGCATTGCTATAAATTTCCTGTGAAAGTTCCCTTAAATTCATATTAGATCAATCAAAATATTCATACACTAAAATAATACTTTCATCTTCAATCGTTAGATCTAATATTTTTTCAAGCATTTCTACTTCAAAGTTTAAATATTCATCAACTAAATGTTTATTCTTTTGTAATTGCTCTTTTAATTCTATAGCCATCTCAGGCGTTAGCTGATAAATAAAAGTCATCATACCATCAACATCAAAATCCATATAACCATGATACAAATTGGTGTAATCATTTTGACAACTAGATGGATTCTTAAAGTACATTTCAAATTGAAGTTCTGTAAATATCTTTTCTAAAAAATCTTGAGAAAATTCAATTGAAGGTTCGCAATACCAACTTTCCTGAAAATAAGAGGCATGATAGTATCGACCATATTCAACAATAGACCATAATAAAAATGAATCTTTGGGATTTGAAATACTCCAACCTGATTGTTGAGTTTTATACATTATATCTTCATAACTAGCCAAAAAAAATTCTTTATGGTCTTCACTATACCTTCTATTATAATGATTCAAAAAAGTTATATAATCATTATCACGATTATTTAAGGAACCGTGCATTTTGGTTATTTCTGAAAATCCTTTACCATCTATTACTTCTTTTATATGGTTTAAATAATCAGTATTAAATTTATCCTTATCAAAGATAGTTATAGAATATCTAGAATCAGTATTCAATTTTGTTTGAGCCATACTATAGTTTAAAGTTTGAGTATGTAATAAGATTAGTATTAAATATAAGAGTCTATTCATATTTACAATATATAAGTTACATCATTGTTTTCCTTTGCAATACCCCCACTGGCGCAAGTGTTAAGCCGAAGGCGTCACTTGTGTCTATATTTGGACGGAGTCTGTAGACTCCCTACCCCACAAATTAATGGTCAATTTTTTACTGATAAAAGGATTTATAGAATTTGTAATTCTATCCTCCAAGTTTTTTTGTTCTGTTGACTCGGAAGTCGGGAGACTTTTCCGATTGTTAGACACAAGTGACGCCTATCGGCTTAACACTTGCGCCAGAAGAAGGGTTCACTATTTATTTTTTATAAATAAACCATCAACACTTAAGGTGTAACTTGTAGTATCACGAGCAACCTCTATTCCTTTGATATAATCTTCATGGACTGTTATCACCTGGAAATTTTGTGAGTCGTAATCTATTAACGTATAATCATATTTTTCATATTCTTCACTTGAAAGATTAAGAATATCTATTAAGTATCCTTTTTTATCGTAAGAATAAGCATAAATGTCTGATGCTCTCCCTTCATAGTAATCATATATTAATAAAACGGTATTGTCTGTAAGTGTACTAAGTTTACCTAAAAGGTAACCATTTCTAAGTGAAATGTCTCTTTTTTGGAAAAAACTACAATAATCTTTTTTATGTATTTCCTCTTTTTTGAAGTTAAATTTTATAACATTTATTTCACCGGTAGAAATTTCTTTAACATGATAATTTTTCAGGTTTAAAACACAATCATTTTGTGTATAATTTTTCACATTGAAAAATAGAGATATTATTATTAATATAAACATATTCAAATATTTAATGATTGAAAATTAATGATTTAATCCACTGTGAATATGATCATCCCTCACTATTCTTTGTGTTAAGCCGAAAGGTTTCACTAAGAACT
Source organism: Flammeovirga sp. SJP92 (assembly GCF_001583495.1). Lineage (GTDB taxonomy): Bacteria > Bacteroidota > Bacteroidia > Cytophagales > Flammeovirgaceae > Flammeovirga. Next base: position 9,420 of record NZ_LQAQ01000082.1, on the reverse strand, counting down.
TCCACACTGATTCATGTCTGAGACTTAAAATACAAAAACACTACATTTTCAACTTCTTGACTACTTAATTTGATGAAATAACTAACTAAAAAAAATTCATAATGGCTATAACTCACACCTGATACGATCAAAAAGCAACCTATTTTATCACTATTTCAGTGGTATATTGGATAGATGTTTTTTACTAGAGAAGAATAGCTAACTCCAACATGTTCTAAATTGCTTCTTTTACCAGTTAAAACATCTTTTGATTTCTTATTCCCTAAACTATATTTTATAAATAAAAGTATCACAGAATTAACATTAAAAGTTATTATTATCTGATGCTTTATATTGAAGAGTTGAGAGTTCATTTGATCTTGAAATTGAATTTTTTATTGTAATAAGTTACAAACATTTTAAGTTAAAACTCCATATTTCACTCAAAATCAAGTAGATGAAGGAAGCAACACATTACTCCATTCATCACCATCAGATTCAGGGACAAATGAAATAAATGTCTCCGTATTATTTTGTTGAATCCAGAGACGGTTACACTTATCACACTGATAAATATCTTTTTTAATCTTTGAATAATAGTTGCCATGAATATCACATAACATTTGGGTGTCATCTAAATCTTCTGGATAAGAAAGGGATGAAAAATGCTTTCTTATCCACTCAATCCTTTTACCTGAATTTGTTGCCTCAATTAATGTCTCAATAAAGTTTTCTACTTTATCTAAGAAATTATAAAAAGCTCGATCTGGTATTATCTCACCTTTATAGGGTAAGCTATCTGACACATCAGATAGCACGTTACCACATTTACATTTTAATTGACTCATTATTCTTAATATATATTTTAATTTCTGCTCTGTTCTAGGTGATATTAGAAAGACATTTAAATCATAACTCTAAATAATTAAAAGTATCAACTTAACTTTACAGACTGCAACAATGATCATACACATAATATTAAATCATAGAACTCAGATACTGACGGATCATTATTATTCAATGCAAGACATTCCTTGAAATATTTGTCAACAATAGAGCTATCGAGTTCATATACACCTAATGTGCTTTTTTGTATTTCAGCTTCAATAACGATTATCATTGAACGAAAAAAAGATTCTGCATCAATACCACAACACATTTTAATTTCCCCTGATAGGTCCAAAAGATATACACCCCCTGATTGGCGATCTAAGACATAAAATAAATTATAGTTATTATGATTAGCAAAGTGGTAATATTGATGATTAAAATCCATTTCTGAAAATGTTAAAGTAAAATCAACAAATCCATATTTCGCCGGAAACTCAAAACCATTTCTAAAGTATTCAATTGCTGTCTTATCGCCTTCATAATCAGTTTTAATAATTAATTTCACATCATCAAATATATTCATCTCAAGTGTCAAATAATTATTATAAGTGTTTACAAACGTATCAATGTAATTTTCCATATTTAATATATAATTGTCTGTTTTTTCTTCTGCTCTTGATATGCAGTGAGAAGGATACTATTTTGAAAAGAGGAGGTTATGTATTTTTATTTTTTTTATAAATAGAATAAGTGATAAATTGATACATAAGAATGGTTCGTAATGAAGTTAAACTTTCATATTACGAACAGTGAAAAATGAATCTAATTCATGTTTTATACTACAGATATTTTTACTCAGAAGAACAGCACCGACTTCTTCATTTTCTAACAATTCATTGTAATAATCATAAACAATTTTCTTGATTTTTGGATACTCTTCAAAAGCAACAATTCTGATAACTTTCAATAATTCAAACATCCAAATACCACCAAAGGGTTTTTTAATACGCTCGAGAAGGTCATTTTTATTATTAATTGGATAGATATTATTTAAATAATATTTATCCAAGGAATTATTTCTTTCGTAAAAATTTAGAAAATGATATAGTTACCCCACTAGTTTGGACTGTCTAAGTGGAAAAGATAATTATCTTTTTTTGAGAGATTCAGCTTCAAACCTTTTATTAAAACCCATTTTATGATTTGTCAAGGCTGGTCTGTGTTGCGCCTGCGGCAGACCATTCATCTTGGCCTTTACAACTCATAGAATGTGGTTTTTCTTTTGGTTTTGAGCTTGTGTCTCGGCGACCCTTCTCAAAGATATAGAAAGGTTTTTGATTATCAATTGAACTATGTCGTCTTTCGTGATTATAGTAAGACATATATTCTATTACCCCTAAAGCTAACTGATGGCCATTACTATAAGAATGTTTATATATTTTCTCATATTTCAAACTTCGCCAAAAACGCTCTATAAATATATTATCAGTTGCTCTTCCTTTACCATCCATACTGATGGTTACACTTTGACTAATCAAGTACTCTGTAAATACATCACTTGTAAATTGAGCCCCTTGATCTGTATTGACAATTTCCGGTGCTCCATGCTCTTCTATACATTCCTGTATCGTCTCTTTGCACCATTCCGCTTCCATTGTATTGGAAAGAGACCAGCCTACAATGTAACGGCTGTGTATATCAATTACAGCCATTAAATACATAAAACCCTTTTCCATTGGAATGTAGGTGATATCGGTTGCCCATACTTGATTTACTTTATTAATGACCATATTACGAAGGAGGTAGGGATACTTTTTGTGTTCTTTTACACCTTTTGAAGTATGAGGGCCAGGAACAAGCGCCTGCAGGTCCATCATACGGTATAATCGAGCGATACGCTTATGGTTGACTAACATTCCCTGATCCAGACGCAACCAAGTAGTCATACTCGGAACCCCCATGTGAGGATGCTTTGTATACTGCTGATCTATGATCTTCATTAACTCAAGGTTTTGTGCGGACTCTCCTTTTGGTTTATAATAATAACTAGATTTTTGTAAACCTAATAGCTGACATTGACGTGTGATGCTTAGCTCTGGATGAGCCTTGTCGACAATTTTTCTCCGTTCTGATAACGACTTATTTACGACAAGGCTTTCTTTAAAAAATCCAATTCAACTTGAAGTTTACCAATTTTTGCATAAAGCTCATCTTCTTTCCCTTCACTCACTTTTTGAAGCTTCTTTTTCTCTCTAGACTTTTCAAAAACACTGGATGCACCATCTAGAAATTCCTTTTTCCATGTACTGATCTGAGTAGGATGAAGATCATACTTTTGGGCTAATTCTGTTGTAGTCTGTAAATCCTTGATGGCTTCTAAAGCTACTTTGGCTTTAAATTCTGAGGTGAATTTTCTTTTACTTTTCATAACACTGCAATTTACTTAATTATTAATTTAGATTGCAGTCCGTTTTGATGGGGTAACTATATGAGTTGTTATTTGTTCTACCAATAAATCAAGTTTTAATTTTAGATCAGTTCCATTTCGATTTACCCTCACCCAATCACTACTTGTCTTATTTACAAATTCATAATGTGTTTCTTTTATTCTTAAATCCTTAATCTGATGTTTATTAGAAAATTTTTCTAACCATTGATGAACAATATCATACCTAACACCTAACCTAACTTGTACAGTAATAAAAACATCACCATTAGTATCTGGAATACTTATTCTAGGATTCATGACAATAGAAAAACCATTTTGTTTATTTTTTAATAAATGTCTACTCTTTAAGTACACAAAATTTTTAAACAGTTCATCTTTCAATAAGTTATTTACTAGCTGAATTTCTAAATCTCTTGTTTGTATTTTAATCATTATTTCGGTTATATTTTTATACTATTACATTACCTGAAGAATAATTTTTCTCACCCTTTTAAAGATTCACTATAAAACTTCACCTAAAAAACACCCCCTCACCTATATGTGTTTGGGCTTCAATTTGGTCACTCCATTAATCCAAATGGTTAAATCAAAAATGCCACTTATGTTTATATTTTGAAGGGATAAAAACTCCTTTTTATTTTTATTAAGTTACAAACTTATTCAATTGTACAACTCTAAATAACGCTTTACGGCCTGATGCTTAGATCAGTGGGGAATTACTCATATTGCTCTCTAATTAAATCTATTAGCTTAGTGTATTCAGGTAAAATCTCAAACGTTACTTCATTTTTTTCACCCCCTCTGAATGAAATATATACATCGAGCTTAAAAAAGAGTAAAAGTAAATTCATAAAACTTTCATAATCAAAATCACATTCAAAAAGTGGTGATGCTGAAATCTCTAGATCAATGTAAAAAAGCTTATCATGATTATCATTAATACATAAATAATTGTCTTGAAATAAAGCTATACAAATCAGCTTCGAGCCTTCTACTTCTACACTATTCAAAACCTTATTTAAATGCACTCCAGCGAAATCAATTTTATATATATTGCTAGTAGAAATCAGACTAATTATAGAGCTGTAATCAGTTTCATTTGTTGCAAAATCATATGTACTTAAAAGATAATCAACATATTCCCTATCATCATAATTAGATAATAATTCTGTCTTAGAGGGTTTAATTCGATTAATTTCTTCTATAAAGTTCATTTTCATTTTTTTTGTTAAAACATTCCTTCTGGCATAAGTGTAAAGCCAAAGGTGTCACTTTTGGCTATATTTGGAAGATATCTGTTGACTTTTACCCACAAATTAATGAGCATTTTTTACTGATAAAAGGGTTTGTGGAATTTGCAATTCTATCGTGACAGTTTTTAGTTCTGTTGGATCGGAATTCGGGAGACTTTCCTAATTGTTAGGTATAAGTATCGGCTTAATACTTGAGTCATAAGGGGGAAGGGTTTCACATGAATATAAGGCACAAATCCTTCTAGTAGAGTATACTATTTTGAAAAAAAGAGGTTAAGTATTATAGATTTTTTGTTTGAGAAAGAGATAACACTTACCTGAATAATTTTTAGTGAAATCCAATATTGATTCATCATTATCATCTTTCTGAGAAAGGTCCACTCCTGCATTTACCAATATTTCTAATTTATCAATATCATCAATTGCATCACTATTATTTGAAATTTGCACTATTGCATCAACACAATGAAAAATCTCTGGCGTTCCATTGACTTTATTATTAACATTAGCACCAAGCTTAACTATTTTCTCTACAAAAAAAGAGTTGGAACTCCAAAAAGCATGTGTAAGTAGACTATAGCCGTTAAAACCTTTTGCATTTATGTCAATTTCGCATATGTTTCTTAGAAACATATCTTCATCATTCTCTTCCATAGCATACACTATAGTTTCAAAAATATCATCCATCATTTTTTCTTAGATTAGATTTTAATTGGTCATATAATAGCTCCTCTATCCCTGTGTCAAAATTATCCGACAATTCATCTCTTGAAACAGAAATAATAAAGTCTTGCTCTTTAAAACTTCCTCCATCATGATGCCTCAAGCAACCTTCAGAGGCAATATGAGATCGAACTAGACCATTTGTTAGATATTCTTCAATTATTGTTGTACTATCTGTTTCTATAATTCCAAGTTTGCTTTTATCATATGTCATTTTATTATCATATACCTCTATTAAATAATAATTACTTTTTCCGTTCTTAGATATTGAAAGAAGTACATTTTCATCTGGTAATTCATCATGGAATTTATAGATATATACCACTCTCTTAAATCTATTTAAATTTATAAAGTCATCTTTTTGAATAGAATCATAACAATCGTATGCCTTTTTGGCTGATAACATCTGTGAAAAAACATCACCTCCATAACCTTGTGGGTAAGTCGATAAAACTATATAAGATTGACAAATAAAAAATACAATAAACAAGAGTAGAGTATATACCACATTTTTTAACCGACCAGACAATAGAAAAAATAGAGCAGTAGAAATAACTGCTGTAATCAAAACAACAAATGGTGTGATGAGGCCTGCCAATCCTGTATAGGGAAATAACCACCTGATGTTTCCCCACAGAAAAAAACACCATAAAAATAAAGATATTAATAATAAAAATCTGATATATTGAAACATGATTATTAGTTATTACTGATTGCTTTGTTATTTAAAATTTGGAATAGCTTGTCTTTTTTTCGTGTTAGAGAACTACTATAAATACTAAATACAAATTCAAAATTATCTCATACTAATTCTATTTATTGTTTTGCGATTACTTCCATCAAAAAAACTTTTAATAGAACCACTATTAATACATTTTTTAGCGTTGTACTCACAAAAAATAAATTAGAATTAACTATGATTTATTTTTGACTTAGTACTTAAAACACAATTATTTATCTTTAAAAAATTTGTAGACTTCCTTCACATTTCTATCGTCATCCGCCGCGAAATCTATTTCGTCTGCTCCAAAAATAAACTTCAAGTGTTTAAGAAGTAAATCTATATCATATTCACCCATTAAAATAGGTGTTGAAGAATAATCTGACTCCAATGTTACCAAAAATATTAATGACTCATCAAAGTAACATCTCACCTCAAAGTTTAAAGGTTCTGAAATTGTTTCCCCGTCTATATTTAACACGTTACAGTAACACCCCCATTCCTCATCGAGCTTAAAAGAATCATTATAGAAGGATGCTTGAATACCAGACTCAATCACTTTTCCTTCAAACTTGTTTGTCAAAATATCAATTCCTCCAAAAGAGTTTTTTGAAAAAAGATATATACTATTTATTACACTCATTTCTTCATTCAATAATTATAAAATTGGGAAGGTATTTGGTCTGTTTGCTTCCTATACCTTGCTAGCAACTTTCTTGTCAAAGTAATAATATAGCCAGTTGTAAAAATAGTTCTCATATTATTATTCATCTTGTTTTGAACAAACATACATGCATCTACATGCATAATGTAAGTCCTAACATCTGCATGAATTCAATCCTTAATTATTACAAAACGGATTTATTTTATTCGGGATTATGCTTATTTCAAATTACATTCTAATACTAATTGCCCAAGTCAATCTACCATCATATAGATTGGTTAGCTTTATTGTTTTATAAGTTACAAACTTAAACTGTGGGAAAGTTCGCAGTGACGCCTGTCGGGTGAACAAAACGAACAATGTGGGACCTTAGCAAAGTTCATTTTGCAAAAAAAATTGAGGAACCAGCAGTAACGAAACGTTTTTGGCAATCTTAGAAAAATTACATCAATTTACGTGACTATTAAGGCAGTACCAACGGACAGTGGAGGCATTCCCTAATTATATAAGAAAAACTCTAGGAAACCTTGTTGAGGTTTGAGATCTATAATTTTTAATACTATTTCTTCAATTGGCTCACAACTCTCTTCATCAAAACCACACTGATCTGGTATTTCCAATTCGATTTCCATAATTTTATTAAGCAATGATAAATATTCAAAGAAACTATCTGACAAAAGAAAATTATTTTTTTGTATTGATCCATATACAGGACAATTTTTTTTAGAAGTATCAACAAAGATTGCGTCTTCATTATAGAAACCGATAACTAACCAATCAGAATTCCAATTTTTAGTATCCTCGATTCTCTCACCATTAAAAAAATAAACTTCCAACCTTCCTGAGATATATCTAATTTACTTATTGGTAATATATTATGACCAATAATATAACCCATATAAATTGGTTCATCAATTTGTACTTTTTCATAAAATTCTTTTATCTCACCATTAAGATATGATATGTTTTCTAAGTTAGTTTCTTCATCAAAAAACTTTAGATCATTGTCTAATGATAAATAACTATTTAGGTTATCTTTAAATTTTGATAAGGTTAAATCTAAATTACTCATAACTTATTTGTTTCTTTTGTGTTGATCAATCATTTTTTGGAGGTCCATAAGTTTACCTCTAGTTGGAGTAAACCCCACAAGTATGTAGCTTGTTGTCCTAGTTACAAACTTATTCAATTCAATAGTTCTAAGAAATTCCTATGGCTTAATACTAAAATAATGAGAAACGGTTGAGGTAAGAGCTTTATTCTATTTTAACAACCTATTGTATTTAAAATTGCTACTAGTTCTAAAAATTCATTGTCATCTGCTAAACTAGATAGAAATAGGTTTAAAGAAGTAGCATTATAATGTGAAGAGAGATCAAAAAGAAAATCTAATTTCCCATCATTATCTATATCACCTACCCACAGTAAGTTAGGCATAGCATCATCAAAACTTGTGCAAGCAAATAATAACTGCGGTGTTTTTGTGGTAGTGTCCTCATTATCTATAAATAATCGATAATTGGCAAGTTCATAAAAATCGCCACCTAAAAGCTGTTTATCACCTGTGGCATATAATTTTATTTTAGTATCGTTATAATTTAAAATAGTAGAATCACCCGAAAGTGGGCATCTCATATCTTTCAAAGAATCAATCGAATGAAGAGTCCTATCTTCTAAAGAAAAACCAGAAAATAAGAATAAACATTCATCTTCCTCACTCACACTTACTTTAATTGCAGAACTATCTCCTTCTGAATCCATAACAGGATCCATATCTTTACTAAAATCAACTTCTACATTTTTTAAATAATAATTGGAAGAATCAGCAAAAACACCTATCCACTGCTCTGTTCCATAAGACATATCTAATTCATCACCATGATAAGAACCTAGCATAATTACTTTAAAAGAAGAATTCGTGCGTAATTTAGGAGTAAAATCCACAAAGTTGGAATCAATCTCAAGCCTTTTCCTCTCCTTAATTTCTTCCTCAACCACCACATCTTCAATCTCAGTACTATCTTCTATAATTTCAATTACTTCCTTAACAGAAGTGATGGTGTCAATATTTTTTTCTTCCTGTACTACACTTGCTTCTATTTGTGCAGAAACAACTGTTGTTTTTTTCTGTGTTTTCTCACATGACATTAACGAAAATAGAAGAATAATGATGAGTAGTTGACGGTACATTTTTGATGTTGATTTAGTAGAAATATATAAATAGCTTACTTTTTTTGAAATGAATAGTCATTCTTATAGAAAAGAGGATACAAATGTAAATGTAATATAATTTCTTGAATCTCTAAATTGGAAAGAACTGATTGACTACCTACCCCACAAATTAATGGTCAATATTTTACTGATGAAAGGTTTTGTGGAATTTGTAATTCTATCGTGAAAGTTTTTAGTTCTGTTGGATCGGAATTCAGGAGACTTTCCCGATCTTTAGACACAAGTATCGGCTTAATACTTGAGTCAGAAGAAGATTGGTTTGTTGTTATAAGTTACAAGCTTAAACTGTGAGAAAGTTCGCAGTGACGCCTATCGACTAAACACATCGAACAGTGGGTAATTTATTTAAAAAATTCATATTTCACCCATTTTATAAACTCAGTTTTTTTATTACCGAATACATTTTTCTTCTCTAAAAAATCATTTTGCTTAATATTTTTATACAATTGAAATCCATATATATTATAGTTACCCCATCAAAACGGACTGCAATCTAAATTAATAATTAAGTAAATTGCAGTGTTATGAAAAGTAAAAGAAAATTCACCTCAGAATTTAAAGCCAAAGT
>NZ_LQAQ01000081.1 GCF_001583495.1 Flammeovirga sp. SJP92 | reverse complement strand
TCTAACAGTTCTTGTTCAGGTGTTTTCTTCTTCATGGTACTGACTTTATGGTTCCAGTCAAAGTTACCATATTTTTGTAACCAAACCTTTACTGTTCTATCTCCCTGTATTCCATATTTACGTGTAGCTCCTTTTAAACTTAATTGACCACTTTCAACTTCTGAGACAATTTGAAGTTTTAAGGACATTGAATAATCCTTCTGAGTTCTTTTAACATATTGACTTTTATTGTCTTCCATAATAACGATTGTTTTAGTGTATCGTTATTTTAGGACTTTACAATCCTTCAAAAATAAAGACGTAACTAAAGCGACTACATAAAAAACATTTGCAAGTATAAAATCCTCTTCTGTTTTTATAATAAACAACCTACTAAATTCAATTCCACTAACCATAATACTCAAATGAAATAAGAATGCTAAAATTGCGACTACCAATAGAATAATAAAGTATTTCATAAATATTTGTTACAAGTCTAGATAGAATATTTTCTATTGAAAATCTCTATCGCAAATGTTAAGCCGTAGGTTTCAATTGTATCTAATAATGGTAAAATTCTCAGATCTTTAAAAGATAAAACATAAGGTGCATCATAAAGTAATATATCTTAATCTAACCTCTAAATACCGTTATTCTTAAAGATGTTTTTTATCTTTGGCCATGAAAAATACAAAAAAGACATTTATCGAAAAAGATAGTCCGAGGTCTTTGAAAAAGATGGAACTAAAAAGATTACATAAAAAATTAAAAATGGATCTTAAGTTTGACCCCGACAATAGAAAACTAAAAAAAGAATATGAAAGGGTGAATAATCTTTTGAAGCCTAAACCAAAATCGAAGAGAAAAGATCTACCAAAAAAATAAAGTGACTGTAGTAAGTGAAAACTTGACTTACTCACATTACAAGATTGAGGAGTTTACACAAAAGACTTATAATTCCTTTTTTTTATAATAAATCAAAGACTCACTATCCAATTAGTGGACCTACCTCAACTGGCACAAGTGTTAAGCCGTAGGCGTCACTTGTGTCTAAAAATCGGAAAAGTCTCCAGACTTCCGATTCAACAATAAAAATGTTTGTTTTCTTGAGCTGTCACAATTGGTTTCATATTTAGAATGTTTTTGAAAATGATTTTTATTGGTACACAAAAATAGGATTGAAATATTTATTTAGGTTTCTATTTTTTTGTCTATCGGAAGTCTGGAGACTTCTTCAATTGTAAGACACAAGTGACGTCTACGACTTAACACTTGCGCCAGTAAAGTTAGTGATACACTCCTTTTTTTATTACAAATCAAAAAGCACATAGCATTTCTACTATGTGCTTCAAAAGGAATTATAAGTCTTTATTTACGAATAAACTTCTTTGTGATGACCTGATCTTTCACTTCAATTCTGATTAAATGTAAACCAGATGAAAAACCTTGGGTATCCAATTTCAGTTGTTTATTTGAAACATTAAACTGATGCCTTTCTGATGAAATAATTTTACCATTGAGATCGAAAACCATGATCATAGCCTCTAATGCATTTTGAGCATTTAAATCGATCGTCAATTGTTGTGTTACTTCTGTAGGATAGACATTCACTTGTAATTCTTCTTCAAGGTCAAATCCCAACCGAGTTGCACTTTGCTCAGGATTGGAGTTGTACCAAACACCATCTTTGTACCATCCCTCATTTGTTCTAGATAAATCCGCTGTTTGTGCTCCGCTACCATTATGGAATAGTAAATTGGAAGAAGTGGCACCTTCAATCGTGAACTTATACCAACCGTTTCCTTCATCTATCATATTCTCTCCAGGCCATGCTGAAGATGCCCCGTTGGAAGCATTCCAATAGTGAATTTTTGTGCTATTTCCCCATGAACTTTTGAAGTGCACCGTCAAACCTGTTGGGTCGATTGGCTTTTGGTCGTACCACTGTCCATCTCTGTACCAACCAGTTGCGTTTCTTGTCAAATCGGGAGATTGATAACCTGCATTATTATGGAATAATAGGTTGATAGAAGATACGCTTGATGGGAACTCGAAAGACCACCATCCATCTGCTCCTTCTGTCATCGATACACCCGGCCAAGTTGTACTAGTGATGCTTCCTGCTGGCACCGCACTCCAATAGTGAATCAAAGGATTATTTACACCTTGGAAGTAGACTGTAAAACCGCCTGTTGCTTCTGTTACTTCATATGTTGTGGTTTGAGTTGCTGACGTATTTCCTGATGCATCTACGGCAAAGGCTGAAACTACGTGAGTACCAACGGTGTTTAATGTAACCGATACGCTACCTACTCCTGATGGAGATAATGTGGTAGGTGTAGTACCATCTACAGTATAATAAATGGTTGGAGCAATTCCTGAGTTATCAGAAGCAGTTAGAGTTACGGTACCTGATCCACTAAATGTAGAGGAGGGCGTCATTCCCAATGTTGGATCTGTCTCATCCACTCCTGTATTGATTTCTACCCATTGTCCATTTTCATAGCCTTTACCTTCATTGCCACAAGTGCTCATGTCACCTGTTTGACCACCTCCACTGTTTGAGAAGATGACATTGGCACAAGTACCACCTGTTACTTCATATTTCATCCATCCGCTTCCAATCTCTGGAGCAGAAACCATGGCAACTCCTGGCCATGCCACTGGATTTTCTTCTACCACAGTACCATTTTGAGCCACTTCCCAATAATACACATGAGAATACCCTTTGGCATAAATCGTAAATGATTGTACTGGATTGAATGTGTAAGTGGCTGTTTTTACTAGAGAAGCACCTTCTCCATTGTATGCGATTGCTTTTAATGTGACCGTTTCTCCTTCTACTCCTTGAACAGGAATACTGCTTGTATAAGGTGTAGAGGTTTGAGTTGGCTCCGTTCCATCCAAAGTATAGTAAAGAACACCATCATGTGTGGCACTTAACGACACATTTACACTTCCACTAGAGAAATTACCTCCATTTGGAGAAATCATCACTTCAGGCTTTTGAGGACCTGGGCAATTTCCAGGACAAGTATCTGTCCATTGACCGTCTTTGTACCAACCTGTTCTTTCTCTTGAAAGGTCATCTGATTGTGCTCCACCGTTGTCATTAAATACAATTCCTGTACTTAAAGCTGTCACTGAAGCTTCATACCAACCATTACCGATATCAGTCATTTGAACACCCGGCCAAACCGTATCATCAGTAATACCAACTGGTTCTGCATCATAGTGGTGCATATTCGCTGAACCCCAATCCGATGGCTTGTAGAAATAAACTGTTATTGGGTCAATTTGACCAATAGAATAAGTCTTCGTTGCTGATCCTGTACGTCCTTCGGCATTGACGCCTACCGCTTTTACAGTTGCTGATTCAGTTAGGGTGAAAGGTCCAACATAAGCCGTCCAATTCATATAATCTGCTGGATCTGCATTCTCATCCAAAGTGTAGTAAATACTAGGATTTGGATCGTCAGCATCTACTGCTGAGATAGAAACTGTAATGCTGTTTTCGTCATATCTTGTATCAGGAGAGATCGTTAGCACTGGTCTAGAAACGAAAGTATAGTTTTTACTGTATAATAATACGATACCTTCGCTGTCTGCATTAAATGAAACCTGACCACCTGCTACTACCTGCATAGCTCCTGTGTAATGATCTACAATTGTATCGCCTTCTTCATAATATTCAGAAACATTGAAAGTCACATTGCCTTGAGCACCTACAGCTACAATAACACGGTCTGCAATTTCCAATTCTTGATTATTATAATCACGAACAAAAGTATACGGTGCATCTCCAATTTTTTGGTGAGAACCTGCTCCCACTGCTGGGTGATCTCTACGGAAAGTACCCAACTTCTTCCACACCTCATGTTGGCTTGTATTGAAGTTACCCCAGTTCATATCAGAACGTGTATTTTGCTCGGCATCACTCCAGTTTCCTTCAGGACGACCTGTTTCATCGCCATAGAAAATTTGAATACCACCTGGTAATAATAAGAAACCTGGTGCGGCAGACTGTAAGCTATTTCTGTCAAATAATGGCACTACATCATGAGATGATAAGTAACTTAATGAGTTCCAAGTTGGATCATCGTTGATAGTTGCATATTCAGAATATAGTGATTCCAATGAAGAAGCATCACGTGATGAAACTCTCGCGTCATTTTTCAGGTTGAAGTTGATCACAGAGTTGAATTGACCGTCTGTATGGTATTCCGATTTGTTTTTACCGTGACCCCATACTTCAGCCGTCATCCAGAACTCTAGATCATCCATTTTCTTTTCAGGATTTTCCGCTTTCCAATCTTTTAAAGCTTGAATGGCATATTGCTTCAATCTAGACCAACGGTCCATTTCAACGTGCTTGGCCGTATCAATTCTGAATCCATCAATACCGTATTTTCTTACCCAATCTGTCAACCAGAAAATCATATAGTTGGAAACTACTCTTGGAAGTCCTGTTGCATTAAAGAACGCATCTAATTCCGCTTTTTTCTGATCAAATTTTCCTTCTTGTGTCCACTTTGTCACTAAAATTGGTGGAATACCCACTGTTCCTACATCTTCTGTTTTCAAGTCTGGTAAGAAACCAACACAGTTATCAATTCCACCTCCTGAAGAACAACCATCATAACCGTCAATATCAGGGTGACGCATCCAATCTGGACCCCAATAGTTTGAAATCCAAGTTCCTCCGCTATTGTAATCTACAAATTTCTCGTGGTAAGAATGCCATGATTCTCCACCTGCAGGTTGCCAAGATCTCCAAGCAGGATCCACAGAACCGTAGTTGTATTGTTCCATATCTTGCATGGTCACGTAACCTGTATGGTTCATCACCACATCCACAACGACACGGATTCCTCGGCTGTGCGCTTCGTCTACAAACTCTTGGAAATCTGCTTCTGTACCCATGTTCTGATCAATTTCAGTCCAGTCCATGGCATAGTAACCGTGGTAACCGTAGTGACGGAATGAACCATCAGAACTACCGCCAACCCATCCGTGCATTTGCTCTACTGGAGAAGTAATCCAGATGGCATTGACACCGATTGACTCAAAATAACCTTCACGCAATTTGGCTGTCATACCTTTCAAATCTCCACCATGGAATTCACCCGCTGAAGAATCATCCGTATAGTCTTGGCCATTACCGTTTTTACCTCTGTTATAAGAATTATTATTCGATGCATCTCCATCATAGAAACGGTCAGTCATTGTAAAGTAGACCGTTGCGTTATCCCAAGTAAATTTCGATTTCTTTGCTGGAATTGGAGTAATTTGATCATCATCATCATTCAATGTATAAGTAGCAGAAACTTCTGCCGATGAAGTACCATTCAATACAGCAATTGCTTTCACGGTTGTAGTAGCTGTAATAGTCAAGGCTCCTTGATAAACCGATGAAGAAGTAGAAGGCGTAGCACCGTCTAATGTATAGTAAAGTGTTGCATTCGGTGTACCCGAAAGTGTTACCGCTATTTGATTATCAAAATTGGTAGACTGAGGTGAAATACTTGCTGTCACTTCCACAGGATCCACATCTGGACAATCCACTGTACAATTCGATGAAACTGTACCTTGATCGTACCATCCTGTACCTGAAATTGTAATATCATCATCTTGATTTCCATTGAAATCATGGAAGACAAAACTAGCTTCTTGAACACCAGGTAACGTAACTTTGTACCAATCTTGTGTATCCGCTACTTTTTCCATGACAACACCCGGCCATTCTGTATCAGCACTAACACCTGCTGGCACTGCATTCCAATGGTGCGCATAAAGTGTTCCCCAGCCTGCAGGTTTTCTAACATAAACCTCCATTTCTGGCAAAGGCTCTCCTATATAATATTTTTGCTCAGCAAAACCTGTTTTTCCACCACTATCCACAGCAATTGCTTTTACAGTAGCTGTTGAAGATAAAGTGAAAGCACCAGTATATTGAGTAGAAGAAGTAGTAGGTGTTGTTCCATCTGTTGTATAATAAATTGGCAGATTAATATCCTGATCATCCACTGCTGAAAGCGTTACTTGTACTGGAGTGTCTGATTGTAAAATGGAAGGATCGATGCTTACTAACGGTGCTTCATTTACACCCTCACCTTTATCCCAGATAGAATAATTCAATCCATCAGCTTGCAATACCCAGCCGTTTCCACCTGGAGACCAAGAAGTATTACCAATACGTACCGCTACTTTATTATCAATAATCGCCGCATACCCGTTTCCATCCGATTGTTGGATGCTTACCGTACTGTTATTGTAAATTCCATTTGCTTTACGCAATGCCACCATCTTCGCAATCTCATCATAAATTCCATAATCAAATAAGTGAGAGTAGAATACCATTGGAGAACCTGCGTGCGTTAGGATATACGCATACCCTTGAAGAATTTGAGAATTTGAACTTGGATCATTCGGGAAAGCCGAACCTGGGTGATCCCCTTGGCGAACTGGTTCTGTATCATGATTCTCAAGGAAAGTCACTGAGTTTTGAGGCCAAACCCCTGCCACACCTGGCATCTTACCACCATTGTTCAATGCACCATAATTGCCATTTACAGCCTCATGTAATGCAAATTTCAAAGGAAAATCAAAAGCTGTAGAAGTACCTTGCGTTCCATCCATCCAATTGATGATCGCCTGCGTATCGCCTGTCCAGTTTTCACCAATAGAGATATAAGGATTCGTGGCGTTATTGTACTCCGCAAAGAATCCTGCTCCAAAACCATGAACAAAATCGTATCTCCAACCTGCATAACCAATATCAGATCTCAGCCAGTTCATCCAATCTTTGATGGCTTGTCTAGTCTCGAAATCATTGTGGTTGATGTCTCTGGCCGCACTATAAGGCGTACCTGTATCAAAGTCACCACAACCCTGACCTGGAAATTGCTGATTCACCTCATCATCAGAAGTAATTGCATTACAGCCTAATGTAGGTTCACAGAAATCTGCCCAATCTGTACAACCTACTCTGTGGTTGATCACAATATCAGCAATAGATACGATGCCTTTACTGTTGAGGTGAGCAATTAAGTCGATTAATTCTTGTTGAGTACCATAGTTGGAATTAAGGTCATACCATTTACGCGGTAAATAACCTGCTCTATCCGCCGCATCAGAAGAAGGAGGCAACCATACCCCGTCAATTTCTGCCGCTTGAATAGCGTTTACTTTGTTGTTTAAGTTGATCCACCAATCTTTAGAACTAGCATCAGCGGATTCCCAGTGGAAACCTTGAAGGTAAACTTCTTTACCATCGGCCTGTTGGGAGTAGAGACTCGACATAGGTATGACAAGGCAACCTATCAATAAGAGCCATTGAGAGAGCATTAGTTTCATAATCATTTCATACAAAAATTGTGTACAGTATTGTAATGACGCCGGTCAATCATTACACTCATTTTGTGCTAAAGTAGATAGTGTATGCTTCTCAATCGCACCGTTGAATTATTTTAGGGTTTCAAGAATCAAAAGCACGTGCCATTATACAGATTGGCACTTGATAAAAACAGTGTTTAAAGGGCTTTTAGAGGCTTTATTATTTAGTAATGCAGAATAAAGGGGAGTTGTATTTTTTTGATTTCTGATAGTTTATGCTTTCCAATTTGATTGGTGTAGAGTGACTTGGTGAAGAGGCATTTTTTAAATTGAGACGTTTTTGGGGGAGAAATCTTCATAATGTTCTAACTATACAAAAATATGCCTTGCTATTGGTAGTATATAATTACACAATAAGGTGTCGTGTTGTGGAAGAGTTAAGTGGTCCGTATTGCGGTGCGGTGAACGTTGCTGTGCAACATCTCTACATTTATCGAATATATAAATTAAAAAAGGTAGCGCATGTAGAGCCACAATGCTTTGTGGCTCCCGCACCACCTGACGTACCACTACAAAAACCATTTTATGCTCCACAAAACGAACCATTTTCTTACATCTTACTTCTAACCTATCCATACACTACTCACCGTACGGAGTTCAGTGTACAGGCAATAAATTAAAATGATCACTCGACTAAAACTTTCATTGTCATATTATGATTGGTGATAAATGAGGTGGCAAAACATGTTCCTATGGTATTATTTACCTCAGATATAAATGTCCAATTATTATCATTGATTCCTTTAATAAATAAGCCTGATGCCCTTAATTCATTTTGTATCATATGTTGAATATTTTCTAACGTAGCAATATTGCTTTTAATCTTTGTTACTACTTCTTCGATTTTATCTAAAAAAGTACTATCATCAATCCAATCTTTGACTACATCAGGTAAAATTGAAAGATCTGGTACAATAGGAAAGCCTTCAATCATATCCACACTATTACTCATGAGTCCCGTCACATCAGAAATAGTATTGATAATTTCTGACAAATCTCCTGATATAAAAATCACTTCATAATAAGTTGAATTTAACTCCTCTATAAAATCAATTTCTTGATCAATATTGAAATCATTCCATTGACTATCACCTCCAGCAATATTATTTAATCTTAAAGCAATTGTAATACCTGCCATGTTAAAGGTTCTTTTTTTTGCTACTCCTTTTGATGTCAACTTGATATTACCAGTTATATTTAACATACCTCCATATTGTACATGTTTTTCAATGGACGAAAACAGGTCCATCAAATCTCCAAATTGAAGTAAATCATCTAGTATTACAGACTTAATATGTCCAACTAAAGATACAGGAGGCGTGTAATGAATACTATTTGTCTTTATTTCCAAGTTATCTTCCAATACTATTTCATCAACAGTTGGACTTGAAGGTGTTGTTTTACCTGGAGTTGGAGGGGGATCTTGAATAGTTGATGTTTGGGGAACCGGTGTGCCTGTACTATTTGCTATGGCTTTATTACGAGGATTTAATGATCCATCTTGTTTGGGTTTCATTTCTTTAATTTTATTGATCGCTCCTCCTTTTTCAGTTGGCGTAGAAGGGGCTGGAGCAATATTATTTCCCATGGCAGTATTGACCATACCTGCCACTTGTTTTCCCAATTCTACAGCCGCATTCAATGCATTTGCCGCCGCTTCCCCTGATAAATTTCCTGCTAATTGAGCCGTATTGTTGGCTAGGTTGGCTAAATCACCCAAGGCTCCCATAAATTGATCTGTTTTCGACATATCTCTAAACATCGAACCATTTTGCACTGCTCCCAGGGCAGTATCCAAAGAAGTACCAGGCATTTGATTAGGTGAAATTTGATTTAAAACACTTACAGGTACGTTAGGTTGCAGTTGGTCGCTCACAGGTTTGCTATAATCGTAATTGGCATTCAATGTCCCTATTTGAGGTGCTGCATTTGGAATTGGAGAATCTTGCCAATTATAAAATCTACTGATATCTATATATTCAGAAGCATTTGAAACCCCTAAAATAGCTTCTGCAAACACGCCTGATGTAGGAAGGAAAACAGTCCCTTTCACTGAAGTTTTCTTTACTTCTTCTTCATATACTTTTAATTCTTTAAGATACGCATTAACGACATCTTTTATATCCGAATTTTTGGTTGGCAAGAAAAAGAACCTTCCATTGAAAGTGATGTTTGAAATTTTTGGCTGGCCTATTGGATCATCATTTGTTTCATTGTTATCTTGACCTTCTGTTGAATGAAGTTCATAGGTCAAAATCAGGTGTTTTAATTCATTTTTGGCGGTCTCTCCTTGAATTGCTTTTGAAAAACTTGTGGTTACTCCTTTGATTGTAATTTTAGTAGTAACCTCTCCTACAAATTCAAATTTCTTATTCTCATTTGGTAAATTAGAGATCGTAACATCATATTCAAAAGTAGGTTTATTGTTGGATACATTTGTGTTTAAAATTCCAACTCTATTCTCTGTCACAAGATGGTAATGTGTATACTTTCTCCCTTTTTTCAATACCTCTTTTTTTACACCATAACCCACTAGAGGCACTTTTAGTTCGGTATCTGTTGAAGAGTGCTGTGCAATGAAAGTAAACTTATCTCCTACTGAATACAATTGGGTCAAGTTGGGTTCCTTCAACTTAAAAATCATCAAATTTTCTACGATACCAAGTGGATTGGGATCAATAATGCTTGTCAAAGGAATTGTAGATTGATTGCCATCCAAAACAAGTTGCTCAATAATATCAATCACTTGTTCTTTTTCCATATAGGTAAGAAGGTATTTCGTAAACCCATATTTATTCGTTCTAAAATACGCCTCCAGCTCATCAATTTCATTTCTAGGATTAATATCAGAAACGTCTTGTAATTGCTTGTTGATATGGTCTGTAACATTAAAAACAACCTCATCATACCCATTATGAAGGTTAGCAAAGGATAAGCTATCACTATATGTTTGAGAAACTACTTCTTGATTACCTGATGTATCTTCTAGCGTATAATCCAAGTTTATTGTAAAATCGATTTCCTCATCAGGGTTTACCAAACGGTAGTTATCATCATCAACCATGTGCTTTAAATTAGTACGTTTGTGGCCTATTCCTAAATCATTGTCCTCCATTTCAATTTCAAGAACTTTAGGCGTCAAATTACTATTTTCTAAATAGCGTATCAGTTGTTTTTTAAGTTCTTTTTTAAATCTGGACTTTAATGATACTGTGACATTCTCTCCTATTTTAAAGGAATCTTTTCTATCAAAACCATTAAATGTTTTGGTAAGGTTTTCGAATAGTTCATAATCGATATAATTAGAAGAACCATTTAATTTAAAGTTCATGCATTCATCCATATCTCCCTTCGTTACTTTTAAGGTGACAGGAGGTTTTGCGTCATCTAATGCTACTCTTACACCATTACCAAAGAAACAGCTTGTTACAATTTTTACTTTAGTAATTCGTACATCATCAGAAATTGTAAAGTCACCATTTTCCGCTTTAAAATCACTAATTAAAGCGTTATATCTATGATATTTAGCACGGGTTACTGATGCTCTCACTCCTTCTTTTAGAGTGGGCCAGTACTTTTTTATAAGCTCGATATCAAAATCTAGAGGCTCAAAAGGCAGATATAAAACCGGGGTTAACCCATCACAATAGGTATTTATTTCGTATTTCTGAAGTACTTCAAAATACTGAATAGTCAATGCGTGACTGTGATTATAATTGGTCACATTGCGAGTATAAGTCTTTTGCGATCCAGACTGTTCATCTTCTACAACCACCGTAGACATTAACGATCTTATGTTCGATGAATTTTGAATCGTTGAATCAGAAATATCTTGCATGACCTCTCCACTCACAGACCTTTCGCCTGTTGTTTCAGATTTTAAAATACCTTGGACTGAACTTTTTGAGCGGACAAAACTAGCCCCTGTAGAACCCGCCATTGCATTTAGACCTGCTCCAGCCACTTCCATAGGTATGCCTGTAACCGCAGTCAAATCTGCTTTGGCAGAAGCCCCTGACGACCTTCCTCCCCCAAATCCTAAAGTCAATCCAAACCCAGAAGTTTTGGTTGTTGCATCAATTTCAGTTTCTCCATGGAGATGTTCCTGCGCTGTGCTTTTTACAACTTCATTCAATGCTCTATGTTGTAAAAATTCACTATTCAGTCGTTCCGAAGCCTCACTATCTTCCTGTCTAGCACTACTTTGCCTTGTATTCCATTCTATAAATGCAATATTCCTAGACTCTCCTGGAGCAAGTGCTAAACTATGCAAAACTTCACCTAAATGTGTACCCGCATTGATCCACCTTTGTTTGAATGCTGCTAAGTAGCCAAAGTTGTACTTAAAATTTGTACGGCAAAATATTTCTTTAAGTTCCTTAGCACTCCCTTTTTCAAATAAATAAGCATCAGTAAGCACAGTCCCCTTCAGTTCCTGTCCGTTTTCTCTTACATAATTACTAAACCTTGCTGTGGTGTGCGTACTCCCGATAAGCTGAGGGATTAAAGCTTTTGGAGCTGATGGTCTTTCTTTAAAATGTTGATCAATTTCATCTTGAATTAAAGTTTTAGCTTCTACAAATGGTTTAAAAATAGCAAGCTCTTCTACTGTTTTTACGCCGAAGTATTCTAAAAAAATGGTATTCGTTTGAATATCAACAGCGTTTAATACAATCACCTCTTCTTCGTTTATAGTGGAAATTTCACCACTTTCATACATTTGAAGAGTATCACTGTCCACATAACTACCCAATGACAATTGGGAAAGATTGTTATTGGTTCCAAAACCAACAAGCATTTCAGCATGTCTACAAGGTGCAAATTCTGCGAGATCTCGCACGGAAAAAATTTTTAGCCTGTTTAGGTGTTGTACTTGGTCTATAGAAGACAATGATCGTAGAATAGAGATTGAAGCGAATTCAATTTTCATAGCAGTTTATTAAGAGTTTAATTAGTTATTGTTTTGTCCTAATCTACTACAAATTCTTTGGAAGTTCTTATCCTTTCCCCTTTTAATTTTATTTAGTTATTCACTTAACAAGTACATTATAAATTAAATTACCGTAAACTTTCAATCAATTATTCTACAGGCTTTTATGTCCTAATTTCAAGCTTCCTTCTTCTTCATTTTTCTATTGATGAAAAACGAAGCAAAAAATCTAGGCTTAGAAGTCAAAAGCTAAATTTCATTCCACTCGCCTAAATGATTTCAAACTCGCTTTGCTCAAATTTTTAACGGCTCAATTCATGAAATTCTTAACGCTTTTCCCTTCAAGGCCAGGATACTTGAATATTTTGAATGAGGGAAAAATGGTCCGTGTTTTGTTTCGGTAGACGTTGCAGTGCAACATCCCTACAAGGCTTTCAATTTATCGAATATGTAAATTGAAAGAATATCATTCTGTAGAGCCACAATGCCTTATGGCTCAAGAAACACTACATGAATCAGAACAAAATAACGTGCACCATGACTGAATTCATGGGCAATTGATATTGACTCCACCAACACTAAAGTATTGTCTTCGTTATCTGCCTTCAAGACTCTAATCATGATAAGTTTGGCTATTACCTGCCTATAGTTTTAACTATGGTGTACAAAACATCCACTTCCAATAAAAAAAGGGAGTACAAATAACAAAGTACAAGGGTTAGGTTTTGGAGGAACAAGAATCAAATTAAATGGATTAGGTTAAAACAAGATTAAAGGTTTATAAATTTCTATTGTCTAAAAACTTTAATATGTTTGTAATACATAAAATCAGTTATTAAATACACTTTTCCAGCAAATTAACTAACTACAAAACTTCAATCTAAATAGTAAATAAGATGATTTAGTGATTTTTTGATGAGCCTGGAAATAAACTAATTAAAATGCAAACCATTAATACACAACCCGAAGAAATAACTACAGAGGATTTATCAGAAGCTTTAAAAGCTTGTGTTGATGTCCTAAGTATGCACATTCGATACATCATTGATCAATATTCTGAAAAGAAAGAGGCAAATGATCGAGACGTGCAATTTGCTACACCAGATATTGATCATTTTGAAGCCATTACCCATCAATTTCCGGGTAGTTATTTATTTCAGCTTGATAAAAAACTCAACCTCAATAAAAATGACCTTACATTACTGATATTTGCTTATGCTTGGGAATATAAACACGAAATATTCACCCCATTTTTTGTTTCATCAGACGATATCAACCTCATCAATGACTTTCCAGGTGGTTTAGATCAAGAAAAGAAAAGGTTCACTCCTTTTTTTAGGGCATTTTTAAATCTTTACTTCCCAGAAGCTACGGAGCAAATGTTCTTATATTTCACAAGTGAAGATCACCCTTTTATCAAAAATGATGTTATTTCATTTGAATACCTTTTCTCAAAGGATAAGATTTATGGGAAGATGTCTTCTGTGGTTAAGATAACAGAACATTTTGTTGTGTTTTTACATGGTGGTAAATATCCTCCTTTGGATAGTGAAATTGGCTTTCCTGCAAAATTAGCAACTTCTTCCATGGAATTTGATGAAGTGGTACTCACCAACGGTACAAAAGAAAGTTTAGATCCCTTTATTACTTGGTTGAGAATTCAAGATAAGGTAAAAGGGCAAAAAGAACAGCCGTTTTATAAGAAAATCAAGACCAATAAAATGTATGTTTTTGCAGGCCCTCCTGGTACTGGTAAAACACTTACGGCTACAACGCTTGGTAAAAGATATGGTTTATCTACCTACACTTTAGATATTTCAAGGGTTGTTTCTAAATATATTGGTGAATTTGAGAAAGCCATGGAGAGAGTTTTTCAAAAACTTGATGGACAAGACACCATTTTATTTATTGATGAAGCTGATGCACTGTTCACCAAAAGAAGTGAGAACATCAATGACGCTAAGGATAAATACTCAAATCAAGAAATGTCTTACCTTCTACAAAGGGTAGAGCGTTTTGATGGAATAGTTATTCTTGCTACTAACGTTAGGGATATCCGTACACACTTTGACAAGGCGATGCTACGAAGAATTTCCGAAATTATTGAATTTGGTTTTCCTCTTCAATCAGAAAGACTACAGCTTTGGTCAAATGCAATCACTCCTCCTTTCAATTTCAAAGAAGGTATTCTTGAGAAACTAGCAGAAGAATTTCAGGTTACGGGTGCTAACATCGCTTCCGCAATGTCCAATGTTATTATTGAGTGTATTGATAAAGACATTTATGAAATAGATCAACCTCTAATTGAAAAGCATTTACAAAAAGAATATTTCAAACGAGATTCGAAATTTGGTATTTGTAGAGATTCAGCCCCTGCAGGAATTCTAATGGAACAACGCTTAGGTAGAACGGCTGTACATACAGGAAGTCGAATGTAATATTCCAAAAATGATATAAGAGCAGGGAACACCGAAGTCATTGATGATAAAAATTCCTCACCTGGAATAGCTGAACTTCTATCTACATTGGTAGAGGTCGGTTGGCTTAATTTCAATAAACCACCTGAGGATAAAAAAAT
>NZ_LQAQ01000080.1 GCF_001583495.1 Flammeovirga sp. SJP92 | reverse complement strand
TATTTACATTTTTATGAGGAATACTATATAAGAGATAATGAAGGACATATAGTAGGGCATCCCTTCAAAACTTTTAAATACTTTTCAAAAAGAGAAGAAATTCTAATGGTAAGTTATGATTCTACGGATTTGATATCAACATATAAGGGTACGCCATTTTTAGATTTTTCAGTAAGAAAAGAAAAGAATGGATTTAAATTGTATTCAAAACTTGTTAATATACCTAGAACACGAGTGTCCAGGGTTTCTTATTATATTAATAATGAAACAGATATATCATTACTTTCAGCAGGTTGATTCTTTA
>NZ_LQAQ01000079.1 GCF_001583495.1 Flammeovirga sp. SJP92 | reverse complement strand
ATTCTTTACACGGTGAGAATAATTTTTATGTTATTGATAAAGAATTTAAGTTTACTGATTTTGATTATGACATGGAATATCTTTTTAATGTTAGTGTAACTTATTACGATAAAGGTATAAATGGGAAAGAAAATATTTTTTTCTCAAAAAAAGAAAATCTTTGATCCCATTGTTCCCCACTGTTCTTAGTGTTAAAACGTCAGATCAAGGCTGAAGTCTTTTTAAAAAATAAGCCAATAAAAGCATCATTAAGAAAAGGTTGGTATACCGTAGGTAGTAATTGGTTTCTAACATACGAAAAAGATATTACAATTTTTGAAAAGTACAGATGTTTGTAATTATAATTACAAATCAAAGCTTCTTAATAAAAACCGGAACTAGACTTAGTAATACCTTTCTAAGAGAATTAGGTCTGATTAAAAATAAGTTGATACAATGAAATTTATCTGTCTTTTATTGAAAAGAATATTTCAAACGAGATTCGAAATTTGGTATTTGCAGAGATTCAGCCCCTGCAGGAATTCTAATGGAACAACGCTTAGGTAGAACGGCTGTACATACAGGAAGTCGAATGTAATATTCCCAAAAACAAATAAACTAAATAGCCATGATAAGAAATAAGCAATATGACCAGAGTCAAGAACATTTACAGTTATCTGAGGAGGAAGAAACTCAACAACATGTAAGTACATTAACGCAAGAACAGAAAGAGAACGCCCTAAAAAATTATGATCAAAAAAATAAAGAAAACTGGAAACGGGTTTCTCAGCAATTAAAAAATTCAACAGATCAATCGAAAAAAGAGGAGACCGCTCCCACTCAAATTACATTAACCTCAAGTGTTGGTGCTGGAGGGGCAAATTTAGTGTCAGATGTCAAAAAAATTCAAAAGAAATTAATGAACTTGGGTTTCCTTTCTGAAGGTTGTTTTGATGAAGAAAGCGTAGATTTATTCAAGGAGAAAAAAGATACTGATAAAGTTAAGGATACAGATATTCCTCATACTATTGAAGCTATAAAAAGTTATGAAGCTACAGTAGAATATGTGGGTTATGCAGACAGCAGAAAAAAGCCTTCCGGAAAAGTCACTCCTACTGGCAAGACTATACAACTGATGAATATTCAAAAAGCATCAGTAAGCGAAACTCAACTCAACGCTATCAAACAAAAAAGGAACTCGGTAAACATCGATGTTTCTAAAGAAATTGACTTGAGTAAGATTGAAGGGAATGTGGGTGATATTGATGATGGCAATAAAGTCGAAGACATCACCCTTGTTCAAGATGCACTGATTGAATTAGGCATTTTAAAGTTTGATGAGGAAAACTCTGAAAGAAGTGATGCTATCTTCAAAAAACATCCTGATAGTTATTTACAAGGAAAAGAAGCACTCAAGAAAGAGCACTTAAAACTGACCATTAAAGCCATTGAAGTTTTCCAAAATTGGAAAAAAATAAAGCACTGGAGAACCAAAAAAGTGCATCCTAAGTTCAAAGAAAATGCGAATGAACAATGGAAACAAAATGGCAGAAAAAAGAAAGAAAACTTTCTTGAAAATACCGGTTTTACTAAAGGTGTAGTCAATAAAGGGGACTCTACTTATTTACTATTAGACGCTTACAAAAAGTTTAAATTATCCTTTAAGGCAAATGGCAAAACACAATCTTACTCATTCAGTAATCTTGTAAGAAGTGGTGATGCTGTAAATATGGATGGGCTTTCGATTATGGGTAAGGCGAAAGCACAAGGAGTAGATCTTGCTACCATTAAAAAATTTGGATTAACAGACATACAAGCCAAGGCTTTAAAATATGTCTCCACGCATGAAGGTAATTTTGATGCAATCAACTCCTATGATCAGGCTGTTATTTCCTATGGCTTCATTCAATTTGCTGGCGGTGGTAGAAGTTTCAATTCATTGCTTGCACTTATGAAGAAAGATTACCCTTCTACTTTTAAAACCTATTTCCAGGATTACGGTATTGATGTAGAATACCTTGAGAAAAATGGTAAAATAGTAAAAAGTACCATCGTTGCTGTTGATGAGATAACAGGAGATAAATTAAGAGGAATCACCGCTGAAGACTACATTAGAAGTAATGAAAAATTGATAGGAAGTTTAATTATGGCAGGACATGATACAAAAGTGCAGGAGGCTCAGATTAAACTTGCTGCGAATATGTATGTGAAGCCCGCAGCAAAACTCAGTTTTAAAAGCACAGCAAATGTCCCACATCTTAAAGTAGTCAAAAAGCTAACAGACGGCAAAACAAAACAATCAACATTTCTTGGTAAAAAAGATATCGATACTTATAAAAAATCAGCCGATTATAAGGCCATCAAAAATGATTCGAAGTTGGGGAGCCTAACAGAAGGAAGTCTAAATTTATCTGGTAAAAAAGTAAATACTGTACTTACTTCTGCAAAGTCTACCACTTCATTAATTAATATGGCCATCAATGATGGTATTGGTGGTGCGGGTGTAAAAGTCTCCAAAGGAGTACGAGATTATATCGTTGAAAAGAAAATTTGTACACTTGATGAAATAAAAAGTGCTTCAGAAGTAGAAATTCTTAAGAAAGTAAAAAAACATGTATTCAAACCAAAACGTATTCAGGCCATCATCGATGAAAGTTCTATTTAATACTATTCTTCTTTTGATCATCATTAGTTGTAATCAGGTAAAGAGTCAGAATAATAACCATTCAAAACAAACAATAACTGTGGAAACAATATACTGGGAGCCAGAGCCTGAAGAGGCTAATGGAATTAATTGTAGCATATCTATAGAATACCCTATTCTAAATGGCGAAGGAGCATTGATCTCAGAAATTAATGATCAAATCAAAACACAAATATCAGAAGATGTGGAAGAGTCGAAAAAATTGTGCAGTGTAGAAGATATTGAACCAGAAGATTTACCACGACGTGATAACGATTTAGACATCTTTTTTGAAGGGGGGAGTAACTCACATATTATTTCTTTAGTCATAAAGAAATACGTCCGACCTTTAGGAGGTGCCTATGCTATGAAATTTTTCAAGTATTATAATTACATATTGAGTAATGAAAGTCCATTATATCTTGATGAAGTAGTAGACATTGAAAAAATTAAGGAATTATGTTGGGAGCGTGTTTTGCTAAGAGATTTTGACAATCGTTTTACGCAAAATGATTTGTACAATTATTTAAGCACAACCCAAAACTCCAACTTTGTGATTACAAATGAGGGACTAGAAATTTACCTATTACCTCTAGACGAAGACTCCTATCTGCTTGGTGAAGAACTCTGCATAAACCTATCCATTGATGATATTAAAGATGCACTCAAAATTGATTCTTCATTATTGCCATAATATTGGAGCTTTCTACTAAAGACATTGTAAACTAAATTATAGTATTTAGAAATCAGGAGATTTCTGATGATCTGTAGGACACGAATGACGCTTACGCTTAACATTCGCGCCAGGGGACTTTCTAACCAAATCGTTTGGTAGTGCTCCCCCGGCCTTGAAGGGAAAAGCGTTAAGAATTTCATGGAGTGAGCCGTTAAAAATGATTTTCTTGTTTGAGCAAAGCGAGTTTAAAATCATTTAGGCGAGAGAAATGGAATTTAGCTTTTAACTTCAAAGCCTAGATTTTTTGCTTCGTTTTTCATCAATGGAAAAATGAAGAAGAAAGAAGCTTGGAAGTAGAACATAAAAGCTTGCAGAAATGTCGATAAAAGTTGATGATAATTTAGTTTTCTTCTGTCCTAGTACTTATAAAATAATTCTGATCTCAAATTAAGCAAACTGAAAAACTAATTATAAAATGGGTCAACATAAGGATTATAACAACGACTTTGACTATGAAGAAGAACATCAACATAGTCAACCACATACTCCCATCACTCCAGAGCAGAGGACTAAAGTCCTAGAAGAGTATGATAAGAAAAATCATAAAAAAAATGAGCTGGTCAAAAGGTTATTAAAACTCTCCGCTCAACAGTCAACAGTTTATTTAACTGAATTAAGGAAAATAGTAAATGAAGAAAGAGGCTTTTTTAATGACCTTGCTTCAAGAGCTACTCAGATAATGAGGCTCTTTACAAAAGCAGATGAACAAGGGTTTATCAATGATGAAAGGTTAGTTAAACTGGTATTGAGAGATCTAGATATAAAAGATATTATAATTGCAATACAAGACTGGAAATCTATCTCTTATATCGATAAAATTAACCTTGCATTGCGTGTTGATGATGAAATCCCTTATTGGTTATTTCTCAAGCTGATCAAAAATAACCCTAATTATGAAGCAGTTAAACGTCGTTGCAATAAGTTTGACCATGATGATGATTTAGATGTAGCTCTTATTAATTCATTAATCAGAGAAGCTCCTATTGAGGTTGCCAATGATAATAAAAAGTCTGAGAGGTTTAATACAGATCTCCCAATATCAAAATTGATAAAATTTAGAGAGGAGTATGATACGATGGTGAACAATGGAGCTTCAAAAAAGAAATTGAAGAACCATCAGAAGAAATTTATTACTGCTTTAAAAGAAAGCGGGTTTGATTCTGAGACGGATTTTGACAAGTATGTCAATAGTCTTTCAGAAGATTATTATAAGAACTCGTTTTTACCTGAAGCTATTGAACTTACTCATTCTTGGTTAGATACAAGTGAAGAAAGTATTCTTAAAGAATATAAGAATGTAGTTGATGATAATGGTAAATTAATTTTTGAAAGCCTTCAAAAATATAGTACCGACTTTAAAACTTTAGAACAGTATTCTAAGTCAAAGTATTGGAAATTTCTGGAGTTTTTTACTGACTTAAATTATGGTCAGTTTTTACTTTCTCTCACTAGTTTTAGTCCAATAATGGTAGGCCTCCCTGGTGCAGTCAATTTAATTACAAGTATTGACCCCTCATTTCTTGTGGAACTTGGTGAAATTAATGAGGCACATGCAAAAGTTTTAAATAGGGTAAAAACCGGCTTAGCAAGTGAGCATCCCATTTTCTTAGACTCAAGCCTTGATATTATTAGTCTCTACGATGACTATGTGAAAAATGAAACGTCAACAAACGCATTATCTGAACATCTTCGAGAACACCTCATTGAACGACTTGAAAACATAGACACTGTCCGAGAAGCAATAATAGAGGATCCCGAACAGGTACTCTCCATGGAACTTGTAATTAATGCTACTAAACCAAAAGTAAACCAATTAAGTATTCCTCATTACGATCAATATGTTGATCAAAAAGTCGAAGATAAAAAAGATTTAAAATTATATAGAGACATAGGTTTAGCGGTACTGAGTATTGGAGCAGGTGTAGCTACTTTCTTTACAGCAGGTGGTGCTTCTCCTCTATTAGCCGGTACATTGGGAGCTATTTCTGTTTCGCTCTCTGTAGCTGATATTTATATCACACACTCTGAATATAATGAAGAGAATGCAAGAGCCAACACTTCAATAGACCCTGTATTGAAATTAAGTGCACATGACCCTGCTTTTGGGTGGGTACTGCTCTCCTATGCAGGTGCAATTTTGGATGTTGTAGATGCCGTAAAGGTTTTACCTAAAGTTTCAAAAGCACTGCGAAGTGGCAAAACGATAACTGGGGAACTAACAGAACTGGGACAAGCCCTCAAAAGCGCAAACAAAATTGCAAGTGTTGCGGATTTTGTCAGTGAGACATTATACAAGATCCATAAAAGAAGGGCAATTATTAATGATGTTGTCCAAGAAGTTTTAGAAAAAGGAAGTAAGGAACTTAAGGAAAAACTACCATTATACTTAGAGCGGTTCTTCAATGAGTTGCTTTTGTTAAGCGATAATCAGCTTGAATTTGCACTTGCCGATGGGTTCCAAAATATCCTAAAGGCATCCACAGATAGTCATCTTAATTCACTTTCTGAGATTGTTCAAAATGCTGTTGTCAAGTTCAATGCAAAAGAGCTAGGTGAATTTGCAGAAGTAGCAGGTAAGCAACTTTACGATCCTCGCTTTGATGAAGTGTTTAAATCCTTTAAGGAATCTAGCCGTCTGAGAAGACTAGTAAACAAATTGGACAGTCTAGATGACATCACGAAAGAATTATACTTAAAGCAATTAGGTAAAATTGTGAACCATAAATTATTTCAAAAGAATAAAGTTGCATTCAGTAATATCTTTGAAAAATATGTCATTGGTATAATTAAGGATGGTAAACAGGGACTTTCTGTAGATGACCTCGGGAATATTTTTGAACAAATTAATAAAATTGAAAGTGTAGCACCCAAATTACTAGACAACTATTTAAAAAATTTCGAAGGAACTAAGCTAGCAAATATTAAAGCAAAATATTATGTAAAAGCTGTAGAAGCAGTAATAGATGAACCAAAAGCACTTTCTGAGTTTCTAAATCAAACTAAAAATGACGCGAAATTATTAACTGATTTATTCAAAGGTGCTAAAAACTCTTTAGAAAAAGGGTATAGAATACTGGCTGAATCGAATAAACACCTAGTAGAGTTATTACAGAAAGGTGGAGGTCCATTTACTCCTAATGATATCAAAGAATTAACGGATTACCTAAAAGAATATAAATACCTAGACAGCGGTACTTTAGGAGATATGCGATATGAGTTCATGAATGGTTTTTATGAAAAATTTGCTGATATTATTCCGGATACTAAACAAATTGGGGCCTATTTGGAAACACTACGTTATGGTGCAGGCTCAGTAACAGAGACTTATGTTTTTAAAAATAATATTTTACAAAGAATAAAAGGATATGAGCATTTTAAATCGTTAGAAATTAAATTTGATTTGTCAAACCTTCCTGGATTTAAAAATAAAAATCTTCTTATCCCTGATCAATTAATGGTCGCCTATCATAAAATGGGTGGTGAACAGGGAGCAATTACTATTTTGGCTGAAATAAAAGCGGGCTATCGTTCTGGAAATATCTCTGATAAACAAATTAAGAATTATATCAATTTTATGAAGATAATTGATGAAGGTGAAGAAGCTGCTGAGGAACTTCTAAAGCAAATTGCAAAGAAGGCTGGTATTTCTAATATAGATAATATCTTAATAGAGGGAATTGATTACCTGTTTGTACCAACTATTGCTAAAGGTGATGGATTAACGGATAAGGCCGCTGAAGTTGTTGTAAAAAAGTTTGCAAAGTATGGTGGCGGTAGTGATTTATTACTTGAAGGTAAAATAAGATTGAACTATATAGACGAAGGAGGGATGGTACAAACTCTAAGCGAAGAACAAATAGAAATATTATTAAATTTATGAAAAAAAATTATATCGAATTAACTGGGTATCAATATAAAAGCAACCTAGTTCCAAAAAAAACCTTAACAAAGCTAATTGAAAACCCATTTATAAATGAATGGGAGAAGCTAAGTATTAGTAGCCTTAAAGAGAATTCTGCTCATTTTTATATCAATGAAAAAGGAAACTATGATTTGAATAAAGCTATAGATTTTCTTTTTGATGAAAAATATAACAGTGAAGACCAATCAATAGGTATCTTTGGAGAAGGGATCTGGATGACAATAATGAGTATTAAAAAAGATACTGATATTTTAAAAGACCGAGATAAAAAAGATAAAGCCTATCGTTTTAATGTTTCCTTTAGCTTTAAAGAAACAGCTCTTACTAAGGAACAATTTCCAGCTTTTTTCGAGTACCTCAAACCTCTTTTTCTAGAAATAGACATACCTGTAAAGTATTTTTTTAAAACTCGAGTCACAGCTGAAACCACTGATGGAAAATATAAAAACATTGAATACTTTAAACTCTTTAATAAATTCCCAAAAACTAGGTTTGGTATCAATTGGCGAATGATTCTAGGAGAACTTGATTATGACAAAGACTTTACAATTGAAAAGTTAGATGAAATTCCTGCATTGCACAAAACAAAATACCTCAAACAAGTGAAAGGCAAAGATTATAATTTAATGGAGTTTCATATCTATAAAGATATTTATGAATACGAATCAGATGAAAGTATGGCATCATTTCGAGAAACATTAAATGCCTTGAAAAAGTCATCAATCGAAAATAAAAAAAACGGGTTAATCCCACCTGAAGAAAAACGTTTTCAAATTTCATAATACAAAAAACACCTTTTGATAAGCAGTCAGAAGGTGTTTTTATTTATATTTTGGTTTTAAAATAATGGTGTTACAAATAGCAGACTAACTATTTCCCTGAAATTATATATGACATTACAAACTTGATAAAATTTTAAAAACGCTATCAGATTCAACTGGTATAAAAGATATTGAAAGTATTATTCTAGATGGAATGGATTATATCTTTATTGAACCTAAAAAAGGTGGAAGTGGGTTTGAAGCTGCAAAAAATGCATATGAAAAAATACAAGATATTGCAGATAGTATGAAAATAAAGATGTTTGATGACAAAGGACCATTAATAAGAATAAAATATCTAGATAAAGATGGACTTTTAAAGCTTTATACTAACAACATATAAATATTATGAGAAAAAATAATTTATCTTTTCAAGGATTACAGAAAAACACAAATCCTTTCAACGACAACTTCTATAAGAGCATATTTAATATTCCAGATTTAGATACATTTCAGAACATGAAATTAGAATATAAATCAAAGAAGACTGGTGAATATTTAACCTTTTTAAAAGGTGACTTTAACATAGAAACAATATTATTGTTTTTAAATCTAGAGAAATTTAAAGATCATAACATCCAGATTTATCTACAAAAAAATGGTTGTCTTGCAGATTTTTTAATTCTGGGTGATCCCTCAAACAAAGATGAGAGAGATTATAATAAACAATACACAAATATAAGTTTCAGCTTAACATTCGAGGAAAATGTAATTGATACAAGCAAATATATTGACCTGTTTGATTATTACAAGTCTTTTTTTTTGACAACTACGGTACCTATCCGTTGTTACTTTGGGACTATAATAACCGATGAAACCACTAATGGTAAATACAAAAATCAATTAATTTTCCGGCATAAAAATAAATTCCCTTTCACCGGAATCTTAATTTGCTGGAAAATGATCTTAGGTGAATTGTATTATGATGAAGATTATACCTCTGATGTAATCTTAAAAACACCAGCTCTTTATAGTGCTCCTCTTTTAAAACAAGTGGAAGGCAAAGATTATAATTTAATTGAATTACATACCTATAAAGATTTTTACAACTATGAATCTGACGAAAGTATGAAATCGCTAAGGGAAACTTATGGATACCTTAGAGAGACGATGTTAGAACTTGAAGAAAAAGATTTAATTCCTCCTTTGGAAAAAAGATTTCAGTTATAAAATCAATCACTTATGAAAGATCATCATAAAATATGCAACTAAAAATGAGTAAATAGATTTGTTTTATTCAGTATTAACTGAGGTTATTAATGATACTTCTTAGATAAATTGAGAATTATTTTTCATCAATTACGAATTAAATCGTGATAAACTCTATTGCATTTGATTTATCTATCTAATTTTATTAACATTGTACAAAACAGTTTTAATTTTAAACTAATGTTTTCATTACTCTGACTTAACGAAATACGAAACAATTAGAAAATCATAAAACGCTTGATGGTACTCATCAAGTTTAATCTCTTTTCTTTCCTCACTTTATTCCAAAATAACAATGGCACAACTTGATTTATCTCAAAGAGAACAATTGGAATACCTTCTTCGACATGGTGGTGCAAAAAAACGTATTGCAAAAATATTGGGGATTCATTTGTCTACTTTGTATAGAGAGATCAAAAGAAATAGTGTGGATGGAAAATATGTAGCTCAAAAAGCCAACGATTTAGCGGTGGCACGAAAAAAAGTGGTGGGCAGTCTCCCTAAAGTAAAAAGAATAAAAAAAATTAAACGAAAAAACCGATACGAACTATATGCTGACCGTAGACATATTTATTGGCATTCGGATACTCCTTGGGTAAGAAACTCCTACTTTTTTATCCGTTGGCACTTTGGAGGTAAATATCATCGCTATAAAATTCGTTTAGGCTGGGAAAAGAGGTACCATTATAAAAATGATATTCCTATTCTACAACAGTTAGTTGAGTTTATGCTGAAAACACGAAAGCCGAATAAGCATGTGGCTTTTAGAGTGGAAAGAGGGTGTAGTAAAGCAAAAGATAAAACAATGGTGAGGTATGCTAGAGCGGTGTTTTATAAATATATTAGAAGAGCGTGATATCTCATATTGGATGAGATTATCTTTGCCTTAATTTATGAAGGCGATATATCTTGACAAGAAGAAATAGATCGTCATTTTGTAGATTTTTTCAACTAAAAGCATTGAGCATAATTATAAAAAGGATAAGAAAATTGGGAACTACTCCATTATCTTATCCTTTTTTTATTGGGTTTATAGCCTTTCGCGTTTGCTCACGATTTTATTTTTATTTTTCACATTAGATTCTAAGTTTGAATTCAAGAGCAATGGAAAATGAAGAAAAAGTAAAAAGCTTGCAGAAATTGTTATTGATAAACCTAATTCTTCAAAATATACCCCTTCTCATTCAACTCTTCCAAAGACATTCCTAAAGGCACATAGCTTTCAGGAGCATTACTAACATAGATCTTCATAGGTACTTCACGTTTTGGTAAGCCCATGATGCCGGAGGGGAGTTTTCCAATTAAAGTAGATTTTATATCGATAGCCTCTAATTTTGGTAATGCAAATAATTCTTCAGGTAAATCCGTAATCATAAGGCTATTATATAAGCCTAAGTATTCTAGATTTTGTAGTTTAATGATTTGTGAAGATATTTTTTCAAAAGGGTTATTACCAATATAAAGCCTTTTTAGTTTTGTATTTTGATAAATAAAATCTGGGAATTCCCAAAGGCCTTGATCCGTTAAAGATAATACTTCTAGGTTATAACATTTTTTGAAGGATTCCATTGGGAATTCAGTATGCCCTCGGTACCCTATATCTACCTTTTTCAATGAATCATAGGTACCAAAAAGGTTATCCATATGATCTAGTTTGCGGTTATCTTCTATAAAAATGTTACTTATCTCATAGGTACTATATTCCAGTGGGATTTCGGAGATATCTGTTTTGGATATAAACAAGAATTTTAGTTTTTGATTTTTTGTAAGTGATGGTAGATTTCTAACTTTCATATTACTAAGAAACAAGGAAGAAAAATTTTCTAAAAATATTGAATCAGGTAGATATTTGATGTTACTACCTTTGAATCCAATATGTTCTAAACTATCTAATTCTAAAACCTGGAAAGGAAAAGATTGAAGAGGCACATTAATGAAAGTGATTTTTTTTAGTCTATTAAAATTCTTAATCCATTGTGGAACAGTTTTATTATTTAACCAATTCATAAATAAATATTCTAGGTTATTAAATCCTTGAATTTCATTTGGTATGGTATCAAAATGAGATGATAAGGTTATACTATACACATTTCCTTGTTCATTAGATTTATATGCTAATTTAGTATTGTATTTATTGTTAATCTCTTCAACTAACTTCAGATCATTAATATTTGAAGAGCAACCAAAAAGAATTACAAAAAAGATACTAATTATTTTTCTTATTGTATTGATAGTCATAGTTTTGTTGGTCTTCATATAAGTTTTTTAAAATAATATCTAAATGTCTTGCTTCAAAAGTAGGTTCATAATCTTTAAAAGTTTGAATCCCAAGTAAATTCATGAAAAAATCTTCAGGTCCTCCATCCCCAAAATACTTCTTAGCTTGATCTGCATTAATTGTCATAAAAGCATCTTCATTTACATTATCCCAACTTGTTTCATTTTTAAATTCCCAAAGATCTCCAAAGAATTTTTGAGGTAACTGATCTAGTTCACCAGCATGTGCTTTACTATATTCCTCCCAAGTATTTTCTTTTGGATTTACTTCAATAGATTTACCTTCTGTTTTGATTTATAAAAAGAAAGACCAAGTGTAATTTTATTAAAAGCACTCTTAGTCTTTACTTTTCAATATTGATAGTTATAATATCATCTATTATTCTACTTCAAATTCTCTTCAACAAATTGCTTCTAATTCTTTAAAATATACCCCTTCTCATTTAATTCATCCAAAGACATTCCTAAAGGCACATAGCTTTCAGGAGCATTACTGACATATATTTTCATTGGTACTTCTCGTTTTGGTAGGCCCATGATGCCGGAGGGGAGTTTTCCAATTAAAGTAGATTTTATATCGATAGCCTCTAATTTTGGTAATGCAAATAATTCTTCAGGTAAATCCGCAATCATAAGGCTATTATATAAACTTAAGTATTCTAGGTTTTGTAGTTTAATGATTTGTGAAGAGATTTTTTCGAAAGGGTTATTACCAATATAAAGCCTTTTTAGTTTTGTATTTTGATAAATAAAATCTGGGAATTCCCAAAGACCTTGATCCGTTAAAGATAATACTTCTAGATTATAACATTTTTTGAA
>NZ_LQAQ01000078.1 GCF_001583495.1 Flammeovirga sp. SJP92 | reverse complement strand
TCCATCCCATCCCCAAAATACTTCTTAGCTTGATCTGCATTAATTGTCATAAAAGCATCTTCATTTACATTATCCCAACTTGTTTCATTTTTAAATTCCCAAAGATCTCCAAAGAATTTTTGAGATAATTGATCCAATTCTTCTGAATGTTCGTTGCTGTAATCTTTCCAGGTGTTATGTTTTAAATTGACTTCCACTGGTTTTCCTTCTAACCCTAATACATTATCCCAATGAAGAGCGTTCATTAGATTGAATAAGATCTTATCCTGTTCTTTTTTTAAAGTCGAAATCCTATTTTTTACTAGTGTTATTTTGTCAGCTTTTTCAGAGTCATTTCCATAAGATAAAAGTGTCTCTTCTAAATTTGCAATTACCCTTTTATAGGCATAATAATTTTCAATATTATCATCATGACCCACCAATTTAGTTCTATCCTTATCACTTAAACTACTATTTTTTATATTTTCAATGATTTCAAAACTTTCATCTCGTATATTCATAATATTCTCACCATCTTTGTAGTTGGTTATTGTACGAGACATCATTCCATTATATACCGTTGACGCATAGGTTAAAGTTGTTGGAGAAAGGACTTCAATCACATTTCTAGTATAACCTAATTCCGCTTTAAGACCTGCTTCAAGCCCCAAGACCCCGGAAAGAGTGGCAACTCTTCCAGTGGTCGCTTCAAATGATCAATCACATTTCTAGTATAACCTAATTCCGCTTTAAGACCTGCTTCAAGCCCCAAGACCCCGGAAAGAGTGGCAACTCTTCCAGTGGTCGCTTCAAATGATAAATTTCCTTTTAAAAGTATCCTGCTATATTGTTCAGTTAAATCAGTAATACTATCCCCATCTTTAACATAATGTACTTGGAAAGTAATGCTTGCATCCCCATCAATATTTATTGGACTTCTTTTATCTTCCTCTATCGACTTGTCTATATAATCAAAAAGGGTTTTCGCTTCAGCATCTGATTCAGAGAATGAAATACTAGTATCATATCCCATAATTTTCATTTGTCCACTACTAGACTTTGCCAGTTTATTCATAATGAAATTAGTGGTTTTTGATGGGATACTTTTCATTATTGTACGTAATCTTTCTAAGAGGTTTTCATCAGAAATAGAATTTCTCATTTTTCCCCAAATGTCTTTGAGATCTTTTAGAGATGGTGGTCTTTTTAATTGGTTCATACCTCTATAAAGTAGACTTTTGAGCTGTTTAGCGTTCAGAGTCAGCTCCCCAGTAAAATAAGATCCATTGTTATCACTATTAACATCATTTCCGTAATAACTATAAACAAGACTAAGTCCACTTTCTTTTCCTAAAGAAGTCATACCAGCATCAATAACGTCTATTGATGCTATTTTTGATGTTTTTGTACTTTCTGTTGCTTTGTTAATATCTATTTCTTGGCCAGGATGCTGAACAGTAGGTAATTTATCATATGAAAAGAAACCAACATTTAATTTTCCACCTCCCTGAGTTTGTCTGCTTTTTCCTTCAACTTCTTTATTTTTTGCTCCAGCTCCTGTGCCAAACGATCCATTCTGTTTTCTTACTCTGTAAGCATTTGTATGCAAATAATTTATATGGGCACCTTCATCCCAGTATTCCTTGAAACTATCTGTCATTTGTGGGTCTAGATCTAGCATACAAGAATAGACCGAATTATTAAAATGCACTGCATAATGGTCTATATTATTATATCTTATTGTTGATGAGGAAAGTTGTACTGATAAATCAACATTACCAACTTCGGCAATACCAGCTTCACCTTTTACAGCAAAAGAAGTTTTACTTGTTATAGAAGTATCATCATCTATAGATAGGAAGGCATTGAAGTCGGTTCCTATTTTCAAAGTAATTATCAATATTATATCTCCCTTTATAAAAATCTCAAGCGTAAAATTCAATTCACTTCCTCCTTTCTGTCCTAGAATAGTATTAAGGAGATCATGAATAAATTCTGGGTGGTAATGATCTGAATTTACCCTATAGGTTCCTGCATCAACAATACCAGCATCCTTGGATTTTTTAATGACAGTATTTCCAACAATAAATAAAGAATCATTCACACGCCTTTGAATATCAAAAGCATCAGCTGTAATTTTTATAGTATTTCCTGGTTGTAGAAATTTTGGCTGAACTTCACCTTTTTCTGAAATTTTACCATCTTTAGAAATACTTTCCCAATCATTTAGAGAAGACAACTCATCTAATGAAATTCCCAAAGAAGTGCTTATACTTTTTGGTGTATCATCTTGTTTTATAATATAATAATGCTCAGGTTCATCTGTTTTTTCTTTCCTAAACTCTATAATAGTTCCTTCATCATAAATGAATTTTCTATCAGAAAGATCTCTTTGTACTTGATTATCATAAGTATGATAAAGTTTTGAGACATCTTCTGAATTCGTTAAATAGATGTTTTCTGTTTTTTCATTTAATAGAAATAAAATGTCATTTGCATCATGATTTGAAAGATAATTGACATCAATTTCACTATAAACAGGACCATATGTAGTATAGGCGACTATTACAGTCTCTCTTTTACGAAGTGTTTGTTTGGCTATTTTGATATCATTTAACAATTCCTCTTTTGGGTAAAAGTGAAAAAACTCTTCAATATGGTTTCTATTTTTTTTCAGACCATTCAGATAGACCACTGTAGTATGAACATCAATTGGTACATTTGCTTTATCACGAGCTTTCTGTAATTCACCTTTAAGCGTCTCTGCTATTTGTTTATGACTAAGGCCTTCCCATAACTTATCTTCACTTCGCATATCTATTTTTGCAGCGTTACTCATTTTTTCATAAGCCAAAGCATATTCGAGACTAAAATTTTGTTCATCAAAAACTTCTGCAATCATACTTTCATAATTCATTTTTAATTCGTCATAAGGATCAATTTTCTTTTCTTGTCTTCTCATATTGTAAATATGAATTGTCCTGGGATTCAATGACTTTTTAAACTCATTCACTACATTATTTAACCAATGGTTACTTAAGTGAACTTTAAATTGGCTAAAATAGGTGGTATTTAAAATTTCGAGTGCTACGGCTTCATTATTAAAATTATCGATAATTGAATAGATTAACCTATGGTTTGTCATAGCTCCAGCAACAATCAATTTATTGAGCTTGTTGGCAACAATCTTATAATCATCTACTGTATAAAAACTACTAGACCCTTTCTTTTCTAAATGAGATACATTCGCCTTACCTTCTTGTTGATGATCTATTACAGTGAAACGACCTGCTTCTTCCACCTTTAAATTTTTGGGTAGTATTATCTCATCTTTCTCATATAGAATGACTTCTTTTTTGGTTTGATTATCAGTTAATTTTTGGTTCTCAAATGTATACCCATTTTGGAATGCTATATCCTGGATAGAGACATTAAATCTTTTTGCGATCGCATAAATACTATCTCCTTTTATTACTATATATTTATTTTCTATATGTCCTTGAGAAAATTTCTCAACAATTAATTCACCACTTGGATATTGATATGAATCCATTGATACATCTTTTATTAAAGAACGCTGTTCTGTATCTAAGAAAAGTATCAAATGTCTTGTATCAATATTAGGTTCATTTTCTCCCAATAAGTCATTCCATAATTTCTTATTATACGCTTTATAATATAATAGTTCAAGATATTGTGTTGCGTATTGAGAAACTGTAACTTCATTCAATAATCTAAAAACATTTTCTTCCACATTTACAACGAGCTCTTTTGGGTTCAAGTAATAGTTTAATTCATTGACTATTTCAACCATTCTTAAATGTGAAAGACCATATTCTTCAAGCTCTTTTTGCTTATCTATCTCTTTGATTGCATTTAAGTTTTTGATATGCCCTTTATGTCTATCGGGAACTATCAAGAAGTCTAGTGCACCAGATAATAATTCTCTATCCTTGATGGTTAAAAAAGGCAAGTCCGTTAATGATAAATTCTGTATAATTAATTCCGATAAGTCATCTTTGTTATACCAAGTATCATCTAAAGCAAACTCTAGCAACCCAACAGTTGAAAAAATATTATCTGCTATAAATTTCGCCAACTGCTCTATATTATTACTATTTATATTTCCTTTAATCGCTATCCAATCTTTCTCTGTTTTAATTTCAGATATAGGTAGTTTCTTTTCAGGTACAGGTTGTGGATCGTTTCGTTTAAATTGTATGCTATTTGACTCCTTATTTGGACCGTAGAAGTGATCGAAAAGAGCGGCCTCCTCTTCCTCAGGAAATCTCATAAAATTAGAAGTGTTGTATGTTTCTTCTAACATTGCATCAAGATTTCCATCTGTGATTTTACCCAAATAAACTTCAGAACCTTTTTTCAACTTTGGAATAAATTCCCTTGACCAATGCTTATCAGCATTTAAATCTTTTATAGTTTGAATACTAATCCCTATCTTTTTAGAGATTTCATTCAAACCCAAATAGAATTCTCTATCACTAGATTTATAATAAACATCAGTAGTTTGTTTTAATGGATCTTTTAGATTAATGGACTTAATATATAACCCTTGATGAGGTACATAGGATGGTGCCTGATAAGTATTATTCAAATACCCTCCATAACTCTTGCTATTTGAAAGAGTTTTTTTCTTATCTTTTCTTTCTAGTTTATATCCAGACATGGTTATTCTGTTTGCTTCTTTTTAATTAGTTTTTTAAGTCAGTTTAATAAGGTTATTATACTGTAATAGTTGCTTCAATGTATAGATTTAATATCAAAAAGCTCGTTTCTTGACTGCTAAAATTATTCCACAAATATAAAATGCATTACTTTTTTAAGAAAAAGTGATTTTATTAACTGCCCACCAATAGTTCTACAAGCTTTTTATGTTCTACTTTCAAGCTTCCTTCTTCTTCATTGTTCTATTGAAAAAAACGAAGTAAAGAAACCACCTAACAATAGCCTCTGTACACTGTAAACTAAGTTTTCGTTATTTTTAGTATTTAGAAATCAGGAGATTTCTGATGATCTGTAGGACACGAATGATGCTAGCGCTTAACATTCGCGCCAGTGGGCTTTCTACCTAATTCATTTGATAGTACTCCCCCCTGGCATTGAAGGGAAAAGCGTTAAGAATTTCATGAATTGAGCCGTTTAAAAATGATTTTCTTGTTTGAGCAAAGCGAGTTTAAAATCATTTAGGCGAAAGGAATGGAATTTAGCTTTTGACTTCTAAGCCTAGATTTTTTGCTTCGTTTTTCATCAATGGAAAAATGAAGAAGAAGGTAGCTTGAAAGTAGGACATAAAAAGCTTGTAGAATAATTGAGTAAAAGTTTACGGTAATTTAATTTACAATGTACTCAGTCATTTGTATAAATAGTTTAGTAAAGTAAACATCTTCAACTTTTGTAAACGCAATTCAAGATTAAAGAAAATCCAGTATTTTCCAATTATTCCCCAATAAAAAAATACACCCGAGATACTAGTGCATCTCGGGTGTATTTTGTTTAAGAAAACTCAAACAAAGCGGTCGGTCCTTATTTGTCTTCTCTATTGGATTATAATTCTGAATATTTCAGATTCTTTTTGATTATCAACTCTTATGAAGTAGATACCACTTCTTAATTGGTGTTGTACTTCTAAAGGTTGATAAAGAAGGTTAGAGTTACCTCTGAATACTTGCATTTGTGTTCTGCCAATCACATCAAGTACTGTAATCGTGATTTCCTCATTGACAGGTTTTGTATATTTTATGAAGAATTGTCCTGATGAAGGGTTCGGATAAACTACAAACTTCGCTTCTTCAACATCCCCGATAGAAAGTACTGCGTCTGTTGTAACAGTCACTTCAACAATATCTGAATACTGCTCACCGAGTGCTGTATGGACTGCATACATGTACTCCGTACCCGCTTCTAGATTTGTATCTTCAAATGAAGTTGCATCTAGCTCCAAAGTAGCAATTACAGTATAATTATCTTCTGTTGGTAACTTTTTGCTCACCATCACTTGAGCATGATCACTTACTTCTGGCAACGTCCAAGTTAAGCTGATTGTAGTCTGTCCTTTTTCTGCTACCTCTAATTCAGCAACTGCCTCTATCAATGCAGGAATATCTACAGATGCTGTTGCAAAA
The DNA here is from genome assembly GCF_001583495.1 of Flammeovirga sp. SJP92. Taxonomy (GTDB): domain Bacteria; phylum Bacteroidota; class Bacteroidia; order Cytophagales; family Flammeovirgaceae; genus Flammeovirga. The sequence goes on along the minus strand of NZ_LQAQ01000078.1, from coordinate 91,145 downwards.
GATTCCGATTTACCTTGATCATTCATTGTATAAAGGCGGTAGTCGTACGAAGTATTTGTTTCAACGTCTAAATCTGTAAATGCTAGTGCTCCGTCAAGTACTTGGATTTGTACAAAACTGTCCTCACCTTTCACTGCTCTTTCCAATACAAACTCAAAGTCTACTACATCTTCTACATCAGCCCATGATAACTCTACTTCCATTGTTGCATTAACTACAGCTTCTAAAGAAGTTGGTGAGTTTGGAACACGTGAATCTGTTGTTACCGTTACCTCTACAGCATCAGCATAATGCTCATTTAATCCAGTGTAAACAGTATACATGTATTCTGTTGCGACTTCTAAATTATTATCTTCAAAAGTTGTTACATCCTTTCCTAAGGTAGCAATTATTGTATAACTCTCTTCTGTTGAAAGCTTTCTGCTCACCATCACTTCAGCATGATCACTTACTTCTGGTAAAGTCCAAGATAGACTTACGGTTGTTTGCCCTTTTTCTACAACTTGTAAATCAGATACAGGTGCAACAAATGCAGGGACATCCACAGTAGCTGATGCGAAGGATTCCGATTTTCCAATCTCATTCATTGTATACAAACGGTAATCATATGACGTATTTGTATTCACTTCAGTATCAGTAAATACAACTGCTCCGTCAAGTACTTGGATTTGTACAAAACTGTCTTCTCCTTTTACAGATCTTTCCAATACAAATTCATACGCCAATTCGTCTACAACATTAGTCCACGATAACTCTACCTGCATTGATGCATTAACAACCGCTTCTAGTGTAGTTGGTGAATTTGGAACACGTGAATCTGTTGTTACAGCTACTTCCACTGTATCAGATGTTTGCTCATTCAATCCTGTATACACAGCATAAGTATACGCTGTCGCTACACTTAAATCATTATCTTCAAAAGATGTTACTTCCTTTCCTAATGTTGAGATTAATTTATAATTCTCTTCCGTTGAAAGTTTTCTGCTCACCATCACTTGATCATGGTCACTTACTTCTGGTAAAGTCCAAGATAAGTTTACGGATGACTGATCTTTTGAGACTACTTGTAATTCAGAAACTGCTTCAATTAGTGCTGGAACAACAGCTGAAGCTGATGCAAATGACTCCGATTTTCCTACATTATTCTTTGTATATAAACGGTAGTCATAAGAAGTATTTCTCATTACATCTGTATCTGTAAATGTCAATACTCTCTCAAGCATCTGAATTTGAGTGAAATTATCCTCACCTTTCAATGATCTTTCAATGACAAATTCATAATCCAAAACATCATCTACATCGGCCCAAGTCAATACCACTTGCATTGCCTCGTTCACAGTTGCTACTAACGTTGTTGGTGAGTTTGGAACACGTGCTTCTGTAGTTACTGTTATTTCTGCCATCTCTGATTTCAACTCATTCAGTGAAGTATGGATGGCATACATGTACTCTTTTGCAGCTAGTAAATTACTATCTTCATAAGAAGTCACTTCTTGTCCTAAAGTAGCTATGACAGCATACGTATCTTCCGTTGAAAGCTTTCTGCTTATAATGATTTGATCATGATCACTTGCCACAGGCAACGTCCAAGTGAGGTTCACTGTTGTAGGATCTAAAACAGTCACTCTGATATCTGTTGGTGGCGTTACTACTGGATCAATTGCTACTGAAGCCGTTGCAAAAGTTTCTGACTTACCCACTTTATTCATTGTATATAAGCGGTAATCATATGAAGTGTTTGTCTTCACAGTTGTATCTGTAAATGCTAACGCATCCTCAATCACTTTTACTTCTACAAAGTTGTCTTCACCTTTCACCGCTCTTTCAATCACAAATTCAAATCCCAACACATCTTCAACATCAGCCCAAGTTAATTCTACTTGCATTGCTTGGTTTACAGTTGCTTCTAAAGTAGTTGGTGCGTGAGGTAAACGTTCTTCAACATAAACCATCATCTCATACAGTCTTACTCTATTATCAGCATATGCCGGTACATAGTATCTTACTTTACTCGCCTGTACTTTTTCAAATTCTTTAAAGTAAACAGCTTCAGTATTGTTAGTTTCAGAGAATATATCCATCCACTGATCATCTTTAAAATACTGGAAGCTGAATTGTGTATTTGGCTTATCGTAAATACCAGATCCACCTGTCCAAAGTCCCATGGCTTGTACATCATACTCCGCTCCCAAGTCCACTGTTATCCATTGTTCCTCACCGCTATTTGAAGATACCCAACGACTTCCATTATCAATAATATCCCCATCAACAGCACGAGAACCATCTTTTGAACCATCAATAGTAGAAGTTTCAGTCGTTTTATTTAATGCTACATTGATCCATTTAGTGACTAAAACAGATGCCTCTGCTCCTTCTGAACTGAAGTCACCAGCGTAACCATAAATAATATATTCATAGATACTCTCAGCTACTAAATCAGTATCCACATAAACCGAATCAGTATTTGATAACTCCGCAACTAAAGTATACTCAGCCTCACCTTGCATTCTTCTTTCTAAACGAAGACCTACATTTTCCTTTTCTTCTTCAATTTTTGTCCAAGTTAAAGTCGCAGCTGTACTATTTTTCATCTCCGCTTTAAACTCCAATGGAGTCACTAAACGTGGTGTTAAATCTATCGTCAACGTTTTGAAAGGAGATACACCTGCTGTATTCGTTGAATGAATTCTATAGTCGTATACTGCTCCTAAAACTGACGTTTCATCTTTATATGATGTTACTGTCAAATCTCCGTTATGTAATTCTTCAAAAGCATCTTCACCAGCATTTGAACGCTCAAGTACAACTCCTTCAGCTTTAGGATCATCAATACTCCATGAAAGTGTTACATGTGTATTTTCATCTACTTCATAAGAAAAAGTTTCTGGAGCCTGAGGTGTTCCATCTGATACATAAACTTCTAATTCAAAAAGTTTTACATCATTTCCAGCATAAGCAGGAACGTATAATCTCACTTTACTTGCAGAAACAGCATCAAAAACATTTCTGTAGGCTGCATTATCGTTGTTATCTTCTGTTACAAGATCCACCCATGCACCGTCTTTTTCATATTGGAATGAGAACTGCTGAATTGGGTTTTTATACCCTGCATAACCTGTCCAGAAAGCAAATGCTTCAATATCAAATGCTCCTCCTAAATCTACTTCTAACCAGTGTTCTTCGTCATTTGATGCGGATAACCATCTACTTGAATTCGAGATAATATCACCGTCTACGGCATTAGCACCACCGTAACTTTCTTTTAATTCTGAGTCTACTGTTACTGCTTTGCCTTCAGCAATATTTTCTAAACCTGTTGGCAAAGCAGGTAAACCACAAAACTCTGCATGAAGTACTGCCTTAGCACTATTTAATGTCGATATTCTAAATGAACCATCAGGGCTTCCTACACCAATATCACCCCAATGGAAACCTGTATACCAGAAAACAGAAGTGTTTGTTTCTTTTCCAAAATACTCATTTGCCGCTTTTAAGTACCCTGCCGAACGGATCATTTCTGAGTCTAAACCATCAGGTTTTCCACCGTTATTTACAAGATCACAATCGTACTTTGAATTTCCGATCTCTGTAATTACATAATTGTGATCAAGTGCAGCAAAGTTATCATCCCAAACTTCTTTAAATTTTGCTTCCCATTCTTCCACTCCCCATGCTGCTCTTTCAGGATATGTTGAAAAGTTATTTGATACGTAACGAGGGTAAGTATGAACTACCCATACAATATTGTCTAAGGCTTTTAAACCGTCCACTAAAACTGATGGGAATCTTTGGCCATAAACTGTTCCACTTACTAGAATAGGTTTGTTAAACCATTTCGCACTGATTTCAGCTCTAATAGCCTCATCTTTTTCGATAGCTGACCAAGAAGTATTTGAGTGACCGCCAATGTTTTTCCAGATCTTACGAACGTAGTCTCTCCATGCTGTATCTTGCGTTGAAGTATTACCATTTGCTGGTTCGTTTTGGATTTCCCATCCACTTACATAATCCAAATAGCCTCTGTTTTCTAAAGAGTCTAAAGCCGCTTGCCAGTAACGTGTATCATTATCTGGACCTGGATCACCTTCATAACCTACTTTCGGGTTTGCCCAGAAACATACTAAAACATATCGTTGCGGACCTTCCATGTTAATGATTTCCCCAATTCCGTCTAACCAATCCGTCATATCATTAGGATCTTCATCTCCGTCAATCATAGGTCTTGAGAAACCTACACGGTAATTGGTGATTGGTTCTTGAAGCTGTTCGTCTAAAGCGATTAGACTTTCTGTAATTGACTTTTCTTGGATGATTCTAAATCCTTGCCAATCTGTTTTGGTATTGTCATCCCCATAATTATTATTGAGGTTCATACCTGCTCGTTGCGTAATCAAAGTACCTCCCTTTCCTGCTTGTGCCCATGACAAAACAGGGAAAATAAGCACTACGCAAAATAAGAGTAGTTTATTTCCAAATTTCATACTGAAGAGTATTTATATTAAAAAATTATGTTTGCCTGATCAAAAAGTACTTAAATTTCTGTAAACTAAATTATCGTCAACTTTCACTCAACATTTCTACAAGCTTTGAAGGTTCGACTTTCAACCTTCCTTCTTCTTCATTTTTCCATTGATGAAAAACGAAGCAAAAAATCTAGGCTTAGAAGTCAAAAGCTAAATTTCATTCCACTCGCCTCAATGATTTTAAACTCGCTTTGCTCAAACAAGAAAATCATTTTTAACGGCTCAATTCATGAAATTCTTAACGCTTTTCCCTTCAATGCCACAGGGAGTACTACCAAACTTTAATGGTAGAAAGCTCAATGGTGCAAATGTTAAGCATTAGCGTCATTTGTGTCCTTCGGATCATCAGAAATCTCCTGATTTCTAAACACTATAAATAACGAAAACTTAGTTTACAATGTATTAAATACTGTGACAAAAGTAATTGAGTGTTTCTTCCACCATAGTTAAAACTATGGGCAGGTGATAGGGCAACCTACTCAAGACTAAAGTCTTGAAAGTTGAAAACGAAGGCAACACTTTAGTGTTGTCGGAGTCAAAATCATCAGCCCATGACTTCAGTCATGGTGCACGAAATTTTTATTCCATTTCTTTTGTCCTAGCCTAATTGTAAACCAAATTTTTGTCAACTATTAAATGACACCTTGAGTAGTATTAATAGTTTTTTGTAAAACATCTAACGAATAACATTAAATGATAAAATTCAGTTTACAGCTTTATTATTACACTGTTTGTTTAGATTATGAGTACTATTTATTTAAAACTATAATATCTAAAATAATCATAGATGGCTTGGCTATCTTCAGCACCTTCTTTGTTCCAATTTGCTGATATGGCACTTAACCAAATATTGATAAAATCATGTTCATATTGTGTAGCAGGGTAAGGCGTACTATGTGTTTCTTTACCGTCTACAAAGAAGCGAAGTGTTTCTTCTGTCCATTCAAAAGCATAAGTATGCCAGTCAATAGCTTGAAAATCTTCGATGCTGGTCAGATCAGTTGGCGGTTTTGGCAACCTCCCCACTTCCTTTCCTTTCTCATTCCAAATGATGACATGCTGTGTAAAACGGTTCAAACCTTGCTGTCCTGGATCTTCTCCATGTTCACTTGAATTTTCAAAACAATCAATTTCCGTTCTCCTAATTCCTGGATAAGTAGTGGCTACTTCATCTCCATCAATTTCAGCCGCCATGGCCCAAAAAGAGTGATGCCACCCTTCGTCCACTTCACCATCTTGATCATTATCCACTCCATTACCCAGCTTTGCTCTCACCTCATAATAACCATATCGAAAACGTTCTCTAGAAACAATACCTGCACCAGAGGCCAATTTACCTTCTATGGGTTGGGATAATTGTTTCAAATGAAGTTTCAAATACCCATCATTGACTTCAACATTTTCTTTCTGTTGAATGCTCCTGTGTTTATTATCAGTACGGTATGCCCATTTTTCAAGATCAAGTTGATCCCCATCAAAGTTGTCTTCAAACTTCAATTCATACAATGAATAATCGATGTCTGATTGTTGTTCGCAACTTGTAATTAAAAAAAATAAGACTGTCAGTAAATAGAGAAAATGATTGCTCTTCATCTTATGCTTAAAAAGTATTTACATTGCTAATATAGCAACTTGTTTTTAAAATCAAAAAAAATAATGTAGGAAATACATTTTTTATTTTCACATCTATCAGATTCACAAGTGGTTATTATCAAAGTAAATTATTCACATCCTAGCCATGAAGAAGCAATTACTTTTCTTCCCAAAATTCCCAGCTTAAATGAGGTAATGTAGTATGGATTTTTTTTCCTTTTGAAACACCCATTTTTACACCCATTGAATCCTTACCTCTTTCATAAGGTGTGTAACGATATACTTGCCATTTTGATTTCAATGAACATTGTGTATCAATAGAAAAATCATAATCTCCTCCTGTTCTATTGGAAATTACAACTGTTCTTTTTCCGTTGGGTTTTTCAAATACTAAAATACGAGCATCTTTGTTGTACTCATTTTCATCCACCTCTAATACAGTTGAATTCCAAGGCATATGTTTGATAAAACTACCTACAGCATTCCAATTGTAATCGTTATAAATCCAATGTCCAGGTTTCATTTCAGCCGCCGCTTTCTCAAGTTTCATGGCGCTTGATCTGATTTTCATCGGGCTATTTACACCTACTTCTAAAGCAAAGTCTTTGTGACTATTTTTTTCTAAAAATAGAGCATGTGGTGCACCATATCGTTCCCCTTCCTTTCCAATGTGTGATGGAATTTGGTGTTTCCCTTTTTTCAAAGTAGCCGAATAAACAATGTCTGTTCCTCCTTCCCTTTTTATTTTTTTGTCGGTTTTTTTCCAATCCCCTTCGGGTATATAGTCGCCATGCTCGTCAACCACTAAGTACACTTTAGTTGCTTGTCCTAAGATAAAATTAAAATCTCTGCCTGGTTTTTTATCCGATTTTCTTGTCACATTAATAAATTCCATGGCTTTAAAATCCTCAGGCATTTCAATGATTTCAGGACCACCCTGCCAACGTTGGTACATCTCATTCATAGCTTTCTTTTCTGCATTCAATGCTTTCCAAAAACCAAGGGAGTAACCGCTTGCTTCTGAATTTTTAAAAGGCTTTAAAGCATGTATCCAATACCACGTTGGGTTTTCAACCAACTGGAAAGAATTCATGATATGTTGCACGTTGTTCAGACATCGTTCAGGAGTTGCTTCCCCACTGAGGTACTCGTATTCATTTTGAAACCAAGGACGTTTAGGAAGCTCCTCATCGATCTTCTTTCCAACTTTCCTTACAGATTCAGAATCCCAGCCAATGGTATGTACAGCATAAGCATCTACTAATTCAGCCACTTCAGGTCGGTGCATCCCTACGGCAATTTTTCTTGGAAAGGCTGTTTCTGTATCACTCAAAAGCAAAATAGATGGATCGTAAGCTCTCACTTTTGAAGCCGTTGCTGTATAAGCTGTCACATAATCTTCGGCCTTGCCATACCTACAGGAAGAGTACCTCTGATTATTGGATACCCAAGGTTCATTTTGTAATCCCCACTGTACGGTTTTTATACCAGCCTGTTGCAAAGTCTTGATATCATTGACGCACGCCTCAGCAAACTCTTGTAAAAAACGGGTCGTGTCTCCTTTATAAATAGGATCATCTTTGAAATCAGGTCCAAAACATCTCAGTGTATTATAAATATCTTTATCACTTGTGCCTAGGTAGCTTGCATTGGCTTTCCAATAAGGAGTGGGTGACCAATATTCTAAAGAGACACCTTCTACTCCAGCAAGGTCCATCATCTCTTTGAGTTCTATTAATTGTGTAGACCATCGTGGCTTTAACTGCTTCTGTTCCTGATCCGTTCCACGCCAATATAAACCTCCTGCAATACGGCAAAAACGGAAACCCTTCAACATTTCTTGAGCAAACCGCTCTCGTTCTTTTACAGTTAGTCCATAAGGTACAGAAACTATACTGTCTTCAGGTAATCCTGTATTTCCAGAACCGATGGCATCACTTTGAATTTCAAACCCAATACCCCAAACTTCCTGTTTCTTTTCATTGGGATATATCTTAAATTCTCCTTTTCCTTGAGCAAACACCGAAGAATAAAAGAGTAACATCAACCAGGTGCTTATTAATACTTTCTTCATTGCTTTATATTATTTCACTTTCGGATTTTTGGGTTGTTCTAATTGATAGTCTGCATCATACAAATCCAGTTGTCTTTTTTTCCAAACGGCACCTTCTAAAAACACAGGGTGAGGTAATGTCACATCCCACTGCCCTAGCTCTTTCAACATTTCTTCTGTTTTTTTCTGATATTTCAAAGACACATTATGCTGTTCAGAAACATCTTTTGACAAGTCATAAAGTGCTGGCATTCTATCAGGCAAACGTACCAATTTCCATTTACCTTTTCGATAAGCCGCACTGATGGTAAACTTCCACATCAATTCTTCATGTGGTAATTTTTTATTGATTCCTGTGAAGTAAGGCACCAAGTCTACCCCATCAAATTGACAATCTTCCGTAATTTCACCACCTGCTGCCACTAACATAGTAGGAGCAAAATCAAGTGCTGAAACTGTTTCTGTGTATTTCTTCCCTTTTGGTAAAACTTTAGGCCAGGAAACGATATAAGGTACGTGAATTCCACCTTCAAATAGAATTCCTTTTTGTCCATTATAAGGGGCATTGACAGAGGCATTATGGTTCACAGGACCTCCATTATCACTGATGAACATAATGATGGTATTGTCATATAAACCTTCCTTTTTCAGGGTTTCTGTGATCCTTCCTATATTAATATCTAAGCGATGAACCATGGCCAAATAAGTTCGTCTTTCTTTATCTTCTATATGAGAAAATAATTCAAGATCTGCTTCAGTGGCTTGAAGTGGAGTATGCGGAGCATTGAAAGAAGCATATAAAAAGAAAGGTCTGTTTTTATGTCTTTTAATAAAATCTACACACTCATCTCCTTTGTCATCGGTGATGTAAGAAAGTTTTTGTGGCGTTTTGTAATTACACTCAATAGGGGCTTTATATCCTTTTCCGTTTTCTTTGGCGATAAAGTAATCGTGCCCTCCGCTTGTATATCCCCAGAATTCTTCAAATCCTCTTTTGGTCGGGTGATACTTTGGAAGGCTACCCAAATGCCATTTACCAATTAAAGCAGTTTTATATCCAAGATCTTTTAAGCGTGTGGCAATTGTCTTTTCTGATAAAGGTAAGCCTAAATACTCCGGATCAAAGCCCGGCTGATTCCCTCCCAAATTATTATCATAACCAAATTTCACTTGATGTCTTCCAGTAATGAAACCTGCTCTTGAAGGGCTACATACAGGGGCTGAAGTATAACCCTCTGTACATAACACTCCATCAAAAGCCAGCTGATCGATATTAGGGGTATTTATTTGTTTACTTCCGTGAAGGCTGATATCAGCAAAACCTAAATCATCTGCCACAATTAAGACAATATTAGGTCGGGCATCTTGCGCATTCACGTTGAATATTGTCCAACACAAGATGGATAAAATGTATATTACTTTTTTCATACTAAATAGTTTGTTATTCCTTTTTAAAGAAACTTTTGAGAAAAAAAGATTAGTAAATCACCTAAATCCTGAAAGGACTTAGGTGACCCAATTGAGCACACTACATTTATTTATAACGTTAATTTCGATTTAGGTAATTTCTTGTTACCTAGTTCGTGTAGATTGTCACTTTTCTTTATTGCTTTCATTCTAAATGCATAAGACATTTTAGCTGGCTGTAATCGGTATTGCTCCAGTGGCCATGCACCCCATGAGTTAACACCTCCAACACCCGTTGATCCATGATCAATATTCACGTAAATTTCGTTTCTTAACTCCACATCATTGGTATGTCTATTGACTACTTTTCTTCCATCAATTTGACGACCATCAGTACGTTCTTCTGAAGTGAAGTCTTCACGGTTATTTCTTAAAGCTGTGAAATTGAAAGCTTTATTCTCAGCAACGAATAAAATACCGTCACCTGAAGTATTAGTCAATGTAAAATACTGTGTATCTGTATGGTTGCCATTTTCCTGTGGACGAACATAAGGATAGTATAAATCCTTCACTTTTGAAGTATACCAATCGATATTTGTTCCATAGTTTCGGTCTACATAATTCTCTTCTGGACCTCTACCTAAATAACTCACTTGGTTGTACGCTACAGGGAATTGTGCCTGTACTCCAAAACGTGGCATCATTGGCAACTCTTTCTCCAATGGATTTAAAGTAGTCGATACAGCAATATCACCTGATGGGAAAACGCTATATTTCATAGTCATCTTCGCTACCACTTTCTCCTCTTTCTTCAATTCATAATTCATTGTCACTTGCGTAGATTGCGGAGTGATCTTCACAAAAGAAGTCGTGAAAATATCTTGAGGATTAAACTTCCAAATCTTTGATCGTTTGTCGAATTTCATACCGAAGTCATTATCCGTCCAACCTCTGTACATATCTAAGTTGAAACCTTTTTCCAATAACTCCACATTATTCTGTTTCCAAGAAGTCATTTCACCTTTTTCAAGGTCAAAATCGACAGAGAAACCATCACCGTTGACTTTTAGATTTGTTTTTGACTCTTCATTAGTCAGTGGTTTACCTTCTGTTTTCACATACAGTTTTTGAGTGGCCTTTTGATAACTCAATTGCTCTGTGGCGTAGACATGTTCTTTTGTCAATAACTTAAATGGAGATTTCTTTAACACCTTAAAGTTTAAATAATAATCCACCGCATTATCCAGCTTAACATTTTTGATGGGTAAATCAAAAGTTTTAGTAGCGTAAGGGGCTACTCCTGTCAGGTTTAATGTTCCCTTAGAAACCACTGCTCCTGCACCTTTCAATTCATAATGCAATACGAAATCAGATAAATCAATAAAGGCATATTTGTTTGTTACTTGTATTGATTGCTGTTTTTTATTCCAAGCAATTCCTACATTCTGATACACTTTTTTCACTTCTGAAGATAATGCCGGATGCGGTTCACGTTCTGCTGATACCAATCCATTGATACAGAAAGCACCATCACTTGGCACGTCTTCTGGTCCAAAATCACCTCCATAAGCCATATAAGCTGTGCCTTTGCTATCCGTTGTTTGAATACCTTGGTCTACCCAATCCCAAACGTACCCTCCTTGCAATTGAGGGTATTTCTCAAACACTTCCCAATAATCTTTGATGTCCCCGTTAGAATTACCCATAGCATGAGAGTACTCACACAAAATCATTGGACGTTCCGGGTTTTTAAGAGCATACTTCTCCACTCCCTTTGGTGAGCGATACATTGGTGCTACAATATCTGTATTTGGGTTTTCACCCGCTTGCTCAAAAGCAACTGGTCGGCTTTTATCCCAATCTTTCAGCAACTTATAACCTTCGTAAAATACATCGCCGTTACCACATTCGTTACCCATCGACCATACAATCACAGCCGACTGGTTTCGGTCTCTTTTGTACATTCTTGTGATTCTATCCAAAAATGCAGGAGCCCATTGCTTCTGGTAAGCAGGATGATATTCTTTATTAAATTTCCCTTGAAGCGCCGCACCAAAACCATGAACTTCTATATTGGCTTCATCACAGATATAAAATCCATTTTCTAAAGCCAATTCATAAAGTCTTTCAGGCTGAGGATAGTGAGAAAAACGTATTGCATTAATATTATGCTCTTTCATCACTTTCAAATCCTTCAACATAGTAGCTTCATCTACAAAATGCCCTGTCACAGGGTGATGCTCATGCAAATTCACACCTTTCACGTAGACTACTTGTCCATTTACTCTTAACTGAGCATCTTTAATATCTACTGTTCTGAACCCTACCTTTTGATACGTATGCTCCACTTCTTTTCCATCTTTATCAATCATGGTTAAAAAGGCGGTGTATACGTTTGGTGTTTCAGCTGTCCAAGGTTTCACATTTTCTATTTTTGAATGAATTGATCCAACTCCATTTTGAACTTTCACCTTCGATTCATAAACCCACTCTTTTGTTTGTTCATCTTGAAGCTTGATCATCACTTGATGCACATCACTTGAAGTTGTTGCCTCAAAATCTAAGATTCCCTCCTTTGTTGTTAAGTCCAATTGCGTCTGTAAACCAAAATCATCCAAATGTGCTTTCGGTCTGGCCAATAACATCACTTCTCTATGAATACCACTCAAACGCCAGAAATCTTGATCTTCTAAGTAAGATCCATCTGAGAATCGATAAACTTCTACTGCCAAGTCGTTTTTCCCACTCTTTAAGAAAGGCGTAATATCAAATTCTGCTGGTGTTTTTGAACCTTGACTATACCCTACTTTTTCACCATTGACCCAGACATAAAAAGCAGACGCAACTCCTCCAAAATGCAATAGTACTTCATGCTTTTTCCAACTTTCAGCTACTTCAAAAGTGGTCTTATAAGATCCTACTGCATTTTCTTCTGGCAAGATGTATTTGCCCTGATTATGCGTTGCTTTATCTAAAGTAAAAGGATATTTTACATTGGTATAAATCGGATATCCAAAACCTTGTACTTCAATAGAACCTGGTACTGTGATTTCCTTCCAATCCCTTGTATCATAATCTTCCTTATAAAAATAATAAGGACGTTCCGAAGGAGTGATGGCATAGCTAAACTTCCATTGCCCATCTAATGATTTTACTAATGATGAACTTGTAATTTGTTTTGAACTAACCTCATCAACAGATGCAAAAGGAACAAAATGTGCCCTTGGTGCCAATCTATTCAATTGGAAAACCGAAGGATTCTGCCATTCCAGTTCGTTTTTTTCCTCCCAACTTTCTCCTTCATATTTTGAATAAGGGCTACAAGCAAACATACCTGCTGCCAACACTGCCATTAATACTTTTCGTTTCATTTCTTTCTAAATTTTCAGTTTTGAAAACCACTATTAAATAAGGAATAAGAGATATGTACTAGGACAAAAGAAGTGGTACAAGATAGCATGATGGGCAAGTAATATTGACTCCTATGACACTAAATTGTTGCTTACGTTACCAACCTTCAAAACTTCAGTCTTGATGAGGTTGGACTGTCACCTGCTCATAGTTTTAATTATGAGCAAGAAATTTCCGCTGACTTCTGTCCTAGTACTTAGTGCTCTGTAAACTAAATTATCGTCAACTTTCACTCAACATTTCTACAAGCTTTGAAGGTTCTACTTTCAACCTTCCTTCTTCTTCATTTTTGTCTTAACACAAAAACAAAGCAAAAAAGTCAAGGCTTAGAAGTCAAAAGCTAAATTTCATTCCTTTCGCCTAAATGATTTTAAACTCGCTAAAGCTCAAACAGAAAAATCATTTTTAACGGCTCAATTCATGAAATTCTTAACGCTTTTCCCTTCAAGGCCAGGGGGAGTACTAGAAAGCCCACTGGCACGAATGTTAAGCGTAAGCGTCATTCGTGTCCTTCAGATCATCAGAAATCTCCTGATTTCTAAATACCACAAATAACGAAAACTTAGTTTACAATGTACTTAGTAAGAACACTACATCGTAATGTTCCTACTATTCAATATTCGGAAAAAGAAAAAGATCTATATTTCATTATCTAGAGTGGTTTTGTTTTTTGGTTTGCATTGAGATTGTAATGTTAGATCTCTATGGCAAGTAACTACATAAAATTGATTTTTATGATTGATTATCATCATACAATTTTAATTTTCACAACCTAAAAACGCTATAAACTTCATAAAAACTACTCTATCTTCTTCCAAATACACTACTTAAACTTTGTTCTCTCACCTTAATTGGTAATTGTATTGGGTGCTAAGTTTTACCCAATACGTGCTGATCGATTACACTAAAATTATTGAGTGGTTTTGCTATTATTCTTTGTTGTTACTTTATATGTTTCACTCCATTGAGAAGCAAATCCCCACTGCATTCGTTTTCTCATCTGAATATAATAAGTGGTGTTAGGCTGAAGAAAAGGTATCTTATAAGAGCCTCTTAGATTGAATGACATTTCTTGATCCAGCTCACCTTCCTCAGTACCATATCTCACATCATATAAGAAGTCCGATGGATGTGAATCATATCCTATGAATATACAATTTTCACCGCCCTCCATAATGAAGATTAATGGTGGTAATTCTTCTTCATTTTTTTCAAAAACAAAAGCAAACCTTTCACTTTCACCAAAACTGTTGATGGCTACTAATTCACAATCATATTTCTTATTTTTCTTTAATTGACCTAATTGAATGTAATTATCAATAGTAGGTTCTGTTTCTTGCAACTCTCCATCTTTTCCTTTGTAATACAATTTGTATTCTTCAGCATTCCAAACTTTATCAAATACAATTCTTCCTTTAGCAGTTGAATTCAATACTGTTCTTACAGTAGGTGTGGCAGGTGCATTAAAATATTCATTGATATTAAAAATATCATACCCTAAAGCATCTGTGATTAAAACCTGTGTCATTGCTACTTCAGTAGTTTTAGTCCAATCAAAAGCCACTTTTAGCTCCTTGCCACCTGGGTAGATAGAAGGTAATTTTTTCGTTGTTGAAGACAATTCATTCCCTTCTTTATCAAAAGTTTTCACTACTAAATTATAATCAATTAATTCATATGCTGGAAGTCCTTTTTCAGGTCTTGGCTGTAAAACAATTTGACTATGTTGTTTTGTATTTTCTAAGGAATTATGCTCTACAAATAAAGTATCAAAAGGTGCATACTGCTCTCTAAAATGGAAATACGCTCTTTTCTTTTGTCTGTATGTATTGACCAAGCCCCAGGCTCTATTTTGAGATTCTGTAGTAGCCCAACCTGTATTTCCATGCCACATACTTCTGTAGTCATTCAGTGTCCAAAGTGAAGCACCAACACAATAGTCTTTTCCTCTCATTTGATCGAGCATTTTCTTTCCATCTACAATTCCTTCATTTGGAAATTCGCTCGTTAATCTCCCGCCATATTCACTCATAAAAATAGGCTTGTTCGGAAAGTTTTTATGGCATTTTTTCAAGGCATTGCCCCATCCACCATAAATGTTCAACATCACTAAATCACAATATTGAGAAGCGTCATTTTCTTGATTTTGGGCTGAGTGGGAAACGTATACAGCCAAGCGAGAAGGATCTAATTTCTTTGCATGATCAATGGCTGATTTTACATACTCATTGACCAAAGGGTTCGCCGATCGGTAACCAATCTCATTACCAACACTCCAACCAATTACAGAAGGGTGATTGTACTTTGTTGAAATCATTGTTTCCAACCACGCTTTTGGCATTGGATGATTGGGATCCACCCATTTGTCTTTTCCCCAAAGAGCCACTTCTTCAAAAGTCATGATACCGTTCTCGTCCAATAAATCAAGATACTCTTTAGGTAAAGGCAAGTGACTCACACGGGCAAAGTTGGCGCCCAGGCTTTTCATCAAAGCAATATCTTCTAAAATACGCTCTCTATTCAAAGTATTACCTGTGAAGCGATCATCTGGAACAACATTAAACCCTAATGGTCTGAAGTTTTTCCCGTTTAAGTGAAGCTCCATGCCCACAACTTCTAGTTTTCTGATACCAAATCGGTCTGTTGCTTCTTGAATTTTTTCTTTTCCATCAAAAATAGTCACCTTAGAAAGGTATAAGTTTGGATGGTTGTAATCCCACAGTTTTACGTACTTCTTTGAGAGGTTAAAGTTGATGTCGACTACTTTCGTTGCACCTTGTCCAACCACAATATTTCCTTTCTTTTTAAGAAGTACTTTTGATGGGTTGTCTTTGCTTGCAATCTCAATTGCATATGATAAGTCTTTCTCCCCCAATTGATTATTTTCAAAAGCCAAATTCATTACAATTGAAGCCGTTCCTTTCTCTAAATCTGGAGTAGCAATCACTTTTTGTGCTACTAAACGATACTTTTCTGTGATTTCTAGATGTACCGGACGGCGAATACCACCCCAGTTCCAGATTGCTCCTCTTTTGAAAGTATTGTCTACTCTCAGTACCAAATCGTTAGGGCGGTCAGCACGTAATTTTTCATTGATTTTGTATTCAAAGGGTAAAAAACCAAAAGGATTAGTGCCTAACTTTTCACCGTTTAACCAAACAGTCGCTTCATTATAAACTGATTCAAAATAAAGACGTACTAATTTGTCTTTAACGTTTTCTGAGGTTGCAAATGTGGTGTGATACCATGCCACACCAGAAAAATTGGCGTACTCATTTTCTGTATCCCAGTTACCAGGTACTTCCAACTTTCCCCAATCTTGGTTTTGAGGTTCAAGAAACCATTGGTTTTTCAGTCCTTGATTGTAACGGTCAATTTTAAAATCCCAAATGCCGTTCAACGATACTACTTCCTGAGCAAATCCCTGCCCTAAGCTTAGTATCAATAAGACGAATGTTAAGATATTTCTTTTCATTGTTAGTTTAGTTTCTTTTTCTTCTTTTTCTTTTTCACCGGCCATTCTTCCACAAAGTGGTCTGTCATCCATTGCTGATAAGCAACAGTGTAGGCCTTCGATTTTTCAGGGTATTGATCAATAACGTTTTGCTCTTCCAATGGGTCTGTCTTCATGTTAAACAACATCCAATCCGACTTCTTTCTTTTCACCATTTTCCAGTCTCCTTGGCGTACAGCCTTATTGCCTTCATGCTCCCAAAAAAGCATTCTTTCTTGATTTGTTTTCTGTCCTTGTGCCAATGGTAAAATGCTTTGTCCTTCGGTAGGATAAATCTCATTTTCCTGGTAAGAAGTTGGATAGCTTACTCCTGCTAAATCCAAACATGTGGCCATTACATCGATGATATGAGCAGGCTGATTGTTCAACCCATTATTGACTTTGATATTCTTAGGGAAATGGGCAATAAATGGTGTCATAATTCCACCTTCCATGGTTTCTCTTTTCCATAATTTGAAGGGAGTATTACTCACATTAGCCCAGTGACCATACGATTCAAAAGAATCTTTTCCTCCCGGGGTAACTCCTGGCGAACGGTTCACCATTTGATGACATCCTCCATTATCCGATAAGAAGAAAATGGCGGTATTATCATACATATTTTCCTTTTTCAAATAATTAATCAACTTTCCGATATTCTGATCCAATCGATCTACCTGTGCCGCATAAACACTCATTTTGTGTGCTTCTGCTTTAGTATCTTCCAGTTCACTCCATTCCGGGTGTTCTCCTTTGGTCATTTTTAGATTTTCTGGAAAAATGCCTAATTCTTTTTGCTTCGCGAATCGTTTTTCACGGATAGCTTGATACCCTACCTCATACTTGCCTTTGTATTTTTCAATATCTTCAGGCAGAGCTTGTAATGGAAAATGAGGGGCAATCTGAGCCATATACAAGAAGAAAGGTTTGTTGTCCCCTTTCGACTGATCTATAAATTGGATGGCCTCATCGGTGAAATTATTGGTAGAATAAAAAGTATTTGGATTCTCTTTTGTTTTCACACCATTTTTATACACTTCTCTGTTCAAGAATTTTGTAGGGTAAAAGTAAACACCCCCACCCGCTGGAATACCATAAAAATCTTCAAAACCTCTCTCATTGGGCCAATGTTCCTGATTATCGCCCAAGTGCCATTTCCCTGACATAATAGTGTGGTAACCATTTTCCTTCAGCACTTCCGCCACAGTCACGGTATTCTTCGAAAGGTAACCTTTATAACCCGGTTTTTTCCAATCTTCCACCAAGTGTCCAACACCCGTTTGATGAGCATATAATCCTGTCAACAATGACGCTCTTGAAGGAGCACAGCGAGGAGTATTATAAAAATTAGTAAATAGAACACCATCAGAAGCCAATTGGTCTAAATTGGGAGTATTGATTTCACTGCCCGTGCACCCTAGGTCTGAAAATCCCATATCGTCTGCCAGAATAACAATAATATTGGGTTTTTGAGGCAAATTTGTATTCTTATTACCATCCTTCACACTACAGGAGAAGGATAGCAATAGAAGAATTGGTAAAAAATTGATTAAGTCACTTGTAGTTTTCATCCTATTTTTGCGTCTTGAGTTTCTTCAATTGACCAGGGCTTGTAATGGAAGGTTTGCGGTTTTCAAAAAGATCTCCATAAGCATATCTTTTTACTTCAGTCCATCCCGCTGTACCAGGCCATGCAGCAGGAATTACATCGTTTTCCCAATCATTCAAGTTTTTCAACAACTGTCCTTCCACTTTTGGCAATGCTTCGTTGAGTACTTTTTGTTCCGAAATATCATCATCTAAATTATAAAGAACATGTCCTACCTGCTCCGCTTTCACTAATTTATAGTTTTTATAACGCGTCGCTTTCCAGTCTCCAATTCTCCAATACAATTCATCATGAGGCATACCTTCTTTTGTACCTTTCACGTAAGGCAAAAGATCTACACCATCAAGCTCTTTAGGTGTTTTTTCAATTCCTGCCGCTTTCAAAATCGTTGGCATCACATCTAATGTAGAAGTTAATCCATCATAAGTCAATCCTCCTTTTACTTGTCCTTTCCAATACATTAAGTACGGTACTCTATGTCCTCCTTCAAACTCATACCCTTTGTTTGATTTTAAAGGCGAATTGTCACCATTGCCCGTTCCTCCATTATCACTAAAGAAAAAGACAATTGTATTTTCTTCTAAACCTTCCTCTTTCAAAGTTTGCATTACATTACCGATCGCTTCATCCAAAGAGAATGTCATGGCCGCTACTTTTTGTCGAGGATGATCTTTGAACTTTTCTAGATCTTCCTCTTTCGCTTGTAAAGGGGTATGCACAGCATTGAAAGACAATAATGCCAAGAAAGGTGTTTCGCTTTTTTTATTTTCACGAATAAAGTCAATCGCTCTGTCTGCTAATACATCGGTTAAATATCCATCAAATGCTTCGTGTTTACCATTATGATTGATTTGCGTAGAAGTCTTATCAGCAGCGTCATATTTATCAGGGTTAAAGAAGTAACCTCTATGTCCTCCTAAGAAACCATAAAATTCATCAAAGCCTCTGCTGTTCGGATGGAAATAATCTTGTGTTCCTAAATGCCACTTTCCAAAAAGAGCCGTATTATAACCTTTCGTCTTCAAGACATCAGCCATTGTCACCTCAGTGGTATCCATACCATATTTGCCGTGCAAAAAGTTATTTTCATGTCCAAAACGATGCTGGTATCTACCAGTCAATAATCCTGCTCTTGAAGGACTGCAGACCGAACATGTAGTATGGGCATCAGTGAAAACAACTCCTCCGCTTGCTAAATTATCGAGATGCGGAGTAGGAATACTTTTAGACCCTTGAAAACCAAAGTCTGCATAACCTGCATCATCTGCGAGGAAAATCACGACATTGGGCAATTTTTCTTCTTCTACTGCAGAAGTATCTTTTTGAGTCTTTTGACATGAGGAAAATAATAAAATTCCTGCTGATAAATACGATATAAATTTCTTCATTACTATTAAATTTTTTAGATAATAGGTTGATCATTAGATTTCATTACTTCTAGAGCTTGAGCTGCCGCGTTGATGGCATTATAGATCTCATGCTTTCGATTAAGTTTTGCTCGTTCTTTTAAAGAAGTAGTCACATATCTGAATGTTGATTCAAAAGCCTTATATTCTGACACAGGCATCATTTGAACAGCCCTAACGGCATGCCATGCAATAAATGCATTATCAGAAGCACCATATTTTTGTAATACTTTTTTAGCTTTTGGAACATGTGCATTTCTATACAGAATCGTAGCCGCTTCTATTTGGTTGAAAGGGTTTTCATCATCAAGTAATCCTTCTACCTGAGAAAGCTCACCTTTGTCTAATTCCTGAGCTCTTAGCCCTACCAAAGCCCAATAGCGTTGCATAGGGAGTGATGATGCCAAAAAAGCTATTTGTTTATCTTTATAATAATTTCCTCTTCCTGCTAACGCTGCCACCTGAAGGATTCTTTCTAGAGGGTATACTTGGTCACTTGCCATTGCTTCAAAAGGTGTACTTATCTTTATAATAATTTCCTCTTCCTGCTAACGCTGCCACCTGAAGGATTCTTTCTAGAGGGTATACTTGGTCACTTGCCATTGCTTCAAAAGGTGTACTCCCTTTTGATAAGACGTCCATCTCACCTGCCGGTATGAAATGTAAATCTCTTTGCTTTAAAATTTCCTTTTTATTAATGGCTCTGAATTTGGTCATCAGATCTTTATAGTTCTCATTGTCTGACAAATCATTTACATTCCATTTATCTTTCTGATTATCAAATAACCATTCTGCTTTCTTTCCTTTTCCAAGAACTTGATATTGAAGGTTGTTCAATGTTTTTGCCTTGGTATCTTTATGCATTTTTTTCAGAATATCGGCATTGTCAGAATATTTGTGCCATTGCACAATGGGATAGTCTGTCATATAATTTCTCACATAAGTGTAACGCCCATCCGTCACCGTTCTCACTTGATCGATGACCTCACCACAGCCATCGCGTCCACCCCACATGTATTTACGTTGAAAGTCTGATGCAAAAATATTTTCACCTTTCATATAATCTGGAACCTCCACTCCTGCCAAAGACAAAACAGAAGGAGCTAGATCTTCAAATGAAATGATTCTATTCTCCATTTCCTCTTTTTCGACGTTCAGTAAATGCTTATACTTTTCGGGTACATGTACAAACATCGGTACTTGATGTCCTAAGTTCAGACCTGCTCCTTTAAATCTTGGCAAACCTTCACCATGGTCTGCGAAAACAAAAATGATTGTATTATCAAACAGTCCGTCTTCCTTTAATCGAGTGATGATTTCTCCTATTTTTTTATCTGTGAGGGTTATACAATCGTACATTCTTGCCACATAAGATCTCATTTCTTCATTGTCCGCATAAAAAGGAGGCAACTCTATGTTTTCTGGTTTTGTAAGTTCCACTTCTGATAAAACATTTCTGACTTTCTTTTCATAAAATGCATAAGGGTTTACCATGGTGTAAGACTCATGAGATGTCATTAAATTGAAGACAGAAAAGAAAGGTTGATCATGTTCTTTTCTATCCCACCATCCTGACTTTCCTTTACTGAGGTGCCAGGCTTCGGCTACTTTTTCTTTTTCTTGGGCTAAGTTGTAATCAGTTTTATTGTTATTCGTGGTAAAGTAACCCGCTTCCTTTAAGTAGTAGGGAAAAGCTTTAACATCAGAGGGGATTTCAATAGTACTCCTATGATTAGCTGTTCCTAATCTGTTGGCATGAATACCTGTGATAATGCAAGATCTTGAAGGCGAACAAACTGTGGCCGTAGAAAACGCATTATTCATTTTAAAACCTTCCCTCGCTAAAGCATCCATATTAGGTGTCTTGGCTTGTTTATTACCATAAGCACCTATAAAATGTGGAGATGTGTCTTCTAGTGTAATCCAAAGAATATTAGGTCTAGCAAGGCTCTCTTCTGGAGAAGAAGGAGTCTTGACAGAACATGACCACAATAATACACAAACAAAATAAAGTAAATATTTATCGATACGCATAATTCAGTTACTATCAGATTTATGATTCACTATCCAATTTTTAAGAGCATGTTTGGAATATATATTTTAGAAGTAAAAATTTTCCATTTTAGGTGATGAGATAATTAACTTCTGAGAAAATAGTGACGCTATAGTTGATGAAATTAATAAACTCACGTTCTGAAAAGGGGAATTTTTTTACTTAAAAAGATGTTTCAAACATGCTTTAAGAAACAAGGAGCCAAGTAAGCTCCTTGTTTGCTAGCTCTATTTTTTTATTATTACCAAAAAATACACTACCAACCTGGGTTTTGCCCCAGATTAGGGTTCGTCACACTTTCCTGAAATGGAACTGGCCAAATATATTGGCGATCAGGAAACACTCTATTTAATAATATATTGTGATTGTCTAAAACATGATCGTAAGTTGGCAATCCGTTTTCATCAAATTCTGGAATTGCAGAAAACATATTACTCTCCTCCGAAAGACCTTCTGTTTTGATACCAAGCATAGGACGGTTCAGTGCCTTATCTGCCAAGTTCCAACGTATTAAGTCCATATACCTCAGCCCTTCATTAGCTAACTCAACTCTTCTTTCTCTACGAATGATTTCTCTTAACTCTTGAGCTTCTGTTGTTGTTACTTCAGGATAAGTGCCTCCTTCAGCAATTTGCTGTGCATAAGCTCTTTGGCGTACTCGGTTGATGGCATCTAAAACGGATTGATCAATTTCACCTAGTTCAACTTTCGCTTCAGCATAAATTAAAAGTGTTTCGGCAAAACGGTAATGAATGATATCTACATCTACCAAATCAAAACTTCCTCTCATTGCATTTGAAAAACCTTTTTTGAATAGTAATCCACACGGATTGGCTGAACCTTGAGTATTAGATAACCAAGAGTCCATATTCTTTATGCTTTTCTCTTGTTGAATGTCCCAAGTCTCTTTCTTGAAAGGTTCCCAGTACATATCCATCAATGAATCTCCCGGTGTAAGAATACTCATTTTCAAACGTGGGTCTCTATTCTCAAAAGGATTTAAATAACTGTATGAGGCATTTTCATCATCAATACGTAACCCTTCAGCAGTTTCATAACTGTCAATCAACTCATACGTTGGAGTTGTAGAAGCATATCCACCCACATTTCTTTGAATATCATACTGGATATTTCTTTTCTCATTGTAAGCTGATGACTGTGCTAAAGCGATGATGATCTCGCTCGACTGCTGACCTTGCTCTAAGAATAAATCACCATAATTAGGGTGAAGTGTAAACTTACCATAATCCATCAGTGCTTTAGCCGCTTCTACAGCTAAGTCATAACGATTAGTATACAGAGCATAACGTGACTTAATAGCCAATGCACTTGCCTTTGTAAAACGTTGTACATCTGCATCACCATATTCTGTAGGAAGGTACTCAATAGCAAAATCCAGATCTTCCATTGCTTGATCAATTACAGCTTTTTTATCTGTACGACGAATATCATACGCTTCTTCCAAAGGAATTGGCTCCAATAATAATGGAACATCTCCAAAGTGCGTAGCCAAATACAAATATTGGTGTGCTCTCGTCATTAAAGCCTCTGCTCTATACTTCATCCATGTTGCTTCGGGCGTTACATCCTCTGCTCTATACATATAATGAAGCATCATGTTTGCACGGGTAATCGACTTGTAGCAATCTGTCCATCTATTCTTAAATATTCCCGATTGAGAAGTTGATGTTCCTTTGTACAGTTCATGCCCTGTACCTGAACGTGTAAATACGTTATCAGAATATTTATCAGTATCTGTAGGATACATAAAGTCTCTGTAAAATTCATTTGCTGCTACTTCCAACTCCGCTTCCGTTGAATAGAAGTCTCCTGTAGACGGAGAAGTTCTTGAGTACAAATCCAAATCTCTACAAGATGTATTAAAAAGAACTAGTGCTGCAACAGCTATATTTCTTAGATTAAAAATCTTTTTCATCATTTTCGTCTTTTAGAATTTCAAACTGATACCAGTCATGTAAGTGGTCAACAATGGATATTCAGTTGATTTGATTTCAGGATCCCAACCTTTTGGCATGTGATTAAATGACCATAAATCATTTACTGAAGCATAAATTCTGAACTTCTTCACACCCACTTTCTTAAGAAGAGTTCTAGGTAAAGTATAACCTAAAGTGATGTTTTTGATTCTTAAGTAAGCACCATTCACCAACCAGAAATCTGATTTTGCATAATTAGATTTTGAACCTTGGTCTGAAAGTCTAGGATACGCAGCCCCTGTGTTTTCTGGAGTCCAGTAATCATCCGCTATATACGACGGGAAATTTTGGAAAGTACCAGCAAAAGGTTGAATCTGAGCATTTGATAACATTACATCTGTCTTACCAACGCCTTGTAAAACCAATCCAAAATCAAGGTTTTTATAATTCACACCGAAGTTGGCACCAAAAATATACCTTGGAAGAGAACTACCAATCACTACTCTATCTTCTTCAGCATTAATCATATCACTTTCTCCACCTGGTTGTTTCTTATAGCGGATATCACCTGGCTGTTCTTGACCTGTCAACTTTGCGTGGTCTGCATGATCATCACCAAAGTAACCTAAATTCTCATAACCGTACCAAGCTTTGTATTCTTGGCCTTCCATTGTCACTTGATTCCCTAATTGATTGGCTCCTTTCATATCAACCACAGTATTTTTGTTGTCAGATAAATTGAAACCGATTGAATAAGTAAGATTATCATTAACAATGTCTCTCCAATTGATTGCAATCTCCCATCCTTGGTTATCGACCACACCTGCATTTTGTAATGGAGGATTAGCATAACCTAAATAAAGTGGAATATCAAGTTTCAACAAGATGTCATATGTAGTTTTATAATACCAATCAAAGTTTACATTCAAACGGTCATCTAAGAAAGCCGCATCAAAACCGATGTCATACCCTTCTGTCGTTTCCCATGTGATGTTTTCAATGGCCATATCTTGTTGAGAGAAAGTCGTTAATGGAATAACCTCACCTCCAGCATACACATAGGAGTTCGATCTACTCATATTAGCTGTATAAGCATAATTGCCTACTCTTTGATTACCTAAGCGTCCCCATGAGCCTCTCACCTTCAAGTTAGATAACCAATCCACATTCTTTAAGAATTCTTCGTTGGAAATATTCCATCCACCTGATACTGAAGGGAAGAATCCCCATCTATGGTCAGGGTGGAATCTTGAAGAGCCATCATATCTGATATTAGATTGAATATAGTATTTGTTCTTGTAGTTGTAAGAGAACCTTGCGAAAAGTGAAGATAAAGCATTCTCAGTTTGTCCACCTTTGTTACTCCACATGTCCACATTACCAGCATTAATCTCATCATAATCAGGCAATACATACCCAATACGCTCTGCTTCTAATGTCTTCTGTCTATAGTAATTGGTCTCATAACCTCCTAAAACTGAGAAGCTATGTTTATTGATTTTCTTACTATATGTAATTGTATACTGCTGGTTGATTGAATAAGATTCATCACGCGAGTCTGTCAGTTTATCCTGACTCTTTCCTGTGTTTCCAATCCAGTTACCGTCTACATCATAGTAATCAATTACTCTTAACATGTTCTTTGAATTGTTGAAGTTGAACTTCGGAGCTAACTGTGCTGAAACTTTCAAATCTTTGATCGGTTCAAAATCCAATCGAGCACGGAATCTTGCAAAATTCGTTTGACTGTCTTTATAACCACCCTTATTAACAAACGCTACTGGGTTATTTCCATCTTTACCATTAGCAAATGTTCCGTCGCTCCAGTATGCTGGATAGAAAGATGGTAAAGATCTCGCTCCTGAATAGAATGAATTGGAATGATGACCTTCATTAGGTTGCTCTTTATTGCTTTGTCTTAAATACATATCCAAAGCACCTTTTAACTTTCTATTGATTTTGATGTTGTTATTCAACTGTAAAGTGTATCTCTCCCAATTAAAATTAGGTATCAAACCTTCTTGTGTTGAATAGCCAAATGACATTTTTGATCGAACCACATCGTTTCCTCCCGCGATTGAGAAGTTGTGTCTCTGCTGTACAGCATTCTTTTTTAATAACTCATTTTGCCAATCTGTATTAGGATACAAATCTGGATTTACCACTGAGTTATCTCTATAATTATCAATGTAATATTGATCCCAAAGAGGTGCTAAACCATCATTTTCTTTAAACTCATTTTGCATTCTAAAATAAGTCTGAACGTCTACCATTTCAGGTAAAGTTGTTGGTCGTTGAATACCCACATCACCGCTGTAAGTTACTGTCAATTCACCTTCTTTAGCTCTTTTAGTAGTAATGATAATTACACCTGCCGCTGCTCTTGAACCATAGATAGCAGCCGAAGCAGCATCTTTTAGAACCGTCAATGATTGTACGTCTTCTGGATCAACATCATCAATATCGCCAGGGGCACCATCAATCATAACCAAAGGTGTACTGTTGTTTAGTGTTGTCTGACCTCTAATCAGGATATCACCAGTAGCTCCTGGCTCACCGCTTGTTCTTGTGACAGATACACCTGGAACTGAACCTTGAAGTGCTTGCGACAGCTGAGGTGTTTTTCTTTCTGTGATAGCTTCAGCATTTACTGTTGCTACTGCACCTGTCAGATCTGCTTTTTTCTGTGTGCCGTAACCAATAATTACGACTTCGTTGAGTTGTTCTTGTGCTTCTCTAAGAACAATGTTTAATTCTGTACTTGTCCCTACATTTACTAATTTTTCTTCATAACCAATGGAAGTAATAATGATTTTTGAATTTGCTGGTACTCCTAATTTGAAACCTCCATCGAAGTTTGTCATAGTACCTGTTGTTGTACCAGCTATAATAATGTTTGCTCCGATAACTGGCACTCCATTAGGGTCAGTAACCACTCCTGAAACAGTTATCTTGTCGTCTTGCGCCATGGCATTATTCCATAGGAACAACCCAATCATACTAAGTAATAATATGCGCCATTTCATCGATACTCTAATCGGCATAAACTCTTCTTTTAAAAAATTAAGCGAAAAAGTTAAAAATTGTGTTGTCGGCAATTTTTAAGTTATCTGTTATAATCAATGCCTGCCTTTTAATTATATTGCTAATATAGCAATTTGTTATGTACTTTCAACACTAATTATCAAAAAATGTTATTTTTTTGAGGAAATTTTAGTTAATCACCTCAAAAATGAATCGATCTTCACTATATATTAAAAATGAGACCAATATCTTATTGAAAAGTAGAATGCTTTATAACATTGATGCATACGTACCAAAATACCTCTTTAAAAAAATATGGTCTTTATTCATCATTATAAACACCAATAAGCTTGAAGAGGTCATCAAGATAACATACTTCCGTATATATATAATAGTATTGATATTAGTGAAGAAAATCAAATCCTACGTATTGTTATATTGAAAAGAAAAAAGCAACTTATTATCATCAATAATAAGCTGCTTATAATTTACTTTCTAACTATTATTAAGTATTCAGTTCTACGTTACTCTTATTTCTTCTTACCTCTTTGAAATGAAGGTCTATAATTTTCTTCTGTAGGTTTCATGGCCAAACGGGCATTCGTTTGATCCATCCATTGCTGTAAATCTTTCAATAGTTGATCTCTAACGTCTTTATGTTCTAAGGCTAGATTTTTTGATTCGGAAATGTCCTCTTTAATATTATAAAGCTCAACCATATTATTGGTATCAATTTGATCGAATCCGCCATCTAAAACATATTCTTCATGGAAAAATAACAACTTCCAATCCCCATTGATCACCACCGTTACAGGGCGGTTTCTAAAGTATGGGTCTCTACCTCCTCGCTGATTTTTCCCATCTAAATAATTAGGATAATGATAGAAGATTGATTTTCTTTTCAATGTTTCTTTTTCTCCAAAAAACAATGCCTTCAAACTTTCTCCATCCAGAATTTTATCCTTTGGTTTTTTCAAACCAGCTAAGTCTAAAAACGTGGGATAAAAGTCAGTATTTACAACAGAAACGGTAGAAGAAGAACCTGCTTTCACTTTAGAAGGGTACCAAACAACCATTGGTACTCTAATGCCTCCTTCATAAAGCATTCCTTTCACTCCCCTCAGTGGATCTTGATGAATCTTACCTAATGAACCATTATCTGAAGTAAAAATAATGATGGTATTTTCCTCAATTCCAAGTTCTTTCACTTTGTTCATCACCGTTCCCAAGCTCTCATCTGTATGTTTCACCATTCCTGCATAGACAGGATTGTTGTGTAATTTTCCTTTTTCTTTGGATTGAAAATACGTTAGCATTTCCTGACGTGCTTCCCATTTTGCATGTACAGCATGATGGGGCAAATAAAGGAAAAATGGTTGGTCTTTATTCTCCTCCATAAACGTACAAGCCTCGTCTGTCAACTTATAGATATCTTTTGGGTCGTTGGTCTTTTTGAATTTGATTTCCTTAGGTTCTGTAGATTGATCTACCATAAAACCTTGCTCGGAAGCTTCTCCTGCAATGTGCCATTTTCCAAAAATTCCCGTAACATAACCTCCATCTTTAAGCGCTTCTCCCATAGTATAGTTGTCCAATGAAAGCTCTTGATCTGGCACCGGTTCTAAACGCATTTTATCTTCAGGACCTCTTTTTGCATCCCAAACTGCAATTTTTCCATGACGTGGTGTATATTGTCCTGAGATCATTGACGCTCTTGAAGGGGCACAATTCGGACCCGACGAATAGGCGTTATAAAACACCATTCCTTCTTTTGCCATTTGATCTAAAAATGGCGTTTCATGATAATCAGAACCCATAAATGAAGGATCCTTCCAGCCCATATCATCTACAAAAAATAAAATAATATTAGGCTTTTTTGGCTTTTTATCTGCTCCCAATACTGTCAAAGACAAGCATAAAGGCAATAATAATAATGCTACTATTCTCTTCATTACTTTAGATATTATCAGCTGGAAAACGGAATGTCTGATTTGGGACTCTTGCTGATTTAAACAACTCCATTCCTTGTTTTACAATTTCTGGTTGCTTTGCCGACACATCATTCTCTTCACCTGGATCAGAAGGCAAATGATACACTTCCACTTTGCTTTTTTCAGGTTGCTTCAATTTGTTTTGAACCACTTTCCAATCTCCAATACGCACAGCTCTTGATCCACCACGCTCATGAAATTCCCAATAGAAAAATTCATGCTGTTTTTGCTTATGATCTTCACCTAACAAAGTAGGTAAAAACGAAATTCCATCTATGTTAGCTTTCGCATCAATATCTGCATTCACAATATCAGCTAACGTTGGGAATACATCCCAGAAAGCAGAAGGATGGTCTGTTTCTGTATTTTTCTTGATCACATTTGGCCAAGAAACAATCATTGGCACTCGGATACCTCCTTCATAAAGGTCTCTTTTTATACCTCTGAAAGGTCCATTGGAATTAAAGAACTTAGGGTCTGCACCTCCAGCTGAATGAGGACCATTGTCTGAGGAGAAAAAAATGATGGTATTATCATCCAAGCCATGCTCTTTCAACTTGTCCATAATTTCTCCTACAGAAATATCCAAGTGATGCATCATTGTAGCAAAAGCGGCTCTTGGGAATTCTTGATCGGCATAAGTTCCCATCATAAAACGTTGCTCATGCGTCAGGTTTGGATTGTGATTTCTCTTGTTGATATAAGGTTTCCCTTTAGGATATACTTCTTTGTAATGCTGGAAAATAGAATCTTCTGGGGCAACCACTTCCGCATGTGGAATGGTATATGGCAAATAAAGGAAAAATGGCTTGTCTTTGTTATCATCAATAAAATTCAACGCTTGATCATGAATTAAATGATGAGTGTATTCTTTCTGACCACCTTCCTCGTTGCCTTCCAACATCACTTTCTGTCCATTATGACGCAAATACAAAGGATAATAAGTATGTGCTAATCTTTGACAGTTATAACCATAAAACTCATCAAATCCTTGATTGTTTGGTGCTCCTTCAGAACCTGGGTAACCTAATCCCCATTTCCCAAACATCCCTGTTGTATAACCTTTGGACTGCATCATTTTTGGTAAGGAAGCAATATCTGCTGGAATTGGAACTTGTCCTTCTGGCTTTACTTCTTTGTTTCCTCGAATGGGTGAATGACCGGTGTGCAATCCTGTCATCAGAGTGGATCGAGAAGGGGCACAAACTGTACTGCCCGCGTAATGACTATTGAATTTCATACCGCTTTTGGCCAAAGCATCAATATTTGGTGTGGTAAATTTCTCTTGTCCATAGCAACTGAAATCACCCCAACCGGCGTCATCTACCAGTATAAAAACAATATTCGGTTGCTTGCCCAACGGCTTCTTATTTTCCAGATGCTGTTGGTATTTATTCGTAGAGCATGCACACAAAACACATGCAATAAGGAATAAAAAATAATTGAAGTTGTTTTTCATATTTATGCTGTTTGTAATAATTCGTTTCTTTCTTGTTTATTCCACTATTGTGGTGACAGATCTTGGCTGAAGTATGACGTGGTCTGTACAAATAGTATATTTTAAGTTTTCTGCTGAAGACGTTCTATAAGTTTTCTTCTTTTTCTTATTTGGCAATGCTATGTCAATAGATTGATGGGATAAATTTACCATCACTACAACTGTTTCTTTTCTGGATTGATAAGCGGAAACTAATAATTGGTCCTGATCAAACTGACCTTTCAAATCTGCAGTAACTCTATGCATGCCAGGTCTCACAAAACGAGAGAAATTACCGAGTACCCACAGACATTTCGAATCTTCAACAATGGACTTGTCTTTTTTATCTACGTAAATCAGACCATCTTTAAAATTGTAAGGACTTACAGCTAGCCACCATTGCCAAGAGGAAGCATTGGCAATCGTCAAATCATAATGTATCACTTTTGCCATATACAAAGCTGGATCCATCCCTAAATCTTTTCCTTTTCCTTTTATCTCTTCATTATTTTCTAACAAACAATATTCACTTTGATAAAAAGAAAGGTTTTTGTAATCCTTCATCAAGTTTCCAATTACCTGTCTACTGCTTTTCAGTTTACTCAATGGAAAAGTGGTAAAATAAGCATGTGCAGAAAATGAAGGGGAAACTAATTTCAAATCACCGATATAATTAGAACTTTCAGGATGGAAGAAACTCCACAACTGATGATCTCTTTGAGGGCGATTAGAAGACGGATCATAAACATAATTGTACTGTGCACTTTCAGCTACTTCAATTTTTGTGGTTAAATCATTTTGAAGAAAAGCTTCATTCATTAATCTTACAATTGGTGCCACTTCATCATTTTGTACTGCTGTACCTTCTTGTCCGTTCTTTTTGCCCCAATCCCACTGAGGTTCATTGAATGGAGAAATTAAATTGAAGTGTATCTTCTTTTTTTCCATTTCAATCAAAAAGTCAGTTAGAAACTGAGCATAGAGAGCGTAATTTTCTTTTGGAAGATTTAAAGTGGTCTCAGCATTACCATGTGCCAATTGATTTTTTGTTAGTGCATATGGGGGAGAATTGGCAAATGCCGTAAAATGTTCAACTCCTAATTCTTTGGCTTTTTGAAGGAACCAAAGTTGCCCCTCTTGATTTGAGATTTGCACTTTATGCGTAAGTGAATCATAAATTCCAAAAGATCTTCTCCATGGATCTTTTATTTCTGATGCATCACCCTGCTGGGCACTCCCTGCACCAATATTAAATCGCCAGGTACTCAAGCCAATTCCTAATGGAGTGCCATCTTCCCCTAACGTTTTAGAAAAAAGCCACTGGGCCATTTTCTCTTTCTTCTCTTCTTCCCAATCTTTGCCCACATATTGTATACTCCAAGCATCTGAAGCCCCAAAGTGGTCTATTTTCTGATGTTGTTCAGATTTATCAAGATGAAGGTGAAGTGAAGGACTACTTTCCTGTGCCGTAAGGCTGGCACAGGAAAGTAGTGCTATTAGAATAATACAAAGTCTTTTCATTTCTTTTAATCACAAAATGTTTCGCTAATAGAAACGATAGACTTGTCAGTTTGAAATTATCTTCCGGAAGCCGCCTGAAAAGCAGATTGAATTTGAAGTGTTGTTTTCTTCAATAACTCAACCACTTCTTCGTTTGTATGGTTTCCATCAAAATCAGAAAGAGCGATAGCAATATCATCTGCTGTATTCACTCTTACTGCAATACTTGTCTTCTCGTTTTTAATAACGCTATAACCGTTTTCTTTATCTATTTTCAACTGATCTGTATATTCTTTGCTCAGTTTTAAGTCTTTCACTACATAGTCCAAATCTACTTCGTCTCTATGTGCTAATAAAATTTGTCCAATAGAAGATTTTTCTAAAGGATAAACGGCCATTTTACCAATGGCTTCCATTGTAGACATACCCGGTGACCAGTGATACAAATAAGAAACATGATTGTTCCATAAAACCCCAATTGCCACTACACAATCTAATTCCAAAAGCGGTTCGATATACTTGAACGCAATCTGAAATACTTTAGAAGCATGTAATGAATGAGCGGCTAAAACATGCACCGCCGCACCTGGAATGTACCTTCTTTGGCTATCTTGATAGGTATAGCCTAAAAAGGAAAGCGTTCTAAGTAGACGGTTCACTTTGGTTTTTTCCATGTTTAGCATCTCAGATATATCCTTAACTGAAGCCGGTTTATCTAATACGGTTAATGTCTGTAACACTTCCAATCCATCAATTAAGCCTTGTATTGGCTGTGCCGGTCTTTTTGATCTAATCATAGTTAGTGTTCATTAGAAATTTGATTAATACTCGCTGACATATTTCTTTGCAATGTACAAAAATGTAACAGCCTTTTATTAACTTATTTCATCAAAAAGGGGGTGAAAATCTATTTTTTTTACAAAAACATCAACTCTCAGTTAAATTATCACAACTATTAACTTTTAGTCACAAATTACATCAAAAAGAGATACTGGAATTCTGCTATCCTTACGATCAAATTCTACCGTTAACTTCGATGTTTTTACAGGTTGATCAAAAGTTATTTCACAGAGTGTAGTATGA
This sequence comes from Flammeovirga sp. SJP92, assembly GCF_001583495.1. GTDB lineage: Bacteria > Bacteroidota > Bacteroidia > Cytophagales > Flammeovirgaceae > Flammeovirga. Next base: position 58,585 of record NZ_LQAQ01000078.1, on the reverse strand, counting down.
TTGTTTTCGGTTTGAAATAGACATTTTCCATTCTCATCTTTTATTCTGAAAGATTCCACACAATAAGGGACAATTGACTCTGGATGGCCAAATTGCGTACTCTCCATGGCATGGTCCAAATCTGCATCAAAATAAAGTTTCATCGAAGAAATTTCCTCCACATTTTCCCATTCTAATGTCAATGTTGGATAGGCATCATCCAGAGCGGCAATCCATGCATTGGTAGATGTTACAGGCCTAATAATTCCTGAATCTAAATGCTCTTTCTTACCAATGAATAATGGCGTCTGAAGTTGCATTGTGATATTTTGACCTTCAGGACGGCGTTGAGGTGTCCAGAATTCAAATGCATCGATACCAATATCCGATGGTGGTTCTTGCTGACCGAAATTCGACACGGCTTTATTTTCTTTTCTGAAAACAGATAATATACCCGTAATTCTATCCTCTGAATAATTCAATTGCAAGTCTGGATTAGGGGCAAAACAAACAAAAACATATCGATCTTCTAAGTCAGACACATCAAATTTTAAATCAACAAATTGATGTCCTTTTTCTATTTCTTTTGATTGAATTCCTACTACTTTTTCAGGTGTAAAGTTGGTTGCATCAAGGCTGACTTTCAACTCCACATCTACAGTAGTTTCTTTCCCCGCAATAATTGGAACTCTCAACTCCAATGTCTTTTGATCACTGGTGATCGGCAACATCTGAGCTGTTGGCATTTGTAATGTTTTCCAAGTATTTGAAGGTCTCAATTCTGCTAAATTCAACTCTGATGATACAGTAACCTTTGCTTTCGCACTCAAGAAGTTAGACTTATCCAACTTCAAATGAGGGATGTAAGAGGACTTCTCTAAAAGTGCTTGCTGAATTTTCTCAATATGTTCTTTCTCCACAGTATCCTTTGGAAGCACATCATTTTTGATAGAATAAGCCGCTGCTACTGCCGTACCTTCTGCCGCAACTGCACTTGTCAGCATTACTCTTGTAGATCCAAACGCCACATGTGAAACACTAATCAGTCTACCAGCAAAGTACAAATTATCAATATCTCTACTGATGGCTGTACTTAAAGGAATTTGATACGTCCCTTTTGAGTGCCACTGCGTACAACTAGGCAGTGAAGAATACACACCATCAGAAGGGTGTAAATCAAGTGCCCAACCACCATGTGCAATTGCATCATCAAACTTTCTTTGCTCAATGACATCTTGCTGTTTCATCATGTATAAGCCCTCAAAACGTCTACTTTCACGCTTACCTGGTACTGTTCCTACCCACTCCAGCGTCATATTTTCCGCTTCAGGAAACTTACCAGAGTTCTTGATATAATTCCAGATACCATAAACGATTTTCCAAAGCTCATATTTGATGTTCTCCGTTTCGTGAATTGTATCAAAACGTCCTCCATATTCAATCCACCAGTAATTACAACCGGTATGATCTGCCTGGATATTTTTAAATCTTGGCAACTCAGTAATGTCCTTCAAAGCATACGCTGGAGGAGTAAAATTGACGGGTTTTCCTGTGTCTTTGGTGTAGAAATAAATAGTATGACCTAATAATTCTCCATACTGCTCTACATTTGGAGCCATTTTTTCACCAAATTCCTCTATTGTTTCAGCCCCCATTCTAAATGAAGCCCCTGCCAAGAATGACAATACGCCATCTCCAGATGCATCACAAAAACGCTTGGCACTTAGAGTATAAAGTGTTGAATTTTGGCTATTAAAAGCCTTGACAGCTTGAATACTTGTATTCTCATGTGCTACTTCAAAAGCAGATGTATTCAGCAACAAAGTAATGTTTTCTTCCTGCTTTACCTTTTCAATCAGAATAGTATCGAAGATCAAAGCATTACCTTCTTTATTTCTATAGAGATTTTCTTCTAGAATTTCACCTGTCACACCTGTTTCTCTAGACCATCTATTGTTGTTTCCCATATGGGAAGTAGCCCCTAAAGCCCACAATCTCACTTCACTAGAGGCATTTCCCCCTAATACTGGCCTGTCTTGTACCAAAACTACCTTTACACCCTGACGAGCCGCTGTAATTGCCGCACAAGTCCCTGATAATCCTCCACCTACAATTAATAAGTCCGTTTCAATTGAAACTTCCTTAAGGCTTCTGTTTTTGCTATAAGATTCTTGAATCATAATTCTTCAGTCTAGTTTTTTCAACTATTATTATTTTGAATAACGATTAATTATTCACTGATAATAACGAAGCTCCAGTGTTGAAAATGTGATTCGCATTTCCAAAAGTGATAAGGCAGACACATCACTGGAGCTATAGCTATTTTTTAATTTCTCTTTACTTTTAATTCTAAATGTTCTTCTTCTTTCACCGCATTATTGGCTTTTCTCAGTAAAACATAAGCCATCACTGCAATGATTGCCCCTATTCCCACGAGCCAAGTCCAACCGTCTTCTCCTGTAGTGGCAATCCCTAAGAATAAGATACAAACCGCAAATAATGAATAACTCATTACTTTTAAGCTGAAAGCATTTGTTCCTGCAGTTTCAACCACTTCCTCTCTCCTTTTTGCTATCTCATTGACTTGATGAAGTTCAATGCTGTCTTTTGCTTTTTGAAGCAATTCGTTTATTGCTAATAACGAAAACGGAACAACGACACCTACTAACATTTCAATTGCCCTACTTAAACCTTCCCAATCCATCACCATTGGCAGAATTTTAAGTATTACATTAATCAACAAACTTGCAATTGTAATTTTAATTATTTGTGATTTTCCCAATCGCTCTGAAAACAAACTCCAGATTGGAGGAGCGTAAAGCGATGTTCCGGTTACGGCACTAATGCTGAGTACCACATTGACAATACCTCCTACTGATGGAACTAAAAGTGCCACACCGATAGCAAAGACTCCACAAAAGATTGTTGCCATTCGGGCCACTTGTATTTTTTGTTTGTCTGATAAATTCGGTTTCAGTTTTAAAACAATATCATTTGTAATCACCGCTGCTGAAATATTTAGGGAGCCATTTACGGAACTTGCTGTAGCGAACAACATTCCTCCGATCATCAAACCTAACATTCCTTCCGGCAATACTTTCTGACACATTAATAAATATGCTCCTTCTATCTCAAGTCCCATTAGATTGGGATCAACTACTTTATAAATCATTGGAGGCAACATCCATAAAATTGGACTGAAAATATATAACCCTCCAAATAAGTAAGCTACCTTTTTCGCTGCTTTTGGAGTTGATACGGAAGTGTAGCGTTGGACGTAGGCCCAGTTACCACCAATAAAAATTGAATTGTATACTCCAAACGACAATAAAAATAATGGAGAGTATTGCTTGTTGACCAATTCAAAGAATCCTTCTGGTGAATTATTTACAAAATTGTCTACACCACCCACATAATTCAAAGCTAAAGGAATGACAATAATGATGGCGGACAATAAAATAACAAACTGCAATACATCTGTGACCATTACTGCTTTTAATCCTCCAAGTGTGGTATATAAGATCATAAATATGCCCAATACCAAAATACAAGTATAGATTGACGCATCTAATGACACGCTGATAATCTTTGCTACAGGATATAAGAAAGCCCCTGTGTAGGCAAAAGACATTAATAAAAATAAATAAGTAAATACCTTTTGTGTGTCACCATCAAATCTAAATCTCAAATATTCTGCGACTGTCACAGCACCCGTTTTATGCCACTTCTCTACAATCAGTTTACCTACTAAGAAGCCTGCTATACACATCGTCCATTGAATCGCAATTGCCACTGCACCATACTCATAAGCAATGGCTCCCCATACTACAAAAGTTCCTGCAGAGAAGAAGCCCATAAAAAGCGATAAACCGCTCATACCCCAAGGCACTGCTCCACCGCCTGCGAAAAACCCCTTTAAATCTTTCTCTCTCGAAAATGTAATTCCTACACCTAATACAATTAGGGAAAAAATTAGTATCACTAAAAAATCAAACGCTCCCATCTTAAAAAACTAGTTTCTTTATTATATTGCTAATATAGCAATTATAGATTTAAGTTTTAAATATTTATTCTACTATTTTAAAATTCTTTAGGAAAAAATGTTGATTTTATCTCCTTAAAGCTAAATGAATTGAAATCCATAACCTATCAGCCCTGACTTTTCATTAAAAATGAAAAAAGCCACCCCTCTATTTACAAGTAAACAAGGGATGACTTTATCAACTTATTCCAACTATTTATTCGTTATTCTAGGTGTTTCTATGAGGTGTTACTTAATTAATATTTTGAGGTTGTTTGTATTATTTGATGTTTTGATATAGTAAATACCTTTCACCAAATCTGACAGGTCAATTGTTCCTGCAGGGTCTTGGATATCAATAGATTTCACTAATACACCCACTCCATTAAATACATGAATGACTTCATTTGCCTTCAAGTTTCTGATTTGGAATAATCCATTATTTGGGTTAGGGTATACCAATTGATCCAATGAAGGTACATCTACGCTTGTCACATCATCTGTTTCAACTTTAAAGGTCTTGGAAACTTCAACCGCCGCAAAAAGTGTTTCAGTCTCTGATGTCATCGCTTTCAAGGTCACTGATCCTGCGGATTTGCCAACTAATTTACCCTCTTCAACTACTGCAATAGACGCATCATCAACGATGAAATTTACTTCTTGATCTGTGTAAATTGAAAAGGCTGTCAAAGATACCTCTCCTCCTACTTTAAGTGTAGTGACTTGCTCACTCCAATCAATCTCATCTTGATATTTAACTACTACTGCTTTTTCTAATCTTTCAGACTCAATATATACTTGATCCGCTTCTGCGTATGCAATTACCGTAATATTACCAACTTCATTACCTCTCAATGAGCTTCCTTCAAGAATAGCAGCATCGGAATCTTCTTTTAATAAATATTTCACTTTTGAGCCCCCTTGTGCGGCTAAAGAGTAAGCACCTCCAACTGCAAGTTTGGCAATATCCTGCTCCCAAGTGATTGTGTTTTCTTTTCTTGCATTCAATGTTTTATTGAACGTCACCGGTACCCCTTGTGCTGTGTTAGTAGTAGCTGAAATTTGAACATTACCAGCTCCTACAATTGTAAGTAAGTTGGTCTCATTCAGTGTTGCAATACTCTCATCACTTGTTGCAAAAGTTACAGGTTCTCCGGTTGAAGAAGTGGCTTCCATCTGAATTTCATCCCCTAACATCACAATTCCTTCCTCCAAATTCCACTCAATTTCAGTATCGTCCGCGGCATAAACCTCTAGCTCAAACATTCGCATTCTTGTGTCCGTACCTTTATCTAAGTTATTGACTTGAAGCTTTACTTTTTGAGCAGTTATTTTATCAAAGAATTTAATATACTCTGGGTTTCTGTTATCTGTTTCTTCCAACACTTTGATCCATTGTCCATCAACTTCCACACTCATTTCAAATCCAACTAATGGATTGCTATATACTCCATCTGAACTACCAGACCACATTCCAACTCCAGTAATATCATAAGGTTCTTCCAAATCAATCACAACTTCATGTGGCAAAGGAATATCCTTTTCAGTAATCCAACGGCTGGTTTTATTTATTTTATCTCCATCGATAAGGTATTTAGCAGGATAGTTCGCATCTTCATTTGTTACTGAAAAGATAGTCTTCCCTTTAGCAACATTCACCAATGCGCCTGTAATTACTTTAAATGATCTTATCACTGAAGGTGCACCATCAAACTCTTCATTACCCATATGATAAGCTCTGATTTTCACTTGTCCTTCTCCAGAAAAAGTCATCACACCATCATTAATCACTGCAGGACCATCTACTACTTCATATTGAACAGGCAATCCTGAACTAGTCACAGCATCTAATGTATAAGTGCTTCTTAAAAACTGCTCTTCGATTGCAGGAAATTCAATAGTTTGAGGCTTTAATGAAACAGCTCCACCATTTGGATCTAAAGTGATTTTAAGTGTATTTACACTAAATGGAGAAGCATCGAATGAAATTTTATCTACTGACTGCGTATAGTTAAGGTTCATTACTTCCTCAATATCGTAAGCTTGCGTACTCACCCATGATTGAACAGCAGCAATACCTTGATTAGCACCATTGTCATTAAAATCAATAGAGATCGTCTGTGCTTCAGGAGCAATATTGGTAATGTTTAGGTATACTACATTTTCATCACCATCTCTCATCGCCAATACACGTGTAAGCTCCATATCTTTCATTCCTCTTTCTGGCAAACAGTAAGAGCCAAGAGGATATGAAGATGTCAATTGTTTGAAACCATCATACACTTTTGATTTAACTGGAGAACCACCTGAAGGTGTTTGAAGAAGTGCTGCGTTATTTCCTGAAGAGTTATTGATATTGAAAATGAAAAAGTGGTTCACACCTCCATTAATGGCATCACTGATACGCATACCCATTGAAACATCACCAATATAATCTGGCTCAGATTGTTCGAAGATTTCATATAAACCATCACCTTTCTGTAATTTACCAGTTTGCTCATTATTTTGGAAAGGTAAACCATCAATGTAGTCATAGATATCTTTATAGTTTTTCTCATCCCATCCGTTTCTATAACCATGTGTAGACACTACATCAATTTCATCATATGCTTCAGGAATTTCTGCTTTCCATACGTCAAACCATTTGATTACACCCAAAACGCTCCACTGACTGGTACCTCCAATATGAGGCATTTTCATTCCTTTAGTATTGATAGAAGGATCTTCAATCATTTCACGCAATTTCGGCACTGAATATTTATAAAGGCCACCATAGTAAACGGCAAAACCTGTACCTCCTGGCTCGTTGAGAATATCTAATTCATCAATCTGCACACCTCTATCATGAAAACCCTCAATTACAGAATAGTAATATTGAGCCATTTTATCATAAATTTCAGGATCACTATCATCAAATTCTTTTTTCTTATCTGGATCTCTTCTTAGATCTTCAGGAATATCCTGCACACACATTTGTACTTTGATATCTGGATTGATCTTACGGATGTCTTCTACAAAAGCTGTAAAGTTGTTGTATTGTTTTTCATTCTCCTCTGTAGGTCTGCCATTGATATAATGCTTGACAAAATCAAGGTGAATATCTTCTGCCACCATTTTCGATGCCAAAAGCCTATTCTCATCTGACATACTTAACCAGTGACCAATGTAACTGTCACAGGTTCCCCCAGCTCCTAAAAACTGCTGTTGTTTCTTACTGATGTCCACAGAAATACTCTGTGCCCACAAATTAGACGTAGCTAATAAGCTACCTAATAAAAAGGTAAGTAGTTTTCTCATTGAATTATGTTTTAAAAAATTGCTTTACTGAATAAACATTCATTTAAAAAGACATCTACAAGAAGGATGATTCTTTTTAAATTGAATTAGAGAGCCATTCAATAAATGATAAAAATTCATCTCATTATAAAAATCCCTACTGCCAAAATTGATCTCTCAAATTGTAGGGTTTGGTTTTCTTTTCTTTCATTGGATCAAAATAAGGATTGGCCTCTGGCAATTGTGCCTTTGTTTGCTTTAACCATCTATTCAGTTCCTTCTCCATTTCATTGGCCACCTCTTCATATTTATCAATCACATTATTGGCTTCTCCAATATCATTAGATAAATCATAGAGTTCATTTCTTTGGCCATAAATTCTGTAATACTTCCAGCGACCTTTCAGTACTGCACTGTATGGTTCTGCCCCTTGTATGTGGTAGTGCGGATAATGCCAAAAAAGTGTTCTGTCTATCTTTTCTTTTTGAGTCAAAACTTGACGTAAATCTACTCCATCAACTGTTTTCTTTTTGTATTTAGTTGAGGTTAAAGAAAGTAATGTAGGCATAAAATCAATTGTCATTGCTGGCACATCACTTTCTGCTTTTGGTATATGACCAACCCATTTCACAATCATTGGCACTCTTACACCACCTTCATAAAAGTTCCCTTTTCCGGCTCTGTAAGGATAATTGCTTTTAGGTTTCCTTCCTTTTTTATTGGTTTTTAATTCCAAACCACCATTATCACTGCTCAATACAATGATGGTATTATCAAGAATACCTTCTTTTTCTAATTTATCCACTATTTGACCAACCGCATCATCTACATGTTCGACCATTGCGGCATACGTAGGATTTTGATGATGCTTACCTCCCTTACCGTTTTCTATCAAGTGTTGATATTTCTCTACCTTTTCAGGCTTCGCTTGTAAAGGAGTATGAACATTGTAAAAATTGAATTGTAAATAAAAAGGCTGTTCTTTCGAATTTTCAATTTGCTGGATCGCTTCTTTAACTAAACGATCCGTCAAATATTCTCCTTTTTTACCATCGGCTAACGTTTGGTTATTATACGGAGAAAAGTAACTTCCTTTGTTGGTAGCCGGTGATCCAGCCTTCCAGCCTCCTATATTTACATCAAAACCATGCGACAAAGGCCAGTCTTTTTCGTTATCACCTAAATGCCATTTGCCAACATGGATGGTTTTATATCCGTTTTTTCTTAATTCTTCCGGCAATGTTTTGCTTTCAGAAGGTAGAAACAACTGCCATTCTGGAATTTTCATGGAGGCATAAGGCATAAACCAACCGTCAATCCAATCCGTTATTCGTAATCGAGCAGGGTATTGTCCCGTCATTAATGCTGCTCTTGAAGGTGAACATACAGTACAGGCGGCATAAGCGTTCGTAAATCTCATACCAGTATTGGCCAACTTGTCAATATTGGGGCTCTGATGAAAGTCAGAACCATAACAAGACAGATCGCTGATCCCCATATCATCTACAAAGAAAAATACAATATTGGGCTGATCGTTGACAACTTGTCCTAATCCCACATCAGGAATGAAAAATGGGAAGAGAAAACTAATCAGCAGACGATAATTAATATCCATCAAATTCCAAACTCGCTGTACGTATATCATAAGTTTACTTGTAACGCTTTATAGTGTTATTCATACAATTATATAACATTATTGCTATAATAGCAACTTAATGTAAATATATTTAATAAAAGGCCCATCAACACTCCAAAAAATAGGCTTATTACATTATAAACTAAATTGTTGTCAACCACCTTCAGTCAGATTTCCTACAAGCTTTTCAGACCCTACTTCCAAACTTACTTTTTCTTCATTTTAGTCTTAAAATAAAAACGAAACAAAAGCTATATTTCAGAAATAACTAGATTTTTACACTCAAAAACTTAATTTACAGAGTGCTTACACCACTTATGACAAAGCAGTGTAAACATGAATAAAAGAATATATTAATATTAATTTCGAAGCTCTACACCAATCCTTTCAGAATACTTCACAATAATCGTATTATACCTACCCTTGAATTCTTCAAACTTTTTCTTTTGCTCAACATCAAAAATCTCATTGAAAGCATATTCCTTTGAGGTTACCACCAATGAATCAATTTCTAAATATTGTTGACTATCTATCTCATAAACCTTTCTAGCACTAATGAGCATTTTATTCATTCGCTTTAACTCCCCTTTCAATTCTCCTTGTTGTTCTTTAGAGATTGAGAACATTTGCCTTAATACAGAAAGTTCTTTACGCGTCAATCTTGAGATAGCCAAAACGGTAATTTGATTTTCTGTCAGAATTCTATTTCTGTTTTCTTTAAATTCTTTTTCCAGCTTTCTTTTTTCTTTCACTGCGTATTTATCAACTTTTTGTAATTCCTTAAGAAAATCAATACGCTGTGCTTTTAGCAACACAATTTGATCGCCTGTGAGGGTACCTCCCAATGTTTTATTCATATAAGAGATATAATTATTAATTTTCTTTTCAGTTTTGTCATCCTGTGCAAATACAAATTGTCCCAATAGCACAAGAAAAATGTTGAGTAAGATGAACTTTTTCATAACTTAAAAGTTTTTAATCGATACCTTACCAGACAGAAAAAGGTTTATTGCTTCAAGTTGAGATGAATGATAAACGATGCATGAAGTCTTTGATGTTTACTTTATCGTAAGTTCTACTACAAAAGTAATATCATTAATGTGTATTATTATTTTGCGATTACTGCCTTTATGAAAACGTTTTACAGAACTTCTATTCATCCCTTTCACAGAGTTGTACTCCCAATACAATAATTAAAAATTAATTTATCACCTATTTTGTCTTAGTACTTAAAAAATGAAAATAACCTTTATTCTTGATCGGTTTGCTATCGATTTTCTTTGAAAATGGAAATTTTAACAATTTAACTTCGTAAATATGGTACAATTATACAAACAAATTGCTATATTAGCAACGTTGTCGGTAAAATTATTGATTTTACTATTATAAAAGAAAGCATCTGTTCAAATACAATGTCCTGTTTACATTGATTTTTTAATTAATCTTAAAATGAAACGAAATAGTATATTACCATTACTTATCATGGCTGGAAGCCTTTTCGCCTCTTGTGATAGTGAAGAAAGCTTACCAACCCGACCTGCATCAGTAACCTTAGAAGGAGAAAGTCTTTTTAGTGTTGAAAGTGCAGGCGATACTGTTAATTCTTATTTCACCGCAAAATTTGATGGAACTCCTCCTCATGATCTAGTATATAAAGACTCTAAAGGAAATGAATACACTTTCCATGCAGAAGAAAGCCGTATTTATGAAATCCCTGTCGTGACAGATGTTTCTCTCTCTTTCACGCCTGTATCTACTAAAGGAAAAGCGGGTGAAGGTGAAGTTGAAGGACAAGCAGAAGTCTTATTGACCAGTGAAATTGGGCAAATTCCATTTTCATACACAGGATATGTACAATCTTTTAAAGGCAGTAATGCTGCAGAATGGTACACCAACCCCGATGAAGCTCATGTTGATGACCGTTTGGTTGTCAGAAATCATAAAAATGATCAAGTTCATACACTATTAGTCATCAAGCTTTCTGACCTTGGTGAACTGTCAGATGAGAATAAAGTTATTCTTTCTATTTATGGTGGTATGGAAGAAGGTAAAAATGCTCCTATTAATTTAGCTATCTCAGGAATTGGAGAAAAAATTGAAGCTGGAACATTATACGATGATGTGATGGCCATTGAAGATCAATTTGAGCTAATTACTGAAGATGAATTAGTCTTTGAATTAGGAGAGATGAGACGATTAAGTTATGAAATCACAGATTTCTTAAAAACTAATCAAAGTGCAGGTAAAGAATTTGTGACAATTAAAATGAGTGACACAAAGCAAAATGCCAAACCTTTTGTTTTACACACTCAATTTGAAACGGACGCGAACTTAAAATCATTCAACTCTTTAGTTGGTTTAGTAGAATAATATTTCATTCATTTCAATTAAATACATAAAGCCCATGTACTCTTTACTTGGGCTTTTACATATCTCAATCCTAATTATTATAAACTAAGTTGTTTCAGTTTTAGACAATTAGACTATTTCTGATCATCTGCAAGCATCAATGTGCTTGCTTTAACCTCTACCTTTTATGACTTCTATTATCCTTGCTTTTGATTCAATTCAAAATTAAGAACTAGATGGTATGATCTAAAAGGAGACTAAAACAGTATATCACTTAGTTTACAGCAAATTAATTTTAATGATGAAAAATATATATATCTTTTTTACACTCTCATTCCTATTGTTCGGATGTGGGGGCAATAAACAAACTTCAAAGTCAGAAGATAAAACCCATCTCAAACCTAATATTATTTTAGTTTACCTTGATGATTTAGGTTATGGTGACATAAGCGTCAATGGAGCTAAAGGATTTACCACTCCAAATATTGATTTCCTTGCTCAAAATGGTGTCAACTTTACGAATGCCTACGCTTCTTCAGCTACTTGTACTCCCTCAAGATATGCACTGATGACAGGGCAATACCCTTGGAAGAAAAAAGGAGCACATATTCTTTCTGGAACAGATCCATTACTCATTGATACAGCACAAATCACTCTTCCAAAAATGTTGAGAAAAGAAGGATATCAAACTGCAATCATTGGAAAATGGCACCTTGGACTTGGACAAGGTGAAAAGAATTGGAACAAGCATATTTCTCCTGGTCCTAATGAAGTTGGGTTTGATCAATCTTACATTATGGCGGCAACTCAAGACCGTGTGCCTACAGTTTACATTGAGAATGGAAATGTAGTAGGCCTTGATCCTAATGACCCTATTGAAGTCAATTATAAAAAGAATTTTGAAGGACAACCTACAGGAAAGAAAAATCCTGAGTTGACCACTATGAAATGGCATCATGAGCATAATAACACCATTATTAACGGTATTCCAAGAATTGGTTATATGAAAGGTGGTCAATCGGCCCTTTGGAATGATGTAGAAATGGCAGATCATTTTTTGGATAAGGTTAAAGACTATATCAAAATAAATTCTTCCAAAAAACAACCTTTCTTCTTGGCGTATACTATGCAACAACCACATGTGCCAAGAACTCCTCATCCAAGATTTGTAGGTAAATCTGGAAAAGGACCTAGAGGTGATGTGATTGTAGAAGCGGATTGGTGTATTGGTGAACTGATCAAGTCGATTCAAGAAGCAGGTATTGAAGAAAATACTTTGATCATTCTTTCTTCTGACAATGGTCCGGTACTTAACGACGGATACTATGATGATGCAGTGGAACTTCTTGGTGATCATGATCCAGCTGGCGGTTTAAGAGGAGGAAAATATTCACTTTTTGAAGCCGGTACTCACGTTCCTTTTATCACTTACTGGAAAGGTCAAATTCATCCTCTGGCATCTGATGCTCTAGTTTGTCAGCTTGATTTATTTGCTTCTTTAGCCTCTTTAGTAGGAAGTGATGAAATGGCAACTGACTCTGAAAATGTATTGGATGCCTTAGTCGGAAAATCCAAAGAAGGACGTCAAAATTTAGTCATTGAGGCGACTTCTAGAACGGCTTTCAGAAAAGGAAACTATGTTTTGATCCCTCCCTACAAAGGGGGTAAAATCAATAAAAAAGTAAATATAGAATTGGGGAACAGTAAAGAAATGGCTCTTTACAATCTCAAAGAAGATCCTTCACAACGTAAAAATATAGCACAGGAAAATCCTCAGCTTGTAGAAGCGTTATATGACGAATTCAAAACCATCAGAGGTGAAGACAAAAAGCATCAAACCAAATAAGAATCAGACTACTTATATTTAGTTTAGAATTTAATTAGCAACTACACTTAACAAACAACTTGGCTCCTAGTAATTTACTATGGAGCCATTTATTTTTTATGCAATAAGCCAAAGTGATTGTAAAGATGATGCAACCCGAATGACTTTTTAATGCATTGATTTGGTTATTGTTTTAGATTGAATTATTTTTATTGCTATAATAGCAATTATAATTTTCTAGAGCTTAATGATGTTTTAAAGCATCTCACATTCTAGGATAAAAAGCAAGTTACTATTCAACAACAAACAATGAGATGAAATATATCTTTAAACTCCTTTTGGTAAGCGCCTTCTTTTATGGGTGTAAAACTTCCACTCCAACCACTTCAAAACCAAACATACTTTGGATAACCATTGAAGACACTTCTCCACAATTTATTGGGTGTTACGGCAATGAAAACGCACATACTCCTCATATTGATCAATTAGCGGAAGAAGGTGTTCGATTCACAAATGCATTTTCCACAGGCACCGTTTGTTCACCTAGTAGAAGTACATTGATTACAGGAGTTCGTACTTTTGAAATGGGCACTGGTAATCACCGAAGTTCGTACCCTATTCCCTCTCAGATTCATGGTTTCCCTTATTACATGAAAAAAGCAGGATACTATGTCACTAACAATGCAAAGACGGATTATAACCTTAGAAATGGAAAAGCATTTATTAAAGATGCCTGGAATGAAAGTTCTAAAAAAGCAGGCTGGTGGAATAGAAAGAAGGATCAACCTTTCTTTGCTGTCTTTAATTTCGAAGATTCCCACCAATCCCGTACCATGACTAATCCCTATTCTTGGTACATGGAAAAGATATATAACAAACTGAACAAGGAGGAAAAGATAGATGAAAATGCATTTAATATGCCTCCAATTTACAAGGACACTCCTGAAATGCGTAAACAGTTTGCCCGCGTATACAATTCCATTTCAATGACGGATAAGAAAATTGGTCACCTTCTTGAAAGACTCGATAAAGAAGGCTTGAAAGAGGAAACAATCATTTTCTTTTTTGCTGACCATGGTGAAGGAATGCCAAGAGGAAAAACCAATGGTATAGACTATGGGTATCGTGTTCCTTTTGTTGTTTGGTTTCCCGAAAAATATAAGCACCTCTCACCTTGGAAAACAAATGGAGGTGTAACAGATGAACTCATCAATTTTGAAGACCTAGCCCCTACACTTATTGATTTAGCGGGAGGGAAATTACCGAAACACCTCAAAGGAAGAATCCTAATGGGAGACAACAGATCCAAGAAAAAGGAGCTCATTACTTTATCATCTGACCGATCTGACAACGGTATTGACTTAGTTAGAACAGTGACCGACGGAAGGTATATTTATTCCAGAAACTTTATGCCGTTTATTCCTCAACAACGCTATATCCGTTATATGGAAATTTCAGATATCGTCAATCAAATGCGGACGGACTTAAAAAACAATCAATTAGATTCACTTCAAAAAAGTATCTTTGAGCCGAGACCTAAAGAATACCTTTTCGACATTCAAAATGATCAATGGGAAACGAATAATCTTGCTGATGATCCTGCTTTTCATAAAATCAAAGAAAAAATGAAAAAACACTTAAAAGCTGATTTATTAGAAAGAAGAGATGTGATGTTTTTACCTGAATATGAACTCTATAAGATTTCCGAAACAGGTACGCCGTATGAATTCCGTTTGAACAATGAAAACTGCCCCATTGACAATATTTTTGATATTGCATTCCTTTCTGGCGAAACAACTAATGAAGCACTCAAAATACAATTGCAGTTTTTAAATAGTGAGAATGCAATTGAAAGGTACTGGGCGTTATTAGGTATTAGAAGTCAGCCCAAAAAAAATGTACTTTCATATAAAGAGAGTATTCTTCAAGCTATGCAAGATCAGTATTCACCTGCTGCAATTATTGCTTCAATAATTGCATATGACCTTTATGGTGATCAAGATGCAAAAGTAAAATTGGAAAACTTCTGTTTGAGTGAAAATATGCAGGACGCTTTACTTGCCATCAACCTAATCAATTACTTCAATGATGAGCAAAAAAAACCGTTTATTTCTACTATGCAGAAAGTATATGAATTAAAAAGGGAGTACAATGTAAAAGTTGCTTCATTGGACTTTTTAGGAAGTTTGGGCGTTGTGGAGAATAACTATAAAAATAAAACTTAAAAGCTTGTTTTGAATATATTTTCCAAACATGTTATGGCACAATGTAAACGAAGTTTGCGTTATTTATAGTGTTTAGAAATCAGGAGATTTCTGATGATCTGAAGGACACGAAAGCTTAACATTCGTGCCATTGAGCTTTCTTCCGTTATAGTTTGGTAGTACCCCCCTGGCATTGAAGGGAAAAGCGTTAAGAATTTCATGTATTGAGCCGTTAAAAATGATTTTCTTGTTTGAGCAAAGCGAGTTTAAAATCATTGAGGCGAGTGGAGTGAAATTTAGCTTTTGACTTCTAAGCCTAGATTTTTTGCTTCGTTTTTCATCAATGGAAAAATGAAGAAGAAGGATGCTTGAAAGTAGAGCCTTCAAAGCTTGTAGAAATGTTGAGTGAAAGTTGACGATAATTTAGTTTACAGAGTCATTAATCTTATTGATAACAAAATAGGAGCTTCAAAAGCAATTGAAGCTCCTACACAATATAGCTATTTTAGTTCTATTATTTACTTGACTTTCTTCCCACCAATTTTACAGTTTTCACTAATGGTTTTGAAGCTCCAAGTTCCACACTTCTTTCAGATGGCAAAGCATTTGATACACTAATATCGTATTCTCCTCTCAGCCATTCTTTCTCTCCATTTTCATTGAAAAGTTTGAAATCATCCGAAGTCAATTCAAAAGAATATTCCTTTGTTTCTCCTGCCTTTAAGGCAATACGCTGAAAACCTTGAAGAATATACTGAGGCGTCAATTCTTCTTGTGTCTTAGGAGAAATATAAAGCTGAACAACGTCTTCACTATCTACTTTTCCTGTATTACTTACTGTAAAAGAGAGTTGCAATTTGTCTTTTTGTTTTAAAGTAGACGACGATAATTCTAAATTCTCAAACGTAAAATCAGTATATGTTAAACCAAATCCGAAGGGGAATAAAGGTTCTTCTTTCATGAATTTATACGTTCTTCCTTTCATTGAATAATCATCATAAGATGGAAGTTGGGCAATACTTTTCGGGAATGTGATTGGTAATTTCCCTGAAGGTGAGATATCTCCGAACAAAATATCAGCAACAGCATTTCCTCCTTGTTCACCAGGGTACCAAATGTGTAAAATAGCATCACAGTGTTCTTCAATTCCTTCCAATGAAACAGGGCTACCACTTGCTACTACTAAAACCAATGGACCTTTCTTACGCTCAATAATTTCTTTGACATAATTAAGTTGATTTTCAGGTAATTTAAGGTCTTTTCTATCCCCAATATTTTCAGAAGCAATAGCATCCACTTCTTCCCCTTCCATATCTGCTGTAATTCCAACCACACAGATTGTAACATCCGATTCTGCCGCCACATTTGGAGCCCAGTTTTTAGGATTAAGATTTTTCTGGAATGGCAATGCTCCACTTCTGTAATTCAACGACGTTCCCAAAGACACTTTATCCGCAATGCCTTCTAAAATAGTTACCAAATTCGGACTGATTCCATAATAACTACCCATCAACATATCAGCTGAATTGGCAAAAGGACCTGTAACATAAGGCACTTTAATGTCTTTAGGAAGTGGTAAAATATTGTCTTTGTTCTTTAATAAAACAATTGATTTTTGAGCGGCTTTTCTTGCTAAAGCAACATGTTCTGGAGAGTGAATATGTTCTTTCTCCACATTATAATACGGGTGGGAATTGTCTTTATTGAACATGCCCAATCTAAACCTTGTTTTGAACAGTTGAACTGTACGTTGATGAATAGTTTCTTCAGTGATTAAACCTTGTTCTACAGCTTTCATCAATTTCAGATAAGTACGTCCGCAATTCAGATTTACACCTTCGTTTAATCCTGTTGCGGCTGCTTCAGGGGCACTTTTTACGTATTTCATTTTATAGAACATACCATTAATTGCACCACAATCTGAAGTGATATAACCATCAAAACCCCATTCTTTTCTTAATAGGTCATCTAATAAAAATGTACTTGCACAAGATGGAACACCATAGACTGCATTGTAAGCACCCATAACGCCTTCCACTTTTCCTTCTACCACTAACGCTTCAAATGCAGGTAAATACGTCTCATATAAATCTTTCTTAGTAGGTTGAGCATCAAAAGTATGTCTTTCACTTTCTGGACCTGAGTGCACCGCAAAGTGTTTGGCACAAGCCGCTGTTTTCAACATCTTGTCATCAGTGCCTTGTAAACCTTTTACAAATGACAATCCAATTCTTGATGTTAAATAAGGATCTTCTCCGTAAGTCTCCTGCCCCCTTCCCCAACGTGGATCTCTAAAGATGTTGACGTTAGGAGTCCAAAAGGTAAGTCCTGCATATTTACTTGTGTTGCCCATAGCTTGGGAGATTTTGAACTTTGCTCTCGCCTCTGTTGAAATTGCATCAGCCATTTGAAAAACCAAAGTGGTGTCAAAAGTTGCCGCCATTCCAATGCCTTGAGGAAAAATAGTGGCCTTCCCGTTTCTTGCAATACCATGCAATGCTTCATTCCACCAATCATAAGCAGGTACATTCAACCTTGGAATTGCTGGAGCACTGTTGACCAATTGCTCTATTTTTTCTTCCAATGTCATTTGACTTACAAGTATTTCTGATCTTTCCTCTAAAGGTAAAGACTCATCGAAATAAGAGAAGTTCACTTCCTGCCCGTGAAGTGCTCCTACAAAGGATAGTAATAATAATATTGTTGTAAACTTAGTCTTCATTTCATTCATTATTTAACAATTAATGTCGGGTTATAATAGTCCCAAAAATCAAAACCATAACCGACTTTTTCTTTATAATCATCTTCTTTTTTAGCAATCTCTTTGATCTCAGACTGCATTTCTTTTAGTATTTCTTGATACTCTGGAAAAAAGGATAAATCCTGTGTTTCCCAAGGGTCTTTTTTATAATTGAAAAGTTGTGTTACACGCGATCCTCTCACCTGATCTCCCTCTTTTTTTGTGAAATCAGCTGCCCTAACATATTCAATCAATTTGTAATCTCCTTTTCTATAGGCTCTTTGAAATTGACGGTAGGCATGATATGTATAATCTCTGATTTGATCTTTCTGATTATTGATAACTGGAAGTAAGCTCTTCCCTATTACAGAAGAAGGAATTTTCACTTTTGCCAAATCACAAATAGTGGGATAAATATCATGTGTATAACATAAAGCATCTTTCCTTTGTGGTGTTTTGATGGCACCTCCTCCAATGATCAATGGAATATGCAGACCGTCTTCATCATATACATTCTGCTTACCCATGAGTCCATGATTTCCTACTGCCAAGCCACTATCTCCCGCTAACACAATAATTGTATTTTCATACTTCCCACTCGCTTTGAGTGATGCAATCACCTTCCCAATTTGCTCATCCAAATGGGTAATAATGGCATAATAATCCGATAACTCTTTTTGAGAAACGGCTTCCGTTCTTGGCCAAACCGCCAATGCTTCATCTCTCAAGTACATATGTCCATTGTCAAAAGGATGCTGAGACATATACGAAGGAGGAAGCTGAATTTTCTCCTCAGGGTATTTCTTTTTAAATCGCTTTGGAGCTTGTCTTGGGTCATGGGGAGCATGAAACGCCAAGTACATGAAGAAAGGGTTTTGCTCTTTATAATTTTCTATAAAATCAATCGCATCTTCTGCAAAAATTTCAGAAGTATGAGGTCCATTTTCTTCCGTTCCTATCGGCCCTCTTACACGTTCAGTTGCTACAAAAGCTTCCTTGACTCTATTATTTTTTTTGTCATAGGAAATTAAATATGCTTCACTTTTGGGGTACTTCCCTTGATCATTCCATTTCCATAGTGGCATTCTATAGTGATCTACCAAATAAGCACCCAAGCCCATCACTTGTCCACCTGAGTCAAAAGCTCTTGAAACTGAAGCTTTGTCTTGATGCCACTTTCCAACAATATGTGTCCGATAACCTGCACTATGGAAAGCCTCCGAAATGGTGGTATGCTCTTTTGGAATAAGATGTCCCTGTCTCTTCAACTGAAAAAGCGGGCGTCCAGACAACAGCATTGCACGGCTTGGAATACATGTTGCTCCTGCAAAAGATCCCATCAGATAGGCATTATCAAAGACTACCCCTTCCTCTGATAACTTGTCCATATTTGGAGTCTCAACAGCTTGTCCTCCCAAAGCATGTATACCACTATAGCGATGATCATCTGTATAAATTAACACCACATTGGGCTGTTGCCCTGCAGCCTTACCGGCCCATAAAGCAAGCAGTATTACTATCTTACAAATCTTTTTCATTGTCAGTATCTGTAAAGTGAATAGTTACCTTTTCATCGTTAACTTTCAGGTTTTTAGAAGAATTTGAAACCACATTATCAAATAATATTGGATAGCGGTGATCCTTTCCATTTTGATAAAAGTGAAGGTTTTTGATGGAAATTTTTTTGATATTTCTCGCGTACATTCCGTAAGCAGGTAAAACTCCAAACGGGATATATTCAGGATACTTCTTTTCTAAAGTAGGCACTACATTTTCTCTTTGTGCTTTCTCTCCTTCGCTTTGAATCTTAATTTCAATCTTTTCTAATTGAAGATCCTCAATCATATGATCGTCTGTTCCTGTAATCAATATCCCACTTGGTACTTCTACCCTTGTTTTTTCTTGAGGTAAAACTTCAGCATAAATATTCTTTAATAACACATTTTTTATGCTTCCCACTTCTTCTTGTGGAGCATTTCTATAGGTTCTTAAGCGTTCTCCTAAACGGACAAAAATTGGCATATCTACACCATACATTTTTATGTTTTCAATGACCACATTTTCGATGTTTGCACCATCAACCGTCAAGATTTTAATTCCTCCCCCTAAAGTTTCATTAATAGTACAATTCCGAATATGAATATCTTTAAAATCACCCATTGACTCCGTTCCGAATTTAATTGCTCCCCAATCACTCTTCAAGACACAATTGTCAACATCAACGTTTTGAGTAGGCAGTGGACTTGTTGCTTTGATACAAACGGCGTCATCACCTGCATCAATATTAGAGTCTTTAATAGAAATATCTGTACTTGAATCGATGTCAATGCCATCATTATTACGGTGAGCATGACTGTAAATTTTGATATCTTCTACTTGTGCATTTTTACATTGGAAGAAATGCAGGGTCCACGCTGAAGACTGTCTTAATGTAATTTGATGGAGTTTAATATCTTCACACCCTACCAATCGTATCAAGAAAGGGCGGTCTGCTATCAATGGTTTTCTCTTCTCTTTTGCAATACCTAATTGCTCCAAAATATCTTTCATATTTTCATACAAGAAATTCTTACCTCGGCCATCAATCACACCTTTACCGTAAATCGCTATTCCTTTCGCTTTTTCGGCACCAATCAAACACTTTCCTCTTGGTTGTCCTGTGGCGTCCACAAAAGGAGCGATACTTTTGTAGTCCATTGGGTTCTCACTCCCAATGATTTCCGCTCCTTCTGCTACCCACAGTTTTACATTATCTTTTAGAAAAATTGTCCCTATTCGAAACACTCCTTTTTCTACTTTCACAATACCACCTCCCTCTTTTTCACAAGCATCTATGGCCTTTTGGAAATAAGCAGTGTTCAGTGTTTCTCCATCACCCTTGGCGCCATAGTCTGTGACTTTCAGCACTTTTTCTTGAGCATAAAGTGAAAGAGATAGTAAGTAAGTGATCAAAAAGAGGACATTTAATTTCATACCTTATTACAATTTATTTTGATGATTTTAGCATTATTGTTTGATCAGGATAACCGTCCACTTTGGCTGTAATATTAATGTCACCTGCTTCTTTGGTAGATTGAATGATCGTCAAAGCTCTACCTTTAGAAGTGGTCAGTGTATTGGATTTGAAGTCTTGAATATTAGTCCAAGCACCATTGTCCACACCCAGAAGTTTTGCGTTACCTTCTACCTCAAAAGTGACTTTTACATTTTCCGTTTTGACAGGATATCCGTCTTTATCTTCTAACTGAAAAACAATATGAGATACATCATAAGCATCTGCTTTCAGTTGTTTTTTATCTGCTGTAATAGTTGTTTTGACAGGTTTGCCAGCTGTTTTTAATGTAGTTACCGTTTCTTCTTTGCCAAATTTGGCTCTTGCTACCAATTCACCTTCCTCAAATGGAACTACCCATCGCATGATTCGACCGGGACTATCAGACATACTTCTATAACCCAATGACTTTCCATTCAATAAGAGTTCAACGGTAGAATAATTGGAAGTCACCTCAACCAAAACCTGTTCTCCTTTTTTGTAATTCCAGTGCCAGTTACTGTTCCTCCATTTGTATGCATTCTTCTTTTTTGCTACTGGTAATCCAGACATTTCGTGTGCTTTAAAGCCTGATTTTTTCAATGGTATAGTTCCAATAGAAATATGTGGTTCATCTTTCCAAATACTCTTAAAGTAATTCCAACCTGTCACTTTAAAACCTGCTAAATCAAGCATATCGCCCCAAGCACTTTTCTCTGGCCAACGGTCATTTCTTTCACCGATATAATCAATACCCGTCCACATAAAAATACTAAACACGCCAGGGTACTCTAAAACCTGCTTCCAATCGTCCCAAGTACCAGGACACTCATTGGTAGTGACCTGTGTGTCTGGAAAATACTTTTTGGCCCAAGGGAAAATTACGTTTCTATAACTATAACCTGGAATATCCACAGCATCAGCATATCCACTCACATGGCTCACCTGTGGAATAATCAAGTTCGCTGTTGTTGGACGAGTATCATCCATTTCCTTCGCCCAATCATTTAGTTTTTGGGCTGTTTTTGCTAAGATATAATCCCCTTTTTCCCAATTGTCATAACGCACTTTTAATTCTTCAGGTGTAAACATTGGTGGTTTTCCAAAGAAACCTTTGTTCTTGTTCGGATTTTCAGGGTCCGTGTAAAAACCAGTAATGTACCTGTAATGCAAATACGTCCACTCAATCTCATTACCAATACTCCATTGAAACACAGATGGATGATTACGATCTCTTCTCATGGTTCTTTGCAAATCGCTTTTTGCCCACTTCTGAAAGTACTCATCATAACCTCTAGTAGCATAATCTGAGTGGCGGTCATGGAAGTTTTGACGCTTGTCTTTAGGGTAATCAAACTCATCAAATAGTTCATTTTGAACTAGGAAACCCATTCTGTCACAAAGGTCCAAAAATTCTTTTGAGAATGGATTATGAGAAGTACGAATCGCATTTACTCCTCCTTCTTTTAATAGTCTTAATCTACGTTCCCAAACGCCCAGAGGAACTGCTGTTCCTACCAATCCAGCGTCATGATGTAAACACACACCTTTTACTAAAGTATTTTCTCCATTTAAATAGAAGCCTTCATTGACTTTAAACTCAATTGACCTTATACCGAAAGGAGTACTGTATTCATCCACTACTTTTCCTTCCACTTTCAATTGCGTCAATGCATTATAAAGTACGGGAGTATCAGGCGACCACAGTTTTGGTGATTTTACTGTAAGGTCTTGTTCTATTTTATTTTTTTGATTTGATTTTAGGGTTGAATGAGAAGATGTTTGAACAATGGATTTTCCATTCTCATCCAAAATGCTTGTAACCACTTCTACCTTTTGCTCTGTAGCATAATGATTCTCTAATTCAACCTGAAGGTGAACTTTTGATTGTTCTTTTGTTACTTCTGGCGTTGTGATAAAAGTACCCCAAATAGGAATATGTAATTTATCAACCGTTACTAATTTTACATTTCTATAAATACCACTTCCCGCATACCATCTGCTGTCCGCAAAACGAGAATGATCTACATGTACAGTAATCACATTGTCTTTATCATCTTGATGAAGGTAAGACGAAAGGTCAAAATAAAGGGGTGAATAACCATAAGGATTGAAACCTAGTTTTCTTCCATTGATCCAAAAAGTGGCATTGTTATAAACGCCATCAAATAGGATAAATACATTATTATCTTTTAAGTCAACAGGTGTTTTAAAATGCTTTTGGTAAATGCCAACACCGCCGGGCAAATAGCCCACACATCCTTCTAAAGTAGAGTCGAAAGAAGCTTCCACACTCCAGTCATGAGGTAATCTGATAGCTCTCCAATCTTGATCAACCAAAGGCACCTGAGTAGGTGGTAATGTGTCTTTAACTAAAGTAAATTTCCAATCAAAATTGAAGTCTATTTCTCTTTGTAAGTTTGTTTGCTGTTGGGAGCATGACATAAGCCAAATCCCCAATAGGAGTACAATTAATCCTTTCATTTCAGTAGTTCTTAATGTCTAGTTTAAGACAAAGAAATGACAGATCCATATGTTCTTCTGTTTAAATTATGCCAAATCGAAAGATTATAAATTTGCCCCCCATTAATCATTTTTTTTAAACCCCTTGAATTTTAAAAAATGAAACACACAATCAACATTTCAGTCACTTTAATAATTAGCCTTTTTTCATATATTCTCGGTTGACTCTATAATATTCTCTCCAGTCAATTCCTAAGTATTTTGTGATCTTCTGAGTGGTTTCCTCTTGTATTGACCTTAGCAATAATGACGTTTCTTCAGCAGTCAAAGCCCCTTCTTTTTTTCTTTTGAAATAATACGATCTGTGGGCGAGAAAATTAAGATAGTAATCGTAAATATGATCCTTTTGAATTTGGGATAAATTCCATTCTTTGCCGGCAAAATCAATATAATCTTGAGCACTTTTTTGTACCCATTCTCCTGGTGCAGGAACAGATTGGCCAAAAGAGATAACTGAAATCAATAATAATGAAGTTAGGATAATGATCTTTTTCATGATGTAGTTGAATTTAATGTCAATGAGATTAATAATTTGTCAATTTGGTATTTTGAAAAGTAGAGGCGAAACCCGATATACAAATCAGATGTAAAAGAATACTGATTCATTACTACCTGCGAATTCATTTATATATAAACAATAATTCTCTTCACATAGTCAATGCATAACAGGCTTCGCTACCAAGTGCTAAGACATCAATTATTTTAGGCTTAGCACTTACTACATTGTAAACTAAATTATCATCAACTTTCACTCAGCATTTCTACAAGCTTTGAAAGTTCTACTTTCAACCTTCCTTCTTCTTCATTTTTCCATTGATGAAAAACGAAGCAAAAAATCTAGGCTGTGAAGTCAAAAGCTAAATTTCATTCCACTCGCCTAAATGATTTTAAACTCGCTTTGCTCAAACAAGAAAATCATTTTTAAACAGCTTAATTCATGAAATTCTTAACGCTTTTCCCTTCAATGCCAGGGGGAATACTACCAGACAATAATGGTAGAAAGCCCACTGGCGCGAATGTTAAGCGTAAGCGTCATTCGTGCCCTACATATCATCAGAAATCTCCTGATTTCTAAACCATAAATATTTGAACAATTAGTTTACAATGTACTTACTCAAAATTATTTACCGCTTTTGCTTTCATTGAATGCTTTATTGACACGGTAATATTCTTTTACCTTGATGTTCAAATACTTTGAAACACCTTGTGATACTTCTTTCTGAGCTGCTTGTACCTGCGCTTTTGCTTCTTCCTGGCTTAAAGTACCTTCCTTTTTTTGTTTATTGATATAAGCACGTTTAGCAATGAAGTCCAAGCGATAATCATATACTACACTTTTTTGTTCCTCATTCAATTTCCACTCTTTAGAAGCAAACTCCACGAACTGTTCTGTATTCTTTTTTGCCCATTTACCAGGTACTGGAATATCCTGTGCGAAGGATACAATAGACATCATTAAAAATACTGTTACCGCAATAATCTTTTTCATAATTTACAAAGTTTAGTTTAACGAATTAGATTTTAAATTTGATATAATCAGAATCACATCAGCTTCCCCTTTCCATGGTCTTTCATACCAAAAATCGAAAGGTTCTGTGTTGTAATTTTCTTTTTTTGAATATTCACCCGTCAATGTGTTGAACCACTGTTGCTGAGCTTTAGAATAATCAAAATTTTTCTTCAAGACTTTATGTACCCCAATCCATTGATTTTCCTTTGGGGTGTACATCATTACGACACCATCTTTTTTGTTGGTGAGATTAAACCCGCTGGAATTGTGATGTGAAAGAGGAACAAAGTTTTCAAAATTATAGTGTTCAAAAAGTGTTCTCATATGCTTGAAATACTCAAAATGAGGCTTTTTGAAAGAAGCTGGCTGTTCAAATGGATTGTGAATTACAACATTCCATGAGGTACCTTGCCAATAATACGTGGTGTATCCTCCTGCGAATAGACATTGATAATTTCTTCTTAAACATGCTTCAGCATTAATATAAGCACCTGGGAACACCCTAAATGGACTTTCCTCATACCCTCCATGTTCGATATTCAATACTGGCTTATCCTTGAAACTGTTTCTAGCTTGCAACATATTTTGGTAAAGAGTGTGTTCCCAATTTTGCATTGAGATAAAATCCACCTTCCCGCTATTTCTTTTACAAAAACCAAAATCATGTACTGAAACCAAACGACCATAGGCATCTAAGTCTCGAGTTCTATCAATTCTTTCTTTGATGTATTCTTCTGTGGCCCTGCCATATAGCAATGCTTCTTTAGAAACATCCCAAATGATATTTGGAAAAGCTTGATACCTTTTAATGACGTAATCATAATAGAGATTATCAGATTCTGAATTCATCTCAGGCCAATTGACCAATTTATTCCAAACATAAATCATCAAATGAGATACAATTTCACGGTCATGCATTTCGGAAATCACTTTATCAAAATGCTTGAAAAAATCAATATTTAAAGTACTGAAATCAGGAGTTGAATTTGACCCAAGAAAAGGATAAATGTCTTCTCTGCCACCATACTCAAAAGCAGGATAATCCTTCAGTTTTGGATCCTTTTTCCATTTCACATCATAAGAATATACATTCATCACTACTTGATTGAATTGATACTCTTCTAGCACCTTCAACAGATGTTTCGTCTTATTAATTTCCTCTTGACCATAATCTAATGCAAATAACCAATCACACTCAAAAGCCATATTGAAGTAATGTTTTCCATCTTCATAGAAGAAATGTCGAGGGTTATTTTGCTTCAAAACTATCCCACCATGACGATCCGGTTTCTCATTTTCTGTCACAAGAATTAACCCTTTCAACCCATCTAATTCTTCCACTTCTGAAGTAAGCAAATAGTGTTTTACACCTTCAACTCCGCTAGAATAACGAAGAACCCATTCATTATCTCCATTGTAAAACAAAGGTATCTTTTGAGTCTCTTGTGCCTCATCTTGCACAAAAGCAAAAACATTCTTTTGAAGAGGGTTTTTCACCTTTTTCTTACTCTTGAAAATAATATCATTTACCACCCACTGTGGAGTAGCAATTTGCTCTTTTTCTTTTTTCGTTTTCCAAACTTTAATTTGACCATAACTGAATGTTGTAAACATCAGAAAGCTGATCAGTGTAATAAAATAGGTTTTCATAAGAGAATTATTTTTTCAGCAACTTAAAGACGGCATTGCCCGAAGCCACTTTTATATGTAAATAATAAAATCCTGCTGTGAGATCAGATACATCATTCTGAACATTAGAAATAAAACTTCCTTCTTTTAATAACCTGCCATATGTATCAAAAACCTTGAAATTACCAGAAGTATGAAGGTCCGATTGTATCGTTAATTTTCCAGTGTTAGGGTTGGGATAAATTGACATTTCATCCTCCGTAACTTGGAATGTACTTAATACTGGAGGTGTATCTGTATCTTCCGATGATATAATCTGTATAGGTTGAACTCCAACACTCTTTTTAATGCCATTTGACGTGGTCATTTGTACAAAAAGATAATAGAACTCATTACTGGCAATTTCCTCCACAGACTTGATATTTTCCAATGGAATTTCTGTTTCAACTGTTCCACTGACTGTTCCGACATAATCTTCAAGATCTAACGCAATATCATCCATCACCTGCCATCCATTATCATCTTTGATATGTCGTAATTTTAATTTGATGGATTCACCAACGGTCTCTCCCGTACCAGCATGATATTCAAACTTCACAGGCAATGCTTTACCTACCTCATATTTTGCATTTAATAGTTCTTCATTAGTTGCTGAAAATTTAATAAAGGTTTCAATATATTCACCAACCGTAATGGCAACTTCTGTGGTTATTTCTTTATTCTCTTTTGAAGTCACTACCAAAATTGTTTGCCCTTCTGCTACGCCAGTGATAACACCTTTTTCATCTATCGTCGCAATAGAAGTATCTTTTAT
The DNA here is from genome assembly GCF_001583495.1 of Flammeovirga sp. SJP92. Lineage (GTDB taxonomy): Bacteria > Bacteroidota > Bacteroidia > Cytophagales > Flammeovirgaceae > Flammeovirga. Next base: position 31,048 of record NZ_LQAQ01000078.1, on the reverse strand, counting down.
CTTCCATTCCACCTCAGGGTGATCAGCTCCGAATGGCTGAATATCAATAGAAATTGGGAGTGTTTTTGTAGCTGGAACTACAATTGGATCAGGAGTTACCTCAATACTTTCTACTTCAATAGCATACCACTCCTCTATTGTCATCGTCCAACTCGTCGACAAACCATTTACGGCAGTGGCGGTAATTGTTGCTGAAGTACCAATTTCACCCACCGCGGTTATTTTTCCATCTTCAACTGTCAATACATTTTTATCAGAAGAAGCCCATGTCACTTCTTTTTTTGTATTTACTGGTTGCAATTCTATATCAAATTGCAAAGACGACCCTTTTCTTATTTTTGTGATCTCCTCTTGTACTAAATTAATTGCCGTCGGTGCAACAAATGGTCGATATTCTTCAGGAAACTGTACTGCTAAATCTTGATTACTAATTGATTTTGGAGGATTATCCAAATAGAATAAAATATAATCAATACTAGCCCCTGCCGATCTTCCTGACATGACTAAGGTATACTCTTCCCCTTCTATCAACCCATAAGTTGCATGAGCATGTGAACCAATTTCTAGGCTATGACAAGTTCCCCATACTCTTACACCTCTACCCCAAAACTTATGATCTTTTTCTAACTCAGACTTCGGTTTAGTGGTTGCACTTGTGTAGTTCCCTTCCAAGCGAACAAACATATCGTTTTTCTTGTCCCCTTTTTCTCCCTCTTCCAAAGGTTGATACAAGCGCATCAGCATTCTATAATCTCCTGTTTTGGGACATTTGAATTTGTAAGTCAATGGAGATTCCTTAGAGGCCCAAGCACCTCTGAACTCAATATAAGTCTGATTGAGTGCCTCAATACCATCTCCTTTGTAATAAAGTGGATCTTCTGGTGTTCTTAATTTCCACGTCCCTAAAGGGGATGATGTATCTTCTGCTTCAAAAGCAATAAAATCTTCACCATAATGTATGTTCTTCTGGCTGAAACCAAAAGTGGCAATACATAAAAATAATACTGTTAGTAAGGAGAATTTTGCGTTATTCATCGGTGTAGTAATTGTTATTTTTTGAGTAATTTGATGGTGTATATCTTCTCATGTTGAGAAAATCCACAGATATAAACACCTGTCTGTGAATATGTTAAATCAATATCTTGATCAGGATAGACGGAATAACAACTTAAAAAGTTAAGGTAACCTGTATTCCTATGCACTAATTGATTTCCTATTATTTCATATCTTAATGAAGCGCTCTCATTCTTTAATAATGAAGAGAAAGTATCATCCTGTGCCCAACCGAAGCAGGGAAGTAAGCTTAAAAAAATTAGAGTAGTAATCCTTCTATTCATAGATAGTGTGCTTTATTTAAAAAGGGAAAAAGTGAAGTCCGTATTTTGTTTACCTTCATTCCATAAAAAGTCCAATGAATGCTGACTATTGAGTAAGCCAGCCATTTTTATCATCATTTAAATAGGTGATGTACCACCCACATCCCCATGATGCGCACCAAAGTACATTTTCATTATATGGGTCTGGTTTCACATCTACAATTTTATTAGGTTGCCCTAGTCCTTTATTAATTTTCTTCCATGTTTCACCTCCATTATTGGATAAGTAAACACCAGGATTTTTAAAACTATCTTTTTTTGCCCCTGCCTGTCCCGCTACACTAATCACCATCAATTCTGGGTTTATAGGTGAAGTTTCCGCTTGCCATACAAATGGAGCACTGAATATCTTTTTCCATGTTTTACCCTTGTCCTCGCTTTTCCAAACACCACCCTCATTGTACTCTCCGGTTCTTCTTCCTGCTGTAATAAAAATGTGTTTTGTATTTCTATCTATGTATACATTATTAACGGCTTTTATCTCTGAAGGAATTGACATTTTCTTCCAATTGCTCCCTTTATCTATTGACTTAAAGAGACCTCCATTATTATCATTAGCTGCTGCATATAAAGTAGTGGACTGATCGGGATCTATAATGATTCTTCTGATACTCGCTCCTTTATGATCAATTCCTTTATTACTAACTTCCCAAGTATAACCACCATCTTTTGATCTATAAAAACCATACTCACCTTTGGTTAATTTTGGTCCTTTACCCGCACTTACTTCAGAAATCATCTGATAAGTGGCACAGAAGTACATGTTATCTGGATTTTCAGGATCAATTGTCAATGAGTTTTGAGATGCTAATTTTTTGTGTAATGGGCTATTCGAATCAAAAATTGCAGCAATATTCTCCCAACTTTTTCCGCCATCAATTGATCGTCGAAGTTTTCCTCTATGGCTTTGTCGCCACCCTAAAATGTAAACAATATTTGGATCTTTGGGGTGAACGGCCACCGTAGAAACGGAATGCATCCCAAAATGATTTACCTGCCCTTCCAACTGCTGAACTGCGACTGCCTGATTGTCTTTCCAATTGCCAATACTTGTAGTTTCCCATAGCCCATGTTCACCACTACAAAGTAATCTACGCTGTGGAATTCCTGTTTCCAGCAACATAAAACGACCTGGCAAATTGCTTCCTCCTCTTCCTATCCATTGTTGACTTCCAGCGGCGGTTTCATCGTCGTCAATCTGAATCCAGCTTGCTCCATGATCTGTAGATTTCAATGTCTGCTGATCGATTCCAATAAACAACTCCCCTAATGAATTCACCGCCAACATTCTATTGCCGGAACGGGCAGGTTCTAAATCCATATAATGTTGTAAATGTGCAAATTTCACATTTGTTCCTGTAGGATTATTTCTTTGTGTCCAATACGCTTTATTTTTATTTTCTAACCAATACTTCCCTTGCCTTGCACTTACAATCCAAGTTTTCCCTCCATCTTTTGTAGACCATAAATCACCAGGACCAAACGTAAAATCATGCTTTTTATTAAAAGCAACATGAATTTCATTTGCATCTAGAGGGTTCACAACTATACGATTAAATACTGAAAGTGTCTTTTGTGGTAAAACGGTAAACTTTTGCTTTGCTTCTTTCTTTGAAATACCAAACCAATAACCCATCGCTCTATGAAAGCGATCATGTTCGGCAGTGAAGGAAATCTTATTTAAATCGAAATATAAATTGCCTGTAATATCTTCCCAGTTATTCCCTAAATCATTACTCTTATAAACTCCGCCCTTTGCTGTAACTGATTTATTCTCCTCAGTATAAAATGTCTGTTCAACTAATAATAACGTAAATGTTCCACTTTTTTCATCATAGTGTCCTGTCATGTCTCTTGGTAAGTTGTTAGGTAATCCGTTTCCACAAGCTTTCCAAGACTTCCCTGCATTCTTACTTTTGAAAACACCATGATTTGTAGCAATCCAAATTAAGTGGGGCTTTGTGGGATGAATGATAATTCTTCCTACATCCAGATCGTTAGCAATTGAAGTAGCTATTTTTTTGAAGGATTTCCCTCCGTTAGTTGTCTTTAAGATATGACCATAGTTGGCTCTATTATGTTGTATTCCTTGAAGGTTATTTAAAGCTCTATGATTGTTTTTTACATTCCAGAAATCACCTGCACCAATATACCACGTTTGATCATCTATGGGATCAATAGCCAATTTGGTATATGCTTTTTCAATATCAGCCACCAGCTTCCAAGACCTTCCTCTATCTTCTGAAAGGTACACACCACCTTGTCTTTCAATAGCAACACCAAAATTAGGATTGTTTTTTGAGAATTGAATATCATGAGTACGTTCTAAATCATAACCCATACCATCAGAATCTTTTACAGTGTGCCATGATTCACCTCCATCCCAAGTACCAAAAGTTACATGCATATCTGGTCCCATAAACATCACTTTAGGATCTGTCGGATGGCACCAGAACTCTTCACAGTAGCCTGACATACCTGGGCCGAAATTCTTCCATACTATAGAAGGATCGGAAACCACCTTTTCATCTCTTATCTTTTTAAAAAAAGTAGTATTACTGTTTTGTGCCTCAATAGTATTCAGTAAAAACAGTGATAGCAGTAAACTAAAAAATAATAGCGGAGTAATGTCTTTCTTCATAATTTCAATTCATTTCGAATCAAAAATAGGATAGGTTTCAATGGACAACAGACAAAAAAAATATCAATACAACGATTATTTAATTTCTCCCACTAAATTGAAAAAATATCACCCTCTTTACTATTGTAATTGAACAGATTAATAACAAAACACCGTAATGCCTTTTCTTCAATTTCATTCATGTACAAAAAAAGTAAAGTAATACTAAGATATGCAATTACAAAAATTTAATTTTGTATGTTATTATATAGAACAGCAAACATATGACAAACTTCAAATTTATTTTTTCTCTCTTTTATTTCATTTTGTGTACCCAGTTATGCTCTTATGCTCAGATAGCAGACACTGTAAATATTTACCTTAAAACCGGGGGGATTATTTCGGGCAAAGTGATTTCCGAACATAATATGAAATACATCGAGGTAGTGAATGCAAACGGCCATAATTCCATCTGTCTGATGAAAGACATTCAAAAAGTAACACAGAATGATAAAAGATACCCTTTGAATCATTTTAGATTTACTGCTGAAGAAAGGGCAAAGAAAATGGGCATTGCCATAGAATTAGGAAAAGCCTATCGTTCTACATCAGAGAGTAATGCTCACCATATAAAATTGAAAGGGTTATTACAATTCTATGCTTTACCTATGTTACAAATTGGTGCGGGTATTGGGTATAACACATTTCAAAATACACCCGCAGAAGAACAAATGGTTTCCCTTCTTGGCTCTTTTAGAGTTGATATAACTAAAACAAAATTACGTCCTTTTTTAGGTTTTGAGTCTGGTTATGGTTCTATTTCCTCCAATAGTGAGCATGAATACAAAGCAAATGTTTTTGTCTTTAATCCCTCTGTAGGTGTAAAATACCGTTATTACAAAAATGCTTCTGCTTACCTTTCTCTAGGACATGAGTTTTACAAATTGTCCACCAACACCAATTACTTCAGCTATAGTATCAATATGGGGATTTGTTTTTAGGTAAAGGTGTTCAATTTCTGTTATAATAAACAAAGGATCTAGCATGAAGTTAGATCCTTTGTTTTTACACATTCTATCAAAACAGGTCAGTATTTTATTGCTCTTAAATAAAACACTTCTTCAGGTTTTCCATCAAAGAAAGTGAGGCGACTCCATATTGATAACCTACAGTTTCTAATACTTCTCTAGCTTGAAGTTTAATTTTTAAAGGACTTTTATTGGCAAAAAATACCAACCGTTTTAACCAACGTTCTGATCTAGAGAAATCTTTGAACTCATTTTCATCATGACCTCTGACAAGGAAGTCCATCAGTTTTAGAAATAGTACATTGTAATCTTCTCCTTTTCTTAGGTCAAGATGTACAGTCATAAATTCCATGATTTCATTGTACAGATCATGATTGTCATAATAGATTTCCAAAGTACTTATTCCCCAAAGTTGGGAAAGTGCATCGAGCTCAACGTCTTGATTATTCACTAGACCTACAACTCGTTTTATTTCCTCAAAAATAAATGTGTGCCATTGAGAGCCCTCTTTAGATGTCACCGCACTGTAGACCCATTGATTACTCGCAAAATAGGACAAGGTATTAGTCCTACAGTAATCTTTAATGACTTCCGGGTTCTGGTTTGCGAAATGAAAGACTTGTTTTACAAACGCAAACTCTTTTTCGTTACCACCATCATGTTCATTAAAAAACACTTGATTGTTTTCTTGATGATAGTTTAACTGTTTAATAATATCAAAATTAGTCTGATTTTGGGTATTTGTTGGCATTTTATACTTATTTATAGATTGTAATTCATCAATTAATATTGTTTTTTCTTTATGATATTAATCTTAAAAATGGTTTTCGAGAGAACTTATTCAACAGGATATTATAGTCAGACTTACTTGGGTTTAAGTCATGTTTTTGAGATAGATTGATACAAATTAGTAACTTCAATGTAGAAATATCCTGTTCTTTTCTTAGAACATATTTGATATATACTTTAGAAATAAAAATTTTCCATTTTAGGTTGTGAGGGAGTTAACAAACTCACGTTCTGAAAGAGTAGATTTTTACTAAATGAAATGTTTCAAACATGCTTTTTGGCTTCCATTTCTAATAAATTTTTATAAATTTCTTTTTGATTTTCTCCATCAATGAAAATGGCTTGAATTCAATTTTATAACCATTTTTTTCGATAATTTTCCGTGCATAAAGTTTTACCTTTAGCGGACCGTTATTGGCAAAAAACACCAATTGATCTATCCATTTTTGTGATCTTGAAAAGTCTTTAAATTCTGTTTCATCATGTGGTGAGGCAAGAGAATCTACTAGTTTAATAAATGCTAGATTATATTCTTCTCCCTTCTTAAGGTCCAAGTTAGAAATGGCAAATGACATCATTTCATTATATAAATCATGATCATCGTAGTAAATATCAAAAGTGAAAATACCATTCAATGCTACTAAGCCATCTAAATCAACATCATGATTATTGACCAACTTCACAATTCTTTTTAATTCCTCAAAAAGAAAAGGGTACCATGTAGAACCTTCCTCGGAAGTCAATCCTATGTAAACCAGGTAGTTTGCAGAATCATATCCTTTTAATTTATTGGTTCTACAAAACTTCTTGATTTGATCGGGATATTGATTAGCATATTCGTATACCTTGTTAGTAAGCTCATCTTCTAACCTATCATCTAAGTCATAATCAAAACCTGACACCTCTCTATCCACGTTTTCATATGCTTTCAATTGGGCTATTAAATCCAAACCAGTCTGCGTTTTTGTTGACATTCTATTGTTTCATAATACTAAGTACCAAGACAAACAAAATTCTCTGTTATCAAAAATTTTTGGTTAGCACTTATAATTTACACTCTATTTTAGAAGAAAAACCATTTCTTCTATTTCTTTTTCACGGGTACTTCTATGATTTAAAAATTCGCAACCCATTTTTCTATTGGTACCAAGATATTTTTGATAACTTCTGAGTTTTCACTTACAAATTGCAATATCTCCTTTAAGTATTCATCCTCTACTTCATTATCCTCATAGATATCCTCTTTCTTTTTTTGAAGAGTCTTGAACTGTTCAATGATACCAATGTTAGTTTGCTCCTGAAAAGACATAGTATAGTTTTTAAATTTTGTGATGCACAATATTAATACTTATTATTTGATATTCGAAAGAATATTCTGAATAACATAGTGCAACATTAGCGTAATTTCGAAATTCAACTACATACTAGGGACTGCTTTAGTAATCATATTGCCTACAAAAAAACCAGCTCCCATGGTCAACGCTACTATAAACATTTGAATAAAATCATGCTGACCTATAGCGATTTGACCTGCTGACAAATACACTAATCCTCTAAAACCAATGCTACCGCTTACCACAAGCATCATTGAAGGTAAAAGCGGAATGGTACTTGGCTGTGCTGTTTTCTTCCCCACAAATTAGAAAGAGTGACTGGTAAAACAGTCCTAAAAAGTTTCCAAAATTACTTTCAATCATTAAACTTCCTGTAATTCAAAAGGTCGACACTCCTATACATTTTGTCAATGACAAAGTTTTATAAATAAGCTTACCCAATAATTATAGTATTTGCTAAATAGGCCAAACAAATTAAACCTACTGCATATTGGAAATAGATCAAGAACGCGTTTCCAATCTTATGATACTTTATTTCTTTAAAATCCATTTTCAAACCAAAAAATATAAATGCAGTATACAAAAGAGTATAGTATCCATATCTAACCCATCTTTTTTTACTCTTCAAAAGAAAATCAATAGGTTTCATATCATAAGTCAATACTAATTTATTTTGCACATTTCTTTTTCTTAATACTCTATTTTTAAAACTATAAGAATATGGAATGGAATAAATGATATTGATGAAATAGAAAAAGAAAAATATTAAAATTACATTTTTGAAAACCAATGTTTTATTATACCCGTAATCCCACCAATATCTATCCAAAAAATTTAACATCATATTCTTAACAAATTTCCAAGGACCATGTTTAGCCTTTTCAAAATAGATATACTTCTTCTTTTCTTTATCAGCTTTTTCATATCCGCTTGTATAACCGTACCTCTTTTGCATTTTCATTAATTGTTCATAGACTGAAACTGTTACGGTATAATTTTTTAAAGAATCTTTATCTAATACAAAGCCTTGACTATAATCAAATTTAAACTTTTCAATATTTGTAGCAGAAAGGTTAATAACACATCTACTTGTATCTGTTTGCAGTCTAGCTAAACTCAAATCTATAATATCATTTGAATAAAAGTGATCAAAAATTAAGGAGTCGGGTAAAATAATATAATCGAAAATAATTTTACCATTAACTGAAACTTCAGAGAAATCAACAGTCGAATCAAATTCTGAATTACAAAAATTAACACTAGAATCAAACTTTGCTTCAAAAAAATTTAACTTTGACTTAAACTTGGTTTTTGAAAAATTCACAGTTGAATTAAACTTAGTTCCTGTAAATACTACTTCACTTCTAAAATCAGCTTCAGAAAAATCCAAAGATGATTTAAACCTAGCTTCTGAAAACTTAGCATTACTTTTAAATATTGATTTTTTAAAAATAGCTATTGAATTAAAATTACCTCCAAAAAATGTTATTGATGAATCAAATTCAACATTAGTAAAATCAATTAATGAATCAAATCCGACATTAAAAAAATTTGTCTCTGAATGAAATTTACAATCTGAAAAAGTTGAAGTTGAACAGAATTTACTATTAAAAAATATTGCAAGAGAATTAAATTCTGAATCTGAAAAATTTGTTTCAAAATTAAATTTTGCTTCTGTAAAGTTTGCTCTTGTTTCAAATATTATTCTAGAAAAATTTGCCCCCGAAGTGAAACTTGATTTAATAAAGTATGTCTTCATTAATAGTTTTTTATCTTTATCGAATGGTATTTTTATGATAGAATCATAGCAAACTTGCTTTTTTAGATCATTTTTATCTAAGTAATAATTACTAGAGGGATATTTGCATTCCTGACCATAAAGATTTAAGACAGACAAGAAAAGGGTAATAGAAAGTAGAAGTTGCTTCATCTTTAGTTAATTTTAGCTGATTTACAGTTGATTACAAATCTACTATATAAAAAAGACATTACAAACTTTCCGATTCTCTTTCATTTTTTCTATCAATTCGCCACTGCTTTCTGTCTCCTTACTTTATCAATGGAAGTTGGTTTAAAAGCATATTTCTCCAAAATAGTTTGACATAAACCTTTTTGGTGCAACACTTCTTTTGTCATTGGTGTTAGCTCTCCATCAGCAATAAGCATTTTTACTTGATTGTTTTTTGTGTGCTCTTTTATTTCACAATTAAAATAGCTTTCTGATTTTTTACCTTGAATTAAATTGAAGTCATCAGACCATTGGACGTTTTTTGCTACTACAGTGGTTTGACCAAAAGGAGTATCTAACCAAGTAATAAATTGCCCCTTATCATGGTCATATAAAAGATAAGAAGGTGATGACATTAGGGTGATGGTATAAACTGTATAGAATATCTCTGGCAATGCTTCTTCATTTTTTTGTAACTCAAATGCAGTATGATGAGTTTCTACTGCCTTAAACGGATACGGATTGGTTGCCATTTTTTCAATATTATTCCATTTTTCTTGATATCGTTTTTTAGCTTCTTTTTTCGAGTTGAAGAATTCTATTTCTATATCTTCTAGTTTTAAATGTTGGCTTATTTTTGAGTCACCAATGGAATGGAATGCAGAAAAGAAATAATGCTTTAATTCGTTTTGGTCCAGTGTATTGGTCATAACGATTTGGTTTAAACCTAGGTAATTGGTTCGTTCATGTCTGTCCTCTTCTGTAGTACGGCTGTCATAGGAAATGATGCACCATTTTCCAGGTTCACTGGCATACAAAGGCAACGAAAAAATGAATATAAAGAAGTAAAGTAATCTGTTCATCTGTTTATTAAATGTTGTTTCCACAACTTACACAAAAATCATGACTTACGGCATATTATTGTAAATAAATTAAAACAACAAAGTAAATAATATTTTACACTGTTTATTATTTTCAAATATCTGGCTACAAAATTTATTTTTAGACGAAAAAAGACAGGAAATGAATCCTGCCTTTCGAATAAAAAATAAACCTAAGCTAAGTATATTGAAAAAATATTAGATGAAATTATTACAATAGCAGAAACATTAATCTATTAACTGCTCTTCTTTGAAAAACCAATTACTTTCAATACTGCTGAACTGATTCTACCATTAGTATCAGGGAAAGTGATACTTACTATATTATCACCTGATTTTAGAAATTCAGCAGGTACAGGAATTTCCAAAAGACCAAAAAACTGCTTTCTATTGTGCTGATCGTAACCTCTGATTACGTCTTCAGGAAGCGTCACTTCTTTGCCATTGACTACCACTTTGGGCTGAAGGCTTTTGCCATGTGCTCTTCCTACCCCCAAACGTAAAACCGCACTTCCTTTTCCATCTGCCACTACATCTTGGAATGCAAAAGTGTTGGCCTGATTGGCTTTGATAGGCTTTAGGTATTCACTAGCGTAATATTTTGTGCTATATTCTATCTTTTTCGTTGCAAGAGGTTTTGAGAAATTGTAAGTTAAAACGATGGTTTCACCGTATGCGATATCAATTGTAGAAGGAGCCTTTTTAGAAGATTCATTTACCAACTCAGGCAACTGATTTACATAGGTCTTGATTCTTTTGATCTTCACATTTTTCAAACCTTTTGTCTCATCAATGGCTAAGTTCAATGTCTCCGTTTCCTCATTCAAATTATTAAGGATCACATACAGTTGCTTTCCATCTACAAAAGCTTGTGTTTGGATATCGACATTATCAGAACCAATATGAACACGGTTTCCTTTCACATCTTTCAGTACTTCAAAGAAATATTTTCTAGAAGTCAATTCCCATTCTCCACTCTCTCCTTTTGTCCACAGACCCGCTTTTGCAAACTTCTTTGTAGGCGATTGCTTACTGGTAGAAAAAGGAATTGCACACACCAAATTATCTCCTCTTTCCATAAATGCCATTGCCATATGCATTTGAGATCTTACTGCCTGTGAGTTTTCAATTGGATGGTAATTTGATTTTCCATTCTTTGCAGTCCAACCCGGTTGATCATCTACCAGACGTCCATATTCTGTGATGGCAATCGGTTTTACCTCACCTATACTGATATAACTGTAAGCCTCAATCAAATCCAAAATCGCTTCTGCATTAGAACCTGATCTACGCCCACCTGAGTTGTTCAAACCTTTACCGTCATAAAGATGCACCGATAAGATGTCCATATCTTTGCCTGCAATGTCAATAAACGAACGGTATCTTGTATCCCAAACATCAAAGTCATTCACCTCAAAAGCTGGCCAAGCTGAAGCGTAGCCTGCTACTTTCATATTTTGTAATTCTGGAACGGCATGGATCGCTCTTCCAATTTCTCTCAATGATTCAGAAACTTTGATAATTGCTTTATTAGATTTGTCTTTTTGGCCTTTACCCGGATACAAATCTTTAGCATGTACCATCGGTTCGTTATAAGGTTCATAAATAGCCGGCATTTCTTGCCAGTCTTTTTTAAAACGCTCCGCCAAGTATGCCGCTAAATCTTTAGAATATTCCGTAACATCCATTTCTGAGTAGTCCACACTTCTATCATAGAAAAAAGTTGTAGCCCTGCCTGTACTAACAGAAAAAGGCGTCACCTCTCTTACTCCTTTATATCTATTTTTTACCTTTGGCCTTTTCCCTGCTTTCACCGTACTCAAAGGGCTCCAAAATCTTCTTGAACCTTTGTATTCAGGGTTGATATTATAAGCTCTTTTAAAAGCTTCAAACTCCTTATCTTCTTTATCTCCAAACCAAATATGTGCCTGCATGTATTTGTCACGGTCTAGTTTAGAAGTGCTTTCTCCTAAATAGCGTTGGATTGTTGGTTTTACCGTGATTGTATTTTGTGCATAGCTTGCTGTAGAAAGTAGACTCATTCCTACTATTGTAGTACTGATCCACTTCGATAATTTTGTATTCATTCCTTTGTAAAAAAGTAACAGTTAAAAAAATATTTTAATGGGAGAAGGTAATGTTCTGTGTACAAATAGTCACAAATCCATTGAATGATCCACAAAACACTACCTTCTCATTTGCTATAATAAGCCTGCTGGCTCTTTTGTCTTTTTCGTTTCCACTTGAATAGAAGTCGACTTTAATCCTTTTCCTTTAGCAGAAATTGTGATCATACCTTCCTGACCTTCATTGGCTCTTGCAATAATTAAAGCCAAACCATTGAAGAATTTCAATTTCTTACTGTTCGGAGTGATTAATGTAGCGGCGTCTCCATTTCCTGAAGCTTCAAAAGTACCTGTCCCTTTCACATCCAATTGTAATTCACCATTGAATGTTGCACAGAAATTACCATTTTGATCTACAGCTTTCGCAGTCACGTATACTAAGTCTTCTCCATTATTACATGAAATCACCTTACGATCCGCTGAAAGTTCAATATTTTTTGCTTTTCCAGCTGTTTTGATGATTTCCTCACTCACTACTTTTCCATCCGTATAAGCTACTGCTTTCAATTCTCCTTCAGTGTAAGGAACATCCCAACGCAGCCTATAAGGAGAGGCAAATTCGTTTGGTCCTTCATAGAATCTGAATTTCACTGGAATAATTCCTTTATCCACTCCCTTCACTTTTTTACCTAAAGACTTACCGTTTAAGAATAACTCCACTTCTTCAGCGTTAGTGTAAGCAAAAACTGGAATTTCTTTTCCTTCAAAACCTTTCCAATTCCAGTGTGGCAGTACATGTACCATTGGAGCATCCGTCCACTGACTTTGATATAAGAAATAACGGTCTTTAGGAAAACCACATAAATCTACAGCTCCAAAGTAAGAAGATTTTGAAGGCCAGTCATCGTTCCAATAACCATTTGTTGAATTGTCTCTACCGCCATAAGGTGTTGGCTCACCATAGTAATCAAAACCTGTCCACATAAACTCACCCATAATTGAAGGATTTTCTTCTTGGAATTTGAATTCCATGTCAGGAGGATATGCCCATACTGGCCCCACAATATCATAACTTGTTACTTGGTGATCCGCAAACTTATCGTATTTCTTTAAGAATGTATCATGATAAACACCTCTTGAACTTGTTACTGACTCTGTTTCTGAACCGTAGATGATCCAATCTGGATGCTCCGCTACCACTTCCTTATATTTTGCTGGTTTATAGTTAAAACCAACAATATCAATTTGATCAGCTAATTTATTTTTAATTGAACCATAATAATTATTGAATCCTGCAGTGCTTGGTCTTGAAGGGTCTTCCTCATGACAGATTTCTGCCAAACGTTGTGCTACTTTCCAACCGTCTTTCTGACCTTGTTCTAAAATTTCATTACCAATACTCCACATAATGATCGACGGGTGGTTTCTATCTCTACGGATCATATCTCTAAGATCACGCTCATGCCACTCATCAAAATACTTATGGTAACCATTCTCAATTTTTGCAATGCCCCACTCATCAAACGCTTCATCTAATACTACCAATCCCATTTCATCACATAGCTCCAACAGCTCTCTACTTGGAGGATTATGAGAAGTACGAATAGCATTCACACCCATAGACATCATGATTTGCAATTGACGTTCAGTTGCTCTACGGTTCACGGCCGCACCAATAGGTCCTAAGTCATGATGCAAACAAACACCTTTGAACTTTGTCAATTTGCCATTTAAGAAAAAGCCTTCTTTTGCTGTGAATTTAATATCTCTAATACCAAAACGAGAGACATAAGTATCTGTTACTTCCCCTTTTTGGTTTTTAATTTCTGTTTTTAAATGATACAGATTTGGGTTTTCCTGCGACCATAATTCAGGCTTCAACATATTGAATGACTTGAAGGCATGAATCGTTTTTCCAGCTTCCGCCACTGTTTTTGTTTCTAGCATTTCCACCACTTTTCCAGCAGGAGAAATTACTTTTTGAATAATAGAGATCACCTCATCATTTTTCTGGTGGTTTTCAACCTCAACTTCAATTTCTACTGTCGCTACTCTTGAAGTGACGTTCGTTGCTTTTACGAAAGTTCCCCAATGAGCAATATGAATAGGATTATTGACATTCAACCATACTTTTCTATACATACCTGCACCAGGATACCATCTTGAAGAAAGATCTTCTGGAGCTACTTTTACGGCAATCACATTTTCACCGTCTTTGTTTAGATAAGGTGTTAGGTCATATTCAAAACCTATATAACCGAAAGGTCTTTTCCCTAAATAATGTTCATTGATCCAAACTTCAGAGTTGTTCATCACCCCTTCAAATTCAATGGCCACTTGTTTATTTTTTTGAGTGTTGGCCAAAGTAAAATGTTTTCTATACCATCCTTCACCATGAAACGGAAGTCCTCCGCTCCTTGCATTATACTCTCTAGAAAATGGTCCTTCAATAGCCCAGTCATGAGGAATGCGTACCGATTCCCACTTGTCATCATTAATCGAACTTTTTTCTCCGTTTTCTACTGCTCCTTTATAAAACTTCCAGTCTTTATTAAAGTCAACTTGTCCTTGGGACTGTGCCCAAACTGACGCCGGCAATGCCATTAAGAATAATAGCCACAAATAATTATTAATTCTCATTTCTCTACTTCAAGTATGTTTGATCTTTTTAATTCATTTCCTTATTGGAAGACAAGTATTAATTCAAATTCACTTTAGAATAATTTTCCGTTTTTGTTTCTGTCTTAATACAAAGGCAAGTATAACACCTATTTTTTTTCTACTATTCCACAAAAAAAACGAAAAAAGATCTCTCCCCCTTCTATCCAATCATTTACACACCTTTCAATCTCAATTAATAGTAATTTTGACGTTTTTCGAGTTGAAATAAGTTTTGAAAACTTCAAATTCCGTTAACGACTTTAAATATCCCCCACTATTTATGAGAAATTTGTTTGCAATCCTTCCAAAAGGAACTTCTAATATTGGACCTGTACTAGAACAAAAAGTTTTCGGAATGAAAATGATAAACGAACTCAAGAATAATTTTACAACTACTTAAAGAAAAAGTCTACATCTGAAGTAAATCCGAAAATACAGTACGACTATAATTCTTACATTAAACTATTTTTTTTACTAGAAATGAAAAGAAGTTACTTTACATTAATTACTATGGCTATACTTAGTTTAGCCACTTTTGTAAACACGTCCGTATTTGCACAAACCCCTACCTATTCAGGAGGTACAGGTACAGAAGAAGATCCATTCCTTATTAGTACAGCTCAAGATTTATATGATCTGAGTTTGGTGACTACTTTTGAAGCTGGACACTGGGCCGCTGACAAGTACTATAAACTTACTGCAGACATTGACATGTCAAGTATTACTGATATGAGATGTATTGGTTATGAATTTACAGGAGGTGCAACAAAAAATCAATTTCAAGGTAAAGTGGACGGTGACTATCACGTGATCCGCAACCTCTCAATCTCTGATGTCCGTGAAAGCACCAAAAATATTGGACACGGACTTTTTGGTAGTACATTAAATTGCAGAATCGCAAACTTAGGTTTAATCAATCCTTATATCAATGGTTTGTCAGAAAGAGTTGGACCTATCGTAGGTAATGCTTCTTCAACAACTATCGAAAACTGTTTTGTGATTGGCGGTTCAATTGAAGGCGAAACAAAAGTAGGTGGTCTATTAGGCAAAGCCAACTGGGGAACAACAATGAAAAACTGCTTCTCTTCCGTTGAAATCAGAGCAAGATATAAAAAGAATGGTGGTATCATTGGTGACGTAGATAACGTAACTGATGACCGTTATTTTGAGAACCTTGTATTCTATGGCAGCTATGGTGTAAGTGAAGAATACAACAAGGAAACAGTAGGTAAGCCTGCGTATGGTTTTATTGACGGTTCTACTTCAGTTAACACTTTAATGGAAGATCCTGAATTTGTAAAAAATATTTATACGATAATTCAAGGTACTCCATCGCATGATTTAGTAAATGTGAAAAAAGGACATGAGTTTACTGTTCAAGCTACTTATTCGGGTTTTGACTTTACAGAAGGGACTGGACAATGGGTTATGAAAGAAAATTCTTATGCCGTTTTACAAGGTTTTGGAAGTGCAGTATTTGAAACACTGCCTACTTATTCTTCTCTTCCTCTTCAAGTGATTGCTTCTGACAATACAACACCAATTGCAGATGCAACAGTAACAATCAACGAAGAAGAATACACTACAAATGCTGAAGGTAAAATTGTGGAGAAATTTATTCCTGGTACATATGATTTCACAGTCACTAAAACAGGTTATAAAACGTTCAACGGTTCTGTAAATACCGAAAGTGAAGAAATGACTTATGTGGTATTCTTAGGTGAAAATGAAAACGCTTATGATGTTTCATTAAAGTTTGTGGATGCTAATGGGAATGCTATTGAAGGCGTTTCAGTTTCAGTAACTGACAATAATTTATTTAACGTCACAGCTACTTCAGATGCTGATGGTATTGCTGCATTAGGTGAAATTCTTGATAAAGAGTATTCATACACTGCCACAAAAGAGTTGTTTCTAGACAAGACAAGCACTTTCAATGTGACTCAAAGTGAAACATTTGAAATCACTTTAGATAAAGATAATGTTGCTCCAATTGCTAATCCTGGTTTACCAAGGTCTGTTGCTTCAGGTGATGTTGTGACTTTAGATGCTTCTCTTTCTTATGATCCTAACGGAGATGACATTACTTATGTGTGGGAGTCACTTGATGCTTCTATCACTTTGGAAGCAACAGAAGCAAATGCAGATAGAATCAGAGTATTTACAGCTCCTGATGTGACGGAGAATACAGAATACACTTTCAAAGTGACGGTAAGTGACGGTGAATTAGAAGCTTCTGAAAATGTTGTCATCACTGTAAAACCAGAAATTTTCTACGGTGAAGAATTAGTGAAAAATGGTTCTTTCGAAGAAGCACTGACTATAGGTTGGATTGGATTAGCCGACAAATACACTACGTCTGAGGATGTAGCGGAGAACGCAAAAGGAACGAAGAGTATTCAATTTTTCACTGATGCTCCACAAATTGGCGGTTATCATAGCGCTGAAACAGAGATTGCGGCTATCATAGAAAAGCCTTTAGTAATTGGTCGTACTTATATCTTAAAAGGTAAAGTAAAAGCCGTTAATATGAGTATGAACGTGATCAATCTTCGTATTATGCCTCAAGATGAGTGGTATGACAAGGCAAAAATTGGTTTAACAAGACCAACTGTCACTTGGGGGAAAGAATTAACATTGAATGAGTGGATTGAGTTTGAGCAGGTCATTCAGATTACTCCTGAGTTTACAACTGCAAATACTGCTGATGGAGTTGGTGATGAAGTGCTTTCAAAATTAAATATCTATCCTTCGCCAAGAAATGGAATTGGTGTTGAAGATGAATCGACATTACCTTTTGATGAGATTTACTTGGATGATATCAGCATTATTGAATATGACGCCGATATTATGTTGAGTGCAGGTGAAAATCAAGAAGTGAGAACGGGTACTGTTGCCAACTTAATGGGATCATATAAATCAAGTGATGCATTTACATTAATGTGGTCTTCTAAAGAGCAAGTTGCTATTACTGATGCAGACAAAATGAATGCAAGCTTCACAGTACCTGAAGTAACAGAAGATACAGATTATACTTTCACATTCAGTGCTACAAAAGGACAAAGAACTGAATCAGTTGACGTTGTTTACACTGCTCTTCCAAATGCAGTGGCAAATGCCGGTGATGATCAAGCAGTTGAAGCGAATCAAGAAGTCACTTTAGATGCTTCTGCATCATTGCCAGCGAATGTAACTTATAAGTGGACTGCTCCTGAAGGAATTGTATTGGATGCTGATGATATTGCTGCACCAAAATTCACTGCTCCACTTGTAAACGAGAAAACAACATTCACTTTAACGTTAACAGCTAGTTATAAAGGAATGGATGCAACGGATGAGGTAGTTATTACAGTATTACCAATCACAAAAGCAGTTGCAGGTGATGATATCGTTGCACAATCAGGTGAAGCGGTAACATTAGACGGTTCTGCTTCAACTCCTGCCGCCGTTACGTATGAGTGGACTGCTCCAGAAGATGTTACATTATCCGATGCAACAGTAGCAATGCCTACTTTCACTGCACCAGTTGTCACTGCCAAAACAGATTATGAATTTACATTAAAAGTAACTTATGAAGATAAAGTTGACACTGATGTAGTAGTAGTTTCAGTTTATCCTGTAATTGTTGCCAATGCTGGCGATGACCAAAGTGTAATCGAAAATGCAACCGTAACATTAGACGGTTCTCAATCTACTTCTGAAAATGTAACTTATGCTTGGACTGCAAGTGATGAAAACTTAGTGATCACCAATGCAGATGCTGCTACAGCTTCATTCACAGCTCCTGCAGTAGACGTAGCAACTGATATCACATTAACATTGACGGTAACGTATGATGATAACTACAACGCTACAGATCAAGTAGTCGTAACTGTTTATCCTGAAATTACAGCCAATGCAGGTGATGATCAATCCGCAATGTCTACTTCAACTGTAACATTAGACGGTTCACTTTCATCATCAGATGTAACTTATGCTTGGTCTACTGCTAGTGAAAATGTTACAATTGTTGATGCTGATAAAGCTACAGCAACATTTGTAGCTCCAGAGGTAACGCTTGCAACAGAAATCACTTTTACCTTAACGGTTTCTGGTCAAAACAACCAAGTGAAAACGGATGATGTAGTTGTAACTATTTATCCTCAAATTACTGCTAACGCAGGAGATGATCAAACAGTAATGGAAGGTGTAAACGTAACATTAGACGGTTCTAACTCTTCTGAAAATGTAACTTATGCTTGGGCTTCAAACAATGAAGCGGTAATTATAACTGATGCTGATAAAGCAACTGCTTCTTTCACTGCACCAGCAGTAACAGCTACCACTGACATCACTTTCACTTTAACAATCACTGATGCGTTCAACCAAACAGCAACAGATGAAGTGATGATCACTGTTTATCCAGTAATTACAGCTAATGCAGGTGATGACCAAACGGTAGATGAAGGTGACGCAGTAACACTAGATGGTTCTAATTCTTCTGAAAATGTAACTTACGCTTGGACTGCAAGCAATGAAACCATTGTAATTACGGATGCAGACAAAGCTTCAGCTTCTTTCACTGCTCCTGATGTAGAAGAAGCTACTGAAATCACATTCACATTAACAGTTTCAGATGCGTTTGGTCAAGAAGTAACAGATGAAGTTGTGATCACAGTAAATCCAGTAGAAGAACCAACTTCAGTAGATCCTTCATTCGTTATTACTTTGAATGCATATCCTAACCCGACGACAAATATCATCAACGTAGAAGTAGCACAAAATGCTACTGCCCTAGTGATGAATACAAACGGTCAGGTGCTTCAAACTGTATCATTATTAAAAGGCAACAACGCAATTGATCTGACAACATACAACTTCGGTATCTATATGATTAATATTCAATCGGAGGATGCTGTAGAGGTAGTAAAAGTGATCAAGAAATAACCATACAATTTTTTGATAATAGTAATAATTCAACTTTTGGAAAGCTTCCCAATGTATTGGGAAGCTTTTTTTATTCTAAACATTCTGGAAGTTCTACTTCTTCTTCAAAATCAATTTCTAAATCCTCCTCCTCAATCATTCGAAGAAGGGCCTTTACCATTTCTCGTTCTTTTCTAAGTGCAATTTCTTTTTCATCTGGATAAAAAGCTTTATCCTTTTTTATGGCATTAAATAGTTGAGAAAGATTATCTGTCTTATTACTTTCTACTAAAACAGTGGTAGTTTTAAAACCTCGAAAATACTCCTGTAAAACACCAAGATCTTTATTAACATAAATTGTTGATAAAGTATCCTTACAATCAAAACAGCATGAATAATATTTTTCTCTAATCCAATTGAACTTTTTCACAACAAAATCCTCATCATCAATTTGATAAACCCTTTCACTATCAAAAGTATATTCAATTTCATCTTCAGGCTCAGAGACTTCTACCAACATTTTTTTCAACTGATTACCTGATTGATCCAATGTATATTGTATATAATGTTTAGGAAAAGCTTCATAATTAAACGTTACTATTGTAGGGTCAACATCATTGTAGGTAATGGTTAAAAATTCCTCACGCGTTGTATCAAATTTTGAAAAATAAGATGATTCTAAGATTGCATAATTTTTCATTGTAACCATCCCATTAAATTTCTTCTTTTCATTAGAAGACACTTTATCTTCATGAAGATCACAACTGATCAATAAGGCAAAGATTGATATCAAAAAGAGGATTGAAAGCGTTCTCATATTAGTGATGGTTTTATAATAGTTGCATTTAATACTACAAACTAACATAATTTGAAATCTCAAACATTTTAGTAACGTTGTAAAATCTTAAAACGGAATTAATCGCTTTAAATCATCTTTTAAACAGCAGTCAAATTGTATCGATTAGAACGTTGATCGTGTTAACTACTTTGCAAATTTCAACTAATTTAAATTTAATCTATTGTCCAATACGAAGGAGCTTTTCAGTCATAAAAACACTAAGATCACTTAAAAACCAACCTTCATATCCATAGAAAAACGTTTGAGAACCGCTTAAACAATCAAAAAAATATCCCCTTCAATAACTGTACAAAAGCTTGCATTCTCAATTCTAACAATTTCCCCCCTCTTTTTCTATTCAATTTATTTCTAAGGAAACCGGCTCTTTCAAATACATTTGAGTAAAAGAAAAGGAATGATGAAAAAATATTACTTACTGATCACCGCATTTTTTCTAATGCAGGGTGTTATTGGACAAACTTCATTTTCAACTAAAGAAACAGACCAACAAGTGGAAAGCTTGATGGCAACAATGACTTTGGATGAAAAAATCGCTCAAATAGAAGGAACACGTCTACGAGATATTATGGTGGACGGAAAAGTATCTCTTGAAAAATGTAGAGAACACATACCTTATGGCATTGGACATTTCTGTCAATTTTCATCAGGACAGGAATTATCACCGGAAGAATTGAGGGATTTAGTACGTGAAGTACAAAACTACCTAATGACTGAAACTCGTTTAAAAATACCTGCCATTTTTCATGAGGAAGCTATCACTGGTTTCGCGACCTACCAAGCCACTACTTTCCCTCAGCAAATAGGAATGGGATGTTCTTGGAATCCGGATTTGGTACAACAGAACACCTCGGCTATTTCCAAAAGCATGAGAGAAGTGGGGGCTTCTTTTGCATTGTCACCAATGATTGACATCAGCAGAACGGCACATTGGAACAGACATCAAGAAAGTTATGGTGAAGACAGTTATTTGACTTCAAGAATGGGTGTTGCTTTTGTGCAAGGTTTGCAGGGTGATGACCTGACTACGGGTGTGGCCGCTACAGTAAAACACTTTGCGGGATATGGTACAAAAAACAACTCTGTGAAAGAACTGTATGAAGAATATTTAATGCCTCATGAAGCGTGTATTAAAGTGGGGAATGCTAAAAGTGTGATGCCTTCTTATGGTACATATAAAGCACTTCCAATTAGTATGAGTCCTACTATGTTGGATCAGATTCTTCGTAAGGAAATTGGTTTTGATGGATTAGTGGTAAGTGATTATGGTGCCATTAATATGATCTATAAAAAATACAAAAGAGCTCCAGATCAAATGACTGCCGGTGCTATGGCTTTGAATGCAGGTGTGGATATCGAACTTTCATCACCTATGACTTTTCCTTATTTGAAAGAGGCATTGAAAAAAGGTTTAGTTACTGAACAAGATATTGATCAAGCAGTAAAAAGATCACTAACTATGAAAGCCCGATTGGGTTTACTCGTAGACAACCCTGCCATTGGCAAAGATGGTGATTTGGATTTTGACCCTGCTTCTAACCGACAATTGGCGTATCAGTCAGCAGTAGAATCAATCGTTTTATTAAAAAATGATGGCATTTTACCTTTGAAAAAATCTACTCGTAAAATTGCTCTAGTCGGTCCAAATGCTTCTACAGTGCATTGTCTATTGGGCGACTACACTTACCAAGCAATGCGTGCTTTCTGGAAAAGTGCCAAGTTTGATGAACTGAACCCAAAGTTGGTCACACTTAAAGAAGGATTAGAAAGTAAAGTGGGTAGAAAAGTGAAAATTCAGCATGAAAGAGGTTGTGACTGGAGTGCCGCATTGGAAGCTACAATTGATAAAGATGGTTTTGGGGATGACCGATTGAGTAAACTGAAAATGATTTCTGTACAAGACCTTCCTCAACCTGATTTAAAAAGAGCAATGAAAATTGCGAAGGAAAGTGATGTAATTATTGCTGCTATGGGTGAGAACATTTACTTGAATGGTGAAGGAAGATGGAGAAAAGGCATTGGTCTTCCGGGGCAACAAGAGGAATTTGTAAAGC
Source organism: Flammeovirga sp. SJP92 (assembly GCF_001583495.1). Classification (GTDB taxonomy): domain Bacteria; phylum Bacteroidota; class Bacteroidia; order Cytophagales; family Flammeovirgaceae; genus Flammeovirga. Next base: position 8,530 of record NZ_LQAQ01000078.1, on the reverse strand, counting down.
AACTGATTGCTACTGGTAAACCTGTTGTTTTGGTACTTTTCGGTGGTAGACAACAAGTAATTGCTGACATTGAAAAAGATTGTGCGGCAGTTGTCAATGCATGGTTCCCAGGGGAAGAAGGTGGAAATGCTGTAGCAGATATTTTGTTGGGCAATGCCAATCCTTCGGGAAAACTTTGTGTAACGTATCCAAGAACACAAGAAAAGAAAGAAATTGACTACAAAATGGGGTATGATAAAAATGACGAACCTCAATATCCTTTCGGTTACGGTTTAAGTTATACGTCTTATGCTTATGATAACATTCAGCTGTCAAAAGAAGCTCAACTTACTGATGATACTATTGAAGTATCATGCTCTATAACAAATACGGGTAAAACAGACGGAACGGAAATCGTGCAACTATATATTTCTCCTTTGGATAAAAATACGACAATGAAGCCAATTCAATTAAAAGGTTTTCAAAGAGTAAATCTGAAAAAAGGAGAGTCAAAAGAGATTACATTTAAAGTGTCACCTCAATTGCTGGCACAGTATAAAAATAATAAATGGGTAGTAGAAGGTGGAAATTTTGCCATTAAAATCGGCGCTTCTTCTACGGACATTCGATTGAGTGCTTCTGTACAAATCAAAGGAGAACCTTTGGAACTGAGAGATGGACGTAAAGAATTTTTCTCTTCCACAACTATCCAAAATCAAAAGCTTAATAAGTAGATGATACCTATAATTCATTCATTAATTATGACGATAGGGGGAATTATTTTAATTCCTCTTATTGCTTTTTCTCAAAATGAAAAGCAACCGAATGTAATTTTAATCCTTACTGATGATCAAGGTATTGGTGATTTGGGTTGCCACGGAAACCCTTGGCTAAAAACACCCAATATTGATAAGTTTTACGAAGGTGCAGTCCGATTTACAGACTTTCATGTAAGTCCGCTCTGCACCCCCACCCGAGCGGCAATAATGACCGGGCAATACCCTATACACAATGGGGCTTGGGCTACTTATAAAGGTAGAGATGCCTTATCGAAAAATACACCAACTATTGCAGAAGTGTTCCAATCAGCCGGCTACACAACGGCTCTTTTTGGTAAATGGCATTTGGGTGATAATTACCCCGTAAGGCCTTCTGATAAAGGTTTTGACCATGTAGTACAACATCATGCTGGAGGTATAGGAGAACTCTCTGATCATTGGGGTAATACTTATTTTGATGATGTGTATTATGTCAACAATGAACCACAGCAGTTTGAAGGCTATTGTACAGATGTTTGGTTTGATGAAACCATGAAATTTATTGAAAAACATCAGCAAGAGCCTTTCTTTATCTACTTACCACTCAACGCTCCTCATGATCCATTAATTGTAGCGGAGGAATATGCAAAACCTTACCAAAAGTTTGAAGAGAACAACGAAATCATTGATGCTAACCTCTACGGTATGATTGCCAATATTGATGAGAATTTTGGCCGTTTTCAAAAGTTTCTTAAAAAGAAAAAACTCGACAAAAATACAATCATCATCTATATGAGTGACAACGGTACTCGCTTTGGGTACAGTCCTGATGGCAAAAAAGGCTATAATTATAACCTAAGGGGAATTAAAGGAGCAAAACTGGAAGGTGGACATAGAGTCCCTTTCTTTATGCAGTGGGCAGATGCTGGTATTAAAGGAGGAAAAGACATTCCGACATTAGCCTCGCATGTAGATTTACTTCCTACATTGGCAAGCTTATGCAATGTTTCATTGGCGGATAGTTTGAAATTAGATGGAGTGGATTTATCTCCTGTTTTAAAAGATGCTCAGAAAACAATACAACGTTCTGTATTTGTGCATCACCGACAAGATTGGCGCCCTCCTACTGTAATTCAAGGCACTTGTGTATTGCAGAATGATTGGCGATTAATCAATGGAAAGCAACTTTACGACATTAAAAATGACCCTCTTCAAAAAGAGAACCTTGCACAGCAACACCCAGATATAATTGCTCAGCTTTTAGCAGACAATCAAACTTTTTATCAAGAAGTAAAAAAGGAAAAAACATTCTCAGAAATGCCCTCTACCATCATTGGCAGTATTGCTCAAAATGAAGTGACGTTGACCATACAACATGCAATTGGGGAAGACAAAGGCATTTGGAAATGCGAGCAAGTGGCTTCTGGAATGAAGAATAAAAATAACACGCATGCTTTGGAAGTGGTCAAAGAAGGAATGTACAAAATCAGCTGCAGAAGATGGCCTCAGGAATGGGCCGGCCCAATTCATGGAAAACCTTCTACACATCCTAAACATACTTTCGAATATCAAACCATTCAACCGGAGTTAGCACGCATAAAAATTGGAAATCAGATCCATGAAAAGGTGGTAAATCCAGAACAAGAGGAAGTAGAATTTATAGTTTATCTAGAAAAAGGGAAGACACTTTTGGTCAACGATTTTGTGGAGAAAGGTGATAAATATGGCGTGTATTATACATACATTTCATATCTCCCCCCTAATTAGAGGCATATCTCCTTATTGTAAGGTATTTCGTTTTTAAATTTCAACATTCTATGACGTGACTACTTTAAAAGTATGAATTAAAATGAGATTACTATTACTACAATTTTTAATTGGAATAACTCTGAGCACCTCAATATTTGCTCAGAAGAAACCGAATATCATTGTGCTCTTCGCTGACGACATCAGTGCTAGGGAACTTCCGGTATACGGTTCTACAAAATGGAGCGTTCCTCCTCAAGGGGGCACCACTACTGATCCTCAGTACAGAGCTAACACTCCTGTCATTGATCAGATGGCTAAAGAGGGAGTCTATGTAAAAACCGCTTGGGCCACTTCAAGCTGTTCTCCGAGCAGAGCCATGATGATGACGGGCAGGTACGCTCATATTCATAAGTGGTGGCACTTGAAAGACAGAGGCACTTGGGAGAATCCTCAAGGAAAAAAAATTACTTACCCTTTGTACAAAAGCTCACCGGCTACCATTGGACATATTGCACAACAAGGAGGTTATGCAACCTACTGGGCCGGGAAAACACAAATGAGCGGTGTGGATCAATTTGGTTTTGATGAGGGTATTTTTACGCCCGGTGAAGTGAAGAACAAGAAGAATCAATACCCTTATAGTGATTTTAAAATCAAAGCGAAAAAAGTGGATGGCAAACGTGTTCTGGTCAATACTGACACGGATCAGATTGTAAAATATTATGCACAAGATGGATGGTATTGGCAACCGCACGTACAACTGATGAATCACCCCGAAGCAGAAAATAAATTTGAGTGGTGGCCTAACACTAAAGAAGCAAAAAAAGAATATGGTTTGCATACTTACGGTCCTGATGTGGAGATGGAATACATCTTAGCGTTTATGGAGCGTAAAAAGAAAGAAAATAAGCCTTTCTTTGTGTATCACACCAGTCATTTAGGACATGATGGATGGAATTTTTTCAGCAGAGACACCAATGTAAAAACAAGGGAGAAGTGGCCTGGCACTCCTAAAATCAAATGGAAAAATGGCAAGTACATCCGTACGCAACCTAAAGTTACCGGTGACGAAGGAGTTTATGACACTCACAATACTGTGACAGACGGCGGTATCCATCATCATATCAATTACTTGGACTATCAAGTATGGCTGTACATGAACAAACTGAAAGAATTGGGTGAAGAAAACAATACCATTTTTATTTTCTGTGCAGACAATGGAACGAGCGGATATGGTAAATCGAGCTATAAATCACAAAGAGGTGCTCATGTGCCATTAGTCATTTATGCACCAGGATTCAATTTCACCAAAAAAGGAGAACAAGACATCTTGGTGAATATCTCTGATATCCTTCCAACCATCGCTGAAATTGCTGGGGTGGAAATTCCTCAAGAATATGAAATCAACGGTAAAAGTTTGATGCCTTATTTGACCACTAAAACGGATCAACATAGAGAATGGATCTATTCTTACCATAAAGACAAACAATTGATCAGAGGAAAGAAGGTGTTGATTGATGGTTATGGAAAGTATTTTGATGTCACAAAAAATCCTGCCGATCTGATTAGTTTCCCTGTAATTACAGATTGGAGTAAAGTATCCGAAGCACACCGAAAGGAAAAAGAGATGCTGGAGAAAATACTTCCAAGGTATAACAACTATGAAGATGAACATGATGCTCCTTAGTTGTAATCACCCTTTATCTTTATGACTTTTTTCAAACTTTATTAAGCAAAAAATAATCTAACAAATATATGAAAAATCGTTTCCTACAACTCTCACTATTACTTTACTTCTTGCCGTTGGGACTCTTTGCCCAAGTGCAGTTGGAAAGTGCATTAAAGAACGCGGCTTCTGCTCCTATTATTGAAGATATTCCTGAAGCACCCAATGGTTTTGTTTTTGAAAAACCAGAAACAAACAACGACATCAAATACAAATCTTCTCTTACTTTTAAGCGAACGATATATGTAGACGCAAAAAATGGTAATGACAAAAACAACGGTTTGTCAACGAAGAAAGCCATTAAATCACTTGAAAAACTAGAGGAATTTAATCTGACTTTTGGTGATCAGGTTTTATTGAAAGGAAATCAGACTCACTTTGGCACAATTGAATTAATCAATTTGAATAAAGGTTCAAAAGCAAAAAAGAAAATCCATATTGGCAGTTATGGAAAAGGAAAAGCTACGATTGACTTCAAAGGCTACCCTGCTGGTATTATGATTCAAAACACCTCAAATGTGATTGTTACGGATTTAAAAATGACAGGAAACGGCGGACCAAGCAACGATAACTTAATGAAACGTCCAAAGGATAAATTCAAAGATCAGCGCTACGGTATCCGTATCCAATCAGATGACACTCACCCTCACAGTTTAATGGAAAACTTCATTGTTTACAATGTAGATATTTATGATGTTTTCTTATTGAACAGCGCTGAAGTCTCTCGTGCTTGCCGTCAGTGGAACATGAACGACGGTGCCGGTTGGGGCTGGGGACTTTTTGGTCAAGTATTGAAAAAAGGAAAAGGTATTAATAATGTCACTGTAAAACACGTAACAGTTGAAAATGTAAGTCAGATGGGGATCCGTTTCAAAGGAAGCGGAAAAATTGACGGTTCAGCACCTCGCAATGTCAATAATGTACATATTGAATTTTGTACGGTCTACCAATCAGGTGGCCCAGGCATGCAATTCAACAGATGTAATAACAGCCACTTGAAATACAGCAGAATTACTGAGTCAGGCAATAGAAACGACAAACGTAAGTGGGGCCGTGGAAGTGGTATGTGGACTTGGGGTCTTCAAAATTTCCTTTTTGAATACAATGTTTTCGAAGGTGCTCAAGGTATTGCAGATTGCTGTGGTGCACACATTGATTTCAACTGTAAAAATGTAGTGCTTCAAAACAATTTAAGCCGTTATAATGCAGGTGGTTTTATTGAAATTTTGGGTTTAAACTACAACTGTTCTTACCGCTACAATATCAGTGTGAATGACGGGTGGAGAAACTTGAAAGACCCTGCACAAGCATTCTGGGGTAAAGTGGGAACGCCTGGCTGTATTGTAACAGTGAATGGTCACAACCACAAGAAAAAATACGAAGGTCCATACCAAACTTACATTTATAACAATACAATCATCAATACAAAGGCTGGAAACGCTCCTTATAAAAACCCAAATGTATTCAATATCTCTACTTCTAATGAAGGTATTGTGATGATGAACAACATTTTCTGGTTAGAAGAAAAAGCCAATAAAGGATGGTCAATGCACCGTTGGAAAGATGGTGGAGCTTATGATGCGGCTTTCGACTTCCAAATCTCAAAAGAACCTAAACCTAACGCTAAAGCAGGAAAAGGATTTGACGGTTCTGTTGCCGCTAATACACGACCAATGAATGAGAAAGAATTGGCCAAAATGGAATTGAACATGAGAAATAACATTTATATGTTATACAATGAAAAAGGTACAGACAAATATTCTAAAGTAAAGAACGCCCTAGCTGATGGCTACTGGGATGATAAAGCTTTGGGTGGAAATCCTGACTTCGTCAATGAAACAGGTTCTGATGCCGCTGACTTTGTGCCTAAAAACACAGCTTTGATTTCTTCGGGTGAAAAAGTTGAGAAATTAAAATCTGACAAAACACCTTACGGTATTTACTTCGGTGGTCTTGAAGTGAAAACGGACTTCTTCGGCAACCCAATTAAAGGAAATATCATTGGTGCGGTGGTTCCAAATGCAAAAATCAGAGACTGGTCTAAAGTAATGAAAGAGAACGACAAACCACTGGAAATGGAAAACTAAGTAAGTATACTGTGACAAAAAAAATGGAACAATAATATACGTGCACCATGACTGAAGTCATGGACTGGTGATATTGACTCCAACAACACTAAAGTGTTACCTCCGTTACCAACCTTCAAGACTTTAGTCTTGATTAGGTTGTTGTATCACCTGCCCATAGTTTTAACTATGGTGCAAGAAACACTCGTTTTCTTCTGTCACAGTACTTACTTTTGAATTTGTATTTAAAGTAAATAATTTAACCGCTATATATTGAAATGAAAACAAACAAAAAGCTAATGCAATACTTCATGTTATGGATCATAATAGGAAGTAGTGCTTGTCAACCTAATTTCGACAAAAAAGAAGTAACAAACGAAAAGGCCTTCCCTTTTATTCTTCCAAAAGAAAAGCCAACAGACAGACATCTCAGTAGAGCAATGGAAAGAAATTATTCTTACCCTGCCGCTCGCCCTGAGGACAATGAACTATACACTCAATTCAAATACACTGAATTGAAAGGGTTTGACTACAACAATCATGACGGTACAATCTCAAGAAGAGACCCGTCAAAAGTGATTTTTGAAAATGGTCAATACTATGTTTGGTATACTAAAAGAGACACCCCTACTCCACCCCAAGGGCCTGACTTATGCAATGATACAATTCCTTCAAGAGACTGGGATTTATCAGAAATTTGGTACGCTACAAGTAAGGATGGTTTTACTTGGGAAGAGCAGGGTGTAGCGGTACCACGTCCTCCAAAACCAAATGTAGGCTGGAGATCTGTTACGACGACAGATATCTTAAAATGGAAAGGGAAATATTACTTGTATTACCAGGGATTTATGCAAGCAAGTGGTAAGCGTGGTGACGACTGCCCTGTAGCGGTATCCTATGCCGATTCTCCTGACGGACCTTGGACGCCAGCCAACAAAATTGTAATTCCAAATGGTAAAGAAGGCGAATGGGATCAATACTCTATTCACGATCCTTATCCTCTAGTGTATAAAGGGAAAATCTATTTGTACTACAAATCTGACTTTGATGGAGACCCTAACCTTGTGCGTATGCAAGGCTTGGCAATTGCTGACAATCCATTGGGACCTTTTAAAAAACACCCATTGAATCCAGTCATCACTTCAGGACATGAAACTACATTGTTTCCGTTCAAAGATGGTATTGCAGCATTAGTGATCCGAGACGGTAGCGAGCATTACACCATCCAATATGCAGAAGATGGTGTAAACTTCGACATCGCATCGATTGTTTCATTAATGCCAACCGCGGCGGGTCCTTACGTTCCAGATGCTTTTGACAGCAACGGCAACGGAAGAGGTATCACATGGGGTATTTCTCACTTCACCAATGTAACAACTTGGAAAGAAAACCACGCCATCATTGCCCGTTTTGATTGTGACCTTAGTTTAGATGTACACGACCCTGCCATGAAGAGAGCCCATGTTTATTTCAAACCAAATGTGTATTTCTCTCAAGGGTTAAATAAAAAACAAAGAGCACGTGTTGAAAAAGAAAATGAAGCTGTTTTAAAAGCGTCAAAATAAAGTCAAAAGAATAGTGTGACACTTATCTGACAAACATAAACAGGTTAATCTCAATAAAGCAGAAGGCGTTATGTCTTCTGCTTTTTTATTTATATCATCAACTGAACCACCATCCACCCACGATTAAAAATCATGGGCTATCGGGGCGTAACAAAAGTAAAATTGATAGGTAGAACCACTCAAAAACCATAATTTCAATTTTGGATCTACGAATAAAAACAAAAAACACCACAAATGATTTGATTCTTAATCATTTCGTATTACATTGAAAGAGCTTAGAGAATGTTTGAAATAGCTCTTTAACGAAATTATAAAACTGACTGTTTAACGAATCTCATGAAAAACCTTCAACTTTATCATAGAAAAGTCATCCAACGTCTTATTGAAGACAAAAGATTTACCGTAACAGAAATTGCGGAAGGTTTAGAGGTCTCTCCGTCTACGATTTACCGTGAGCTAAAAAGAAATACTAACCCAAAAACAAAAAAGTATGAAGCAGAGTACGCTCATAAATTATTTTTAGCAAGAAAGAAGTACGCCGGTTCCAAAAAGAAAAATCCTTTCAGACATCACCCAAGAAGAAAAAACGATTACCAACTCTACGCCCAAAGGCGATTGATCTATTGGTATTCTGATCAGTATTATAAACTAAAATTACCCAATAGGTGGAAAGACGATTTCCATGTT
>NZ_LQAQ01000077.1 GCF_001583495.1 Flammeovirga sp. SJP92 | reverse complement strand
TTTTTATTAAAATTCATCTCAACTCGTCTATTCCCACTCAATTCACTCCACAATTTTTCACAAGACTCCCTCTTCAGGGATTTTTTTATGCCCAAATTTTCCGAAGTCAAACACAAATTCAACAATTACTTGAACTTGAAAGGATAATTTGCATTTGCTCACGAATTGATTTGAAAAAAATATTTTTTGAATGCCAATCAATTCAAGAAAAACTCTTTAAATGAACAGATCTAAGCCATAAGTAACCTATTTTATATTTTTCCAAGCGTCGAAAGAATATTTTTTCATGTGATCTTGGTAAGTGACAATAAGAAGTTTTTTTGCAACTCATTTATTAGAGAATGGTGTAGATCTTAGATCTGTACAATCCCTTTTAGGTCATAACTCTGCAATGACTACACAGATATATACTCATTTGATATACAGAATAGTAAGTTAAATAAAACATCCACTTGATAATTTGTAATATATATTAGAATTGTGATGCTTCGGGTTTGAATATTTAAAGTTGTTTACTACCTTACTTCAAGTAAACTATTTTACTAACGGATAAACGTCATGGTGTATTAAAAAAATAATGTGACATAATGGTGTTTATCAAATGTTGTGTACAATTAGAACATGAATAAACTACTAAAGCTAGATATAAAGGTTCCTTCTGAACAAGTTGGTTCAAGTAAATATGCTATTCAGCTAGAAATAACAAACCTAGGTGATAAAAAAATCTATTTGGAAGATATCGATCCAGATATAATTCCTGGAGTTATTTTGTCTAAGAATCAATCTGATTCCTTATCGGAACTAGATGAGCTTGAGTTTGAAAAGAAAGAGGTAGTTGAAGAGTTAGAATTACAACTTGCCCAAGCATACCAGAAGCAGATATTCATAAAGATGGATGTATTTACGAAAATAATTATCATTTATGCTCAAATGCCAGAATTAATAGCTGCTTCCCTAACCAAAAGCAAGCCAAATTTAAATTTCCCCCGATGGGCAAAACAAGCGTTTTCTATTAAAGAATGGGATGATGTTCTCCAGCTTGAAGAAACTATTATGAGTAAAGAAAAAGATGATTCACTTTTAAAAAAAGCCTTCTCAATTAATAAGAGTAAGCTTGAGAAAGTATTAAACAAAGTTTCTAAGGCTCAAACTATTGCATCTACAAGTCTATCTCATTCATATACCCTTAACCCTAAAGAAACCATAAGTATTCCATTCCACTGCCGAGCTCCAAACCTATACAAGGAAAAAGAATTTGATATTCTATTTAATTTGAAATTTCGACTGGAAGAATCAAATAACGTTTTTCATCAATCTTCTACACAGAGGGTCAAGTTTAAAGCTTCTAGTTTTGCTACACCTTTAGGTGCCGCTTTAGGAGGAATATTGGGTTTCTTAATTAGATTCATATTTATTACTAAAGGTAATTGGTTTGATGCTCAATTTTGGACAATATTATTCGGTAGTTTGTTAATTGCGGTCGTATTTGGACTATTTACTAATAGTTCTTCTGAATCAAAAAAAATTATTTCGGTGGAAGGCTTCATCGGAGGAATAATTCTTGGAACAATTGCAGGCTTATTCACAGAAAATATCATAGAATACTTTGAAAAGTTTATTCCAAAATAAAAGTACACAGTCGAGTAAGTTAGGGGAATCTCACCCCTAACTTCTCACAAAACCGTACGTGAACCTCTCAATTCATCTTTCAACAATCTAACAGCAAACTTATTTTTAATAGCAAGTTGAGGGTACTTTTTACTAATGGATATTTACAATATGGCGTATATCCGTTAAATTTTTGAGGGTAAACGCCATTGTGTTTATTCTATGTTATGTGCAATTACTCACAATAAAATGAAAGGTAGAACCAAAATAAAAGAATTAACATAACTAGTAAATAGTGTTTTCTATAATTTATTAGTTTCTAATATTGTAGGAAATTTCATCAAAAAATAATCTAATAGCTATACGGTAAATTATAAAAAAGAGCATTTATAAAATAGAATCATAATGAAAGAATTTCGAGTTATAATACCTGAAGAAAATTACGCAATCTTAGAGTTCAAGCAAGACGAATTACCTGGAATTGCAGTCATAAATAAAAGCTTAAAAGAATTTGAACCTAAAGAAGTTTTTAGTTGGCATTGTTCAATTATGCTTCAATTCAAGAACCTAATTGAAAATGGAATGCCTCATGAATCAGATAGATCTAAGGCAGAAGAATTCGAAGATTGGTTAGATGAAGAAATTAAAGGTGAGAGTAAAGAGAAACCCAATGCTTTATTCTTAGGGAGAATTACTTGGAACGCAACAAGAGAATTAATTTGGAGAGTATATGATCCTGAGAAAACAAACGAATTATTAAATACATTAATTGAAACAAAAGAATACGATTTACCATTTGACTACCGAATTGAATCAGATAATGAATGGAAATTAGCGAAGTGGCATTTAGATAATTGTAAATAAAAAAAATAAAAAGCACATAATAATTAGGGCTTAGTTTGGTCTTCAGACCCAAAAATTAAGCCCTAGTTATTAGCTTTAACTAATAATAAATGGCAAGGTTTATACATATAATATTGTTAACGATAAGTCTTAATCAAATAACCATAGCTAACCCTATAGATAAACTGAATTCCATAAATGATGTTCGGATATTTGTGAAAAATTACGGTATTCAACATACTTCTGAAAAGGAATTTTTCTCTGAAATGACAATTCTTGATAATCCTGATTTCTACAAATATTCTGATTATATTAAAACTGCTGATTCTCTTAAAACTAAACTATGGTATAAAGCTGATTTTGATAGGGATGGTTTGACTGACTTATTTGTTTTGGGTGAAAATCAATCTACTATAAACAGTGTTGCTTTAGTGTTTTTCCCTAAGAAAAATGGAGAAATTATATTTAGGAAAATTGATTTATGGCAATATCAAAGTTGGATTAAAGAAGGTAAAAGATTAAAATTAGTAAACAATAATATATTTCCAAGAATAATAAAAACAGATTCAAGTGATTTATTAGAGTTCAATGTTGCAAGGCTAGACTCGATTAATAGGCAAGAATATGAATTAAGTTCAACGGTTTTAACCTATAAATTTGGAGGTTTTATTGAATATAATAATAACCAAGAAACTTCTAAACCTAAAGTTAGACTTTTAAAGTTTCGTAATTCCTTTAGCTTCCCTCTTTTGGATGCTGAGGAATTTGTATTGAAGGTCAATGATAATGGAGAAGTAAATTGTGAGTTTTTTTATAGCTTCTTTAGGAAAAACTATTCATATTATATTTATAAAAAACAGCTTAAAGGAGACTTAAAAGATAATCTTTTTGGGTTATTGAATTACATTGATTACAATAAGATAAAAGATAAATACTCATGTGTCTATACAGACTTAAATTTTTATTGGGTTACTTTAGATTTTAGTTCTGATGAAACTAGAAAAATTAGTGATTATGGTAGCTCTGGAACACAGTCTTTGCTACGACTTTATGAATTAGTTGAAAATATAATTAGTGAGAATAATTGGGAAAAAGTAGATAAACCTTCAGAAAAAAAATAAGGCAAAAAAGCATTAAGTTAGTAGTAAAATTAGCAGGTTATTGCGTTTAAGCAATCCCGCCACAAATTGAAAAAATTTAAAAGGCTCGTGGCTATTTAGTAGACGGAACGAAAGTTCTTTGAAATGCTTTTTAACTGAGTCGTTATGTGAAATTTCCGATAACCAAAAATGAATAAAATAATATTAGTAACAGGAGGAAATAAAGGTATTGGAAAAGCAATATCTATTCAGTTAGCCGAACAGGGTTATTTTATTTGTATAAACTATAATACAGACAAAGAATCTGCTGATAGTATTATAGATGAAATAATTCTTAAAAAAGGAAAGGCTACTGCTATTCAAGCTGATATATCAATTGAAAAAAGTGTAGTAAAATTGTTTGATGAAATTGACAAGATTAACGGAACTCTAGTTGGATTAATAAATAATGCTGGAATATTGGGTGAACAGTCGACACTTGCTGAAATGTCTTCGCAACGAATTTTAAAAACATTTAGCACTAATGTTATAGGGACATTTTTATGCTCTAAAGAAGCGATTAAAAGAATGTCTACAAAATATAATGGTGATGGTGGTGGGATTGTAAACATATCATCTGGAGCTTCTAAATCAGGTTCTCCTAATGAATATATTGATTACGCTTCAACAAAAGGAGCTATTGATACTTTTACTATTGGTTTAGCTAAAGAATTAGCAACAGAAAATATTCGTGTAAACGCAATCAGACCTGGATTTATTGAAACAGATATGCACAAAATACCAAATAGACTTGAATCTGTAAAAGAAGTAATTCCAATGAAAAGAGTTGGACAACCGGAAGAAATCGCAGATGCTGTTTCTTGGTTACTATCCGATAAAGCAACATATACAACTGGTGCCATAATTGATGTTGCAGGAGGAAAATAAAAAGCACATAGTCGAGTAAGCTAAGGGAATCTCAACCCTAACTTCTCACAAAACCGTACGTAAACCTCTCAATTCATACGGCTCTTGCTATACAGAGTATACTACAAGAAGCTATAACCTATTGACCAATGATAAAGTACCCCCCTTCTGTCTTTAAGACATTGAACGGAAACTGAAACTAAGAAAGTCATCAGTTCAACCGTAAACTGCATTTACTCAAGAATTGATTTTGAAAATTGTTTTTCTGAAGCATTGGCCTAATCTTTTGAAGAAGTCTATTCTTGTTTTGTAATACATAAACATGTAAATTCAATTCATCTTTCAACAATCTAACAGCAAACTTATTTTTAATAGCAAGTTGAGGGTACTTTTTACTAATGGATATTTACAATATGGCTTATATCCGTTAAATTTTTGAGGATAAACGCCATTGTGTTTATTCAAAGTTACCATTAATACAAGTTGAATGGAGTTTTACAAACTAACATACTATCTGATTTTATTTCTGATTGTTAATTCTTGCGAGAATGAGCAACAAGTTCATAACGAAGAAGTCCCCGAAGTCAAGCCAGAAATAGAGATAGCCAAACTAAAATCCGTTGCCAATTCAAATTTTGATAGTACACGGTCAGTTGCTAAAATAGCAAGTGATACACTCATGATAGATCCATATCATTTAGGGCAATTAAGGAACTCTTACAGTGAAGAAACTATAGACTTCAGTAATGAGTTTATTAAAACAAAAACAAAAGAGGCATTTAGTTATGGTGTTCCAGTTATTGAAAATGTAAAAGATTATAAATTTGAGCTCAATAATTTATTTCTTGGCAAACAGGTCGGGGTTATTGGTGGTGAGTATTGGAAAATTGAAATGAATCTTGTTGAGGCAAAACAAAGTATTATAAATCCATTATCAATTCAAGTTAATGGATTTTCAATTGTTAGAGGAAATAAATGCAATTTTAAAGGGGAGATTACAATTGAGTCGATTTTTGAGATAATTGAAAACTTCGATTATGCAGGACAAGGAACTTTACTTTGTAGATATGATTTCTCTGAGGATAAAAATCAAAAATACTCAGGAGTCTTTCACGGAACTTTAGAATGCTCCATTGTGATAAATCATAAAAGTAAAATTGTGCAATTTGACGATGCCTGGGCCGGTGCAGATGGCTATGCAAATAGAACATATGTGGGCTGGTGGCAGGATTATAAAGGAAAAAACAAGAAAAAATGTATTTGGGGAGATGATAGACTACCCTATACGTTTGATTTTGATATTGGGATCGGAGAAATGATTGTTTCAGATAAATATAAAGAAAACGGTTGGCAAGATTAAAACTGATCATCTGTAAAGAACTAATGGTAGTCGAGTAAACTAGGGGAATCTCACCCCTAACTTCTCACAGAACCGTAGGTGAACCTCTCAATTCATACGACTCTTGTAATACAGAGTACTACAAGAAGCCGTAACCTAAGACCAATGATAAAGTACCCCCTCCTTCAGTCTTGAAGACATTAGACGGAAAGTGAAACTAAGAAAGCCGTCTATTCAACCGCAAATTACATTTACTCAGAAATTGAACTGATTTTGAAAATTGTTTTTCTGAAGCATTGACCTAATTTTTTGAAGAAGTCTCTTCTTGTTTTGTAATACATAAAAATGTAAATTCAATTCATCTTTCAACAATCTAATTGCAAACTTATTTTTAATTGGAAGTTGAGAGTACTTATTACTAATGGATATTTACAATATGGCGTATATCCGTTAAATTTTTGAGGGTAAACGCCATTGTGTTTATCCAATGTTACCATTAATCTTAAAGCATGAAAAAATATGTGAGTATATTATTTACTTTAATTATAGTAAGTCTACAATGTTTCGCACAAAATGAAAATTGGGTCGATTTATTAAAAGATAAGGAATCTCCTATTCACGATTATGATATTGACTTTATTCAATATTTATTTTGTGAAAATCCAAAAGATGAATTTAAGAATCAAAAGAAATTTATTTTTTTAAATTCTTTTCATAAAATGTATCAGATTAAAGATGAATCTTTATTTAAAAGTGTTTTTATAAAAAGACCAAACAATAATGAGCTTTTGTCATTGTATCTTAGAAGAAAAATTATCTGGAATACTTCTAATATCAAAACAAAATATGAAGTCGTTAAAAATGAGTTAATGAACTTTCCCGAGAAGAATGAATTATTAGCGTTTTATTATAGTGAAATATTTATTCAAGTTTTAAATAATCAAAGAACATATAATAAAAATAATATTAATTTAGATTACAATGATTTAAAGTTAACTAAAATAGAAGGAGATATTTTGTTTCTTACAGCAATGAGATATTGTGGAAATCAGATTACTTCATATTCAAAAAAAAAAGAAAATTGTTGGAGGGCTCTTGAATTTATTTCCAAACTACCATCATTTGATGGCAAATCTTTTGAAGAATACATAATAGGTGAATTTGATGATTTTCTAATTGATGTCGATAAAAGAGATCCTAAAATAAGTTTTAAAGGGAAATACATGCCGGAATATCACAATGCAATTCAGGGGTATAAAAAATGTCAGAAATAGAAATAATGGTAATCGAGTAGAGCGCCGCTAGGCGATTAGCCTAGCGGAGACCCTCTCACACCACCGTACGTACGGACCTCGTATACGGCGGTTGATTACCGTTCAGCTAATTTCCTGTAAATATCGAGCATAGAAATATATCCTCTTTTCTCCAGTCTCTCTAAGGTAATGGTGGTAATAAGAATAGGACTTTGAGCTACTGCCCATCCGCCTTTCCTCGTTCTGCTCCAAGCATAAGCCTGATCATAAGATATTCCTAAACGCATTAAGTTTTTGCGTTTTCGTTCCACCTTTTTCCAGTGTTGCCAGATGCAGTACCGGAGCCTGTTTCTTACCCATTCATCTACCTTTTTAAGTTTTCGCTTGATGTTTCCCAAACTAAAGTAATTCACCCAACCTCTTTGGATTTCTAAGAGCTTCTTGATGCGTTCATCAAAACTCATGGGAGTAGTTTTTCGAGTTACCTCTTTGAGACTTGTCTTCAACTTTTTCCATGAATCACGTTTAGCAACAAGTTGATATTGTCCTTTTGAACCTTTCTTATAGCTCGATACAAAAGCGTAGCCAAGTACCTCAAAATCTAGAGGACGACGTTTCCCGCTTTTCTCTCGATTGATTGGTAGTTTTAGGATATCCCGTAGAAATACATATACATTATTTCCTACACGTTTTGCCGCTTTTTCGGACTTCACATAAATACTAAAATCATCTGCATACCTCACAAAACGAACACCTCGTTCCATTAGAAAGAGATCCAGTTCATGAAGCAGGATATTAGAAAGAAGTGGACTTAGCGGTCCTCCTTGCGGAACACCTTTTCGCCTTTTCTTCAGTTTTCCTTGAATCATGATCGGCGCTCTTAGGAATTTACGGATCAGTTTCATGGTAGTAGGACATTTGATTCTTTGGTAGATCAATTGCAGTAAAATACTGTGATCCACTTCATCGAAGAAGCTTTTAAGGTCGATATCAATGATATGTTGATAACCCTCGTTAATGTAGGATAACGATGTTTGAAGTGCATCATGAGCACTTTTGTTTGGACGGAAACCAAAGCTGAATGCTGAGAATTCCTTTTCGAAAATAGGAGATAATACTTGGTGCAGTGCCTGCTGAGTGAGACGGTCTTGTACCGTAGGAATCCCCAAAAGACGTGTTTTCCCGTTCGGTTTAGGAATCTCCACACCTTTTATAGGTTGCGGTAGATACTGCCCCGAAAGTAAACTCGTTTTGGTGTCATCCCATGTTTTCTGAAGATGGAAAAAGAGTTGAGCCACCGACATTTTGTCGATTCCTGCACTTCCTCCATTACGGTAAACACGCTGATAAGCACGTTTCATATTTACTTTAGACACTACTTGTTCGATCATTTTACAAAAAAAAT
>NZ_LQAQ01000076.1 GCF_001583495.1 Flammeovirga sp. SJP92 | reverse complement strand
ACGTGAACCTCTCAATTCATACGGCTCTTGTTATACAGAGTATACTACAAGAAGCTATGACCAATGACAAAATAAGATGGGGTACTCACGAGCTATTTTCCTGAGAAAGTGAGACGCTTTTAAGTGACAATTTGTTCTATCCGTTTTTGTTCATCAGTACCAATTTTTGCCGTTTGGCTTACTCCAGTGCATTCCTCACGGAAAACCACCTTGTCACGTGCTAATGCTTCGGGATCGTACTCCGTGCATAAGGGACTTGCACCCTCTAGAAGATTGAACTATATTTAGAAAAATATAGATCGTGCCCATTTGGGGCGCACACATCAGCTAATCTCCATCCACAAGGGGACGCACCCGCTGTTCGTAGTCTAGCCATTACATTAACGACAATTCCTTCAATGCGATGAAAATTCCAAAATGGTTACTTATTAACCCAATCACAAAATCCTACCTCAGTGCAGGTAACACATTTCCACTGAACATCTTGAGCAACAGGACAAAATCAATGATTACAGATTTATGGTATTCAATACTTGTTGCGGCCCCATTTATAATTCTGTGTTACATTCTATATGGCTTGGTAACATGGCAACTGAACGTTCAATTTGGAACAGCCTATCTAATTTTTGTTTCGATTATTTGGGTTTTCCTCATGTTCATTGTTTTGAACAAAGATTTTGTGAATTGTAGAAGTGCCGGCAAAAGGACTTACGGGTTCAAAATCATAAACTATAAAACGAAAGAACCTGCAACAGGATTGCAATGTATGTTGCGTAACATAACAGCTTACATTTGGCCTATTGAGGCATTACTAATTTTTATGAACCCTAAGAGAAGACTTGGCGACTTTATTGCAGGAACTCAAGTGATAGTAGAAGAACCAACAGAGATTGAGCAACTTTGGAACGAATTGAACTCTTCTGAAGGCATGAATTCAAAACTGATTATTGTAACTCTAGTTGTATCAATAGCATTAACAGCAATTTCACTTTCGCCAATACTCATAGCATGGGTATAAAAAGTCGCTAGTCGAGTAAGCTAGGGGAATCTCAACCCTAACTTCTCACAGAACCGTACGTGAACCTCTCAATTCATACGGCTCTTGTCATACAGAGTATACTACAAGAAGCTATAACTTAATGACCAATGATAAAGTACCCCCTCCTTCAGTCTTGAAGACATTGGACGGAAAGTGAAACAAAGAAAGTCATCAGTTCAACCGCAAACTGCATTTACTCAAGAATTGATTTTGAAAATTATTTTTTTGAAGCATTGGCCTAATCTTTTGAAGAAGTCTATTCTTGTTTTGTAATACATAAACATGTAAATTCAATTCATCTTTCAACAATCTAACAGCAAACTTATTTTTTTACAGGATGTTGAGAGTACTTTTTTACTAATGGATATTTACAATATGACGTATATCCGTTAAGTTTTGAGGGATAAACGCCATTGTGTTTATCCAATGTTAGCAACCAAAAATATAATTTTTTCTAATGAGCTCATTATTCAATAAATCTTTATTTTTAATATCAATTTTACTTTTGGTTTTAATTGGATTATATACCATAAGTAATAAATCTTCAGAAGAAAAAATGAGAAATCAACAATATGAATTAGAAGGAAGTGATAAAGAATACCAAAGAAGAATTCATTCATTATTAGATACAATAGTCGAGTTAAATTCATCCTTGGGGAAGGATGTTAGCAGTAATTTATTACCTCCTTTGTCCATTGATGAAATAATAAAAGAGTGTAGTTGGTATCCAGATAAGATACCATTGGAAGTAATCGCTCTTTATACATGGAGTGGAGGATCAAAATATCATGTTGAACATCCTCTTTGGTTCAGAGATAATATATTTTGTACTTTAGATAAGGCAAAAGAGGAATATGAAATTACAAATAAATATTATGCTCCTGCATCAGGTTTTAAGGAAGTTATAGATCTTCTAAAATTTTGTTTTCCTATAGGTTCTTTTGAAGGGTCTGTATATGTTATTCCAACTCAAGGACATTATTTTAAATCTTCTTGTAAGAAACCAATTATCTCAGTTTTTGAGGGTGTCGATTTTTTCTATGATAGCCTAGAGAGCATGATTCGAACTCAGATTGCTTTATTGAAATGGGAAATAGATCAACTATCAAACTCAAGCTTTAATATTGAGGATGTTGAAAAAGAAAGCGAAATTATAAAATCGATAAACAAGGATTTTCTTAGTGATTCAAACTTTTAAAAAAGTTGTTAATAATTAGGGCTTAGTTTGGTCTTCAGACCCAAAAATTAAGCCCCAGTTGAACAAAGGCTGTGGAAGTTTTCATGTACTCAGCTGTATGGAAATTAGGGAGGACTTTTTTTGAGAAATTTTTTATAGATCACTTCCCTTCTCATTTTTTCACCTAAAAACACAAGCATCAACTACGAAATTAAGATTAAAAAGCTTGGTTTTGATATGTACCTATTTTTTTCGTATTACGAAATTGAAGGTGGTATTGAATCAATTAAGATGTATAATCAAAAAATTGAAGGCTTTAGCTTGCGGAGATTTTATTGAACAATCTATATCTACAAAAACAAACAAACATGATGAAACTCTTTAACCGAAAAAAGATAAATATTAACTCCATTTCAATTCCTGATTTTGGTTGGACGTTAGTTGAAGACCAGAAAGGAATTAAACAATGGGTAAATCCAGAGCAAACTATTGCCTTGTCTTTAAACTTCTTTGATTTTGAACCTGATTTACCAACCATAAATCAAATCGATGAACTAAGAAGTTTTTATAGGAATCAAATAGTATCGTATAATGGGGGCTTAATTGAAGTAAATAATATTCAATTAAAGGAGTATAAAGCAGTAAAAACTATCTTTAAACTTCCACAAGAGCCTACTGGAATGACATACATAGCTTCGTTTACTATACCTTTTGAAAAATATAGCTATGTAGTAAAAATACAAGCTCCAGAGGTTGGTGTTACAGGAATGAGAGATAGTGTAATTGCCACAAAACTCATGAACGAAAATCAAATATCAATAGGAGAAAATGGCTATGAAGGTTGGTTCAAAGACCCATATGATTTAAGTTTTAATCAAGGGACTATGATGAATAAGTCGGAAGAAAAACAATATGATATAGAATTTCCTGAACATCCTTTAAGTCAAGCAAGAAAAATCTTAGATATAATTGCTTCAGAGATAAGTTTCAGTGCAGAATTAGAGAAAATCAAGAAATTTGAAAAGTAAATAATAGTTGTTGAGACTTCAGTCACTGATCGAAAAGCTCGCTGACTGAAGTTTAATCATCACACTATCAATAATAAAACATAATCTTAAAAGACTAAAATAATGACTGATAAATATTTTTGGGAATTAATATCAATGATTGATTGGGATCAAGAAGACGATGACGATCAATTGTTACCATTAGTGGAAGAATTATCAAGAAATCCCGAAAGTGAAATAATGGAATTTGATAATATCCTAGCAGAGAAACTTTATGAATTAGATGGTAAAGAATATGCAAAAAATATTGATCCCGAATTTGCTTATGGAAATCCAGAAGGATACTTCTCAATGGACCTTTTTCTGTATACAAGATGCTGTGTAGTAGCAAATGGAAAAGGTTTCTATGAAAATGTTCTCCAAAACCCTACAAAAATGCCGAAAGGATATGATTATGAACCTCTCTTAGAGGTTGGATTTAGTTCTTTTCATTTGAAAACTAAAAAATCATTCGATGAATACCTTGATAACAGACAAATGAGCGTGAGTTGGGAAACATATAGTAACAAAAGTAAATGGTAAAAAAAATTGATAGTAGCAATTTTTGCCAACTATAGAAGGACTTTATTATCACCTATTATCCTGTATATAAATATGATCGAACAAAGACAATTTCTAGCGATTGGTTCAACTGTGAGATAAACAAAATAACAATTGAAATAAAGAGGGAAAATGACTCATTTCAAACTATTGATTTTCCAAATTTTCCTAAAGGGCAGTGTGGAACAGTATATATAAGTAAAAGAATAAAATGAAACTTCTAGTACAGCTAAAACAGCAACTTCGTTAGAAGTTTTGAATCGGTCGATTGACAATGCACCAACATATTTTAATCCTCTATTTTTAGACAATAATGGCTACTATTTCACTCTCTATCCAAAATGTATAAGTCTACAACGAAAATGTTTAAGTGATTCAGCCTGTTCATCAATGATATTTGTATCAGATAATTAATGAAACAATCACATATTAAAGTTTGATACAATGAAAAATTTAAATGCAGGAATTAACGAAGTGACATTCAGATCTTTTGGAGTAGAATTAGCAGGAGATTTATATCTTCCTGAAGGATTCGATCCCAACAAAAAGTACAAAGCAATTGTTAGTGCTAGTCCATTTCCACAGGTGAAAGGGCAAGTAATGGCCACTTATGGACCAGAAATGGCAGCAAGAGGATTTGTATTTTTAGGTTTTGACTATCTAGGAATGGGAGATTCTCCAGCATTACCAGGAGAACATAAAAGAAGCCGATATATGTTCAGACTGATCGAAAACACTTGGGATGCTGTTTCGTATTTAGGTACGCTACCATTTGTAGAAGAGATTTACGGATTAGGTGTGTGTCAGGGTGGTTCTATCATCGCTTCGGCTGCAGTAACAGATCATAGAATTAAGAAAATTGCTACCGTTTCAGGAATGATGGCGGCAGATGGATTCCAGTGGTTGGGTAGAGAAGTAACAGACCCAATGATTGCGGCAGCAAATGCTTCTAGACAAAAACAATATGAGACAGGTGAAGGGGATTACCATGCTCCATTTGGATTAGATGATGAGATGTCAAAAGAAGCGTTCGTTTCGGCGGCAGCCTATCCTGCAATGGCAGAGGAAACGTATAGTTATTACGGAAAAGAGGGTGTAAAAGGTCCTGGAACTGTTAAAAACGCTTCAAACATTCATATCGCTGACCAAGCCATGCAGTCCATGATTTCTATTGGAGAAGCTTATGCCGATAAAATTGTACAACCTACTTTAGTCATCTATGGAACATCTGCCTCTACAGCTCCATGTTCTACACAATTCATTGATAAATTGACTAACAACCCAGAAGTAAAGGCTTTAGATGAATTTAGTCACGTGGACTTCTATTACAAACCGGATGCAGTGAAAGTGTCAACGGATGCTGTAGCGGAGTTTTTCAATAAATAATTTTGAGGGAAGAGGGAAGAATTATGGTTCGTAAAATGGTTTTTATGGTGGTTCAGTGGACGTTGCAATGCAACATCCCTACAACGGTATCCCTCATAAATGATATTCTACCAAAAATTGAAAGTAGACTGTAGGGACGTTGTACTACAACGTCCACTGAACCACAACACGAACCACTTTTTCACCTTCAAAATGCCAATTACTTTTGTCCTTGTACTTAATAATATGT
>NZ_LQAQ01000075.1 GCF_001583495.1 Flammeovirga sp. SJP92 | reverse complement strand
TAGTTATTACGGAAAAGAGGGTGTAAAAGGTCCTGGAACTGTTAAAAACGCTTCAAACATTCATATCGCTGACCAAGCCATGCAGTCCATGATTTCTATTGGAGAAGCTTATGCCGATAAAATTGTACAACCTACTTTAGTCATCTATGGAACATCTGCCTCTACAGCTCCATGTTCTACACAATTCATTGATAAATTGACTAACAACCCAGAAGTAAAGGCTTTAGATGAATTTAGTCACGTGGACTTCTATTACAAACCGGATGCAGTGAAAGTGTCAACGGATGCTGTAGCGGAGTTTTTCAATAAATAATTTTGAGGGAAGAGGGAAGAATTATGGTTCGTAAAATGGTTTTTATGGTGGTTCAGTGGACGTTGCAATGCAACATCCCTACAACGGTATCCCTCATAAATGATATTCTACCAAAAATTGAAAGTAGACTGTAGGGACGTTGTACTACAACGTCCACTGAACCACAACACGAACCACTTTTTCACCTTCAAAATGCCAATTACTTTTGTCCTTGTACTTAAGGAAATAATATGTCTATAAAAGACAGTCATTCAGATAGATTGCCATGACAATTCAAGAAATAATAAAAAGAGTAGACTCAAAAAAAGTACATCAAATCAGATGCGGTGACCACCGGTTTATTGACATTACAATTGTACAGACAGAAGGCAGATTCTTTGTCCGTCAGTATAAGTTCGGGAAAAGAAGTTGGTATGATGCTTTTTTAGAGCATCCTGAGGGTGCCATGAAACTAGACGACTTAATTGTTCCTATCAAAGGTGTGATACCAAAAGATTTAGAAACGGTAAACCCAAAGGTCAATAAAGCCTATTTTAAATTACTGAACATAATATACCCGTTAATGAGGCTTACTTACAGTAGAAAAAAACATGAAGCTTCTACATTAGAATTAGTGCCTCAAATCTAGAAGGATGAAAGTAGCAAAACGTATATTCAAAATCATATTGATGGGTACATCCATCTCTATAGCAGTAGTTTTAATAGTGGGAATTTTGTTTGTAAACTTTAGTCCACAATTTGGAGGATCTCATTCAGAAGAAGCTATCGCTAGGTTCAATGCTTCAAAAAACTTTAAGGAGGGGCAGTTTTGGAATTTAGAGTTTACTCAAACTACACCTTCTTTAAGCGACTTACCAAAGTTATTTAAAGAATTAAGTAGAGAGGCATCAGGTTTGACACCTTCAAAGGGACTGCCGGTACAGTCAGTAAAATTAAATGAGGCTTCAAAACAAACAAGAGTAATTTGGTTTGGTCATTCCGCTTTTTTGCTTGAAATAGCAGGAAAAAGACTTTTGATTGATCCTATGCTATCAGATGTACCTTCCCCTCACCCATGGCTTGGAAGTGAACGTTTTACAAAAGAGCTTCCAATAGCCATCGAAGATTTACCAAAAATAGATGCAGTATTAATTTCTCATGATCACTACGATCATTTAGATTATGAAACGATTTTAAAAATTAAGGACAAAGTAGGAAAATACTTCACTCCACTAGGTGTTGGTACGCATCTGCAAGCATGGGGAGTACCTAAAGAAGATATTACAGAGTTAGATTGGTGGCATGAAGTTCAGTTCGATAACTTGACTTTTGCAGCAACTCCTGCGAGGCACTTTTCGGGTAGAGGGCTAACCGATGCTCAAAAAACATTATGGGCATCTTGGGTGATTAAATCTGATTCGGAAAATATCTTTTTTAGCGGAGATAGCGGTTATGGTCAGCATTTTAAGGAAATTGGAAACAAATACGGTCCTTTTGACTTAGCATTAATGGAATGTGGTCAGTACAATGATCATTTAACGGAATTTGCAATACATATGCTACCAGAAGAAACTGCCCAAGCAAGTGTAGACGTAAAAGCTAAAGTCATGATGCCTGTACACTGGGCTTCGTTTAGTTTAAATAGACATAATTGGAAGGAACCTGTGGAGCGGTTAGTCGCTAAAGCGGGCGAAATGGATTTACAGGTAGTTACTCCTATTATAGGTCAAGTCATTGAATTCAATAATTTGGATAGTAACATTACTTCTTGGTGGGCAGATTATGAATAGTAATTAGAAAGGTTATATTTGATGATAGAATGAAAGAGCTAATATTTAAAACAATAGGAGAATTCCACCTTTATAATGGGTTGGAAGAGCCAGAAAATCCATTATTTACAGCTTCTCATACCGTGAGAGAGGGTGAACCTGAAAAGTGTGATAAACAAGAAGGAGCGATCAGTTTAACTTGTGATTTCTATACTATAAGTTTAAAGAATATTATATCGGGTGAATTAACTTACGGCAGAACGAAATATGATTGTTCAAATGGCACATTATTATTCACTTCTCCAAATCAGAACCTAAAATTTGAGAACCTAGTTTTCAGTTCTGAAGCCTATCATATCTCTTTCCATAAGGATTATTTGAACGGTCATCCGCTCTTCGATAAAATCAAAAAATACAGCTTTTTCGAATATCAAGTGAATGAAGCACTTCACTTATCCCCGAAAGAGGAAGAACGACTCAAATTAGTTTTTAGAAACATAATTGAAGAGTATGAAAATAATCAAGATGAGTTTAGTAAGGATATTATTCTTTCTCATTTAGAAACCTTGTTGAAGTATTCTGACCGCTACTACAAACGTCAGTTTATAAATAGAAAGGAGATCAATCAAGATTTATTCTCAGCGTTTAAATCTGTACTCAATGTATACTTTGAGACCAACCAATTTGAAAAGAAAGGGATTCCTACAGTAGAATGGTTAGCGAGTCAATTGGATGTGAGTCATAGATATATGAGTGATACCATAAAAGCTGAAACGGGTAAGACCGCTATTGATCAAATTAACCTTTATCTTATCGAACAAGCTAAAAATATGTTATTGGCACCACAAGCCTCTATTAGTGAAACGGCCTATCAACTTGGTTTTGAATATCCTCAGTACTTTTCAAGGCTGTTTAAAAAGAAGGTGGGTGTAAGTCCGAAGAAGTATATCAGTATGAACTAAAAAAACAGCTCATTGAAAAGAATAAACCAATAATAGTTGCTACTTTAGTGATACGATAAACCGAACATTGATCAAACTTGGGGCTTAAATCACCAAAAATTAGAAGTGAACATAGAACAGGTAATAGGACATACAATTAAGGATATTTTCGTCTGGTCAAAGGTAGAGTTTGGAGGCCTTGATGAGGCCGATGTATCTATTCAGCTAGATAATGATAAAATAATTGGAATCCCTTGGGATATTGAATCAGAACATCTCGAAAAGGTATTGAAGAAAGATTCCAAGAGTTTGTTTTCTGATTTGAAACATATTCCACAACACCCTATGAACCCAGATGAGAAAACAATTCAAAGAGTTATTGATGCTAAAAGTGAAAGTGCGTCTTCATTTTTAGGTCGAATAAACAAGGTGTTTAAGTTTGGAATAGAGATACTAAGAGAACATGAGATCTACAAAATTAAATACCATGACAACAAGTTGAACTATTTAAAGGATCAGAAAATTATTGATTTTTTGATATTTGACGATTCCGACTTTGTTGGATATTTTGAACTTGAAAATGGATATATCATCACTGAAGTATTGATGTCTCCTCACGGAACAGGAATGGCTGGATTCAATTATTATGACAGCTTAATAAGTTTTGAAGAACAATGTGGAAAAAATTATAGAAGATTGAAAAATAAAAGTCAGTAATAATTTATATGATATCATAGCAATCTTTGAGGAGCTATGTTTAATGACAGTATGCAAACTAATAAACTTTCAGTAATATGACAGAAATCAGTGAAAAGAAAAAGAAATCATATACTTTTGAAATATTATTAATAGGAATTCCAACAATAATATTCTTCGCTTTTCTTTTTGGCTTACGTAATGAACGTATTACCAAAATGGAAATAAAAGAAAAAGGGCTTGAAACAATTGGCAGAGTTGTAAAAAATGGAATAAGTTTATCCTGTGAAAGTATCGTAGATGGAGAGTATAGAAAGTTGTCCTTTGCTCATAAAAGCGATAGAGATGATCATATTTCTAAAAAAGAATTTTATGTAGTGAAATATAATGCAGAAGATTTTTCAGAAAGAGTAGTTGATTATTCACAACCAATAGTACCTCAATCAATAGACTCTTTATACAAAGAGGCGCAAGCTAAAATAATAAAAACAATAAAAGATGAAGGCAGTTTTTTCTTACCTGGTACCACATATTTTGCGAAATACGAATATGAAATAAATGGGAGGAAATACTTACGTTCACAACAGATATCAAAGTTAAAGTATGAGAACTTAAACTCAGGGAATCACAGAGAGCTATACTATCCAATCGTGAAGTATTTCAAGACTAAACCTAGAGTAGGCCATATATTTTACATTGACGATTCAAAATTTCAAGATAAAACGATAATATTTGATGAATAAAATCAACGCATTGTAATATATAGATGTTGACATTATACTATTTAAATATATTTTTTGAAGATTTTTTAAACTTAGCTTAAACTATAAATGACAAACAAAGAGTACTTAATCCTCAGCATTATTGCATTTACTCCTTTGATCATCTTATCACTAGTTTCTGAATATCAGAGTCATAAAATGTGGAAAAATATGGTTTATGCAGATTTATGTTATAATGTGGAGTTTAGTGGAAAAGTTGCGAAAGTAGATTTTAAAAATGGAGTTCGAAGACAGATTGTAACTTATGAAAATGGTGAAACACAGCGTTTTTCATCTTACGATATTCGTTTTGAAAAAGATTTTTATATAGGAGATTCTATTGTAAAACTGCCAGGAACATATGAACTCAGAATTTATCCAAATTCTGAAAAATATAAATCTTTAGAGGGGAAGTATATTACGATTGATTTTTGTAAAGATACAATGGTTTACTATAACCAGTATCATTGAAAGTATTTTAATATGAAATAGACTAACTTTACTTTGAAAGTATAAAAAATAATTTAACACACTATCTCCCCCTTCATTCAAGACAAAGGCAGCACCCCAAAGCATTATGCTCCGAGATACCGCCTTACATTAACCCGGTTATATCTTGAAGATTACTTAAATCTCAATTTCCGGAGGATCTTGTGCAAAATTTAGAGGAAAGAGATGGTCCGGAGTATGTATGAAAAACGAACCATTTGAGTCTCTTTCCACTTCGTTCATCATTAAAACAAGACTTTGAAAATTGTGTTTTACTTAATAATAACCTGCTTCGTTTTTATACCGTTGTTGGATGTCATTTTGATGATGTAAACACCACTTTGTACGCCATTTAAACGAATAGTATTTAGGTCTGAGACTACAGGTTGATCGTAAACCAACTGTCCCAAAGTACTATAAATCGTAATTCTGGACTGTTCAAAACCTTCATCCATTTGTACGTTGATCGTTCCTAAAGAAGGGTTAGGAAAAACTGTGAAATTGAGGTTTTGTTTGATGTCTTCTTCTAAGTTACCTGTTCTTGAAGATGAAGAGGTAGAAGGTATAATTTTGAACTGTTGCCAATTAGAAACACCTTCACTTGTACACAGCATATTATCTCTAACATACATTGAGTTATTTCCTTTTAAGGCATAAACATCATTACCATAATCTATCATTTCAAATTTTTCCCAGGCGTCTATTGCGGTTCTCGTACATGTCAGTTCTTTATTACCATTTTCAGAGCTCACATACAAGCCATTGCTACCTTTAAAGGAAACTGTACCGTCACTATTTTCAATAATCTCAAACAGTTCTGTATTGCCAACTGATGAAACAGTATTCATTATATTAGGATTGGCGGCACTCATATAATTAAAACTTCCTTGATTTTGGAAAGAGTATCGTGTGATAGAAGATACTACATCGAAAGTAGAAGAAACATAATCCAAGTTAGAAGCGAAATCACCACCAACGGGACGAATAGAAACACCCAGCTTATAATTATTTGCTACAGCCCAAGCCGAAGATTGTGTTAGAGTAAGTACTTTTGTTCCTGCCCCAGCACTTACAGTTTGCCTTGAACTTGTCAACCATACACCAGAAGGATCGTTGACCAATACTACAATTTCATATTGGGCTGTGGCTTCATAATTTACCTGAACATTAAAACTATTTCCTTTCACTACAGATTGTGGAGCAGATGCAATGCTCACACTGTTTGTAGAAGGTGTGCCGTCATTAGGTGACCAGTCTGCTCCCGGTACCCACTTTACACCTCCTCTTTCATAGGCCCCAATATCAGGTGCACTTCCAACATATCCATCTGTAATACCCGGAATGACTTTCCCTGCATTTATTAAGTAAGAACCACTTGAAGGTTCAAAATTTAAATTTGCTGGACTTATAAACGGGTTATTTCCATTGATGATATTTTGAGGTTGAATGTCCGTACCAAACCAGGGCCCAATGCTAGCGTAATTGTTGATCAGCACCACATCATCCATAGTATAACCGTTCTCCCAACGTCCCATACCTTCTTTGACATTGTAAATGGAATTATTATAAAAATCCAATCCCCAATTATCCCAGTTGATCTGAATGCCAGACCATGATACATTGTAGACTACGTTGTTATAAACTTGGTAGCCCTTGCTGTCATTATCTAGGTAAATACCTGCAACCTTATATCCTGCGTGTGGAGCGGCAGTTGAGTTGTGAAACCAGTTATGATGAATCACAGAATTTTTATAGGCAGTATTACCCACTGTATAAAAAACACCTCCATCTGCATTGATTTTCATTACGTCATACACATTATTATAAGCCACAGAAGCATTGGCACCACTGACATAAATTCCACTTCGGCCACCACCGTAGATTGTATTTTTTTCAATCACAGTACCTGGACAATTAGAGCGGATTGGCTCAGCGTGAATTCCTATGGTATTAAAATTTCTTACCACATTATTTCTAATGGTTGCGTTTTGAGTTCCTTTCCAGGCAGTAAGTACTGAGATACCATTGGCTGTTCCATTTTCAACCAAATTTCTCTCAATTAATGCATTGCTTCCCTCAATTGTGATTGCACCAGAGCCAATCTGAGCATCAGTGTTGTTTAGTTCATCCAAAATAGGCACACCATGACGAACCTTAGAGTTCTTCACTACATTATTGTTTCCTGAAACCATCACAATTCCGCCGAAGGTTTCAATACCATCCATTACAATGTAATTTTTTGAGAGTTTGAAAGTGTACTCTCTTGCTCTGTACTCACATTTTCCATTGGTAGGGTTAGCATTATTGGGTGCCTTAAAATAAATCACTTTGGCAGAGGCATCATAATAATATTCTCTTTGAATATCCAAAGCACCTAAACTGTTGAACAAATAGAAAATTCCCTTATGTCCATTTCTGGTGATGGTTGGGTTGTGGACACTAAATGGCCACTTCGTGATATCTACCCCTTCAAAATCAATTCTTGAAGAAGATGATGCGGTGATTTTTCTAGTGAAACTTGCACCAGAGTGCCCCCCTAGATACCATATATAACCCTTGCTCCAATCATGCGTTGGAATGCCAGAGTAAGTAATATGAGAAGCCGACCCTCCTGTAATATAGTTAGCATTAGGAGTGTATGGATCATTGTCAGTGTTGTTAGGCCAACGAGCAATGTCCATCATGTTACCGTCATAAAACAAAGCATTATGCTCCATACCTAAAGGCATAGTAACATTGGCTTTATAGATGTTGTTGCTGGTCAAGGTCCAACTGTTAATCTCCTCCACAGCAGAGACCACTACGATCTCGCCCGCGGCGGCTTTAAAAGTAATTGGATTGCTTGAAGTTCCGTTGTTAGCGGGTTCAACGGTCTCACGGTAAGTACCTTGGTGAATAATGACCACATCACCTGCTACTGCTACATTGGCAGCTTTCTGAATGGTCAAGTAAGGGCTAGAAGATGTTCCTGAGTTAGCATTATTTCCATTTTTGGACACATGGATTTCCTTTGCGGATAAGAATCCGCAGATACATGCCCATAATAAAAGGGCAGTAAGTAGTTTTTTCATAGCTAGTGAATAATAATTTATCGATTGGTTAAGTGATCTTTTGAGCATTTTCCGACGATGCTCCTCATTTACATAAGATCATTTCATACATACTTGACCACAAGTTGGTTTTCTAATTTGAATCGCCGTCTATAAATTTGCCTTAAACACAAGTGTAAATATTACTGTTAATAAACACCCCATCGAATAGGGTGTAATTCTCCCCTTTTTAGGGTTGATAAAAATTTTGAAAAAGGTTTTTTTAGGTGGTCATTTATCATAAGGTAAAGATTATCATAGTATTACATTATTTATTGTTATCAAATACATTATAAATTGACTTTAACTATTAATCAATATCTATGAAAGCTTCCCAAAAGCCCACGATTTAAACTGTGGGCTTCTGAGAATTTGCAGTTAACACATAGTGGCCTTATTCTGCTTCCAACTTCCACGTTCTTACCCATTTGAATTTGGTACTTCGATCTAATTTTGAATCATTGAAGCCCATTTCATCTTTTCCATCTTCTTTTACCCAATCATAAAAATTACTTGACATGATAAGTCGTTGATCTGATGTAAAGGGTACAGGAGGTGTAACGGATTTCACCAACGTACCATCAATGAAAAAGTCCACTTGATTGCCACCTTCGTGCCACCAAGCCGCATAAACGTGGTACTCTTCACGGTTGTATTTTTCAAAATTGATATGGCCTCCTTTGCTCTGTCTAGAACCACTGTAAGTACAGTTTGTAGCATGACGGTGTGTATTAAAATGGAAAATCTGATCCCATTTAGAATTCACAGCCCAATCATCATTGGTCCAATCGTCTGTTTGTGATCCTAAGAAACGGCCCACACATTCTTGAATATCCAGTTCAAGATTTTCCCCATCTGTTGTGGTACTACAAGGTACTGGAGGTGTTTTCAGCCAAAAAGCAGAAGACATCACAGTAGAACTGGATTGCATTTCAGCTTCAAAATAATAACCGGGTTTGCCCATTGTTTTGGAAGACACATAAGCACCACCAAACCATCTTACCGCCGGCTTGCTTTGATCGTCTTTAGGGCTGTACTGTGGTGTATCATACATTTTGGCTTCAATACGCAATTCTCCTTCCACAATACTCACATTTTCTTCAGAAAAAAGGCAACGAGTAGAGCCGTACCAACCTCTATCTGAAAAAGATCCATTCGCATTTTCCCATAAAAACTCAGGACTTTCATTCCATTTTTCAAGATCGATAGCACCATTTTCAAATTCATCAGTCAAGGCATCCACTTTTACCCATTTCATGTTTGAAGGTTTAGGATCTTGTCCTTCTAAAAAGAACGGATGACTGGCATCAGGTTGAGGATTTTCTTCCTCTTCAGGTTCTTCCTCCTCTTCTTCTGGTTCTTTGTCTTCAAGTTCAGTATCTGGATCGGTTACTTCATCCAGAATCTCATTTTCATTACATGACCCCAGCAACAGCAATGTTGCTACAATCAGTAAGTGTAATACGTTTAGTTTGTAATTCTTCATTTCAAAAAAGTTTCATTTCATTTTAATCATCGAGTACCTGAACATCAACAATAGGCAGAATACCATGCACCACAAGGTTTCAATAACTTATGAAATAGCATTCATTACAGTACACGGAATAGCTTATTACTTTTGCTTGGTCCTTTAAAAATCACCTATCACTCCAAAGAGCATCGGGTGTTGTGTTGTTGAATTAAAACTAGTTGCAGGGTTTACTTTTTTGAAAAATCAATTTATAAGAATAAAGGGAGAAAAGGGCTATCCCCTTGAATAGGAGATAAAAGCCCCCTAATACAGCAGTTTGAAAACAAAAAATCCCACTCACTTTTAATACTCAGTGAGTGGGATGCTATCAATGAATTTACTTTTTTATTTCTTGATAAAATTGAAAGAATGTGACATTTGAGTAGATTGAATCTTTAGGATATATGCTCCTGATTTTAAAGTAGAAACATCTATCTTAGATTTATTTTTAATAGTTTTATGAACAACTTTCTGCCCTTTTACATTGTAAATATCTACCTCATACTTTCCTTTTGGCACCTCAACTGTCACCGTATTTTCAGCAGGATTAGGGAAAACGGCTACCTTCACCCCTTCTGAACCATCAATCGATAAAACAGGCCCTGAAGTAATGATTACATTTTCAATTACTTCATCATAAATGTTTGTTTCCTCCCCCACAGGACGAAGGTTTACTTTCCATGTGTAATTATTTCCTGGAGGCAACATTTCATCCAATTCCAATGTAATAGAAGTTGTTCCAAACCCTTTTTCAACTGTTTTACTTGCTTTTTGAAGGACTTTACCTGCCGACCATAATTCAACCACAACATCCCTTTTTTCATTGGCTACATAATCAATTTTAAAAGCAAAAGATTTTGCAGGAGGAACATTGTTTGGCGCTTCATTGAACCCTACTGTTTCTTCTACATTTTTATTTGATAGTTTCCATGTTCTCACCCAATCGTATCGGGTCGTTCTGTCTTCCCAGTTCCCCGTCATGCCACCATCCTCAGGAGTAGGATTCCAATCGTATGTTTCTGTCACTAACTTAATGTATAAATCAATAGAGAATGGTGCAGCAGGAGTTACTGTATATTGATAAATTCCATCAAGGAAAAATAGAATTTCATTTTCACTTTTCCACCATGCTCCATACACATGAAAATCATCATATACTTTTCCGGAAGACAGCTCTACATTGTTGCCGATAGAACCTGTTGGAGTATCACAAGTTACATTTCTACTATGTGTATTGGAATGCATGGACTGATCAAAGTTATCATTCCAAGATTTTGGATCCGTCAGTTGCCCTACACATTCCTGAATATCAAGCTCTGTTACTCTTCTATCACATCCTTCTTGTTCGTTTCTATAGTTGATTAACCAAAAAGTAGACGATAAAAACGTCTTGTTGGCCTTCATTCTACACTCAATATATTCCCCTACTTTCACACTATTTTG
Organism: Flammeovirga sp. SJP92; assembly: GCF_001583495.1. Classification (GTDB taxonomy): domain Bacteria; phylum Bacteroidota; class Bacteroidia; order Cytophagales; family Flammeovirgaceae; genus Flammeovirga. The sequence continues at coordinate 23,962 of NZ_LQAQ01000075.1, read as the reverse complement.
AGAAATAACATGTCCACATCCATGCGTAAAAGTTTGCCCGTTGACCACTTCTTCTTTTTCCAGAAGATAATTGGTGATACACATATTGCCATTGTTTATGCTTACGGTATTTTCTTTAAAAAGTCCCGGTGCTCTGCCAATCCAACGCTTTGGATCTGTATTTTTCCATTTTGCTAAATCCAAGGTTTCCCCTTCAAATTCATCTGAAACATCTGTTCTCATTTCCCATGAGGTCCCCAGAGGTTTTGGATCATTTCCTTTTACAAACTCAGGTTGAGCATACGTGGAATACGAAAAAATCAGGCAAAGCCCCATCCACAAAAAGTACATTTTTTTAGATTTCATAATCGAATATTTGATATCATTCATTTCAGACTCAATTAATACTTTTTGGTCCGAGATTTCCGGAAGAAATTCACCAATCTTACGTTATAGTTTACCATCTAAATTTTACCCCTTTATTTTCTTGAAAAATCCACCCTGTACCTGCATTATTTAAAAAGCTTTTCCTGTTTCTTTATTGTAGCTTTATAAACGTACAAGAGCAGAAGTAATTGGGACTTTGACTTTCTTTCTAAATCCTATTTTACAATAGGATACTTAAGCAGTTATTTTGATTATACTTTACATCAACTGCCTTAGCAGTAAGTTCTAAGTCAAAATGATTTCTAAAATGAACCAGTGCTTCTGTCTTGTCCTTTTTTTATATAATTGATGAAATGAATGTGATGAGAGATTGCTGGAGCGTATATTTTAGAATTCTATTTTTTACTTTAGCACTACCTTCTGCCTCTTTTGGAAATGATTCTTTAAAAGAGTACTCGAAGGTCGAATTAAAAGCCGTAGATCAATTGATTGGGACTGCTTATTACCCTGAGGCTTATGATAAAATATGGTCATTGATGAGCAGTGCAGATGAAGCCAAAAATACAAAGATAAAATACCAAGCCTATAAGAGGTTAACTTTGCTTTATTCTATTTTTTATGATAGTCTTAACGCTATGAATAGTGTGGATTCCATGTTCTATTATGCTGAAATATCGGGTATATTCAATGATCCACTGGGCAAGCAGAAAACGTATTATACAGCGGGACACACTTATAGAATGAACCGGAATTACCAAAAAGCAAAAGATTACCTTAAAGTATCCCGCTATCTACTGGACTCTCTTCAAAGACCTTTTGAAGAACGCTTTTATGTGTTATCTGAAGAGGCTCATCTACATACATTAACTGGAAATTTTGAACAATCGGAGCAAATTTTACAGGATATTTCAAAGCAATTTTCAGGGCAACATTCTTACGCCGCAATTCTCTATTCGATGTGGGGTGATCTGTATACTGGAAAAGGAGAAATCAACAAAGCACTTGATTATTATTATAAGAGCTTGAAAACGATTGAAGACCATAAAAGGAGGTTGGGGTTAAGAGTTGAATTATTGAAAAAGGTTTCTCAATTGAATAGTCAACTGGGAAATTATAAAAAAGCGTATCAAGAAATGACAGCTTCAAAGGAATTGGGAGACCGTCTGTTCGGCAGTCAAAGTGCCAGGAATAAAAAGCTATTTGAAATCAAGGATTCTTACAGAAAGTCCATTGAAGAAAATAAAGAATACAGAAAGGAACAAGAATTAAAGGTATTGAAAATTCAACAAGAAAAATTAAATCAGCGATTGATTTATTTAGTCTCACTTTTATGCATCACCGTTTTATCGGCAACATTTATTATTTCATTATTAAAAGTAAAACACCAATCCAAACAACAACTTTTAAAAGAAAGGTCAAAAGCTGAGATTGATATTAAGAAAAAGGAATTGACCGTCACTTCATTACAATTAATAGAAAAAGATAAACTGCTGCAGGAAATTAAACAGGGTTTGGAAGATGTAAAGCAACAGAAAAGTGATGCTTCTGTGGAACGCATCAATAAAACTATCAATCTCAATACTGCCAAAACATGGGAGGAATTTGAAGCCCGTTTTATTCAGGTCAATAGCGCATTTTATGACACACTGAATGCAATCCATGACAACCTTACTCGTAATGATCTGAAGCTTTGTGCTTTGATTAAACTCAATTTTTCCAGTAAAGAAATTGGTCAGCTTTTAGGTATTTCAACTGATTCTGTCAATAAAGGCAGGTATAGATTAAGAAAGAAATTGGGATTACACCGAGATGATAATTTGTTTACTTATATTTCCTCTCTTTGATAACATTATCAACTTAATTATCGTCAACTTTTACTCAACATTTCTACAAGCTTTGAAGGTTCTACTTTCAAGCTTCCTTCTTCTACATTTTTCCATTGATGAAAAACGAAGCAAAAAATCTAGGCTTAGAAGTCAAAAGCTAAATTTCATTCCACTTGCCTAAATGATTTTAAACTCGCTTTGCTCAAATAAGAAAATCATTTTTAACGGCTCAATTCATGAAGTTCTTAACGCTTTTACCTTCAATGCCAGGGGGAGTACTACCAAACTATAATGGTAGAAAACTCAATGGTGCGAATGTTAAATGTTAGCATCATTCGTGTCCTTCAGATCATCAGAAATCTCCTGATTTCTAAATACTACAAATAACAAAAACTTAGTTTACAATGTGCTAATTCTATTTATTGTTTTGCGATTACTGCCTTCAAAAAACCTTTAATAGAACCACTATTAATACGTTTTTTAGCGTTGTACTCACAAAAAATAAATTAGAATTAACTATAATTTATTTTTGAGTTTGTACTTCAACTGATTTAAATCGTAATATCCCTTAACACTGTTTGGAATATACTTATAAACCCATTTATTTAATGCATCTATTCATATAAATGAAAGGATTAACTATACCTATTAATTATGTCCTTTCGTACTTCAATTTATTAAATGTAATACTAAACTATTTTTACAACTTCATTAAATCCATGAAAATGAAAAAAATTATTTTACTTACAATTACTCTCTTTATGCCTTTTTGGGTATTGGGACAATCTATCACGTCAATTACTGTGACTGTACCCAACGCTACAGACGAGGTATATATCACTGGAGATCAAAAAAACCTAGGTAAATGGGATCCTAAAAAAATCAAAATGGTAAAGGTTTCTGATCATAAAAGAGAAATACAGCTTGAGCTTTCCTACCCTGCAACCTTTAAATTCACAAGGGGCAACTGGGATTCTGAAGGTTTTGTAGAAGATATTGATATGTATAGTAATATTACCGTTACTAAGTATTCAAAGCAACTTCATTATGAAATAGAAAGATGGTCTGATGAGAAGATGACCAATGGGAAATTTGCCCTTAAATATGATGTTGAATACATTACATCAAAATACTATCCAGATGAAGAAAGGCCATTGAGAATATTTCTTCCCAAGAAATATGATGCGTCAAAAAAATATCCTGTAATCTATATTTTAGACGGTGAAGCTTTGTTTGATTTATCAATATCTACCGTTTCCATTCTTCAAGCCAATGCAGATCAAAACAGTAATATTATACCTGAATGTATTGTTGTGGGTATTGACAATGTTGACCGATCGAGAGACCTTCGCCCTAACTGGGGAAGCCATAAACAATCATCTATAGATCAATTTACGGCAGAAGGCGAAAAGTTTTATAAGATCATCAAGGAAGAAATTGTTCCATTTATCAATAAAAACTACTCGGTGTCAAACCATAACACCCTTATAGGCCACTCTGACGCCGCTCACTTTGTGACCAACGTGTATTTGAAAGACAATGAGGTCTTTGACGGTATCATTGCACTTTCTGTCAATGATTTTGAAAACTATTTTCAGCAAAACTTCTACAAAAACAAAAAAGCAGAAAAGGATTATTTCTTAGGCTATGGAAGTAAAGATAATGAGTTTAATGTTTTTGGACCATACCTTGCGGAAATCACGCAGAGTGGAAATATTGTAGCCAAAAAATACAACGCTGATCACATTGCATTGCCTTATTCAAGTTTATTGGATGCAGTGAAATTTATATTCAGAGATTTTAAAAACTATGATGCATTGATTGCTCAAACGTATAATGATGCCTTCAGTTATAAGCAATTTGAAGATGCATATAGTACTACAATTTCAAACAAATATGGAATTAATACTCCAATTGGGTTTGATGTAAGTTATTTATTAAATCAAGCAAGAGATCAAAAAAACACCTTGGTCTTCAATAAATTGTTAGATGAAATAGAGCAATCAAAAGTATTTCAGCTTCAATTGTTATTCTATTATTCAGAAGAATATGATCAAGATGATAGAGCGTTGAAATACCTGTATCAAATGTTGGAAAGTAATGATCAAAATGACAAATTTATCTTCTATGCCAACCTTAATCATCAGTATAAAGACTTCTTTGTCAGCAAATTGAGCAAGACGAATGAGTTCATTGAATTCATTGAAAAAGCGAAGAAAAAATGGCCTGAGTTCAAATTGGAATTCAACTACACCATTATCAAAACAGTAAAAGAACAGAATATTTCATTTGATGAATACGAGAAATATTTCAAGTATTGTCAGAAAAATTATTATGAGAATCGTTATTTTGACAAGAAAGAATTAACAGATATTCAATAAGTAATACAAAAAAAATTAACTCCAAGAATCTTGGAGCTAATTTCATTTATCATTTACAGTATGTTACATACTCAAGTATTGGGTGCATTCTACTACAGGGAATAAATTCCTTTCGTCATTCAACAACTACAACTCTATGGTTGCAGGCTTTTATCCGTTGAATTATAATGCTTTATCGTCCCAATGTTCGTCAATGATTTTCTGAATTTTAGGATACTTATCATCCTCTTCATTATATTTCTTTCTCAACTTCTTAATCTCTTTTTTCAAGTCAGCAATTACTTTCGAATATTGAGGATCATCGTAAGCATTGTTCATTTCATGAGGATCTTTTGAAAGATCGTAGAATTCCCAAGCAATTGGTCCTTCGAAGTTATAATCTGCGCCCCAAACATTAGGATTTTTGTTTGGATCGAAATGTCTAGAGTAGAAGAAAATCAATTTGTAATCTTTTGTTCTTACACCAAAGTGTGCTGGATTACCGTGCTTGTGTGCCATGTGCATCCAATAACGATAATACGTACTTTTTCTCCATTTCTTTGGTTCTTTCCCTGTCTCCAAAATAGATTTGAAAGACTCACCATGCATGTACTTTGGTGTTTTTCCACCTGCTAAATCAATCAATGTTGGAGCAAAATCTGTATTATTAATAATAGCATCAACCTTGATTCCTTTCTTGAAATTTTTAGGGAAATGAGCAATGAAAGGCATTCTCATTGATTCCTCATACATCCATCTCTTGTCTTGGTAATCGTGCTCACCCAACATCATACCTTGGTCTGAAGTGTAGACAATAATAGTATTATCCAACTCTCCAATTTCCTCTAAGTGATCTAATAATCTTTTGATGTTATCATCCACTCCTTTCACACATCTCAAATAGCGTTTCAAATACTCTTGGTAAGAAGCGTGCGTATATTCTTTGTCGCTCAATGATTGATCAATTTTTAAATCTCTACCCATATCTCTTGTCTTATTACGCTTTGAGATAGATGAACCGATGTAGTTTCTCAGCTCTCCATTTTCACCATAAGTAGCAATTGATCCATTGTTACCATTATCATATAAACTAGCAGGCTCAGGAATTTCAACATCTTCTAAATAATCTTTATAGCGAGGAGCAAACTCGAAGAAATCATGAGGTGCTTTGAAGTGGTGCATTAAGAAAAACGGTTGTTCTTTGTTCCATCCTTTGTCTAACCATTCAATACTGATGTTCGTGACAATATCAGAACTGTGTCCTTTGTACTTCACCGTATTTTTAGGCCATGCCTTATCTCCTCTTTCTCTGAAAACGGGATCAAAATACTTTCCTTGAACTGGTAAAACTTTGTAATAATCAAAAGCGCCAGGTTCCTCTTTCAAATGCCATTTTCCTACAATTGCCGTTTGATAACCTAGTTTCTTTATTTCTTTTGGAAGATATTGTTGATCTGAAGCAATACGTCCTTCCAAATCTAACACACCGTTGGTCTGACTATATTGTCCTGTAAGAATTGTAGCTCTTGAGGGTGTACAAATTGAATTCGTACAAAAAGTATTAGTCAGTAAAACACCTTCATTGGCTAGTTTATCCAAATTTGGTGTTGGGTTCAATTCCTTTAGTCTGCTTCCATAAACGCCAATGGCTTGAGAAGTATGATCGTCTGACATAATATATAATATGTTAGGCTTCTTCTCCTGTGCACTCATTAAAAACGGAATTAAAAATAAGGCTGTAAAAAATGGTAGAACTTTCATTATAAAAAATCTTTTTATTGCTATATCATTTCATTGTGTGCAATGTAGCAGATGCCCTTTAGTAGTGATGTCATTATTTTGTCTAATAAAGAAAATCCATCTTAAATAAGCACTGTTTCTCCCCCTTTTGAAGGTGTTTTTTTGAATAAAAAGATGCTGAAAGGGTGTTTATACGTTAAAGTAGAAGTCTTTAATAAGAGAATAACGTCTCCGTGTTTCTACAAGCTTTTCATAAAAAAATATCTCAAGAATCTGAAAGTGCAATAACTAATACTAAGTTCTCTCTTTTACCTTATTATAAATTTCATAAAAGGCATCTTTCATTTTAGGATCTTCCTCTAGGTTCAAATTTCTCAACTGGCAGAGTTCTAAAAATGTTTCCTCGGGCGTAAGGTTTTCCAGCTCCTTCAATGGCACACGCTCTATTTTTTTATGTTCTAACTCCTTATGAATTCCAATTTTTAAAACCTCAATATTCAATTCTTCGATATGCTTGTAAATATCATAAATAGGATTGTCTCCAGGTTTTGAATGCGTAATCACCACTTCTACCCAAGGCGTCAATTGATGGTTTAAGGAAGCCATTGATGTTAATTGAAGCAAGCAGTCCTCTAAATTAGTTTTGATTTTCTTGATGGTTCTAAATACAGGGACACTTACATGCTCAAGGGTAAATTTTTTATTTTCAGAAGATAAAATCACCACTTCTTTTTTGTGATGAATCTCACTAAAGCTCAATATATAAGGAGATCCTGAATAACGTATTTGATCATATTTCACCTTTTGAGCCCTATGCAAATGGCCTAAAGCTATATAATCGAATATTTTTGGGAAATCATCTGCTCCAATATCTCCTAATCCACCAACATATACATTTCTTTCACTTTCAGAAGTCGAAGTCTCCCCTCCAATGGCGAAAAGGTGCCCCATACCAATAACAAGGGTTTGATCATCTGATTTTTCTTCACAGACTTTTCCTACTTCTTGATAATGTTCAATTAAAGCTTCTTTAAAACGGTCTCCAATATTTTCAAAATGTTGTCCACTTGTTGCTTTTCGGATATCTTGATCTCTTAAAAATGGAACAGCAGCAATTACTACTTTTTCTCCATTGATGTCAAATTCAAAAACTTCTTCTGCTGGATTGTCAGAAATTTTCCCAACAACGGTCACATCCAAAAATGACAATAGTTCCTTGGGCGCATTCAAGACAGAGGCACCATCATGATTGCCTCCCGTAATGACTACCTTCTTACAATTTGTTCTCACCAAATCGGTTAAGAACTTGTAATACATCTTGAGGCTTTGACCTGAAGGCTGGGCAGTATCAAATACATCTCCTGAAACCAATACTACATCAACCTCTTCTTTTTGAACAAGGTCCACCATCCAATCCAAAGTCATCTGCTGTTCCTCTGCTTGTGATTGTTCATGCAAGCGGTTGCCAATATGAAGGTCTGCTGTATGTAGTATTTTCATCTTTTTTAAACGGTCAAATTTCTGTGAAGATCAATATAAATTAAGCAAAATGAAAATTTATTTTTGAATGGAATTACACCTATTTATTCCTATTTTTTGTAGAGAAAGAATGGACTGGCCTTACATCGGATAAAATTTTGGTGTAAAACTTTAAACATCAATTGGAAACCACTAACTTATTGGTAACTTTTTTCTCAAACTTTAAGAACTACTACTCACTATGCAAAAACAAATAGAGAAAACGGAAAGGTCTCAAACTTCTACTACTTCCTCTTCTGAAGCAAAAAAACATTATTGGAAAACCAACCTGAAATACCTTGGGATTTTATTGAGTATTTGGTTTGTCACCTCTTTTGGAGCAGGGATTCTTTTTAAGGATACTCTCAATAAAATCACAATGGGAGGCTTTAAACTTGGTTTTTGGTTTGCACAGCAAGGGAGTATTTACATCTTCTGTGTGCTTATTATTATTTACATTTTTTTGATGAACAGATTGGATAAAAGTCATCACTTGGAAGACTAGCTCATTGCTAAATCCAATTATTTCACTTTTTAAAGTGAGTTTCACTTCATACAATATTACACACATCACCAACTTTAATCATGGACGTACAAACTTGGACCTACATTATAGTAGGCTTCACCTTTTTGATATATATCGGGATCGCAGTTTGGTCAAGAGCTGGATCTACAAAAGAGTTTTATGTTGCAGGAGGAGGCGTATCTCCTTTGGCCAATGGAATGGCTACCGCGGCCGATTGGATGTCAGCCGCATCCTTTATTAGTATGGCTGGATTGATCTCATTTATGGGATATGACGGAGGAGTTTACCTTATGGGATGGACTGGAGGTTATGTGTTACTGGCCTTACTTTTAGCCCCTTACCTACGTAAATTTGGTAAGTTTACGGTGCCCGATTTTATTGGTGACCGTTATTACTCTCAAAAAGCTAGAACAATTGCTGTGTTTGCCGCTTTGATTGTTTCATTTACTTATGTTGCAGGGCAAATGAGAGGAGTGGGTGTCGTTTTTTCCCGTTTCCTAGAAGTGGACATTAATACAGGAGTGATTATAGGAATGGCGTTGGTTTTTATTTATGCCGTGATGGGTGGTATGAAAGGCATTACTTACACACAAGTCGCTCAGTATTGCATCTTGATTTTCGCCTTTATGGTCCCTGCCATTTTTATCTCAATTCAACTGACCAATAACCCCATTCCACAATTAGGGTTTGGAGATACACTAACTGGAAGTGATACTTATTTATTAGATAAACTCGATCAACTTTCATTCGAATTAGGTTTCAATCAATATACAGAAGGGCAAAAATCCATGATAGATGTATTTTGCATTACTGCTGCTTTGATGTTAGGAACCGCAGGGCTTCCTCATGTAATTGTACGTTTTTTTACAGTACCTAGAGTAAAAGATGCACGTTCATCAGCTGGATATGCATTGGCATTTATCGCCATACTTTATACCACTGCCCCTGCAATTGCCGCTTTTGCTAGAGTGAATTTGATAGAGACCGTAAGCAATAAAGAATATGCAAGTATGCCGGAGTGGTTCCAAAAATGGGAAACGACGGGCCTGATTGCTTTTGAAGATAAAAATCAAGACGGTAAAATTCAGTATTTAGCAGATGCTAACGCCAACGAATTGACCATTGATCGTGATATTATTGTATTGGCCAACCCAGAAATTGCTCAATTGCCCAATTGGGTGATTGCTTTAGTTGCTGCTGGAGCTTTGGCTGCTGCTCTTTCCACAGCGGCGGGTTTATTATTGGTCATTTCAGCTTCCGTTTCCCACGATCTCTTAAAGAAACAATGGATGCCAGACATCAGTGAAAAAGGAGAGCTTTTAGCTGCGAGAATTTCTTCTGCATTTGCAGTCATCGTTGCTGGCTATTTTGGTATCAACCCTCCAGGTTTTGTGGCTGCAGTTGTCGCATTGGCTTTCGGTTTGGCCGCTGCTTCTTTCTTCCCTGCCATAATTTTAGGTATTTTCTATAAAAAGATGAATAAAGAAGGTGCTATTGCTGGAATGATTACTGGATTAGGAAGTATGATTTTATACATTTTAAGGTACAAATTTCAACTTTTTGGAGCAACAACACCATCTGAATGGTGGTTTGGAATTTCCCCTGAAGGTTTTGGAACCATAGCCATGTTGATCAATGTGGTTACCGCATTGGTGATTGTTCAATTTACCGCTCCACCTCCAAAAGACGTAGTAGAAATGGTGGAAAGTATCCGTTATCCGAAAGGTGCTTCTAAGGAAGTTCTAGAGCATTAAATAAACGATAAGATCAAATTATAGAAAATCCACGGCTCCTACAGTACTACATTTAAATAGTTTACTCCAAAACACTTCTTTTTGTATGGGGATAATTACAATGTATTAAAATTGAGCCTTGTAGTCATAGACTATGAGGCTGTTTATATATCTTTTCTTTTTTGAAAAACGATAATGTTTTTCTCATTCTTAGATTGTCAAATATCAATTAATACACTTACTTTAAGAATTATAAGCTATTGCATTTTTACTTTAAACTAATTCAAAATGAATATTTCTTTTTCTGATTCTGGAACACTTTCTTATTTATTAAAACCAGTAAAAAGCAAGGGGCTGAAAATAATCTTACTTATTATCATCGTGTGGCTCCCGATAACAATCAGTTCATTTTTTATCAACACAAATTCTTCTGTGACTGTTTTTAATGATTTTGAGTTTCATATTCGGTTTTTACTATTGATCCCAATAATCATGTTGATGGAAAAAAAAGTAGACAAACCATTTAATCAATTTTTAGAGCAAACCCAAAATATCATTGCAGAAAGTGAAAAGGAAAAGTTTGAAAAAGTATTGCGTAACATTTCGTATATCACAAAAAATAATGTAGCGGAAATAATCTTTTACGTGTTATTTTATTCTTTAATTATTCTCTTTTGGGAGGATGTGATCAATAACGCTAACAAAAGTTACTTTTTCAATGATGACACAAAGGAAATTAATTTCATTGGATGGTATTATTTATTCATATCACTTCCCTTTTTTCAACTTCTTATCTTCAGATGGATATTCAGATGGGTTATTTGGTTTTGGATGCTTCTTAAAGTTAGTTTTTTAAAACTCAAAATTGACCCTGTTCACGCTGATGGCATGGGTGGCTTAGAGTTTATCAATCTTATTCCCTTTTTATTTAGCTTTTTATCTTTTCTCATTTCTGCCATCATTTCTACACATATGGGGTTAGAAATAGTGTATGAAGGAACTACCCTAAAGTCTCTGACTGTACAAATTATCTTTTACACCCTCTTTTTTCCTTTCCTCAACTATATTCCACTTACTTTTTTTGTAAATAAAATGTTCAAAGCTAAAACTGAAGGTATACTCAAATTCGGACAACTTCTTCGAGAACATAATAGGGCTTATTTTGATAAGTGGATCTACCATAAAAAGGAAGAAGATAAGTTGCTCGGCAGTATGGATAACTCATCACTTTCAGATATAAATGGAAGTTATGCTTCAAATCAGTCTTTGAAATTAATCCCCATCAATTCAAACTTCTTTTTCATTACAGTGGTCATCAGTGCTATTCCTTATATGCCACTTCTTCTTACTCAATATTCCATTATTGACCTTTTTAAAAAACTAATTATTCATTTTATTTCATAGTAAATTTCAATACTACTTTGTCCTTATTCTCAACTATCAATTGATATTTCTGAAAACTTTTTATGCTTTACTTACAAGTTAGTTTAGGTTACCAAATCTCTTTTCTTTAATTTGTTTTCACGAACTAACAATAAAATATAGTTTGTATTAATATTTATCTGAGTAAATAATAGCTGATGCAACTCCTGAAAATAACTACACTACTCCTTTTTTTTATTATTAAGTCTTCTATATGCCAAGGACAAGCAGCCATTCTGGTTTTAATTTTTGGAGATAAAGTGGCTTCTGAAAAATTTCATTTGAGTTTGGATGCTGGAGCAAATACAACTTTTTATGAAAATGCTCCAGGTGATGTAAAGGTAGGGTTTAACTTTGGTTTGGGCACACACACCAAAATTTCTGATAAGTTTCAATTGGTGGCTGAATTTAAAATGATTAGTGACCGAAGCAGAAGAAATACACCTAAGATATTACCTGTCCCAGAATTTGCTGATTCTTTAATTGCCGAAAAAAACACCTCATGGAATATTCGATATTTTGATGTCCCAATATTGGTCCGTTACTCTGTATCCGACAGTTGGCATTTCAGCACTGGTCCTCAATTTTCTTTCCTTAATAGAGCAACTGAAATTACAGAGTTAGATCTCAAAAATGGGAATGAAGCTACCATCAATCAAGATATAAAAAACTCCTTCAAAACAGTGAATTATAATTGGGCTTTTGAGGTAGTGAAAAGCTTTGGAAAAGTACGAGAGGGAAAAGGCATTGACTTGCGTTTGAGATATGTTTTAGGTTTATCAAATGTAGCCAGTAATGAGGCCTCGGTTTCTTCAAGAGCAGATCTATTACAATTTATTATAACAATACCTTTTATCGAAACGCAATCAAAAAGCAATGAATAATTACTTCAACTCATTCTTTTTTAACCATTCTATACTTTCCTTCAAGCTTGTAAAAGGTGCATCTGCATAATCTTGCTCCACATAACAGGTTTTAATATTCTGGTTTTTAGCTTCAGTAAGAATAGATGGAAAATCAATCACACCCTTCCCTAATGGAACAAATAAATTATGGGGTACAATTTGATCATTAAAATATATTTTTTTATTGCTCTTCAGGTCTTTAAGGTGAAGGAAACTCACTTGTCCTTTCAATTTATGAAGCATTTGAAGAGGATCTATTCCCGCAATTTTCAACCAGAAAGTATCCAATTCGAATTTTACAAGATCGCTTTCCAAACGGTTGAATAGAATTTCAAAAATTGTTGTACCATTGTGCTCTTCAAATTCAAAACCATGATGATGATAAGACAGTGTAATTCCCGCTTCTTTACATTGTTCCCCTGCTTTATTAAGTGCATCAGCCCATTTTTTATAATTTTCCACTCCCCTCTCCTCTTCAAAAATATATCCGAAAGTAAGGTGTGTCAATCCTTGTTGATAAGCCAATTCAACCAAGTCCTCAAAACTATTGATATTATTGATCTTACGTACTCCTTTTTGGTGCGCTAACTCCCAATTTTGAGTCAAGTACGTCCACTGAAAAAATGAACTTTGAAAGGATAAACCAATATTTGATGCTATTTCTTTAAGCGCCATTACTTGAGGCAAACTCATTCCTTCCAACTGTTTATACCCTAAGTCAGCTACTTTGATTAACGTAGCTTCAGGATCCTTTTCAATTTCATTTCTCAAAGTCCATAGTTGTAAACCTAGATTGTCAGTGTATAAAGTTTGTTTGTTCATTGTATAAAATGTATTTGGAAATAATGCCAGCCCAAGGGCAGATTTTAATACCATTTTAAGAGTGGTTCGTCTAGTGATATCCATACAATAAAATTAGAATATAGAGACCAATAGTACTGTCAATGTTGTAGCAAATCCTATACAATTTGAAGCATTTTTCTGCTGAATCAAAAAAAAAGAAAATCTTGAAGTAGTATTGCCGTAGTACTATTTTAAAAGGACAAAAAAAATCAGCCCGTTATGAGCTGATTTCTTTAAATTATAATGCCAATTGCTCCAAAAATGTATTATACTTCTCTAACTCTTTGGGAACGTCAGCATTCTTTTCCATATCATAGAAGTGATGCGTGTCTATTAGTTCCATTCCTGTAAATGCATTCATTCTGTGGAAGCCAAACATTACACCTTCGTCTACACTTTTTTGCTGGAAGAACTCATTCTCCATTGTAAACGCTGTGTGAGGTGCATTCCAGCTCGTAGTTAATATGTATTTTGTACCGTGTAACATGCCTCCTGTTCCATAGTTGATTTCAGGATTTTTACGACTTCTCCCATCATGCTTGTAAATGCCGTTTTGGTGACCTGCAGTAAATACCTGATCAATATATTCTTTGAAACCGTTAGGAACTTGGAACCACCAAATTGGTACATGATAAATCACTATATCGGCCCATTTGAAATTTTCTACTTCTTTCATTGGATCATATTCATCCCCTATTTGTGTGGTTCTAACTTCAATATCTTCTTTTTCTGAATAATAATTGGTTGTAAACTCTAATAACGTTTTATTAAATCTACCTCCGGAATGTGCAAAAGGGTGTGCAGCGTTGATAATAAATATATTTTTCATGTTTTCTTTTTTTGATGATAATATGTTGTAAGACTTTAGGATGATTTAATACCCTATCGGCTTGACAAGTACAAAAGTAAAAGTTGACATACTATCATAAAAATAATACATTTTATACCTTTGTATTAATATTTTAATAGATAGAGATATGGTTAACTTAGAATGGTATAGAACTTTCAAAGAAGTTTATGAAAATGGAACATTGACAAAGGCGGCCAATGCCTTGTATTCCTCACAACCTGGAGTAAGTGTACACCTCAATGCATTGGAATCTTATATTGGTAAAAAACTATTTGAAAGAACGTCAAGAAAAATGATTCCTACGGAGGAAGGAAAATTCCTATATGAATATATTATTGGTTCAATTGAAAAACTGGAAAAGGCTGAGCAACATTTCAGAAGAACTTCTCAAGACCGTAAACCTTCTTTGCATATTGGTATGTGTTCTGAAATGTTTCAATTGGTTTTGGAGCAAAAAGTACCTCAATTGGAATTTGATCTAATTGCCAAGTTTGGAAGTCATATCGATCTCATCAAGGACCTCAACAATGGATTACTGGACTTGGTCATTACTCCTAAAACTCCTGATACTAAAAATCAACAAATCACCTACATCCCTTTTTCTAAAGAGAGAATTATTCTAATTGCTGGTAATAATGTGGATACCTCTGAGGCGGAGACTTTGATCAAAGAAAAAAAATGGAAAGCACTCGAAGAACTACTGCAACAGAAAACATGGTACAGTGCTTCCAATGAGATGGAGCATTTCAGAAGGTTTTGGTTTGAGAACTTAGGAAAGAAACCGGCTTTTAAACCCAATTATATTCTACCTAATATTTCTTCTATTATTCGATGTTTATATCAAGCAGATGGAATGGCCTTGGTACCTGACTTCTTATGCAAGGAAGATATAAGAGATGGAAAGATCAAATTGGTATGGGAAGGAAAAGTAAGCACGGATAATACGTTATATTTTGCATCCCGTTCTGATTTAAAATTTAAAAAGGAATTGCAGTATATTGAACGCATTTTTACAGAAAAATTTGATAACATCCATCAAATCAAATTTTAGGTCAAAAAAAATACACATTTTAAAAACAAAATATCTATTTAGAATTACATATTATTTTCAATTACAAAAACTTAAAAGTACACAGTGCATATAAAGATAATTTTGATTTACCCATTAATCATAAAATTGATAATCAAAAAATTGATTGAGTAAATGACAATTTTATTACCAAGCGTTTACTTAACTAAACCTAATAATCAGCACCTTACCTCAACCTTTACCGTTGATATGATTAAAATTATTACAAAAAAAACCTTTTAAAAAATCATGAAAAATTTAATCATAACATCGCTATTATTTTTAGGAACATTATTTTCATTACAGGCTCAAACAATAGAAACTGAAGCAGGTTCATTACATTATGTAAAAGAAAGAAGAGCATTCGTTTCTAATGCAGTAGGTACAGATATTGATAAAGATAATTTTGATGATATTGTTTATACTTACTCATACAATCATAAAAGGGGAATCATGAAAGTGCATGTAGTGGCTAAGCCTGAATTTGAATTATATGCAGAGGCAGAAGCATCAAAAGCAGCACTTCCATTAATCCAAGAATTTGATATTGACTTAAAAGACTGTGACCGTGAGTCATATTCTTATGAAGCTCGTTATGAAATTACTGTAACATTACCTGTTGAGAAAACAAAAATCAACATCATTGAACAGAATATGGCAGCTGCAAAGTAATCTTTACAGGCTTTAGAAATAGATAACGCATATCGTTAGAAGAAGGATTAGGTGAATACCTAGTCCTTTTTTTACGAACGGACTTTTTTAAAAGCTGAAGAACAAACAATTTATAGATCTTCATGGCCCATTTTTTGACTATTAAGCTAGTGTATTAAATGTTATTAATCTTTAAATAACTATTTCTGTTACCTCCTATTTCACACTTCAAATGTCTATAAGTAGGAACAATACTCGGTCAAATTAAAATAATCAATAACTATACTTAGTCTTATGAGAAAAAACATCACTGCTCTATTTATCATTTTATGCCTGCCGTTATTCACATTGGCAAATACACAAATAGAAGTAAAAACCACCGTAAATAATGCTACAGTTTACACCAATTCAGCTAGTGTAGAAAGAAAAGCTACTGTCATCATCCCAAATGGAAAATCCACTATCGTTTTTAAAGGGCTTTCCTCTCATTTATTTACCAATACAATTCAGTTTCAAGCAAAGGATGTTAGAGTTTTATCTATCGATTATCAACAAAATAACGTCTTGCTAAAGGATAATAAAGAGTATCAAAAATTGATAGATCAGATCAATTCCATCAAAGAGAAAATCAAAGAAAAAGATACTTATCTAGAAATCTTAAATAAGGATTTGGAGCTATTGGAAGCCAACAAAACCATCAACTCCAACAACCTCAATATTACAGAACTGAAAAGTGCGTTGGCCTTCTTTCATGATAAAAGACTTCAGGTAGAAAAGGAAAAAAGTACCTATAAAAACGAAATCAAAGTGCTTAATGAGGAGATCAAGAAGCTGCAAGAAGAGGCCAATAAGATTAGAAAAAAACATAAGACCTATTTTAAAGATGTGTTGGTCACTGTTCAGTCAGAAAAAGAGCAAAGTGTAAAATGTCTTTTAAAATACATTGTAAATAATGTAGGATGGAACCCAACTTATGATGTTCTGGCCAAAGATATTAATTCTCCTTTTGATGTTGTTTTTAAAGCTAATATCTATCAAAATACAGGTATTGATTGGAAAGATATTAATATCAGCATTGCTTCGGGAAATCCTTCAAAAGATAATACATTACCCTACCTTGAACCTCTCTACCTTAATTTAGTTTCAGCCAACAGAAACAATTATAATATGCTTCAAGGTAAAATGGCAGGTGTACAGATGGCTCCACAAAAAAGGAAAATGGTCAATGAATACGAAAGTGATGACTGGGGAGGCAGTGATGAAATTGAAGAAGAAGAATACGTTGATGATATCGCCATTTATTCTGGTTGGAATATTGAAAGTACTTCTTTTCAAACACAATTCACTTACAAAATACCTCAAAAATACACCATTAAAGATGGTACAAGAGAAAAGGAAATCTCGTTGAAAAATGAAAAAATTGAAGCCCTTTATTCTTACAGGGCTATTCCGAAACTCAACACAGATGTATTCTTAGTTGGAAAAATTACGGATTGGGGTAAATACAATTTCATTCCTGGCAATGCCAATATCTATTTTGAAAATCAGTTTGTGGGTAAAACATACCTTCAGTCAAGTCAATCTACAGATACATTGGACATCTCTTTGGGCATTGATGAGAGCATCGTCGTAAAAAGAGAAAGAGCTTATGAAATGGAGAAAAAACGTTCGTTTAGTAATAAAAAACGTACCAATAGAGTTTGGAAAATTACTGTAAAAAATAACAAGTCATCGAAGATCAATATTGAGGTACTGGATCAAATTCCTGTTTCAATTAATGATCAAGTGATTGTGACTCCATTAGAATTGAGTAAAGGTCGTTTGAATAAGGAAAATGGAGAAGTCAAATGGGAACTTGACCTAGAAGCTTCCAAAACCAAAGAATTAATCCTTCAATATGAAGTGGAATATCCTACAAAAGGATTTGAGCCTTTAGATATCAATTAGGTTCAAAAATCGATAAAATTGCTGTAGGTTGATTATCTAATTAGTTTAACCTACAGCATATATTTTGTTATTAACTAAGAATAAAATTTAACTTTTATGCAAACTAGAATTCTATCATTATTTATCTCCTTTTTTCTTTTGTCATCTTATTCATTCTCTCAAGAAACAATAAAAACTAAAGACACATTTCACCTATCGGAAACAGATAATGTACATTATTGCAATGCCACAAGCACTATTAAAGAAGCTCCCAATTACTACATCAACAATCAGTTGACAGGTACTAAAGGGGTATCAAGTAATGAACAGGTTTTTATTGATTTAAATTATGTAGATTCATTAAAGGTAAATAGAGAAGAAAAACCATATGGTGGTGTCTATCTTTTTTACAATCGAAACAATCACTTACTTTCCTATAAAGAAGTATTGAAAAAGGTCACAAAAAAGAAAAAAACAAACCCTGATTTAAAGCTTAAAATTGATGGGAAAATCATTGATAAAGAAAAACCACTGTGGTTGGACGAAAGTCTAATCGTCTCTACTAAAAAAGTTGCTGATCCGGAAAATCCTAAACAAAAGATGATTGAAGTAAAGTTGAAAACGGAAAATAATAACTAAACCTCTTTAACATTTAAATGCCTTATTTCTTTCATAGAATATAGTAAGAAATGAGGCATTCATTTTTGCTTATATTTTGTGCAACAATTTTAATTTTCTTAGATTTCAAATCTAAAATAAAGAACCTAAGCAGATTACTACATGGAGTGTTCTTATTTGATTTTTTAAACTTGGTATTTTATCAAAAATATGTTGAATGAAAAACATTGATCTATTAATTGATATCAATCTTGATATTCTCATTAATAAGGAAACACGTATCGTCAATCCTGACGAATTTGTAAATTTAGAAGGTTTAAAACTCAAACAGCCAGACAAGTTATTACAAGCATTTATTGAGCTTGATTTAATTGAATTATCGGATGACGGGAGTTTTTATGTTTTGGTACCTGATGTAATTGATCATTATGAGAAAAAGGGGATAACCAATTATGATATATCAAATTACAATGATGACCAGATAATAAATAAACCCGTTTTTATTATTGCTTTAATCACAACTCTCCTCCTATTATTCTATCTATTCTTTAACCTATTCAACCACAATCAGAAAATAGAAATAAAGCCAATTAATGAAATTACGATGGATTCAATACAAAATATCATTGATAGGAAATACCCATCAATATAATATAATCAAACAACTGTAAAATTTTATCTCTGTTTAACCGCACTTTTATATAACGATGGCAAATGAAAAACAAGACACTTTTTTCATTACGATTTCAAGGAATTCAATATTCACACTTAGGTGTCTAAAAAAACTACAATCAAAAGACTTATATTACTGATAATTAACAGTATAAATAAAATCAATATTACCCTATAAATTTATCCTATACTGCCATAGATTTTATCACTTTGCCTTATCTTCATTCGCCTGTTATGTTTGCAGTGTAATCAGAAACAAACTGATACAGAAAACGAAAAATTATTTAATTATATATAGATATTACTATGTCACAAATCGGAAAACAAATTGTAGACTTCAACGTACAAGCGTACGCTAACAACGAATTTAAAGCAGTTTCTAAAGCTGACGTTTTAGGTAAATGGTCAATTTTCTTTTTCTACCCTGCAGACTTCACTTTCGTTTGCCCTACAGAATTAGAAGACTTAGCTAACTTATACGAAGAATTCAAAGCTACAGGTACTGAAGTATACTCTGTGTCTACTGATACTCACTTTGTTCACAAAGCATGGCACGATGCTTCTGAGACAATCAAAAAAATCAACTACCCAATGTTAGCAGATCCTACAGGAGTTCTTTCAAGAGGTTTTGATGTAATGATTGAAGAAGATGGTTTAGCTGAAAGAGGTACGTTTATCGTAAACCCTGAAGGTGAAATCGTTTCTTACGAAGTAGTTGCAGGTAACGTAGGAAGAAACGCTGAAGAGTTATTGAGAAAATTAAAAGCTTTACAGTTCGTTGCTGCGAACCCTTCTGAAGTTTGCCCAGCAAAATGGAAAGAAGGAAACGAAACTTTAAAGCCTAGCATTGACCTTGTAGGTTTAATCTAGAAAGATTATACACCCCAACTTAACTCTTGTCCCGTCTTTTACGATAGTAGAAGGCGGGATTTTTTTGTCCTATAAAACAACCTTGCCAAACACTTAATTCGTACTTTCTCTATATACATATGAGCTATATTATTTACTCCAGATTCATTCTTAGTACATATTTGGAATACATATTTTAGAAGTGAAAATTTTTCCATTTTTTATTTGAATAATGTGCGTTTAAAATCATTGAGGTGAAAGAAATGGAATTTAGCTTTTAATTTTTAAGCCTTGACTTTTTTGCTTCGTTTTTGAATTATGACAAAAATTAAGAAAAGGAAAGTTGAAAGTAAAAACCCTATTCCAAGTGAAGGTTTTTTCTAACTTTGGTTACAACATTTTCAAAGAAAAATTTTTGATCAATAATAAGGTGTAAAATCAATTTTCATTTTATAAGGGAAACGTTGATATTATCCTTCAAATAAAATAATAGTAAATTATACACATAAATAAAAACATCAAGTACTTCAACCTTTCTTCTATCCCTTTTTCAACCAAAAAGAACGCATTGATAACAAGGAGACAAATAAAACATCAATTAATTTAATTTCAACCAGTTACAAAGTGCCATTTCATATAATGGCACGTCACAAATTCTTACAGCACCTTAAAAATATTTAATGGAACGACTCAAAAAGTAATCTTCCGTAACATTGCACCAACCTATTTCAATTATGGCTCTCTCAACCAGCTAACAGCCAATTGATGGGTCTGAAAATTAACTTGATTTTTTGAAATGAAAATGAAAACACAATTACTTTTAATGCGTACGGTTGTACTTACAATCCTTGCGTCCCTATGTCTAAACTACGGTCTTTTTGCACAACAAGGAGGCAGAAATGATGTCATTCTTCAAGGCTTCCATTGGGAAGCAGCTGATGCAACCAAAAAAGATTGGTGGCAAAATCTAAATAGTAAAGTAGGAGATATTTCTTCTGCAGGATTTGATGCAATTTGGTTACCACCTCCATCGGATGCCGCTGACCGTGCAGGTTATCTTCCACGAAAATGGTATGATTTAAATTCCAACTATGGTACTGAGGCAGAACTTAGAGCATTAATTTCTAATTTAGGAAATAATAATGTTCAAGCTATTGCTGATATTGTGATCAACCACAGAGTTGGATCAACAGGTTGGGCTGACTTCACTGAACCTTCTTTGGGTGGATGTTCGTCAATCTGTGCTGATGATGAGGTAAACTGGAGTGAATACAGTACTGAAAAGGGCGCCGCTTGTGGTGACAATGACAGCGGTACTCAGTATGAAGCTGCAAGAGACTTAAATCACAATTCTTTTACAGTGCGTGATGAGGTCAAAAAATGGATGAACTGGCTGAAAAATGACGTTGGATATGACGGTTGGAGATATGACTTTGTGCATGGATTCAATGCATATTATTTTGCAGAATACAACAACGCAACATCACCTTATATCTCTATCGGTGAACAATGGAAACCTTATGATGAAATTGTAGGATGGTTGAATGGAGCTCAAAATACTTCTTCGGCATTTGACTTTCCTCTAAAATATACATTACATGACGCCGTAAATGGCAACTACAACTACTTGAATGGCCTTCCAAGTTTATTGGGAACACACGGCAGTCAAGCGGTATCTTTCTTAGAAAACCATGATACAGAACCTGTAAGATCTGAATATGGTAATAATTCATTCCCGAATGACCCTTCAAACAATTCAAAACTTTTACAAGGGTATGCTTATATCTTAACTCACCCTGGTATTCCTGTAGTGTTCTATTCTCATTACTTTGATTATGGAATTAAGGATGCCTTAAAAGAGATGATTGCTATCCGTAAAGCGAACAATATTACAAACACAAGTTATGTTCAAGTTGAAGGTCAAAACGACAATTCTTACTATGCGGCAATTATCGACAACAAAGTTGCCATGAAAATTGGTGGGGGAAACTGGTCGCCAGGTAATGGATGGAACTTAAAAGTCTCTGGCCCTGGATATGCAATTTGGGATAAAGGTACTGTGATTACGCTTCCAGAGTTAACGTTAAATACGCCAAGTGGCAATTACTCAAGTGGTTGTGCTAATGTTACTTTCACAGCTACTGAAGGTACAATCTATTACACTACAGATGGTTCTACTCCTAATACATCAAGTATGATTTATTCAGGTGCAATTAATGTATGTGGAGCGCCAGGCGATGTAAAAACAGTTAAAGCTGTAGCCATCAATGAAAATGGTTCTTCATCAGTTGTTGAGGGTACATATACTTTCAATGAAGCTTCAACAATGACAGTCCATTTTAAAACAAACTGTAGTAACCCTGCCATTTATTTCTGGGGCGTTGTGGATGGAAATGCGACAACAACTTGGCCTGGCGAAAGCATGCAAGCTTCTTCTAAATATGAAGGTTACTATGAATATACAATTGAAGGAAGCTGTACTAATTTGATTTTACTATGTGATGGTGCTAAAGTCACAGAAGATGAAATGAATATTTGTGGTGATGTCTGGTATGACAATGGGTGGGTTTCAGAACCTCAGCCAGTTGATCCAGATTTGATTGCACCAACAGTGTCAATATCTCCTGACGGTGGTACATTTGAAGGCAGTGCGACAGTCACTTTATCTGCTTCAGATAATGAAGATAGCAATCCTAAGATTGTGTATTCTACAGACGGAAGTACTCCTTCACAAGTAGCTTATGGTAGTGCAACTTTCACATTGACAGCTGATGCAACAGTACAATATTATGCAGAAGACGCATCGGGTAATAAATCCACCACAGCGAGTTCATCATTTGTAGTCAACGAAGACAATAATACGGGAGGTGGTTTCAAGGTTTATGTTAAAGGATATAACCTTATTCATCACTGGGGAGCACTCCCTGCTGGAAGTGTTGCAAATACTACTTGGCCTGGCGCTACGATGACCAATGAAGGCGGTTGGTATGTATATGAATTCCCTGCTGGAGTACAATCTACAAATCTTCTTTTCCATGATGGAAATGGTAATCAATCAGATGATTTAACAAGAGATAAAGACGGTTGGTTTGAAAACGGTCAATGGTCAGATCAAGCACCTCAACCAGCAAGCGGATTAACTGTGCACTTTAAATCAAGCTGGGGAAGCAGCACTAGAATACATTATTGGGGAGCATCAAATGGTGCTAGCTCAAACTGGCCCGGTGAATTAATGACCGATGAAGGCAACGGGTGGTATGTTTACACTATCGAAGGAGCATCATCAAGCAACTTATTGTTCCATAACAATACAGGTGGTCAAACTCCTGATCTTAATAGAAGCGGTGAAGGGTGGTACAAAAACGGTACTTGGTACGCATCAAATCCAGAGTCTTCTAGCAGTAGAAACTTTTCATCAACATTAAATTTAAAAGAAGAATTAAAGTTATATCCAACTATTGTCAGCAATCTATTCACATTAGATGTGAGTGTTGCAGCCCCTCAACCCTTTACTATGGAAGCATTCGACTTGAACGGTCAAAAAGTATTGACATCAATTCACAAGAAGCTGGAAAATGGTAATTATAAAATCAACGTTCCAGTAAAAGATTTGTCTAAAGGGCTATACCTTATTAAAGTGAGTGTAGGCGATAATAACTATGTAAAAAAGATTATCATTAATTAATCAAAGACGATCTGATATTTTTTAAAGGTAAATTTTTAGAGATCAGAGAATCATAAAAATGAGATACACGAATTAAAATTATTTCATGTGTTTAACTCTGGATAGTTTTAATTTCATTCCAAAACCAAACACCTGAGGGTTATTGTAATCCTTAGGTGTTTTTTATTTAAAATTGTAGATATTTATTCACAATTGAAAACGCTCTTCCAAAGGTGGAATCATGTCCTTTTTTTCCAACTCCAACATAGCTTCTCTTAAGTAACCATAAGTCTCCCTAAGAAATTTCATACTTTCATCTGATTCATAATTATAAAAATCCTTATAGGTATGTAATTCGATCAAATTATAATCTCTTCCATCCACTTGTTTTAATAGAGGGGTATTATATAAAGCAGGCGTTTGG
>NZ_LQAQ01000074.1 GCF_001583495.1 Flammeovirga sp. SJP92 | reverse complement strand
TTTTTCCAACTCCAACATAGCTTCTCTCAAGTAACCATAAGTCTCCCTAAGAGATTTCATACTTTCATCTGATTCATAATTATAAAAATCCTTATAGGTATGTA
Source organism: Flammeovirga sp. SJP92 (assembly GCF_001583495.1). Taxonomy (GTDB): domain Bacteria; phylum Bacteroidota; class Bacteroidia; order Cytophagales; family Flammeovirgaceae; genus Flammeovirga. Next base: position 74,988 of record NZ_LQAQ01000074.1, on the reverse strand, counting down.
ATTCGATCAAATTATAATCTCTTCCATCCACTTGTTTTAATAGAGGTGTATTGTATAAGGCTGGTGTTTGGGCTATTTTTTCAAAAGTGTAATCTTCATCAAAATCTAACTCTCCTAAGATCATCTTCCAGCATATTGGAATACCTGTAAAAGGAAAATCGTTTAAATGACGAAACATAATTTCATTAGTATATATACCTTTTGTTGTTTCATCATTAATTAAAGTTCTTAGATCATAACGGATAGGTATTGTCAATTCTAAGAAAAAAGGTTTATAATAATTGAAAATATCTTCAAACTTATGCTCATTCAAGGCATCTTTACCGAAATATAAATCAAAACAATTTTTAGAGTATTTTTTTTCATAATCCCTTTCATCTTTCGACTCTCCCAACCTTGTAAATTCCAAGGAAAAATCTTCGCTTTTTAAATAAATGTTTACATTATATCCTTTATAATCATCTGAATTTAAAAAATCAATTATAATACTAAATTCAAAATCAGCTTTTAGAAAAGTATTATAATCTCCTAGGAGTTCATACTCTAACTCCATAGTTTCAAATTCTCCATTAAATGGACGTATGAACAAATTTTTAAAGTAATTTTCACTTAACTGATTTCCTTCTAATTGCAGACCTGAAAAATACAATGAATTTTCTTTCATATTAATTTTTAATTATTTGTAATTGTCCTTGATCATCAAGGTATTTAACTCTAACATAATTACCTTTACTTATATCTATTTCCTTTTTCTTAGCTACTTTTTGAATCTGTTTATAAGCCTTCTCCGCCGCCATTCTAGCACTATCACCAGCTTTTTTACCTACTTTATGTTCAATAAAAATATAGTCCATTCCATTAAGAATAAAACTTTCAATATCTTTTATACTTATGAATGATGAGAGGTTGAAAATTAAAAAACACTTCCTAAATTACTTCAAGAAGTGTTCTCACTATTCCACAATTACTATCTTTTTTCGATTATAACTGAAAACGCTTTTCCAAAGGTGGAATCATATCCTCTTTTTCCAACTCCAACATAGCTTCTCTCAAGTAACCATAAGTCTCCCTAAGAGATTTCATACTTTCATCTGATTCATAATTATAAAAATCCTTATAGGTATGTAATTCGATCAAATTATAATCTCTTCCATCAACTTGTTTTAATAGAGGGCTATTATATAAAGCAGGCGTTTGGGATATTTTTTCAAAAGTGTAATCTTCATCAAACTTCAATTCTCCTAAGATCATCTTCCAACATATTGATATTCCTGTAAATGGAAAATCATTTAAATGACGAAACATAATTTCATTAGTATATATACCATTTGTTGTTTCATCATTAATTAAAGTTCTAAGATCATATCGAATAGGTACTGTTAATTCTAAGAATAAAGGTTTATAATAATTGAAAAGTTCTTCAAACTTATCCTCATTCAAAGCTCTTTTATCAAAATATAAATCAATGGAAGTATTTGAATATTTTTTATCATAGTCTCTTTCATCTTTGTAATCATTATCTCCTAACTTTGTAAACTGTAAGAAAAATAAATCACTTCTCAAATGAATATTAATATTACATTTTTTATACTCATCTGAACTTAAGAAGTTGATAATAGTATTAAAGTCAAATTCTTTGTTAATTACTGTTACAAATTCTCTATCAACTTCATACTTCAATTCCATAGTCTTAAATTCTTCAACAAATGGATTAATAAACAAACCTTGAAAATACTCTTCTTTGAAATGAATATCATCTAATTGTAACCCTATAAACTGCAATAAATTTTCTTTCATATCAATCTTTAATTAATTATATGTAACTGACCTTCATCGTCAAGGTATTTCACTCTAATTAGTATATTTTCTATCACTTCAGCTTTCTTTTTCTTAGCTACCTTTTTAATTTGATCATAAGCCTTCTCCGCCGCCATTCTAGCATTATCACCAGCTTTTTTACCTACTTTATGTTCAATAAAAATATAGTCCATTCCATTAAGAATAAAACTTTCAATATCTTTTATGCTTATGGATGATGAGAGGTTGAAAATTAAAAAACACTTCCTAAATTACTTCAAGAAGTGTTCTCACTATTCCACAATTACTATCTTTTTTCGATTATAACTGAAAACGCTCTTCCAAAGGTGGAATCATGTCCTTTTTTTCCAACTCCAACATAGCTTCTCTCAAGTAACCATAAGTCTCCCTAAGAGATTTCATACTTTCCTCTGATTCATAATTATAAAAATCCTTATAGGTATGTAATTCGATCAAATTATAATCTCTTCCATCCACTTGTTTTAATAGAGGGGTATTATATAAAGCAGGCGTTTGGGATATTTTTTCAAAAGTGTAATCCTCATCAAAATCTAACTCTCCTAAAATCATCTTCCAGCATATTGGAATACCTGTAAAAGGAAAATCGTTTAAATGGCGAAACATAATTTCATTAGTATATTTACCGCTTGTTGTCTCATCTGTTATTATTGTCCCGAATTCATAAGAAATAGGTATTGTAAACCTTAAAAAAAAAGATTTATAAAAATTATATAATAAATTGAGTTTGCTCTCAGCTATAACGTTTTCATTAAATGTTAATTCAATAGACGTATTAGAGTATTTCTTATCATAATCTCTCTCATCTTTATATCCTTCGTCACTTAGTCTAGCAAAGTCTAAAGTTACATTTAAATTCCTCAAATATATTTTTATATTATTTTGTTTGTAAAGGTCTGATTTTATGAAACTAATTATTTTTTCAAGATTAAAAGAACCTTCCATAAACAACTCATATTCACCAGTTTGAATTGATTTAAATTCTAAAATCATTCTTTGAAAATCTCCTAAAAATTTATTTGAAAATATTTCTCTATAAAAACTTTCTTCTTGAACTATTTTATCTTGTTGTAAACCATTAAACAAGATGAAATTCTCTTTTATATTCATTTATATATTTGGTTTAAATAATTGTAATTGACCTTGATCATCAAGGTATTTAATTCTAATTAAAGGTCTATTCTTAACAAAAACTTTTACTTTCTTCTTTTTTGCTATATCATCGATCTTTTGATAAGCCTTCTCCGCCGCCATTCTAGCATTATCACCAGCTTTTTTACCTACTTTATGTTCAATAAAAATATAGTCCATTCCATTAAGAATAAAACTTTCAATATCTTTTATGCCTGTAGATGATGATAAGTTGGAAAGGATTTCTTTATATCCTTCTTTTTTCTTTAATATCATATCTAAAAGGATTATATAATTTTCAATTTGTGTTTCTGAAATCCCTCCATTAGTATATCCCGCTTTCACTTCTATTAAAAATGAAACAACATTTTTATGTTTATTTCCACTAATGAAAGAACTAAATAAACCATCAGGCTGAAAATTAACTGTATTCCCTTTTAAGTTTTTGAAAGTTTCACTCTTGTCTAATATTGGTTTAATGATATTCACCTCAATATTCTTAGGAATCTTATACAATATTCTTATAATTCTTTCTTGCAGAATATAATGTTCTGCAACCGAACCAAACCCTTGTCTAAATGGTTGTAAAAACTCCGTCAATAATGATGGTTTATCGGGTATTATTTGAACATAATGTGCGTAAAATCCTTTTCTGAATTTTGACTCCACATCTCCAAGATTTTTATATTTTGAAAAGTCAAAATCATCTAAATATTTCAGTAAATCCCTGTACTTTTCCTTTACCATGGAACTTGGCAGCTTATTCTTTCTTATAAGTTGTACCAACTCGGGGTTCGTTGCCTCTATAAGTAACAGTCCCTTTTCTCTTTCAGATTTAATCCCTTTAAAAAGGTCTGTTAGTGGAATATCATCTTTTACTCCGTTTAGAAATTTTTTAAGTTTTTCTGGATCTTTGATTACTGCTTCTACACTACTGATAAATTTTTTAGCCTTTATATCTTGTAATTTTTCTCCTTCAAACTTTTTTAAATATTTAGGTATATCTTCTACTGCTATCGTTTCAAGATGTCGAATAATCTTATCTATATCATCAAAATCTAATCCACCCGCTCCTTCTGAAATATTAATAATCAATTTATGGAAAATCGCAGAAAAGCTGACTTTATTTTGTTCAAATTTTGAATTTTCAATAAGCCCCTCAAAAGCTTTAATACACCTTTTCACTTTTTCATTATCAGCATTTTTTAATGCTATAGTCAGTTTTTCTATTTTATAACTAAACTCTAAGAATACTTCTGTGATGTGTGTTAATACATCTTTTTTCACATCCGCTTTAAGTAAAAAGTTTATAAAATCAGTAATACTTTCTTTATCATGCTTAATTAAGAATTCTTGATGTTTCTTCACCACTTTTTTAAATAGTTCAGCTGCTTCCGCACTAAGTCCTTTACAGATTTCATCAGTATCATCAAGAAGATTATGTTTGAGAGTGAAATATTGGCTTCTCTCCAGTTTATTAAGTAGTACATATAACTCTTCTTTAATAACCTGAGGGGCTTTCTCTTTTAAGATATATTTTAGTGTATCTTGATAAGCACTTCTCCTAACATTTACCTTATGTAAAAGTTCTTCAACAAATTCTGATACATTGTGTATCTTACCTTTATCTTTTAATACAGTACCTAACTCTGTAAGTTCACTACTGATTGATTTACCACTTCTTAAAGCTTTTGATAATTTAGGCAATACCTTGATGACATCATATAAATCTATAATGGCACCTGCATAAGCCACTAAAAGCCAGCCCAGTGCTGGATCTTTTTGACTTAAAGCTAGTTCTGGGTCAATTGACGTATTGGCGATTGCTTTATCTTCAAAATACTCTGTATGAACATAATATAGGTCTATACCAGTTACTGCAAGTGAGCTAGCTCCAAGAACTCCTGCCAAAACTGGGTAACCTGCACCTCCTGTGTATGCCGTTAATATTCCTGCTCCAATACTTAATAATGCTAACCCAAGATCTCTAAATAGTTTATCGTCTTCAGCATTCTGAACTTGACCGTCTATATATTCATTATAATGACTTAAGTTTGTAAAATTACAATTGAGTTTTGCCTCCTCAATGACAAGTTCCATTGCTAATACTTTCTCAGGTTTAGAAAGTACTGTTTCACGAACATCTTCTATATTTTCAAGACGTTCAACAATATGTTCTTTAAAATGCTGTGCTAATCCCTGAGAAGAATTTTTATCTTTTACATACTCTTCATAGAGGCTCAGAAGATTAATTTTAGGATCAAGAAAAATTGGGTGGTTTGAAGCCAGTTTATTTCTAATGCTATTACTGTATGCTATGGTATTTTGTTTTGCTTTATGATACAGTTCATCAGCTGGATTATCCTTAGAAATAGAAGTACCATATGATGAGCTTCCTCCGTCAATAAGCGCTTTAGTCCAGAAATATTTATTTTCTATACCTTTTAATTCAGATAAGTGTTGTAACTCTTTTTCGTAAGAGCATAAAGATTCGAAATGATTTTGAGCATTATTCTTTATGATCCCATTGTATTCCTGAAGTAATTTACTTTCACTTTTAGCTAACCATAGCTCAACTATTTCTACTGCTTTTGGAAGGAAAGTTCCATTATAAAATTTTTTTGATGTCTTTACTAAATGTTCATTGAATGCATTTTCATTAGCAAAACCTTGATCATTTAAGGCTACTTTATATTTTTGCTTTATTTTTTTTAGTTCCTCATGTGATGCACTTTTACTTGCTTTATCCTCAAGATCATTTTTAATTTCGAGTAATTCAGATATATCAAGGTCCCCTTCTAATTGTTGGTCAACTTTTTTATTCTTAGTTATCACCGATGCATAAGATTTTGTAGAAAGATCTTTTAAAAAGAATTTAAGTTCTTCCTCCTCGAGCTCTCTGTCATAATCAAAACCAGCACACTTCCTTTTAATAACCTCCACATTAGGATGATTCTTAATCAACTTTAAAAATAACCAATAAGGTATTTCACCTTTGACTTTTAATATCCAGTTTACCTTCTGTAATACTGAAATAGTTTTCCAGTCTTGAATACCAACAATAAACTCATGAATATTTAAATTAAGTACAACATGTCTTACAAGAAAATCATCATTGAAAAAATATTTTTCGTCTTTAGTTGTAAATAAACGCATTACTTGAGGAGCTATTTCATCAAAATCAGAAAATAGGCCTCTTTCAGCTTCTGCAACTTTTCTTAATTCATGATAAAAAGTAGGAGAAGTTTCAATCTTAGCTTTTTCTTTATTATTCTGAGATGCTAATAACATCTTTTTCAATTTATCTAGCCGTTCTCCATCAATTCTTCTTTGGTTCGCTAAATATTGCTCTTTTGATTTTTGAGATATTGGCTGATACTCTTGATTATTATCTTCCTCTTGATCATAATCGTTACTATGAGATTTATATTTTTGCATGTTAGTTTTTGTTATATCAAAGCACGCTTAAGTAAAATAGACATTACCCAGAAATGCTTTCCATTATTTAGTCTACATTCTTTTTCCAATATGTACAGAGACCCGATTTAAGCCATCAATTATTGGCCTAAGATTATATTCTTCAGCTTGCATATGAAGCGTTGCGTCAGTAGTTGCTTTCATTAAATTGTTCAATAGTTTCACGCTTTCACTAAAATAAATTCAGTTTGGGAATGTATAGTTAGTTTAAGCTAAATCAAAAAATAGTTCTCAAATATAACTATGTTTTGTTAATGTAAAACTATTTACATTCGCATTTCTACTTCTTAATGTCGAAGAAGAATTTCATCTAATAGTCATTCAATAGCCCACACCTCTACAATTTATTTTTTCCTGAACTAAATTACTGTTATTGAAACGGGTGTAATCCTTAGGTGTTTTTTGTGATTTATGATTTAAATCCAAAACAAATTTTTCATTTCTGTGTTTATGGATTAACAAATTTACAATAATACAATAATGAAAAAATTTTTAGTGATTGGTGGTTCATCAGGGATCGGAAGAGCAGTAGTAAAACAGCTTTCAGATAAAGGGCATGAAGTTTTTGCTACTTACAACACTACTTCTCCTCTTGATGATTATAGCAATGTACAGTTCTTTCCCCTCAATATTCTAGACGAAACACTTGACTTTTCTGTTATTCCTAATGAATTAGATGGATTAGTATACTGTCCAGGGGCAATTGATCTGCAACCATTCTCTAAAATTGCACCACAGGCATTTATTGATGATTTCAATTTGCAGGTGGTAGGTGCTGTGAAAGTGATACAAGCTTGTATTAATGCTCTTCGAAAAGGTAAAGGATCGGTTGTCCTTTATTCTACTGTGGCCAATCAGATGGGCTTTAAGTATCATAGTTTAGTGGCTGCTTCTAAAGGAGCAATTGAAGGGCTTACAAAGTCTTTGGCTTCAGAGTACGCTCCGAAAGTACGTTTTAATGCAGTTGCCCCTTCTTTGACAGCTACTCCGTTGGCTTCGAAATTTTTGGGCAGTGATGCCAAAGTAGAAGCCAATGCCAAAACTCATCCATTACAACGCATTGGCATTGCGGAAGATATTGCCAATATCACTACTTTTTTATTGTCAGACCAATCGTCATGGATCACAGGACAGGTGATGCATGTAGATGGAGGATTATCAACCCTAAAAATGTAAAAGCTATGTTCGGATTATTTAAGAAAAAATCGAAGAAAGAGGTGCTCGAAAAAAAATATAAAAAGTTATTGGAAGAATCGCACCGTTTGTCCACCGTCAATAGAATGGAGAGCGACAAAAAAATGTATGAAGCCAATCAAGTTTTAGAAGAAATTGAAAAATTATAAATATGGGATTCTATCAGTTTAAAGCATCACAGGATATACCAGCATCCAAAGAGGAAATCTGGGATTTTATTTCTTCACCGAAAAATCTAAAAGAAATCACACCCGACTATATGGGCTTTGATATCACTTCTGAACATGCATCAGATAAAATGTATCAAGGTATGATTATCACTTATAAAGTCAGTCCTCTTTTGGGTATTAAGATGGACTGGATGACTGAAATAACACATGTAAGGGAAGGTGAATATTTTGTAGATGAGCAACGTGTTGGTCCTTATAATTTATGGCATCATCAGCATATTTTAATTCCAAATGAAAATGGTGTCACTATGAAAGACATTGTCACCTACTCTCCTCCTTTTGGACCTCTTGGTGATATTGCGAACGCAGTCATGATCAAAAGTAAATTGAAAGAAATTTTTGCTTACAGAAAAAAAGTGATTGAAGAAAAGTGGGGCGTTTTGAAAGCTAAAACAGCATAAAGGTCGATTGAAAGACCAAATAAAAATTAGTGCATTCTAATTAGTCATCAAAGAAAATCATAATTGTAATTATCCTCTGTTTAAGAGACCATAATTAACTATTTCTTGACCAATAAATAATCCCTTGTAGAATTAATTTTCGACAAGGGATTTATCTTTTTAAAGGTTGTTTTCCTTTTCTAAACTTACTTTATAGACCGCTGTATGATTGTATTTTTCTTGTGGTTGAAGAACAATACTTGGAAAATGGGAGTGTTGTGGTGCATCCGGGAAAAACTGAGCTTCAAAACAGATGGCCTCTCTTGGTTTGAAAGATTTTCCATCATCACTTTTATCATTTCCTGAAAGAAAGTTGGCAGTATAAATTTGTACTCCCGGCAGTGTGGTACTCATCTCCATTTTAATTCCAGATTGAGGGTCAATAGCAGTGATCAAAGGCAATCTATTATCCTTTTTTACAAAATTATGATCCAATCCATTGGCCAATACTATTTGTGTCTCTTTACTCTCTACAGTCTCTTCTATTCTTTTTAATGTTCTGAAGTCAAAGACTGAATTCTCCACAGCTCTAAGCTCTCCAGTAGGTAAACCTCCATGTCTTAAAGGAGTAAAATGATCTGCATTGACCATTAACTGAAGATCCAAAACGCTTCCCTCTCCTGCTCCTTTCAGATTAAAAAAAGCATGATTACTTAAATTGAGGACGGTGGTTTGATCCACAACGGCCTCATAATCTATCTCTAACTCATTTTGATCTGTTAAATGGTATTCTACAAAAACATGAAGATTGCCCGGAAATCCTCCTGCACCATCTTCAGAGAAGTAGCTTAGCCTTACAGTATTTTGACGGATGGAAGCAATAGACCAAAATTTATCATGAAACCCTTCACTTCCACCATGCAAAATAAAGTTCTCATCTGTTAAATTCAATGGCTTACCTTCTAATTCAAAGTTCTGAAGACGGTTGGCCACTCGTCCAACAATAGCTCCGTAATAAGGTGCATCTGCTTCTTGATATTGTTGTAATGTAGAAAAACCAAGAACAATATTTCTGAAATGATCTTCCTTATCTTTTACATACCAAGAAACAATCCTTGCTCCATAGTTAGTGATTTCAACACTGTTGCCTATAGCATTTTGTAACTTTATAATTTTAAATTCATTGGACTCATCTCTTACTTCTTCATGAAGATGTTTTTTTGCTGGTCCACATCCTATGAGGATTATCAATAGGAGTATCAATAGTTTGTAATTCATTGTGGTTTTCATTTCACTTTAAAACTAATGACTTACTGGTAAACTGAAGGTGGAGAAAATGGGCAAATATAGAGGTGAATTAAGATTTTCGCCTCCAAATAAAATTATAAAAGAATAGTCCCCCCTTATTAAGCATTTTTTTGTATGTCTATGATGCTAACACTTTATAAAATCACTTGATTTAAAGAAATTTAGTAAGTAGATTGTTAAACAATTACACAACTTTCTATGTCTATATAGAAAAACTAACGCATGATCTATTACAATAATAAAAATGTCTTTATAACTGGCGGAACTAGCGGGATTGGATTAGAAATGGGCAAACAACTCTCTTATTTTGGTGCTAATGTGATTCTTTTTGGACGAAAAAATTTTGAAAATGCAATCAACACAGTTAGCAGTGTAGGGAATGGAAATAAAATCCATACCATTTTTATGGAAACAACCGATTTAAACTCTGTCCAGAGCGGGTTTGATGAAGGTAAAGAAATCATCGGAAACCCTGATATTGTTATTCATTCAGCGGGTATTGGACGGTGTGTACCTTTTTCAGAATTCTCACAAGAAGAATTTGAACAAGTCAACAACGTCAATCTTTTTGGCTCGCGTAATGTGGCTGAAGTGGCACTTCATTACTTAAAAGAGACCAAGGGGCAACTGATGTTTATTGTTTCACTGGCAGGCATTGTCACCAATTATGGTTACTCTGCTTATTGTGCCTCAAAATATGCCACACTCGGCTTAGCTGGGGTATTGAGAAGTGAATGGCAACCTTTAGGTATCAGCGTCACGGCCGCTTGTCCACCTGAGATTACAACACCTTTAGTTGAAAAGGAAAGAATAGAGTCTCCAGAAGTAGCAAAACTGTTAAAGAATTTTGCTGGAAACCTCCCTTTGGATTACGCCTGCAGGTATATGCTGAAAGGACTTTCTAAAAGAAAATACATGGTCATTCCAGGTTTCAAGGCCAAGTTTGTGGCACTTACACAGCGTCTTGCCCCAAGTATTAATAACTATATCAGTGATTTAATTATCGCACGTCATACTACAAAGTAATTTTACCCCTTCACAATAACAATATTATGCTTCAACAACTCCTAGATGAACTAAGTTGTATTTCAAAACTTACTGATTTGGAACAAAAAATGATCAAAGACCTTATCTCAGTAAAACATTTAGATGAGGGTGAATTTTGGTTTTATGAGGGAAAGAAAACGGATCAAGTGGCTTTTGTGGCTAAAGGCTATCTAAGAAAATATTTTATGGTAGATGGAAACGAAAAAACAGATTATTTCTATTTTGAAGGATCTTTCACAGGCGATCTACCTTCTATTATTTCTAAAAAACCGTGTAAATCATTCAATATCGCAATGGAATCCACTACTTTACTGACACTCTCGTATTATGAAATCAGTGAATTGGCCAAGGAATCTATTAATATAGAAAGGTTGCTCCGGAAAGTAACCGAGAGAGGATTTCTAATGTACTATGATAAAGCAACCTCTCTTATTTTACAATCACCAAAAGAAAGGTATGATGATTTATTACGCCAAAACCCAAGAGTATTACAGAAAGCAACACAATACCATATTGCTTCTTATTTAGGAATTACGCCTCAGCATCTTTCCAGGTTAAGAAACACCAAACGAAATTAACATTTGTGAATGCATAGGGCTTTTCTGATCATGTTCTTTGTGATTATAAATCATCAAATTTTATAATCATGAAGTTCATTTTCAAACATGCCAATGGCAAAAACCTTAACCTTCTGTTTTTTGCTTTTCTAAGCTCCTATTTATTCTTAAATACAGGTCAGCATCCCTTTTCAATTCCAAGCGTCATCCAGCAATCCGATGGATTTGCCATCCTCAATGTGGTGCCTTATTATGATGCTGAGACAGCATATGTCTTTTTGAATGCCTACACTTCATCAGCTATCGAAATTTATTACCGTATTCTGTGTTTTGATTTCCTTGTGCTGATTCCGCTGTATGTTTCTTTTTTCTCTATGTCACTCATTTTCTTATTGCAGCGTTTGAGTCATTTGAAAAATGACGTCCTCCAAAAAATTGCATTATTGCCTTTCATTGCAGGGATACTGAATATTGCGGAAGACCTGATTATCGTTTTTTTACTCTATGATTTTCCTAATCAATGGTTAGTCATAGCTACAATTTCTGGACTACTGACAGCTTCAAAATCAATGGTTACGGTCATTTGTCTGTTGGGTGTCTTTGGGCTTTATTTGGTTTGGGGAATGAAAAAAATCTTTAAGAATAAGCATTTTTTTTAAGAAACACTTATGATGAAAAAAGATGAGGTGAAACAAAAATTTAATAGAAAAAAGGCCATCTCTCCTAAAAGAGACAGCCCAATCAACTTTACTGTTCGCTAAAAATTATTTTCTTTAAGTATATATGAAAATACATTGCTGTGTATCGTGTACCTTAGTAATTGCTATGGTACACAATACACTATCCGATAGCAACGTATTAATAACCGTCATTTTGTTTAAATGCAGCATTGAGGTCTAACTCTCTTTGAGGAATAGGTAAGAATTTACGAACCCAGTTGAAAGGTACTTCATAGTCTGAAGGAACACCTACATCACCTGTTAAGTTTTGATTATTTCTGATGTAAATTTCATCATCATGTGTAGGAGGTGCTAATTCGTAATTTGTAACTGTCAATTGCTCATTAGCATAACCACTACCTCTTCTGATTACATCAAAATAACGATGACCTTCAAACGCTAACTCCAATCTTCTTTCCAAATAGATATCATCTAATGAAACTCCTGACTTTGAAGTTAAACCTGCTCTATTTCTCACTTTGTTCAAGTATTCATCTGCTTTTCCTTGGTTGCCAGATTGTAAGTACAATTCAGCTACAATTAGGTAAACATCAGCTAAACGGATGTAGTGGTAATTTTGATCGTAATTCAACTCAGGAACACCATTGTCCGTTCTTCTGAAAGCATGTGTTGTGTACTTGTAAGTGAACATACCTGTGAAAGTATAATGTGCTTCTAAAGATGGACTGAAATCCTCAGGATCATTACCCATGTTTAAGTGATTTTCATATTCAACATCTACTAGATCTTTCGCATACATAATAGTAGAAGCTTTTCTCTCATCACCATCTACATAAAGTGACTCCAATTCTCTGGTTGGACTACCAAATCCCCATCCTTGAGCTAAGACATCACTGTTGTGACCTCTTGGTCCTGACATTGTACATTGGTAGTTTCCAAGTTTGTTATGCGACCAGTCTCCTGTTCCTGTATTGGCAAATGGAATTTCGAATAAAACTTCAGCATTGAAATTACCATTGCTGTTGAACAAATCTTCATAATTTGCCAAAAGGTAAGCTCCAGAATTAGAAATGATATCTTCTGCCATTTGAATCGCATCTTGCTGTGTAAATTCACTACCGCCTTCCACTGGTAAAGATGATTTATTATACACACCTGTATAGAACATGTAGATCTTCAACATTTCAGCTTTAGCTGCATATTTTGATAATCTTCCCAACTCATTTTCCGGTAATTGCTCTGCCATTAAAGGGATGGCATCCAAAATATCCTTTGCTACAAAAGCATACACTTCATCAGGGTTTGACTGTACGACATCTTCCCAGTTGTCACCACTTAATGTTTCTCTGATTAAAGGAATATTTTCAAATAATCTTAATAACTCAAAGTAATAGTGTGCACGAAGAAACAATGCTTCTCCTTCAAAGTTAGCCTTTACATCTTGCTCATTTGATTTGAAATCAATTTGCTCATAACTACCCAAAAGCGTATTGGCTCTTTGGATACCCACATAACATTTCTTCCATGTTTTTTCCCCTTGCATACTCACAGCACGAGCATCAAAACGTTGCATTTGTTGCCAGCCTAACATATCCGTATTGTTGGCTCCACCAGTATAAGCGTCATCCGACATTACATCTGCATTCAAGGCCTGAGGCATTGCCTGCCAATCTAAATTATCATTTCTTAGCATTTCATAAGCTCCCATTAAAGCCTGACGTGCTTCTGTTGATGTTCTGAAAAATGAGTCTTGATCTTGAGAATCTTTTGGAGTGATGTCAAGGAATTTTGAACATGAAGTAGCTCCAATACAAAGCATCAAAAGTGCTCCTATATATATATTGATTTTTTTCATTTCTAGTAAGTTTTCGATGGATAAAAGAATTAGAATGTCACGTTAAGTCCTACTAAATAAGAACGTGCTTGAGGGTAAGATCCCATATCAAAACCTGAACCCATTGCTCCACCGTGTCCCATTTCTGGATCTAAACCTGAATACTCAGTGAACGTTAGTAAGTTGTTGCCTGATACATAAACTCTTAAACGTTGTGTACCAATTTTCTTAGAAATATGGCTTGGTAAAGTATACCCTACCTGAACGTTTTTCAATCTTAAATAAGAAGCATCTTCAATATGTACCATATCATTCATCCAGATGTAATTGTTGTTTGTATCATCATGTGTGAATCTTGGCATTGAGTTCGAACCGTTTTCAGGAGTCCAGCTGTTTAAGTAACGTGTATCATAGTTTTGGTCACCTAATAAGTCTCTACGAGTAGAAGCATTCATCATCTTACCACCTGATTGTCCTTGCCAGAACATTGAGAAGTCAAAACCTTTGTATTCCGCACGGATCGTTAAACCATACGTCCAATTATGTACTGGTGTTCCAATATCAGTACGGTCATTTTCATCAATTACACCATCACCGTTTGTATCTACAAAACGAATATCACCAGGTTTTGCATTTGTACCGAACATCTCGTTGTAACGGTCCGCTTCTTGTTGGTTTTGGATTACTCCATCTGTTTTGAAACCATAGAAGAATGGAAGTGAGTGACCTGTTGCCATTGCCATGTTACCAACTGTATTATGAAGACCATCACCGAAGATAAAACCATCTGTGTTATTTACTGCTGTCACTTTGTTGTCGTTGTAAGCTACATTACCTGTAATAGAGTATTTGAAAGCACCTTCGTTGTTTTGGTAAGTCAATGCCAGTTCAATACCTTGGTTTCTTACTGTACCTAAATTAGTTATTGGATCTTCCTGACCAGTGTAATCAGGTACAGGTTTATTGCCTAATAGATCTTGTCTTTCTCTAGAATATAAATCAACATTGGCTTGTAACATATCATTAAAGAAACCTACATCAATACCAAAGTTGAACTCTGCCGCTGCTTCCCAACGTAAATCAGGGTTAGCCATTCTTGTAATACCATAACCTGGCTGTGGCACTCCTCCAAGAGGATAAGAAGCTGTAGATCCAAATGCTGACATATAACCAAATGGAGGAATATTTTCGTTACCTACTTTACCCCATGAACCTCTTACTTTTAAGAAGTTGACTGTTTCGTTGTGCTTCAAGAAATCTTCGTTTGAAATCACCCAACCTGCTTGAACTGAAGGGAAGAAACCAAATTGATGATTAGGTCCAAAGTTCGAAGATCCATCATAACGCATTGTAGCACTGAATAGGTATTTCTCTTTGTAATCATACCCTAATCTACCGAAGAATGACATCAAACGGTGATCATAAAATCCACCATTTGCTTTTTGAGTATTGTCATCAGAACCGTTGCCAATATAACCATAATCCCAACCTGGAAGCTGTAATCCATTACGCATACCCCACATGTCTGTACCAGTACTTTGACGCATTGTCATACCACCTAACACTGAAATCTTGTGATCTACGTTGATTGTTTTTTCATACATTGCTGTATTTTCCCATTGCCAAGTACTGTACTCACTCATGTTTTGACTTACAGAACTGTTGGCCATTTGGTTTACAGAATTGTAATAAACCTCAGGACTGTAGCTTCTGTTTGCCCAAGATCCAATATCAACACCAAAATCAGACTTCACTGTCAAACCTTTAACACCTACAGGCTTCACTTCTACAAATGCATTACCAATAAATTTATTAGAAATGTTGTCTTCATAAGTATTATAAATTTTGGCCATAGGGTTAACAATCTCTCTCAATTGTCTTTCCGAAATACCATAGTAAGCACCGTTTTCACCTGTTATAGGGTTATACATTCCTGGGTTATAAGCGGGCTGTACTGGATAAGTATCGTATTCTGAATTTTTATCAAAAGCATATACAGGAGTTAGAGGATCATGTAATAATGCATTTTGGATAGCACCACCAAACTGCTCGTGCTCATTGATACCACTTCTTTCCTCTCTTACAAAAGTCGCATTAACGCCCACTTTTACTGATTCTGAAACTTTATGAGAAGAATTTAAACGGAAAGTGTAACGCTCAAACTGTGACTTTTCTGGAGCTACAATACCTTCTTGTCCAAAATAACCAAAACTTGCTAAGTAATTTGAGTTTTCGTTACCACCTGAGGTTGAAATACTGTGGTTTTGGATTGGAGCACTTTGGAATAATTCATTTTGCCAGTTGGTGTCATGTGCTGGATTAGCAATTTGTGCATCACTGAAAATTGGGCTTTGACCAGCGTTTACAGCACCTTGGTTATGCAATGTCATGTATTGTTGTGCATTCAGCAAAGGAGACTCTCTCCAAGCATTTTGAATACCATAATAACCATCATAAGTAACCGTTGATTTACCTGCTTTACCTTTTTTAGTGGTGATCATTACAACACCGTTGGCACCTCTTGAACCATAAATAGCAGAAGAAGCGGCATCTTTTAGTACTTCCATCGACTCAATGTCATTTGGATTTAAGAAGTTGATGTCGTCCATTTGCATTCCGTCAACAACGAATAACGGTGAGTTATGTCCGTTTGAACCCGTACCACGAATACGGATATCAACACCTGCTCCTGGCTGTCCTGAAACGTTAGTCACTAATACACCCGGCGTACGGCCTTGTAGTGACTGAGCAGCGTTTCCTACAGGTGTCTCAGTGATTTCATCTGATTTTACTGATGCAATGGCACCTGTTACAACACTCTTTTTCTGAACGCCATAACCAACAACAACAACTTCTTCCAGCTGTTCTACATCTTCGACTAATGCTACTGTAATGTTACTTTGTGAACCTACATTCACTTTTTGGGTCACGTATCCTATAAAAGAGAATACAAGTACTTTTGGGCCATTACTTTCATCAATCATTAAGGAGAATTTACCATCAAAGTCTGTAATGCTACCGATTGAAGTACCTTCAATAGAAACATTGACTCCGGGTAATGCAGTACCATCTTTTACATCTGTAACGATACCAGAGACTGTTCTTTCTTGTGCATGGACATTGGAAATAAAAAATAATCCCATGAAGAATAACAACCCCAGTACTCTTGTTAATTGTATTGGTTTTGTATGCATAAATGTAAGTTTAGATAATAATATTAGATTAAGTTTCACTTGCTAATCACTATCAAGTACTTAAGTTGAAGTACTTTCGTTTCTGCAGAATTGATTAGGTTTTAGCTTCATTTCATACTGCAATACTAACAGGATTAAGTGTCAAATGAAACATTCTCAAATATGATTAAACATTTGTTTATACTGTTTAACAAAACATCTATAACACTTATTTTCAACCCGTTGCTCTTTGCGTGTTTTTTGTTGAATTCTTATTTTATCAGATAAAAAAAAACTTTCTTTTAACAAGAGTTATCAATCGGGTTTTCTTTTTAAGAAATGTAAAGAAATATTAATACCCATGTGATATGTTAAGAGACTATGTTCAAGTAAAAAAACACACCTATGAATAGTACAAAAATTCATTTTAGCTTTTTGGAGGAAATTTATTTAGCCCAATAGGATGTAAGAGTATCATTCCAAAAACAATATACACTACACTTTCACGGATGAAAAATGTATATATTGTTATGTTATTTACTAATACACAAGGTAAAATTTTATATATATATAACTATTTAAATAAAATATATAACTATTACATTTCCAGTATAAAACTTACATCTGTCAGAACTTTTTTATGTTAGGATTTTTTTTGATGATTTCTTGGCATGAATTTATCGTATAAGAAAAAGGACACTTTTTGTACTGACGATAAATTTTAAAGTAAAATAATGCAATACCCCATGCAGTTAAGGGCTTCATTAATTATGTTAATGATAACCCTTTCCATGGTAGTAAAAGCTCAAGACCCTCAATTTTCTCAATTTTATGCTGCACCCTTATATCTAAATCCGGCTATGGCTGGGAATACGTATGATGGCAGAGCGACATTTAATTATAGAAATCAATGGGTAGGCTTACCTGCCAATTTTGAAACATATATGGTCGGCTATGACCAATTTATACCAAGCAAAAACATTGCTTTAGGTGGTACTATCCGTCAAGATAGATCGAGTATCAATGGTAATCGAAGTTTTACCAATACAAGTGTTGATGCCATTGGTAGTTATTTGCTGAGTATCAATAAAAATTTGAAAGTCAACTTTGGGCTTCAATTGGGCGTTATGCAATCGTCATTGGCCTTTAATGATATTATATTCAGTGATCAAATTGGTCCTGGAGGTGGAATTAGCGGTCCAACGGCTGAAAGACTTCTAAATGAAAATGCTTTTGTGCCTGATATTTCGGCTGGTATTTTAGTATTCGGCAGAGGTTTTTGGGGAGGCATGTCCTTCCATCACATCAACTCACCTAACGTAACTTTTATGAATGGAAAGCAAAATTACCCGATGAAATTTTCATTGATGGGTGGGTACGTTATTCCGTTAGAATATGTCAACAGAAGAAGAACTGTAAAAGGCTATAATGGTAAATCTATTTCCCCAGTGGCTTTATTTATGCAACAAGGCGGTTATTCACAACTGAGCCTTGGTGCTTATGCCAACTTAGAACCATTATTAGTTGGGTTTTGGTACAGAGGCCTGCCTGTTATCAAAAGTAATGATGCACAAGCAGTCAATCATGATGCTGTAATTATCATGATAGGTACTAAAATCAAGGGTTTAAAATTCGGCTATAGTATGGATTGGACGTTAACCCGCCTTCCCCAAGTGGGTGCAATGTCGCATGAAATATCATTAGGCTATGATTTAGATTTATATAAAGACTATCGTAAAAAGAAAAAGCGTAAAGCTGAACTACTACCATGTTCTACTCCTTGGGTAAACTAATTTTTTGAATTAAAGGAAATTATGAAAGCATTTTTACTAAAGATTTTAATCATATGCATTACCACCCTACTTTCTTTTGGTAATGTATATGCTCAACCACCGATTAGTTTAGAAGATAGACTGATCTGTGGAAAAGCAAACAATGGTACGATTCATTATGAGCTAGAAGGGTTAGATCCCAGTGTAAATTATGAATTCAATTGGTCTCTCAAAGATATTGTCGGTCAACTTGTATTTAATGGAAGTACCGATAAAGATGGAGTAAGAGTTCAATTTGATAAGAGTGTAAACAATGGTGTCTCCTACGGTAAACTAGTCATCGAAGTATGGGAACAAGGGTGTTCTTTTACTTCAGGAACTCCTAATGCTTGTTACAACTATAAAGAAATTAATATTGGATATTATGTTCCAGAAGCATTTGGTCTAAGCGTTGTTGATGGAGACCAATGTGCTCCATCAACTCAAACTATTGATGCTACAATGCCTGATCTTCCTGAGGGAGGTGTTGTTAGTGCAATTTGGACTTTGGATGAAACTAATACTTCTGGATTAACGACTGCAGCAATTGATGCCATCAAAGCACAATTGGCCACTGCTACTACAAATGGGGATTTAATTATCCCTATCACCGTTTTAAATGCTGACTTTAATCCTACTGATAATACTGCCATTATTACTATTGATGCTGAAGCATCTTGCGGTGGTACAGATTCAAATTCCTCATCTATTGAGTTAACTTTCTATAGAACTCCAGAAATTGCCGTTGGTGCTTTAACTGAAGTCTGTGCTACCAATGGTCAGAACTTAGGACAAGTCATTGCAGAAACGACTGATCCATTTACCTACGCTTGGGATATTGGAGGAGCTAGTTCAGGAACGGTAAATTTGACTGGAGGTTCATTTACTTTCAATACTTCTGGCACGAACAACAGTGGATTAGTGGTCACTGATGTACAATTTGATCCTGATGTTTTACAAATGTCTGCTACGTTTGATATTTCAGCCAGTGGGGCATTAGGAGGTTGTGGTGGAGCCACAGATCAAATAGTCGTTACTTTTATCAATAGTGCTTTAAAAACCGTTACTTCTCCTTTTTGTTCACTTCAAAATGGTGGAAACTTTACTATAGCGAATGAAAATACAGCCTCTTACGGTTATGATTACCAATGGTCCATCAATTCGATTACGGCAGGTGCCAATGTGGACCTTGTGGCTTTTGGAAATGACAACTCAGGTTTACGTTTAGATAATATCGTTTTCAATGGTGATGAATCAGTCATCAACCTTACTTTAGATCTTACAGTTAGTGGTTTAAATACGACATGTAATACTCAATCCTATAATGTAGTCATCAACAGAACTCCTCCTCAATTATCACAATCAGACATTACTTTTTGTGCATTGGATGGTAGTTCTGGAAATGCGGGAGTAGCAGAAGATGCGTCTCCTATTAATGGATATACTTACACATGGAGTAAAGTAGGAACTCCTGCCAACGGTGATTATGATATTATTCCGAGTGCCAATGGAACAGGATTCACGATTGACAATGTTGCTTTTAATAATAAAGAAGAGACAATTACCGGTGTTGCTCGATTGGATATTACGGGCTTGGACCCTACATGTGGAGACTCATTTGTAGAAATTAATATCACAATCAATAGATTACCTTCAGCACAAGGTTTGACTTCAATTGTTCTTTGTGCGGATCAGAATGGAAGTTATAATGTGATCCCTGCCAATGATCCTCAAGATGTGGTCAATGGGCAAACGTATAATTGGAGCTATACTTTAGATGATCCTTCATTAGGTTCACTTACTTTATCTCCAACCACCAACTTAGATCAATCAGGGCTTGATTTTAATAATGTCACTTTCAACGGTTCCAATACATCACTTACAGGTTTTGTCCACCTACAAGTCACAGGATCGATTTGTGGTGCGACAACAACTGATATTCCATTTACGATTTATAGAAGACCGAGTGTATTGGATATTACTTCAGTTGAAATATGTGCGACTCAAAATGAATCTTTATTAGAAATCATCACTGCACATACTGATAATTTTAGTGGATATGATTTCAATTGGACGGTAGGTGCAATCAATGGAGGAAGCATTACACAAGCAGTCGTTTACGGAAATAATAATAGCGGTATTCGTTTTGAAGATGTTGTTTTTGATCCAAATACACAGCAAATCACTACGACTCTCGATTTAGTCATTAATGGACTTGCATCAGATTGTGGCAATACAATGTCGATTCCGGTGACAATTGATAGAAACCCTGATGTTTTAGCGAACCTTACGGATTTCACCACTTGTCAATTGGACCTTGCGACTCCAAGTATTTTTGTAGTTACACCTTACACTGAGGATTTTCCAACTATCGAATACGATTGGATCAATAAAATAGAAACAGGTGGTACTACTACTCTAACGAAAACTGGAAACGACTTTAGTGGATTACGTTTAGACGATGTTGATTTTGATAATGGGTCATCAGTGATCAATGGTAGCATCGAAGTAACAGTAACAGGAGCTGGGGCAGGTTGTACGGCAACTACTCAGACTTTAAACTATACGATTTATAGAATTCCGGATGGTTTACAATTTACGGCTCCTCAAGCTTGTGTAACCAATGGTCAAAATAATGTAGTGCTTATCCCTGCCAATACGGAAATCGTTTCAGATTTTAATTACACATGGCAACTATTAAGTATCAGCAATGGCACAGCAGATTTTAGTGGAATTCACGCGACTGACAACTCAGGTTTATCAGTAAGTAATATTGCTTTCAATACCAATCAATCTCAGATCACAGCTACAATTAGAGCATCTGTTACCAATGTAGACGGAAGTTGTAATGCCTCTTCAGTGGACTTTACAGTGACCTTAGACAGAACTCCTCAAGTGACAACTATTGGTGCTCAAACCTATTGTTTAGTAGAAGGAGCAATTGATCAAGAAGTATCACCTGAAATCTTGGATGTACTAACAGGATATACTTATACATGGTCTCTTAATAACATTACAAATGGTACGCTAACAGGAACAGCTTTCGGTAATCAAGATACTGGTTTTAAGTTGACAAATGTGACATTCAATGATAATCAAGAAACCGTCACTGCTGACGTTGATGTAGAAGTACAAACGGCTTCTTGTGGATTAGTGACACATACCATTCCTGTTACGATCAATAGAATTCCTGATATCATCAACCAAAGCAATATTGCACTTTGTGCTTTTGACTTAGAAACTAATGTTCAAGCCATTACTGCAAATGCGGGAACTGATGTTATTGCAGGAGCTACTTATAGCTATACAGTCAATACAACTGACGGTGTGATTACTACTTCTCAAAATGGTAGTGATAATTCTGGTTTGGTGTTTACTTCTATCGATTTTAATGGAAATAATACAACGATCAGTGGTACTATTGATGTAGAAGTGACTTTACCGCAATGTGGTACGGTAACGAATAGCATTCCATTTGTGATTTATAGAAAACCAGATCAACTTGCTCTGACTGCAATTGATTTGTGTGCTGAAAATGGTTTAGCTTCGATTACTGCAGTCACTGCCAATACCGATTTCTTTGCAGGCTATACTTTTGATTGGACACTTACCGTAAATTCGGGTGGTTCAATGGGTATGACCACAAACGGAAATAATGATAGCGGAGTAGATTTTACTTCTATTACATTTAATGCCAATTCAGAAGTTATCACAGCCACATTGGATTTGGAGGTGGTTGGTTTGGACGCAAGTTGTGGAAACACAGTGAGCATTCCGGTTAATGTGTATAGAATCCCTGATGTATTTGCCAACCTTACAGACTTTGAAACTTGTATTCTAAAAGGAACTACTAGCGTAGATGTCGTGGGTACATCAACGGAAGATTATCCAAATATGACCTTTACTTGGACAGAAAAAGTAGCTCCAAGTAACGGAAGTACTATTACTTTAGATCCTTATGGAACGGACGGTGAAGCCTTACGTTTTATCAATGTTGACTTTGGTAATGGAGAATCAGAAATCACTGGAACAATCACTCTAACTGTTAATAATCCAGCAGGAGGTTGTGCTACTACCAAAGATTTTAATTACACCATTCATCGTCTTCCTGACGGTTTACAGATTGGTGATCAATTGCTTTGTGCATTGAATGGCGACACTAATATTCAGTTACAAGGCTTAAATACAGAGATTGTAGACAATTACTCTTACCAATGGAGTATCAGTAATTTTACAGGGGGTACCGCTACGGTTTCCTCTACTGCAGTTGGTGTTGGATCAGATGGATCTGATTTATACCTCAATGATATTAATTTCAATACGGGTTCATCTACACTTACAGCAACGATTAGAGGTACTGTTATTGGAATGGACAACAGTTGTGCAGGAGCAACAAAAGATATTACAGTCACAGTTCACCGTATTCCAGATGCTTTCAGATTAACGGACCAATCTTTCTGTTTGCAAAATGGTGCAGTGACAGAGACATTAGCTTCTCCAGAAACCGATGTGATTGCAGGTTATACGTATACTTGGACACACAGCGTTACGGGTGGTACAATTACAACTTCAACAACAGGAACGAATAATTCAGGTTTAGACCTTACCAACGTTGCTTTCGATCCTTCAGCAACACAGATTACAGGTACAGTTACTTTAACAGTAGCAGGAATTGATGCGAATTGTGGTACAAATTCTCACTCCTTCACTGTCACGATCAACCGTTTACCAGATAACCTCAGTACAACGGCTGTCAATCTTTGTCAATTGGATGGAGACACTGATGTGAACGTTTTCAATCCAAATACTGTTGCGGTAGGTACTTTTGCCTATGTATGGGAATGGGAATCTATCTCAGGAGGAACGGTAACATTAAGTGGTTATGGTAATAATAATTCTGGTTTAGAATTTGACAATATTACTTTCTCAGGAAGCTCAAATATCATTCAAGGTACTTTAAAAACGACTGTCAATAATGTAGATGCTTCTTGTAGCCCTACCCCGATTTACACTACGGTAGAAATTCATAGAGTTCCTGATCTGACGGGTCATACCGGACCAATTGAGTTTTGTGCCTATCAAGGCGATACAGATCAGTTGGTTTTAAATGAAATTGCTCAAGCAATCAACGGTTATGATTTCAATTGGAGTATTGATAATATCAGCAACGGTACTATTGTTTTAGATCCTAGCGGAAATAATAACAGTCAGTTAGAGTTTGATGATATCACTTTTGATGCCGGTGAAGTATTGATTAGTGGAGATTTATTGTTGGAAGTGAATAATGTAGATGCATCATGTGGTACTATTTCACAAACGGTACCTTTCTCTATTCATCTACTTCCTGATGTATTAAAACTGACTGGCTACAGTATTTCCCTTTGTTCTTATGCCGTAAATATGAATCAGTTGATTGATACTGGAAATGACACCGCACTTAATGGATATACTTATAATTGGAGTTTCCAAACTGCTCCTTCAGGAGGTACATTCGATTTACCAACATCTACTGATCATACCAAAGCAGATCAATCTGACCTTAATTTTTACAATATCAACTTTGATGCAAGTAGTACTGTCATTAATGCTGTAATCCGTTTGACGGTCACAGGACTATCGACAACTTGTGGTATTACGGAGAAATTGATTCCTGTAGTTATTGACTTGGAAGCCGATGATCTTAACCTAGTAGATCAAGTGGTTTGTGCTGAAGAGGGTGAAACAAACGTAATGGGTTATGCTGAAGATCTCAACCTATTTGCTGGTGTGACTTCTACATGGACGATTTCAAATGTGTCGGGTGGTACTATTTCGGGCATTACACAATACGGTAATCTTAATTCGGGAGTATTATTTGATCAAGTCAACTTCGATGCTGACTCTGAACAAATCACTGGTGAATTGACTTTAGTACAGATGACACCAAACTGTACAGATAAAACAGAAACCATTGATTTCACCATCAATAGAACCTTCGACCTTGGAAGCTATACTTCTATTGAACTTTGTACAACGGATAATGATACAAACACCACTCAGATTTTTGCTCCTATTAGTGATAACTTCCCAACGATCACTTACGCTTGGGCCAAAAATGGAACCTTTACTGATGGTGATTTCGAATTAGTTCCTTCAGCCAATAACACTGGACTTTCAATCAGAAATATTCAGTTTGACGATGGAAAATCGATCATCACAGGTTCGGTTACACTTACAGTTACGACTCCTAATTGTGGTGTGATCACTCAAGATATTCCTGTCAATGTTACTAGAAAAGTAGAATTGGCAGATGTTACATTAAATGATCTTTGTGTAACGGAGAATTCCTCAGGACATATTTTACATGATGAGGTTTTAGAAAATATTGCAGGATTTAGCTACGATTGGAATGTAGTGACTGCAACCGTAAATGGAGGTACTTTTGATTTGGATATTTCAGGTAATAATAACTCCTTATTGACGGTCAATAACGTTGTGTTTGATAATAATTCAATTGAAATCACAGCCGATATTACTTTAAGTGTCAGCGGTTCTTGTGATAACAGCACAGTGACAAAACAAATCAGAATCCAACGTATTCCTGATCTTACAACTTTGACTGATGTAGTGATTTGTGCCTTGCAAGACACCGATGGAGAAACGATTGTTATTGAAAATACAGAAGATTTTGGAAGTGGTGTTACTTACAACTGGAGTATTGCTACTGGAACGCTATCAGGTGGAACAGTCACTTTAGTACCAAGTACAACCAACAACAATTCTGGTTTAGTGCTGGATGATATTCACTTTGATGATAGCATTGACCCTTCTTCCTCTTCCATTTCCTTTACGGTAGATTTAGAAGTGACAGGACTTTGTCAAACCTTGAATCAGTCCTTCACCGTTCAGATTGACCGTGCAGTGGACATGAGTATTTTCCCTGCCTCTATCACAGAATGTCAATTGGATGAAGCCACTGATGTAGAAGTAATCGCCGTAGCCACAGAAACGATTGATAACTTTAATTACACATGGAGTATCGTTTCTATCAGCGGAGGTACGTTCAGCTTAGACCCTCAAGGAACTGACGCTTCAGGGTTACAATTAGATGCCATTCAATTTGATGATTCAACGACTCCAAGTTCAGCGACAATCAATGCAGTAATCAGAGTTCAAAATACCAACGGTTGTGCGATTGATTCTAAAGATATTCCGGTTACTATCAACCGACTTCCTTCTATCAATGATGTGGTTTCCATTGAAACTTGTGTGGAAGAAAGTGCTACAGGTGTATTGTTGATCGATCAAGCTTTTGAGGAAATAGACGGATATGTTTATTCGTGGTCTTATGATAATACGACATTTACAGGGGGTTCTGCAGACTTTGCAGGAGTCAATACAGATGGATCAGGTTTAGAACTGACATCGATTACATTTGATGCCAATAGTGCTACAGTTTCAGGAATCGTTACAGTCAATGTTTCCAACTCTTGTGGTATTGGTGACAAAGACATTCCATTTACTTTACATCGTATTCCTAATACCGCCTCAATCACTTTAAATACAGATTGTGCACCTTCAAATAATGGTACAGCAACTTTATTCAACGGACTTTCAGAAACACTTACTGATTGGACTTTTGAATGGGCATTAATTGAAGGTTCAGTTAGTGGAGGTTCATTGACATTAGGTGCAACTACTACTCAGAGTAACGAAGCATTAATGGCTGAGAATATTAATTTCGATGCCAACCAAAAAACCATCACAGGTAATGTTACTTTAATTATTACATCGACATCATGTAATGATCAATCGATCACACTTCCATTTACCATCAACAGAGAAATTGATTTGGATGCGATCACGCTCAATGAACTTTGTGTGGTACAAGGAAGTACATTGCAGATCTTGAATGCCGAATCTACTGAAACACTTGACGGTTATGCTTACAATTGGACTAGCCTTAATATCATAAGTGGAGGAAGTTTTACAGTATCTTCTGATGGAAATAATAATTCAAGATTATTGGCTAATGATATTACATTTGATGCCAACTCTTTAGTCATCAATGCAGAAATCACATTGGATGTCACAGGTAGTTGTAATACTGCTTCAAGAACGATTCCGATTACAATCAATAGAATTCCTGATCTTTCAAGCATCAGTAATCAATTCCTTTGTTTAGTACAAAATACCACTGACGAGATTTTGGTTACTGCCTCTACAGAAACATTAGGAACTATCGATTATACTTGGACAATTGATGCTTCGACTTTAACAGGCGGTTCGGCTACTTTACAAGCCTATGGAAATAATAATTCAGGTGTAAGACTTCAAACAGTCACTTTTGATACCAATTCTGATGAAATCACCTTTACTGTCGATGTTTCATTAAGCAATGCTTGTCAAGGAAGTACCACTTCATTTGATGTGACGATCAACAGACAAGTTGACTTCTCTTTATTCCCAGATACCATAGAGGAATGTTTGGTAGACAATAGTACGGGCATTACGGTAATCGATCCTCAAACGGAACAAATCAACAACATCACTTTTGATTATGAAATCGTCACTGCATCATTAAATGGCGGTAGCTTTACTTTAGAAACGAGCGGTGCTGACAACTCAGGATTGATCTTGAATGACATTCAGTTTGACAATACTTCTGATCAGATTCAAGCCAATATAAGGGTATTTAATGAAGCAGGTTGTTCATTGGATGATAAAACCATTGCGGTGACGATCCGAAGAATGGCAGACCAAACGACATTAACAGGCGTGAATTTGTGTGTAGAAAATAATGCTACAAATACTGAAGCTATTGCTGAAAATGAGTTTGCGATTGACAACATGGTCTACAGCTATCAGATCATTAATGTAGTCGGTGGACAGATTCCTTCATTTACTCAAAATGGCAACAACAATTCTCAGTTAGTATTAGATCAAGTGATTTTTAATGCAGATCAAACGAACATCACTGCTGACATCGTACTCACAGTCAACAACTCATGTGATGTGACTCCTGATACTATTCCATTGAGCATCGAAAGAACAGTAGATTTATCGTCGATCACACTCAATGAACTTTGTGCTACTGATGAAGATGGAAGCACGATGGAATTATACGCAGAAAGCTCTGAAAATCTTCCTTCATGGTCATATACTTGGACTTTGCTATCAAGTACCATGACAGGTGGTTCATTTACCATCGCTCCAAAAGGAAATCAAAATAGTGGTCTTGATGCTACAGCAATCAACTTTGATGAAGGAAGCAACGAAATCACGGCTTCAATCAACTTGACTTTAACAGGTAGCTGTAATGATGCCACTCAAACGCTACCGATTACGATTAGAAGAAATGTAGACCTTCAAAGTATCACTCTCAATGAACTTTGTGTGATTCAGGGAAGCACTGCACAAATTTTAAATCCAGAATCAACAGAGACTATTGCCGGTTATACTTACAATTGGACAAACCTTACGATCACCAATGGAGGTAGCTTTACAGTTTCATCTGATGGTAATAATAATTCTAGATTGCTGGCGAATGACATTACATTTGATGCCAATTCTTTAGTGATCAATGCTGAAATTACATTGGATGTCACAGGAAGTTGTAATACTGCTTCAAGAGTAATTCCGATTACCATCAATAGAATTCCAGACTTGTCGGTGATCAGCAATCAAGTACGTTGTTTAATTCAAAATACAACGGACGAAACATTGATTACAGCCTCTACAGAAACTTGGGGTACGATCGATTATTCTTGGACGATTGATGCTTCAACCTTGACGGGTGGTACAGCCACATTGGAAGCATATGGGAATAATAACTCAGGGGTAAATCTTCAAACAGTCACTTTCGACGAGGGATCTGATGTAATTACTTTCACTGTTAATGTCACGCTAAGCAATGCTTGTCAAGGAAGCAACACTTCTTTTGATGTGACAATCAATAGACAAGTCGATTTCTCATTATTCCCAGATACAATTGATGAATGTTTGGTGGACAATAGCACAGGCATTACAGTAATCGACCCTCAAACGGAACAAATCAACAATATCACTTTTGATTATGAAATCGTCACGGGGTCATTAAATGGCGGTAGCTTTACCTTAGAGACAAGTGGTGCTGATGATTCTGGACTTATTTTGAATGCTATTCAGTTTGATGACACATCGGATGAGATTCAAGCCAATGTAAGGGTATTTAATGAGTCTGGTTGTTCATTGGATGAGAAGATCATCGCAGTAACAATTCAAAGAGTAGCTGATCAAACGACATTGACGGGAGTAGATTTATGTTTGACAAATAATGCGACCAATGTTGAAGCGATTGAGGAGAATGAATTTGATATTGATAATATGGTTTTCAACTATCAAATCATCAATATCAATGGCGGACAAATCCCATCCTTTACACAAAGTGGCAACAACAATTCTCAGTTGGTATTAGATCAAGTTATTTTTAATGCAGATCAAACCAATATCACAGCTGACATTGTACTCACAGTCAACAACTCTTGTGATGCGACTCCTGACACAATTCCTCTGACAATTAATAGATCAGTAGATGTAGCGTCTATTGATTTGAATGAGTTGTGTGCTTTTGATGAAGACGGTAGCACCTTAGAATTATGGGCAGGGAACAGTGAAAACCTTCCATCATGGACTTACACTTGGATTCTTTTGGATGGAACTACAGGAGGTTCTTTCGATTTATCAACAAAAGGAAATCAAGGAAGCGGTTTGGATGTTTCAGCCATTAATTTTGATGAAGGAAGTGATGTCATTACAGGTTCAGTGACATTAAATACGACCGGAAGTTGTAATAATATCGTCCAGACCTTTACAATTACAATTAGAAGAAGTGTTGACCTTTCGAGCATCACAGATTATGAAAATTGTGTGGATGGTTTAGAAGATCTGGAACTTTATACTTCCAACGATGAAGAACTAGCGTCTATCGATCATACATGGACTTCATCTGTCACTGGCGGTTCATTTACATTAGTTCCAACAGGAAATAATAACGCCGGTCTTACTTTACAAAATATCACATTTGATAATAATAGCTATGCCATTACAGGTACATTGACTATCAATCAAACGGGTTCTTGTGACGAAAGAAGTCAAACCGTCAATATCAACCTTTATAGAGCACCTGTATTTACCAATAGTGATACGTTGGTATTCTGTCAAGATGAAATCAATACTATTGAAGGAATTTCTTCTGATGCAGGCGTATTTAATATCCGATGGGAAGTTGCTTCTATTGATGGGGCTAGTGCATCGGGTATCAATAAAATCAATGCCTACAACAATTCAACTTCAAATACGCTGACCAATGTACAGATGACGAAAGATGATTTTGACGCTTCATCTGGCTTGATCACGGTGACTTTCAACCTTATCACTAGTAATTCACTTTACAGCAGTTGTGAAAGTACTCAGGAGGTGGTAGTACAATTTACTCGTATTCCTGAAATCACTATTCCTGACGCGGAAGCGGAAGGTTGTTCGGCTGTTCCGGTAGTGCTTATGCCTTTTGGAGATGAAGACTTCTCAGAAGATTACAACTATGAATGGAATTTGGACGTTGCTTCATTGGTTGGAACTTCAGCTGATGGATCTACTAGAATCCAAGGTTTAGTACAGAGCTTTACTGGTCAAAACTTATCGATCACGCTTGAGGATACGGATTATAATAATGTCAATACACAGCAGATCAACTTTGATGTAACGCTGACGGTAACCAATAAAGTCAATGCAACGTGTAGCAATGCAGGAAGTACGAAGACTTTCAGTTTTACTATTCACAGATCACCTTTGGTTGGTCTTCCTACAGATACATTGGCCGTTTGTGAAGCTGAAACAATCTCAATTCAGTCGTCTTATGATGAGCAAAGCAATATTGATTACAGTTGGGAAATCTTAAATGTGGTAGGTGGTCAGCTGTCCAATGACGGTGTGAATCAATACAGCATTAATGTACACTCTCCTGTTTTTGATAACGATGTTTATGATATTTACGCAGACGTTGTTTTAACGACAGTCAATAAATTAGTTCCAGATGTTTGTCCGGGTATCGATACCGCAAAAGTACATTTCCAAAGAACACCAACTTCGAATTTTACTATTCAAAATACGGTGGGATGTGCTCAGCAAGTATTGACTTTGGATGCTTCAACTTCAGGTATTCCAAACGGAGAAAATACTTACGAATGGGATTTCAATTACAATGGTACTTTCTCAGCTGATTCTTCATCTACCCTTCCTACAATGAACAAAGTTTATGAAGGAGAAGGCACGTATACTATTGCATTGAGAATCACATCAGCACTTGGGTGTACAAGTAATATTTATTCTGAATCAATCACTATTTACCCAAGTCCTGTCGCCAACTTCAACATTCCTGATCTGATCTGTTTGGATCAAGAATTTGAAGCCAATAACAATGGTTCAACTGCAGGAAATCCTGACGGGGAAATCACTTGGGAATGGTATATGGATTACGGTGGAAACAATACGATCTCTCAAGGAAGTAATTCATCGATCAATTACAGCTATCCTCAAACGGGTAACTATCAAATTGCCTTAGTGATCACGAACAGTTCAGGTTGTCAAGATGTAATGATCAAGGAAATCGATGTTATAGGACTACCCGAAACGACATTTGATCCATTAGTCTATATATGTGAAGGTGAAACTGCCACACTTAGCATCTCTGGAGGTGAATCATGGGAGTGGTCTACAGGTGAAACGACTTCCACAATCAATGTTACTCCAACTGAATCTCAGAAATACGGAGTGAAGAGTTTCAATCAATTAGGCTGTTTCAAAACAGACTCAATTGAAGTGGTTGTTCTTCCAAACGGATCAGGAAGCTCAATTATAGAAGCTTGTGATTTTGCAGAAGTGACACTTTCAACCATCATTGATGACCCTGCCGTAGTAAAAGGTATTGAGTGGAGCACGGGTGAAACTACCTCTTCAATCATCGTTACTGAAGCAGGAACATTCACTTATACTTTACTTGTACAAAGTGATCCGAATGCTGATCCATGTACCTATACGCATAGTATTACAGTCAATAGAGATCCAATTCCAGGTACGCTTCTTCCATCAGATACCACGTTCTGTTTTGAAGACGATGCAAGAATTGAATTAGTAGCCACTAATGATCCAAATGTTGTGGTGGTATGGGAAGATACGGAAGAAACAACGCCAACAGTGACAAGAGGTGAAGAAGGTGTTTATGCTGTAAAGATCATGGATACTTCTAGAGAAACTGCATGTTTTGAAGAATACGAAATCAATGTTGTAGAATTATGCCCTCCAAGAATTTCAGCACCAACAGGCTTTACGCCAAACGGTGATGGATTGAACGACACTTTCTACATTGAAGCTTCCGATTTATTCAATATCACTTTGACGATTTATAACCGTTGGGGAGAAATTATTTTCTACAGAGAATATGCGGATGAATATGAACTTAGAAACCCTAAAAAAGGTTGGGATGGTACGTATAGAGGTCGTAAGGTATCGATTGGTGATTATATCTATACACTAACCTATGAAAGTGAATTGTATCCAGGAGAAGTCTATAGAAAAGATAGCGGTATTTCAGTAATTTATTAATCCATCATCATCAACCCATGAATTAATTTATGGGTTGATGATGATGAAATAGGCATAATTAACACCTTCATTAGAATTTTTTTAATTAATTTAATCAAATAGTTTGTCCATCTTACTTGGAAAACTGTCATATTTGCAGGACTGTAAAAAACGATAATTTACTATTATGAAAAAAAAGTTTCTACTTTACTCATTACTAGCTGGAGCTCTTTGCTTTGGCGGATGTAACAATGATGATGATTCAACAGGTTCTTCTAGAGCTGATGTAAGCTTAAGATCTGGTGATATTTCATCAGCGTCCAACACAAGAACTACAGCAACGGATATCCCCGGCGTTGACTCAGTAGTTGTATCAGTGGCTTCACTTACAGTACAAGTAGGTGGTCAATCGGTAACTTTCAACAAAGAAGAAGGAAAAGGTTATGTAGATTTACTACACTTCGAAAGCAAAGATACGCTTATCTGGTCTGACGAAACACTTCCTATCGGCGAAGTAGAAAGTGCTATTCTTGGTTTAGATAAAAACGAGGACAGCTATGTAATCGAAACTGGTTCGGACACTCCTGCTAATTTAAAAGTGGCTCACAAAGAGTTATCTTTTGATGTAGAATATGATTCTGCTTTAGCTACTAACACTAAATATATCCTTAAGTTGGATATGGACGGTAGCTTAAGATTAGTGGCTAACGGAAACGGCGACTATGTACTACAACAAGGTACAGCTGGTGCTCCAAAAGAAGGTGTTTTATATATCGAAAAAGTGCAGTAAGCTTACTTTTTTGACATAAAGATATTTTTGAAGTCCCTCTTTCATTTTAATAAATGATTGAGGGTTTTTTTTATTACTGCTCTTTAAAGAACAAGCCAATATTATTGATTAAAACCATCACTTCTCAAATCATTCGGGCTATAACCAAACTGCTTTTTAAAAGTGCGACTAAGGTGTGAGGCACTATGAAATCCTAACTCATCACTTACTTCAAAAACGGATTTTGTAGTGTATTTAAATAGACGGTTTGCCTCTTCCAATCGATGTTGATTAAAGAACTTAATGATAGGCATTCCATAGACCGCTTTAAAAGCTCTTTGGAGTTTAGATTTACTGATATTATTGTTTTCACTGATTGTATCAAGGTTAGGTAAAATAGAGTAATCAGATAAAATCTGTTCTTTGATATTGAGCATTAAAGAAAAATCATCAGGATGAATATTATTACTCGTTAGATTACTGGAATCATCCTCTATAAGGACAATCAATCGAGCGATAATCTCATAGGCTCTTGCATAAAATATTGATTTATTTAACCTTGCATCTGTTCTTTCCATAAAAGAATTTCGAACAAGCGATTCAACCTCTGGTGAAAGTCTATGGTAAAAGAACCAATCTTTTTCCTCTTTCAGCCTTCTAAAAAATTTATCATTTTGCTTATCAGAAGTTTTCCAATCATCAATCAGTTGTAAGGGAACTCTAATCGACATCCATCGGATCGTTTTATTGCCTGGGAAGGTTAAATTATAAGGTCGGTTGGCATCATAAATAGAGATTCCTTCGGTATTGCCGGCATTGGGGGAGTGACCTAACATATCTCCATAAAAACCTATACGGATAGCCACAATTCGCTCTTCATTCTTAGGAGTATTGATTATTTCAATGGGAACTTTAACATTGAAATCAGCCATAACGATAACAATACCATTAAGATAAGTATGGGCATAAAAGTCTCCACGTCCCAATTCATTATCAAATGAATAATGTGATCCATCCCAAGTTCCACCATATTTTTCACTAAACTCACTATAGAATGCTTGTGGATTTATTTCATCTTCTATCCCTAGTACTAATGCCGGTTTATCCATTAATGCTACCTCTTTTGATACTCTTTAGTTTAAACAGGAGTATTATGTTATTTATTTGAATACTGTTGACAATAATATGAATTATTAAACCCGATTACAATAACGACTTTTGTATCCATCATTACGAAGTGTGATTAACAATACAATTATCATATAAACTAAAACAAATCATTTACATGAAACAGTTAATTTTTATCGTACTAATGTGTTTTACAACAACGATTAGTATGGGACAAGATAAGCCAAATATTGTCATTATGATGACTGATAATCAAGGATATGGTGACATGGGATGTTATGGTGGATTACGTGTACCTACTCCACATATGGATAAACTGGCTGAGTCTGGAATTCAGTTTTTAGATTTTCAAATTGATGCAAGTTGTACGGCATCAAGAGCATCTTTTATGACCGCTCGTATGCCTATCCGTTCGGGTACATCAGGTTATGTTATTCCAGGTGAGCCAGGCGGACTTCATCCTATGGAAGTGACTATAGCGGAAATGTTGAAATCGGTAGGTTATTCGACGGCAAATTATGGTAAATGGCACCTTGGTGAAACGGCCGACAGACAACCTCAAAATCAAGGATTTGATGAGTGGTATGGTGTTGCAAATTCAAGTTTCCCAGTTGACAGTTCTTTCCCTGGTTATCAAGAAGATTTGATCCCACCTCAAGGTATCCTTAGTGCCAAAGCAGGTGAGGAAGCTAAAGTGGTGGCTGATATGACACTTGAAAAAAGAGGTTTAATTGATAGTGAACTTACAGCGAAAAGTGTTGACTATATCAAGAAACATGCGAATAAAAAAGAGCCTTTCTTCTTGCTTACTACTTTTATCAACCCTCATCATCCAGTAGTCCCTCACCCCAATTTTGCTGGTAAATCAAAAGGTGGTGCGTATACTGATGTACTAATGGAAATTGATTATAATGTTAGTCAGATTGTAGGTGCTATTGATGATGCAGGTATTCGTGAAAATACAATCATTATTTTCTTCTCAGACAATGGTCCTACACGTTATTCTCCAGAGGCGGATCATAACGGCGACCCTGGTCCATGGGCAGGTGAATTAGGTTCTGGATGGGAAGGTGGACTTCGTACTGTAGGTATGATGTCGTGGCCCAATAAAATCCGTTCAAATTGGAAATCTGAAGAGATGTTTCATGCCATGGATTTTATGCCAACACTCGCCAATATTGTAGGCGCTGAAATGCCAGACGATCGCCCAATTGATGGTTTCGATCAAACTGATTTCTTACTAGGAAAGCAAGAGCATTCCAACCGAGATCATCGTTTAGTATATTATTATGGTGATTTGACAGTAGTTCGTTGGGCACAATACAAAGCGCACTTTGTGAAGTTTTCAAAATTTCAAAGTTGTATAGCTCCTCCGATCAAACTAGGGCAAATTCCGGAATTCTATAATCTAAAAACAGATCCAAAAGAACTTTTCAACCTATATGGACGAAGTGGAGGTATTCCATTGTTCTTCAAATTCCAAGAGGCTATGATTCCATACTTTGAAAGTATGAAAGAATATCCAAATTTGGATTACTCTAAAATGAAAAGAGATAAATAACCTGTATTGCTTTAATAAAAGTAATCACTTTATCATAGTTCGTTGTATTCATCAAAAGATGTTACTTCGAACTATGAAAAACTTGTTACAATGACTATATCCTTATTAACTAAAAAAAACGAAGCCAGAAAATCTAACCCCGTTTTTCAGAAGTTACTTGTATGATATAATTACAATTACAAAAGCGAATGATAGTGAACTGAACTGTTCTAGCTCACTATTTCACCCTCGTAAAAACACTATTTGAATTATCCGTTCTTTAGTTCATTAGTACCACTTTTATCTTATCCGATTGTCTTTTACCATTGATATTAATAAAATAAATACCCTTAGGAAGAGTATTTAAATCTAGTTGGTGTTTATAGTTGAAATCTATTGATGATTGATACACTTTTTCTCCATTAAGATTATATACTTCCAAATTGTATTGTCCAATTTCTAGTCCCTTCAAATTGACTACACCTGATGATGGATTAGGGTAAGCTATTACCTTTTGTAAGTCCTCTTCTACAGAGGCTACAATCTCTCTTCCACTGCTTCCCGTTGAAAAGTTGACTTTATCTAAATTCCATTGCCAATCATTACTACCCGATGCTGTTATTCTAAAACTGTGTAATCCTGATGAAAGATAAACGGATGAGCTTGCCATCAATGCTTCGAAATTATTCCATCCTCCATTAGCGGGAACAGCATCCGTTGCCACTACGGTTCCATCTACAGAAATCTGAATTCCTGTACCCGTTGTCATGGGAGTCGAGATCATATACTCAATGTTATAATCACCTGCATTGGGAACGTTGACACTATATTCTGTCCAGTCTCCACCATTGACGTAGTTAATACCTACACCTGTCATAATGCTTACTCCATAAGGCACGAATGCGTCATTAAATGTTCCGCCTGTATTCGTAAAATCTTCGGCTTCTATACTGAAGTTGGAAGACGTTGGAGGAGTTGTCACCTCCTCTTCAGGAGTGAAGATTAATTTATCTAAGTTCCATTGCCAATCATTACTTCCTGATGCCAATATTCTCAAAGTATGATTACCACTGAAAGTAATTGTACCTGAGGCTGAAAGTGATGTAAAATTGCTCCAACTTCCATTATTCGGAACATTGGTGGTGTTTACCGTTACGCCATCAACCAAGAGGCTCACTTGTGTTCCTGATGTCATGGGTGTTGAAATCAAATATTCTAAGGTGTAAGTGCCAGTGGCATTGATAGAATATTCTGCCCAGTCACCCGCATTCACATAATTCACACCCCCTGTCATAATATTCATACCGAAGGGTACTTGACCGTCATTAAAAGTACCACCTGTGTTGGTAAATGATTCTGCTTCTACTGTAAAAGCTTCTCCTTGAACGGGAGGAGTAGATGAATTGCTTACTGTCACCGTTGAAGTTGCCGTAAATCCGCCATCAGTTGATGTGGCTGTAATCACTGCCGTACCTTCTCCTACTGCTGTCACCACACCCGACTGATTAACAGTGGCCACGTTTTCATTATTAGAAGCAAAAAGCATAGTTTGATCCGTAGCATTGGCAGGCACTACTTGACCAGTAAGATTACCTTGAGCACCTGTTTCTAATGCCAAAGTGGAAGGTGTCACCATAATGTCAGTTACGCCTACAGTTCCTCCACTGGGCACCGGCTTGTACACCCTTACCCAATCCACTTCCATTGTATTTTTTGAATCGGCTAACAAATCTGCATTTGAAGGTGTTTCACCTCTGCTTACCAACCAACTTTGAGATTCTACATTGATGATAATGTCCATCTCCTTTGTAAAACCATTCCCATTTTGATAAGCTCCTGGATCAATCACATTGATACCATTTGAATTATCACTTGCTGATTGTAATGTATTCATATTGAATGAAGTACTTGTAGCGTAAAGCGTTACTTCAGAATAACCATTTGAAGCATTGACAGGCATTCCACCTACATTATTTCCCCATGAATCAACTGTGTTGGCAGGGTGCTGACTGTTGTAATACGTATACTCCCAAGTGCCATTCATTAAAGTGGCAATGGCATTATGATACATCACTCTCACTAATTCACCATCGATATAATACTCAAAATGATTTGGTGTTTTCCAATAAACGCCCAATCTTAAATACCTACGATCTCCATTGTTCCAAGCCCAATCACCCCAACCGTAAGAAGTATTTACACGGCTATCAGGCCACCAACTGTTCCAATCTCTTGGCTGATAATCATGAAAAGGACTTCTAATAAAAGAGTGATGAGAAATATGCGTCAAATGCTTAAAGCCATTCACTCCACCGTAGTTCTCGATGATGTCAATTTCCTGTGTATCATCTGGACTCAATAACCAAAAACATGATGCTAAACTGATGTTCGCCACACTAATAGCCGATTCCACATAAACAGGATATTGCACTCTTGCATTGGAAGTCACACAACCTGAGTTCACCCCATTATTCGGCAATCCCATTTTTGGAGCATTACCATTCCAAGGGTTGGCTTGGTTATTTTGATCCCATCTTGAAGCATTGATAAATAAGCTTCCGTTTTTCACCGATACATTTTGATATTTCCAATACGTAGTACCCGGGCCATCCCAAGTATTATGATAGAAATTGTACCATTTTCCATCTCCAAAGTTGGTCTTTGCATTGACAGGGTTAAAAGTATAATTAAAGTCGTCTGACACGTTGTCTTGCAGTTGCCAAGTGTTTCCTGATCCCGCATTGGCAGGGACGGCAATACCGCTCCAATCCTGTGCTGAGGTATTGAAAAACACCAAACAACCTAAAATTAGTAAGAGTAATTCTTTCATTTCTATAAACTAAATTGATAGTAAAAAATTTGATTTAAGGGTGTATTGATAGGAATGAAGAATACAGAATGAAGGGTTAATATTAGATCCAAAATGTAATTATAAAACGACTTCATAAATCACATTACAGACTAGATCATTCTTCACTCTACATTCTTAATTCTTCATTCCTTCAGATACTGAAAAAGTGCAACACTTCCCGAGGGAAGCATCACACTCCTTTTATCTTTATTTCATCACTGAAATTCTCACATTTTTCTCCACGCCTTCCCCTACAATTCTCATAAGGTAAATGCCTGAAGTAAGAGCTTCTACATTCAGTTGGTGAATGTATTTGAAGTCAATAGCTTTATAATCCACCAATACACCATTGATGTTGTACAATGCCACTTGATAAGCTCCATTTGGTAAACCTTTGATGTTGACAACATTGGTCGATGGGTTAGGATAAAGTGATAATTCTTCCGCTAGATCTACTTTAGATTCCACTTTTCTTGCAGTTGAAGAAGAAGGGTTGAAAGTCACTTTAT
Organism: Flammeovirga sp. SJP92; assembly: GCF_001583495.1. Lineage (GTDB taxonomy): Bacteria > Bacteroidota > Bacteroidia > Cytophagales > Flammeovirgaceae > Flammeovirga. The sequence goes on along the minus strand of NZ_LQAQ01000074.1, from coordinate 35,934 downwards.
CAAGGTTCCATTGCCAAGCGTTAGTTCCAGAAGCAATAATTCTTACGGTATGAATTCCTGCTGAAAGATTGGCCGTACCTGATGCTGATAATGGTTGGTAATCATCCCATTGTCCATTGTTTGGAACGGCATCTGTTGACACTACAGTTCCATCAATCTCAATTTGTATAGCTACATCACCACTCATTGGCGTTGAAATTGAATACTCCATCTCATATTCACCGGCACCTTCTACATTCAAACTGTATTCAGCCCAGTCGCCTGAGTTCACCCAGTTGATTCCTAATCCTGTTACACGATTCACACCCAATGGCACATTGCCATCATTGTAAGTACCGCCTGTGCTTGTGAAGTCTTCCGCTTCAATCACCAATCCGCTAGGAGGCGTCACAACATTTGTAACTGTAATTGTTGAAGAAGCTGTAAAACCACCGTCATTTGAAGTGGCAGTGATAATCGCCGTACCTTCAGCAACTCCCGTTACTAAACCGTTATTTACAGTAGCAACTGATGCGTTATTTGTGCTCCATGTATAAGAAGCATCTGTAGCGTTGGCAGGAAGAATGGAAGCCGATAATTGTGCTGTTTCATTCACTAATAATGCGACATTGGCAGGAGTAACATTGATGCCAGTTACAGGAACCGTTTGAGACGTTACCGGTGTTAATACCACTTTATCCAAGTTCCATTGCCAAGCATTAGTGCCTGCACCCACAAGTCTTAATGTATGACTTCCATTGAGTACAATTTGATGAACTGATTTTAAAGGTTGATAATCGTCCCATTGCCCATTGCTTGGTACATTATCTACACCTACCGAACTGCCGTCTAAGACTGCTTCAATCGAAGCTCCTGACATTGGCGTTGAAATGTAATACGTCACTTCATAGGTACCATTTCCACTTACGGCATATTCTGCCCAGTCTTCACTGTTTACATAATTGATACCGATATTATCTACTTTATTTACTCCCAAAGGAACAACACCGTCATTGAATGTACCACCTGTTGTTACAAAGCTTTCTGCTTCAATCACAATATCACTTCCTTCTACTATTTCATTGACAGTCACTGTCGTCTGAGCTTCAAAACCACCGTCTGCAGTAGAAACTGTAATTGTAGCCGTTCCCTCTGCCACTGCACTGACCACACCATTATTGACAGTAGCCACTGATGTATTAGAAGAGGTCCAAGAAACATTCTTATTCGACGCATTCACAGGAACAACTTGAGCCGTCAATTGAGCGGTGTTATTGACATATAAACTTAAAGTAGATGGCGTCAACGTTACACCCGTTACAGCAATAGTATTGCTCGTCACAGTAATATCAATTGATGAAGTAATGCCATCAACTGTTGCTGAAATAGTTGCTGTACCTACCCCGGTTCCTGTCACTACTCCACTGTTATTGACCGTCGCTACATTAGTGTTATTACTTGACCACGAAATCACTTTTGGACAAACATTAGATGGAAGAAGTGAAGCCGTTAGCACAACTGTTTCCGCTTCTTTAATCGTTGTCGTGGAAGCATTGACAGTGATACTTTGCAAGTTTTCATCACAAGTAATTTCTCCTTCAAAGTTCATCTGGAAGTAATCCAGATTCCATTGCCAATCCGATGTTCCTGCACCTACTAAACCAATCGTTACATTTCCTTGCGGAAGGTTAACTCTTTGTCCCAAAGCAACTGTTGCATAAGCATCCCAATCGTTCATTGGCACCTTCACGGAACCTTGGCTTTCACTATTGACGAACATCTCAATCACACCATCTTCTACAGCTGTTCCAGCAAAGAAAGCGACTGAATACTCCCCTGCTTGAGGAATAAATACTTCATACTCTACGAAGTCGCCCGCCTGCACATTATTGATGCCTTGACCACCTGTTGGAATATCATAAATAGCGATATCACCTACAGTTCCACCCATATTGCTGAAAGATTCCGCTTGAATCACCAAAGTAGTTCCCACTGTAAGGTTACTTGTGGCCACCACTGATGCATTGGAAGCAGAAGTTGCCGTTAATGTAAGTGTACCTTCTGTTGTTGAAGCTGAAATTAAGCCGTTAGCATCCACAGTAGCCAATGCAGAATTACTTGTTGACCAAGTGATGTTTTTCTCTGTGGTCCACTCCGGCACATACATAGGCGTCACTTGCATATTTCCGCCAGGGAAAACAGTGATATCCGATGGAATAATGATTTGCGTAGGCTGTACCACCACTTGTGATTTCACACTTACATTGGCCTCAGCGTACAAACCACCATCTTGAAGCGTACCTCTGATCACTGTATTTCCTAAGCTTACACCTGTCACCGTACCGTTGTTATCTACAGTGGCAACACCCGGATTCGTTGAAGACCAAAGTACTGTTTTATCAAAAGCATTGGCAGGTAAAACTTCTGCCGTTACAGGCAATGTTTGTCCAACTTCCACCTCTCTTAACCAATCTACCAAAGTGATGCTTTGCGGTCTGATTCTGTCCAGAATTGATAAATCAGAAGAGCATTGACTGATGATTTGATTTCCGTTTAATGCAGAAACTCTTAATGAATAATTCCCTACTGCAGGTACATTATTCAACACCAAGTCCACTGCTACAACATCTTTTCCTTTCACTTCCGTAGTGGTCGTTCCAGTTCCCAAAACAGTGTTTCCTTGCATTAATTCTACCTTGAGTGTTCGTGTACCCAAAAGATTCACAAAGACATCAAAAGTATAATTGGTGTTTCCAGTCACCTCGTTCACCATGGCATCACAATACACTTTTTCTTCCCCTACAATTCCCACATTGACAGTTGTAGAAGCAGTGATTACATTGCCATTATCATTAATTGTCGCTGTAATTACCGCTGATTCTCCAATCGCAACACCTGTTACACTACCTGATTTTGGATCAACTTGTACTGTTTGATCATTCGAAGAAGACCAAACGGCCTCTTGATTGGTCGCATCCAATGGTAAAATATTCAATGTTAGAGGAGTTGTAACATAGAAATCCACGTCTACACTGTTTCCTTCTTCAATCGAAAGACTTGCTACAGGAGTGTCAGCATAAGGAATAGCTGAAATCACAAATGAAGAAGAGATGGTTCCATCTGTATTTGTAGCGGTAATCGTGGCCGAACCTGAGGTTGATACACCTGTCACCACACCGTACTCATCTACAGTGGCAACGCTTGTGTTATTAGAAGTCCAAACTAACGCTTTGTTGGTTGCATTTACTGGAGAAAGCACTGCTTTTAAAGCCTCTTTTTGACCTTGCATTACTTCCGTATCTCCTTCAATTGAGACGCCATTTAATGCTACCGCATTAGAACCTTCACGACCTGGAGCTTTTGAAAAATCCCATACTTGAATTTGTGTTGCCGCCCAGTCTGTTGGTGCATTCGTTTTACATTCAATCGTATTTGAAGCCTGTAATAAACCTGCCGGAATATCTATTTCCAAAGTACCTAACCATTGGTTTCTAAGATCTTCCATTGCCCCTCTCCAATTGCTATTATGCTCTAATTCAACACCATTTAGCTTTACTGACACCGATCCTAAATGTGCTTTAAAGAAAGCTCCTGAGATACGTACAGTGGCCTCATAGTCTCCACTTGGAACCACAACGCCATTGACAGAAGTTGTCAAAGTGGTACCATTAGCGTGAATCAATTCGCTACCAAATTCATGGTAACCAGAACCTATCTTTTCTCCCATAAACTTCGTTTCCTCTGAAGTCTGATCAACAGTAACTGTATTTGCAAAAGTATATTCCAATACCATAGTGGCATCATTACTCAACGTCACTGCTCCAGGTGCTGACTCCACTTCAAAAACATCTAAAGCAGGCTGTCCTGAAGTTCCTTTGTTCATGTCCAAGTAAAGATTTTTCACTAAAACACTTTGCACAGGATTTTCATAATCATCATAGAAAGAAAGATTGATCTCTTTGGAGTTGTTTTCCAAATTATTCAAGATCAAATAGATCTTATTTCCATCCACATAAGCATCTACCTGTACATCCCTATTGGTTGATTTTGTGTCAATACGAGTCCCTTTTACATTGCTCCACAATTCAAAGAATTTGATGTATTCCGACCATTCCCAAGTACCGTCTCCATCAGTGTCATGCATCATAGCATATGGGTAACGAAGGTTTTGATCTGGCGTATCACCCCATATCGCTTTGATAGGCGTAAAAGGCATCGACTTTGTGATGTAATCCGGACGCTCCAAGAACTGCATAAACATAGAGTTGAAAGGTTTTAAAGATTCCCAATCAATTCTTTTCTGGTCAAATGCACCCGGTCTGTTATTTTGGTTATAAGTACCATTTACAGCACCAAATTCAGAAACAATCAACTCTTTACGTGTTCCTGTTTTATGTAAATCGTACCACTCAATGATGTCTAGCATCGCTTCTGTATGACCACCTGCACGAGTTGCAGAAGGAAGGTCGTTGGCATTGATATCCCAACCCGGCCAATCATAAATGTGAATCGAGTAGAAATCCATGTTCGGACCACAAGCATCCATAAAACCTTGCCACATAATATCCCACTGATACCAAGGGTTAGATCTGTAATTATTCGCTTCTGAATCCATCATGTTGTGGTAAGTGATATAGCCATCACCATCCAGCCATTGATCCAAATAGTTTTCGTCATAACGAGAAATACCATCCGGCAAGTGGAAGTCATGCAAACCCCAAGTCATACCACCGATTTTAGGGCGGTAAGGGTTATCCGCACCAAAGCGCTCCTTTACGCCTTGAGCAACGAGGTTATGATATTCCCAGATTTTCTCTTGAGAAGTACACGTCATATGTCCCGTCATCATAGGCATATCCGGTTCGTTGATCACTTCCCAATAACCAGGTAACGGTTCACCTTGTCCACCTTCCGTTTTTCTAAAGAACATGTCCAAGTAATTCACCACCCATTCTGCAGAAACATCCACATCCATCGGTTGCCAACCTGTCCAAGTGACACCATCGCCATTCCAAGACAACGTAGGATATGTAGGGTGAGGATTGGTACCTCCGATCAGTTCTCGGCTTTTTTTCTCATACTGATGCGTGAGATAATCCTTTTCATATTCCCCTTTTAACCAAGTCCCAAGCTCATTCATGTGCTCTAAACTAGGGCGGTTAGGACGATTGGGGTCTTCTTCAGTAGCACTGAATTTCCAAGTAGCAGAACCTGTATCTCTACCAAAATACGTATCGAGTTTATTTAAGAGATAGTCCAGTTTGTCTTCTTCTCCATCCCAGTCCGTTTCGAAAGCGGTACCATGAAGGGTCATGTATTTTTCCCTTTCAAATTCGGATACGCCGTTGACAGAGTGCTTGATATTTAAATTGACGTCTACGTTGACGTCTTGTGCTTTACTGAAGTATGCACATGAGAATAGTATTAACAAAAGGGCAATCCTCTTATTAATTTGTAAAAAATAGTTCATTTTTAAATTTCATTTCATTGGATATAGTGCCAAAACTATACTACTTAAAGTAAGATGAATACAGTTTCCAATAAGTGCTAAGTCAAAATTTATGATAAGCAATTCTGCTTTACTTTTGTGAGTACAACGCTTGAAAAAACACAGTTATAATGTTCCTATTTTTAAGTTTTTTGAAGAGAGTAATCGCAAAACACAATAGAATTACAATAAAATAACTTTGTCCTGACACTTACGCACATAACTAAGCTTGCTTTCTTCATGATCCATAGCTGTAAAAATCACGAAGATTCATTTAGACTAGAAAAAATCTAGAATAGATTAGAGATTTAATAATAATTCATTCATATTGCAGTTTGAAGTTGAACATAATTTCAATTTAGAGTCTACCAGTCATAAGATTGCCGTCTTTTTGGTAGGCTCTTTTTCATGTAAAAGGAGGGAATGTAAATAAACACTTGTGGTGTTTGGTTTCGCGTTCACTTGTTTTTATAAGTGGTCACCACAAGTGTAATATCTACGTTAGCAAATATGAAGAGATCTGAAATCCCAATCAATTTTTCCAACTAGACAAAAACTGTATACTAAATAATTTTTTCAGGTATCCCACCTATCGCGAATCGTCAAAATTCACTAGACAATCAAAAAAAAAACTAGACTAGAACTGTATAATATAGGGATATTTACTCTACAGATAACACTTTTTCGCTGAATAAGACTACTATTTACTACTCAAAAACTGAACAACTCCAACTCCAAATAATTCGAATTATCCCCCTAAAAAAACACCATTTTTATACCTTTTTTTAGTTATTCTCCCTGCTGACAAACAGAAAAAGTGTTTTTTAAAATATACAAAGATGATATTCGGCATTTTGAGAACTGAAATAAAACATAAAAAAACACCCACCTGACATCATCAACTGGGTGTTTCATGAACTTAACCCTCTCAATTTTTTTTATCACTTATCTACTAAGCGCATTCATCTAACTTCTGTTTATATAAACTGAATCATTGATTATTTTGTTTCACATTAAACTAATTTTATACAAAATGATTGTTAAGAGTAGTTTTGTTCGAAATAATGGCTGAAATAGGGCTTGTTGTTCTTCCTTTTTGAGATTTACAATGATAAGCACTTGATGAAAAATTTATTTCCCTAGATTAAAATAGTCGTAAGTAAGTGATACTGACTTCACAAATACTAAAATGTGCCTTCGTAATCATCTCTATACTTCAATCTTGATAGGGTTACTTTAATTAAGTACTAGGACAAAAGAAAACGGACATTTTATCTTACCTTTTTTATCCTACTCTTCGTTAGATTTTTATCGCGTAACTAAGCTATACTCTGCAAATCTGCCTCGATTAGAATAAAAAATATTAACCTATAATTATCCCTTTTCTTCTGTCCTAGTACTTATCCAACACCATTTATTTATTTTTACGTTTTTTCTTCTTCTTTCCCTTTTTAGCTTTGGCAGAAAAAGAAGAATGGAGACTTTTCATTGGGATGTCAATGTTGAAATATACTTTCTTTTCTTTGCCTTCTTCACCATCATTGTATTGTGTTGTAAGAATATCATAGCTATGTCCTTTTTCATTTACCAATGACTGGCCTGATGAATTTAAACGCGTATAATATAGGATATCATACTCATCTGAAGCTGAAACAACAATATAAGCCGACTCAGGTTCAGAACCATTGCCTGTGGCCAGAATGCTTTCCAATACTCCATAGTAAATTGCGTAATACTTTCTGAAATTCTCCATATCATCTAATGAATAATAGGCACTACATACCTTATACAAGTCAGGGAATTTTAAAGGTACATTATTAAAGATTTCTGAACTGTGCTTTACCAACTCTTCATAATTCTCTTCATTCCAGCTTTGCTTAATCGCCTCATTATCTTGATTAAAGTAAGGTGAAAAGTTTGGATGGTATATCTGTGAAAGGTAAAAACGTAAATAATCTTCTAAAGATAAGATCTCTCCAGTTTTGATTCTTTTCAGGTATTTTTCATAATCTTTTTCGCTGATACTCCCCAAAATCTCTTCTAATTTTGTATTGCCATAGTCCACAAACTTTGTTTCATATTCAATCTCACAAACCTTCTGAGGGTCTGTTTTCAGTAACATTGTGGATTCAATGTATAACCTATTGATCTCGAAATTGGTAGGTTCTATAGTCAATGCTTTTTCACAGATCTCAATTACTTTATTGTAATTGTTTCTACTACTTTCTAAAGCCCCCTGTAAAGTATAAAAATCTACTTTTTTCTCATCTAATGCTTTTCCTTTCTCAATAAAAGCTTCTGATTTGACATAATCCTCCATGATGAAGTATTCCTGTGCCAAGGTGTAGATAGCATACAAATAGGTAGTATCCACTTCATATGCTCTCTCATAATAATACATTACACTGTCCATCTTTCCTTGACTGCTCAATGTATTTGCTAGTCTGATATAAGAGTAAGAACTCTCTCCTTCTACTTCTAGGTATTTTCGGAAATAAACCTCCGCACTATCTGGCTTATTGCACATCTCATAGCCATTGGCTAAGTTGAAAATAGCTCTATCATATGTAGGGTCCAATTCTAAAGCTTTTTGATAACTTTGAATTGATAATGCATATTGCTTTTTTTGATAATGGGAACTCCCTTTTAAGTAATAAATTTGTTTGCTGACAGAATCTATTGCAATCAAACTATCTAATAGAACAATGGCCTCATCAATCTTCTCGTTTTCCATCAGTGTTATCGCATTATCCAGTTCTTCTTCAAGATTTTGACAGAAAGAGGGGGCAACAATAAAAAGATTCAGTAATAATAGTATAAGGTATTTTTTCATATCGAAGTTTAATTTATCGCTTTCAATATTCTGAAATCACAGTTTTCATTTCAATCAAAAGTCAGTTACACATGCTGTTTGCTTTAACAGATTATTTTTTAAGTTAAATCAACATTTTATGAATTACTAATTAAATAACAATAACACTCCTAATATTAGAATTATTTAAGCATGAAATTCTCATTGTGGTAAGAAAATGAAATTATTCCCAACAAATTATAATTTGGATTTATTCGCCTACTCTATTCATTTACAACACCATACCTATCATAAAAATGAATATATATTCAAAAACCTGCGTTTTAACAGAATAAAAATTAGATTTTAACAAGAAGTTATAAAAAATTATAGGGGAGCTTGTTTCGTTAAATTTTATTTACTTAATTGCGGTAAGCAACAGAGAAAATGAAATTATTTTTAATAAACATATCGCCAAAATGTTTGCCTTGTAAAGACCTCGGACTACAAGGATTACAGCCCATATTTAACTGCTGATTCATACCCCCTATCTCATTTTTTATATTTCATATTTTTTAAAAATCTCTCGTTTTTATCCTATTTCATAATTTGATTCATGAGACAGTATTACTATCTAATGCTTACTGTCCTTGTCTCTTCTATTTTTAATTCATCGTTATTCGCACAAGACATTCCACTTTTATTAGTTGGGGGTGGCAGTGAGATAAAAGAAGGATGGTCTGATGAACCGTATCAGTGGTTTGTAGATCAATCTGAAAACAAAAAAGTAGCAATTATCTCTTATGCAGAAGTCGATGATGACTGGCTAAAAAATTACTTTCTAGCTTTAGGAGCTGAAGAAGTCAAGGACTTTAAAATTGATCGAACAAACGCCAATAATGCTGATTTAATCAGTGAATTAAGGGGTTACACAGCCTTTTTCTTTAAAGGAGGCGATCAAAACAAATATTACTCTAATTATAAAAACTCAAGCTTTCATCAATTATTAGAAGATAAAATTACAGATGGAGTAGTGCTTGGCGGTACATCTGCTGGCATGGCAATTCTTGCTTCTATTGTTTATACAGCCGAAAAAGGGAGCCTTTATCCTGAAGATGGATTCAATAACATGGATGCCAAATATTTCACGTTCCAAAATGATTTCCTTAATGTATTACCTAATACTTTAGTAGATACTCATTTTGCTGAACGCGGTCGATTGACTAGGCTTGTGAGTATGCTAGCGTATTGGAATATTCATAATTCCAACGATAATCCTATAGGTATTGGTGTCGATGACAGAACTGCACTTTGTATTGACAAAACTAAAGTGAGTACTGTTTATGGTACTGGAGCAGTATCATTTATAACGCTCAACTCAACGCATAACATCTCTCCTTCATCACCTTTACAGCTCAACAACACTCAGATTACAAGCTGTATTCATGGGCAACAATACAACCTTACGAATCAGTTGAAATTGAGTACTGACAGTATTTCAAAATTGCACATTTCAAAGATACATCAGAATAAAGTATCATTGATCAACGGTGGGGAATTTGAGGATTATCTTCAAAACTCTTCCAAAAAAGCAATGGTTATTTATGATCAAACAACTTCAATTGAAAATACTTGGGGAGAAAATGTTACGCTAATCAACTTAAAAGACCTTCCTACATCACAACTGGAAGATTTCAAAAAAACACTACAAGAAACAAAAGAATTTCTATTACTCCCTTTTGGAAGTCAATACATCACAAACTTTTATGATGAAAATTCAATCTTGAATTGGGTATTGAATCAGATGAAAAACAGTACAACGCAGGTATATGTTTTTGATGAGGCTATTCCTTTCGCAGGAGCTCAATATGCTTCAAATCTCTATTCTAATGCATCAGTCGCTTACAACGGTAACTTGAGTTACAAAGAAGGGTTAGGTCTTATAGAGAAAGTTTTGATTGTCAATGATATTTTTAAAGAGAGTGATTATAATGAAAATTTGCTTGGAGTTTTACAGGAAGGATTGATGACACAAGACCTTCAGTGGACAGTAGGAATCGCTGAAAAGTCAGTCACTACTTTTCAAGTAAAGGAAAAGCAATGGGAAGTAGATTATAGTGGCGAAAGCTCTTCCATTGTATTCGAAAATCAATCTGACAACTATAGTCTGGCCAACAGCAAACGTGCAATAGTCGGTTATCCTTCTATCACGTCGCATGTTATTTTCAACAATACAACGCTCTTAAAAGAAGCTTCTTTTGAGGAGTACAAACCAACATTCAATTCAATTATTATCAATGATTTAAAAGAGACGAACGGTATTCACTTCCAATGGAAAAATGATCAGTTGATCTTTCAAGATTTGGGTGATCGGAAAATTCAACTCATCGACTTTCAAGGAAAACTGCAAAATGAATTCATTAGTTCTGCTCAGTTTATTGATTTACCAATTCAGTCTAATATTCCAATGATTATCAGAGCCATTGATCTTAATTCTGGTGCTCAGAAAACATTGAAAATCAAAAAAAACTAAAGACACCCAAGTACAATTATTATGAAACATATTCGACTAATTTTTACTGCTATTCTAGTATTTAGCATAAGTTTAGCCTATTCCCAAGATTTTAAAATTGAAGGGGAAGTTATAGGTGAAGCTGACGGGTTACCGATTCCTGGTGTAACTGTTTTTATCAAAGGAACTACACATGGTACGGTTACAAACCTGCATGGCAAATATTCTTTGTTGGTGACAGCACAAGACAAAGGTAAACTGCTCGTCTTTAATCATATCGGAATGGTCAACCAAGAACATACAATTGGTGATCAGACAACACTCAACATCAGTATGGTATCGGAATTAGAGGAATTGGAAGAAGTGACTGTGGTGGGGTATTCATCAACAAGTAAAAAGTTGCTTTCCTCTTCTTTGCAGTCCGTGGACAGTGAAACTTTAAAAGATCTCCCAGTGGCTACTTTAGATGCTGCATTGGCAGGCCAAGCTTCTGGTGTTCAGATCAACTCCAACTCAGGAACTCCGGGTAGTGCACTTTCCGTTCGTGTTCGTGGTGTAGGTTCTGTCAATGCGGCCAATCAACCGCTTTATGTGATTGACGGTATTCCTGTGATCACAGAAAACAGCTCACAAGTGAGTTTCAGTGGACAAACAATCAGTGCTTTGTCGGATTTATCTCCTTCGGATATTGAATCCATTACAGTGCTGAAAGATGGTGCAGGCGCGGCAATTTATGGTTCGAGAGCGGCCAATGGGGTGGTTTTGATCAACACCAAAAGAGGAGCTACAGGTAAAACAAAGATCTCATTTAATGCTTATGGAGGTATTCAGCAAGTATACAAAAGATTGGATTTACTAAACAAACAACAGTGGTTTGAATATAAAAATGATCAGCTAGGGATTGAGAAATATACACAAGAGTATATTGATAACTATCCGCATGATACGGATTGGCAAAATGAAATTTACAGAGATGCCCCTATCGCTTCTTATGACCTTTCTTTGCAAGGTGGAAATGAAAAAACGAGCTTCTACTTATCAGGAAGTTATTTTGATCAGCAAGGTGTAATTAAAGGCAGTGGATATGACAGAACAAACTTAAGAGCCAACATTGACCATCACTTCTCTGAAAGAGTGAAAGTGGGAACGAGCTTACAGTTTGGAATGTCAGAAAACAACAGAATTGAAGGTGATCAATCACTCAACGCTCCCCTTCCAAATGCTTTATCATTACCGGCCATTTACCCTGTGTACAATGAGGACGGCACTTACAATGAGGACGGTCCCTATGCGAACCCTGTGGCAATTGCCAATGAGGCCATCAATAAAGCCTACACTTACAGAGGGTTAGGCAATGCATACTTAGATGTAGCCATTATGAATGATCTAACTTTCCGCACACAGGTTGGTTTTGATTATTATAACCTTAGAGAACACAGCTACGATCCAGTGACCACACGTCAGGGAGCATCTTACAATGGTTTGGGTTTTAGTGCCAATAATACTTCCATCAATACTACTGTCAATGCAACATTACAATATGTAAAATCAATCAATAATCACCGCTTTGATGTACTGGCAGGTTTTAGTTCTGAAAGCTATGAAAACAGAAGCAATTACATCAGAGCTCAAAACTTTTCTAGACCTGAATTTGAATACATTACTTCCGCTTCAGAAATTATTGAAGCCGACAGTTACGGTTTGGACAGAGGTTTGAATTCATTTTTCGCGAAAGCCAACTACAGTTATGCCAACAAGTATATTTTTGCATTCAGTGTACGTAGAGATGGTTCGTCGAAATTCGGCACAAATAATAGATACGGTACTTTCCCATCTGCTTCTGTGGCTTGGAGAATGATTGAAGAAAACTTTATGAAAACCTCAAGTCTGTTTTCAGATTTTAAAGTCAGAGGTAGTTATGGTCTGACGGGTAATGATGCCATTGGTGATTTCAGATACCAAGCACTTTACAGTTCAGGAGCAGATTACAACGGTCAGCCCGGCATCGCTCCTTCACAATTACCTAATGAAGACTTGAAATGGGAGACCGTGAAACAAGTCAACTTCGGTCTTGATTTAGGTTTCTGGGGCAATCGTCTTACTTTAACGACAGACATTTATCAGAAAACAACAACAGACATGTTGTTATCAAGACCACTACCTCCTACCACGGGCTTCTCTTCCGTTATCTCTAATATTGGAGAAATGAGAAATACAGGTATTGAAGTATTGTTGGCCTACGAGATTTTCAGAAAACAAGATTTCACTTGGAAAGCCTCTTTGAATGTTTCGACTTACAGAAATGAAGTTTTGAAACTTTACAACGGACAGCCTATTGACAACATTGGTAGAGGAAATAATAGAATTGAAGAAGGTGAACCAATCAGTATTTTCTATGGCTACAAAGCACTTGGCGTTGATTCTTCTACAGGTGATATGGTCTTTAAAGATGTAAATGGTGACGGTGAAATCACAGCAGAAGACAGAACAAAAATTGGCAATCCTCACCCTGATTTCTTTGGTGGATTTACCAATACATTAAACTATAAAAACTTTGATTTGAATATCTTCTTCCAGTATTCTGTGGGCAATGATATTTACAACGGTACAAGAGTTTATTTAGAATCGATGAAAGGAGAGGACAACCAAACCACGGCTATTTTGAACCGATGGAGAGCACCAGGTGATGTAACGGATATTCCAAGAGCCACCGCAAACGACCCTAACAATAACAACAGAGCTTCAAGCCGTTTTGTTGAAGACGGTTCTTACCTCCGCTTAAAAAATGTAACATTGGGTTATACCCTTCCGAAAAAGATTACTCGCAAAGCATTTATTGACCGCATGAGAGTTTACGTTTCGGGTCAAAACTTATTCACCCTCACCAACTATTCTGGTATGGACCCAGAGGTAAATTATGCCGGTGATGATGGAGTAAGAATGGGTACTGATTTCTTCACTTACCCGAATGCAAGAGTTTACACAGCTGGTTTAAATGTATCATTCTAATGCAATCAATCATGAAAAAAATAAAACATATATCAAGCATTTTACTGGCAGCACTTCTGATTGGATGTGAGAGTAATTTAGATGTAAAACCAGTAGCTTCCATTGATGCTAATGAGGCCATTACCGATGCCAACGGTTTGAATTCTGCACTCATGGGTCTTTACAACGAATTTCAATCCGACAGCTATTACGGAAGGGATTTATACATTCTGAATGAATTATCAGCCAATGATGGTCAAAGAACGGGTACCTCTCTGGATTATCAGCAATTTGAAAATCACTCTATTTTAAGTGACAATGCCAACATTGAAAGCTTTTGGTCGAGTGCTTATGGAGCAGTAAATACGGCCAACAACATCATTGAAAGAGGAGAAGGAATTGTGATGGATGAAGCTCAGAAGAACAACGTCATTGGTGAAGCTTATTTTATGAGAGCTTTGGCCCATTTTGATTTGTTGAAAAACTTCGGAGGAGTGCCATACAAATCCATTTCTACACAAGGCATCACCGGCGACATCAACCCTGCCCGATTATCCAAAGAGGAAGTTTACACTTTGATTCTTCAAGATTTGGCTACGGCGAAAGAGAAAATCACCATTGAAAAAGGAAATTTCTTTGTGAGCAATACGGCTGTTGATGCATTTATGGCAAGAGTGGAACTTTATTATGGCAGTGAATTGCTTCGTAACAATGAAGATGGAAAGTCGCACTTCCAGAAAGCATTAGACTTGGCCACTTCTGTAGTGGATAATTCTAAGTATGAATTAGAAGAGGAGTTTGGAACCATCTTCACTTCTAAAGAAAATAATGAAGTAATCTTTCAATTGAATTATTCTTCACAAGACAGAAACAGAATGTCTTATTACCTTTCGCCAACTTCCTTGGGTGGTCGTGGTGAAGTGAGTTACACCAATGGCTTAGCCAATTCTTATAAAAAAGACGATGCACGCTCCGCTTTTATTTTCCAAGACTTCCCTACTTTGGACGGCAACGGAACAAGCAAAAGAGTTGCAAAGTACCAAGACACCGCCAATGGAGCTGATCCGATCGTTATCCTCCGATTAGCAGAAATGTATTTGATACAAGCAGAGTGCCATTATAGAATTGATGGACTGGGTGGTGCCACTGCAATTCTTGAAGCTTTGAATGCAGTGAGAGACCGTGCCATCACTCCTTTGACAAGTTTGGGCAGTGATCCCATTAAAACGGTTTTGGATGAAAGAAGATGGGAATTGTGCTTTGAAGGGCATCGATGGAATGATTTGGTAAGAACCGACAGAGCATCTTCTACTTTAGGAATTTCGGTAAATGCTACATTGTACCCTATTCCTCTCAAAGAAATTCAGACGAATACGAGTATATCACAGGACGATCAAAATCCTGGGTACTAGAAGAAGCAAACAATAACTACAAATCCCACCTGTGATTCATTTTGCAGGGTGGAGAGTTATTGCCTAAAAAGCCATTTTTGATGGTGAGAAATAAAAAATAAAACATGGGCTGACCTAAAAAACAGCCCCCAACAGCATATCTTTTAATTATTTTATTTAACGAACTATGAAAACTTTTTCTAACTTATTCTTAAGGTTTTTAGTAACCTTACTACCGCTTTCATTTATAGTATTAACGAGCTGTACAGAAGACGAAGAACCACCTGCATTGGCAAGTGTTGTGGCTAAATTTGATTATGAATTATCGAATGAAGGTATCGCTCCATCTACTGTAACTTTTAACAATACATCAATTGCTGCTACATCTTACGTTTGGGATTTCGGTGTAGACGGTGAAACATCAACAGATGAAAATCCTGAATTCACTTACGAGGAGTTCGGAACTTTTGATGTCACTTTAATTGCAAGAGCAGATGATGAAAGAGCAGACACAACAACTCAGACCATTGTTATCAAAGATCCTCTAGGCGGTAAAAAACCAACGCTTTACTACACTGATAGAGCAACAGGACAAGTGCATATGATCATTTTGGATGATGAAGCCACAACTCCAGTTATCCAGACTTTCGGTGAAAATCACACAAAGCCTTATGGAATCGTAGCAGACTTGGACAATGAAAACCTTTACGTGATTGATCAAGCAGACGAGTTATTATATCAATACAATGCGTTGGTAAATGGAGAGAAATCAGTTTTATTGAACGTGGCAGACCTTGGTGACAAGGAACATATGATGTACTATCCTGCAGGTGTAAAAGTAATTGAAGGACGATTGTATTGGGGTGCTGACGGAGGTATTTACACATCGGCCCTTGACGGCACAGACTTGAAAGCTTTTGTTGAATTCTCAACGAATACTGGTGCTTTGGAAGGTTCATTGCCTTTGGGAATTTCTTATGATGCAGAAAATCAAGTGATTTACTTCGCGAATGATGCTTATGATTTCAGTGGAGGTGTATACAAAGTGAACTTAGACGGAACTGGTTTAGAAGAAATTATCAGTGGTGTGGATGCAGGTGACATCTCTTATTTAGATGGTAAATTATATTATTTTGATTATGCCACTTCTAAAGGTACAATCTATGACATCGCATCTGAGTCAACAACAGAGTTTGTAGATTATCCTTCAAGATTTGTTTGGGGTACTATTGCTGACCCTATCACAGAAAGAGTATACTGGACAGATAGAGGAAGCAATGACGATGGAACTGATGGTAAAATCATGTCGGCAAATCTTGACGGAACAGACATCAAAGTAGTGCTAGATATTGAGGACGCTCCTGTGGTTGGAGATGCTAAAACCTTAAGACCATATGCCTTAGCATTGGGCTTATATTAGACGGTTAGCTTAGCTAAATTTTAGGTGAATTACACTCCCCCTTTTAGTTTGAGAGGGGGAGTTAAAAAAGAAAATTATATGAAATAAATTATAGTTAATTCTAATTTATTTTTTGTAAGTACAACGCTAAAAAACGTATTAATAGTGGTTCTATTGAAAGTTTTTTGAAGGAAGTAATCGCAAAATAATAAATAGAATTAGTATTAGATATTTTTGAATTTGTACTTATTACTACTGATATACAGCTATAATGAGTCATGAAAAGTGCACGTATATTGCTTTCGTTCGGTTTACTTATTGTTTATAAATATAAATTGTAACACGTTAAAAGACAGAAGAATAAATTGTTAATTTTATTATGAACTTCTATCCTACTATATCTATTTAAATACAAAAGCTAAATACAATTATTACTATTATGAAAAAAGTAACACACTTTTTATTGCTACTTGCACTTGTCTGTATTACAGCATGTAGCGTAAAAGAACAACTTCAACCAGAAGATGAAAGCACTATCGAAGAAAGTAACAAAAGACAAGCCGTCTCAAAAACAATCTACGGCACTTCCAATTCAGACTTCATTGAGGGAACTTCATTGTCAGAAGAAATCTTAGCCTATGCTGCTGATGACCAAGTGTATGCCAATGCAGGTGATGATGTCATCTATGGAGGCAAAGGAAATGACTTTTTACAAGGCAATAGTGGTTCTGATATTATTAGAGGTGACCGCGGTCTTGACAAACTTTACGGAGGCACAGGTAATGATGACCTTTATGGAGGAAAAGACAACGATGACCTACATGGAGAAGATGGTAATGACCACCTCTATGGAGATAAAGGAAATGACATGCTTTATGGAGGACTTGGAAATGACAATTATTACTATGCACTTTATGGCGGATATGACGTCATAAGCGATGATGGAGGAAGTGACCTCCTCTTTCTCGAAGGGATAAGTGCTAATCAAGTAGCAGTAAGTTATAGTGGTTCTGACGTGGTACTCAACGTACCAAGCGGTAGAATCACCATTAAAAACAGTAGCATTGAGGGCGTCTATGCTAATGGTCAATCTGTAGGAATCGGTGGAAACTCTCCTACACCTTCTATTGGACAGTTTTACTATTCGTCTGCTCCTTTGGAAGTCAATACAAATGAAGAAATAGTAGTCAATCTCTCAGAGAGTAGCAACACTTCGATCAGCAGAAGTTATGCTGTTGAAGTAGTAGTGCAACGTAGTTCAGGGAGTTGGGTTATAGCAAGTGGCAATATGAGCATTAATGCAGGTAGTACACAAACGAGTCGTACTTTCACCTCACAGTTTAATCAAACAGGACAAATTTACACTACTATAAAAGTGTATAATGCCAATAAGACTAAACTGCTTGCCAGCCGTCAAGGTACTTACCCGGATAACATCGGTGGTGGTAGTAATTATATCACAGGTGTACCTTACTACTGGCAATTGGATAACAGTGTTTATCCTTACTCATCTTGTCAAAATACAGCCATAGCCATGGTGATCAACTACTATGGAGGAAATACAACTCCTGATCAGATCACCAATTATTATGGCAAAAACCAGGCACAGACGGTACCCGGTTTCCAATCTGTATTTAACTCTGAAGCGGCTTATGCAGGTCTTAATGTTCGAGATGCAGGGACACAGTATGGTTCTTTATCACAATTGAACCGCTTACTTTCTGAAGGAAAACCTGTAATGGCACATGGCTACACCACAAGCTATGGACACTTAGTAGTCTTTTTAGGGTTTGACGGAACTTATTATTATGTGAATGATCCATATGGAGCTTGGGATGGCAGATATGGAAGTTCAGGTTATTACAAAACGCGAACTGTAGGTAAAGCTGTAAAGTACCATAAAGATGATGTACGAGCGGCATTTGCCCCTGATGGATACGTTTGGTTACATGAAATTTACTTCATGTAATTAAAATGAACCATACAGTAGTAGGCTAGAAAAGTATTTTTTAATAAGTACTAAATCAAAAATAAATCATAGTTAATTCTAATTTATTTTTTGTGAGTACAACTCTAAAAAACGTATTAAAAGTTTTTTGAAGGAAGTAATCGCAAAACAATAAATAGAATTAGTATGAGATAATTTTGAATTTGTACTTAAGAGCTAGTTGACGTTAATTATTTCGTCACCACTCTTTTACAAAACAATAAATTAACATCTCCCTCTCCCATAGCTGGAGAGGGAGTCTTAAAAAAGTCAGCAATTTTGAAAAAGATCAGATTAATATTGCCCTTTATAATACTCTTTGCCACATCAGTTGTGGCTCAGGGTAAGTTATTTATCATTGGTGGAGGAAAAAGACCTCCTGCTCTAATCCAACGATTAGCTGATGAGGCCAATTTGAAGGAAGGGTATGGTATCGTGCTTGCCATGTCAAGTATAGAACCTGATACTTCTAGCTTTTATGGGATAAAACAATTCAAGGAGCTAGGTTTTACAAATGTTCAGTCAATGTATTATACACATGAGAACATGCCTTCTTCCTCTGCGTTAGATTCTTTGAAAGGTGCAAAATTAATTTATATCACTGGTGGTGATCAGAACCGATTTATGAAGAGAATTGAAGGAACTGGAATCTATGAGGCCATTCATTCTTGCTATGAAAACGGGGGAATGATTGCCGGAACAAGTGCAGGCGCTGCGGTAATGAGTCATGTGATGATCACGGGAGATGAGAAGAATTATCCTGAATACGACGATACCGGCAGAACCATAGAAAGTAATAATCTTATTTACAGTAAAGGTCTTGGTATGCTGAAAAATGTGATCATCGACCAGCACTTTATACAAAGAAGTAGATACAACCGCTTATTTTCTGCGGTGATTGAACATCCTGAATTAAAAGGGATTGGAATAGACGAATCAACGGCAATTTTAGTAGAGAACAATACAGCCGAAGTGGTGGGTGAAAGTCAGGTAATACTTGTAGAAAAACCCCAACATATAAACACAGACAAAACAAAAATCAGTACGCGAAAGATGAATGTAAGTATTCTTCGCAGTGGTGATAAAATAAAACTATAAGAACTATGAAAAAGAAATTTGCCCTAGCCATTCATGGAGGTGCTGGAACACTATTACCTTCAGAGATTACACCTGAAAAAGCAGATGAAATACAGGAAGCATTACAACATGCGCTTTATGAAGGCAAAAAATGTTTGATGGATGGAGGCACTGCTGTTGATGCCGTTGAAATTGCAGTGACCGCTTTAGAGGATTGCCCTTTATTCAATGCAGGTAAAGGGGCTGTAATGGCTCATGACGGTAGTTTTGAAATGGAAGCTTCTATTATGTCGGGTCAAACCTTAGAAGCCGGTGCTGTGGCAGGTATCCGCGGTATTAAAAACCCTATTCATTTGGCCAAGAAAATCCATGATGATATGGACTTTGTATTTATGCATGGAGAAGGCGCTTTAAAATTTGCTAAAAGACATCAACTGCAAGAAGTAAAAGATGAATATTTCTTTACGCAATCACGATACAAGCAATGGCTGATGGC
This sequence comes from Flammeovirga sp. SJP92, assembly GCF_001583495.1. Classification (GTDB taxonomy): domain Bacteria; phylum Bacteroidota; class Bacteroidia; order Cytophagales; family Flammeovirgaceae; genus Flammeovirga. The sequence goes on along the minus strand of NZ_LQAQ01000074.1, from coordinate 15,826 downwards.
CAAAGAGACCAATCAAATGTTGGTGGATCATGACGGGGAAAGAAAATTTGGAACGGTTGGCGCCGTAGCATTGGATCATGAAGGAAATCTTGCGGCAGCAACTTCTACAGGCGGATTGGTCAATAAAAAATACGGCAGACTAGGCGACAGTTCTGTGATTGGTTCAGGTACTTATGCCAACAATGAAAGTTGTGCCGTTTCTTGTACGGGTTACGGAGAGTTTTTCCTAAAGGCAACGGTGGCTAGAGATATCGCCGCTTATATGGAAATGGGACAGCTGTCACTAAAAGAAGCATCGGATAAAGTGGTGCATGATAAGCTAGTGAAAATGGAAGGTGAAGGTGGAATTATTGCCGTTGATCATGAAGGTAATATTGAGCTTTCATTCAACTCTGAAGGGATGTACAGAGGTTGGACTTCATCAGAAGAACAGAAACTCAACGTTGCTATTTTTAAATAGATAATCAAAATAAAATGGTCAAGAAGCTACCGGATACACTGGTCATCACCTCTTGTATTCTGCTCTTTTTTATTGGTCTTACATGGGTAATCTCAGCAGGAGAATATCAAAGGGAAGTTGTAGATGGAAGGAATATTTTAATTCCAGATACTTATCATTTAGTAGAGGCTCAACCTCAGTCTATCACTTCTTTTTTTACTGCCCCTATTGAAGGTTTTATTGCGGCCGCTGAAATCATTGCTTTTATTTTTATCGTTGGAGGAGCCTTCGGGATGCTGACTACCACCAAAGCAATTGATGCCGGATTGCAAAAATTAGTAGCGTGGAGCAATAAGAAATCGTCCTATAAAAAGGTCATGATTCCGTTTGTGATCGTCTGCTTTTCTGTTGCGGGGGCCACTTTTGGAATGTCTGAGGAAGTGCTCATTTTTATACTCATTACCCTTCCTATGGCAAAAGCTTTGAAGCTAGATCCTATTGTTGGGATTGCGATCCCTTTTGTGGGAGCAGGTGTAGGTTTTGCAGGAGCTATCAGTAATCCATTTACCATTGGCATTGCACAGGGGATTGCAGAAATTCCTCTTTTCAGTGGTTGGGAATATAGAATATTCATTTGGGGAATTTTCACTTTGATTGGCGTATTATATATAATGCATTACATTTCAAAAATAGAAAGTAATCCTCAAAAAAGCGTACTCAACACTTCTGCTAATATCATTGAAAAACAGCAACCTGAAGTCATTGATTTCACCTTTAAAAGAGGCCTTGTCTTAATGCTTTTCCTCTTCGGTATCTTAACGCTCGTGATAGGCGTGGCCCAATACCAATGGTACATGGTGGAAATTGGTGCTTTATTCTTTGTGATTGGGTTCCTCAGCTGTATTATTTGTGGAATTCATGCCAATGCAATGAGCGACAGCTTCATTAAAGGCGCCAAAGAAATGATGACCGCCGCTATGGTCATTGCTTCTTGTAAAGGAATTTTGATTGTAGCCACAGAAGGGAAGATTATTGACACTGTATTATTTTCCATCTCAAACCTTATGAACGGCTTACCAAAATACGCAGCAGCAGAAGCGATGTTCTTGTTTCAAAGTGCATTGAATACAGTATTGCCATCGGGATCAGGACAAGCCGCATTGACAATGCCCATCACAGCACCACTAAGTGACTTGTTGGGTATTTCAAGACAAGTAGCCGTATTAGCATTCCAATTTGGCGATGGTCTCACCAACCTTATCATCCCTACAAGTGGTGTCACCATGGGTGTGCTTTCCATTGCTAAAATTCCGTATGAAGTTTGGCTGAAATGGATGTCGCCTCTCTTAGGTATTTTAATGCTGACCGCAGGCGTACTTCTTATTCTTCCACTTTATATTAATCTTTTATAAACAAAAATAACTCATCCACTATTCAGAAAATATTCAACCAACTATTGACAATTTTAAGGTTAGAGTTAAGAGTTAAGAATTAAGAGGGAAGAAAAATGGTTCGTGTTGTGGTCCAGTGGACGTCGCAATGCAACATCCCTACAACGTTCGCCGAACCATTATAAAAACCTCTTTACGAGCACTTTTTTCTACATTCATCATTCTTAATTTTTCATTCAAATTGTCCTAGTCCTTAAAAGAAAACCTTTTTCCAAAAGACATTCTTGGGGTGACATTCTATTGTCTCAACACTCAATTACAAGAAGCATGCTTCTCGCATTCACAGTAGAAGATACTCCTTGAATGTCTATTATAATTCACTCCATAAATTATAACTATTATGAAAAGTAACTATTACAATGTAAAAGGATTTGCATTCATTGCTATTTTATTTTTAAACGTGCTCAACACTTTCGCACAAGGCTATAACTTCTCTTTAGAAGGAGGCACATGGAATGGGCATGGCAGCATTTCTCCTAATGGGGGAACTATGCTTGTAGGCGGTGCCGAAGTTGGTGGAGATGGTGAGGTCAATGCCACACAGTGGTTTGTAGACCAAGCAGATGGAGGCGACTACTTGGTACTAAGAACTGATGCTGTGGGAGGTCAGGCTTCATGGGTATGGAGTAATTTCAGCAATTCAATCAGCGCCGCCGCAGAGCTTTCCATCACCACCAAAAATGGTGCAAATAACGCCACCGTGGCCCAGTATATCAGAGACGCAGAAGCGGTTTTTATTGCTGGCGGTGACCAAAGAGAGTATATGGATCTCTGGAAAGGGACAGCCGTTGAAGATGCTCTTAATTATCTTATCAATGTCAAAAATGTGCCAATTGGTGGTACTTCGGCAGGTATGGCCATTATGGGAGGTTCTTATTATGCTCCTGAAACTTCAGGGATTTTAAGCTCTGAAATACTGAACAATCCTTATCACCCTTACACAAGCAACTCTTTATTTTATAATGATTTTATCAACAACCCTGTTCTTACCAACGTTATCACTGACACACATTTAGACCGAACACACGGCACTAATAATGAAAACCGATACGGCAGAGCATTTGGATTACTGGCTAGAACAGTTGCTGACAATAATGCAACTGCTCGATATGCGATTGCTTGTGATGAAGCTACGTTTGTGTGTATTGATGTCAATGGAATGGCAAAAGTATTTGGTGACGGCGGACAGACGCAATACCCTACAAAGGCTTATTTTATGGTGGTTAACTGTGCTGTTCCTGAAACTATCACATCAGGGCAATCTCTGGTTTGGAATAATAACAACGCCGCTGTAAAGGCTTATGTAATACAAGGATCTACCAATGGCAATGGCAATTCATTTAGCCTTACGGATTGGACCACTGCATCTGGTGGCGGATGGTTAGATATGTATACTAGCAATGGTTATAACGGTTTCAATTACATCAATGGAAGTGGTGCAAGCATCGGTGCCACAGCTCCAAATTGTGATGGAGGAACGACCCCTCCTATATGCGACATCCCTACGGTTGCTATAGGCACTACCACCGCTTCAAGCATCGCAGTTTCTTGGAATAATACAGGCGCCTCTTCCTATCTATTAAGACATAGAGTCACTGGTACTTCCTCATGGACAACAGTGACGGTGAACACAACCAACTATTCTATCCAAGGTTTAACTTCTTCCACTTCTTATGACATCAGGGTGAGAAGCGTTTGCGGAACGGAGCAAAGCAACTACTCTCCTATTCAAACAGTTTCTACTTCAGGAAGTATCAGTTATTGCAGTTCTTATGGCAACTCTACTAGCTATGAATTTATTGATGAAGTAGGTATTGATGGTGTTTATAATTTTTCGGGTAATGATAACGGTTACGGAAATTACACCTCCGTCACTTTCAACTTGACAAAAGGAAATACTCATACGCTTTTTGTAGATCCTAATACCTCTGACCGAGAACGTTTTGTGATCTGGATTGACTACAATCAAGATGGTATTTTCGATACAAATACGGAGGAAATCGCTTATAAATCGACAAGGCGTTCGTTTACAAGTAACTTCACTGTTCCTACTTCTGCATTAAACGGCACTACTAGAATGAGGGTGAGCATGCAATACGCCAATGATGGCTACCCTAACCCTTGTGATGTTATCAGCTACGGAGAGGTGGAAGATTACACGGTTTCAATTAATGGAAGTTCTTCTCAGCGAACACAAAACTTCACAACACTAGCCCCTAACAACGCACTCTATCCAAACCCAACTGAAGGGATTATTTCTATCCATTCTAATGCTGAAAACATAGCACTAAAAGTGGTAGATATGCTTGGAAACACATTAATAAAAGTACAGACAAACAGCGTTGATCTTTCTTCACTGAATGCTGGAATTTACATGATTCAAGTGGAAGAAGATGGCGTAAAATCAATACATAAAGTCATTAAGAAATAAAATTATGATAAAAGAAATGGGAACTTCTACACAGGAGGCAATCGATTTAGAGAAAAAATATGGGGCCTACAACTACGCTCCGCTTCCCGTGGTCTTGGAACGTGGTGAAGGTGTTTATGTTTGGGATGTAGAAGGGAAAAAATATTTTGATTTTCTCTCTGCTTACAGCGCCGTCAATCAAGGTCATGTGCATCCGAGAATCTTAAATACAATGACAAAACAGGCTTCTAAATTGACATTAACTTCCAGGGCTTTTTATTCTGATCAATTAGGAAAAGCGGAGCAAATGCTCTGTCAACTCTTTGGTTATGAAAGAGCGATTCTCATGAATACAGGTGCTGAAGGAAATGAAACAGCCATTAAATTGGCAAGAAAGTGGGGTTATGAGCGAAAAGGAATTCCTCAAAATGAAGCGATCATTGTTGGAGTAGAAAAGAACTTTCATGGAAGAACCACCACTATTATTTCTGCTTCTACTGACCCTGTAGCTACCACCAACTTCGGGCCGTTTATGCCGGGTTTTGAGATTGTACCTTACAACAATTTAGAGGCTTTGGAAAACGTTTTACGAAACCCAAATGTAGCTGGTTTGTGGATGGAACCTATACAAGGGGAAGCGGGTGTTTATCTGCCGGATGATGGTTATTTGAAGAAAGCACAAGCACTTTGCAAGAAGTATAACGTGCTGTTTATGGTAGATGAAGTACAAACCGGAGTGGGAAGAACAGGGAAGTTATTGGCTTCTGATTATGAAGAAATCAAACCTGATATGATCATTTTGGGAAAAGCCATTTCAGGTGGTTTTTATCCCGTTTCAGCAGTGTTGACCTCCTCTGAAGTAATGGACGTTTTCCAACCCGGCCAACATGGTTCTACGTATGGTGGGAACCCATTGGCGTGTGCTGTGATGATGGAAGCTTTACAAGTGTTGCAAGATGAAAGGTTGACAGAAAACGCATTCCGACTAGGTAATATTTTCAGAGAAAGAATGCAGGAATTATGCAAACAAACGGAATTGTTAATGGGAGTACGAGGTAGAGGTTTGCTTAATGCACTTATTGTCAATGACACTGAAGAAAGCAGTACGGCCACTCAAATCTGTTATGAATTGATGCACAATGGTCTGCTGGCAAAACCCACACATGGCAACATCATTCGTTTTGCTCCTCCTCTAGTTATCAATGAACATCAACTGAATAAGTGTTTAGATATTATTGAAGCTACCATAAAGAAATTTGAATTGGTTATGAGCTAAAAACGATAATTGTGGTTATTTACAGGAACCTAGAAAGTTATTCAAGCACCAGACATTTGTTTGGTGCTTGTTTTTTTGATAATTCCTAACATGTACAGACCGTACATGCTAGCTTGTACAATTTGTAAGTCCTAGCACGTACTGACCGTACATACTGGCTTGTACAACATGGAAGTCCTAGCACATACACACCGTACATGCTACCTTGTACAACATGGAAGTCCTAGCACATACACACCATACATGCTACCTTGTACAACATGGAAGTCTTAGCACATACGCACCATACATGCTACCTTGTACAACATGGAAGTCCTAGCACATACACACCGTTCATGCTACCTTGTACAACATGGAAGTCCTAGCATATACACACCGTACATGCTACCTTGTACAACATGGAAGTCCTAGCACATACGCACCGTACATGCTACCTTGTACAATATGTAAGTCTTAGCTCTCACTAATTACGCGATGTTTTTTTATGCAAAAACTGCCTCAGAAGCTACTTTTTCATGTTGTTCTAAATCTGCTTTCACACTCTCCAACTTCATATTAATCGTCATCAACGCCGTTTTTCCCAAAGGCATTCGAAGAGAAGGATTATCGGCATTTACTAAATCAATAATGGCTTGGGAAGCTTTCATTGGGTCACCTTCCTGCTTTCCATCTACTCCTTTCAATTTTGCCTTAAAGGCACCTGACGTTTTAGCATATTCATCAATGGTCTTTTGAGCGATCTGTAATCCTTTCCCTGCAAAATTAGTTCTGAAAGGCCCTGGTTCTACGATAGATACTCTAATGCCAAACGGTTTCACTTCTTGTTCTAACGCCTCACTAAACCCTTCTAACGCAAACTTACTCGCATTATAAACTCCAAAACCCGCAAATGCTTTGATACCGCCATGAGAGGAAATTTGAAGAATATGACCTTGTTTTGCTTCACGCATAAATGGTAAAACAGTTTGGGTGAGATGTAATGTTCCAAAGAAGTTGGCTTCAAAAACCGCTCTTACTTCTTCTAATGAAGCTTCCTCTATTGCTCCAACATATCCCACTCCTGCATTGTTGACCAATACATCAATTCTTCCATAATTATTGAAAATAGAATGCACCGCCTCGGTTACTTTGTCGGTCTCTGTAATATCAAGTGTGATACCGAAAGCTTTTCCATCGTATTCTTGATTGAATTGTTCTGTTTGGGTTTTATTTCTGAAGGTACCAATGACAAAATCTCCTGATGCAAGGACCGTTTCTGCTAGCGCTTTTCCTAATCCACTTGAAATGCCTGTAATCATCCAAATTCTCTTATTCGTAGTTTCCATTTTTTTATTTTGGTTTGATGAAGATTGATTAGTACTGGGGTAGGAGAAATGAGTCATTTTGTTGACCGAAAGTGGTTTTTATGGTGGTCCGGTGGACGTTGTAATACAACGTCCCTACATCCTACTTTCAATTTTTGGTAGAATATACTTTATGATGGATACCGTTGTAGGGACGTTGCATTGCAACGTCCACACGAACCATATCAAGAACCATCTTCCTTTTTCCCTTTAAAAGAATATCGGTTTCTTCTCTCCTAGTACTACTACAAAAGTGGTGGATTCACTTCCCATCAAAAATGAACTAGAACAGGAAATTATCTTGAACTAGTTCAAGATTTATCCGCCAAGCGTTTTCTAATCTTACTTAAAAACTCGGCCGACATACCTAAATAAGAAGCTAAAGCGTATTGGGGTACTCTTTTTACAATACTGGGATAGAGGGCTTGAAATTCAATATATCTTGCCTCTGCAGTTTTTCCTAAGTTGGATAGTACTCTTTTTTGAGCATAAGCAAAGGATTTTTGTGCGACCAATCGGAAAAAGCGTTCATATTTTGGGTTTCGGTCACACAAAGCCTCTACATCTTTGTAAGCAATTTGATGAATGACCGCATCTTCTAATGCTTCCACAAAAAGAGATGCGGGTTCTTGATGAATATAACTATTGAAATCACTGATAAACCAATCTTCAATGGCAAACTGAATGGTGTGATCCACTCCTTCGTCACTCACAAAGTAACTTCTAAAAGCTCCTTTTTGAACGTAGGTTTGATGTTCACAAACAAAATTAGGTTGTACAATAAACTGTCTTTTTTTCACTTTGGAAGTTTTGATGATGCTTACAAAATCTTGTTCATCTTCTTCAGTGAGGGCGACATAACGTTTGATGTTTTGGAGTATGTTATTGTAATCAGTCAATTTATATTAGAGTTATTTATTATGATTATGATGTTTTTATCAATCCTTTTTTAGTGGCAAAAAAGTGCAGATCCTCTACCGTTCCTTTCACTAAGATCTCAATGGCCTCGTCCAGATATACTCTATCCCAATTCCACCATTTCAAACCTTTCAATAAATGAATTTCATCTTTGGTATATCGATAGCGAATTACTTTTGCAGGATTTCCACCCACTACCGCATAATCAGGAACATCTGATGTCACTGTGGAATTACTGCCAATAATAGCTCCATCACCTATTTTCACATTGGGCATGATAGTAGCACCGTAGCCAATCCACACGTCATTACCTACTTCAATATCCTTGTATTCTTTAAATGGATATTCTCCGATCGGTAATTTATCCGACCATTCTTTACCGAAAACTGCAAATGGAAAAGTGGAAACTCCTTTAGTAGAGTGATTGGCATCTGCCATAATAAACTTCACCCCATGGGCTAAAGCACAGAATTTCCCAATTTTCAGCTGAGTGCCTGACATTCCAAAATTATACATCACATTCTTTTCCAAGAACTTTGTGGGGTCATCAAAATCACTGTAATAAGAATAATCTCCTACGATTACATTTTTGACATCACTTTCTTCCACTAACACTTTTAAAGAAACCGTATTCTTAAATTCTTCAATGGGATAAAGGGTATTAAAATTTACTTTGTTCATATTTGTTGTATTTATAATTGATATTAGAACTTAGGCTTTAGTAAAGTTACACTTTTCCTTCTTCCTGATTTTTCTCTTTCCGAACCAAAGATAAAAGAGAAACAAAAGCCCAAACGCCTTCTAAAACAATAAAAGGAATATAATTCATTAAAACTGATGCTAAGCACGCAAGAGAAGCACCAAAGAGATTTAATAATTTATAAGCAATACTTCCCCTATCTAGTTTCCCTGTTACATTTAAAGTGTAGGCTAATAATATTTGAAAGACTCCTAATGAGCCAATCCAATCTATTTCATTCATATCTTATTATTCAATTATTTTTGTGACAACTTCTTCTTTCCTGTTTTAAAATTCTTTGTAATCACAGCACGGTCATATTCCTCCCCTACAGCAGTATAAGCCACATAAGTGAGTTGATCTCCATCAATTTTAATGACTTGATAAAATTGAATTTGCTCCCCTGATTGATCTAATTGATAACCATCTGCGGTGTATTCTTTCATTTGTTCTGGATCCAATTTGTATTGCTTTGGTCCACTCACAGACGTAACATAAACAGTACTCAAATCCTTTGTATTTTTTGAATCTGTAGTACGAGTAGGAACATGCCCTCTAGCGTAGGTATGATCATGACCATTCAATACTAAGTCAACGTTATATTTATCTAAAAGTGGCTTCCAATGGTCTCTTGCAAATTGGAAATTACGTCCTTTTGCAGGTGAAAAAACGGAGTGGTGACACGTTATGATTTTCCATTTAGCATCACTGTTTTTCAGTTGCTTTTCAAGATAGGCTGTTTGTTCTTCCAATAAGTCATTAGAATTCAAAACAATAATTCGAACATCTTGATAATCTACTGTGTATACAGTTTCATGTAATTTTTCATCCAGTTCTTTTTCAACAGGAAGCGTAAATTGAGGCCTCCATTGGATGGCTAATTGCTTCTTCTCTCCTTTTTCCAATCCTCGGAATTCATGATTTCCAACCACTGGAATCGCCGACCATTGGCTATGGATAAATCCACCTGCTTTATACCATTCTGCCCATTCCATGTCTTTGTGAGCCTGATTGATTAAGTCACCTGCATGAATGACAAAAGATGCATTAGGTGACGTTTGATACGCCATTCTGATCACTCGGGACCAATGGTCTAAAACATCATTTTGAGCATCTCCAAAATAGACAAACTCTGTTGGAGCATATTCTTTTTTAGCGGTACGGAAATGAATCCATTCCGATCTATGTTTTCCGCCATCACTTACCCTATAAGCATACAAAGTATTAGGCTTTAAACCTTCAAAAACAACACTATGGTAATTTACCTTCAGTGATGAATTGCCTTTATACAATCCTAAATCAAACACCTCCGTTGTTGCCGTTATTTTTTGGGCCTTATCTTCAAATTTTGAATTGACAGTTGCTTCCGCAATTTCTGCTACTGCACTATCCACACTTTTATCCGTTCTCCATGTCACTGCTCTGCTTGTAGAAGGGTCTCCATGGAATGTCAGTATTATTCGATCAGGATCTTTACTTGGGATTTCCCAATGATGCAAACCTTCATGTGTATGATCATGGTCATGATGATGTTGACCAAATGATGTGTTGATGAAAAGAAGAGAAAGACTGAAAAGCGTTAGAATGAAAGAGATTCTCATAAAATATAGTTTAATTTAAAGTAAACAGAATAACATTCTACACATTAAAGTACTAAACCAAAAATAATTGATCATTAATACTTAATTAAATTTGGTTAGGTAACGCAAAAAAACGTATATATAGTGGTTCTATTGGTCGTTTTTTATTTAAGGTATTAACCGCAAAACAATAATTGGGATTAGTATTGGAAGTGTTAGTTGAACGCTGTCTCGTTTTTCTTCTGAACTCTTAATTTACTTCTTATTTCTCAATTAAATTTCTTTTTTCCTAAAGATCTTATGATACATTTTAAAGTGCTACTTCATTTTTGACAGGGGTGGCGACGTAGGAGACAATATATTTTCCCTTTTCAAAACATGAAGTATCGCTTTATTTTTGTATTAAAAAGTGGACCTTCTGATTATAGATCACTTGCGAATTACTGATTGGTACGTTCATCATATAGCTCCTTGATATTCTCTGAGATATCGACTAAACTCATCCCTTTTGAATTTTTGGTGGGTTTTTAATTATTGGAGTGCTCTTTTTGATGTGGTCGCTATTTACTGACATCAAACATTTTCGAAGTGAAAAGAAAATATTTTTGCTTTTACCCGTTGGCTTATCAATAGTTTTTGGCTCAATAGTTTTAATATGGAATGTTCAGATCAATACTACTTTTGATAAACCGACACTTGTACGCATATTTTATGATGGTGACTACAATGGAACAGGCATCGACTTTAAAACGGATGGCTCTTATATATTTAATAATTCGAGTCTTGGGCTAAGTGAGTATAGATATGGCACTTATAAAATCAACGATAACACAATTGTAATTGATAAGAAAAACCTTGAAAAGGTAGTTTTGACCAACAAGCTCGAAATTAGAACAGATACTGTAGCATATTTAGATCATTCAGTAGCTCATAAGTACGTTTATCAGATAGATAAAAGTGGGGAAATTTTAGTAAATGCTACAATATTTAGATTAATCGTTGACAACAGAAATAAATACTTTGTCATAAATAAAAAACATTAAGTTAGCAGTGAAAATTGGCAGGTTTTAACTTAGAAGCAACCCTGCCAAAAATTTAAAGGTTATCGTTAATAAGCCGAGTCATTTGGCTCACAAAAAATATCAATCTATGCAAATTATTGAAGAGTTCAGGAGAAGTGGACAGAAAGAGTTATTAGATAAATACAGGTTTAAGCATAATGGAGAGACGGAATATGGTAAGATCAACGATTTTAACCTACAAAATAGAATTGATTTGGTTCTCGAACTTTTTAGAAATTATTCAATAAAGGATAAGCCTCTAATCAGATGGATTTTGAAACAAGAAATAAGATGTGCAAATAAAATTTCAATTTCTATAGCTTCATTGGAACTATGTGCTTTCATGTTATATAAAGTCATGACATTGGAAGATATTTATCTATTGTATAAAGCAAAGTTTGGCAACACGTATGATAACAGTTTTGAGTTGGATGTGGAATTAATTTTCGGATTTGACAGAGAGTTAACTAAGCAATTTCTCAAGAATACAGAAACAAAAAAGAAAAAAAGCAAGGTAATCTTAAAGATGATAAAGGGGTATGAAAAAAGATGTAAGGACAATCCGGAAGCATTTAAATCACGTACTGAATACATCAATTATTTTGAAAATCGAAAGTCTATTAACCTAATCAGAGAACTTAGAGCATGTTTGGAACACCTCCTAAATGAAAACTAGAAATATATCAATAGTAGAAATTTAAGTTATTGATAAACATACTCACAAAACGTAGTTTAGAAAATTCGCTGACTTTAAGCAACTATATAATCAGGACTTTAAAACCATTAAAGCTGAAATAGATAAAGTCGGAAAATTCAGAGTTGATGAATTTGATGATAAAATTAGGTTATATGCTTATATTTAGCTGAACAAGCATCATGTTAGTAGTAATACTAACAAACTATTGCCTCTAAGCAAGATCTCTTCAAACCGAATAAAAAAGGCTTGTAGCCATCTAAACAATCAAACTAAACAAAATGGAAGACAAACTACTTGAATTACAAAAGAGAATTTACAATTATCATAACTCTTCTGAGCTTGACTACAATTTAGCTTCTTCTCCAAGAATTAGTTTCTCACGAATTGGAAACCTATACGAAATCGTATTTTATGGAGAAGGGTATGATGATGATGATACTATGCCTTCTTCTGAATTTGATCCTGATGAATACAATTATGGGTTTTGTGCTTTACAAGATTTTTTAATCGAAAACCCAGATCAAATAGTCTCACTAATTTTTACGGGACCAGATGCTGGGGCGAACGGCACAAGAAATTGGAACTTTAATAGAATTATAAAGTCTGATATTAAATTCGTGAATTTAAAGGCTTTTAAAGTTGCATTGACTGATGTTGGAGACCACAATCAAAGTGTCATTGGAGAATATGATGATGAAGATGGAATGATTGCAAAATTGGTTTTAAAAATGCCAAAACTTGAAGAGCTTGAACTTCCCTCTGCTCCTAATAATGACTTTTTCAAAATTCCTCATTTACAAATCTCTTCACTTTCGATCCAAGCAGGTTATAACCATCAGAATTTTATTGAAAATTTAGCAGAATCTGAAAACTTGAAAGCATTAAGGAGTTTGGACTACACCGAAACCTACGACCAATTTGGTGATTTAGAGGATGAGGAATTCACCTCATTCAATAATTTTAAAAAGCTCTTTAGTTCAAGTGTATTCTCTTATGAACATTTCCATTTTAAGTTGAGAGAAAATAGATTGACAGAAAATCAACTTGAGGAACTTCAAAAAATTAAGAAGGTTCAATTTCTTCATATTAAAACGGAAGCAGGAAAGTATATAAGAATATAAAAACGTACTGTAATATTTAGGCCAAATAAGTTATCCCTAAATGCAAACGGAATTACATTGGATTATAACCTGAAAGAGCTCTCTGATTATCTTAAAGAATTATCAAAAGATCCTACATGAACAGTGAAAAATTAAGGGTAAGATTACTTCAGATATATAGCAAGACTTGTTCGGTTAGTCCTCATTAATAAGTTTAGTCATCACTTTTCTAAGAAAAAAAAATGAACTCTAAATTTTCAATATTACTCCTTCTTTTTGTGCTTACTTACAATAATGGTTTTAGCTGTGATTGTTATTATGTAGGAGGCTTTGCCTACTCCAATCAAACAAAAGACCTTGTTGTTCTAGGCGAAATTGTAGAAAATAACTTAAAACAAAATTCTCTATCAATAGTGATTCATAAAAATTATAGAGGCTTTTTAGAGAAGGATACAATTATGCTTACTAGAGAAGTAGTTGACTGTTCTCCTAACTTTTCTATGTTTCAAAAAGGTTCTATTTGGTTATTTGCGATAGACAATAGTCGTTCTAAATATCGAATCTCAAATTGTGGGGAAAATTATTTAAATGTAAAAAATGAATATGTTGAAGGACGGTTTTATGGTTTGTCACAAACAGAACAATTCAAAACTTTGACCTTAGAAGAAGTGGAGTCAATAATATTAGAACCTTACAAATTCCCCTTTTTTAAATCACCTCAAAGACTAAAAAATTCTTACTATGTAACGGAAGAATATTATTTTCAAAAGTCAAATCTTGGAGGTTATCCCTTAGGAAATTATGAAGAAGTGAATGATTTGATCAATACAGAATTATACAAAAAGTTTGGTCATTTAAAATTAAACCTAAATTACCTTGTTCATGTGAATATCACAATAATGGAAAATGGAAGTTTAATTTATCAATCAATTCAAGAAAATACAGATTTTAGTTTTCCATATCTTCTAGGTCTGGAAAAGCCCTTAAAAGAAATAGTAAATAAGTTACATTTTGATAGTGCGGTAAAGAAAGGGAAAAAAGTAAAGGTTAACCTCTCAATACCGGTATTAATAAACCTATAAATCAAAACACACATAATGTTATCACGCTAAAAAAGACATGACAGAAGAATTTAAAATAGCAATAGAAGAACTTTATAGTACGTTTGATAAATATTCACTCAAGCCAACTATGGAAGGGTGTCCGTGTTGTGTTTCTGATAACGATAAATCTACCTTACATTCTAAAAAGCTAAGGGAATTAGAAGACGATGACATTTCAAAATATGCATTTAAAGCGATGACAACTTGGGGTGATATTTATGACTTCAAACACTACTTACCTCGAATTTTTGAACTAACTGCCACAAGAAAATTGGTATTGGACACTTTTGTAATTTTGGGAAAGCTTGACTACGGGAATTGGAATGAATGGGAAATTGATGAAAGAAATACAATTATAAAATTTCTGAAGGCATGGTGGAAATACGACATTAATAATGCACCTTACTTCGATTCTAAAACCTTAATTGAAATCAACAATAAAATTCATGATTTGAAAGGAATGCTTCATGAATGGGATTTAAACATTAATAGTCAGGGTTTCAAAAACTATGTAGACTTTATTGAAAACTATTATTATGACTTGAAAGGAAAAAATAAATCACTCAGTGGATTGAATCAAGATGAAATTGATACTTTAATTCTGTGGATTGAGGTTAACTCAAATAAACTAGAAAAAGGTTTTTTCGAATATGAAAGTGAAGATGAAGTATTTAGCAAAAAAATATCAGATACTCTTTACATGTTGGAAAGACTATAAATATAAAAAAACAAACTTCTAACCATAACTTAAACCTCAGTTGTTGAGAATATTAAAGTTATTCCATTAGATTTTATGATGAAAATTAAAAGGCTATATCTGTTAAAGTTTTTCTTGATTATGACTTCATACTGTTATTGTCAAAATACCGAATTCATAGATCAAGAAGAGCAAACACTTTATGCTGATACTTTAAAAAGTATAAGTTCACAACTTAATGGGAAATGGAAGTTAATTGGATTTTATAAAGAAGGAGAATTTTTAACTGATACTTTAAGTGTATCTTATAGCTTAAATAGTGATAGCTCTAGGGTTGAAATTTTGACAGATTCTGGAACAATATATATACATAAATACAATGATGTTATCACAGAAATTACAAAGAAAACCCAATTGAGAGTAATTGAGCTGAGGTTTAAAAGTAACTCATTGATTGGCTCTTATCAAAGCTTTGATGAATATGAACCAGATAGAAAGCAGCAATTCATAACAACATGTCAACCTATACCTCAAGTAGTTATTTACAAAGAAGAATTTTATATACTATATACTGGTTTAGGAGGAAGTAGCCTAGAAAAAATAAAGTATTTAGATGAAAATACTTTAAAATTTGAAGTGGGTGAAAATGTTGAAGAAGAATACGAAAAATTAAAAGAGGAGGAATAAAGCAAACTTATAAAGGAAACAATCATGAGAACAATAATTCTTAGCTCAATATTTTTATTGATTTTTAATCACCCGTCTATAGCAACAACAGGTAATAAAAAAGATGGAGCTTATGGAAGAGAATACCAAAAGAAAAATTTTAGACTTCCTATCAGGTAATATCGCAGTAAAAGAATTTGAATTTTGGTTATATAATAACTCTGACCTTGAATCTAGACTTGGTTCAGACTGCTTTTTTGACTTAATCAATATAGACTTTAACAATCAAGATTGTGTGTATGAAACTAAATTGGCATTGCTAGGAAAATATATTGATGTAGAAGAA
>NZ_LQAQ01000073.1 GCF_001583495.1 Flammeovirga sp. SJP92 | reverse complement strand
TGTATATCATTTTACGGATCATGGGATCATAACTGAAATAGGCACTTAATTCCGACCAGTTCCGTTGCCATGATTCTATGACAATAGGATACTTCTTCCCCCATTTTTCCTCTAAATTGAGAAATTCGTCTTCTGCAATTTCCTTATTCATGGCCTGATAGACGAGCTTCAAATCTCTCATAAATTCTTTCTGGTCCTTAGAGGCTACATATTTGATTGAACCTCGCACTTGATGAATGACACACTTCTGAATCTCTGTGGCTGGAAAAACGCTGAGAATAGCCTCTGAATCTGTGCAGGCGATTAGAATATCTTCAACTCCTCGGCTTTTGAGGGCGGTAAGCACCTATAACCAAAAGTTTGCACCTTCGCTTTCAGAGATATACATCCCAATCAACTCTTTCTCACCTTCTTTATTGATTGTCAGTTCGTTATAAACAGCACGAGATTCTGTACGTCTATCTTCTCCTTTTACCTTAAAATGAATCGCATCCATCCAAACAATAAGGTAAACATTATCAAGGGCTCTGTTTTGCCATAGCTTTACCTCAGGGGTGATCCTGTCAATAATTCCAGAAAGTGTCTGATTGCTGATAGATACATCATACAGTTCCTTGATATGCTCTGAGATAGCGGCTAAACTCATTCCTTTCGAATAAAGGGAAAGAATTTTTGGAGCCATATTATCTGCAAGGACAGTCTCTCGTTTTGGAATAATACTAGGTTCAAAACTAGAATTACGATCCCTTGGAGTAGTGACCTCTATTTCACCTGCGATGGTTTTGACTGTTTTACTCTTTTTACCATTACGTCTGTTCTTTGGAGCTTTTTTATCTTTTGATTCTCTTCCTCTAAATGAGAAGACATTTCTGCATCAAGTGCACTATCTAAAAATTGTTTTAATAGAGGTGCGAATATACCGCCTTCACCAATAAGTGATTGACCGGATAAAAGTTGTTTTAGTGCTAAGTCTCGCATTTGCTGAAACTCAGCACTTTCTTTTGAGGATTGCTTTGCCATAATTTTCAATATATAAAATTTAAAAATTACGGACAGCGTTTATTTTATACTCTCTGTTCCTAAGGGGATGCAGTTGAGTTTATTTCAGGAGAGCATAAATTTCTGCATTCATATTATCAAAAATCATAACTACATCACCATCTATTACCTCCTCTACTATGGCTTGTTGCTGTTGCATAAATGAAGAAATATTTCCTGTAATTTTTTCAATATCTTCTTTTGAAACGCCTTTAAAACCATGTCCTAGTAAACTCTTATTCCTTAAATTACCGAAGTGATTCAGATCTTTATCATATCCATTATTTAGATTTGAATAAAAATCACAAACAGTGCTGTTAATCTCTAATGATTTATTTAAGAAATAATAAAGACTTTTACCTATGCCAGTAGACAGCTTTTCAAATTTTGTAAACATCAATTGTTTTCTCCCATTAATGTCTTGATAGGCAAAATGCTCAGGATAGTTTGATTCTAAAACAGAATCTTTGCAAGATCTATCAGAGTCCGTTTTTTCAAACTTTCTATCAAACTTACCTTTTCCTTTTGAATCTACTCTCCAAACTTTATCGGAATCATTGATAAGGTCATCTTCTTTTAATTTTTTATAAAAAAGATATTGCCAAATTGCTTCTTCCAATCTATAAATTCTTCCAATAACATCTGCATATCTTCCTTGTTTCACACAAACTACTAGGTTTCCATAGATCAGTTCGATCGCTTTAATCGCCCTATCTTGATATTTTTCATGTTGCGTGATATAATCCGTATCAAGATTATAATAAGACAAAGCCTCTCTACATTTCTCTTTCACCACCTCTGAAACTGGCAATTGCAAAATACCTTCGTAATCATAAACGGAAAGCATTTGATCTACTATTTGTGAAAGAATTAAACCTTCCTGTTTATCAAAACTCGTTACATTAACCTCGCCCGAAATACCTGTAATATTTAAATAATGATATCCTCTGAAAATTCCTGCAAAATGAGATGCTGCACGCATATTTGGAGTTCCACCAGAGTTGCTAATATAAAGATTACCGACACCTGACTTCTGCTTTGTAAATAACTCAGAAAAATAAGTGACTAGCCCCTCAAAATCATTAGGATTCAAAGAGAAAGGTGAATGTTCAGCTTCAAAACCTTTATTTTTAAAGAATTTCAACGCCACTTCTCCAAAATAAAAAGAATCTTGAATGTGTTTAGGTTCCTGTGAAGAAGTACAGAAAACCAATTTAGTATCATTGCTTTTGGCATCTAAATATTCCAATGTTTTTTCTACCATAGGAAAACGAATGGCGTCTTCCATATCGGCATAAGCATCAAAAACTTTTTGACTAATATCTAAAAAAGTAATTCCTTCAGCTCTTAAATTTTTCTTTACTACTCTTTCTTTTCCATCATTTTGGATTTCAAAGTAGCTTTCAATTATTTTTTCTCCTTTATCAGTAATATCAGAGGCTTTATACATATTATCTATTTGAAGATCTCTGTTTCCAAATAGAAAGATGATTGTGTTTTTCATTTATAATTCTAATAAGTGTTTTGTTATTGCTTTATTTGTTTGCTCAAAAATATTCTCACTTGGTAATCCAATTGCTTTGTGCCATTTCTTTTGAATAACATCAAAATGTTTCACTTGTGCATTGACTTGTTTCAGGTTTACTCCTTTTCCATTATGGGCTAAATCATTACGTAGTTTATCAAGTCCTCTACCTTTACCAATGCCTTTATCAAATTTTGTATTACACTCTTCGAAAGTGGATAAAAGATCTAAGAACTCAGGATCACGAAAAATATGATTTGCATATTTTATCATCACAGGTAAAGTAAACCGCTTTGTTCCTAATCCACCCAAAGGTGTCCCTGCATCACGGATTTCTTGTAGTATATTATCAAGGTTATTATTATAATCACCAATTAAATCTAATCCAGTAACTTTTGTAATAGCAGAAAGTAACACCTTCTCAATAAAGATTGAATAATACAAGACGCCATTGCTATAATCCTTTTGTGACCAGAAAAACTCTGCAACAGAAAGTGTTTCACAAATCCTAAAAAACTGCTGTGAAGTAAATATATCTGACCACTTTCCGTATTTACCTAAACTTTTCTGACTTTTGTAATCTACCAATAAATCAAATCCTTTATCATCTAACTCTTGATTGGGAATTGGATTGATAATTTGTTCAGCAAAGTCATCAATCAAACGTTTTCTGTAATCACAAAAAGTCAGCACTTTGAAAATAAGCTCTTTTTTAATGGATTCATTGAGATTGGAAATCAATTCAGCTCCTGCAAGATAATTCCCTCTTTTACAGAACATAATAGCTTGTTCCGTATCAAGGATTTTACGATGTTCTAAATTATCTAACTTTTCAACTTCTGTTTTTTTTGTATTCCAATTTTCATTCAATTGATAAAAACTATATTTAGTACTATCCATCAAGTACTCAACAATAATTTTTAAAGCATTTTTCTGTTGAGGGGTTCCTCCAGTCGTCGATACAATAAAATCAGAACTTGTATTACTCTCTAATATATTTTTTAAGTGTCCCCTGATTTCACTTAGAAGACTATCTTGAGCTATAGCTACAGATTTTAATGGTATTAACTCTACCTCAATTTGATAATTTTCTTCTATGATTTTTTTTAAAATCTGCCCTGCATAAACAGTATCTTGATTAGCTTGTTCTGGGCTTTTTTCAAATTGATCAGAGGTAAAGAGAATAACTTTACTTAAACTGCTTTTCTCTTCATCAAGTAGAACATCAAGAATATTTATTTGAAGTATCTCTTTGTATTCTTCATAGTTTTCGAGAATAAATTGTGTCTCCTCTCTAAAACTCTTTTTTTCAGGGAATTCGTTCTTATTCCAAATAAGATTGCGATTGCCTATATTACTGATTAGAATTTTTTTTAGCATATTATTTTAACCCTATATATTTAGACATCCGAATACTACCTTCTTTAACAGTTAATTCTACAAGTACTTCATCACCTTCAGCTATGTCAGACTTTTCTTTTTTCATTTTCTTTGTGCCTGACATTTTAAACTGATGTACTTCACCATCAATCATTAAACATACTTCCGAATGCGGTGTCCCAACTTTTTTAATTGAAACTTTGACCTGTATATTTGAAGCTAGTTCTTGCCCCAGAGAAGGTATATTTACAACCGTTTTTTTATCTTCTTCTACTACTATTGCTTCTTTTATAACAGGTTCTTCTTTTTCTATTTCATCTACTTTTTTTGTTGCTTCAATAAAGTTCTCTTCCTGTTTTTCAATTACTTGTTCTGTCTCTTTTGTTATTGTTAAGTCAGGAGAAGATAGCTTTATAAAACCCGGAGGATAAAATTCATATTCATCTAAAGTTCCTTCACTGAAAATGAATTTTCTTGATTTATATAATGCTTTTTCTTTGGTTCTACTATGAACATTATAAACTAAATTAAGATGATCTTCTTTCCCTTGTTCTAAGGTTTCTAAATGGCTATTAAACCTCCAGTCTCCGGTCATTCCATGAAAAGAACTTCCTGCCGACATCCTTAAAATAGCATATGAATTATCATTGGGTATTTTCTTTAAAATCAATCTGAAAGATTCAATAAGCTGACTTGTCTCTTTATTATGATAATCAGTACTTTCATCTTCAAAATAGTCAATTTCCTTTAAAATAAATTCTTTAGTATACCTATTGATAATTTTGAATAAGCTGGCTAACTTATCTTTTGAATTAGGAAAAAGATATCTTTGTTTTTTATAAGTAGTCGAGTTATTTGGCGCGTAATATTCAAAATTGGATAGTAGTTTTTCAGCGAATGAAAATCGCACACTACTTTTCTCACCAATTGGCATTACCTCTTGAATTGTCACAAACTTTACAGGGTCAAAATACTCTCCATTTTCATCTAAAGCATGTTTCCAACCTTGATCTAAATCATCACCATATCTATTGTTAATCTTTGAGGGCATTAATTTGGTATGATTAAATTCGCCATCAGTTATTCTTAATAATCTCCCAAGACTAGTATTGATTTTACCAAAAGTATTTTCTTCAATTTCTCTCCATGCTTTTTCTCTTTTATTCTTGAGAAACATATCTGTAGAAACCTTTACTGTATTTTGTCCATTTTGACTATATTTTTTATACAGTTCATTAAACAAGACACTTTTAACAGCTCCTTTTATTGAAGATCCTGGTAAATAAGTTTTACCCATTCCATTTCTAATAAATGTTTTTATTTCTTTACTAGGTAAACCCGTCTCTAATTCAAATACATATTTTGAAATACTATTTAAATCAATGCTTTGTTGTTTTAAATAAGAAGTCAATTTTTTATCAACAATTAGAGAACTAATCCTTTGAATTTCTTTAAGATCCGATGTAATACTGTAAAGCTTTTCAAGATCAAGAACATACACAAACCCATCATCATAGATGAATTCATAATCTTTCATCCAATCTTTTTCCTTCCCTGCTCCAACGTAAACAGGAGTAACAGCTTCAATATCTAGTTGATAATTTTGATTGTATTCTGTATTCATCTTACTTCAGGGACTATTGGTAATAACATTGCTTTGCCAACACGCCATATTGGGTGTGCTGTAGTATTGGTATATTCTTCAAGCTTTGTAATATCAGGTTGAAGATTTACAGATTTCCCTCTTACTTCATTTGGAGTAAATCTAAAAACACTGCCTTCAGCAAACATGTAAACTTCTCTTTTTCGTAAGGCATTAAAAGGCTCCGTGGTTATATATCCCCCTCTTTTTATTAAGTTGTATTTCGCTCCCTCAAGTGCTTTGGATAATTCCTCTTCATCTTTCGGACAGTATAAGGATAATGTCACTGAATAATCTGACTTCAATTGGCACATAGTGTCCCAATGATCCCAAACCTTCTCACTCTTCAAATCGACTTTCTCAAATGAAAATTTACCCATTCCTACATTTCGATCTGTTCCTATGCCTTCATCTCCTAATAATTGAAGAGCAGTTTCAAATAGTGAACTATTCTTTTCATCTCCTTCATAAATAAAGTACAACCCACTACCTTTTGAAAATCTTAGTTTTTCAATATAAAAAGGTGTTGTTTCTTGATCAGGTGCTACTTTTTCCGGTACACTAAACCCTCCAAACACCTGAGAAACATTATCTATACCTGTAGCTGTTCGATCTCTTCGTATAACAACTCTTTGAGACATTTCTGTATCCATCACTTTTCCTATTTTACATTTGGCTAGGAATTTTCCTTTATGGATATAATCTTTCTCGATTGCCAATCCTTTCTCACCTATCAGTTGTTTGAACAAGGATAATTCAATCCACTCTATCTTTTTTATCTTTTTTGCTTCTTCTTCTGATAGTTTATTCGGGTTGAAAGGTTTAAATGGTTTTGGTAAAAAATATGTTGTTTCTTTATTTTCTTCAGCTTGAGCAAAAGGAAATAAAGAACTTATTGTAAAGGGAGGAACTCCATCATGAGGGATAGCTTCTGTTTTACCTAATAGAGCATAAGTACTCATAATTGCGGCGTGCAAAGTATCAGAATGAAGCAAACTTTGAGATTTATCATATCCTTCTGATTCATCCGATAAATGTAAAGGAGTTGAAAAATGTAATTTATAGACTCTTAACATACCTGTTTTTATTCTAAAGAATAACCAATAGAGTATAAACCTCTATTGATTATTGGTAATTATGCTTTTAAACTATCTGGTAATGCTACTGTTGTATAATCAACATCTGAAGCATCTGCTTTTCCATAATAAGTTTCAATATCTCTTTCCAAAACTTGTTCTATATTGAATTTGATTTGACCACTTCCTCTTGAACCACTTCCTCCAATATAGTCATCTTGTAAAAGTTGTAATCCTCCAAAGATTAGTTGAACAGTTTCCTCTTCTGATCTTTCTGAATAAACTTCATGACCTTCATAAATATTTATGACTAATTCAAGATCAAAAGTAGTCCCAGCAGGCACACGTTCTAACTGTCTAGGTGTAGCCGCTGCTGTAATTCTATCCATCACAATTTCAGTCTTTACCTCAGTATATGGTAAATCTGTATTTTTATTGTTTTTTAGAACTTCCTCTTCATCAATTAGCTCGCAATCTCTAAAAATAACTCTCGAAGGAATATTACCTGAATTCCCTTCATTATCTGTTCTTCCAAAAACTTCAGCTACTTTACCTTTTTTACTTGGACCATGTTGTATTTGTTTGCCCTGTGCTCCTCCAATCAAACCATTCGTTTGTTCTAGTAGTGAACGGATTTTTCCTTTTAATGAGCTTCCTGGAATATAAGGTTTATCGGTTAGCGGGTTTTTCACAATTGCTGAGTCAACACCACCGATTTGTAAGTTTAAATTAGAACCTCCAATATGTAGACCTGTTTTTGCTTCAATATTACCTTTGATGATAATCTTTTTAACTAATTTCTTTGCCATCTTTTGTATAAATATTTTTTGTTGAGTTATTTACCGTTATTTGCTTTATGATAAGCTACCACAGCTTCTAAAAACGAAACCAAATTATCATACTCAGCTACATTTTTAGGATCTACAAAATTTAGGAGTTGATTGGTTACTTCTTGAAACTTATTAATCTTTGCATTTCTATTACCTACACGAGCAACAGCGTAAGCTAGTTTTGGTTGTAACATATAAAAATCACTTTGGTTCTGATTAGAACCTTTCATTTGTATTCTCCTAACTTCCCCAAAAAAATTTCTGACTTGTGATGTTGTCATTGCATTTCTACCTGTAAAACCTCGATCATTTAGATCTACAAGTTCTTTAGCTAAAGTTTCGGCAAATTTTACCGCTTCACGGTCCATTCCTTCTTTAATCCATGAGGATTTTATTTCATTAATATTAGACATGATATATTTTTTAATTATTTCTATTCTTCAAATCTGCAATACGTAAAGAAGCATTTATCAAATCAAGCATTCTTTCTTTTGTTGATGCTTGGTAATTGATATTAATATTTTCATTGGAAATAGAGTTCATTTCAAATTTCCCTGTTACTAATGCTTTTTTAAGAGCTTCAAGTAAAGTCGCTTCAGCATTTGATGCTTTCTTTTCTAATTGCGAAAAGTGATAAGCAGAAAGCCACCACCAATCTAGCTTGTTCTCGTTTTTGAGAATCCTGTAATAAGTAAGTTTACCTAAAAGTCCCTTTGCCAAACCAGATTGTAGACGTTCTTCTAAATCTTCAGCAAGTACTTCTACAAAGTCATATTCTTTATCCCAGCTAAAAGTATCACCCGAAATATGATCTTTAACTATTTCATTTAGAGAGTTATCTTCAGCAATACCATGTATCATTAAAGAGAAAGCATTTTTAGCTTCACTATTGAATTTCTTTGCCTTGCTTTCAGCATCACCTGCCATATCTGCAGCTTTACTTATTGGGAATTTACCACCTACTGCAGCAACTCCCGCAGATAGGGATATGTCTTCTCTTCCTCCAACAAATTTCCTAAAATCACTTCTTACTCTCTTTGCAAACGATAATAACATATCCCATCTACCCACAGCAAACACATCGTCACCACCCGAATAAATGATATTTACCCAGTCTTCATATCGCTCTCCTTGATTGGTAATACCACTATCTCTAATCGCATTAAGATAGCCACTAAAGAACAAATCTAACTGGCCTGACAAGAAAGAATAAGAAGCAAAAGATTGATCTTCATTTTGCAAACCTTTAATAAAAATTTGCCCTAGGTTATCTACATCCATTCTTAAGACACCCAATCTCTTGTAACCGATATGCTGAACATCGAAATCATCTACCTCACTGCCTGCCAATTCATCAAATGTTTTGGGTCTAGTTTTCCCTTTTCCATTGATTGTTTGGGCTTGTTTATTACCTCCATATAAGGTAAATCCTCTTGAAAGATTTTTAATCATTTGATCTCCTCCTTTCATTTTGGAAAGAAATAGGATATCATTAATTGATTTCAGCCTAATGATTCCGTCATAATCAGGATCTATAGATGCAAATAGTTGCTTCTCTTTATTAAATACTTGTAACATTTCGCCAATCCCTAAAGGATCAATGGCATTTTTTATTGAAGTTGACTCCTTCGACTCGCCACTTAATATAAACTGAGATTCTTGGAGTGTACTTCCTAACTGAATTTGTTCTAAAACAGCTTTAGTCGCATAAAGTTTTTCGGAACTCTTCTCATCAAACTTATCTAATTCATATTCTTTCTTTCTGGGTACGGGGTCACCTGTTACTACACAACGAGTTGTTGTTGAACCATCATTTATTGCATCACTGGTGGCAATTCCATTTTTTCCAAAAAAAGCATCAAAACCACCTACCACTTTATCTTGACCATTATCTATTATAGGTTCAGCATTAGTAAATAAATGTTCAAAGCGTTTACTTTTCTTCTTTGCCGCTTCATTTGAGGTCGCACCCCATAAAGTAGAAAAAGAATTTACCTTTCTTAAGCTATCTTGGTAAGACGAAAAGACCTCAGCATCTTTATTAATACCAAAAGATACATAACCTAAGCATACATATAAATCCGTTTTATGCTTATTGAAAATTCGTGTTACAATTTCCTTCTCAATTCTACCTAAAGCTTCTTTTACTTTTGGTAAATTGGGTAATAGTAAATAAAACTTTCCTCCAGATGCATAAATAATATTTGGTAAATGCAGGTCAATAGCAACATCCGATAAAATATGATCGATTATGGTTTCTACTAAAAGGTGAAGATAAAAAGAACGCCCTTTTAAACTTTTAGATGCTTTTCTTGAATAAATATTATAGATAAACTTCTGAATTCCAGAAACATCTCCACACAGCATTAAGTATGGTTCTTCTGACTCACTTAAATCTTCAAACTTTAAATTTTTCTCATTGAGGTATTTATAAAGAGATAAGAAGAATGCTGTTTTTGACTTTTCGTACTCATAAAAACTCATTGCAGCAGAAGTAGAATAAGCAGGTAAACACCAAGTGTATTTTTTTGATAAATGCTGAATAATTTCAGCAACTACCCTTGGTTTGCTTCCATTTTCTATTCTATCTATTCCTTCTTCTCTAAAGTTTTTCCAGACTTCTTTATCGCTGCTTTCCTTTTTTACTTGGTTAGGAAAAATACTTTTATTGTCTTCTGATAAAGATGTGAAATTTAGAGATTCAAAATTATAATAGTTTTCATATAAGCTTTGCTTATTTTTAACATGAATATTGTCAAAAATATTTCTCACTTTTTGCTGTGAAGAGTTAGACTTACTTTTCCCATAAGCCATTCTTGTAGCTTCATTGTAAATGATTGATAATTCACGGTCTTCATCAAGCTTAAGATTTGAATGCCTACATTTTGTTTCTATCAATTTTGCACATTCACTATCTCTAGACTTGATTCCCTTCCATAAACTATATAAATACAATTCGCTACTTTCTGATTGTATCATATATTAATTATTGTTTTGCTTTCTAATAATGCCATGTCCAAAGCCTGCCTTTCTACCCAACCCTAAATGATGAGGTATAAAAACATTGGTAGAAAAGTTTAAGCTGAAAGACAACAGTTTTGTTTGCTTAAATTTTATTGATTTTATACTTTCAATTTCTTTAATTTTTACTCGAATTTGTTTATCAATTGTCCAATTGATACCCTTTGCCATTGAAATGATGTTGCCAATCAACTTTGTTTCAAGAAATCGAATCTGTTCCTCTTGAGTGGACATACCAAGATATTCTCTGAACGCCTCAGCACCTAGAGGAAGCCAGTTTGTAATTCTGTAATAGAAGTCTTGGTCCCAGACCTGCATCGTTAGGTGCTTTACATCAAGGTCTTTGATTTTCATCTCCAACCTCCTCCCAGAAATCTCCACACCCCAATCCTTATTTTCAAAAAACTTATGGATTTCATCTACACCCTCGCCTACACAGACAATAGTAGGATTGCGTCCAATACGTTTGTATTGAATTAGTGGATAACCATAACGTAATTTTTCTCCGTCATGATTATGGTATAAGACTGAATCTCTAGGAACTTTAGCGGCTATTGCCCCTCTGAAAGCTGGCACTTCATATGGAGCTATCTGTGCATCAAATTGCACTTTTAATATTTTCAGCTTTTGCATAATACATGTGTATTAGTTTTAGGTAGAAGTTTAGCAAAAAAATTGTTTAAAAAATCTGTAGCATTTAGTTGCATTATTAATGCAACACTTAAAAAGTTACAAGTGAATATAACAATACACTAAACAAATTTTCACATTATTAACATTTATTACAATCATTGTATACTTCTATTTTAATAATATACTTTTCTCAGTATACTCATCTCCTGCTTGTATTTAAAGTGATTGGAGTGTTCGTATTCTCCCCAATACCATGTGAGAAACCAACCCTTCTCTCCCGCTCGACTCTCTCCCCAGTACAGTATAAACTTACTGCCATAGTTATTAGCCTGAACCACAATCTTCTGACCGTTGTTTTCCGTCTTTATTTCATCAATTTTATACACAAACTTCTTCTGATCTGCAGAATCATCCACTCTGACATGTGTTTCTGTAAAACGAATATTCAACCTCCAATTGATCTCATTGATTTCTTTATAAGATCCATCAGATTGACGTTGGTATACCCATGAGTAATCTGCACGATAAAGTTGATCGTAAAACACATTCTGGGCTGATACTAGCGAAGAAAAACATAAAATTATAATTTGTAATATAATATATTTTTTCATAGTTTTATTTAAAATTAGAATCAAACACACCACAAGTATAATTCAGTTCCGTGCAACCTATCTGCACAGTAAACTTTACTTTAAAATCTATGCAACTTTTTATTGACTCTTATGGGGCTTACCTAGGAGTAAAAGATGAAATGTTTTGGGTAAAACCTCAACATAGTACACCACAGTTGGTGGCAGTTCCTAAAGTAAAATGCATTTTTCTTACTAGAGGTGTGAGTGTAAGTACTAATGCTATGCGAATGGCCATTGAAAACAGTATTCCAATGCTGCTGCTTGATGCTATCGGTAAGCCCATTGGTCAGGTATGGAGTGGACAGTTTGGTAGTATTGCCACAATCCGGAGAAATCAAGCTTTTTTTGCAGAAAGCAATAAAGGCATTGATTGGATCAAGAAAATTATTGAAGCAAAAGTCTTGAATCAAATTCAATTGCTGAAGTATTATGAAAAAGAACAAAAATCCATCAACCCCTATCTTTTGGACCTTGAAATTGAATACGAAAAATTAAGAAGAAAAGTCATTGATTTTACGCTTCCTAAAAGTGAGATTAAAGCTACACTAAGAGGCTTGGAAGGATTTAGCGGCAAGTGTTATTTTAAAGCCCTTAATTTTGTACTGCCCAAAAACTGGCAATTTCCTACACGATCTACTAGACCTGCAAAAGACATGTTCAATTGCATCCTCAACTATATGTATGGAATGCTTTATTCTTTTGTTGAACTCTCACTTATGAAAGCAGGTGTTGACCCTTATGTTGGCGTTTTACATGCTGACCAGCATAGAAAACCAGCAATGGTATTTGACATCATAGAATGTTATAGAATATATGTTGATGAAGCTTGTATTGCTTTGGCACAACATGAACTTTTAAGTGAACAAGACTTCCAACGATTAGATGGTGGTGGAATGTGGTTAGGAAATTCTGGAAAACCGATTGTGATTCAGTATTTCTCTAAATTTTTAGAAGCTCCGGTAAGAGGTAAAAAGGAAAAACACAAACGTACCACACAAATCGATCTAGACAGTTTTGCATTGGCTACAATTTTAAAAAAATACAATCATGAATAAGCATGCTATAATTATTACCATTCTTCTATTTTTTCATTTGGTATTGGTGTTCGGACAAGTGAGTATGCCCTACCCTCCTATTGATACAGATTCTACGATTTATGAAGATGGTATCAGCGTCGAGGAACTGGAAGAAATATTACGGACTTCTGATATTGAAGGTGAAAAATCTACTCATGGAAACTATCAACAGAGGTATAAACCCATAGGGAAAAGAATTGGGTGTATATGTATGGACGGTTCAAAACAAGAGAAAAAAGGTAGAGGTGCGTGTTCAGGATTTGGGGGAGTGAGGTTTTGGATTTATCAAGACAATAATAATGAGACTTTATTTCCTACAGAAAGACATATTGAACACCCCGAACCTCTTTCGGAAGAAGAACTTGAACAATTAGCAGGTAGAATGGAGAAAGAAGTGAAACATGGAACGAGAACACCTTTTTATGAAAAGAACTTATTCTATGTAATGATCATTTCTTTGATAATTTGTATTACGGTGATGTATGTGACTAAAGTATTATTTCTAACAAAATAGCGATGAGATATTTAATTTGCTATGATATTAGTGATAACAAACTGAGAACTTCAGTGATGAAAACTATTCTAAAGCATGGTTGTGATCGGATTCAGAAATCAGTATTTATTTCACTGCCACTCAAAAAGAAAGGCTTTCATCTAATGTATGATGAATTAAGAGCACTCCTAGAAGAAAAAGGAGATACTGAAGACAGTCTATTCTTCTTCCCAATGGATAGTAAACAATTACAATCCAGTCAATTTATTGGAAATGAGAACGCTATTCAAAAAATATATTCACATAATTTAACGAAGTACTTTTAGATTTTTTTATTGAAAAACAAGACCTTTAGATGAAATCTACTAAGATTTATACGATTTTTGACGTATTGAATCTCTTTTTTCTATGTCGAAATTTTTGACAGTATAGAAAATGAGTAAAAACACACTAAGTTAAATACTATTTTATCTTAGAATAATTTATGATTTATTCTAAGATAAATTTTCATTATTCCTATTTTAACATTTTTACTCATTGATTTTCAATTTATTGCAAAGAAGCTGTCGAAGACCTATATCCAAAAAAATAAGGATTGCGACTTCTTACGAGAACTTAGTAGGTTACAATCTATATGGTCGAAGACCTATATCCAAAAAAATAAGGATTGCGACAACAACACACTAGACATTATGAAATCCAAACTTGTAACGTCGAAGACCTATATCCAAAAAAATAAGGATTGCGACTTATTAAATGAGTTTTTGATGTTTTTTAATTCTTGTGTCGAAGACCTATATCCAAAAAAATAAGGATTGCGACTGGCTATCTGTTGTCTCTACGATTTCAATTTCAATTCTTGTCGAAGACCTATATCCAAAAAAATAAGGATTGCGACGCATCAGCATGACGCTTACCAAGTTTAGCAGTTGCTGTCGAAGACCTATATCCAAAAAAATAAGGATTGCGACCTCTTAAAATTGTAATATGAATTAACGACCTCTTGTGTCGAAGACCTATATCCAAAAAAATAAGGATTGCGACCACCTCTCCTGTAAAGTATACAGTAAATCCTATTACTTGTCGAAGACCTATATCCAAAAAAATAAGGATTGCGACTCATTTCGATTATGCCTACTGGTACTTTTCTAACTTGTCGAAGACCTATATCCAAAAAAATAAGGATTGCGACCCTTTTGAGTGTCATTCACCTCAATTATTTGAATTTGTCGAAGACCTATATCCAAAAAAATAAGGATTGCGACGATCCTTCACCATAGTGGTAAAGGTTTTGTAATGGGTCGAAGACCTATATCCAAAAAAATAAGGATTGCGACTGCTTTTTGATAACCATTGACTTAATAATAGCATGTCGAAGACCTATATCCAAAAAAATAAGGATTGCGACATGCTCTTGATTACGCATCCCTCGTAACCTTCTAGTCGAAGACCTATATCCAAAAAAATAAGGATTGCGACCGGTTTATATAGAACTGCGATGGCTGATCGTAACTGTCGAAGACCTATATCCAAAAAAATAAGGATTGCGACAGACTATCTTCCCATCTTGCAGTACGCGAAGCTCAAGTCGAAGACCTATATCCAAAAAAATAAGGATTGCGACTATATTCTAATTCAGTTTTCATATATGAAATTATTTGTCGAAGACCTATATCCAAAAAAATAAGGATTGCGACTTCTATATAAACCATTACGGATTTCTAGCTCTTTTGTCGAAGACCTATATCCAAAAAAATAAGGATTGCGACTTCTATATAAACCATTTCTGACTTCTAGTTCCTTTTCTGTCGAAGACCTATATCCAAAAAAATAAGGATTGCGACCTTTTTGAGTGTCATTCACCTCAATTATTTCAATTGTCGAAGACCTATATCCAAAAAAATAAGGATTGCGACTTTCATCACTAAACTTGTTGCGATGTTCTTCTTTAATGTCGAAGACCTATATCCAAAAAAATAAGGATTGCGACTTTATTTTCTTCATATCTTTAGCTTAATATGTTGAAAAGTCGAAGACCTATATCCAAAAAAATAAGGATTGCGACAGTTTTGTAGGCTTTCCTTCTCGTGTACAAGTGTATGTCGAAGACCTATATCCAAAAAAATAAGGATTGCGACTTTAGATGGTATCATTCGACGAACTGGATCTGTTTCGTCGAAGACCTATATCCAAAAAAATAAGGATTGCGACGACAATGTTACCTACGATAACCTTGCTAACCTCGAGTCGAAGACCTATATCCAAAAAAATAAGGATTGCGACCAAGAAGGATAGAGAGCATCACTCTCTATCCCTTTTTTGTCGAAGACCTATATCCAAAAAAATAAGGATTGCGACAACTATTTACATGAATATTTATACACCTTAACATGCGTCGAAGACCTATATCCAAAAAAATAAGGATTGCGACGTGAATGTAACTCTCATAAGGGATGGTTATTTGTATCGTCGAAGACCTATATCCAAAAAAATAAGGATTGCGACTAGTTGTCAATACAATCTCTTACATCAATAACTGTTGTCGAAGACCTATATCCAAAAAAATAAGGATTGCGACCCTGTAGGTGCTACGTAATCTTCTCGTTTCATAATGTCGAAGACCTATATCCAAAAAAATAAGGATTGCGACGCATTTTGTTGGTATATGTTTGACTTATTCATAGTTATGTCGAAGACCTATATCCAAAAAAAGAAGGATGACGACAGCATCTGGAATCCTCGAGGACATGTTGGCTCGAATGACCGAAGAACTAGATCCAAGAAAAGAAGGATGGCGACAACTCTGAAGGTACAGCATTTGATATTCCCATTTCGTCGAAGACCTATATCCAAAAAAAGAAGGATGGCGACACGCAAGGAGAAAATCCTGCGATAGAGTAGCCCATGTCGAAGAAATATATCCAAAAAAATAAGGATTACGACCTATACTGTTTTAGATTCTATAGTTTTGATTTATAGAATCGAAGACCTAGATCCATAAAAAGAAGGATGGCGACTTTACAGTGTGACTCTCAAGCTCAGTGTCAACAATGTCGAAGATCTAGATCCAAAAAAAGAAGGATGGCAACGCCATATGAGCAGGTTTAGGGAATTCACTACCTGATGTCAAAGACCTATATCCAAAAAAATAAGGATTGCGACTTGATCTTCTCAACTGTGTCATAATTACGTTTGAATAGTCGAAGAACTAGATCCAAGAAAAGAAGGATTGAGACATAGTTGCCCCAGCACAGTGTGCTGGCTTAGGGAAATCGAAGAAATATATTCAGTAAAAGAAGGATGACGATATAGGAGTCTTAACTTTGGTTTTTGGATCTTCCTGTCCAATAACTAGATCCAAAAAAAGAAGGATTGAGACGTTTCCATTTGTACTGAAGCATGACCTTTAGACCAGTCGAAGAACTAGATCCAAAAAAAGAAGGATGACGACAGCATCTGGAATCCTCGAGGACATGTTGGCTCGAATGACCGAAGAACTAGATCCAAGAAAACAAGGATGGCGACAACTCTGAAGGTACAGCATTTGATATTCCCATTTCGTCGAAGCCCGATATCCAAAAAAAGAAGGATGGCGACTTCAAATTCCTTTTTAATTAATACAATTCTTTCGTTATCGAAGAACTATATCCATGAAAAGAAGGATTGAGACGTTTAATTTACTCGTTTACCTTTTGAATCTTTCCAAGTCAAAGATCTATATCCAAAAAAATAAGGATTGCGACTTCTTCTTATATTTATTTCTTAGTTTCCAAATGCCTGTCGAAGACCTAGATCCAAGAAAACAAGGATGGCGACGGATCTGAAGTTTTTAAACCAAGTGCACTTAATGTATCGAAGACCTAATATCCAGAAAAATAAGGATAACGACAGCTCTTTTATCTGATGTGAAATTTGTTCACTCATTATCGAAGACCTAGATCCAAGAAAAGAAGGATTCAAAACACATTTAATAGCCCCAATATTTTATTAATCTAAAGAGAGCATTTCCATTCAATTTTTATCTTCTAAGAGTGAAGTAAAGTAGATTGTAAACTAAGTTTTCATTCCTTAAATTGAGTTCTTCTTTTGAAGAATAAATAGTTATGTATTGCAGTTCATGAGGGCAATGTAATGCAACATCCCTACAGCATTGCTCTTAATAGGTTATGACAAAACACTTCTCTTTTAATAACCAACAATAATTTCGTTCACTGCGTATTCAGCTATTTTTATTTGTAGCATTCAACCCCCAAGCTCTCCAAAAAGTAATATTCGATTTCTTCCCTCAGCTCCCCTATACCTTCCAAACAAACACATCACATAGCATTCTAAGACAAAATCCCCCTTTCGAGTTGCATCTTTTTCAACTCATAACAATGGACTTTTACTGAACAACAAATCTCCCCCCTCTATTTGTGTAAAATATACACCCCGCCAGCACCCCCAATCTAGTATTTTTGAAACCATAACGGCAGCAAATTTTTTAAATGGTAATGAAATGATTAGATACTTATATGCATTGGGGTGCTTGTTTTTTTTAGTGCCTGCTCAACAAACTATCGCACAGGAAGAATTTATTTGGTTAGATCCTTATAGAGATACTGACGAAAGAATTGATGCACTTTTAAAGGCCATGACTTTGGAGGAAAAAGCCTCTCAAATGGTGGATATCAGTGAGGGAATCCCTCGTCTGCAAATTCCAAAATACAGCTGGTGGAATGAAGCATTACATGGTGTGGCAAGAAATGGTAGAGCTACCGTTTTTCCTCAAGCAATTGGTATGGCTGCCAGTTTCGACAAAGCATTAATTCAAGATATTGCCACTGCCATTGGTGCAGAAGCTAGAGCGAAGTTTCTAGTGGCTCAAGAAATGAATAATAGTTCTCGATATGCAGGACTTACTTTCTGGTCTCCAAATGTCAATATTTTCCGTGACCCTCGTTGGGGACGTGGTCAAGAGACGTACGGTGAGGATCCTTATTTATCTGGACAAATGGGCTTGCACTTTGTAAAGGGATTGCAAGGTGATCATGAAAAATATATTCAAGCCGCGGCATGTGCTAAGCACTACGCTGTACACTCTGGTCCGGAGGAAGACAGACACGTTTTTGATGCTGTTCCGAGCATGAGGGATTTTAGAGAAACATATCTTCCTGCTTTCAAAACATTGGTGAAGGAAGGTAAAGTGGAAGCAGTGATGGGCGCTTACAACAGAGTGTTTGGTGAACCTGCTTGTGGCAGTGATTTACTACTTGAAGAGATTCTAAGAAAAGAATGGGGATTTGATGGTCATGTGGTTTCAGACTGTGGAGCAATTCAAGACTTTTATGCACACCACAAAGTTTACCCGACACCTGAAGCAGCTACGGCAGCAGCTATTAAAGCAGGAACAGATTTAAACTGTGGCAAGGTGTATAAAGGAAGTATCGTAGCGGCGGTAGAGCAAGGTTTAATTACTGAAAAGGAAGTCGATGCTCGTTTAAGAAATTTATTGGAAACTCGTATCAAATTGGGACTTCTAGACCCTGCTGAAATTAACCCATTCAACAAAGTGAGTGGTGATACGGTGGAGTGTGCTTCTCACAGAAAATTGGCTTATGATGCCGCATTAAAATCAGTCGTTTTATTAAAAAACGACAACAATGTACTTCCATTAAAGAAAGATATCAGAACACTTTATGTAGTGGGACCTAATGCCAATAACAGTGAAGTGCTTTTAGGCAACTACTTTGGAGTGAGTGGTCATATGACCAATATTTTAGAAGGAATTGTAAGTAAAGTGAGCTTGGGTACAAGTATCAATTACAAACAAGGTATTATGTTGGACCGTGAAAACCGCAACCCTATTGACTGGTCAACGGGTGAAGCCGCCGCAGCAGATGCTTGTATTGCTGTGATGGGAATTTCAGGTTTGATTGAAGGTGAAGAAGGCGAGGCCATTGCTTCAGCGTCTAAAGGAGATAAAAACGATTTGAATTTACCTGCCAACCAAATTGCTTACTTGAAGAAAATCCGCTCTAAATCTAAAAATCCTTTGATCGTGATTTTGACTGCGGGAAGCCCAGTGAACTTGACAGAGATTGCTGAAATTGCAGACGTAATTCTGTTTGCTTGGTATCCTGGACAAGAGGGTGGTGACGCTATTGGAGATATCATTTTTGGCAATGCTTCTCCTTCAGGAAAACTTCCTATTACGTTCCCTAAGTCAGTGGACCAACTTCCTCCTTATGAAGACTACACAATGGAAGGAAGAACTTATAGATATATGGATGCGGACCCTATGTACCCATTTGGTTATGGAATGTCATATTCTGAATTCAACTACAGTCCTATTTCTTTTTCTAAAGAAAAGTTGAAAGCGAAAGAAGAAGTAGTAGCAAAAGTGACCATCACCAATGCTGGAGAATTTGAAGCAGAAGAAGTAGTACAGCTTTACTTATCAGATTACAAAGTGAAGTTTAATGCACCAAACTCTTCATTGAAAGGATTTGAGAGAGTACGCTTGAAGCCGGGAGAATCGAAAGAAGTGACTTTCAAAATTTCACAGGAAGAGAGACAAATTTTTGACGATAAAGGAAAAGCAATCGACCCGAAAGGGAAATTAAAAATAACAATCGGAAATGCCTCACCAATGCAAAGAAGTGTTGAGTTGGGTGCAAAATTCCAAACAGCAAGTGTGACTATACTGTAACTGCAAGCACAGTACAATGAGAGTAAAGGATATAGGAGGTGTATTATGCCTCCTATTATTTCATTTGATGTGCGAGCACAAACTAAAAAAGAATGAAAAACTTATTACTATTTTTATTTATTACACTACCTATTTTGAGTACAAACGCTCAAAAGAAAACAAAGGAAAGCCGTCCTAACATCATCTTTATCTTGACGGACGACCAGCCTTATGATTACCTAAGTGTGACAGGTAATAAAGTGGTCAAAACACCTCATATTGATCAGTTGGCCAATCAAGGCACCTTGTTTACCAACGCTCATATCACAAGCCCGATTTGTATGCCAAGTAGGGTTTCTATGTTTATGTCGCAATATGAAAGAAAACACGGCGTCAACTTCAATTCTGGAACTGCCTTATCAGAGGAAGCTTGGAAAAATGCTTACCCTGTTGTGATGAAAGAAGCGGGTTACTTTACTGCGTATATCGGTAAGAACCATACGCCACTTGGTAAAAACGGCTATGATTCTAAAGTGATGGAACATGCCTTCGATTATTTTTATGCTGGGCACAGGCATTTAGGTTTTTATCCTAAAGACCGCCACAAAATCTTTAGAGGAGCTGAAAATGATACTCAAATTGAAATCTTAGAAGAAGCTTCTTTTGATGTATTGGACAATAACGAATTCAGAATTAAGGAAGCCATCAAAGTGATGGAAGGCCGACCACAAGATCAACCTTTCCTTCTAAACATCTGCTTCAACCTGCCTCATGGTGCAAGTACTTCTACCATGAAACAAAAGGAGACGGATGATGAGATTTACAGAACCTTATTCAGAGATCAAACACTGCCTCTACCAGAAAACTACATTGCTAAAAAAGACATTAAAACACCAAAACTTCCTGCAGATTTACTTCATGCAGAAGACCGTCAAACCATCTACAGTCATGTAGACACACCTGAAGGAACAAGAGAAAGGCTCACGCGTCAGTATCAAGCAATGGTAGGAATTGACCGTTTGGTGGGTAACCTTACTGAAAAACTAAAGGAATTAAAATTAGATAAAAACACCATAATTGTTTTCTCATCAGACCACGGTCTTTTGATGGGACAGTATGGCTTAGGCGGAAAAGCACTTTTGTATGAGTACTGCACAAAGGTTTCTACAATCATTTATGATCCACGCCTTCCCAAAAAGAAAAGAGTACATAGAAATGACAACCTAGTACAAAGTATTGATATTGCTCCTACAATGTTGGCCAAAGCGGGCATCGAAATTCCAACGGTATATCAAGGAAAAGATGTTTCTGCTTTATTGACTGACGAAAATGCATCTGTAAGACCTTATGTATACACTGAAAATCTTTGGTCTACGCACTTTGGGAACCCAAGATGTGAGGCGGTACAAAATCAAGAGTGGAAATATATTAGATATTATAAAAACGACAACTTCTCTGCCAATAAAAGAATTGAATACGCCAAAGCATTGGGTTTGAATGTCAACAGCGTACTCTATGGCATGAACGATAAAGAAATTCCAGTATACAGAAGTTATGCTGAAAGTCCTCTAAATGGTGAAGAGCCTGTATATGAGGAATTATATCATTTAGCAGATGATCCTAACGAATTACAAAACTTAGCAAAAGACGGCCAATACCAACAAAAACTTGAAGAATTAAGAAAGGTGTGGGCAAAAGAAATAAAAGAGGCAAGAGGTGAAGGACAGCCGTTGGTAGAACGTTTCACCAAAGAATCTGCTTTTGAATTCAAGCAGAAACACAAGCCTATTGTACATGATTAGAAAATTGAAATTAACGGAATGAATGATGAATAAATTTAAGAATCTAGGTATAGGAGTTTTGTGCGGACTCATGTCCTGTTCACAACAACTCCCTCAGCAGGACTTCAACAGTCTTGAGGAAATAAGTTTTAACGACAACTGGAAGTTTTCTAAGGGAGAGTTAAAAAATGGAATGGCACTGGACCTGAATGATGACAGTTGGAGAGCGTTGGACTTGCCTCACGATTGGGCCATTGAAGGTGATTTTGACAAGGCTTACAATGCCCGCTGTGGTGGACTTCCGTTCCATGGAGAAGCGTGGTACAGAAAAGACTTTGATGTTCCTTCTAAAATGGAAGGGCAAAAAGTATTTGTTCACTTTGAAGGGGTGATGAATAATGCTGAGGTCTATGTCAACGGTCAAAAAATTGGTGAAAGACCTTATGGTTACATCGGTTTTGAACTAGACATGACACCTTATCTTAAATTTGGAGAGGAAAATACAATTGCTGTCAAATGTGCTCCAGTAGATCTAAGTTCTAGATGGTATCCTGGTGCGGGTATTTACCGTGATGTTTGGATTGAATACAAAAATCCAGTGCACATTGCTTTTGATGGTACGTTTATCAAAACACCACTCATCACTGAAAAATCGGCACGTGTTGAAATTGATGTTGACTTGGTCAATGCGTCAGAAAAAAACAGTTTGATCACGATTGAAACGACCATCCACAATAGTAAAGGAGAAAAAGTAAGTGATGTTACTTCAAAAGATAAAATTGAAGCCTCTTCTGAAAAAACATTCCGCCAAAATGTGAAGCTTTCCAACCCCGTATTATGGTCAATGGAAAACCCTCATCTTTACAAAGCCATCACTGTACTTAAAAGTGGTGATGAAATACTGGATAAATACGAGTCTACTTTTGGAGTTAGAACGATTGAGTTTTTAGCCAAAGAAGGTTTCCTTTTAAATGGAAAAAGAATTCAACTGCAAGGCGTTTGTCTACATCATGATCAAGGTCCTTTAGGTACTGCGGTCAATAAAAGAGCAAAAGAAAGACAGTTGCAAATCATGAAAGATATGGGGGTCAACGCCATTCGTACAAGCCACAACCCTCCTGCCAAAGTACTTTTGGAACTTTGTGATGAGATGGGATTGGTAGTGATTGATGAAGCATTTGACAACTGGAAAATCGGTAAAGTTGAAAACGGATACAACACTGTCTGGGAGGAATGGAGCGAGCAAGATTTGCGTGATTTGATTCGCAGAGACCGCAATCACCCGTCTATCATTATGTGGAGTATTGGAAATGAAATTTTGGAGCAAGGCAGAAAAGACGGATGGAAAGAAACACGAAGATTGGCTAAAATCACAAAGTCAGAAGATACGTCACGTCCTGTAACAGCAGGTTTCAACTATCACCCTGCCTCTATTGTTAATAAACTGGCACATGAGATTGACGTGGTAGGTTTCAATTATTTCCCTATGCGTTATGAGAAAATTCTTGAGGAATACCCTGAATGGGTAGTTTATGGTTCTGAGACTTCATCTTGTACGAGTTCAAGAGGTTATTATGAAAGACCAGTGGAGCCTACATTCACTAAAGGAGTTAATCAAGTAACAAGTTATGACTTGGTAGGACCACCTTGGGCGTATCCTCCAGATTTAGAGTTTGATATGCTGGCTAAAAGCCCAAGAATCTTGGGTGAATTTATGTGGACAGGTTTTGACTACCTTGGCGAGCCTACTCCTTACGGAGGAAAAGACAACTCTACTAACGGATATTGGAACGGAGACTGGCCAAGTCACTCCTCTTATTTTGGAGCGGCTGATTTATGCGGTTTCCCGAAAGACAGATACTATTTATACCAAAGTCAGTGGACGGATAAACCAATGGTTCACGTACTTCCCCACTGGAATTGGGAAGGTCATGAAGGCGAAATTATTCCAGTACATGCATTTACAAACGCTGAAGAAGTGGAGCTTTTTGTAAATGGAAAATCAATGGGTAAAAAAGTGAAGGGCGTAGACCTTACGCCAATTAAAATGACACACCGCGACTGGAAAGAAGAAGGTCCGTTGATGTCAAAATATAGATTAAGCTGGGAAGTACCTTATACTCCGGGCAGTATTGAAGTAGTGGCCTACACTAAAGGCAAAGAAGTAGCAAGAAAAGCCATCAAAACAGCAGGCAAACCGCATCATATTGAGTTGGAAGCCGACCGCAGTTTGATTGCATCAGATGGTAAAGATCTTTCTTATATCACTGTGAAAGTGGTGGACGAGAAAGGCAACTTCTGTGCTACTGCATCCAACAACATTCAATTTGAAATCAGTGGTGATGGCAAATTAGCGGGTGTTGGTAATGGTGACGCTGCTTCATTGACTTCACTACAAGGCAACAAAATGGAAGTGTTTAACGGTTTAGCTCTTGCGATTGTTCAAGGAGCAAAAAATCCTGAAACGCCTATCACTCTAACGGCAAAGTCAGAGGGGCTTCAGGAAGCGATAATTAAAATATCTTTTCAACCATCATTATAATAATTAACAAATGAAGATTAACAAGTTCTGGCTTATCCCTCTGTCACTGCTGGCGTTGGGGTGCCAAAAAAACACTACCTCCACTGAAGAAGTAGCATCCACTAAACCCAACATCATCTTTGTCTATATGGATGATTTAGGGTATGGTGACATCAGTGCCAATGGTGCATCTACCATCAACACGCCAAATATGGATGCGTTGGCCAATGGTGGTATTAACTTCAGCAATGGATATGCCTCTTCGGCTACTTGTACACCATCAAGATATGCTGCATTTACGGGAGAATATCCTTGGAGAAAAAATGCTCAAATCTTACCAGGTTCGGCACCAATGCTGATCAGTACAGAGCAAATGACAGTTCCTAAAATGCTTCAAGGAGCTGGTTATGAAACAGCCATTATTGGTAAGTGGCACTTAGGTTTGGGTACGCATGACAAAGATTGGAATGAGCATATCTCTCCAGGTCCAAATGAAGTAGGGTTTGGCCACTCTTACATCATGGCGGCAACGCAAGACCGTGTACCTACTGTTTATATTGAAGACGGTGATGTGGTAGGTTTGGATAAAAATGACCCTATCGAAATTGATTACAAAAAGAACTTTGAAGGACAACCGACAGGTAAAGACAACCCTGAGCTGATCACTATGAAGTGGCACCACGGACATAACAATACTATCGTGAATGGTATTCCAAGAATTGGATTTATGAAAGGTGGCAAGTCGGCTTTATGGAGCGATGTAGATATGGCGGATCACTTCTTAGGAAAAGTGAAAAACTATATCAAAACACAAGCAAAAACAGAGAAGCCTTTCTTCTTAGCGTATACAATGCAACAGCCTCACGTTCCAAGAACACCTCACCCTCGTTTTGAAGGTAAGTCAGGCATGGGACCAAGAGGTGATGTAATCATGGAAGCTGATTGGTGTATTGGGGAGTTGATGAAAACCATCAGAGAAGCTGGTATTGAAGAAAACACAATGATTATCTTCTCTTCTGACAATGGTCCGGTATTAAATGATGGTTACTATGATGACGCTGTAGAATTGATTGGAAATCATGATCCTAAAGGTGGCTTAAGAGGTGGTAAATACTCTTTATTTGATGCTGGTGCACACGTTCCATTTATTACGTACTGGAAAGGAAAAATCAAGCCTGGTAAGTCAAATGCTTTAGTTTGTCAAATGGATATGTTAAACTCATTAGCATCATTAGTGGGCAGTGATATTAGAAGCAATGATTCTAAAGATGTATTGGGAGCATTCTTAGATGCTAATGAAGAAGGTAGAACTTCATTGATCTTAGAAGCAACTACAAGAACTTCTTATAGAAAAGGAGACTATGTTTTAATCCCTCCTTACAAGGGTAAAAAGTTGAACAAACAAGTGAACATTGAATTGGGTAATGCCAACGAAATCCAATTGTACAACTTGAAAAATGACCGTGCTCAAACACACAATTTAGCAAAAGAAAAACCTGAGCTGACAAAACAATTGTTAGAGGAATTCACAAAGCTAAGAGGTGACGGGTTTGGCAAAACAAAAAAATTAGAATTGATGTAGTACTGCTTTAAGCACTTTAGTACATATTTATATTTTGAATTGTTTGTAAGGGAGACCGTCATGGTCTCCCTTTTTTTTTCAGGAGATTCCTAATGATCTGTAAGAAATGGTGTTGAGCTTATCATTCTTAGCAATGGCTTTCTACCCAATTAGTCTTGAAGGAAAAAGCGTGAAGAATTTCATGAAATGAACCAGTTAAAATGATTTTCTTGTTTCTTAGATTCTAAACTAAAATGCAACATTAAATAGTAATAAAAAAGAAGAAGAAGGAAGATTAAAAGGGAAACATCAAACAATGGCTAGAATCTCAATTGAAAATGGATGATAATTTAGTACTAAAACCTCCATTTCTAAAAACTTTATAACTACCCACACAACAATATAAAGTGTACCAACTACGGGATATTACCTAATTTTTCTTAAAAAAAGCAGATTCTCATTTTCCATCCTCAACAAAATTCACATTGAAATTTTACACCCTACATCCTTCAAAAAAAATAAACTTTACCTACAGATTTTTGAGATAAATCTTCCTAAAACCCTGATTTCAACCTTTCAATCACCAAAAGGGAACAAACCATTAAAAATATACCCCCGTTATTGCCTTTTATTTTACACCCTATTTTTTAGTGTAAGATTTACATCTTTGAGTAACATTTCTGATCGGTCAATAATACTCCTCTATCGTTAAGTACTGATCAGAAAAACTAAAACACTTTTTGAACCAACTATTATTTAGTACGTAATGAAATACTTTTACAGTCTACACACATTAATGTGTTGGAGTGTGTTGTTTCTATGCTTTCTGAGCAACACACACGCACAAACTTTTACAGGGACCGGCAGTGGTACCGCCGAAGACCCTTTTCTCATTGAAACCAACGCTGACTTAATCAAACTTACAGCTTCTTACGAATCATGGGACCTGCATTATAGATTAGAAGCAGATTTGGATATGGATGGTGAAACGTTCTATCCTATCGGTTACGAGTTACCTGGAAGTGTATATAAATCTTTCTCGGGTACATTTGATGGTAATTTCCACACGATATCTAACCTTATCATTACAGCAAATCCTGAGCAAACTACTATTGGTTTAGGTTTTGTGGGCCACGCTAACAATGCCACTGTCAAAAACCTTGGCTTGATCAATGTAAGTACTCCCGACAAGTCAAAAGCAAGGGTGGGCGGTATTATTGGTTTAGCAATAAATACTACTGTTGTTGACAGATGTTTTGTATTGGGCGGAACGATGAGAGGTAATGGACATGTTGCTGGTATTGTTGGACAGATTAATGGAAATCAAGTGACCAACTGTATTACTGATGTGACCTTAATCACTAACAATTGGGGTTCCGATGCAGGTATTGCGGGTGATATCAGTAATATGTACGCTAACTCAATTTTAAGTCAAAACATCAACCTTGGTGATCAAAGAGCATTAATCCCTGATGCCAATATGAGCTCCGCTGAAAATATTAATTACACAGGCTTATATGCTTTGAAAACGTCTGGTGATTTCAACACGAACACGAACGTAAGTGTACTTACTTCATTAGAGATGACAGACCAAAGCAACTTCCCTAATCTTGACTTTTCTGAAAGCGGTGCATGGGAGATGAGAGAAAACTCTTACCCTGTTTTAAAGGGATTTGCTGCTGAAGCATTTTCTTCTATCAAACAGTACCCTGGAGTACCTTTAATTGTTACATCAGATGGAGTAAATCCGATTGAAGGAGCAACAGTAA
Source organism: Flammeovirga sp. SJP92 (assembly GCF_001583495.1). Taxonomy (GTDB): domain Bacteria; phylum Bacteroidota; class Bacteroidia; order Cytophagales; family Flammeovirgaceae; genus Flammeovirga. Next base: position 40,260 of record NZ_LQAQ01000073.1, on the reverse strand, counting down.
CTATCGAATCCGTAAACTATACAACAAACGCGGAAGGTAAAGTAACTGCAATTTTAGAAGATGGAACTTATAACTATACAATTACTGCTGACGGCTATCAAGAGTATTCCGATTCATTTGTCATTAACGAGGAAACTCAAACTAGTACAATTACAATGGTAGCCGATGGTGTGACTACTTATTCTGCTACATTTACAGTAAAAAATAATAAAAGTGAAGTTGTTGAGGGAGCTACATTCAGATTATACATTGCTGATGGATATGATCAGACGGAAACTACAGATGAAAACGGTCAGGTAATGTTCGATTTATTGGTAGGTGCAACGTATCAATACAGCATCAACAAGGAGTTACATCTTGAGACTACGGATCAAGTGGTAGTGAACCAAGACATTAACCAAGAAGTAACGCTAACTATTGACAACAAAAAGCCTGTGGCAGTAGTCAACTACGGCAGATCTGTTGAATCAGGCGAAGTAGTTACTTTATATGGTTTGAAATCTTATGATGAAAATGAAGATCCTCTAACTTACTTATGGACTGCTCCTGAGGGTATCACATTGGCAAGTCCAACGAGTGGAATTACTACTTTTACAGTACCTAATGTGGAGTCTGACACTCCTCTAGCTTTCACTTTGGTAGTCAATGACGGTGAAAATGACTCGGACCCTGCCACTGTTACATTTACAGCTAAAAATACAATCCTACACGGACCGAACTTATTGACCAACGGTGGCTTTGAAGAAGAACTGAATGTTGGTTGGGAAGGATTGGACAGCTTCACACGTTCAGAAATAGTAGCTGACGATGCAAAAGGAACCAATAGTTTGAAACTAGAGAGTACTACTCAGTTGAATTTGATTCAAACAAATCCTGAAAACTTCTTTGATTTAGAAGTAGGTAAGTCGTACAAATTTACCGGCAAGATTAGAGTAGACAAAATGACGACAAGTGTTTACAACCTAAGGTTAATGCCAGCCAATGACTGGTATGACTCAGACAATGCTAAACTTGCCATCACAAGAGGCGATTTAAGCTGGGGAGATATGAGCCCTACATTAAACGAATGGGTTTCATTTAGTAAAATTTTAGTAATTGATGAAACATTCAAAGCAGGTGCTGTTGTTGGTGATAAAGTAAGCTCAAGGTTAAATATCCAAAGCTCTAGTGGGACAATAGATGAATTATTATACTTAGATGATTTAAGCCTTGCAATAGCAGATGCTGAAATGACATTGACAGCGGGTGAAGATCAAGAAGTTTTACCAGGAACGGTAGTTGAATTAATGGCTTCTCATAATTCAACCAATGACTTCACTTATACTTGGAGTGCTCCAGAAGGTATCACTTTAACTTCAACAGATCAAAAAGCTACTTCATTCACTGCCCCAGCAGATATTACTGAAATAACTGCTTATGATTTCACAGTAACGGCAACTTCTGGAAATCTTTCTTACCAATCATCAGTAAAAGTTACTGTTTTAGCTAATATCACCGCTTCAGCAGGTACTGATCAATCGGTAGACGCAGGAGACCTTGTGACGTTAGATGCCTCTGCCACTGCTCCTGAATCTGCAATGCTTACTTGGACAGCACCTGAAGGTATTGAATTGTCAAGTTTAACGGAAAAAATGCCAACCTTCACTGCACCAATTGTAGAAGAAGTGACAACACTGACATTTACTTTAACAGCAAAAGTTGGAGAAAGAGAAGCATCTGATGAGGTCGTAATTACAGTCAACCCAAGTGTTATTCCAATTGCAAATGCGGGTGAAAACCAAACGGTATTTACAGGCACTGTGGTAACATTGGACGCTTCACTTTCTGAAAGCCAAACTGAAAATCCATTGACTTACAACTGGGTGGCTCCTGAAGGAATCACACTATCTGATGCTAATGCGGTAATGCCTACTTTCACAGCACCTGCAGTAGATACAGAAGAAGTATTGGTTTTCAAATTAACAGTAACTGATGGTGACAATATTTCGCCAGAAGTAATGGTATCTGTTACAGTGAAAAGTTCTGGTATCTATGGTTTAGAATTAATCACCAATGGTAGTTTTGAAGAAGAACTTACTGTAGGCTGGGGTGGTGTAAGTGAGTATACTCAATCTGATGTAGTAGCGGACAATGCCAAAGGAACTAAGAGTTTATTTATCAATAATGACGCAAAGATTGATTTTCTCCAAACTTCAAGTGATGCTTTCTTTGACCTTAAAATTGGTACAACTTATAAGTTGAGTGGCAAAGTAAGAGTTGACCAGTTAAATGTGGATGCCATTACACTTCGTTTGATGCCTTCTGATGGGTGGAACAACGAAAACAAGATGAATATCACAAGAGAAGGTATTAGCTGGGGTGATGCTGTTGCTGTGACTGGAGAATGGATTGATTTTGCTAAAGAAATTACAATCAATGAATCTATGGGTGGAGTTGCAGGTGATGTGATCAACTCAAAACTTTACTTCCAAACTCCTGACGGTGCAAATGCGATTGTTTATTTTGATGATATCAGCTTAGTAGAAAAAAGTATCGACTTCAAGCTTTCAGCAGGTGAAGATATCACTGTCCTTGGTGGAGATGAAGTAATGCTGAAAGGTATGCATAACTCTTCTTCAATGTTTGATTACACTTGGGAAGCTCCTGCGGGAATTACACTTTCAAGCACTGATCAAATGTCGACTTCATTTACTGCTCCTGCAGATCTTACTGAAACTACTACTTACACTGTAACATTTACAGCGTCTATCAATGGAGTAGATATCAGTGATGAAGTGAAGGTGACAGTATTGCCAAGCCTTACAGTAAACGCTGGTGAAGATCAAAACGTAGATGCAGGTGACCTTGTGACATTAAGTGCTTCTTCAAACCTTGAGCAAGCAACCATCACATGGACGGCTCCTGAAGGAATTACACTTTCGGATGTGAATGCAAAAACACCAACATTTACGGCCCCAATTGTTACTGAAGCAACGAATTTCACATTGACAGCTACAGCCACTTCAGGCGAAAATACGGCTTCTGATGAAGTAGTGATCACTGTAAACCCAAGTGTTATCCCTGTAGCAGATGCTGGAGAAAACAGAGTCGCTTATGTAGGGAATGTGGTAACATTGGATGCTTCTGGATCTGTCAGTCAAACTGAAAATCCTTTAACATACAGCTGGACTGCACCTGAAGGAATTACACTTTCAGATGCCAATGCAGTAATGCCTACGTTCACTGCTCCTGAAGTAGAGGAACCAACAGACTTCACTTTCAAATTAACAGTAAGTGACGGTGACAATACTTCTCCAGAAGTTACTGTAACAATCACAGTGAAAAACTCTAAATTAAGAGGTAAAGAATTAATCGTAAATGGCGGTTTTGAAGAAGAATTGACTGTTGGATGGACGGGTGTTGACAACTATACTCGTTCTGATGTGGTAAGTACTGACAGTAAAGGAACAAACAGTTTATTGATCAATGAAGACAATCAAATTGATGGCGTGCGTACTAAAAACGATAGCTATTTTGATTTGATGATTGGTAAAACATATACTTTAAGCGGAAGATTTAAGTTAGACAAAATGGATGCTGAAGTAATCAATTTCAGAATCATGCCATTTGATGGCTGGCCTGCTGTAGGAAAAGATAACTACAAGATTTCATTTGGTAAAGTAGGTATTACATGGACTGATTATCAAGCAATCATTGGAGAATGGATTTACTTTGAAAAAGACATCTTGATTGATGCAGACTTTACTGCCGAAGATGTAAATGAAGGTGATATTGTTTCTTCAAGACTTTATATGCAAAGTCCTGATAAAGCTAACATTTCTGTTTATTTTGATGACATCAGCTTAGTAGAAAACAACATTGCATTTGAATTGAATGCAGGCGATGATGTAACAATTCAGCAAGGTGGCTCAGTTGAACTTACAGCTACTCAAAATTCATCAGAAGAGTTTACCTATACATGGTCGGCTCCGGAAGGAATTACACTTTCTACAACAGACGGTATGACCACTACTGCAACAGCTACTGAAGAGTTAACGTCAGCGAAAGAATATACTATTACTTTAACAGCACAAAACGAAATGTTCTCTGCAACAGATAAAGTAATCATAACGGTAACTCCAGAGGTCAAAGTAAATGCAGGTGATGACCAAGAAGCAATGTCAGGTGCTACAGTAACATTAGACGGCTCTAACACTACTCCTGCTGAGGCAACGCTTACTTGGACAGCCCCTGAAGGAATTACACTTTCGGATGCTAATGCTTCAATGCCAACATTCACTGCTCCAGCTGTTACGGCTGAAACTACTTACACTTTCACACTGAAAGCTTCTTATTTAGGTGCTGAGGCCACTGATGAAGTGAGCGTAATGGTTTACCCTCAATTAGTAGCTAATGCAGGTGCTGACATTGCATCATTTGTCAATGAGATCATTACTCTAGATGCTTCAGCAACAGTGCCAGCCAACGCAACTGTAACTTGGACAGCTCCTGAAGGAATTACACTTTCAGACGCTAATGCAGTGAAACCTACATTTACTGCTCCTGAAGTAAGCGAGGAAACTTCGTATACATTTACATTGTCGGCTTCTTATAAAGAAATGACATCTACAGATGAAGTAGTAGTGACAATTAGTCCTAATGAGGTTCCTGTTGCCAATGCTGGTGAAGATCAAGTGGTAGAAATCGGTGATGTTGTAACACTAGACGCTTCAGCTTCTACTCCTGAAACAGTAACGTTTGAGTGGATGGCACCAGAAGGTATTGAACTGTCAGATGCTACAGTAAGCAACCCTACATTTACTGCTCCAGAGGTAACGGTTGAAACTACCTTCACTTTTGTATTGAAAGTGTCACTTGGTGATGTAGTTGTTCTTGACGAAGTAGACATTACAGTCAATGCTCCTGAAGAGATTCCTACATCAATTGAAGATGCAAGAATAGTAGTGAGCCTTTATCCTAACCCTGCAACTGATCAAGCAACGATCGAGTTAGTAGAGAACGCGGAGATCTCTATCTTAAACTTAGCAGGTGCAACTGTCTTCACACAAGAGTTAAGAACAGGTAAACATACTTTAGATATTTCAACATATAAAACAGGTATTTACATTATTCAGGTAAAAACAAGCAACACGCTTCAAAGCGTGAAGTTGATCAAAGAATAATATTGTTATCGTGATTTCATGTAGACTTGAATCACAACTTAGTTTAGGATTAAGCCGGAATTATTTTAATTCCGGTTTTTTTATGTCCTTTTATTCAAAAAAATAACCTATCATCAACTATATTTCAGATATTTCTATAAGCTTTCCGTCTCCCCCTTTCAGGGCCGAAGATGCTGTTGCATCATGATGGTCTGATGGCACATCAAAAGAAAAGTTTAGTTTACTGTATAAAAATCACTTTAATTTTCCGGACCTTTACCCAATGAAAGAACGGCTAATAATACTTTCTGATCTTTGGGGAAAAGAAAAAGCAGATTGGTTTATCTACTATACTAAAATCTTAGAAACAAAGTTTGATATCACCTTCTACGACAGTGGTGACTTAGGAGAAATTGACAAAACAAATTACGAACAAGAAGCACTTCACCTACAGTTTCTCAATGGCGGGATTGACAAAGCAGTTGACAACTTAATTGGATTAGAAAAGAAGCCCGTAAAGGTTTTGGCGTTTAGCATCGGCGGAGTGATAGCATGGAAGTACGGCTTGCAAACACACAACCTAAAATCCCTAACTTGTATCTCCTCCTCTAGACTTAGGAAAGAATCTCAAAAACCTCAAGGTAAAATCCATCTTTATTTTGGCCAAGAAGACCTTCATATTCCTGCTCCTGATTGGCTCCACAAAATGGGTGTTCCCTCGCAAATCTTAAAGGGTAAAAGTCATGAAATGTACAGAGAAGAACAATTTGCAAAAGTTGTAAGTAATTCCTTAATTTTGATGTAGGCAATGCATCAATTATTTGCTCGTTTTTTTGCAGACAAGATTCATATGAAAACTAAACTAAAAAAATACTCGATACTTTTATTCATATTTAGCTTTAGCTTACTGACAATCCTTTTTCTTTTTTTCCTGGCATATATCCATATTTATGATGAAGCTAGCTTGGATATTAAATAATTAGATTTTTTAAACTGAAAATCATCAATAAACAAATATTTCAAATAAAGCTTTTGCTACAATTTTGAAAATAATTAAGTTAGCAGCCTTAATTCAAGCGATGGCTTGTGGGACTGTAGAAGACTATACTATATATAATTTTTACAATTAGGGTGTAGTCAATTAGAAAATAAAGAAATTTACTTTGCGAGTAGACATAGAAAATCCTAGAAAAAAATGTTACAAATGCATGCGACCAATCATCTCATGTAGTTGTCAATACACAAATCCTATACAAACAAATACTCGTTTTGTGATTCTTATGCACCCTATGGAGTATAAGAAAGAAAAAAACGGAACGGGGTTGATGACAAACCTTCAACTAGAAAATTCAGAAGTTATTGTTGATGTTGATTTCACAAACAATAAACGTGTCAACGAAATACTAAACGATAAAGAAAATAGATCTTTCTTACTTTACCCTGGAAAAGAAAATTTCAATTTATCGGAACGAAACGGTACAGAAATAAACACCTTTTTAGGAAAGAATCCATATCTTTTTATTCTTGATGGGACATGGCCTTGTGCTCGTAAAATGCTTCGATTGAGTACAAATTTACAAGCACTACCAAGAGTAAGTTTTGATAATACTATAAAATCAAAATTCATCCTCAAACAGCAGCCTGAGTCGCTTTGCCTTAGTACGATTGAATCAGTATATACTGTCATTAATTTGCTCAAAAAAGGAGAACTAGAGCAAAGTGACACTAAGGATTTCCTTCTTCCATTTGAGAAAATGATTGAATATCAAGTCAAATGTATTCTTGATCCAGATAATAATCACTATCGCCCAAGTCATAAGAAAGGGGCACTCAAGGCAAAGAATATATATAAGAAGGATTCACAAAGAAATATTATTTTCGAAAAATAATGATGATTCGGTAATTAAATCGGATGAGAACTTGCTATGTTTTATCTGGATTTACAAAGTTTTTTCGGATAAAAAGTTAAGTCATCTTCTAATTAAATAATTTCATTAATTGTTCTGGGGTTTATAGCCCAAAACAGAGTGAATTCTCTTTCTATTATACCAAACCTCGATAAATTCAAAGATGTCATTTCTAGCCTGTGTGAAAGAATAATAATACTTATGATCAACCATTTCTGATTTTAGAATTTTAAAGAAGTTTTCAGCTACTACGTTATCCCAGTAGTTACCTTTACGACTCATACTTTGAGTAACATGATTTTTTGTTAAACCTTTTTGAAAATTCTCTGCGATATATTGAACTCCCTGATCAGAATGGAAGATCATACCCTTTTCAGGTTTACGATTTCTTTTAGCCATCTTCCAAGACTTTAAGACTGTATTTTCAACTTTCATATCCTCAAACATTGACCATTCTACAATAGAATGGTCAAATAGGTCTAAGATGGTTGTTAAATATAACCAGCCTTGATCTGTTGAAATATAAGTGAGGTCAGATACCCATGCTTTTGCTGGTGCATCTGTTTTAAAATTACGGTTCATTATATTAGGAGCTACCTTCTTTCCATGGTTGGATTGTATGGTTTGTGGCTTGTAACTTTTACAAATACAGTTTTTATGTTTTCTTTATTCTAGCAACACGATTTCGAGAAGTCTGGATACCTTTCGCTTTTAATGAAGAATTCATAGATCTTACAATTCTATGGGGTTCGACTAAGACCGCTCATATTGAATATAGTGTTTTGGCTCCTGTTGAAATTATTTCCTATTGGGAAAGGAGGTGGTTTTTGGTAAGAAAAAGTGGAAGTTTGAGATTGTTTCTAGTAATAAAAATTGAGATTGCTTTTTCGATAGCTCTAAAATAACATACTGCACAATTTCGAAGATTGCAATTTGTATTATAATATAGAATATGAATCGTTAAGCAGTTCAACCCTTCCCTATTTTAGGGTTGAACTTTTTTAGTATCAATTTTGTGTAAGTATGTGGAAATATGATTTTGAGAACTTTAATCCATTTTTTATTTGACAAATAAATGAGATATAGTTATTAGCAATATTACTCTACCCGATGATTTTTAGATAGTTCATCCTAAAATGAGAAATCATATTTGTAAAGTCTTTGAAATCAATACTTTTAATCATCTCTCTCACTTTATTAAGTCCTCTTCTGAATACACTAAACTGAGGATAGCCATGTTTTTTTAATCCAACAGGATTTTTCTTCGATATATAAATACCCATACCCCAACAAATAGTGTAGCTCATGCTTACCACTGCAAATAATTTCTTATATCTATCAAGCTTTCGAATACATGACTTTTCCATATTAAAACCTCTGCCTTTTAGTGCCTGGAAAAACACTTCTATTGACCATCTTTTTTTGTACGCCTTTTTCAATTTATTAGAAGCAATAGTACCTACTAAATACAATAATTCATCATCATCATAAGATATTGAAACGTTCAAAGAGACTGTATCAACCACATGGTTGGGGAGTAGATAAACTTTCCTATTACCTAATTTCAATACATCTTCAGCAGAAAAACGATCACCTTCAGGACTTAATATTTTATGATGTTTTGGAACTCGAACACAAAAGTCAATTTTTAAAGATTTCAACCATCTCAGCCATTTATAACCAATGAATTCTCTATCCATGACGATATAGTCAATTCTATGATAACCAAGGGTTTTTATAACTTTTGAAAACAATTTTATCCTATCTTCCCAGTTGCTATTTTCATTGTTGTTATCTAACATTTCAAAGTGAAGAGGTACTCCCATTTTCCTACATGGGCAATTACAGATAGTATATTTATTTGAGTTTTTCAATAATCCCACTCTGTTCTATCAATACTCAAAACCACTTTTTCATGAGGAATAAATTGAATTAACCAGGAAAATATTTCAAGATACTGAAAGTCTGTTTTCTGAAAAAAGTCTTCAATATTTCTATTAATTGAATCGGTACTGGCCTGACAATTGATTTTTGAAGCTATTTCATAAAATTGAACAGATTTACTATCTATTATACCTAAAATAAGCTCTGTTAATCGATCTTTTCGCGAACTGTTTTGAACGACGTTAATTTCATCGAATGTTTTTCATAGATTTGCTACAGCGTTAAGGCTCATGAAAAGTTGTTTGTTTTATTTTGTAGAAAATTTAAAATAACAACTTTTCTTCCTTTTTAGAAAGTTATACAATTATCATCGGGTAGAGTATAGCAATATATAAGCTTAAATAATTAAGATATATCATGGATTATTATTATTTTTTATCTAATTTTGAAAAAACTAAGGTATACTGTTATTTAAAGCTAACACAAACTATGGAAAATAAAGTATTTGCTATCTTTCTTTTATTGTCTTGTAATCAACTAATTACTCAGTCACCTTCTTTTGATTTATAGATTAACAATAAATATATAGATCTTCCGAATTTTACAAATAACGATGTTTTTTTCTGCATTACAATTAAAATTATGATTGGAATGACAGTAATTCTGAAGTTGATTATATAGAACTTGAGCCATTGTTTCAAATTCAAAAAGATATTTCATTTTTTTATGTGATTTAGGGATTGGAACAAAAACACTAATGATTAACTAAGTTATCAGTAGCAGGCAGAATCCGATCAGAAGAAGTAAAGGTATACACGAATTGGGCAGATTACGTTTTCGAAGAAGGCTATACTATAAACTAAAATCGTTAGAAGAGGTAGAGAAACACATCAAGGAACATAAGCATTTACCAGATGTACCAAGTGCTAAAGAGGTAGAAGAGAAAGGTGTTAATGTTGGTGAGACAGAAGCGATGCTACTTAGGAAAATTGAGGAATTGGCTTTGTATTTAATGGAGCAAAACCAAAGTATAAAAAAAATAGAAATTAATAAATCTCATAATAATGAAAATAAAACTAACAAATAATTCCTTGAGTATAATAATTACTCTATTAATGATAACATTTTTGTCATCAAAGATTTATTCTCAAGAGAAGTATTCAGATGATCAATTTTTACCAAACTTAAATCCAGTAACTCCTGAAGTTTGGAAATTTTTAAAATATGATGAAATACCTGTTAGTAATTATACAGGAACAGCAAATATATCTGTACCAATTTACACTATTAAAAATGGAGACATTAGTGTACCCATTTCATTGCAGTACAATTCTAGAGGGGTTAAGGTTACAGATGAGGCAGGTTGGGTTGGATTAAACTGGGACCTAGAATTTGGATCAATAACACAAGTTGTACAAGGAAAAAATGACCTTCGTTCAATTGTGAAGAATCATGAACTACCTGATTTTTTTGCATCAGGTGAGTCAAGAGTTAAACTTTTCCTTGAAAGTAATTTAGTAAATGGGAATAAAATTAATTCACCTTATCATAGTTTATATAGGTTCAAAAACCATTATGTACCCTTTAATAAAAATTTTGTTGAAAAAAGAGTATATTCAGAACCAATATCATCAGCTCAAACTTATGATACAGAACCAGATATTTTCAAAGCTAACTTTTTTGGACATTCTATAAATATCTTATTAAACAAAAAGAGAGGAAATCAACCAGTTGTTTTAGATAAAAATGGTTATAAAGTAATATTAGTAGGAAGTGAAGGGAATCATCGTTGGGAAATAACTGATCCTAATGGTATTACTTACTACTTTAATGAGATCACGGAAGTAGAATCTAATTCTTCCTATGCTATTAATCAAGGAGATCATAAATTTATAGAATTTGGAAACTCAATATCAAATGTTAATAATCCCTTTATAACCTATGTTTGGCGTCCAACTAAAATTGTTGATAGTAAAGGTTTTGAAGTTTCTTTTAATTATACGGATAAAATTATTTTGAATGATTATTCAGAGGAGCATGCTTATGAATTATTTAAAGGGACTTCTAGTCCTTTAGGACATAATATTAATATTGAGAAATTTAGTTCTCCTACGTTATTAAGACCTGGAGTTTCTACAGGAAATGAAGCAACATACTTTAGAACAAGTATAAAAAATATAACAACCACAGAAACTAGTAAATCGTATTTAAGCTCTATAACTTTTAAGACACCTGGGTCGTCTATCAATTTAGGAGAGGTAACTTTTACTTTATCAGATAGAGATACTCAAGATTATGGAAACGCTAAACAATTAAATTCTATTGCAGTAAGAAATTATAAAGGGGGACTTGTCCAAGAAGTCAGCTTTGGATATGGTTATTTTATTTCTTCTCCAAGTACAACTGTATATGTAGCAGATAATTCTTTTTCTAATACAAGAAATAATAATCGTTTAAAACTTGAAAATATATCATTTTTAGATGAAGGGAAGTATGAGTTTGATTACTTCTCAATAAATTTACCACCCAAGAATTCATTTAAAACAGATGTTTTTGGTTATTACAATGGCCAAAATAATACGTCTTTAGTTCCAAACCCTTATAGGTTTTACCCGAATTCCAAATTTGAAAATTTACAGGAATTAACAAGTGAGGATATTAATATAGGAAATAATAAGAGTACAAATGCAGATTATATCACTGCCGCTTCTTTAAAATCAATTACCTTTCCAACATCAGGGAAAATTGAATTTGAATATGAACCACATATTTTTTCTTCTAATCTGTTTAATATCAAAATTCCTAATCAAAACCAAGACTCTTATAATTCAAACCTTTCAGAGTCAATTGGAGGAGGATTGAGAGTGAAAAAACAAAAAATTTATTTTAATGATAACGATTTTTTAGAATATACTTATCAATATGAAGGAGGAAAGTTGAGTTCAGGTATTAAATACCTTTCAGAGATTATAGATTCATATACAAATAAAATATCTGGTCAATTTTATAATTATAACTATTCAGGTATAAAAGTTTCATCAACAAATAACAATACTTCTTCTCCTGTCAGCGGTAATAGTATCATCGGTTATGATAAAGTAATTGTTAGAAAGAAATCTAATGATAATACATTATTAAATGGTTATACAGAATATTATTATACGAATGAATTAGAAACGAAATATGCTAGTTCTAATACCTTATTTTCATTTGCTTCTTATTTAGGATATACCAAACCTAAAAATGGCAGTTTACTTTCAGAAAAAGTTTTTAATAACAATAATGATTTACTTAAGGAGAAAATACTAACATATAGTAATAAGGAGTTTGATGAGGATAGGTTTTATTATGGAGTTAAGAGAGTGCCATATGGCTTGTCTGGATTTATAACATTTCTTGAGGGGAAATATTCAATTATTAATCAATCATTTGATATTGTTTTAGGCTATTATCCATTATATTACCCTGTAACACAGTTAGTAAGTGAAAAAGAGGTTTATTATAAAAATGGATCAAATTATTCCAATTTGAAGGAATATACATATGAAGATACTTACGATAAAATAAGAAGTGTCAAATTAAATGATGAAATAGAAGTAGTTTATAGCTATACTTTTGACTATACAGAACCAAACGATATAAAAGTTAAATTTGCTACTGAGAATATTTTTAACGAAGTAGTTCGTCAGGATTATTATAAAGATAATAATCTTATTGAGTCAAGAGATAATGAATATAAAATCTTGTATGATAATGTCTTATTAAGTAAAGTAAGACTAAGAGAAAATCATCCATATAAGTATAATGATAAAATAATTTTTGATACATACGATGTAAAAAGTCAGCTTTTATCGTATACTGGCAGTGATGGAATAAAAACGGTTATTTTAAGAGATAATTATAACAACATTGTAGCTTTAATAAAAGGAGCAAAATACGAATCTAATCAAATAATTAGTGAAATTAATGAAAATCAAATTCTTACTTCTTCTGAGATAAGTACAATAAAGTCAAATCCAACTGAAGCAAATTTAGGTATTATTTATGAAAATTTAGGTACTTGTTTTATTGAGACCTATAGGTTAAAACCATTAATAGGTTTGGAATATTATTATGATCAAAATTTCCAATCTAAAAAGTACCAATATGATGGTCAAAATAGGGTCAGAGCAATCTATGACAAAGACTTAAAGGTAATTAGTGCCTTTGAATATAAATATGCTAACTCTACTAATAACTAATTATTAAAAAGCAAACAATGAAATTTTCAATCTATATAGGCATATTTTTATTATATATGTCTACGACATTATATGCTCAAACTAGTGGAGATTCGTCTTCAATAAATAAAAATGTAGCACCTTCTCTAATGAGAATTGAACCTCCTGAAGGTCCAGGTGATGGTGTAGACCCAGGTTGTTCGGATAAAATAGGACCTCTACAAATCTCAAGATATACATGTGGAACAACTTATGTAATAGTTTATGGTAGAAATGGATGTTCTTATGGTGGTTATATTCAACCAGGAAATATTTCTTTTTCAACAGGAACTAATGGAGTTTCCAATGAAATACCAATAACATCTTCAGGAAGTTATTATATTCAGAATTATAGTAGACAAACTATTTCTACATCTTCTAAATCTGTTACGGTATATAAACCACCAACTGCTCCGACGATTTCAACGTCATATAGTATTAATCAATGTAATTTAAGCATTTCGATTACAGTGAATAATACGATTACTGGTTTAGCCTATGAAGTGAGAAAATTGGGTAGTAGTGGAGAATCATTCACAGGTGATGGTAATAGTAAAACGGTTACCTTAACAGGTACAGGAACGTATAAAGTTTATGTTACAAAACCATCTGGCAATAGTTATTGTTCTGCAGAAACTTTCAACAAAACAATTGCTACAGTGAACCCAACACCTCTTCCTAAAACTCCAACATTGGTAACAACCTCACTTGCAGTTTGTAATGGAAACAATCTTAATGTTACTATTGGTGATATAGTAAAAGGTGTGGTTTATAAATTAAGAAAAGATGGTCAATCAAGTGATACAAGTGTTAAAACGGCTAGTATCACAAGTAATCTTACTTTTTCCAATTTATCTATTGGAGATTACACTTTAACCGCTACTAACAATTGTAATTCTTCTCAAAATAAAACACTTCATTTTACTGTAAGAGAAAAAGGAGATTTATCAACCGTAGAGTTACCAACATATATGAAAGAGGTTTGTGTAAGAGGAGGAGATGATATCGGTTTTATTATTTCCAATGCTTCTGATTTTTCAATAAGAACATTAAATGTTTATAGAGATGACACCTTTATTAGAGGTTATTACAGTTCTGATTTGGTACAAATACCTAATGGTAAATCAATTCTAACTGTCGAAAATGCACAGCCTGGAACATATCAAATACAAGGTATTCCAGATGGTTGTTCAACTACCATGGAAAGTCCAGAGATTGAAGTAACAGCTCAAAGTGAAACGATACCAACTATTACTTTGAATATTGATAATGGTAGTTCTTTTTGTGAAAATAGTAGTAGTCCAACTTTCAGTATAAATGAGAAGAATAACTACTCTGGTAATATTCAGAATATAGTTTGGACTATTTTTAATAGACAAACTTTAGCAACTCCTGTAGAAGTTGATTCAGATGATTTGGTAAATTATAATTTCCCTACTCCAGGTCGTTATACCGTAATAGGAACACTTACATTTGCGAACACTTATTCAAATAATAATTGTTATAGTTCATCAACTTCAGCACATGCTGAAATAATAATTGATCCTAGTTTTACAGCATCTACCTTTAACCCCTCATTAAACATCCTTGAAAATTGTACTAGTACAAGAGCTGAAATTATTTTTCCAACAGAAGAGGGTAAAACTTATACACTTTACAGAAATAGTCAGACTAGTCAATATACCACAGATGATTTTGATAAGATATCTGGTACAGGAAGTACTGTTGCTGTAACTGTTTTACATGAAGGAGATTATTGGGTGAAAGCATCTTGGAGTAACAGTTGTGGAACAGCAAGTAATTTTGCAAACTATGCTGTTGAAGTTGAAAACTATCGAATATCTAATACTTTAACACAACCTAATGGAAGATATATAATTGAAGGTGGGGAGTTTATCGCAAATGTATCGGATTATGAAGGTAAAATTGGTTGGAAACATTCTACGGACGGAAATAATTGGACAGTAATACCTAATACTTTTGGAACTTCTTATAGTTTTATACCATCTGAAAATAAATTCTTAAAGGCATATATTGTAGATTGCCCTTCTAAGGAATCGAACCCAGTTGAGGTTGTTGTCATTAATAAGGATGTTTATAAACCAATTTATTTCTCAACGAAAAATGGTGAAAGAAAACTCTATAAAAATAATATAAGTGATGACTTTGACTTTTATTGGCAGACAGAAGAAAATGGGGAATCAACTGCAAATAATGCAGTAAGTATTAATAATCCTTCAAATGGTATTCATTATCTAAAAGCAAGACACAAAGCTTCAGGTATATTTCTACCCAATGCAATTAGTTATGAGGTAAGCAGTGAGTATTATAATCCCGATATGATTACTCAAAATCTCACCGAAAATAATACTAATAAAACCACCATATATTCACCTCAAATCCCTTTTGAAAGTAGCGATGTTAGTACTTTTAAAAATAAGGCTTTAACAGATGGAGTTGTTACGGTAAATGAATTTTTTGATGGTTTTGGCAAACCGATCCAAAATGTGGTTAAACAAGGGGCTAAAACGGAACAAGGATTAAGGGATTTGGTAACACCAATGGCCTATGATAAATTGGGACGAAATTCTAAAGAATACCTTTCTTATGTTTCCAAAGAGTCTTCTGATGGAGCCTTAATTAGTAATGCAGTTTCAGCACAAGCTACCTATTTTAATGATAGAACTGATGGAGAACAAACGTCTAATGCTTTTACTATAACTAAATATGATGATTCTCCTTTGAATGAGATGCAAGCTATTTCAAGTTTTGGAGACGATTGGGCTGGTAAAATGGGTGTAACTAATGAGGATCACTCTGTTGAGACCAATACAAGACCAAATATTTATGAAGATAAGATCATTAAGTTTAATTATGATGGTGAGGCTATAGTCAGAACCATTACTCTGAATAATACAGTAACTACAAGTGAGACACATGTTGCACAGGAAAGTATTGCTCTAACGGATGGCTTTACAGCAAATGGAACGAATGGAACTTTTTCTGCCTACATTAATAATAATGGTGTAGGAGATTCTGATGGATTTTATGAAAGTGGTGAGTTATTGATTACAGAAACAAAAGATGAACATAAATTTATCACAGCAGAAGTAAAAAATAAGTTTGATCAATTAATTGTAAAAAGAATTCAGAATGGAGTAGATAACAATGGTGTTGTAACATATAGTGATACTTATTATGTCTATGATGATTTTGGTAATTTAATATTGGTTTTATCTCCTAAAGCTGTTGCAAACCTTCAAGCTAGTAGTGAAATTTCTAATGATGTAATTGAAGAACTGTGCTATCAGTACAAGTATGATTACAGAAATAGACAGATAGCTAAAAAAATTCCTGGAAAAGAATGGCAATACATGGTGTATGACCACTGGGATCGATTGGTTTTATCTCAAGACGGAGCTTTAAGGTCTGAGCATAACGATAAGTGGCTTTTTACAAAGTATGATTATTATAATCGACCAATTATTTCAGGTAAGATCATCTTGACAGGAAAATCATACGAAGACCTTGTAAGTGACTATGATGATGCAACACTAGTACGTTTTGATAAATATCCTTTAGCAGATGATAATAACCCATCTCTTAATGATCCGAACCTAAATGACCCTAAGGTTAAAGGATATACAGATAGGTCAATGCCTAAATTATTAAAAACAAATTCCAGTGATTTATTGGATGGTGTTGAGTTATTATCAGTTACTTATTATGATCATTATGATTGGGACACTGATATTGTCTTTGAACCAAAGGATGCCTTATTTGAAAATGATACAGCAAAGGGTATTGTAAAACCAACAAAAGGTGAAGTAACAAAAGGGTTAGTAACTGGGTCCATTACAAAAGTTCTAGGAAAAGAAGAAGAACTGAAAACAAAGGTATTCTTTGATGATAAATATAGAGCTATACAAACAGTTACAGAATCGTTAGGAGGAGGAACAGATAGGCTAACGCAACAATATCGTTTTACGGGTGAGGTGATTAAAAGCTACATTGAACATACCAAAATAGATGTCGATAATAATATGACTACTGTAAATATTAAGGAAGAAAACATCTATGATGAATTAGGTAGAATTGAGTCTGTAGTACAAACTGTTAATGATGAGCCTTCAAGAGTTCTTGTGACTAATGAATACAATGAATTAGGAGAACTAATAAGAAAAACGACTGGTACAGAAGAGCAACCTTTAATTCATGATTATGATTACAACATTAGAGGTTGGTTGACAGGTATAAATCAAGATGTAAATATTGATAAGGCACATCCGTTTAGTTTCCAGTTAAGATATAATAATGATATCGTAAACGGTGTAAATACATTATCTGTAGAGGGACAATATAATGGTAATGTCGCTAAACAATCATGGCAGACTTTTAATTCTCCAGGTAATAGAAATTATGAATATAGATATGATGAACAAAATAGGTTGAAAGAAGCCATTTATGAAGGGGTTGGAGATGAAAACTATTCCGTTACAGGTTCTGATCCATCTGAAGGAATAACTTACGACTTAAATGGAAATATTTTAAACCTGAAGAGGTTTGGTATTACTGATCTTGATAAAAAAGAATATGGTATTATCGATGAACTTGAGTATACCTACAACAAATCGGGGTTAGGAAATCAGCTGACAGCAGTTCGTGATTTAGCAACATTTAAGCCTTCTTCATTTAAAGATGATCATAGTTTTTATGATGGTAACACTTCAGGAGCAGATTATATATATGATAATGAAGGTGCATTAATAGAAGATAAAAATAAAAAAATAACTTCTATTGAATATAACTTCTTAAAGCTACCTACTAAGATAACTTTTGATAGAGGAGAAATAGAATATATTTATGATGCTAGTGGTATAAAACTACAACAAATAGATAAGGTAGATGGTGAAACGAAAGTAACTGATTATGTAGGTGGTTTCGTTTACGAAAATAATGTTCTACAATATATTAATAATGCTGAAGGAAGAATCTTAACAAAAGCCTCTGGTGTAAAGTCTAGAGTAGAGGAAAAAGATTTTTATTACGAGTATCATTATAAAGATCACTTAGGAAATTTACGTGCCTCCATTCGTTTAGATGAAGTACTAAAAGAGGATTTTGAGGATGCTACAACTCACTTTGATTTTGAAACAAATACCATCGATAATTTTGGGTATGGCGTGAATGGTTCAAAATCACAAAAATTAATTGCTAGTTCATCAGGAGTGGCAGAAGGAGCATCTATTGAAGTGGAAGTAACTGAAGGGGAAAAGTTATTTGTTAGTGTACAATCTTTTTACTCTACTTCTTCACAACAAACTGCTCAACAAAGTACCACCTACAATACTACTGAAGGCGGTGTGGTAAGTAATGGAGATGAGGGTTCTTCAACTTCTACGACCTCACCTATCAATATGTCTGCACCTATTGCTACTTTTGGTACGCAAAGTACAGAAGATCCTAATGCATACTTAAAAGTTTACTTTTTAAAAGAAGATAAATCAATCATAGCTAATAGCACTTCAACACAAGAAGTAGCAGTAGGAGGTTCACATGAAGAACTATTATTATCATTAGTAGTACCTTCAGAAGCAGCCTTTGTTAAAGCTCAATTAATCAATGAGTCAATTGACGTTCCAGTCTATTTTGATGACTTCACCTTGACTTTTGATGATTACATTGTACAAGAAAACCATTATTATCCATTTGGTATGGGTATGACAGGATTAGAGAAGAAAGGAACACCTGATCATAAATTTCAGTATAATGGTAAAGAGAAAATGGCTGATATTGGATTCTATGACTATGGTGCTAGACACTATGAGGTAAGTTTAGGTAGATGGTTTGCTATTGATCCTCATGCAGAAAATTATTTAAATATTTCACCATATACTTATGCATTAGATAATCCAATTTATTTTATTGATCCTGATGGGAAAGATGTCTATGGGATGAGCATTGAATCTATGCAAAATATGTATGGTGGTAATAATGTTGAGATTCAAATAAATAATAGACCTAAACTACCAAAAAATATAGAAATTACAATTCATAGTGCAACAAGGTCTGAGCAGTTGAATGATTATATCTTATCAGGTGCAAATATAAATGAAATATTAAATTACATTAACGATTTTGAAGGGAAAGGTTTTTCTGAAGCAGGTCTAAATGGACCGGGAACTCAAGAAGACAGTGAAAGAATAGCAAAAGAGAAAATGTCTAGTTCAGACGGAAGTGTTGTTTCATATAAAACTTCTGGAGAAGCTACAATGAATTATGTAAATGTTAAAATTTCTGGTTACAAGTTAGAAGATAATGGTGAATACACTTCATATACACTATATGATAAAAAAGATTTTATTGAAACTATTGAAGAACAACCAGGTGGCTTCCTAACAAAAAATTCACCGGGATATGGAAATAGTAATACAAGAGCAGGGAACACCGAAGTCATTGATGATAAAAATTCCTCACCTGGAATAGCTGAACTTCTATCTACATTGGTAGAGGTCGGTTGGCTTAATTTCAATAAACCACCTGAGGATAAAAAAATGCAATATCAAATTTTAAAAGATTGGCATAGTGCAGAAAACATAAAACCTGGGGATACTATTTATTATAAAGAAGTACGTACCGGTGTTTATATGCCTAGTAAGAAGAAGTAATATGAAAGATTTTTTTAAATTTTTATTTTTAGTTTTTATTCTCAACTCTTGTACTAAGAGTTCACCAAAAAATGATCTGGTACTTGAAAGAGATGATAACGGTTTAACTCTTTTATATGCTTTTAAAAAAGATGGTTATCTTGATTCGATATATTTACATTTTTATGAGGAATACTATATAAGAGATAATGAAGGACATATAGTAGGGCATCCCTTCAAAACTTTTAAATACTTTTCAAAAAGAGAAGAAATTCTAATGGTAAGTTATGATTCTACGGATTTGATATCAACATATAAGGGTACACCATTCTTAGATTTTTCAGTTATAAAAGAAAAGAATGGATTTAAATTGTATTCAAAACTTGTTAATATACCTAGAACACGAGTGTCTAGGGTTTCTTATTATATTAATAATGAAACAGATATATCATTACTTTCAGCAGGTACTATTGATTCTTTACACGGTGAGAATAATTTTTATGTTATTGATAAAGAATTTAAGTTTACTGATTTTGATTATGACATGGAATATCTTTTTAATGTTAGTGTAACTTATTACGATATAGGTATAAATGGAAAAGAAAATATTTTTTTCTCAAAAAAAGAAAGCCTTTGATTTCAAAGTCTAATTATTAAGTGAAAGAGTTATATAGAGCAAACCTATTGAATAGTTTAACAACATATTACTCTAATGATTAGAGAGAGAAAAGTAAAATTAAAAAGGTCAATTTTTGATAAACACAACATCAAAAATTGACCTTATTAAAACAAAGCTAACTTTAAATTACAATCTGGTAGCACACTAGTTAAGTGTTGTTAGCCACCCTCAATCCACATTACGGAACTCTCACTGTATTACATTAATATTTACTTGGATGAAAATGTAAAGGATGATAACTTTATAAGCGAGCTTAAAAATTTTAAATACTAAGAGCGTGTTTGAAACATCTCTAAGTTTTCGGATAAAAGTTGAAGATGATTTAGTTTACGATGTATTTACTATTCAAAACAAAAAGACAATGAAACACGAGTGGAGAAAAAAAGAAAAGGCGACCTACTTGCCTAAAGCTAAACCTGAAATTATCGATGTACCGGAATACAATTACATTGTGTTGAGCGGAGAAGGTAATCCAAACAGTGAACAATTTGAGGAAAGTATCGGTGCACTTTACAGTATGGCTTATGGGATTAAAATGAATCTCAAAAAAAGTGGACAGCCCCCTCAAGGCTACCAAGATTGGACCGTCTATCCGTTGGAAGGTGTTTGGGATATATCTGAAAAAGCTAAAGCGAATTATTCTGGAGAGCTTGACAAAGATGAGTTAGTGTATGACATTATGATCAGGCAGCCTGAGTTTGTAAATCAAGCTTTCTTTGATGAGGTTTTAGAAATGACTAAAAAGAAGAAACCAAATATGTTATTGGATAAGATCAGGTTTGAAAAAATTACAGATGGTCAATGTGTTCAAATGCTTCACGTAGGTAGTTATGATGATGAACCTGAAAGTTTTGCCAAAATGGAAGAGTTTGTTCAAGAAACTAACTTAACTAGGAAGTCTAAAATCCATAGAGAAATTTATCTCTCAGACTTTCGTAAAGTGCCAGTTGAGAAGCTGAAAACTGTATTGCGCTTTAAGGTGGATTAAGTACTAATTAAGAGGTGTTTTTAACTTCTAGAAAGCCTCGAAATACTATTTCCGATTCCTACATTCATCACCTTTTACCGACCTCAATATCATTCCAATCCCACCCTTAAAAAATTTTTATCCCCTATTCAACCTATAATTTCAACTCGTCTTCATAAAATGAGAAGTAGCTTGTGCTAGAATTATTACTAATAACAATCTACGTTTTTTATGAATCAAATATTTACCTATTGGAACAAACAGGTAATGTCTGCTCTTCTTCTATGCATGCTGGGCGTTGCTTTTGTTCAAAAATCAAATGGTCAAACAACCGTCAATATCAATCCGAAAGTACAGCGTTTTATTGGAAATGTTTCAGAACTAGAGCGAAATAAATATTTCAATTTACACGGAGGTGCTAAAGATGCAGACATAATAAAATTCTATAAAAATTATAATGCTTTCCCAAGCAGAGGGTTCTGGGGTCCCTACTCTCAGTCGAAGAGTGAAGGTCATGAAGTGGGAAATTATCCTAACTCAAAACCTGGAACTACTGATGTGAAAAATGTTTCTCGCTATGTAGGAACTGAACATCCTAAAAGTGTTTTCAAGGATGGTATGGATGTGGAAAAAGCAGGTGATTGGGCTGTTGAATATTTTAAAAATAACACGACTGATAAAGGAAGACCAGTGTTTTTTGAGCCTATGAATGAACCTTTTGTTCATGCTAAAGATTTTTACGAAGGAGGATGGAACAACGATGAAGAAATACGTATCAAGAAACAGATGTCAGAGTTGTTTGCCGCTGTAGGTAAAAAAATTCATGCAGAACCAAGCCTTGCTAAGATGAAAGTAGTGGGGTATTCGGCCGCATGGCCTTCTATGGAATTGAAAGATTTTTCGCATTGGGAAGAAAACATGAAACTATTCATGGACATCGCCGGTGCAGATATGGATGCCTTTTCAACACACCTTTATGACGGTGTCAATGTAGAAGGGCAAAATAACTTAAGATCAGGAAGTAATGCTGAAGCTATTCTAGATATCATTGAAACGTATAGTTTTATCAAGTGGGGAAGAATTAAACCGCATGCAATTACAGAGTATGGAGGAATTACAAAAGGTTTTGAAGATCATTTTACTGATGTTGAAAGCATTCAGTCCATCAGAAGTATTAATCATATGATTTTCAACTTTCTGGATCGTGAGAACGTAATGGACATTTCTATTCCATTTATCACAGATAAATCACCTTGGCATTTAACAAAGGCTTACGATTATCAACCTTACAGTGCTTGTTTAATGGTTCCTACTAATCTTGGGGAACCTAAAGTAAAAGGATGGAGATTTTCTCCAAGAATCCATTTCTATGAATTATGGAAAGAAGTTGAAGGCAAAAGAGTTAAAGTAGAAACAAGTAATCCTGATATTCAAATTCAAGGTTTTGTAAAAGGAAATAAACTTTTTATTGCACTGAATAATCTAGATGACAAAGAACATAATGTGGATTTAAACTTTGAAGAATCCGTTGGTAAACTTACAAAAGTGATCACTAAATCATTAAAAATATATGATGATGTGGAACCAGTAATGTCAATTGAAAAATCGAAAACTGCTCCCGCTTCTTTAAAAGTTATTCCTGGTGAAACAGTGGTTTTAGAATATAAATATGCAGAAGAGATCCAACAGACAAGTGCTATCAAAGAATCAAAATATTACTCTACGACTTATTTACAACCCATCAAAGCAAATAACAGTATAGCTTTCAGCTTCTCTGATGTGGACGTCAAAGAAGGTTCAGCTACTTTACTGATGGGGATCAGTAGAAAGCATGACCGTTCTAAAAAGCCTGTTATCAAAGTAAATGGCACCACTGTTACTGTACCAGACAATTGGAAAGGATTGGATCAAGCCAACAGAAAAGACTTCTTTGGGGTTATTGAAATACCTGTCAAGATGTCTTTATTAAAAGATTCAAATACTATTGAAGCCACTTTCCCTGATGATGGCGGAAGCATCAGTTCTATGATTTTGGAAGTGTCAAACAATGAAAAAATCTACGCTGGGCGTCCCAAATTATAAAGCATTACAATAAAAAATGAGGGGTAATACAATCGCTATAAAAATAATCTTCTGAAACGTAATAAAACGGTGAAGCAGATAAATTATCAATAATATCATTGCCCAGTAAACGAAATTGGGTAATGATATTATTTCGCTAGAGCAACTTAGTAAGTATACCCTAACGAAATCTTAAATACATATACTTCGATATATAAAACACTTCAAAACATTAAAGACAAAAATAGTTTAATAAGTAGTTGTAAAAGCTAGGGCTAGTTTAGTCCTAGCATTTCTTTATCTTGAGTGTCAGTTGAACGCTGTCTCGTTTTTCTTCTGAACTTCTTATCTCTCAATTAAATTTCTTTTTTCGAGAAGATCAACTTTATGATTAAAGATCGATCGGCATTCTGTCACCGAATTTGATCCTTAATTGCTGTACCG
Organism: Flammeovirga sp. SJP92; assembly: GCF_001583495.1. GTDB lineage: Bacteria > Bacteroidota > Bacteroidia > Cytophagales > Flammeovirgaceae > Flammeovirga. Next base: position 16,271 of record NZ_LQAQ01000073.1, on the reverse strand, counting down.
TTCATTGCCCAATTTCTGACAGGCATTGTCCATTTTTTACTGATATTATTCAGTGTTAAATAGATCAATTTAAGTACTGACATATTATTAGGGAATACACTTTTATTTTTGGTGATCTTGCGAATTTGCCGATGAAAACCTTCTACCGCATTGGTGATGTATATCATTTTACGGATCATAGGATCATAACTGATTTAGAGATTAAAGAATTAGCAAACAACTATTTAAAGTTTACTGAAGTCTACAAAGAGGATACATTATCATTTGTTGCCACCCGAAATGGATTTATTGAAATGAAAAATGAATACAATAGCTATAATGATAATGGTTTTGGCTACATCTCTTGGACTAAGAAACTATCCAGCTATGATGTACGGATAGAAAAGAAAGTTGAAAATGAAATTTATGAAAACCATCTTTTTTATAAAATACTATATTCGATAATTTAGAATTGATAATTGCATAACTACAACTGAGTATTAAGTTTTTGAATATTAATTGCTTTTTGAAAGCAAAAGGTTTCTATCATTCATAAAACACGAATGTAACCATAGCTCAACATTCGCATCATTTAAGTAAAACAAGCAAACTTAAAAGAGAAACAATCATGAAAACAATAATTCTTAGCTCAATATTTTTATTGATTTTTAATCACCCGTCTATAGCAACAACAGGTAATAAAAAAGATGGAGATTATGGAAGATAATGCCAAAAGAAAAATTTTAGACTTCCTATCAGGTAATATTGCAGTAAAAGAATTTGAATCTTGGTTATATAATAACTGTGACCTTGAATCTAGACTTGGTTCAGACTGCTTTTTTGACTTAATCAATATAGACTTTAACAATCAAGATTGTGTGTATGAAACTAAATTGGCATTGCTAGGAAAATATATTGATGTGGAAGAATTGAAAAATTTCAACTATCAAATAAGTTTGAAGCAGGCAGGTTGGTTCAAAGGCAGAAAATCGCAACAGAATATAGATACAACAAATTTGAAACCTGAACTAAAACATGCTTGGGATATAATTTTAGAATTTGGTGGACTAGAGTTAATAAGAACCTCATCACCTGACTACTGGACTCCAAGAAATATCGTATTTCCTGAAACAATAGAACGAATAAAAAATGGTGCGGAGTATGGGATAAATAAGGAACTAGTCTGCTTTGCTTATATTGATGACTACAATGCTGTGCTGTATGTTGATGATGAAAAAAATTATTATCAATTAGATGATATTGTTAGTCTAGAACTGTATCAATTAAAAGGGGAAACATTTTCAAAGATGATACAGAACTTACTCGGATTTGATGAGGAAACCAAATTTGAACAATTTTATGCTAGATCGTGAATACCAACAGGTTAATTACACAATACTTATAAGGGTGAACACCTCACCCTTATAAGGGAACGGACCGCACCCTATACAGGGAAGACAGGCTTACCTACTAAGGGTGAAGTATGCGACATTATAAGGGTGATGAAATAACCGATTTCTACTCTACTCATAGGGGAGTACTCTCCCGGTCTTGTAGAAAACTAACGGGATTCAACAAGCTTTAGAAATTGGCTGGACACCTTCAAAAGTTGGAAATCCATTCCGGGTAAAAATTATAAATGGGAAAGCAGAAATAGAATAAAAAGGAATTCAACCATTGAAAAAATACCAAAGCATTACCTTATAAATTTTCTTGTAAAAAATTGTGATTAAGCTGTAATAATACTGGATCTCAATCACTATCCAAGCTCAAATAGTTATATTAAATAGTCGTCCTATTATTATTTTAAACCTGTAACAAAATGCTATTTTCTTGTGTATTGAACTCAATCTAGAACTCCAACCTTCAGTAACTAAAAGTTGCATAACTCAGTTTATTTCAGTCTTAAATATGCTCATAAAATATTCTTATTTAGATGACAACCTATAATATCAAATCAATCAGTGACCTTCATTATATGTTTGGTATTCCAAAACCCAAGCATCCTTTAATTTCATTGCTAGATGCTTCAGAAATTTTTATATCAGAAGAAAATGTGGGGGCTAAAGTCATTTGTGATTTCTATATGATCTCTTTGAAAGATAAAAGCTGTGGAGTGGAATATGGAAGACATTCCTTTGATTTTAAAGAGGGATTGATGGTTTTTTCTTCTCCAGGCCAAGTGTATACACCTACAAAACCTGTTCAAAAAGGAGATATACAAGGGTGGATGCTTTATTTTCATAAGGACCTGATTAGAAATACCCACCTAGGTGAAATTATGAGTGAATTTTCTTTTTTCAATTATGATATTGTTGAAGCACTGCATTTGTCTGAAAGTGAGGAAAATATTATTCAGACTGCTGTAAATAACATTGTATCCGAGTGTTCACAACCTGATGATAACCATAGTCAGCGAGTGATTGTCTCTAACTTGGAATTACTGTTAACCTATTGTTCTCGTTTTTACGAAAGACAGTTCAAAACACGTTCTGTGCAGTGTAAGGGCGTGATTTCTCAATTTGAAAAAGAGATTAAAAAGTATTTCGAGGCAGAAAGACATTTAGAATCCGGATTACCTAGTGTAGAACATTTTGCAACAATTGCTCATCTGTCACAGCATTATTTTAGTGATTTGATTAAAAAAGAAACTGGAAGAAAACCGAAAGAACATATCAATCATTTTATCATTGAAGAAGCAAAGAACATGTTGGTAGGGACAGAACAGTCTGTTAGTGAGATTGCTTATGATTTAGGTTTTAAGTATCCACATTATTTTACGCGATTATTTAAGTCAAAAACAGGTCAAACTCCCATCGAATACCGTAATATAAGTTGAAACTGCGCTTTGTGTTAAGCTTCCTGCGTTTTGTGTAAGTCTGTAGATTGTTACTTCACGAAATTGTGTTCAAGTAACTGTAACAGAATAAAATCCCAATACTATGACAGCACAGGAAGCGTATAATAGCTTAGATCCACAAAGATGGAAAGACACTTCAATTTTTGAAAGATTGGCATTACTTGAACAAGTACAGCATAATTTGAAGAAGTATGCTGTAGAGCTTGGTGAAGTTGATGCTAAAATGAAAAATGACCTCATAGGTGAGAATATCACTAGTACGGCTGAAGGAATGGGAACAACCGTGATGCCAATGGCCAACACCTTAATGGGAATTCATAAACTCTATGAATCCTTAGCTACAGGGAATATTCAAAAGCCTCTTTCCATTAATGAAATAGACACTAACTTATTTGAGGTTGAAGTTTTTCCAATTTTTTCAAAAGATAAACTTGCAGCAGCACAACAAAAAGGGTATCTCCATATAGAAGGTACACCAACTCAAACAAATCCAATGGATAAGCCGGCAGGTGTAATTGCTGTCTCTGGAGCAGGGAATTATAGTTCCTCTATTGAAATGGCCATGGCTTTATTTCTAGAAAATAAAGTTACTTTGCATAAACCCCACCAACTCAATGAAGCCACAGACGCAATATGGGAGAAGATATTTGCTCCAATGATTGAAGTTCAAGCTGTTGCTTTTTGTGATGCAGATCAGGGAAGAGAAATGGCTGCATTAGAAGGACTTCATTCTATTTATTTTACCGGTTCTACTGGAGTGGCTCATGCGATTCAAAATGCAGCGAAAGCGCCTTTAGTTTCAGAATGCGGTGGAAATAACCCTTGTATTATTGTACCCGGAAAATGGTCAGATAAAGATATAAAACGTCAGGCAATACAATTAGCTTCTGTTGGAAAACTAAACGGCGGTGCGGTTTGCGGAAGACCTCAGACGATCATCACTTCCAAAAACTGGGATCAGAGAGAAGCGTTCCTCAATGCACTTCGCAAAGCACTAATGGAAGAAACCTTTGCCTGTAGTTCACATTACCCAGGAGTGGATAAAACCAAAGAGGCATTTCTAGAAAACCAAACTTCTGCAGAGATATTAAAGCCTGAACATGGAAAACATAGCAAGAGTGACTTTGTTTTAATTCCAAGTATTACAGAAGATGATTTTGCCGTTACAAATGAAGCCTTTTGTCAGATTTACAGTGAAATTCCATTGGATGTCTCAACCGACACGGATGAGTTTTTAACAAAAGCGACAGATTTCTGTAATAATAAACTTTTAGGGTCATTGGGTTGCATGCTGTTAGTGGATAATGACACTATGAAAGCCAATGAATCTAGAGTTCATCGTGCTGTAAGAGAATTAAATTATGGTGGAATCGCTGTCAATGATGTCCCTCCTAATATATGGTTAAATGCTTACCTCACTTGGGGTGGATGTGGAGAAACAACCGAAGATTTTGTCTCGGGAGTCGGCAATTTTGGTAATGCCTTGAATTTTGACAATATCAAAAAATCTGTCATTCTCAACGATTTTAATTCCACCAGTTTTGAACTGACAAATAGAAAAAGAGTAGAGCACTTACTTGAAAATGCTTCTTACTTCTCCATCGATCAGAGTTGGGGACATTTTGCCAAACTTGCAGGGCAGATGGTGATGGATAACTTTAAGAAGAAAGATTTCAACTAAAAGTGGTATGAGTAAAACGGCAAAAACAATTATGGCCTATGGTATTTATGCCATTGGTGCAGGATTGGGATTCCTTTTTATGCCCAATTTCTGCTTGAATTTATTCGGCTTTGAAGCAACCTCTGAACATTGGATTAGAATAGTGGCAATTCTTACATTGGGGATTGCTTACTACTATATTTCTTCTGCTAAAGCAGGGGACAAACACTTCTTTGATATTTCATGGAAAGGTAGAATTTGGTTTTTCTCAGCCTCTTCAATGCTTGCTGTCTTTGATGTTGCACCATGGAATATCATATTGATTGGAGTGGTCGATTTAATTACTGCACTATGGACTGCTTACACCCTTAAAAACGAATAACATGAATCAAACCCTAAAATTATTTTTCGAAACCTTAGAACAACATTCTGGTGCTTCAGAATTTGGATCACTTAATTATGGAGTCGTTGGAATGGAAGGAATGGGATTAAATCCTAATGATATAATGAACGGTCAGGCTCAAGGTGGTACTCGTATCATTCTTAGTCTTTTTGGAAATATTACAGGTCAAATTGATGGAGTAATGAATGGTCGTGATTTCTTAACTACCCAAACTACTGGTAGTATTACAAACACACATGGCATCATAGTGACAAAAGACAGACAAAGAATAGCAGTCAAAGTAATAGGAGAAACTGATGCTGATGGTCAGGTGAACTATCAAATTCAATTACGTCATAATGGAGAGGCTTACCAATGGGTAAATGAAAAGTATCTTTTCGCTAAAGGAAATACGAATGCTACTTCCCAAAAAACAGCACTTACTATTTATGCATTTGATGAAAACCCATTAGAAACAACACTTGCATGGAAAGATCCCGATGTGAGCAAAGTCGATTATCAAAACTTTCCTTTCACCTTAGAAGATTTTGAAGCTGATGAAAATGCTACAGTAATTTATACAGGCAATGGCCACTTGAATACTGTAGAATCTTTTGGTGCTGACGTCAATAAAGTATTTACTGGACAAGTTCCCATCCCAGAGGAGGGCATGCGACTTAATGGCTATTTTTCAGGCCCTACAAATGGGAATATCAACGGAATGATTAGCGGAGTTAATTACTTGAGAGTAATGCCTGATGGCTCTATGCGGATGAATTCTAAAATTATTGCAAATACATATGAAGGCGAAACACTTCTATTAGAAGCATTGGGTGCGAGTTTTCTTGCTACAGGACCTGCATGGTGGGAAACTTCGAGGGCAGTTTCTAACCTAGAGAAATACGCCCATCTCACACGATTGCACAATTTAGGTGTAGGCTCTACCAATGTGCAGACACAAATGATTAATTATAATCATTACGGTTATGAAAACATCAAATTAGACCACCAACAATAATACAGCCATGAGCAAGACAATATTAATCACAGGATGCAGTACAGGTATTGGAAGAATGACTGCAAAACATTTTCAAGAAAAGGGATGGAATGTTGCCGCAACGGTTCGTTCTAATCCTGAACAGGACACTGAATTAAATGCATTAGAAAATGTGTTGGTGGTCACATTGGATGTTACAAAAGAAGATACCATCAAAGAGGCCATAGCAAAAACAGTAGAACGTTTTGGGAAAATTGATGTACTATTGAACAATGCAGGGTATGGATCTTACGGCATTCTGGAAGCCACTCCTGAAAAGGCCATACGAATGCAGTTTGATGTCAATGTAATCGGAACGTTGTTAGTGACTAAAAACGTACTGCCTTACATGCGTAAAGCGGGAACAGGAACTATCATCAACATTTCCTCAATGGGCGGTAAGATTTCTTTTCCATTGGGTACCCTTTATCATGGTTCTAAATTCGCTGTAGAAGGAATGAGTGAAGCACTGTCATTTGAATTAGAAGCAATTGGTTTACAGGTGAAAATGATTGAACCTGGCATGATCAACACCAACTTTGAGGCAACTGTGTCAAAAAGCATGAATGTTGATCCTGCTCAGACCGAATATGGCCCATTCTTAGAGAAAGTTATGGCAGGTATGCAGAAAGCAGGAAGTGTCAACTCTGAACCAATAATAGTGGCTGAAAAAATTTACGAAGCGGCGACTGACGGTAAAAAACAATTAAGATATATAGCCGGTCCTGATGCGGAACAAATCATCGCCGCCCGTAAACAATTGGATGATGATGCTTATATGGAAATGATGAAACAACAAATAGGATTATAAGAATGTCAACTACAATCATCGCATTGTTCATTGCCAATGCAACCGCACATATTATCTCTTTTCAAAAATTAAAAAAAGTCGAAGCACCCAATTCAACGGGTGTTTTAGCTTTTGTTTTTATCAACGCATTGATTGTCCTTCTTCTTTGGCAAAGTTTTGTTTGGGCAAAATGGCCTGCACTTCTTTTTCCTGCATTGGGAGGTTTTGGACTGTTGATGACAACGATTATCAAAGGAAAAGGAACATGGATAGATTATGTTATCCTCTTTCTTGATATTACGATTATAAGCTTAGTTTTGGATTTCTATTTCTTATAAAAAGAAGAGATGTATTTATTTTACGATACTAATTAAAAGCCTCTTATGAACTGTAAACTAAATTTATAACACATTAAATAATGTAATTCACAAGTAATGTTTAGCTTTCCTATTAACTTTGAATTATGATTTCAGTAGCATAATATTGAATCAGCTTAAAGCTCTTTATAAACAATTCTCAGAAAAGAATAAACTAACAATTACTTGAATGAAAAGATATTATGAACTTCCAAAGCTTGTGCAATGGATCATTGCAATTATTTTAATTACTACAGGTTTTAAGATTGTTTTACCACTTTTACAAAATTCATTTGGTCTTCTATTTTTTCCATTTTTAACACCAATTATCAATTTTAGTAGTGTTCCTCTATTCAAATTAATGGGGTACTATAAATATTTAAACCCCTATGTTATTTCTACGGTTCAAACCGATAAAAAATATGACCTGCATAACATCACCACCTTTGATTATTTTGTAAACTTCAAATGGTCTGACCGCGGAAGTTATGTACAAAAAACGATGCTTCACCACTATTTTAAGGCTCTAATTACAATCATTAATAGGATTGAAAATAATGAACTATCACCCGATGTAAAAATAGTTGGCAACAGTTATTTTTTTAACAAAAGAACAGCCGAGAGACTCGGTTTTAAAATCAGTAGAGCTTCTTTATTCTGGACTTTGAATTCTATAATACAATTTTTTGAACTATCTTATTTATATTCATTCAGTAAAGGAAAATTGCAAATACCAAAATTCTGGAATGTTAAGAGAGCAGAAATTATTGGTAGAGAATTAGTGACTAAAAAAGATATTTTAGAAGAATTAGTTAGAAAAACAGACCCCAATATTACTCAAAGAAAAAAACTTAAAGCAATAACATAACTCCTTTCGCTCTTATCATTTTATTTCTAAATATTAGGACAGAAAGCGAAATTGCCATCTTCAAACTAATTATTGAAAAGCATTCTATATCAATATTAAGTTGAACTCGCCTATTCTTTAAATTTACATTGCGATCTCCAAGGTTTCTTGCACACGAACTCTTATTAAGCTAAATTTAAAATAATGAGTGGTGTGTTTATAAGCATCAATTCATTCAGCTTGGCAATTGCATTGTTACTAAATTCATGAATTAAAAATGGGAAAGAAATTAGATTTTATTACGCCAGAACTAAAAAGTTTTATTGAAGATCAGAAGATCTTTTTTGTGGGAACGGCGGCTGATGAAGGCAGAGTAAATATTTCTCCAAAAGGTACTGATTCATTTAGAGTGATGGACCAAAATAAAATAGTTTGGCTGAACCTAACGGGAAGTGGAAATGAAACTGCGGCACATCTATTAATCAATAATAGAATGACAATTATGTTCTGTGCTTTTGATGGAAAACCATTAATTTTGAGACTTTATGGAACAGCAACTATTTATCATCAAAGAGATAAACAATTCCATCAATACGCTGATTTATTCCCCGAAAATATTGGGGCTAGACAGATTATTGAAATGGAGATTGACTTGGTTCAAACTTCATGTGGTTTCGGGGTTCCATTCATGGATTATAAAGAGGACCGTTCCATATTAAATGACTGGGCAGAAAAACAAGGAAAGGATAGAATTGAGAACTATTGGAAAGATAAAAATTCAAAAAGTATCGATGGATTTGAGACCAAAATTTTTGAGGATTAATTCTAAGAGCATGTTTGAAACATGCTCTAAAACAATCAAAGAAAATTTTCGGTTTTTGATACTCTATTTTATCTTGCCTTTTTCAGATATAAGTTCATATGGAAAGCAACATTGTAAAGGATTCAAGACTTTCATAAAATAAACAAAGGCTGTAAAATTTTTAATACTGAATTTCCACTCAATGATTAAGGTTGAGATTTTTTATAAACATTAAAGACACTTCTATTACTCATCTGTTTGAAATGAGAACGATTACTATAAAACATGAGGATTTTAAACATTTTCTCATAGAACAACTGAAAAATAAATCATTACTTATAAGACTGTATAGTGCACTACAAATCATCATTTCTATTCTATTTATAGCACAAGTAGTGTATGATTTTATACAACTTTTTAGGACTAATGAGAATGAGCACTTGATTTCTTTCTTATTTGTAATACCACTTATCCCCCTTTTAATCATAATACATGAACTTTTACATGGTTTAGGCTATAAAATAGTAGGTGCAAAATCAGTTTATTTTGGAATGGAGTTAAAGAAATTCATGTTTTATGCTGGTAGTGATAGAGAAAGAATTGGTGGAAGAAAGTTTTTATTTATCATTCTATTACCTTTTGTGGTGATAAGTCTTGGCCTACTATTATATCTGATTTTAGATTTCTCTCATTACAGATTGATTCTCTTCCTCAGCTTTTTCCATATTTTAAGTTGCAGTGGTGATTCTGCTCTTTTAAACTTTATTTTTATTAATGGAATTGATTGTGTTGAAACTGAGGATTTCAGAGCTGAACAAAAGACAAATTATTATATAAAAATGGGAAGTGAATCATAAAACTATACTTATATACTTAAAAGTGACACAACATTTAAGAATTCAACAAAATTGTAAACGATGAACAAACAACTGACACTAATAGCATTGGCTATTTGTTTTTACAACTATGCTTTTGGGCAAACAGAAAAAGAGTTCAAAACAGAGATCAATAAGGTTACTGTTTTCAAAAAAGGAGCTCAGATTGAAAGAGAAGCATCTATTGATCTGCAAAAGGGTCAGATGATTTTAAAATTCACAGGGTTATCGCCTTATATCAAAAAAGGGAGTATAAGAGTGGATGGAGATGGATCATACACCATTTTAACGGTACAGCATCAAAATGATTATTTAAATGAATTGGAAAAAAGAAAAGAAATCAAGGAATTAAAAAATCAGATTGAGGAGCTGAAATTCAAGATTGAAGAAGAGGAAACCTGGGTCAAGATCATCATGGATAAGATTGAGTTCTTATATTCCAATAAAAAAATAACAGGACAAGACAGCAATGTTACCCCAGAAACATTTCAGACTTTTAATACAATCTATAATGATAATGTGGAAACGTTAAATCTTGATTTACTTCGTCGCAAGAGAATAATATTGGATTATAATAAGCAAGTTGATAAGCTAGATAATCAATTGACTTCACTTAATAATAAATCTGACCTGCCTTCAGGAACCCTTCTTGTAACAGTTGAAGCCAATCAATTCACAAATTCTAAAATCTCTTTAAATTATTTAGTGGATAACGCCGCTTGGTATCCTTCCTATGATATTCGATTCTTAGGAGTGGACAAGCCTCTAAATGTAACGTACAAAGGAAATGTGAGACAGAATACCGGTGTAGATTGGAATGATGTTGACTTGGTTCTTTCAACAGCCAAAACGAATATTTCAGCTTCAATACCTTTATTATCTCCATTCTATTTACAGTTTTATTATCCTGATTTATCGAATGCTTTAAATGCTGATTTAGGTTCAGCTTTGCAAGGGCAAGTTGCTGGAGTTAAATCTGGGGCGCCAGGTGCTCAGTCCAACATTCGAATTAGAGGAGTAAGTTCATCTTCTGGGGCGCCAGAACCCTTATATGTTGTAGATGGAGTCACTTATACCCAAAATCCTTCCATTGATCCTGATGAAATTGAAAGTATTGATGTGCTAAAAGATGCGGCTTCATCTGCAATCTATGGTTCTAGGGCTTCAAACGGAGTCATCGTTATTACCACAAAGTCAGGAAAAGGTCCCTCTTCAGTACCTGCAGGCATCACTTACAAAAGGGTAACTTCCAATGAATATACTGTAGATGCTTCACAAACTATTCTTTCAAATAATAAAACCACAACAATGAGCTTCAGAGCATCAAACCTTGATGCCGAATTTGAATACCAATCTATTCCAAAAATGTCTGAAAATGTATTCTTGATTGGTAAAATAAGTGATTGGTATAAAGCAGAATTAATTGATGGAGAAGTAAATGTGTATCTTGAGAACTCCTACGTTGGGAAGTCCAATATCAATACAGAACAGTTCAAAGATACTCTAGATATTTCTTTTGGTATCGATAATAATATCAGTATCAAACGTGAAAAGCTGTCAGAGTTTTCTGCCAATCAGTTTATAGGGAGCAATCGAAGAGAGACTATTGCATTTAAACTTTCTCTGAGAAATAATAAAAACTATCCAGTTTCAACTATGGTCTATGACCAAATTCCAGTTTCTACTATAAAAGGAATACAAGTAGAAATGTTAGAAGTTTCTAATGGCAAAGTAGATAAACTGACTGGGAAAATAGAATGGAAAGTAGATTTAAAGCCTAATGAAAATAAAGATCTGATTATTAAATATGCAGTAAAATATCCTAAGGAAAAGAAAGTTTTGATTGAATAATCAGGAATGAAATACCGCATTTAAAATAAAACCACTCGATCAGTTTTAAGATGATCGAGTGGTTATTTTTTGTAAACTAAATTTTCATCAAGTTAGAATCGACTTTTCTGCAAGCATTTATAGGATCTGCTTTCAAACTTCCTTCTTCTTCATTTCTCTTATGATGAAAACAAGGTTGACCCACTGGCACTAATGTTAAACGATAGTGTCATTCGTGTCCTACAGATCATCAAAAATCTCCTGATTTCCAAAAACCACAAGTAGCCGAAAACTTAGTTTACGATATACTAACGTATCAGTAATTTCTCTGTTGTATTCACTCCATCTACCAATAAGTGAATAATATAAATACCAGCTTCTTGTTGGCTTAAATCAATTTGAGAACTTGCAGAAGACTGATAAACCTTTTGTCCTTGAAGGTTAAATATTTCAACAACTCCAGCTGCTGAAGCATTACCCCAATCAATTTGTACAACACCTTCACTTGGGTTAGGATAGATTTTAATATTCAAATTATTAGAAAGTGATACTTCACCACCAGCTTTTCTAGCTGCACTTGATGGCGACTGAATCTTAAATTGCTGCCATTCAGAAACGCCTTCGCTTGTACATAACATATTGTTACGGAGATACATACCATTATTGCCTTTTATAGCGTAAATATCATTACCATAATCTTCCAAAGTAAATTTTTCCCAAGCTCCAATTTCAGTTCTAGTACAAGTCATTTCCTTGTTGCCGTTTTCAGAACTTACATAATTACCATTACTGCCTTTGAATGAAAAAGTACCGTCACTGTTTTCAATCAATTCAAATTGCTCAGCAACTCCAACCGTTGCGACTACAGCAAGTTTGTCTTCATCAGATGCACTGATATAGCTAAAGCTTCCTTGATTTTGAATAGAAACGATCTGAGAAGACGGAATCACATCAAACGTACAGTTGTCCTCATTGAAGTTCGTATCCCACGCTCCTCCTACTGGACGAATAGCTACTTTCAACTGATAATTTGCACCTTCAGGCCATTCGGTTTCTTGATTTACCTTTAGATTCAAAGTACCTGTACCCGCCTGAACCGTTTGAATCGCATTGGCCAACCATACACCGCTTGGATCATGGACAATAGCCATTACATCATTTGCTGTAGCGGAAGAATAATTGATGGAAACATTCAATCCTTCGCCAGTAGCCACTGGAGCAGGGCAGTTCACTAAACTCACCGTATTGGATAAAGCTGAAGTGACGTCAAATTTTGCATCTTTTTCATCTAGATTCGTATCCCAAGCTCCTCCTACTGGACGAATGGCTATTTTTAAATTATAATCCGCTTCTTCAGCCCAAGCAGTTGTTTGGTCGATAGTCAAAGTTACATTTCCTGATCCCGCCTGCACAGTTTGAATCGCATTGGCCAACCAAGTACCATCAGGGCCATTTACAATGGCCATAACATCGTTTTGAGTCGATGAACTGTAGGCAAGTGTAACATCAAAACTTTCTCCTATCACTACTGAAGTTGGTTTATTGACAAATGCCACAGTATTATCCGTGCCACTATCATTACCGCAATTAGGGTCTGGTGTTCCTGTTTCTGACCAATATTTTTGAGCTTGAGCCTCTGTTTTTTTCTGGTAACTTCCTAAGTTAACTACTGAACTTTGAGCCATTACAATTTTATCAATTTGATAACCATGCGAACGGCCACAAATTTCCATAGTATACGTTCCTGCAGAAGGAAATTTTACGTTTACCCAATTGTGATCATGATCAAATTCGGCTACACCATGAAGCCAGAAACCTGGATCACTACGACCATAAAACTTAAAGAATTCCGATGTCTGTGTTCCACCAACATACGCTACACCTCCTAAAAACCTCAACCAAGCATCATTACTTAAATCAGTCCCTTGTTGTCCATCTACTTTTCCTCTTTCTTCTTCATTTTGACGTACAAACCACTTAAAAGTATAAGTACCAGGCGTATTGATTTTGAAACTGTAAGTCAAAGTATTGGCAGGATTCTGAGCATTATAATTATTAGGTCCATCATAGTAAATGTATTTTCCTCCAGAAGCATATTCACTGTCAGTTCCCAATTTCCAGTCTCCTCTTAAAGGAATTCTTTCTGCCTCAAAAACCATCACACCACCCGTCTCATACGATTCAATTGCAGGGCAATAATCACTATCAGGCGCTTCACTTTCCACCACTCCATTGACAAACTGCGTTTTCAATTTACTTGGATTACCATTTTGATCACCATACAATAAAAACCAGATCATTCCCGCATCTGAAATATCTGCTTTACTGTGGCTGTTGATGTTCATTCTATCCCATAAAAAATTCACATCAGCGTCTACATGGTCTCTCATCCAAGTCCATTGTGTATAATCATTTACACCGTTGACATTGTTGGTACTCCAACCTTGCGTAAGGTTTGAAGACTGATTTTGATCTTTGATTCGTAAAAAGTTGGTTCCTTCTGTAACAGGAAAATCCTGCAATACATGTTCAATTCTTCTGTGATTTGCTCTTCGGATATTGTTGTCATTATAGTTACTATGAGAAACAATATACAGGTGATTAATTGCTGAAGCTTTACCATCGGCTTTTACCTTTTCTAATGCTCGATAAAGGAATTCCGTGGGCCCCATAGAAACAAAATACAGAGGATCGCTTGCCGTTGAAATTTTGATTTGTTCAGCTAGATGATTGATTGCCGCTGTGTTATTTGCAGATACATCATAAAAAACAGAAGCGTTGAAGTTTGTAAAACGTTGAAGTGCTCCTTCTACTCCTTCTTTCATTACATTGACTGCAGAAGTGTGTGACGGTGAACCTATAAAATTATTATAAGAATAATGCACAAGTTTACCTTCCAATCCAGCATTGGCTAGCATGGCTAAAGCAGCGGGAGTAGCACTCCAATCATCTTCATCTCCTCTTTGCCAGTTAGCATTGTAAGTAAAAGTTTTGCCTGCATCAGCAGAAGGAGCTGTTGCTGTCACGGTACCTCCCCATGTATTGGGGTCAGCTTGATTGTTCCCATCTGCACTTACAGCAATACGATTATTGTTATAACCGTACCCTGTGGCAGAAAAAGTCTGTGTAGCAACGAACATCATTGCTGCCATAATAAAAAATCTAATCATGTTTATTGGATTTTAGTGTTTTAGAAACTCAGAGAACTTCTCTTTGTTTCTCATGATGAAATTACGGCTGACAATTTTATCTTTATATCATCCTATTCCAATGTTTAAAGCTTTACAAAAACTTAGCAAGTCTCATCAGATCGCATTACAATAACTTTGCTTTCAATGGCCTTTCAATGTCGAGGTAGGCGAATGGTTTATAAAAAGGGGGATAAAACGTAAAAACAACAATTAAGACTTCAAAAAAGTACAATGTCAACTAGATTTCCGTCCTTTCACTTCAACGACTTTAAACTCGCTTTACTCAAACATAAAAATCATTTTAACTGGCTCATTTTAAAAAATTCCTCCAATAATGATATATGATTATTATGGTGGTTAAAGAGTGTCGCTCTACAGTAACAGTTTTTAAAAAGGCAAATAGTACTTAACTTACACATTTTAAAAAGCAAGCATCTTATCAACAATTCAATGACCTTAAGAAATTATATACAAAAAATACAAATTCACCTCTTGAGTACTCATTCTAATATTCTTGATTGGTTTGAAGAAAAAGAAGAAATAAAGCATTACAAACCGATTGATAATGGCTGGACTATTGCTGAAATCTTAGAGCATATAGCTTTAACGAGCCACTTCCTAATGATTCTCATTGATAAAGGAACGGATAAAGCATTACGAAATATCAAAAATTTATCACTTGAAGAATCTGTAAATACTTTTGACGGTGACCTTGATAATATTAATGAAATTGGAATCCATAAATCTTTTGATTGGATAAGGCCCAAACATATGGAACCAAAGGGTGAAAAAAGTGAATGGGAAATCAAAGATGAAATGATTAGTCAAATCAACACCTGTTTAAATCAATTAGAAAAGCTCAAAAACGGAGAAGGGTTACTCTATAAAACCACCATGAGCGTCAATGAACTTGGTAAAATCAATGTCTATGAGTATATCTACTTTTTAAGTAAACATGCTGAAAGACACATACAACAAATGCAAGAGAATAAAGAGGAATATAAACAGCATCAATAATTTCAGATGACAAACTATTTAGAGCCTTATAGCATTACCTTTGGCCGAGATTATGATTTCAAGGTAAAATACGAATTGCTTAACCCCGAACAAGGTGGTCGTGTATCTCCAGCTTTTCAAGGTATTAAGTGGGATTTTGGATATCAACATGAAGCAATAAAGTCCAACCAACTTTTTATGATTTATCCTGAGTTTGAAGATGGTGATGGTAACATACTATCCAATGAAAAACCAATTCCTCCAACTGGAATTGCTAGAATGTTTATCTTCAGGAAAAGCAAAATTAATTTTCACAAAGAAAAAATTCATGTTGGTATAAAAGGTACATTTAATGAAGGGAAGCCTATTGGTAAATGTGAAGTTATAGAAATTAATTTCAAACAGCAGTAAATCTATCAATACACATAAAAGGCCTAAATACACTGCAAACTAAGTTTTCGTTATTTATAGTGTTTAGAAATCAGGAGATTTCTGATGATCGGAAGGACACGAATGATGCTAACGCTTAACATTCGTGCCATTGAGCTTTCTTCCATTATAGTTTGGTAGTAGTGCTCCCCGGCCTTGAAGGGAAAAGCGTTAAGAATTTCATGAATTGAGCCGTTAAAAATGATTTTCTTGTTTGAGCAAAGCGAGTTTAAAATCA
>NZ_LQAQ01000072.1 GCF_001583495.1 Flammeovirga sp. SJP92 | reverse complement strand
GAGGCGAGGCGAGTGGAATGAAATTTAGCTTTTGACTTCTAAGCCTAGATTTTTTGCTTCGTTTTTCATCAATGGAAAAATGAAGAAGAAGGAAGCTTGAAAGTAGGACATAAAAGCCTGTAGAATAATTGACTGAAAGCTTACGGTAATTTAGTTTACAATGTATTTAGTTTATCTAGTTCATTTTGGGCTTTATCCTTGCTTCTGAAAAATCTTCTTTTTCAATTGGTTTATCGTTCAATCTAGAAAGCATTGCAATTTGTCCAATATGGGTTAAAATGTCAGAAAGGGGGCCTTGTATAAGTTTTTTTGTTAAATCTATATCGATTTGATGATCAGATAAATTCATTTCAAATTGATCAATTTTTTTAATAAACTCATTGACCAAAAGTTCAAATTCTGAATGAACAATAACCTCCTTTTGCTTATTTGTAATTTGTTCAGTTGCCCAATCCAACACTTCAATGACATGAATTAATATTTCATTGATGCTTCTACTTCCTTTGTCTAATGAAAATTCTCCAAATTCATTATCACCATACATAATGGCTTTATTAAACCTATATTTAATTGTAGCGACGAGGTGCCTTGTTAGTTCGTTTATCATACTTATTCATATTTATGTTATTGAAAATCTGTTTCAAGAGATGGTCATTGAAGTGTTGTCCGAAAGTACAATTTAATTATTGTCCTCTTTAGAATTTATGATTAACTCTTTACCATTCCACATACCATTGAATTCCTCATTTAAACCAATGATTTTTATGCCGAAACCTTTTTCGGTCATTTTTGAAGTTACTGTCTCTGTTAATTCGGGTTCCCAAAACTCATCTCCATAATTGAAATCGAGTATATTACTTTCAAAAAGTATGTTATTTTCATTGTCTAAAATGACAACAAAAAAGTTACCCGGATAACCTAAATCATAATATTGATCGTAACCAGTACTTTCGGAGATTAAAAGTAATTTCTGATTATACTCTTTAATGATTTCTGTATATGCAATTGAATTATGAATCTTATAATCAGTGTAATACTTAGCTCCATTAATTGATACGGCATACCAAACATTGAAAGTTAAAGACCATGAGTTTTCAGATTTATTGAAAATCTCCTGATAATAAATGGAATCTAATTCAACAATTGAGGTTTTATTTAGTAAGCCTATTGGTTCCTTCATGAAGTCAAAAGATTGAAACAAAATAATCCCAGTTTCAGGAACTTTTATAAAACAAATATTTTCTTTTTCGGTGAATTTTGTTTGAGGCTGTATTGTTGGTAGATCTATATTTTTTAGTTCAGTATTCAGGCTTTGAGTCTCATAACTGCCTATTTTTAAATTATAATACCCTTCAGAAAAAATTGCTTCCTGAGCAAATAAATTCACCTGGTAAAATAGGATAAGGTATAGTATTAAAGTTTGCTTCATAATATGTTGAGGACTAACTAAATTCGTCAACTAGGCATCACCCGTGATAGGAATTTAGTAGATGTGTGGCCAATAGGGGGCAATCCGTTTTTCTAAAGATAATTCAATCTTTTAGAGAGTGCAAATTCCGTATAATTTAGAGTATTCTTTAAATATTAATACATTTTTTGCAATCATATCCCATAATAGTTTGGTTACATAACACGGATATTTCCAAGAACTATTTTATAACTATTATCTGATTTTCTAATTTCAATTGAAATCGTTAGATCACTCATTTCACCATTTAGTGGAACTTCAAAGTCTAGGCTATACGTTCCATCTTCATGATCTATAATATTATCTGAAATGATCTTTTCATTATAGTCACTTATAGAACTGATTCGATATTCCCCTAATGACTCTTCTGGAAAACCATAATTTGATATTACATTTTCTAATAATTCAGGTGTCCAATTATAATATTCGTCATATTCTAAATTATCCAGTAACTCTTTAAACTTGAGTTGTGATAATGTATTTATAATATGTAGTACAACTACTTTTAAGTTATGAGTATTTACTTCCTTTATCATTAACATATTAAAAATTAAAGTTTCTGAATTTTAGTGTCAACCATGATTGTAGTTAGTTGATGTTATATGATTATTCATTTTGTATTCTAAAGTTAAAAGGTTTGTCCATTGAGATTCATGCTAAAAGGTAGAGTAGTAAGTACAAATGCTATCATTTTTTTAATTTTGGTAAACTATCATAAAGTCCTTTCTTAAATTGATTCCTAAATTCTTGCTTTTTTCTTGCCTCATTTGCCTTTTCTTTTTGTTCTTCTTCCCACTTGACTTCATAATACCCTAAAACACCAATAGAATCATAATGAAATTCATAATTGGGAATATTTATATCATATTGCAAAGGCTCAATTTTCTTAGGAATTAACTCGACATTATATGGGTAACCTTTAAGACTTCCATTTCTAAATTCTGTTTCAATTAATTGGAGTAATTTAAAAGTTTCTTCAAGATTAGTATTATCATCAAATTTGATTTCAATAATTTTTCTTTTTTGCCTTGATTTTGGAACACTACTGAAATGATCAATAATTTCATTTAAAGTAGAAGAATTGAAATCTATTATTGGATAGAGGTTAGATGATTTTGGGCAACACATTTGTGTTGAAAAACAAAAATTAGCGAAATTATTTAAATAATATATTCTGTCATGATAATTAATTCTTAATAAATAGTTGGGAGCTATATGATCATATCTTTTCATAACTGACCATATTATCTTATACAGTTCAATAGTTTTATCGAGTGAATCAACTGTTATTGTTGGTATTAATTCTTGTTCTTGAAAAGAAATAAAGTCAACATGATCATATTCAGTTTTTCTTTCTTCATGACCTGAACATGAAATAAATAAGATGAAAATAAAAATATAATACTTTTTAAACATTGATAATTATTTTAATGTGGTACGGGTGGCAACATTCCATAAACATCACAATATTCCACTAATTATGACAATAGAGTCTTTTCTTCTTTTAATTTTGACAATTAATGAAAAGTGAAATAATAATATAAAAGTATTTTCTCATTCAATCGAAATATTAATACTTTTCACTAAAACCGACTACATCTTTTCTAATTTCCTTTTTCCAATTCGTTCCAAATTGAACTGTAAGATATTTGAAAACCTCACGGTTATAAATTTTCATTAGATCTTCTCGTATTGGATTACATCCAAATTCATAAAAATAAATATTGTACTTGTTTTCAAATTCAAAATCTGAAGAAATTATTGTTGGAGCAACGCCTCCTGATATCAGTAAAAAAGGGGTATTATTTTTAATGGCTGTTAATGCTAATTCTTTAGCCTCTTCAATAGTTTTAATTTGTTGAATTTTATTAATCCTACTACTTTCTAATTGATCATCAGTGAGTGTCCCAATTTTTCTAACAGCTATAAATTCTTCATTTATATCATGATTGGTTTGTGCCATCACATTTATTGACACCAACATTATTAAGAATAACCAATAGTATTTTTTCATAACTCAATAAATTTCAAATTTTACTTATGGCATCATTACAAGCAGAACTTTTATTTGTTATTAGAAGTATACGATTCTCTCATTTTACAAACTTTTATTCAATTATCATAAGTGAATGTAGGAGGTTGACAATTATTGAAGCTACTAACATATTCAGTAACTGTACAGTTTTTATTTGCATCAAGATTAATGATTTTGATTTGATCAGGGATCTCATTACCTCCACTATAATTACTTACTAAAGTTGAGGTTATTTTATTTGAATCAATATTCATCTCTTTAATTAATTCCTCCTTTAACCTCAACAATTGACCTCCCTTAAAATTACAATCATCATACAAATCAATCGTTTCTGAAGTTTTGAATCTTATTTTTTCAAAAAGTGGTTGAAGAAACCAGTAATCACCTGTAATATCTTCATCATCAAATCTTATTGATGTATCCTCATTATATTCTGGTTCTTTTACATTTTTCGTTAATATTATTTCTACCACCATCTCTATTTTTATTAACGCCAATCATGTCCACAATGTCGACATTGTTTTGCCTTAGGTGTCCTAGCAAGTTTGTCACATTTCGGACAATTATTAAATTCTATTTTTTCTGGATTTTCATTTAAGATTCTTTCTGCTATTTTTAACCTAAAATGTTCAATTCCATTTTCTAAAAGTCTTAGTGTTTGCTCATCATCTGTCAACAACCCTTTACTTAAATAAATCTTTCGCCTTTTCTCAACCGTATCTTGATTATCGCTGTGAGTCAGTTTATATTCAGATGAGTAATGTCTCCAAGCTAGTGCTTCTTGCTTATTCATAAACCTACTAAAATAATCCAATATGTAATCTACTGTCTCTGGTTTCATAATTGCTTAGCTTAGGATGACTCAGCTAAAAAGCATTTCAAAGAATTTACCTCCCGTCAACTAAATAGCCACAAGCCTTTTTAAATTTATTCAATTTGTGGCGAGCTTGCTTACACGCAATAACCTACCAATTTTACTACTAACGCTATGCTTTTTTAGCCTTTGTTGTGTTTTCATCTTTTTATCACACTTATTCTTTCGTGAAAAGCTTTAAGTCTTCCACACGTTTGGGTATCCATTTTCATCTTTTCCATTATCCAAAAGTTATAAGGGCAAGTTATTTTTATTGAATCATAGACAAAGAAGAGAAAAGATTCTTGTTTCAATCCATCCTCTTTTCCCATATAGTGAATACATTTATCATATTCAAAATGTCCAATAAATATTAATCCTTCATTTTCAGGAGCAATCAAACCATCAGGTAGAATATATTTTTCATCTGATGGTTTCAGAAAAATGACTTTACCTATATTACTTTTAGTAACTGAAGCACTCATTACACTTGTATAAATTCCATTGCTACAATCTCTTCCATACGGGTCATATCCAATATTACTTACTGTAATAACTTCTTTTTCTTGTTTAGGAAGAAAATTAGAAGATGTAAAAAAGCTTATTAATAGTATCGCAACTTTATACAGTTCGTTCATTATTTTTTTTGTACTCTCTGAAACACAACATTGGATAAACACAAAGGCGTTTGTCCCTCAAAATTTAACGGATATGAACCATATGGCATATATCCATTAGTAAAAAAGTACTCTCAACTTCCTTTTAAAAATAAGTTTGCTATTATATTGTTGAAAGATGATTTGAATTTACAGGTTTATGTATTACAAAACAAGAAGAGACTTTTTCAAAAGATTGGTTCAATGCTTCAAAAAAATATTTTTCAAAATAAATTCTTGAGTAAATACAATTTGCGGTTGAACTGATGACTTTCTTAGTTTGAGTTTTCGTCCAATATCTTTAAGACTGAAGGAGGGAGGTTACTTTATCATTGGTTTTTAGGTTACAGCTTTCTGTAGACAAGAACCTTATGGATTGAGAGGTTCACGTACGGTTTTGTGAGAAGTTAGGGGGGATACCCCTAGCTTACTCGACTGTGTGCCGTATCTTTTTAATGTTTTGATTTAAAACCGTTTGAGAAACTACCCGAGGTATTTTCTCCTTTATAGTTTATCTGAACGCTGTATGATTTTCCTCTTTCTAACTTTTTTGTCTTTACAGTGAATGAGTTTATTCCTTTTTTAGACTTTATTTTCAATGAACCAATAACTTCAACATTTTCATAGTCCTTGATTTCAATCTCAATGTCAAGTTCGACTAAAAAGTAGAGTTCTAATTCTACTTTCTTGTCCGAAATACTGTAAATATCTCTAATGTTATTTTTGTCTGTTATGTAGGTTCTTTCCCGTTTTAACCCTTTTTCTATTCCCTTGATTTTTGAATAAGTAATTAACCCTTGAACGTTTCCAAATTCCACAAACGGCATTGGAAAAAACGGAAGAATAAAATATCGGTAAGGGTCAGGTGTTGCTTGAACAATTTTTTTATAGGTAAATCCATTGATTGTGTCTTCACTTACTCCTTGAAGAAAAAATCCCTTTTGTCCATTTTGCTCAATAAGTTTGAGTTCTGTTGAGTATTCCTTAAATGGGAGGAATTGATTTCCATAATAGTAACCACTATCAGAAACTTGCATTAAAAATTCTTCTGGTCCATCTTTTGAACCACTTAAATAGTTGTAGCCTTCAATCTGCATTTTAAGAGACTTATTTCCGTTAACTATTGTATCGCCAATGAATCTGACGTTTTTAAATTGTTTGTCTTCGTATTCAGCTATTCCTGTTGAGTCGTTGTACCATTTTCTACGATAAAACAATTGAATTTCATCTCCAGGTTGAATGTCAAATCGACTGCTAGTTCTCAAGTCGTTTTTAATTCCTTCCGAAATTTCATTGTAATTATCTCCGAAAAGCTGTTTTGTATAAAACTGTCCATTGCTTGAAACCGCTACTGTTTTTAGGTCGGGAATAATTACAGCATAAATTTCTGAATTGTCAGTAGTGTAATACTTTCTTGGTGTTTTGTCGGTTGCTATTAAACTATCTCTTGGATAACTTCTTCTTGTGTCGATATATTCGAGTGAAGTTTTTACTCGTTTTCTGAAAAGTGTAGCTATTTGTTCTTCCGTATCGTTGTAGTCAATACCGTGAACCGTTTCAAAGCTACTATTAAGAAGTTTATAATTACCATTATCAAAGGATTCGAAATATATTTCGGTTGTTTCAATGTCGGAATAGTCAACAAAGTCCTCTGTTTTAAATTTAATGAAGTTCCTATTTTCTATTAAAGTGTCTTTTAAATTCGTTCTAACTCGAAGTCCGATAAACTAATTCTTTTGGCCAAAGTAGGTTGCTCGAACATAGATTTTCGATTCAGCCATTTCTTTTCGGCTTTCTTGTTCATAGCTTATTTGAGTTAGAAAAAGTAAATTCAGAAGTATTATTATTCTCATTAATCAGTTTTCTTTATATGGTACACAATGAAATTGCTAAACTACAGAGGGTATGTTGACCGGTGGATGGAGATTAGCTATTGTTTGTCTAAGTAAATTAATTATAATATCCGATGATTTTTTTTGCTTCAAAACTATCCATCGAATGAAAGTTGAATGATGTTACATAAAAAAGGTTCTTATTTTTATCGAATAATTTTTCTAGTAACGAATAATCTTTCTTTGTCAGAGCATTTGCAAAATTGAATTTATTAGATGTAATACTTCCAAGAGGTGGTAGTACTAATGTAACTGGTATATTTATACTGGAATCATCTAATTTATTCTTTGGTCTAGCTCCTTCTAAGACTGGCTTAGAATTCATTATATTATTTATTAGTGTGCCAAAGAAAAGATAACTATCACCATTAATGACCTTTGTTGACATTTGACTTCTTTTCAATTCTATTAAATTAATTATTTCTCCTGTTGATGCCCCTTTATAAACCTCTTTAATTTTTAAAGAATAAATTGTAAAATTTCCATATTCAATACTACTAATTATTTTACCTGTAACAACATGTGACACCTTTTCATCTAAGCTTTTCTTTGTTGGTAGAGAAAATGAATCATGTTCGCGATAAAGTGATAAATCTGATTCATAGATTTGATTTCCTTTCTCAAGAGACTTTTGAGAACAACTGATCAAAAAAATGAATCCAAAAAACATAAACACTGTTTTACAGAGAAAATTCATTACTTAGTTTTAATTTTTTGTTTTGAAAGTTTACCCATTTTTTAGCCTAACTTAAATGCTAAACTATGTGAGAAAGTACGTCATCCGAACATAAAGCTTTAGCTGTTATTATATGGTTTTTACATTGCGTATTCTAAGGTTAGCACTTCATTATTTTCTTTTTCAGGATCCATTACAACACTAAATTCATTAGAATTATTATCTCTTATAATCGCTCCTGATATCCTTAAATATTTTTTATGTTTTCTGTTATATTTTACTTTTCGATACCCAAAGATCCGAAACCCTTCATCCGTTATATTTCCAAATTTAGAATCAACTTTTTCCATTTGAGTGATTAATGCATCTTTATCATATTCTATAACAGAACTATCATTTAGAATTGAAGAAATTTTATCAAAATCCTTATCCTTTTATATAATCTACAACCAAATCTACAGTTTTTGTTTTGTTGTCTACAGTCTTTAGCTCATCAGTCTTAAAAGCATATTTTTTTGTTATTCCACTTTCAAAAATTATTATTGTACGAATTTCAGAATAATTAGATTTTTCTTCTTTTGTTAAATTCCTGTAAAGTCTATAAGCAATATTGGATGATGTAAATTGTGAATCTTTTTTAAATTTTTCAACACCTTTGCTTTTAGATAGTTTCACTTCAAAATAGGTAGTTGTCGGTTCATCAGTAGCTACAACTTTACCGACTGAATATTCACAGTACCCTCCGTAAAAATTTAAGATATCGTCAATGCCTTTACTTGCTGATTCTGATAAAATTACAGATTCAATTGAGCAACTGAAAAGTAATATGTTTAAAAATAAGTATATCAGTTTTTTCATAGTTTGTTTGATGATGATTCTATATAACATTATATGAGTATAATGGTGTTTATCCCAAAAATTTAACGGATATTCGCTATATACCCATTAGTAAAAAAGTACTCCCAACTTCCTTTTAAAAATAAGTTTGCAATTATATTGTTGAAAGATGATTTGAATTTACAGGTTTATGTATTACAAAACAAGAAGAGACTTCTTCAAAAGATTAGGTCAATGCTTCAAAAAAATAATTTTCAAAATCAATTCAATTCGTGAGTAAATACAATTTGCGGTTGAACTGATGACTTTCTTAGTTTGAGTTTTCGTCCAATGTCTTTAAAACTGTAGGAGAGTGGTTACTTTATCATTGGTTTTTAGGTTACAGCTTCTTGTAGTACTTTGTATAACAAGAGCCTTATGAATTGAGAGGTTCACGTACGGTTCTTTGAGAAGTTAGGCTGAGATTCTTCTAGCTTTCTCTACGATGGGCTGGGGTTTTATTTGACAATTTTCGAAATCTGATCATAATTAATATCGAAATAATCAGTCCGAGTAAAGTCCAATATTTTACGGGTTGTGAGTATATGAATTCCCATTTTTCTAAGAATGTCATTTCACTTTTCATTGAGTTGACTACCATAGTTGTCGAATAACTACTATGTTTGAAAGTCAATAACAATACATAAATAAAACATATTATTCCTGCGATTGAAATTCCAATCTGTCCAAATAATAAACCGATATTATTTGATTTAATTAGTCCTATTCCACTGAAAAACATAATTAGCCAGAACAAGAATTTTAGAACTATTTGGTAATAGGGAATACCATGACCGAAAGTAGGTTGATTATATCCCAATGTTTCATCATAATAAATTAAATGATAACCAGAATTTGTTATCCAATATAATGATATCACTAGTATCGAGATTCCAATGGTAACGAATATTTCTTTATGCATAATCAATTCCTTTTAGTATCCTCTCTTACCCACAATAGTTTATTTTTAGGGCACGTTTTTATTCTTCATCTTTTCCAAATATCACTGGTATAGCCCAAATAAGGTTAAATTGTTCTCCATGCCTGTATAAAACATCCCACTCAGGAATAGATTTTACAACACGAACAGCTTCCTTATCTCTTTCATTGTCCCACCCTCGAATAACATTAACGCTATCAATTTTCCCATCTTCTGATACACTTAAAATCTGAACGAATACTCGTGCTTTTTTAAACGGTTCATTGGTAATATTTGAATAGTCAATATTTTCTTTAATATATTTTTTAAGCAATTCAGGATTCTCTGTGTATTTACTTTTTCTTGACTTTGAGTTATCGTAAATTTTTGTATCAGTCACAATACCTTTTTCAAATACAAATTCTTTCTCAAACTCATAAATCGAACCATATCCCATATGTTCATAATGGAGCAATTTTCCGTATGGGTTTAAGATTGAATAACTATACCAGTCAGCGAAGATTTTATCATTGGTCTCCTTGTCTTTAAGAATAAGCGATAAATCAATACTTGTTGAATCTCCCTGTACTTTAAGCAAGTACAAACTATCATTTTTTAATTCCCAGTAGGCAATGTAACCTCTCCAACAAGCTGTAGAGTTGTAACCGATTTTATCAAATAAACTATCGGGTCTTGGATGATTATCAAAATAGCTTTCAAGAGGATTTGCATAGATTGATAATGTATCACCTTCATAAATCAAGAAGTCAGGAATCTGAGCAGTTCCAAATGCTTTTTGATTTAATGAAATCAAAGAAAATAGAATCAATATGTATGTTAGTTTCTTCATCTTAGTATGCAGGTCAATGTGATTACTAAACTCGTGAGTGTTTGCGTCAACTGTGATTGGAGTTTAGTTGATGTTGTGTGCTTTTTATGCTTTTCCATTTATGCTTAGTCCAAAAAACTCCTCTGTTTCAATATTGTAATTAATTTTCCAATAATAACTACAGCCATCTAAAACTTCCGTATAATCTTCATTTAAATTATATCGGGTTTTATTTTCATCCCAAAAAAAAGATATTTGAATAATTCTTTCCCCTTTGTTATTGATAAAGCTGACATATTGTCGATAGTAATTAGTAATATTTCTATGAATTTTAGGACAATCACTAACACCATTAAATGGGTTATTTTTAGATAATTTACGTATTCTTTGACTTAATTTATTTTCAATATCTGAAATATCTGAATCAGATGGTGTCCAAAAAGTTACGTTTGGGTTGATATTTAAATATTTAGGGAAAAGGTATTTTTCTGTGAAAATAGTTCCTTTGAAATAATCACATTCTAACCCATATATATTATCACTAATATTTATTCTCTTAAATTTCAATTGAGATTGTTTTACTTTACAACTACCAAACAGAAGTAATAGTAAGAATAATAAATTTATGTATCGTTTCATTATCAACTGAATTGTACAGAATATGATGACTTAACTCGTGAGCGTTTGCGTTCACCATGATTGGAGTTTAGTTGATGTTGCCCCTGTTTTTATTCCCAAAATTCGTATTTAAAGTATCTAGGTATATATCCTCTTATACTTTTTAATAATCCGTTCTTATAATATGAGTAATTTAGTTCATACTCATTGATTCTATCATTCAAGAATACAGATTTGATTTCAGATTTTATAAGACGAGAGTTCGCATCAAAACTATTTTTAATAATCTTATTGTCCTTGAATTTTTCATAATTATCATAGTCTTTATAAGCAGTTGTGTTTGGAACTTCCTCTATGGTATCAGTTACGTTCTTTAGCTTCGGTTTTAAATAAAAGCCATAAAACCTACTGACATAAAAATCCTTATCATACTCCTTCGTTTTATTATATACTATTACCGAATCCTTTCTTCGGATTGTAGTCTCCACTAAAGGATTATGTTTGTACTTGGTCTCATAAATAAAATTACCTAATCTCTTTCGAGATGAAATTAACTTATTATCATTTCCATATTTGAAAGTAGTAGAATCTGTTTTTAATGAATCAATTATTCGAATCAAATTGTTTTTCGAGTTGTACTCATAGAGACTTACTTTATCAATCCGTTTAAATTTCCTGGTCCTTTTATTATAGGATGCACTGAATTTTGTTGAGCGAATCCTCTTTCCAGTAGTATCAAATTCCACAATTTCAGATAAATCTCTTGGAGAATTTAAATAAACGAACACTTTCTTTACTTGTCGATTCAAGTAAATACTATCAGCTTGCCATCGGTTTTCTATTTGTCCGAATGATAGTATTGGAGTAAAAAATAATAACAACAATATTATTCTGTTCATTTTATGGATTTCATTTTTTAATGTGTGGCAAAGTTTAATGTAAAATGCTTTTTTAATGCATTTTCACATAGTGTTGTAGGTTGTCTTCATATTCCCCCGTTTTCAGTTCTTTCATAGATCCATTTCTTTTGATTACAATCATATTGAAAAAAAATATTTGTCCAATCACTTAATCCAAGATTAAGGTTTCCTTTCTTATCCATCTCACCATGATAAGGAATGAATGTAATTTCAATTTGTCCTTTTTTAATCTCAATAGGAAAGACTTTCAATTGAATTAACTTCCAATCATATTTCTTGTAGACCTCTTTTAGATTTTCATTATTTAGAGTGACAATTTTTCTTTCTCCTATGCTATCAGGAAGGTTTTTAATCAAATCAGTTCTCTCAATAAATATCATCGAATACTGTTCGTTATTTTCTGAGTATTTAGTGTAAAATGAATCCAACTGAATTGAATATTTTTCAAATGCTATAAGGTACAATGAATCTGTCTCATTGTATGATTGCGCATTAGATTTCATTGCACCGAAAAGAAAAAGTATGATTATAATATTCTTCATGTTTTTAATAACCTACAACATTGGAAAAACACAATGGCGTTTATCCCAAAAATTTAGCGTATATACACCATATGAAATATATCCATTAGAAAAAAGTACTCTCAACTTCCTGTAAAAAATAAGTTTGCAATTAGATTGTTGAAAGACGATTTGAATTTACAGTTTTATGTATTACAAAACAAGAAGAGATTTCTTCAAAAGATTGGGTCAATGCTTCAAAAAAATATTTTTCCAAATCAATTCGTGAGTAAATACAATTTGCGGTTGAACTTATGACTTTCTTTGTTTCAGTTTCCGTCCAATGTCTTTAAAACTGTAGGAGGGTGGTTACTTTATCATTGGTCTTTCGGTTACAGCTTTCTGTAGTATCCCGTATAACAAGAGCCGTATGAATTGAGAGGTTCACGTACGGTTCTGTGAGAAATTAGGGGTGAGATTCCCTTAGCTTACTCGACTGGCAACCGTTATTTATTTCTATTTCCAGCCTTTATAATTCGAAAAAGTCTCATAATCACAACCTGTTTCATATTCTAACTCCTTGTTCATACGTTTTTCGTAGGCTTCTTCTGCAATATATAGCAATGGCTCAAAGGATATGTCCTTCGGCATATCCTTTGGGCTTTTCAATACACTTTCAAAATATTCTTGACCATTAGCTACCACACAACATCTAACATAAAGAAAGTTGTCAACCGAAAAATATGAATCATCATCTTTGAATGAATCTTCCCCAATATTTTCAGCGTGTTCTTTGGTGTCAAGTAAATACAATTTATAGGTCAAATTTTCTTGAAACTGTTTTATCTCACTAACCTTTGTCTTCGCTAAAAAGTCAATTGCAGGTTGTATTCTTTCTAGGTCGTCTTCTTTTGTCCAATCAATTTCCTCTATTACTTCCCAAAATATATTGTCATCCAACATTTTTTTAGGCTTCATTGACTGTTTCCTAAATTCATCTCTTGCAAGGCGAGCTTTTTCATTTTCTATTTCAACTTCTTTTTTGAATTCTTCTTTTTCATTAATCCAACGCCATTCGTAAAAAGCTATTTTACCATAATCAGATTCCATTAAACCAGCTAAAGGAAAACCACCTTTTTTACCATTTCTTCCATCTCCTAATTTGAAATCAATACTTATTTCTAGCTCAGTCATTGGTTTATTTCCCAAATATTCAAACTTGCTTAAATCATTATATTTTGGATTATTAGTATAAAAGTTGATTGCATAATTATTTGAGAAGAAAAATCGGTTACAACGGAGAATTTGATTTAATCTTGCATCATTCATTAGTGGTTTTTTCTTATCCACATAATCCAAGATTCCGAGCATCATTAAATCTCCATCTATTCCTTCAAAGAATGATTCCCCAATTTTGATGACCTTAAAAGCTCCAAAAAAATTTCTCTCAAGTTCGGTTATGAATATGTCTCCTTCTTTTACGTTCATTTTTAATGGTTGCCAACGTAAATGCTAAACTACGACCAGCGGGTACGTCACCCGGTGGATGGAGATTAGCTATTGTGTGTGCCCAAAATGGGCACGATCTATATTTTTCTAAATATAGTTCAATCTTCTAGAGGGTGCAAGTCCCTTATGCGCGGAGTACGATCCCGAAGCATTAGCACGTGTGGTTTTCCGTGAGGAATACACTGAAGTAAGTCAAACGTCAAAAGTTGGTACTGTTGGACACTCCTGAGAACGAGAGTTCGAAAGGATATCGCGAAGCGAGGCATATGAGGTATGGGCGGTAGGATGAGTAAGCACATCATTACGAAGTCTGAACGTGGGAATCATGCTGTAATTCGAAACACAGTGCTGTCTATGTAGATGTCGCAGGGATCAACGGAAAGAAGGTGCAGAACGAGGAAAGGCGGTTGGGCAGTTGCTCAAAGTCCATTCTTATTACAACCATTATTTTAGAACGTCTTGAGAAGAGAGGATATATTTCTATGTCCGAGATCTACAAAAAGTTGACTGAACGGTAATCAACCGCCGTACATCTTCATGAGAAGAGATTCAAAATGTGGGAGCAGAGCTCGGAGTACGTACGGTGGTGTGAGAGGGTCTTCGCTAGGCTATCTGCCTAGCGGTGCTCTACTCGACTACCACCAGTAATTTATTTTCTCCAATACGTTTTCCCGTCAATTTTATCTAATCTATGTATCTCATTAGCATAAAATATGTCGTTTCTTATCATTTTTCCTTGTAGACTCAATTTGATTTTCTTTCCTTCATTGATCAACTCCTGTCTATTGAATTTTGAAATTTCTGCAAATTCTGTCTCATCAAGATAAACAGTAATTATTTCAACAGAGTCAACTTTCAAATGAAAATATGGTTTGTCAATCAGTTCGTTTTCGGTTAGAATGTTATGAGTTTCAATCACCTCTTTGTCTTGTTGAGGGATAGAGTCGAGTTGTTTAATGCTATCAATCATCGAGATGTATTTAGTTTTCAAGTCGTCAGGAACTCCATACAAACTACCGAAACTAATCAGTTTAAAATAAAGGTCACCCTGTATCAATGTATCGGGTTGCACTGGTATAAGCCAATACGGTATTTCAACTCTTTTCTTATCCTGACCAATCATTTTAGTAATTTCTCCATCATGTAGATTTAGAAATAATGAATATCGCGAAAAACCCTCAGAAAATCCTTTTTCAATTTTTAGTTTAGCTCCTTTCTCCAATAGTCCAACATTGGCAATCTTATAATCAGATTGAAGTTCAACATATGAATAATCTGTCAAAAAGTAATCAAGGGAAACCATTAAAATAATCCCTGATATCAAGCCTGTTATGTATATGTAGATTCGTTTCATTTATTGGTGGTAACTTAATGGCTAAACTACGACCAGCGGGCGTGTCGAACGGTGGATGGAGATTAGCTATTGTTGTGCTTTCGTTAATTATTCCTCTAGTTCATTAATATTCTCTGCTATTACTTCGCATCTTCCAGTTTCGTGGTTCCAAAAAGATACTTGCTCATTCAGAATTCCGTTTCCATTATGAAGTAATACAATTATATTTCCAAAGCTATCAGCTCCAATTGCAATTGCATTCTCAGGGAAATTATTCCAATCTTTAGCATTTTTGGTTTCAAGTCCTATGTGGTTGCAAGTTCGACTAATTCTTTTTTATCAGATTTGTCAAAGAATGGATAAAGTTCGAATTCATAATCATCAGAAATCAACTCTCCTCCATTATTTTTAATCATTTTAGTCTTATATTCAGTTGGAAACTCTACTTTAAGTTCAGTTTCCTTAATGTATTTTTCATCTACAGGGAATGCCATATTTTTTCTTATTAGTCTCCGTATGCAATTAAACCAGTCCCTGAGCTTAATGCAATCTCAATTATTCTTTTTAGAACTGACACATCTGAATCAGAACCAAATTCTTTAATTTTAGAATCAAGATGTCTGACCAATTGATTCCCCCATCTAAAGTTTGAGTAATAATCAAATCTTGAATCAATTATACCCTTTTTTATAAGACGGTCGTATATATCTGACTCTAATCCACCCACATAGTCCAAACTGTGTAATTTATCTGGCTTTGGTTTTACTGCTGAATCAGATATTAGATAAAAGTCAAGCATACTCTCTGGTTTAATGAAGCACAACGTGATTACTAAACTCGTGAGCGGTTGTGTCAACCGTGATTGGAGTTTAGTTGATGTGTGTGCCCAAAATGGGCACGATCTATATTTTTTTAAATATAGTTCAATCTTCTAGAGGGTGCAAGTCCCTTATGCACGGAGTACGATCCCGAAGCATTAGCAGGTGTGGTTTTCCGTGAGGGATGCATTGAAGTAAGTCAAACGGCAAAAGTTGGTACTGTTGGACACTCCTGAGAACGAGAGTTCGAAAGGATATCGCGAAGCGAGGCATATGAGGCATAGGCGGTAGGATGAGTAAGCACATCATTACGAAGTCCGAATGTGGGAATCACGCTGTAATTCGAAACACAGTACCATCTATGTAGATGTCGCAGGGATCAACGGAAAGAAGGTGTCCTTACTTGGGGAGATCTCTTGGTTGCAGGTACAATTCAACAAATAGCTCAAACTCTGAATTCCATTATTCGAGGTTGGGTGAATTATTACGGTAAAGTACGCTTAAAGGGTTTATCTCCTGTCTTCTTTTATCTTCATCAACGTTTAATGAGTTGGTCGATGAACAAGTATAAAAGTCTTAGAAATAGTAGCGTAAAAGCGTCTCACTTTCTGAGGAAAATAGCTCGGGATTACCCCAACTTATTTTATCATTGGTCATTAGGTTATAGCTTCTTGTAGTATAATACTCTGTATAACAAGAGCCGTATGAATTGAGAGGTTCACGTACGGTTCTGTGAGAAGTTAGGGGTGAGATTCCCCTAGCTTACTCGACTGTATGCTGGGCTTTATTCATTTTCAATTACTTACGTTTCATTTATGTACTTATTTTTGTTTTATAAAGGTCGGCAATCATCCCGTGCGTTTGGGCAGGAATACTCGTTGACAAGTTTTGGTTTGTGCGTTGGCTTTTTTAAGCGACTTGGCAATGTGTATGGATAAGTAGTAGAGTTGGCATTATACTATGATTTATAAATGGCCTCCAATATGACCTATCAAAATTCGACCTCCTTCTATATTTTCTTTTCCCTCATGGAAATATATTCTTCTATTTGTTGAATAAGATGAGTCTCCTGGATAATTATCATTATAACATAATTTTAAATGAGGCTCACAACAAACATCTTCAAATTGTCCAGAATCGTTTTGAAATTTAAATGTAAAATCTTTCTTCCGAGAGGCATCTCCCTCTGGTGATGCTTTTTCATCAAGATTTTGAGCTATGCTAAAATGCTCTAGTATTTTAGTTCGATTAAACCCATCAATCTCTGAGTCCCTAAACCTATCATTTAATGCTGATAAATGATAGATTATTTTATTTGAACAATTCTGTATTATTGTCCTAACACTAGTCTTGTTCCTCTCATGAAATATCAAATTGGGAAAGTATTTCGAACATTCATCAATAAAAAACTCAGAATCTTTGGGGTATAAGCCTAAGAAATACCTCCTAAATTGAAACCAGCCACTTAAATTATAAACTATTTGAAATTCTGGAGCAATATTATCAACTCGGTTAAAACTAATAAGTCCATAACAATTATTTTGATTGTGACTCGGAAGAAGGACATCTATCACATCATTAATATTATCTTCCGTCTCCTCAGATTCAACAATAATTTTTTGAAGCATTACCCTTGTATCCCTGTCAATCGTTGTACTTATTTCAGGATTAAATAATAAATCCATTAATAATATATCTTCAAGAAATTCAACATTATAAATATCTGAATGAACCTTTAACCGATTAGTGTCAGAATATTGTTTAATATAAATAAAATCATTGCCTAAGGCTTGAGTCTTAGATTCAATTTCCTCCAACGACAGGTCAGGATTATGAGTAAAAGATTGAGGAACTATATATAACTCAGCTATCATAAATTAGCGAGATAATTTAAAAATGGTTGATAAATCAATTTCTTGCTGGTCAAAAAAACCATTTGGCCAATTGGAAATTTTTCCTTTTTTGTCCATCACAAGTTTTGTAGAATTGAAGTTCTCACTAAAATAATGAATGGCTAGTTCCTTATGGTTGATTTCAATTTCAGGATTCAGCGTGCCAACCCTAAGACCATTTAGAATATGTTCACTATGAGATTCAATAAAAACTTGAATACCACATGAGGCTACAATTGAAAAGAATTCTGAAATCCTTGATTGTGCTCTAGGGTGTAAATGTGCTTCTGGATTTTCAATAATAATAATTTCGCCAGGTTTAGCAATTAGACCCGTTACTACTAATGGTAAGATATAACTATAGCCAAAACCAACATTTGCAGGTTTATAACTGTATGAATTATTTTTGTTATTTAGTAACATGGTTAAAACACTACTAGTTTTATCTTGGCCGTCAATCCTTATTTTCGCACCTTCCAGAATATAATTTAACCATTCAGTTGTTTGTTGTAATAAATGAGGGGCATCATTTCCTCGATACAATTTATCCTGAACATTATCTAAGTTCAGGTAATCAGCTAGTATATTAATTGTTTGTTCACCACGTGACCCAACATTTATAAAATCTGGAATGTTAGTTTTGTCAACATATTTAACAGGCCCCATTCTATCTGCACTTACAAAATGTGTTTTCTTAATTTTTCCTGTAAGTTCTTGGAGTATAAAATTAGAGTTTTCTTTTTGAGGCTCGATTATAGATTTCACTCCATTTGAATGAATCTCTGTTAGCACACAGCTTGCAAGTAATGGTTTATCAATATTCTCACTAAATTGCATTCTAGCCTCTGAAATGATTTGGGAATCAAACTTAAAATTGATATGTATATTTTCACCACGAGGTGTTTCACTATTCTTTAAATCATCATAATTACCTAAATGAAGCAATTCATCATTTATTATTAGATTCTTTAGGTTTGAATCGTTCCTCGCAGTTTGAGCAAGTAATAATATTGACTGCAAAAGGGTAGATTTACCCCTTCCATTTATTCCTGTCAATAAATTAAGCTTAGAAGTTTCAAATGAAGTTGCTTCTTGAAAGCATTTAAAATTTTGTAATACTATTTGATTAAGCATGTGTTCCAGAATTTAATATTTTGTGTACTAACTCGAATCGAAGCATTACTTTAGATTTACCTCCTGTGGCTCTTGAAACAGCATCATAATATTCAGTATCTTTAATTAGTTGAGAGTAATTTTCTTTTATAATTAAAGTGTTATGCTCTAAAAACTCATCTGTTTTTTCTGAAATATAACATCCAACAGTTTCAAAAATGGCAGTATTAATAGTACCTCTTGTATAATCAGTCGGTATTCTGAAATTTGCTTTTTCCCATATTTTAAAAGTCCATTTCATTACTCTTTCAAAATCTTTTTCAATAGTTGAAATATGCTTATCTTCCATTCTATTAATTTTTTTCATGGCAGACTCAACATATCCACTCATATCTCCTACATATCTTGTTTGATAATCAAACCACCTAAAAGCTAAATAGCGTAAAATGACTTCACGGTCTTTCATCCTAGTATCCTTAACCCCCCAATCAATAGCTCTTTTAAAGTAATCTTGTTCTGACAAATGCTTAAGAAGTTCTGTAGATTTACCTATGAATATACAATTTCTAACTTCTTGTCTATTTAGTTGTGTGCCTCCCGTGTTTATTCTATTAAATAAGTCATAAACAACAACCATTGGTGTTGAAGGTTTTAAATTAAATACCGTAAGTTTTTTGTCTTCAAATTTTGATTGTAAATATGCTGGTAAGTCATTAAAATAATAATTATTGTATTTCGGTAAAGCTTCTAATCCAGATAAAGCATATTTTCCCTTGTAAAATTCATATAATGAAGTTGTCCTTTGTAAACCATCAATCACAATATAATTAGATTCAACAGTTTCATTTAGGTAAATAGGTGGTAAGGGAAAATTAAGAAGAATAGATTCAATAAATCTGCTTTTTTGATTGAGTTTCCACACTTGATGTCTCTGAAAATCAGGTTGTATTGTAATTCTCCCATTTTCTAATTTGCGCAAATATTCAAATACTGAAAATGGAGTGTCGCTGATATCAATATCTCCGAACTCAGGGTCATAAGGATATATACTTCCATCTCCTTCATCTTCAATAGCTGTATCTTGGTCTAATTCTAAGACTTTTTCTTCTAATTCTATTTGTTCTTCTTTTGACATAATTACAATTAACACCTACAATACTAAATAATCACTAAATATACGGAAACTGAATTTATATCCACAAAGTGCGTTGGTGAAAATTTGGTTCTTTTGCAAGCTGAAGCATCAGCCAGTGTGTCAGAGCTTGCAAATGTGCCAAATGTGCGTTGGCTTTCCTGTTATTTGCGAGGTTGACAAAACAAAAATTCCTTCATAATTGCACTGTCGTTTCTTTTTCCCGCCTTGCATACAACGGTCTAGGCTATGAACAGTTGGGGATTTTAAGCCCTAATTTTTCGGTTTAGCACTGACCTTTGTTTTATGTTTTTTATTTCGTTTTATCACTTTCGCCCCAATTGTTTATAGCCATTGTGTGTGCCCAAAATGGGCACGATCTATATTTTTCTAAATATAGTTCAATCTTCTAGAGGGTGCAAGTCCCTTATGCGCGGAGTACGATCCCGAAGCATTAGCACGTGACAAGGTGGTTTTCCGTGAGGAATGCACTGAAGTAAGTCAAACGGCAAAAGTTGGTACTGATGAACAAAAACGACATATGAGGCATAGGCGGTAGGATGAGTAAGCACATCATTACGAAGTCCGAACGTGGGAATCACGCTGTAATTCGCAACACAGTGCTGTTTATGTAGATGTCGCAGGGATCAATGGAAAGAAGGTGTCCTTACTTGGGGAGATCTCTTGGTTGCAGGTTCAACAAGAGAAGTCAGCAGAGGTCATAGTAAGCGATACAAGTACCGACAAGTTTCGGAGAACTCACCTCGCTGAAGGACCGAAGGTTACAGTGTCCTTAATTGAAAATGGAGGTGTATTCTGTTGATTCAGCAGAAGAAGAATACGCTAGCCTTTACAAAGCAGGACTAGGTTTTTAATTTTTTTTGTAAAATGATCGAACAAGTAGTGTCTAAAGTAAATATGAAACGTGCTTATCAGCGTGTTTACCGTAATGGAGGAAGTGCAGGAATCGACAAAATGTCGGTGGCTCAACTCTTTTTCCATCTTCAGAAAACATGGGATGACACCAAAACGAGTTTACTTTCGGGGCAGTATCTACCGCAACCTATAAAAGGTGTGGAGATTCCTAAACCGAACGGGAAAACACGTCTTTTGGGGATTCCTACGGTACAAGACCGTCTCACTCAGCAGGCACTGCACCAAGTATTATCTCCTATTTTCGAAAAGGAATTCTCAGCATTCAGCTTTGGTTTCCGTCCAAACAAAAGTGCTCATGATGCACTTCAAACATCGTTATCCTACATTAACGAGGGTTATCAACATATCATTGATATCGACCTTAAAAGCTTCTTCGATGAAGTGGATCACAGTATTTTACTGCAATTGATCTACCAAAGAATCAAATGTCCTACTACCATGAAACTGATCCGTAAATTCCTAAGAGCGCCGATCATGATTCAAGGAAAACTGAAGAAAAGGCGAAAAGGTGTTCCGCAAGGAGGACCGCTAAGTCCACTTCTTTCTAATATCCTGCTTCATGAACTGGATCTCTTTCTAATGGAACGAGGTGTTCGTTTTGTGAGGTATGCAGATGATTTTAGTATTTATGTGAAGTCCGAAAAAGCGGCAAAACGTGTAGGAAATAATGTATATGTATTTCTACGGGATATCCTAAAACTACCAATCAATCGAGAGAAAAGCGGGAAACGTCGTCCTCTAGATTTTGAGGTACTTGGCTACGCTTTTGTATCGAGCTATAAGAAAGGTTCAAAAGGACAATATCAACTTGTTGCTAAACGTGATTCATGGAAAAAGTTGAAGACAAGTCTCAAAGAGGTAACTCGAAAAACTACTCCCATGAGTTTTGATGAACGCATCAAGAAGCTCTTAGAAATCCAAAGAGGTTGGGTGAATTACTTTAGTTTGGGAAACATCAAGCGAAAACTTAAAAAGGTAGATGAATGGGTAAGAAACAGGCTCCGGTACTGCATCTGGCAACACTGGAAAAAGGTGGAACGAAAACGCAAAAACTTAATGCGTTTAGGAATATCTTATGATCAGGCTTATGCTTGGAGCAGAACGAGGAAAGGCGGATGGGCAGTAGCTCAAAGTCCTATTCTTATTACCACCATTACCTTAGAGAGACTGGAGAAAAGAGGATATATTTCTATGCTCGATATTTACAGGAAATTAGCTGAACGGTAATCAACCGCCGTATACGAGGTCCGTACGTACGGTGGTGTGAGAGGGTCTCCGCTAGGCTAATCGCCTAGCGGCGCTCTACTCGATTAGCAACTGGGCTTTTTATTCATTTTCCAATAAATACCCGAACTTTTCGACAATCAACTTCTTGCTTACTTTTGAATCGATAACATTTCCGTTTGTATCCGTAGAAAAGTATTTTCCATTTTCTTTGACATAAATTGTGTCCAATGATTCTTGTGTCAAATATGGCCATTCCCACAAAATCTGTTCGTATTTGATAGGATGGATTATTTTGTTATTCCAATCAACTGTTCCATATAGGCCATCTTTTTTTACTTTTATTAGTTTTGAGTTGTCTACAAAAATCTCATCATATTGGGTTGGAATTACAATTTCTCCATCTCTGCTTATCAATCCTTTTTTACCATTTTTAGTTACGAAATGCTCTTTTGGTCCATATTCTACCCAATTAGATATTTCTTCATATTCAATTGGGATAATTATGTTTTCATTTATGTCAATAACACCAAATAGCCCCTTTTGCTGAACGATGAATCTTTCATTTTTATCATAAAAAACTGGTGTAATATCCTCGTATGAAAACGAGATTATTTGATTACCATTTTCATCAAATGTCCCAACTTTGTTGTTTTTCTCAAACACATAATGTTTAAAGAACTTTTGGGAATATGCATCATCAAATTCAAATGGTATAACGACCTTTCCGTTGTAATCGATTAATCCATATTTACCATTTTTCTTTGCATAAGTTACTTTATTGCCATCGAAAGGTTTTATTTCTTGATATTCAAATGGTATTTCGATGAAGCCTTTGTCCGAAACTGTTCCTGCCATACCAGAACTGTTAGTTAAGACAAAATATCTTTGATATGAATCTTCTGTTTTGTAGCTATCCCACTCTAATTCCTTAATGTCAAAATCTGTTATTGGATTTGCGTTACTATCTAAAAGTTGAATATTTTGACCTTTTTTTATAGCGAAAAGGTTAGACTCATTAGAATATTCAGTAGGATGCTCAATAAAGTCATATTTCAATGGAACTATGGTTTTTCCCAACGTGTCTATAATTCCATATTTTCCGTTTTGTGCAACAATTGCTAAATGATTTCGGAATGACTCACCTACCTCATAAGCCCCAAAAGGGACAATCTCGTTAAACTCATTATCGATATATGCAACTCTGCTGTCTTTTTCTACCCGACATAAACCTTTTAGAAAATAAGTGTAGTTTCTATCATCGTAATATGATTCAGTTATTTTATCGTATTTAAAGTCAGTCAATTGTTTGCCTGAGCAAGAAAAAAATGCCCATTTTCCGTTTTTCATTGCACAAACCAATGAATCGATTTCGTTGCTTCTAACTTTCTCAAATTGGATAGGAATAATCTCATTGCCACTTTGGTCAATAAATCCGTATTTACCACCTAACTTAGCACTTGCCAATCTGCATTTATAAAAGTGGCTTTCGTTTTCGTACTTAAACGGTATTACTACTTTACCTTTTCTATCTAAATAACCGTATTTACCATTTTTCTTTGCTGGTGCAAGTCCGTGAGAAAAAACACTTAAATCATCATAGATGAATGGAATTAGTGTGTCTTGTTTTATATTAATGTAGCCACTTTTTCCATTTGAATGGGCTAAGATCATTCCTTCTTCATCAATTGGATTGAGAAATTTGTATTTGTTTAGTTGTATTATAGTGTCTCCATTTTGATTAACAAACCCCCAAGAATTTTCACCCATAATCCGTTTGAAGCTATCAGATTCTGTTGCATTCAAATTTGCGTTTTGCGGTTTACAAGAAACAGCAATGAAGAGTAAGAATATTATATTTAGAAGTTTGCTCATTCTTTGGTTTTGCCTTGTTGCTAACATGTGATAAACACCATTATGTCACATTATACTTTTTAATACACCATGGCGTTTATCCATTAGTAAAATAGTTTACTTCCTTTAAAGTAATAAACAACTTTAAATATTCAAACCCGAAACGTTACAATTCTAATATATATTACAAATTATCAAAAGGGAGTTTTTGTTTCATTTAGGGATTGTACAGATCCTAGATCTACACCATTCTCTAAGTAAATGAGTTGAAAAAAAACTTCTTATTGTCACTTATCAAGATTACATGAAAAAATATTCTTTCGATACTTGGAAAAATATAGAATAGGTTACTCATAGCTTAGACTTATCCATTTAAAAAGTTTTTCTTGAATAGATTGGCACTCATAAATATTTTTTTCAAATCAATTCGTGAGCAAATGCAAATTATCCTTTCAAGTTCAAGTAATTGTTGATTTTTGGTGTGACCTTGGAAAATTTGGGCATAAAAAAATCCCTGAAGAGGGAGTCTTGTGAAAAATTGTGGAGTGAAGTGAGTGGAAATAGGTGAGTTGAGATGAATTTTAATGAAAAATGAATGGATTAGACGTAGGTCTTCCATTTCAGAACGGTTGGGTTCTTCCAGAGTTTGAATTGTGGTCGATCTTTGATCAGTTCACGCATCCAATAATAATTGGTACTGGGTTGTGCTTTCTGTGTTCTGAGGAGTTGGAGATGTTCCATCCAAAGATCGTAGTATTCCCAATCGTTGTTGTGATTGAAATACTTTTTACCAAGGCGGTAAGCATATCTTTTGGTAACATGGAAGTCGTCTTTCCACCTATTGGGTAATTTTAGTTTATAATACTGATCAGAATACCAGTAGATCCATCGTCTTTGGGCGTAGAGTTGGTAATCGTTTTTTCTTCTTGGGTGATGTCTGAATGGGTTTTTCTTT
Organism: Flammeovirga sp. SJP92; assembly: GCF_001583495.1. Classification (GTDB taxonomy): domain Bacteria; phylum Bacteroidota; class Bacteroidia; order Cytophagales; family Flammeovirgaceae; genus Flammeovirga. Next base: position 2,774 of record NZ_LQAQ01000072.1, on the reverse strand, counting down.
TTGGAACCGGCGTATTTCTTTCTTGCTAAAAATAATTTATGAGCATATTCTGCTTCGTACTTTTTGGTTTTTGGATTGGTATTTCTTTTTAACTCACGGTAAATCGTAGACGGAGAGACCTCTAAACCTTCCGCAATTTCTGCGACAGTAAATCGTCTGTCTTCAATAAGACGTTGGATGACTTTTCTATGATAAAGTTGAAGGTTTTTCATGAGATTCGTTAAACAGTCAGTTTTATAATTTCGTTAAGAGCTATTTCAAACATGCTCTAAGCTCTTTCAATGTAATACGAAATGATTAAGAATCAAATCATTTGAGATAGTTTTTGCTATCATCCTTAGATCCATGATTAAAATTGTGGGATTTTGTGAGGATTTACCTCTCTATTTTATTCTAAAGCATTGAATTTGAAAATGAAAATCTTCGACTGTATTTTTTCTGAATGTTGAATCATCTGAGAATTTTCATCTCTTCTAGCAGTCATCGAATAGCTCACGATTTAAATCGTGGGTGATGGAGAGCGTCTGATATAAAAAATCCCAAATCATATTACTTTGATTTGGGATTCTTTAGACTTCGTTTATTATTTGGCGACCTCTTCTTCAGGGGCATCGTCAATAAGCATGACACAATCTTTACAATTGAACTTCAACTTATAGCGAACGTCCTTGTACTTTAAGAAAAGAGGGAACTGCACATTATCTGGAGGTGTAACAAAAGTCTCGTGCTCATCACACATACCAATTTGATAACGTAAACAATGCTTAGTCGTCATCAAACGTAGCTTACTTTTATCTTCTCGTCCTTCAAAACCTTCACCAATTTCTTCTACACCATGACGAGTGTAAAATTCTCTTGCTTTTTGGTTTAATACATTACCATGATGATCGAATTTCTTTTGGTAGAAAGGATATGTGTCATCAATCTCTGTATTAATTCTTGACGGTTGTTTATAGCTATCGTTCCTTTTGGTTTCTAAAGCTTCAATAAGATCTCTTCTCCATTGATTCACCTTTCCACCTGGTATAAACGGAATATCGCCTCCAGGAAGTTCTACATTGATGACATCAAAAATAGTGTTACCCGATTTTTTCAATGACTTGGTTAAGTTTTGAATTGCTTTCTCTTTGTTGGAAGCCAATTCAAAAGGTTCTTTATAATGATGCGTGATTTTGTTACCGTAAATATCTTCAATAGATAAGTCCACCTGATGGTTTTTCCAATCTAAATGGATGTTGGCATCAATCTTACGAACCGTTTTTTCACTCTTTAGTTCTTTGTTGTATTGTTGGTCGAAGTTTCTGAAGATCTCAGCACCAACACGAACTCCCATTACCAAAGAAGTTTTGATCCAGCCTTTATCATCCACATGTTCCACTTTCATACCTTGAAGTTTCTCATGTTTATCCAAGAAACATAAACCATCACCAGGGATCAGTTTTTTATCTGTTTCTATTAGATATTGATTGGCTTTTATTTCTTTCACTACACCAATTCGGTCACCAATGGCTTTCGGTGTATCAAAGTTGGCAATAGTATCTTTTCTTTTTTCATAGAAATAAGTGGTGAACTCACGGTTGTAAGTTTTTTCAGGAGCAGGATCAAAACCTAATGTCACCTTTCCTTGTGAATCCGCTACAAACTCATCTCCATATTTATTTAAAACAAAGTCGATGCGCTTTCTGAAGTTGCCGACCATGTTTTTTACATAAGCTTCATCTTTTAATCTTCCTTCAATTTTAAAAGATTTCACACCGGCTCTTGCCAATGGCAATACATAATCACTTAGATTAAGATCTTTCAATGAAAGCAAGTGTTTTTGATTCGCTAACTTTTGTCCAGCATTATCCACCAAATCATAAGGCAAACGACAAGGTTGTCCACAAGCTCCGCGGTTGGCTGATCTATCACCAACGTTATTACTCATATAGCATTGCCCGCTCAAACTTACGCAAAGTGCTCCAGCTACAAATGCTTCAAGCTCTACGTTCGTTTTTTCTCCAATTTCTTGAATTTGTTTGATCGAAAGCTCTCTGGCCAAAACGACTCTATCAAAGCCCACTTTTTCCAAGAACATCACTTTCTCCAAATCATAGTTATGCGTTTGAGTACTTGCGTGCAAAGGAATAGGAGGAAGGTCCATCTCTAAAAGACCCATATCTTGAATGATCAGAGAATCGACACCAGCATGATATAAATCCCAAGCTTGTTGGTGTGCTTGATCCAATTCATGATCAAACAGCAAAGTGTTCATAGTGGCAAAAATCTTTGCATTAAAACGGTGGGCGTGTTTGGTCAATTTTTCAATTTCTTGAATAGTGTTGCCCACACCGTCTCTTGCACCAAATGCTTTTGGTCCAATATATACTGCATCAGCGCCATGGTTGATCGCTGAGAATCCAATTTCAATGTTTTTTGCGGGTGCTAATAATTCTAGAGATTTTTTCATGCTGCAAAGTTAGGAGTGTTTTTGAAATGAAATGTGAATTGGAATGTTTTATTTGGAAAAAAAGCTGATCCAAGTCAATGAATCAGCTTTTTTATATAAGCACTAAGAATTAATTATCAATTATTTTTGACTTAGTACCTATTGAGAATTCTGTAAACTAGATTATCGTCAACTTTTACTCAACATTTCTACAAGCTTTGAAGGTCCTGCTTTCAAGCTTCCTTCTTCTTCATTTTTCCATTGATGAAAAACGAAGCAAAAAATCTAGGCTTAGAAGTCAAAAGCTAAATTTCATTCCACTCGCCTCAATGATTTTAAACTCGCT
>NZ_LQAQ01000071.1 GCF_001583495.1 Flammeovirga sp. SJP92 | reverse complement strand
ATAATCACGAAAGACGACATAGTTCAATTGATAATCAAAAACCTTTCTATATCTTTGAGAAGGGTCGCCGAGACACAAGCTCAAAACCAAAAGAAAAACCACATTCTATGAGTTGTAAAGGCCAAGATGAATGGTCTGCCGCAGGCGCAACACAGACCAGCCTTGACAAATCATAAAATGGGTTTTAATAAAAGGTTTGAAGCTGAATCTCTCAAAAAAAGATAATTATCTTTTCCACTTAGACAGTCCAAACTAGTGGGGTAACTATATATCAACAAGTTTAAAAATACTCTTTTTAGCGTTATCTAAATCATTTTGTGAAAAATAAATTATTCCCAACATAAGATGAGAAGCCATGTGATTATTATTTAAGCTAATAGATTTTTTTAGATTGGTAATTGCCTCATCATAGTTTTTTAACGATGATTGTACAAGACCTAATTGATAATATGCTTTGAAGTTCGCTTCTATTTCTATAGATTTTTCAAGATAAAAAAGTGATTTTGAATAATCAATTTCCATAAATAAATAGCCTAAAAAATTACATGTATCAAAATTTAAATTATCTTTTTTATAGCTCAACTTTAAATTAACTATGGCTAATTCTTGTTCACCTAAATACATATGACCTGCTCCTTTGTAAAAAAAAGCACGCGATATAAGTTTATCATTGTTATAAAGTTTGATTATTGGTAATAATTCGATGGCATCATTACTATAATTCACCATTTTTTTATACTCCTTTTTATTCATTGCATCAATAGCATTATTAATATAATCGTAATACTTAAAACGTTTCGGTATATTAATAATCTTTACTATTGTTTTTTTCATCCTATAAAATTCCTTTAATTGTATTAACAACTTGAGCTACTCTACTAGCCTTTTTTTATTTCAGAGTCATGAGAAGGAGGTCTTCCCATAGCTCCAAAAGCTTCAGAGAATAATTCAACTATAGAATCATGATGTTTGATAACAAAATTCTCACTTGTGTCTATATTTTGAAGGAGTCTGTTGACTCCCTACTTCACAAATTAATGAGCATTTTTTACTGATAAAAGGATTTATGGAATATATTTCTTTCTTCAATATTTTTGTGTTGTTAACTCGAAGTCGAGAGACTTTCCCGATCGTTAGACACAAGTATAGACTTAATACTTGTCTCAGAGGGGAGAGCTCATTCCCCTATACATGGGAAAGAGTTTCCCATATAGAGGGGACACCTTTTCCCATTACTATGATACCCTCTTTCCCATGAGTATGGGACAACTTCTTTCTAGCAGATAAAGTATTGTAATCGTACATCCCGGCACGTACACACTGTACATGCCGGGACTTACGGGGTGTGAGTCCTAGGACTTACACACTGTAAGTGCTACTACGTACATGATGTAAGTCCTAGCACTTGCATGGCTTTATTCCTTAATGACGACAAAAAGGATTGATTTTATTCGGGGTATGCTTATTTCAAACTACATTCTAATTATAATATACAAACAAGCCAATCTACGTAAGGGTAGATTGGCTTGTTTTACTGTTATGAGTTACGAACTTAAACTGTGGGAAAGTTTCGAAGTGATGCTTGTCGGCTGAACACGATGAACATTAGAAGAAACCTAAAAACCAAATATTAATTCAATAAAAGGTATAGATACGGCAATAATATAATTCATAAGAAATGATCTGCTTCTTTTTTTAATTGACTTAGGAGATATTTTTTTTTCAAAAAAATCTAAATCAAATTCTTTTACTTTTGAGCTAACAAAAATAAAAGGTAAGTAATAAATAAGAAAAGTAGCCACAAAACCATATATCAAATAATCACCAAATAAAAACATTCCCCATCCAACAATATTAAATACATTAAAAAAAAGCATAAAGAAAAATACTACTAATTTTGTGATGAAAATTGTATATAAAATATGTTTTTTGTCTATATCTTTTTTATAACCTTGCTTATTATACTCAAAACATATTGCATTTAATATCGTTCTTTTGTAAATATTCATTTTTATTGTGTTTTTATTATCCTCCAGTAATTTGATAATACATCTCCAAGGACTTACACACTGTAAGTACTACTATGTACACGATGTAAGCCCTAGCACTATTCCTTAATGACGACAAAAAGGATTGTACATACGAGTTCTCGCTCAGAACAATTATAGCTTCAGTTCATCAAGTATCACTTTTCTATAACAAGAACATTGATTGGACTCATCAGGTCTTCGATTCAATGAATCGTTAGAGATTATATAAGTTTCTACTCCATTTGTCATAACACCAGTATCTATATAAATGGCCCCTTTATTAGATAGTTTTATTTTAGTCTTTATATACCATTTATCTGTTAATTTTATCCCATTTCTATTCCTTGCTAGAGCTTCATCATTAAAAATGTTTACACAATTTAAAAAATTTTCAAACTCATAAATTTTAATGACTGAATCTATTTTAACGTCACTCTTTAAAGGAAAATCTCTTAAAGTGACTTCTATTTCTTCTATGTTCTCTTTATTATCTAAAATGATACTTTTATCATAAATTTCAGTAGTATCATACTTTCTTCCTATAAGGAAAAAGATAAATCCAAGTACAAAAAAAAATATTTGAAGTGTCACTATTATCTTTAAGACAAGCTTAATAAAGCTCATTATTTTACCCTTATTCATTATCCGTTTTAATCATCTATTTAAAGTTTGCCACATAGAAAATACACTATTGATTTTCTCTTAACCCCCAGTTTGCTATTTGTAGTTATTCATTTTGAATCCCATTTCAAGAGGTTCATTTATATAACGTCAGACAAATTCATTGTATAAACATCAACTAGATTGTATTATTATTTCGATCTACAAAAGATAAATCGTTAATGTATTTAAGCAACTTAAATAACAAAGTACATTGATTTAAATCGTAATACTGAACCCATATACTTTCTGATTTGTCAATCGAATCAATTATAAAAAATTGAACCCCCCACAACTCTTATTTCAGAGATTGCAGGGGTTCAGATTTACAAAGTTTTTATTTTTTCAGAACTAAATATTAAACAGAGAATGGTGATTGATCTCCCTTTAGCTTGACGTTTTCCATAATTGTATGCGAAGCTAAATGAGCTAAAAGAGTCGCTTGCTCATTTTTCAAATCAATTATATCGCTAGAATTTTCAAAAAAAGTAGCGTAATGCGGAAAATTATTATTCTCAATTTCATTTAAAACTGTTTCCTTTACATCATAGTCTTTAATTTGCTCTAACCAATTTTCATTTAAACTATTATGTACCCATGTAATCTCTACAGAATGTCCACTCACAACACCAAATAACTGATTATCCATTGTTTGATAATTATCTGTTATAATCAGTGGTAACCCCTGCTTCTTTAGGTTGTAAAACTTATCCTTTAAGCCTTTCACAATCTCAGCATTGCTTTTACCATTCTGGGTTAAACAAACATTATTATCATATCGATCTAATTTATCTTTAACCTTCAAAAAGAATGATTGAATCATGTTAGAAATTTCAATCTCCTCTTTTTCATATTGAACTTCTGTGTTAGTGTTTATAAAAGCTATAATCTTACTAACCTTTCTTGATAACAATGGTAGTACACCTGTATTATCTAGATAACCTCCATCAACTACATCGTACTCTTTTGCCCTAAATTTAGGGTTATCTTCATCTTTAACTGTCCAATATTTAAATTCTGGAAATCCTATTTCCCCAATAATTGGTATATCTGCAGGAGCAGAGCCAGTTGCTGCAATGACATCTGACAAAGAAAATCTCTTTTTCTCTTTGTTTAAACGTGTTGTAAAAGATTTATTGGCTGTATCAATTGATTCTGGTGCATCTGAGTCAAAAGCAAATGATTCAATGTAGCAACCTCCCAGGCCTAAATTACCATTTGCCCCTTCATTTGGAAAATGTTTAGGAACTCCTGTATATAATGGGGTAATTTCAAGTGGAAACCTACTAAACTCGGTTATAAAGGATCTTGAAACTGCTGCATTTACAATTAAGAATGGGCGGTTATCTTTTGTTATATAAAAATCTGATTTCTTTAGTGACTTATTATTGGCAATAATTCTATCACGTTCTTCATGATCAAGAGTAAAGAGCTTTTTTCTGTTTCCTATGAAAAAAGGAGTCAAAAAGATCTTATTTAAAATACTTGCAAAGAATTCATCACCTTCCAAAAGATTTCTAAAAAAGTGACCTATTACTTCAGAGTTAGCGGGAGCAGTTAAATATTCACTTTTGCCAATATTTTTGATATCGTTTACATCTAGATCTTCAGGGGCAATATAATCTCCCAAAAAGGTCTCATCTTGAATTGAGGAATCCAAAAAAGTATATGGAACTGAGGCCCAAGCTCCACCACTTACAGCAGAAATATATTTTACTTTTGATAAAACTCCAATTTTATGAAGTGTTCTTAGGTAACCCAATGTTAGTGGAGCTGATCTATTTCCCCCTCCACTAAATGCAATTCCAAGATCTTCTTTATTTCTTATGTAGGATTTTCCTTCTTCTGGGAATTGAGTAGCATTTGTTGTGTCCCAATAGTTTGCAGATGCGTAGCTATGTTTAGAATTAAGCATAATTAATTAGTAATAGTTTACATTTGATTTCATTAGAACATGTTTGGAGTACATATTTAAAAGTGAAAATTATCCATTTTAGATTGTGATGAAATTAATTCCAGAGAAAATAGCGACTTTATAGTGGTGAAATTAATAAATTTACATCCTGAAAGGGTGAATTTTTACTAAAAGAGATGTTTCAAACATGCTCTTAACAAATTAGTAAAGTAAAATGTATTAACAAAATTGAAGGCTCTTCTTATTTGATGCGAACGAACAAAATCTTCTCATTTAAATTCAGTTCACTGAAAACTAACCCCTGATTCCAAAACCATTACTAATCTCCTAACAAGTTTTCACTTCTCTTCCAATGAACTTCAAGCTAAATTCCATTACTTTGTATTTTTAAAAAGTAAGAAGAAAAGAGATATGTTAGCCACTGTAAAAGAAAAGTTAGTATTAGGAATTGACCCTGGAACGCAGGTGATGGGATATGGTCTTATTTTGGCCAAAGGACAAAAGCTAACGTTGGTGCAGTATGGTGTGATTCATTTGAAAAAATACTCTTCTCATGCGTTGAAGCTGAAAAAAATACATGAACGTATTACTTCTATTTTGGAAGAGTACGCTCCGGATGAAGTGGCGTTGGAGGCTCCTTTTGTGGGGCAAAATGTACAGTCGGCTTTGAAATTGGGCAGAGCACAGGGCGTAGCGATGTCGGCGGCGCTGATGAGGGATATTCCGATTACGGAGTATGCTCCTAAAAAAGTAAAGGCGGCGGTGACGGGGAACGGAAATGCTTCTAAGGAGCAAGTTTCCAATATGATTGAGAAGCTGTTGAAGTTTAAAATTGATGATCAGTCGTTGTTTGATGCAACGGATGCTTTGGGCGTGGCTATTACGCATATTTTCCAGAATGGTGTAAATACTTCTAAGAAGAAATCATGGTCTTCCTTTATTGCAAATAACCCAAGTAGAGTTTCAAAAACGAAAAAGTAAGGTGCTAGGAGGCAACACTTTTTTTAACATCTAATGGTACTTTAACGATAAAAGCACTTCCTTTTCCTTCTTCGCTTTCACAGACAATATCACCTTTCATGGCGTCAATAAATTTTTTGGCAATACTCAACCCTAAACCTGTGGAAGACTCCCCATCTGTGGGTTTTGCAGAAAGGCGCTGAAATTTCCCAAACATACGCTTCATATCTGATTTGGAAATGCCGGGACCATTGTCTTTAATAATCACACTTGCTTGTTCCTCACTGCAAATCTTTACCTCCACTTCAATTTTCTCTTCTTTTGGTGAGAATTTTATAGCGTTACTTAAAAGGTTATCGAGTACCTGTCTTACACCATTTGGATCAGCAAAAACAGTAACGGGCTTCAGTTTCTGAATTATTTGGATATCTTTTTTCTTAGCGGTATGCTCACAGTTTTCTACAACTGTTTCTACCACTTCATCTATATCAAAAGAACTCATATTCAAATTCATATGCCCTGCCTCAATTGCTTTCACGTCTAAGATTCTTGTAATCATCTCATTCATTCTCAGCAAAGCATTTTTTACTCCTTTGGCACAATCTTGATTATCACCATCCAATTCTACTTCTAAAAGCTGAGAGAGTGTCAGAGCTGAAGTTAACGGATTTCTTAAATCGTGTGCTACAACGCCTATCAAATGATTCTTCTCTTCATTTAGATTATTGAGCAATTCATTATGTTCTTTTACTTCCTCATTTCTAAGTGCCAATTCGCTTTGCTGATGTTGTAAAAGTTCATTTGCTGCGGTGAGTCTTTTGGTCAATTCACGTTGTTTCAAACGCTCTTTGATGAATACCATAATCACACCAATCAAAAGGAAAGAAATCACTAAAGAAGCAATAGTAACCACTAGCTGTTTGTCCATACTTGCCTGTTGTGCTTTCTTTTGCTCTTCCAATAGTTGATTTCTTGCTTCCTGTTCTTTGAATCTCACGTGAGTTTCCAACAATGCTACCTCACGCATTTTTTCTTGGGTAAATACACTGTCGTAAAGAGAATGGGATTGTCTGACATACATTAAAGCAGATTTATAATCCCCTTTTCTTTCATAAAGTTCTGATAATTGAGAGGAAGCACCCATTAATTCATGTCTAGCTTCTAAATTGGTGGCCAATTGATAACTTTCTTGAGCGTAATGTAAAGCGGAATCAAGTTTATTCATATCAATGTAAAGCCCTGCAATATTACTAGCCACTTGAGTCAACCCTCTTTTATCACCCAAGTTGTCTAGAATGTTATAAGCATCTTTATAAGCACGTAAAGATTGGCTGATCTCTCCTACAATTCTGTATACAATAGCGATATCATTGTAGGAATAGGCCAATGCATTTTTCTGATTTTCCTTTCTTCTTATCTGAATTGCTTTTTTATGATAGGCTAAAGAATTTTCGTATTGCTCCTTGTAATAAAGAATGTTTGCCATATTGCTGTAAGCCAATGCTCTCAAACGTGCCGATGAAGAATCATTGAGCAGTTCCAATCCTTCTTTATAGTAAATATATGCTTTATCATGCTCTCCTTGCACCTCATAGGCCTTTCCTAGGTTCTGAATGGAAACGTTCCAAGCAGATGTATCCCCAAGGTTTTTCGCAATATTGGATGATTCAAAATAATCTTTTAAAGCTTCGCTATACTCTGCTTGATAATAATGCACTACTCCCTTCAAATGATACGCTTGCTGTAAATCCTCCTGATCATTGATCTGTAAGGCCACATCGATAGCCTGATCCGCAAAATAGAGAGCGGAGTCCAAATCAGAAGATTGATTATAGAGCGTACAGAGCGACAAGAGGTCTTTCACATATTGTTCATTGACTTCCTGATGCATAATTTTTTTCCTTAGACTATCAATTTCGTGGGTCTTTTTTGAATTCAAAGATTGGGCAGAGAGTGATAGTGAAAAAATTAAAGTGATGAAGAGCGAATAGTATTTCAAAAGAATAGCATTAATAATAGATAATAATAGTTATCCCTGTGGGACCTCAATATATAAAGACAACGATAAAATTTAAAGGTTGCAAGGATAATTTTATTTCGCTTTAATATTATTTATGTTAATAAAAAAGTAAATCTCTTTTTTCAAAAAATAACTATATTCATCTAAAAGTTTGTACTATTTCACCTTCACAAGTGTCAAGTTGAGTAGATATCATCATTAATAATGGAAATTCTAGTGCGTGTTTTCAGCGTTGAGTGATATTCAATAATGCGATCTTATTAATTATCTCATATCCTTTTTAAAATAACAAACTATCTATGTTACAAAAAATTGTATTCGTTTTCTTAAGTATTTTATTCTCTAATCATCTATTAGCTCAAGAGTTTATAAAAGGTCAAATTACTGATGCAGAATCCAAAGAGGCGCTCCCTTTTACCAATATTTTATTTACTGAAAAAGGGAAAGGTACTGTTTCAAATGAAGAAGGAAATTATACCATCAACCTTTCTAATTTAAGTGATAAAGACTCTATCACTTTCAGTTATGGAGGGTATACACCCCAATCTTTTTTAGTAAAAAGTATTCGAAGAAAGACAACTTTAAATGTAACTCTTCAACCCCTTGTAATCAATCTTGATGAGGTAGTGATTACTTCAAAAAATATTTCTGTGAAAGATATCATGAGTAAAGTTGAAGAGAATTTTACTGAAAATTATAAGAAGGAAAATATGAAAGAGGTACTGTTCATTCATAGTTTCAACAAGACTACAATGAATAAAGACAACCCTTTCCAATTAAAAAAGTCGAGTTTTGATCAAATTGACAGAGAGAAAAGTCAAAAGATCATGGATATGTTACCTGATGAATTTGTGAACTACATTGACAGCAAGCATACATGGTATACAGGTGAAGACGAGCACAAACTGGTACAACAAAAATCCATTTCTCTAGAAGAGAGTTCCCTTGATAATATCAATAAAGAAATAGAAAAATCGCTCAATTTTCTTGTAGAAGACATTGAGAACTCTTTTGAGCAAGAAAAAGTTTATTATAGAATTAAATCAGGTATCATTGGTACAAAACTTAATGAAGGCGATGATGAATCTGATTCTTTAAATGTTGAAAATGCAGATGTTTTTGATTCTCTGCACTACAACTTTAAAACGAAATATGTCAAAGGCAGTGTCAAAGAGATCTTTAATAATGTGACAAACTTAGATAGTGATTACTTGGAATTTATCACCAAAAAAGGAAAGTACAATTATGAATTGGAAGGAGCTACAATGATAGGTGATGATGTGGCTTATAAAATCTCTTTCACTCCTAAAGGCGGTAATTTCCAGGGGACTATTTTCGTCTCTTCTGAGACTTTTGCCCTACTACAAATAGACACTGAATATGCCCCTGGGAAAAGAGGTAAACACATTCAATTGTTGGGTGTGGGATATTCAGAAAACTATAAGAAATTAAGAGTGATCTTTGAAAAAGGAGATACGAGTTACTATGTGAAATACATCTATAATCAAGCTAAAGTCTCTTTTTCATTGGAACGTAACTTATCCCTTCTTAAAAAGCAAAAACGTTTTATGTTTGATAAAACATTGGAGGAAATTAAAGTGAAAACGAACCTCCATATGAACTCCAATGAAACCAAAGAACTATTGGTATTAGACCGTCAGAAAATTACAGCGGGGCAATTTGAGAAAATTAAAGAAAAAGAAATTATCAAAGTGAAAAGGGAAAAAACAAACTCTCTTGATTTATGGGAAGGAGGAACTGTAATTACACCTACTAAATCCTTGGAAGAATATCAAAGAAAGGAGGAAATCTAATTACAAGTTTATAGTCCATAAGTACTCTCTTAACGTAAATTATCGTCAACTTTTTATAATCTACTTTCAAGCTTCCTTCTTCTTCATTTTTCCATTGATGAAAAACGAAGCAAAAAATCTAGGCTTAGAAGTCAAAAGCTAAATTTCATTCCACTCGCCTAAATGA
>NZ_LQAQ01000070.1 GCF_001583495.1 Flammeovirga sp. SJP92 | reverse complement strand
TGATTCATAATTATAAAAATCCTTATAGGTATGTAATTCGATCAAATTATAATCTCTTCCATCCACTTGTTTTAATAGAGGGGTATTATATAAAGCAGGCGTTTGGGATATTTTTTCAAAAGTGTAATCCTCATCAAAATCTAACTCTCCTAAAATCATCTTCCAGCATATTGGAATACCTGTAAAAGGAAAATCGTTTAAATGGCGAAACATAATTTCATTAGTATATTTACCGCTTGTTGTCTCATCTGTTATTATTGTCCCGAATTCATAAGAAATAGGTATTGTAAACCTTAAAAAAAAAGATTTATAAAAATTATATAATAAATTGAGTTTGCTCTCAGCTATAACGTTTTCATTAAATGTTAATTCAATAGACGTATTAGAGTATTTCTTATCATAATCTCTCTCATCTTTATATCCTTCGTCACTTAGTCTAGCAAAGTCTAAAGTTACATTTAAATTCCTCAAATATATTTTTATATTATTTTGTTTGTAAAGGTCTGATTTTATGAAACTAATTATTTTTTCAAGATTAAAAGAACCTTCCATAAACAACTCATATTCACCAGTTTGAATTGATTTAAATTCTAAAATCATTCTTTGAAAATCTCCTAAAAATTTATTTGAAAATATTTCTCTATAAAAACTTTCTTCTTGAACTATTTTATCTTGTTGTAAACCATTAAACAAGATGAAATTCTCTTTTATATTCATTTATATATTTGGTTTAAATAATTGTAATTGACCTTGATCATCAAGGTATTTAATTCTAATTAAAGGTCTATTCTTAACAAAAACTTTTACTTTCTTCTTTTTTGCTATATCATCGATCTTTTGATAAGCCTTCTCCGCCGCCATTCTAGCATTATCACCAGCTTTTTTACCTACTTTATGTTCAATAAAAATATAGTCCATTCCATTAAGAATAAAACTTTCAATATCTT
>NZ_LQAQ01000069.1 GCF_001583495.1 Flammeovirga sp. SJP92 | reverse complement strand
ACCTATTTTTTTTTCATCTTATGAAATTTAAGGTGTTATAAAATTTATTAAGATGTAAAATTAAGAATTTGAAGGCTTTAGCTAGCGGAGCTTTTGTTCAACAATGGGTATACGTAATGCGGGCTGAAGTGCCAAAATGAAATTATGAACATTAAATAAAATCAATGGTAAACGGAAATATAAGTGCATTGAAATCCCGCACTACGCATACCCGAAACCGTTACCTGCAATTAGTCAAGTAAAAAACGATTTAAGTTG
>NZ_LQAQ01000068.1 GCF_001583495.1 Flammeovirga sp. SJP92 | reverse complement strand
GACTTTCCACTTAGAGACATGTTACGATATACTTCGTTATACATCTCTTTAAAACCAGGAACATTAAAGGCTCTGTCTAGTATAGTACCTATTTTTTTTTCATCTTATGAAATTTAAGGTGTTATAAAATTTATTAAGATGTAAAATTAAGAATTTGAAGGCTTTAGCTAGCGGAGCTTTTGTTCAACATTCGGTAAGTTTTATAATTCGAACTACATTTTATAATTTAGTCGATAGTTGAAAGACAAAAATTACCTTACTGTTACCTGCAATTAGTCAAGTAAAAAACGATTTAGATGTTAAAAGTATATACCTATATATTAATTCAGATTAGAACCAAAAAGTAAATTGTTGATGTAAGCTAC
>NZ_LQAQ01000067.1 GCF_001583495.1 Flammeovirga sp. SJP92 | reverse complement strand
TAAATTAACTCTAAGAAGCATGTTACATCAAATCCAACAGCTGTATAAACGTAATCATCATTAGCTATACAAAAGGTGTCATTAAGCATCTGATTCAAATTCTGGCTAGCCTTTTTGAAAGACTCCTTGTCATGAAGAAGGGAGGTAACATATGTTGTAATAATATCTTCTGCTTTTTCTTCTTCGTGTACTTGACAGCCTAGGTATTCTAAAGGATCTTCAACAAATGTTTGATCCAGAATTGGGAATAAGTTTTCTATATATTGTGGTTTGAATGTACTTTCTGCTATTAGTATAAAGTCAGTATCAATATTTTTTAACTCTTCACTTACGTTTTGAT
>NZ_LQAQ01000066.1 GCF_001583495.1 Flammeovirga sp. SJP92 | reverse complement strand
GATCTTTGGGAATTTAAAAATGAAACAAGTTGGGATAATGTAAATGAAGATGCTTTTATGACAATTAATGCAGATCAAGCTAAGAAGTATTTTGGGGATGGAGGACCGAAATATTTATTTGAAAATATACTTCGAATTACGGATAAAAATCCTCAAAGTAAAATGAAGTTTAATTATAAACAATTAGAGATTGTTTTAGTAAATCTTTATAAAGACCAACAAAGTTATGATTATGCGTACAATAAATAACCTCACAAGAATATTACTGATACTATCAGTATTTGCATGTTCAGAAACAAATAAAAAAAGTCATGATCAAAATATTGAACAAAAGATAAATAGTAAATATAATGTTAGTCTAGAACCCTATTATAGTGATAATGGTTTTATCGAATTTATAATTTTGGAAGGACACCGTATAAGTGAAATACCATATGAAATAACAAAGCTGGATTCATTAAACCATTTGAGAATAGACAGATTAAATATTAGTCAATTACCTGAATGGATATCATCTTTAAAAGCCTTAAAATATTTATACTTAATTTATGTTCCTTTAAATGAATATCCAACATTTCTTGACAAGAATAAAAAAATTGAAGAGTTATGTATTGCAGGTAGTGAAATTAATAAATTACCAGATATTATTAATTTTCCAGAGTTAAAGGTTTTACGTTTAGAAGAATCACCTTTTATTGCATTACCACTAATCAAGAGAAATGAAAATCAAGAAGCACTATCACTTTTTATTAAAAAAACAGACATCACCGAAATTCCATCTGAATATAATACTTATTCGATAAAAAAAATTTATATTGATGATAACCGTAAACTTGATCATATGGACAATCTCTTTGGTACTTATGATTCATTAAAAGAGGTAAATATAGGCTACCGAGGGCATACCAAATTCCCTATGGAATCTTTCAAAAAATGTTATAATCTAGAAGTATTATCTTTAACGGATCAAGGTCTTTGGGA
>NZ_LQAQ01000065.1 GCF_001583495.1 Flammeovirga sp. SJP92 | reverse complement strand
TTTGGAGATCTTTGGGAATTTAAAAATGAAACAAGTTGGGATAATGTAAATGAAGATGCTTTTATGACAATTAATGCAGATCAAGCTAAGAAGTATTTTGGGGATGGGGGACCTAAATATCTTTTCGAAGAATTGTTACAAATTGATAGAACGTCTGAAAATAATAAGATTATTTTTAATAGAAAACAACTAGATATTGTTTTCAAGAATTTATATAAAGACCAACAAAATTATGACTATGCATATCATAAGTAAATTATTATCTGTAATCCTAATATTAATGATGTCCTGCACACACAAAAATAAGGATACTCATGACAAGAAAATCGAAAAGTCAATTAATGATAAATATAATATTGAGTTAAAACCAAGTTATAATGAAAATGGTTTTATAGAATTTATTATGTTAGATGGTTATAAAATAAATGAAATACCTTTTGAAATTACAGATTTAGATTCATTAAACCATCTTAGAATTGATGGTGTAAAACTTAGTTTATTACCAGAGTGGGTTACAGAAATTGATCAGCTAAGATATTTATACTTAATAGATGTTCCTTTGGTTGAATTTCCATCAAATTTGCAAAAAGCTAATATCATAGAAAATTTCTGTTTGTCTGGTAGTAATATCACAGAATTACCATCAGAATTTAACTTTCCTAAGTTAAAAATATTGCGTTTGACTAATTCTCCGTTTATTAATCTTCCATTGATAAACAGAAATAGTGATCAAGAAGCTTTAACATTGTACCTAAAAAAAACAAATATCACTGAAATTCCCAAAGAGTATAGTAAATATCAAATTAGACGCTTTTCAATTGAAGATAACCGTAAACTTGATCATATGGACAACCTTTTTGGTACCTATGATTCTTTGAAAGAGGTAAATATAGGCTACCGAGGGCATACCAAATTCCCTATGGAATCTTTCAAAAAATGTTATAATCTAGAAGTATTATCTTTAACGGATCAAGGTCTTTGGGA
>NZ_LQAQ01000064.1 GCF_001583495.1 Flammeovirga sp. SJP92 | reverse complement strand
GTAATTCTATCCTCCAAGTTTTTTTGTTCTGTTGACTCGGAAGTCGGGAGACTTTTCCGATTGTTAGACACAAGTGACGCCTATCGGCTTAACACTTGCGCCAGAAGTGGGTTACTTTTTCAAATCAGCAATATTTATGTTTTCTAAAGCATTTGTAATTTCATCGAATAAATCAAAGTAATCAAGAGAGTTAGGTTCGCCATCGTTATACATTTCAGTTAGAAAAGAATATAAAATTTCTTTTAGTTTTGAATAATTCTCAGCATTTGTTATTCTACATATCATCAAATATTCAAATATCCAAGGACCTGTATAAATTTGATTTACTTCTTCTCCAAGTAAAATTGGTTCAACTAAATTTTGATATAAAAGTTCTAAACTTCCATAATTATTAATAAACTCATTATAATTACTAATTATTTCAGAGGTACTTCTCTTGAGGCTTAGGTTGTAAGAGTCTTCATAAAAGTGTTCTCCCTCATATCGTCGCCCTGGAAATTGTTTAAAATAAGTTGAAGCATTTAAATAATCTTTACTATTACTCCCTTGGTAAAACTTATTAAACCATTTATGAACTATCTTGAACCTCAAACTTATTGTATAATATAGTTCATGAGCAATAACATCTTCTCGGTCTTCTGAAACAGTTTTCAAAAAACTAAAAGTTATTTCTATTTTTTTCTCTTTATCTTTTAAAGATAGTTTGCATTGTGTCTTTGGATGATTAAACTTTTCAAAAGTCTCATCATTTTTCAAACTGTTAATTAATTCGCTTTCAAGAATTTTTTTGAATGTCACGTTTTTATTTTTCGTCATAAAATTTAATTTCCATTTGCTTTAAATATTGTATTTCCTAATACCCCCCACTGGCGCAAGTGTTAAGCCGAAGGCGTCACTTGTGTCTATATTTGGACGGAGTCTGTAGACTCCCTACCCCACAAATTAATGGTCAATTTTTTACTGATAAAAGGATTTATAGAATTTGTAATTCTATCCTCCAAGTTTTTTTGTTCTGTTGACTCGGAAGTCGGGAGACTTT
>NZ_LQAQ01000063.1 GCF_001583495.1 Flammeovirga sp. SJP92 | reverse complement strand
TACCGTGCTGATGGTACTGGGTTAACCCCCGGGAGAGTAAGTCGGCGCCACATTCATTAAATATAGAAGGTTAGTTAACACAGGATGTTGACTAACCTTTTTTTGTGTCTTAAAAATATTTTGTTTCTCAAACTTAAGAAGTGACAACAAAAACAATATTATTCTAATTATTAATTAGTTTTGTATTTGATAACTACCAACTTAAACTTTAAAGCAATGAAATATTTTTTGACTTTCAATCTACTTTTTTTCTTAATTCATAATTTAACTTTTGCTCAAGTAGAGGAGTTACAAGCTGAATATCATTATATAAAAGTAAAAACAGAAAACTGTACCAAGGGCATTGATGGTGATTGTTTTGGAGATAGTTATGACCTTACTATTAATAAAGATATTTTTTCTAAAAAAGCAGGTAATTATACTTTTAATTACACAGTTAATCATAACATTTATATAATGGACGTTGATGGGAATTGTGTTTATGATAAAACGAGTTCAAGACCTGAAAATTTTCCATATAGTATTTTAGCAGAAAAAAATGGATCAAAGACTCATACAGAAACTTGGGGTTGTGAAATAACATTAGAATGGTTTTACTGTGATGTGGATCAGCCACAAAAATCACTTTCTGTAGGAAAATTAAATGAGTATAGTGTACCAGGTATCTTTTTAGCCTTAGGTGATGACTATAAATGGATTTTGACAACTTCTAATTCAGAGGTAATAGAGGTAGTGAATAAGAAAATGCTGAATTTAGATGATTATCCTGATGTTGTCACTTTAGAAATACAATCTTCATTGATTAAAACATCTAAAATATCTTTCTCGCAAGAGTTGAATTCTAAATAATAATAGGTCAAAACAGATATTGTTGATAACTTTTGTGAATTTCACTTTTTTAGATATTGAAAATAGAAAGTTATTCACATTTGTGAAGTTTATAAACAAAAAAGTCAGGTTAGTCAACACAAGATGTTCACTAACCTGATTTTTCTTATTAAAGAATGAGGATTAAATCGTAATCATCTCTCCATCCTCAGGAACAAAGCTTTTCTTCATTAATCCTAGATCAGTATATTTTTGTCTAAGGCCAACTTTAGTTGTTGGGCAATGGTTCACCGCTTCCATATGATTAGCAATCACTTTACCAGGAGCATTTTTCGTAAATTTGATCACATCTTCAACAGTCATCAATAACGGTTTGAATATATCAAATTGAGCAGAACCTGCTGCTACAACACTGATTTCAGGTTTATATTCTTTCAATACTTTATCAACAGCATCTGTATAAATTGTATCAGAACTCAAGTAAACAGAGGGTTGATCAGGTAGTTCGATATAATAACCCATTACATTTCCGGCAGGTTTAGCTACAAAACCATAACCATGTCTTGCTGGAATACCTTCAATTTTTCCTCCTAAGAAGTCTCTTCTTTTCCAATAATCTACTGTTTGAGTAACGTTCAAACCTCTTTTTATCAACTCATCCTCATCTTTTACACTGCATATCACAGGAATACTATTCTTTCTTAAAAACTCTTCGCCGTCCTTATCTAAATGATCAGGGTGAAGGTGTGTGACCAGACAATGAGTAACTTTATCTAATACAGGTTGGATGTTATTTGGAAGATCGACTAATGGATTTTTTCGAGCTTTAAAGCGAATGAATGAAAATGGAGGCATTGTGCTTTTCTTGCCTAGCATTGGGTCTACTAAAATTACTTTGTCATTGGTTTCAATGACCATTGAGGCATTTCTGATATGATGAATTTTCATGAGTATAGGTATTTATAATGAATGAATAAGTTCACGTTTCCATTCATGATAGAATGGGTTGATTTGTTTCTCGGTACCAATCGTACTGCTACGTCCATGACCTGGATGAATGACCATATGATCAGGCTGTTCGTCAATTAATCGGATAACTGATTGTTTGAGCTGAGCAAGATTTGCTGTAGGTCTGTCCCAACGGCCGACACTACCTTCAAATAGTGTATCTCCCACATATAGATCATGACCGATTTTATAGCAAACACCACCCACAGTATGCCCCGGGGTGAGGATTACAGAAATTTCATAGTCATCTATATATAACTTGGTTTCTTCAGTGATCGTTAGAATATCAAGGGAATGTGTATCATAAGCTTTTTGTTTCCCAAAATATCCAAAGCCATTCAGGCTATCATCCATTAATATTTGATATTCTAATTCATGGAGATAAACAGGTACATCAAAGCAGTCTAAAGCTTCAATGTGGTCAATATGAGCATGAGTCAGTAAGATCCCAATCACTTCAAGACCTTCTTCTTCTACATATTTTTGAATAACTTCTTTTTGATAACCAGGGTCAATAATAAAGCACTTTCCATTTCTGTCAAGCACATAACAGTTCATCGGTATATCACCGTCTAATTGTAACTTTCTGATAGGATATAACTTCATAATTGTATTGATTTTTGTACAATACAAATGTCGATTTCACAGAAGCCAAATCCATTGATTCAAATCAAGAAATCAGATACGCTTACGAATTCTACTCAATGTCTCAGGTGTAACTCCTAAATAAGAAGCAATATGGTACTGAGGAATGGCTTGAAGCCAATGCGGTTTGTAAATCATTAATTCTTTATAGAGTTCCTCTGGCGTTTTTGTGACACGGTTGTACTCAAACTGCTCTTTATTCTGAAGAATTTTCTGAAAGGTAAGGTCAATGAACGATTTACCACATTCATACTTTTGAAGCAAGTTCCTGAAGGTGCTTTTTTCTATGGTTAATAACTCAATTTTAGTAAGTGCTTCTTGGTTTTTTCTAGTTGAAGTATCGTTGTTGAAAGCGGAGAAATCAGTGATAAATTGAGGGGTAGTGTAGAACAAAGTATTGGTTTCTTTTTCGGGGCTGATATAATACTCACGTACACTTCCATTATTGAGGAACCTCAAGTGATTTTCAAAACTGCCTATTTGTAGTATTAAATCTCCTTTTTTATAGGTTTCTACTTGAAATGAGTTGAAAAGTTCTTTTAGACCTTCTTTGTTTAAGGGGTATTCCGTTTCGAAAAACTTAGAGATTTGTGTGAAATTTGGCATTTTGATTCCTTTTTATTTATTCAAATGTAATGATACTTTGATAAAAAAGTGATCTCTAATCGATTTTGAATTGCATTAATGCTAGAGTGAAATAATGAAAAAACTCCAAGCGATGTCACTTGGAGCTTTCTAACTTTAATTTCTATTTTTAATTTAAATCATTCAAAACTAATTATTTTTCTCCTTCTAAAATATCACCTAAAATGGGGATTTTTCAGAAATAGAATATTTTACCTGTTTGACGAAAATCTATAACAACCTGCTTTTTTTCTCTAAATGATTGGAGCCATAAACCATGACCTTTGTAATGTCATCGAATGGTATTTGATGATATTATTCAATTAAACGAAAGAAAGAAAATGAAAAATTTATTTATCCTGATGTGCTTAATTCTTAGTACTCAATTATTTGCACAAGACAGAATATTAATCAAAAATGTAAATGTTTTTGATGGTAAAAATGAGAAATTAAAAGAAGGGGTGGATGTACTCGTTCAAGGAAATAAAATACATCAAATAGGAAAAAATATTAGTGCAGATTCATGTGAGGTGATTGATGGACAAGGGAAAGTATTGATACCTGGTTTGACAGATTCCCACACACACATTATGTGGAATGATGACATTGAATATTTAGTGTATGGAGCTCCTGAGGGGTATTCTGGGGTACTGGCCGCTGTCAATGCTAGAGAAATGTTGATGCGTGGTTTTACTACTATTCGTGATGTCGGCGGACCATCGTTTGGATTAAAGCACCTGATTGATGAAGGTGTCACTCCTGGGCCAAGAATTTTACCTTCTGGAGCATTCTTGTCACAAACTTCTGGTCATGGTGATTATGATCCTAAAGAATGGTATTTATCTCCTCACTTTACTGGTCAAATCGATAAAGCGTATCTAAGAGGCTGGACCATTATTGCAGATGGAGTGGCTGAAACACAAAAAGCGACAAGAGATATTTTAAGAGGTGGTGCAGCACAGATTAAGGCTTTTGGTAGTGGTTCTATTACAGGGGCTCATGATCCTATTGATGTTACTGAATATACGATTGAAGAATTAGAAACTATTGTGAAAGAGACCGATAAATGGGGAACGTATGCAACTATCCACGCTTATTCTAATGAAGGAGTTCAAAATGCAATTAATGCAGGATTCCAATGTGTAGAGCATGGTTTATTTGCCACTGAAGAAACATTCCAAATGATGAAGGATCATGATGTTTTCTTCTCGACACAATTCCTTGCATTTGGCCTAACACCAGAACAAGCAGGTTTAAAAGGTGAAGCAGCCAAGAAGTATTTAGTGGCGCAAGCAGGTGCAGAAGCAGGTTATGAAAGAGCGAAGAAAATTGGTGTGAAAATGAGCTGGGGTACTGATGCTTTAGGTTCACTTGATATCCAACGAATGCAAAGTTTAGAGTTCACAGCTCGATCTAAATACTTTACAGGTTACGAAATTCTTGTGCAAGCGACATCAAACAATGCAGAATTATTTGAAAGAAGTGGTGAAAGACATCCTTATAAAGAAGGGCCTCTAGGAGTGGTAGAAAAAGGTGCTTATGCTGATTTGTTGATTGTTGAAGGAAATCCATTAGAGGACATCAAGTTGTTGTCTAATCCTGAGAAAAACCTTCTACTCATTATGAAAGATGGTAAAGTGTTTAAGAACATATTGCCCTAGATCATCCCTACTTTCAAAATAATCGATCAAAATACTATTAAAAATGAATAACCTAACTAAAAAAAGCTCTCCTTTAACAATAAAGGAGAGCCCTAGAAGACTATATTTCTTATTGATGCTGATACTCTTCAATATCTCTTCAAGTTATAGTCAGAATGAAAAAAGTATAACAAGTCCTGCATCTGTTGAAAATCAATTAAAAAGCGATCAGAAAGAGACGGAAAAGACAAGCCTTTGGAATGTGCTAGATAGTACGGATAATGCTAAAAACAGATTCTACGAGAAATCAGGTTTTATGGTCAATATGGATTACAACTCTCAAGTGATGGGTGCTACATCTGCAGTCAATAATAATGTGGGAGCAAGTGGAGTTTTTAGAGTGTACGGTAAATGGAATTTGGTACGTAATAAAAAAGGAACTTCGGAAGGTGGTTTAGTTTTTAAGTTCGAAAACAGACATAAATACACTGATAATGCATTAAGAGAATTTGGGCCTATTGATGTCGGGTTTCTAGGTTTTATGCAGTCGGTCTACAATGATCAGAAATGGAGAATGACCAATTTGTATTGGCGACAAAGTTTTAATAATAATAAGATAGTTTTCTATACAGGTTTTGTGGATGTGACGGATTGGGCCGACGTACATGCACCCTTGGACAAGTTTCAATAACATTTTGTTTGCAACAGGATCAGGTACCATGGGTGGTATGTTTCCTGATGGATCTATGGGAGCGATGTTGAATGTTTGGGTCAGTGATAATGTGTATTTGGTGGGAAGTATGATTGACATCAACGGAAAAGCCACTGAGTTTTGGAAAAGCTTTGATACTTTCTTCAGTAAATTTGAAACTTTAAAAACCTTTGAAATTGGATATACACCCGGAATGAAATCAGCTTTCTTGAAAAATATTCATGCTATGGTTTGGCAGGTAGATGCTAGTGAAACTCTGGGTACAAAAAGTGGTTTTGGTGTGATCGGATCTGCAAGTTGGTTGATTGGTACTAAGTTTATGCCTTTTGTAAGAGGTGGCTGGGCCAAAGATGGAGGAAGTTTTTATGAAGCATCAGTCAGTGCAGGATTCACTTATAATATTATGGGACCAAATACTTTAGGGGGCGGATTAAACTGGAACCGACCAAATGAGAGTACTTTTGGTCAGAAACTGAGAGATCAATATGTCTCTGAGATTTTCTACAAATTCAAATTGACGCATCATACAGAACTCACACCGAGTGTTCAATTAGTAGCCAATCCAGCTTTGAATATGAATACTGATTTTACGTCAGTGTTCGGACTAAGATTTAGAGTTTTTTTATAAAAATATTCTTAGAAGAAAGGGAAGGATAAGTTTCTTTCCTTTTTCTATTTATTGCTTTTCCCTACCAAAACCTAGTATATTAGATAATGACCAAAAACGGAAGTATGGATTATCAATATATAATTGAAGGGAACGAACTTGCTCAAGAAGTTGCTTATGAAAAAGTAGCAAAAGACCTTAAAGGAGAATGGGATGGAGAACACCTTAGAGTTGAAAACAGCTGGGCTGATATCGATATACACTCATTTACTTTTTTAGATGAAATGTATATTTCTATCTCTACTTTACATTTTCAAAAACCCGTTTTATTTTAAAGTAGTCGAAGTGAGGAAGAACAACCTTATTTTGCTCTAAAAATTGGTTTTACTGGCTCTTTTCTTGGTGATGAACAAAAACATGACTTCAACAACCTCGGTGTATTTTTTTATAATTCTAAACAGAATTTTGAAGTAGAATATCCTGTAGATACAAAGTGTCAATGGCTTTCTATTGTATTTTCTTTGGAGCTGTATAAAAAGTTTATGGGAAAGCAGAACAGTCAAATTACCCAACTGATTCATGAGGAATCTTCATGGTTCAAGTACTTTCCATTGGATGTAGAGATTGAAAATTTAGTGAAAGCTTTATTTTTCAATTTGGATAAGAAAAGAAGAAGACCGATTCAGTTCTTTACAAAACCCTTAGAAATCATTGGGTTGGTGCGTGAAAAAATGGAGAAAGTAGCGAATGGTTTCAAAAGAAATATTCATGAAGATGACTTGAAAATCATGATGCAGTTGAAAGAACAATACCTCTCCGATTTCACTCAACAACCCAACTTGTCAGACTTAAGTTTTAAATATGGAATGAGTATTTCTAAGTTGAATCGAGTGTTTAAATCTATTTTTGATAAACCCATTTTACAATTCTATAATCAACAAAAAATAGAAGAAGCCTACCGACAAATTAACCGTACCAATAAGAGCATTACAGCCATTTCAATGGATCTCAATTTTACCAATGTGGGGTATATGAGTAAGATGTTTAAAGACGCTTATGGTTTCCCTCCTTCTGAATTAAGAAATAAGGTGTAAAGCATTATCAAGAGCAAGTTATATCGTTAAAATAGTGCTGTATACATTATTATTAACGATTTATTCATGAAAAGAAATATGTAAAACAAAGTATAGTTCATACTTTTGTTTAGCTATACTGTACTCTTAACTTAATAAAAATGATAACTAAATCAATAAAACTTCAATCGATATTACTGGTTGCACTCACTTTATTCGCTTTTTCATGTTCAACAGAATCAGACATTTCACATGAAGAACCATCAGAAGTCGAAGACTATGTTAAATTTGAACTTCAAGGAGAAGAGGTGGAATTTGATTTTCAATATTCATTCGGATTTTCATCTACTTCTTTTAGAGATTCTATTAGCTTTACGAATACAAAAGAATTAATGCATCCTGATATTGATGGGCTTGAAATTCAATTCGAATTTTTATCTATGCAAGCACATAGTCAACTAGATACGGTTGATTCAGAGGTGGTTTTTGATGATGGGACCACTATTCCAGAGAATATTTATAAGCCAAGAAATCTAAAATTAAATTCAACTTATATTACCAATCCAGTTACAAATACATTGGAACCGCAGAATGGTATCACAACTATTGAAATTTATAATAACATTTATCAAGGTGGTGTTGTAACATTGTATTACAATGGAAATGTCTATACAAGTTTGTTGCCTGAAGGTAATAGCAGACCGAATGATTTTCTGATCATTTCAAGTTATGACGCTGAAAAGCATTTAGCCAAGGGAACATTCTCTTTGACGTTATATTCTGAAGCAATAGAAGAATACATCACAATAGACAAAGGAGAGTTTTCATTCTAAAATCACTTTGAGATAAAATATAAAGAGTCATTCCTTTTGTATAGCGGGGAATGACTCTTTTTTGTGAAAAACAAACCCCTCCTTTCAAGCATTAGAAAGAAGGGTTTTATATGTGTAACGTACTAAGATTTTTGACTTAATACTTAATAGAATCAATCTATTGTTTTACCCAAATTTTCAATGAAACAGCAGGAACTGTAATATTTGCTGAAGATCCACCTTTTAAACTTTTTAGGTTTTTGAGGTCTTTCACACCTTTTTGAATATTTACAGCATCATTGTTCGCTACTAATTTCCAATTACCTGCTGGCAATTCAACATTTTTGAATGTAGCTTCAGTATCACCTGTATTCAACAATACAAATACTTTTTGGTCTACGATATACCCCAATTGATGTTCGTCTTTAGGAGTAATAAACTGATAGTAACCTTCAGGTGCTTTGTCAGCAATTCTGAACACTTTACCATATTCTGAAAGTCTGAACTCGTTCATGCCTTTCCAGAATGCAAACATGTTTTTGTAATCATTTGTATTACCTGCTGTTGGTGTTTGACCTACAGTTTCCCAAGCATACTGATTGGCAGTACGGTGATTGTACGTGTCTCTGTAACCGTGCATGTATACTTTGTATCCTTTGTTCGTAGTTTTCACCACTTCTTTCAAAGGAGCATCAGCTTTTGAACGCATAATTTCAGAACCGCCATTGGTTACCAATGGTCCCAATGAAGTATATAAAAGTGTTACAGCGATTTTGTAGTTATCTTGATCTACGCTTGTACGGCCGTCAAACTTCTCACCACCAAACTGATCTGATAAAGTGAAGTTATCGTGGATATCCAAGTAAGTGATACCAGAGTTAGGTGTTTTATCTTCTTTATTTGAATTCTCTAAGCCCATCATTACAGCATCACGATCGCTCGTTTTACCGCCAGCCCATCCACGGTCAGTCAAAGGATCTGTCAATTTAAATACAGGACCTTTGTAAGCGCTTCTTGAATCATCTTGGAAGAATGTGATTGGAGAATCCTCTTTGTACCAATCCCATGATGGATTCGCTTCAAATTCAGGATCATTAGAACCAATCCAAGGCTCACCATAAACAATTTTATCTTGACCGATTGCCTCTTTTAAAGCAATCAAAGTTTGCTGATCCACTTGACCTGCCAAATCGATACGGAAACCGTCGATACCAAATTCTTTGATATAATATTGACATTGGTCGATCAACCATCTTTGTGTCATTGGACGGTTTTCAGTTTTCACCTCGTTACCGTAATCACCAATATGCTCAAGGTCTTTTGTTCTATAATAATACTGTTTATCAATACCATTGAAGTTGAAAATCCAAGCGTTGCCATCCATGTTTTCCGCAGTGTGGTTCGGTACAATATCAATGATTACTGCCACACCTTCGTCATGGAATGCTTGAACAAGATCTCTGAACTCATTACGCTCTTCACCAGGTTCTTTACCTACAGTACGGTATCTTGTTTCCACCGCCATAGCGTGTGAAGTTCTGTAACCCCATTGATAATTTTCTTCACTTACACCTTGCGAGATCATGTACTCGTCATTCTCAAAAGAAGCTTTCCAGTCATCTGTAGGGTAGTGCAGATACTCTTGAATTGGCATTAAGTGAACCACATTGATACCTAAATCTAATAAGTAATCAAAACCAATTTTTTGCCCTTTTGAGTTCTTCAAACCTCTTTTTGTAACCGCTGGAATACGTCCTTTGATACTTTCATCTACCGGCAAACGGTCTGTGAAATCTTGTACATGTACTTCATAAGCAATCACATCTTCCATGGCAGGAATACCATTTGCCAAAGGAGTGGCAGGAGTAGTTCTGTGCCAGATTCTACATTTACCCCATGTATCATCACTTACACGCGTATAAGGGTCAGAAACGTGTGCTTTTGTTGTTTCATAAAATAAGTTACCCGGATCTTGGTGTCCGTGAATCGTAAAATCATACCACACGCCATGAAGGTCTTTATCAAAGAAAGCTTCCCACACGCCATCTTCATCTTCTTTCATGTCAATTACTTCATACGCTTTAGTGTCATCTTTATCTTTATATAAATAAAGTTTTACTAAAGTGGCTCTTGGAGCAAAAAGGCGTACTGAAGTTTTGCCATCATCGATATTGGCACCCAGTTCTTTAGTAGAGAACGTTTCTCTAAACCATCCATCATAAGAACACAAAGCGGATAATTTTTGGGAAGGGATATGTAAGTAATACACTCTCTTTTTATCCAAAGGAGTTTCAGGAAGGATCAATGTTGATGTTGCTTCATTTGGTAAAACACCTTTAACTTTGATAGTGTCACCTGCTGCAGAAGTGATAATATAAGCCTTTGGATCTAAAGGTCTTTCACCCACAACATTGGCCCATATAAGTCTTTCATTTTTTAGTTCTGCTTTAAGACCTGGGAGAATAGTATTCTGCATAAATACCAAATTGCCTGCTTTAGTGTTGGGAGACACATCCGAAGGGCTTAACCATTCGCCTTCATCGATTCTAAATTTAAATTCAGCTTGGGGAGAAATTACCTTAAAATCTTTATTGTTGAATGTTAGTATCCATTGTCCTCCAATTTTTTTCAGTTGCCATTCCTCGTTGTCCATATCCGTGTCCCATCCCCTAAAAGACCCCGTTACGGTTACTTTGTTTGGTTTTTGATTGTAGATGCCTTCATCAAAGATAAAGGAAACTTCATCACTAAAAATAGCATAGCCTTGTTTTACTTGCTGACCTGTAAATGACTGCCCATATCCTAGGACTGACATCACAAGGAAAGCAAAAATAAGCGCGTTTTTTTTCATTTTCGAATGTGTAAATATTGAGATTGTGTTATTAAAGTTAAGTTAAAAACATGAATAAAGGACTACTATTCAGAGCGTAAGAACTAAAAAAAGTATCGCAACCGAATGCAATACTTTCTTTTGCAGTTTTTTTTCAATCTTTTAATATTTTAAGAAAGCATTTCAAGCAATATAATTTGCAATATGTTGAATAATTTTCCTTTCATTTACTTTGATAAAATGGCTTCTGTTACGGAAAGAAGCGTGCTGATTTTTGACGAATTATAAGCGTCTGTGTGTGCTTTACCATAATATCCCGCATCATTATCGAAGTATTCTCCAGTATGAGTTTGATGTTCTCCACCTACGGCTAAATCAAATAAAATAGAACCTCCCTTGTCTGCCGACGACCAGTGTTTCCCGTAGGCTTCTTTCACCATTCTAGTGTTTAAAAGAGAACCTGGGTTAACAGCAATTACGGTAACGTCATTTACTTTTTTTGAAAGATCAAAACTCCACATTGTAAGTGCCAGTTTGCTTTGAGCATAAGTGGTATTTTCGGATAAACTTTCTTTACCTTCCAAAGCCAAAAAAGAAACAGGAGACTGTGCGGCCGAACTTAAATTGATAATGCGTGCATCTTCTCCATTGATGATAGGGAGTAGTTTTTCTGTAAGTAGATAAGGAGCCAAATAATTGACCACAAAACGGAGGTCTAATCCTTTGGAGTTGGTTGGTTGGGGACTTTTATAAACACCAGCATTATTGATTAAAACATCAAGGTGATGCACTTTTTGTAAAATATCAGCCGCTAATTGCTCTACTTGATCTAGTTCTGATAAATCAGCGACAAAACCATCAACATTTTCATTATGGCTTTCTTTTTGAATAGCTTCAATGACTGAATTTACTTTTACTGAATTTCGGCCATGAATAAAAACAGAATGTCCCGCAGTGGCTAACTTTTGAGCGACAAGTTTACCGATGCCATCTGTACTTCCGGTAATAAGAATAGTTTTTTTCATTTTTGAATTATAGTTTGTCTAATTTAATTAAAAATATAGTAGCAATAACTCACTTTGACCTCTAATCATGCAAAATCTACTCAATACCATATCTGAAAAAATAACACTCTCTCTATCAATAAAAAATGTCATTCAAGATACATTTCAAAAAGTATTTTTTAAAAAAGGTGATGTTGTCTTAGAAGAAGGTAACACCGCTCGTTATTTATATTTTATAAATAAAGGCGTATTACATAATTATTATTATCATGATGGAAAACAGATAAGTTCTTGGTTCTACACAGAAAACCACTTTATCACTGCTTGGTACAGTTTCTATGCACAGCAACCTAGTTTTGAAGCCATTGAATGTTTGGAAGATTGTGAGTTATACCGCATTAGTTATACGGATTACCAAAAACTGATTCTTGAATTTCCAGAATTCAATACTTTCGCCCGTTTGCTTTCTGAAGAGATGTTGATGATCATTGATCAAATTTCAAAAAATTGGTCTTTTCTCACCGCAAAACAAAAATATGAGGTCTTGCAAAGTTATTTCCCTCAAATAGAATTAAGAGTAAAGCTGGGGCTGATCGCTTCTTTTTTAGGGATTTCACAAGAGACTTTGAGTAGATTGAGAGCTCAGAAATAGTTTTTGACATAGATCAAAAAATCATATTTTTTCTCCCCATACCTTTGAACTATACATTAAATCATCACCTGACAAAACATGAAATTATTGAATAAATCACTTTTCTATTCTTTACTAATCGGTATTGGAATTCAATCTTGTAAAACTATCAATACACAAGATCAAGATGTAGAAGTTCAACTGTCTGCTGTTTCTTATAATGGAAATATCAAACAGATCATAGACAACAATTGCTTTTACTGTCATTCGGGAGAAACTCCAAGTGCGGGAATGGACCTTACCACTTATGATAATCTAGTAGAAGCTGTAAAAAACAGAGGTCTTCTCAATAGAATCAACAATGCTTCGAACCCAATGCCTCAAAGCGGTTTAATGACCAAAGAAGATCGCTTAAAGTTAAAGGAATGGGCAGATAAAAATTTCCCATTAGAAGCCAATACTAATTCAATTAACACTGTAAAAACACCAACTATGTATTATAAAGCCCCAGAAATAACCCCAATCAATATAGATAATGAAGGATTTGATTTTATGACCAAAATGCAAGGACATTGGGTAGGAGATATTTTTCTATTAGGTCAAAAGATTCCTTGGTTTGCCTTTGATTTTAGAGCGATCAATACTTCCCAAATTCACGGTTTATTTGAAGGTGGAACCATGGGAAATCTGTTCAATACTTTCTTTGTCGCTGAATATAAAGGAGTGAAAACAATCATGCTCAGAAACGGGGGAATCCTAGCCGATATCTACCGTACAAGCTATTTTGTATTAACCGAAGCCTCTAATAACGAATACCTTTTTGTGGATGCTTACGGTGGAAAAGACATCATGTGGGTAAAGGTGAGTTTTAAAGATAATAAGATGAAAATGGTTTCCTACACCAGTAGAATGGGGTCTAACAAACCTAGTAAACACATGGAATTTAATGGCTCACTTCTACATTCTGATTTAGCCCAAAAAGCATCTGAAAAATATAATTTCCCAACAAAAGAAGTAGTAAAACGTTTTCCAAATGGAATGCCTTTGGCAGATTGGGGAGAGCAATATCCTGTGGTAACTTCAGCAAGTTATATGATGCAGGCAGGGGATAAAAGTTATGCCGAATTAGGAGAACTTGCACAAGACCCAATTCAAATTAATGATATTGAAAATATTGCGACAGTAGATTTATCTTTCAAAAGATCAGATCTAAGTAAAGACAATAAGATCAGTGTTTACTTATCAAGAGAACCGTTGACTGACAATAATGGGAATTTCAAAACAGAGTACGGCTATATCGCAGAAAAAATGATGAATGAAGTACTTCTTTTCCCTGAAATCTCTAAAAGCCAAAATGACTTTCAGTTGACTTACCTTCATGAAGGAAAATGTTATTTGACTTTCGTGATTGACAATAACCAAGACATGACTCCAGGAAAAGGAGATTATTACAGTGAAAGTCTAGCGTTGGATTTGAAAGCTGGAACACCTTTAAAAATTGAAGTGGATAATATTTTGAAGACGATCAATTAGAAAATTTCTTTAGACTAGCGCAAGTGTTGAGCGAAGCGACACTTGTGCTTGTTATTGTAAAAAGTCTGTAGACTTTTAGGTACATTATGGAATCTAAAAGTCTACAGACTTTTTCCAGAAGAAGGTCCAAGTCACGCTTTCAGCTTAAGACTTGAACCAGTTTAAAGGCTTAATAAGTTGATAATTATAAGTAATCCCTCCCATTAATTTGACTTTAACCAAATAAATAGCTAAATAGTAGTGTCGAAACAAGAAAGCTATTATAACCAAATTGACTACTGTTTAATTTAAAATTTTCATTAAAATGAAAACGATTAGTCATGTGCTGTTGTTAGCAGTACTTTTGGTATCCCTTAGCTGTCAGAATCAATCCACAAAAAAAGAATCTACTACACCAAGTCTTAAAGAAGCGTTTGAAGGAAAGTTTCTCTTAGGCACTGCTTTGCATGTAGATCACACCAATGGAGTTCGCAAACAATCCGCTGATTTAGTAGAACAACAATACAATTCTATAGTTGCTGAAAATTGTATGAAACCTGAAGAAATACATCCTTCTAAAGGCGTTTACAATTTCAAAGAAGCCGATCAATTCGTTGAGTACGGAGAGAAAAACAACATGTTTATTGTAGGTCATACGTTGGTATGGCACTCACAAGTTCCTGATTGGTTTTTTTTGGACGATGAAGGAAATACTGTAACTAGAGAACAACTGATTGAAAGAATGAGAGATCACATTCATACCGTAGTTGGAAGATACAAAGGAAGAGTACAGGCATGGGATGTGGTTAACGAAGCGATTGATGATAAAGAAGGACTTCGTAAAAGTAAGTGGCACCAAATTATTGGTGGAGATTTTATTGAATTAGCCTTCCAATTTGCTAATGAAGCAGACCCAGATGCGGAGTTGTATTACAACGATTATTCTTTGATTTTACCCCACCGAAGAGCAGAGGCTGTCAAATTAGTCAAGAATCTGATTGATAAAGGTATCAGAGTGGACGGTATCGGTATGCAGGCACATTATGGTATTGATTATGTGAAAATTCCTGAGTTTGAAAAAAGTATTACAGATTTTGCATCACTTGGCGTAAAAGTGATGTTAACAGAATTGGATATTTCTGTACTACCGTTCCCAACGGAAGAAATTTCAGCAGAAATCTCTCAGAAATATGCGTTGGTACCTGAGTTTGACCCTTATACTTCTACGCTTCCAGATAGTATGCAGGCCAAGTTAGCTCAAAACTATGTAGACCTTTTCAAAGTGCTTTTAAAGCATCAAGAGAAAATCGGAAGAGTGACGTTCTGGGGAGTGAACGACGCTCATACTTGGAGAAACAATTGGCCGATTGAAGGGAGAACGGACCATCCTTTGCTTTTTGATCGAAACAACCAACCTAAGAAAGCTTATCATGCAGTATTAGAATTGGCAAATTCACCTACAAAAGGGTAATTAATTACTAGAATAAGCGGTGATCACGATGAATAATGAATCAAATTTTACTTGAAATTTTATAAATGAGTTTATTCTCTGTATAATTATATAAGTACTAGGATAAAAGTAAAGGGACAAAATATCGTGCACCATGACTGAAGTCATGGGCTGGTGATATTGACTCAGACAACACTAAAGTGTTGCCTCCGTTTTCAACCTTCAAGACTTTAGTCTTGGTTAGGTTACTGTATTACCTGCCCATAGTTTTAACTATGGTGCACGAAACACCTAATTATTTTTTTCCTAGTACTTAGTATGAAATGAATTCGTGATCACTTTTTATCATTTAGATAATAACCTTCACTTCAGTACTGATTTATGAATTATTATTTACTATTACTTTTAACTTTTTTATCCCTATCGGTTCACGGCCAGCAAAACGACTTTATTCAATTGAATTTAAAAGCCGATGGAAGGCCAATAACAGATATCAATAAAGATCAGCAAGGCTTTTTATGGGTGGGGACTTTTGGAAATGGTATTTATAGATATGATGGGTTGAATTATGAATTGTTCAACTACACCTTTTCTGATTCGTCCAAAATCAATGATAATTTTATAAGATGCTCGATTATTGATGAATACCAACAACTTTGGGTAGGAACCAATAAAGGGATCAGTTATTTTGATGCCCAAAAAGACAAGTTTACACCAATTCAGATTCATGACAAAACGGATGTTGTGACTTTTGGAATGATCGAAACTCCTGATCATTCGCTACTTTTAGCCACTAACACGAAAGGAATTTATATAAAATCAAAAGAGAATAAGATTGAATTTTACCCTTTGAATCTCACTATTGATGAGTACTTTAAAATCACCTCAATTGCTACAAAAAATAATAAACATTACTATTTAGCGACAAATCAAGGACTCTTTATTTTTGATTATGTTTCTAAATCATTTTCGAAGGTAAAACACCAAAACCTACCTTCTTCTATTAGCATTCAGAAAGTATATTTTTCGGAGGATGGAACACTTTGGATTGGAACAGTGGAGTCGGGTATTTATACCATAAAAGAAGACGAAGTGACGGTTTACCCAATTACTACAACACGTATCATGGATTTTTGTGAAAGTGATTGGGGCGTTTTTGTAGCTACTGAAAATGATGGAATCTTTATTTTTGATCAGAAAAACGGAAAGCAATACACTCATTTGGAGAGTTATGCTAAAGAAAATAATTCTCTCTCCTCTAATTCAGTTTGGTCGTTATATGCTGTTGATCAATCCAAAATATTGATTGGTTATTATGAGTTTGGAATAGGATTGTTTGATCCCAATTTTTATAAATTCAAGCATCTAATTCATGATCCTTATAATAAAAACTCATTAGCCACTTCATCTGTCAATAGTATTATTTCAAATCAAAAAAATAAGCTTTGGATTGGGCAAGACGGGGGAGGAATAACTGTTTACGATCAAAAGAGAAATCAATTTACATCGATCAATACCCTTCAAAATAATCTCATTAAAGGATTAGGAAGTGATGCTGTTCAATCTGTTTTTAAGGACAGTAAAGGACAGACTTGGGTCGCTACTTGGGGTAATGGTATTTACTTGCTTCCTAAACATCAAACCTCATTTGTCAACTATACTAAAGACAACTCTGATTTGTCTTCAGACCGTGTGATTTTCTTTGATGAAGACAGTAAAGGAAGAGTTTGGATTGCTACTTTTGATAGAGGAGTTAATTATTTTGATCCTCAAAATGGTAAAATTCATTATCCTAATTACGGGGAATTTGTATCCAATAGTTTGTCGACGAAAGATGTGAGAAATGTCTGTATAGATCATCAGGATAATGTGTGGGTGGGAACGACAGAAGGACTATTTTTTATAGATACACATCATCAAGAATTTAAAGTTCAAAAGGTACTTGATCAGCAGTTGGGAGGGGATAATATACTGTCGCTATATATCAGTAGAGAACAACAATTGTGGATTGGAACCGATGGGGCAGGGTTGTTTAAGTACAATTTGAAAACACAAGAATTATCGCCTTACTTCAGTAATAATAAGGTGGATAGAAAGGTGATTTGTGGTATTGCAGAAGATAAAGCCGGTAATATTTGGTTGACTAGTAAAAACGGAATTGCGGTCATTCAGAAGTGGAACGATTCTATCCGTTACTTCTCTAAAAAAGACGGTTTGGTGTCTGAAACTTTTAATTATAATGCTATTGATTATGATGAAGTCACTAATATGATTTATACTGGAACTATTGAAGGTTTAAATTACATCAATGCTTCTATCATTCAACCTCAAGAGTGTGATGCCGAAATTTTCTTTAATTCAATAAGCATACATCAAACTAATTTTCAGAATGATATAGAACAAATCAAAAAGAAAATCAAGGATGGAGAGGAGATAATTCTGTCACAAGAGGAAAACATTTTCTCGATAAATTTTACAGGAATTGACTTTCCATATTCAGATAAAATCGACTTCGCTTATTATTTAGAAGGACCTGAAAAGTCATGGAATTATG
This sequence comes from Flammeovirga sp. SJP92, assembly GCF_001583495.1. GTDB lineage: Bacteria > Bacteroidota > Bacteroidia > Cytophagales > Flammeovirgaceae > Flammeovirga. The sequence continues at coordinate 188,869 of NZ_LQAQ01000063.1, read as the reverse complement.
TAGGAGCTGTCAGAAATGTGACCTATACTTCTTTACCAAGAGGAGAATATGTTTTTCATTTAAAAGGAATGGATAATAATGGTGTTTGGACGCCTGAAAAGACGATTAAAATCAAAGTCTTACCGTATTGGTACCAATCCAATCTAGCCATTTTAGCTTACATATTATTGTTCTTGTGTGGCCTTTTCATTTTGAATAGATTGATGAAAGCAAGAGTACAAATTTTGGAAGAAGCCAAAGGTGAACGAGAAAGACGATTGCAGGAAGAGGAATTGACAAAGGCGAAACTTCAGTTCTTTACAAACATCTCCCATGAGTTTAGAACACCACTGACATTGATTTTGAATCCAATTTCTGATATGATTTCCGGTCAGTTTTCTACTCAACAATTAAGGGAAAAGAATGTCTCTATTTATAGAAATGCACTTCGCTTAAAACACCTTATAGATGAGTTGATGGATTTTAGAAAGTTGAATTCCAAGAATATTAGCTTGAAAACTCAATTACTCAACCCAGAGGAAGTCATTGAAGAAGCAATTTTATTCTTTGAAGAAGAGGCTGAAAGCAGACAGATTGAAATTTCCATTACAAGAGATTATAATAAAGAAATCAAAATCTATTTGGATGAAAGCATGATTGAGAAGATCATCTTTAATCTGTTTTCAAATGCGTTTAAATTGATGGATCAAGAAGGAGAAATCAATATTAATCTTTCGCTTGTGGAGCATTACTTAAGGATTTCAGTCCGTGATACAGGGCCGGGTATCCCAAGCGAAAATTTAGATAAAGTATTCGATCGTTTTTATCAAGTAGATTCTCATCAAGATGCTTATTATGGAGGTACGGGTGTTGGTTTGGAAGTAGTAAAACAGTTTGTGGAATTACATAAAGGAAGGATCTCAGTTGAGAGTAAAGTAAATGTGGGGACGACCTTCCATCTTGATTTCCCAGTAGGGAAAGACCACCTTTCAGCAGATCAGATTTTTGATAAAGAGGCATTAAATAGAAAGAAATATGTGCTGGTTGTAGGAAAGCATAAATCTACGGCTACTACTCCTTCTTCCTCTACCAAAAAACAATCTGTATTACTTGTTGAAGACAACTATGAGTTACGTTCTTACTTGAGGGAAGCATTACAAGAACACTATCAAATAGTGGAAGCATCAGACGGTGTAAATGCTTTGGAAATCTTAGAAAGCAGGAATATAGATATTATTATTTCAGATGTAATGATGCCGAATATGGATGGTTTTACATTATGTGAGAAAGTAAAAACAAACCTCAAAATCAGTCATGTTCCAATGATCCTTCTGACGGCCAAAAATGATCAGGAAGATAAGATCAAAGGGATTCATCTTGGTGCAGATGCGTATATCCAAAAGCCTTTTGATTTGGAGTTGTTGCACGTTACCATCAATCAATTATTGAAGTCAAGACAAGTGATTTTTGATCGCTTTATTGGTAAATACCAAGAGGAAGGTTTTGAGCAAACAAATACTACTAGCGTCGATCAAGAGTTCTTAAAAACCATTACTGATTATATTTTTGAAAACCTCTCAGATACGAATATGAACGTAGAGCAATTGGCAGAAGTATTTCATTTAAGTAGAAGTCAGTTGTATAGAAAAATAAAAGCATTGACCGGTCTCACTGCTACTGTATTTATCAAAAGAATTCGATTAGAACAAGCTCGTAAATTGATATTGGCAGGGAATAATAATATGAGTGAAGTAGGCTATCAAACTGGTTTCTCTTCTCCTTCTTATTTCACCAAATGTTATAAGGAGCATTTCAATATCCTGCCTACTCAGGAAATGAAAGAGATGGAAGATTAACAACAAGAAACATATTTATTGTAAAGAAGAACTCGGTGTGCATCGAGTTTTTTTTTGTGTTAAGACCTTTAAGGTGGTTCTTAATATGGTTCTTGAGACGCAAGGCATTGCGTCTCTACAGTATAGCTTCATTTCTTTGTTTGGTAGTAGATTTGAAAGTAGAAGTCTTGTAGAGCCACAATGCCTTGTGGCTCAAGAACCACCATAAAAACCACTTTACTTATCTATCGAATATTCATCAACTAACTCACAACACGTTTTTAAAATGATTTTTTTAAGTGATACCCCTAAAATAAATGAAGCACACCTTGTGAAAAATGTTGCAAAACGGCCTCTCAGCGTCATTATTGATAGATTTAGCTTCATTTTTATTATTTGTATAAAGTACAATTATACAACTTGCAGTATGAAAAAAAAGTCAAGCGAACAAAATGTTCACTCTAGGAAATTAGTAGTACTAGAGGTCTTGGTTATAACTAGTTTGGTTGGTCTTATTATTCTTTTTGTGTCATTGACATAGAAAATAAGCCAACAGTTTCGACACAATTAACAAGCCTATTGAAGGCATATTTTTTTACTATTATAAAGTTGATGAATAAAATGAAAAGGACTTTTACTTAAAAATATTTCGACTTCTAATGTGCGCTAACTCTTACTATTCACTGTATTTTGAAAGTTTCTCTGTAAACCCACAAATACAGCTTCTGATGAATTTAACATAGAACATGAAATGAACAATTACTTATGTAGGGTAGGTGTTTCGAATAAGGTACGCCTCCTGATGACTCTATTTTGCATTCTTCTATTTCCTAAACTTCTCCATGCTCAAGACGCTAGAATTATTAAAGGTGTTGTTATTGATAGCAGTAACGATATGCCACTTCCGGGCGTCAATGTATTTATTGTAGGAACTACTATTGGAACGATCACAAATTTCGATGGAGCTTATTCAATCGAAGTGCCTGTAGATAAAACTGAATTACGTTTTAAGTATATCGGGTACATTGAAAAAACAATATCTATTGGAAGCCAAGCTGAAATCAATATTTCTCTGGACGAAGATGTAAAACAACTCGAAGAGATTGTAGTAGTCGGTTACGGTACTCAAGAAAGAGCCAAAGTGACGGGTGCTATTGCAACGGTAGATTCAGAACTGATTACTTCTACACCTGTTTATACTGCAGATCAGGCTTTACAAGGTAGAGCCACGGGTGTGTCAGTAACTAATAATGGTTCTCCTGGTAGTGACCCTATCGTACAAATTCGTGGTGTGATGGGTACCAGTGGAAATAATCCGTTGATCGTTGTAGATGGAATTATTGTACAAGGTTTGGGTGATTTGAACCCATCGGATATTGAATCCATGTCGGTATTGAAAGATGCTTCTACTACGGCTATTTATGGTGCGCAGGGTGCCAATGGTGTAGTAGTGATTACGACCAAAAAAGGTAAATCAGGTGATATCAAAATTGATGTTGATGGCTATAGAGGTGTTCAATCTGTCCAAAAGCAAAATGATGTAATGTCACGTGACGATTATATCGCTTACTCTAAAATGTGGGGCAATGCAGCCGAAGGACGATTGGATAATCCTAAATATGCTGATATCAGTAAGTACAATACCAATTGGCAAAATGAAATCTTCCAGCAAGGTATTATAGAGAATTATAATATTGGATTATCTGGAGGTGGTGAGAACACCAATTACCGTATCAGTGGTAATTATATGAACCAAGAAGGGGTGTTGAAAAATACAGGAATTGAACGTTTTATGTTCAGAGCAAATTCAAACTATACCAAAGGAAAATTAAAAGTAGCACAGACGTTCTCGGTTTCTAGTACAGAGAAAAAGCCAGAACAAACTAGTGCAGGACGTTCAGCATTAGAACATGCAATCAAAATGCCTCCTTACCTTACTGTTTACAATGCAAGCAATCTAGGTGGTTATCAAGGTACAGATATTCAATTGGATGGTCAGGATGCAGAAAACCCAGTGAGAGTATTGGAGCACACAGAAATTTCTAACCGAAGAGTGAATTTAATGGGTACGCTTTCAGCAGAATTAGAATTATTCCAAGGATTCTCCATCAAAGGACAAGGTGGTATTGATTACTTCAATTATACCAACGAATTATTCTCTCCTGCTTATGACGATGGATCAGCATTGGCTCGCCCTACTCGATCATTGATTGAAAAAGGATATGGTTCACATGCAATGATGACATTGATCGGTCAAGCCAATTACAGCCGTCAATTCGGAAAGCACAATGTAAATGCGGTGTTAGTAGCAGAGCGTATTGAAAAGAAAAATATGAATGCGGGTACGTCTAGTTTTAATGAGATCACAAACGAAATCAAGAACACAACCAATACAGATCTTACAGGTGGTTCATTTGAAGTAGGCTATGGAAAATTAGGGTATTTAGGTCGTGTGAATTATGATTATGATGGAAAATACTTATTCGCTGCGTCATATAGACGTGATGCCTCATCAAGATTTGGTGCTAATAACAGATGGGCTGGCTTTTACTCTTTATCGTTAGGTTGGAATGTGTTGGATGAAGCATTTATCCCTGAAACCAACTGGATGTCTCAATTAAAACTAAGAGGTAGTTATGGTTCAGTAGGTAATGACAATATTGGTGATTACAGATACTCAGCTTCTATTGTTTCAGGAAATCACCGCTATGTATTTGGCGGAGCAAATGGCGTTTATCAAGCCTTTGGTACAACTGCAGGTAACTTGCCGAATCCAGACTTGAAATGGGAAACTACTTACATGACCAATGTAGGTGTGGATTTAGGATTCTTTGAAGACCGTCTGACTTTATCGGCTGAATATTATAAAAATGAGAGTGATGACCTTTTGATCAATGTAAGACAAGTGTCATCGATTGGTGGGGTGAATGCTACTCAAGCTAAAAATGCAGGTTCAGCACAAGTAAGCGGTTTTGAATTCAATTTAGGAATAAAGAATCAGGAAAAAGCATTGCAATGGGCTGTCAATATGAACATCAGTACCATGCAAAACAGAGTGAATGATTTAGGTGGTGAAACACTGTTTGAAGGCTATTACGAAAACAACGGATCTATTTTGAGAAGTGTTGAAGGAGAGCCATTAAGACATTTCTATGGCTATCAAACGGTAGGTATTTTCAGATCATGGGAAGAGATTTATACTTCTCCAATTCAAACCTCTAACACTGCTCCTGGTGACATTAAATTCAGAGATATTTCAGGACCTGATGGTGTGCCTGATGGGGTGATTGATCATCATGACAGAACCATTATTGGTAACCCTACACCAGATGTTGTTTTTGGTTTGAATATGGATTTCAATTACAAAAACTTTGATTTGAACATCTTCTTCAACGGTACTTATGGCAATGAAATTTACAACACTACAAGATGGTATTTGGAAGGCGGTCAACGTTTCTTCAATGCCAATCCTATGATGTTGAATGCATGGACACCTGAGAATCCAGATTCAGATGTACCAAGGTTAAATGAGTCGGGTGACAACTTAAGAACTTCAGATCGCTTTGTAGAAGACGGTTCTTATATCCGATTGAAAAACGTGACATTGGGCTATACTTTACCGAAGAATGTATTATCAAAATACATCTCTAGATGCAGGTTCTATGTGAGTGGTCAAAACCTATTTACAATTACAAATTACTCAGGTTTAGATCCTGAAGTGGGTGCAGCGGCTGCAAGTGGCAATAACCCTGCAGAGACTGGAATTGACAGAGGTAATTACCCAACTCCTGTTACAATCATTGGCGGTTTACAATTAAACTTCTAGAATCATGAACACAAGAAACTCTATATATTTATCATTATTGATGATCGTTTTTGGAAGTAGCTGTAGTACAGATTTCCTCAACATCTCCAATCCAAATGAACTGACAGAAGACACTTATTTCAAGAATAAATCACAGTTGCAATCTTCTGTAGATGCCTCTTACGTCAACCTTCAGTCCAAAGGACTTTACATCCGTCATTTATTTTTTATGAATGATAATATGGGACATGAAGTAGAACTCAACCCTCAGCATGAAGCAGACAAACGTCAGTATTATAACTTTACTTTTGACTCCAATCACGAAGGTATTTTTACCTATTGGGACAACTGTTTCAGAGGAATTAATAAAGCGAATTTTGTGATCTCAAATAAAGATAAGTTTGAGAATGTAACACAAGGTGATATTGATAAAGCACTAGGTGAAACACACTTTATGAGAGCCTTTTACTATCATTTATTAGTGACGCGTTTCGGTGGTGTACCCATCTACCCTGAGTTGACTTCAGTGCCAAATCCAAGAGCTACAAAAGAAGAAGTATATCAATTTATTTTAGAAGATTTAGAACTAGCCGCTTCACTTTTACCTACTCAAGGAGCTACTGATGGAGGTAGAGCAACGGCAGGTGCGGCATGGGCATTAAAAGGAAAAATGCACTTGTTCAGAAAAGAATGGCAAGAAGCGGCAAATGCTTTCCAAAATGTGACGGGCTATACTTTAGTAGAGGATTATATGGATAACTTCTTGGAGGAAACAGAATATAATTCGGAGTCAGTATTTGAGGTAGGTTTCACTCGTGAGTTTGGTTGGTCAGACCAAGATACTTGGTGGGTAGAAGATGCTTCAGGAATGCAGTTTGTTTCTTTGAGAGGCCAAGAATACGGTTGGAACGACTGGTTCAACTCTTATCCTGGAGACGATCTTTTGGATGAATATGAAGCGAATGATCCTCGTTATACTGCCAATTTTTATACGGACGGTGAGTTATTCAATAATGGAACTGAAGTCGTAAGTCTGCCAGACCACAGAGCGGCATGGAAGAAATACCAGAACTATTACCAACGCCCTAAGGAAGAGATTGCATCAGGAATCAATCACAGAGTCATTCGCTATTCAGATGTATTGCTGATGTGGGCTGAGGCAGAAAACGAATTAGGGAATGCTTCAAAAGCCATTGAACTGATGAACCAAGTGAGAGCAAGAGTAAATATGCCTTTGTATGGTTCAAGTGAAATGAACGCTACTTATCCTGTAGGAAGTAAGTCAGAGATTTTCCAAGCAATTATTCACGAAAGAAAAGTGGAATTGGCAGGGGAGCAAGTGAGATTCAATGATCTATTAAGATGGGATTTAGCATCAACAGTTTTAGCAGGAACAGGCTTTGTCGCTGGTAAGTCAGAATTACTTCCTATTCCTCAAAAAGAGATTGATGTGAATCCAGAAATCTCAGCAGCAGATCAAAACCCTGGCTACTAATTAGTGTCTTGTCAAATTGAAATTGAATGAACTATGAAAAAGAACTTATTATACATATATCTTATAGGACTTCTTTCGATATGGGGATGTTCTAATGAGGATTCTTCTCCAGTGGAAGAAATGCCAAAAGCCGCTTTTACGGCAACTCCTTCAAGCGAAAATCCAAACTATATTGTACTGGATAATCAGTCTACCGGAACTTCAATCATGAGCTCATGGAAGTTCAAAGAAGATGGACCGTTTGTTAGAGGATCTCAAGATGTTGATACCACTTATTACCCTAATGAAGGGACTTACAAAATCACTTTATATACAGGAAATAATATGGGAGTAGATACGGTTTCGAAGGAAATTGTAATTGCTCAAAGAGATCCTGATTTACCACCAGTAGGTGGGGATGCGTTCTTGCTGTTAGGTGATTTTGAAGACGGAGAAGTTGGCGATTGGAATGCTTGGGGACAAGATGTTTCAGTGGTAAGTAATCCTTCAGGTTCTGCGGTTAACCCTTCGGATAGAGTATTAAAAATGACGCAGACGGAGCCTTGGCAAAACAATGCAGTGAGAAATATTCCACAGGTTACGCCATTCGCTACTAAGATCGTAGTAGATGTTTATATGGAAGTGGCAGGAGATTTAAAACTTCAGATTGAAGGCGATTTTGCTACAGGTTATTTCCAAGCGGTGCCAGCAGGTGAGTGGGTAACATTGGAGTATGATTTAGAAGGTCAAGTGGATGCGGCGAAAGAATACCCATGGATCCTTTTCCAAGGCAATACAGCAGGTAGTTATTACATCGATAATATCAAATACTATGCATTGGATATTGGAGGAAACAACGGTACAGTTTATGGCGATTTTGAAGACGAGCAAGTAGGGGATTGGAACGCTTGGGGACAAGATGTTTCTGTAGTGGCCAACCCAGCAACTGATGCTGTAAACGCTTCTGATTTTGTATTAATGATGACACAAGTAGATCCATTCTCAGTCAATGCCGTAAGAAACGGTCAGATTGTAGGTGTGGCGGCAGATAAAATAACGATAGATGTGTATTTCGAACAAGCAGGTTCCTTAAAATTACAGCTGGAAAGCGATTTTGAGACGGGCTATTTCCTTGATGTCGAACCAGGTAAATGGGTGACATTAGAATATGACCTCGTTGATCAGATAGATGGTAATACTGAATACCCTTGGGTGGTCATTCAGGGAAATACAGCAGGTAATTATTATGTAGACAATATTACCTATTTCGAACAATAATAGTGTAGACAAACAATCCAGGGAGCTATTCCCTGGACTGTTTCAAACTTAGAAAATAATAGAATCATGAAAAGAATTTTAGTATATCTATTGGCTGCATTAGTACTTTCATTACAGTCTTGTGTAGATAATAAAGAGCAGGAAGTAACACTTTCAGCACCTGATATTTATAAGATCTCAAATCTTAAAGCAAGTAGTTTTACGGCAGATTGGACAAGTGTTGTCAATGCTCAAAGTTATGAGCTGAACCTTGCTACGGATGAAAACTTCTCTAACCTAGTGGCTCCTTATGAAAGCGTAGTGACAAAGGATGACTTTTATACTTTTGAAGAATTAGCGAACGGACAGACTTTTTATTTGAGAGTGAAGGCTCAACTGAAGGAAAAAACTTCCACGTTCTCCAATTCCAAATCTGTAACTACTTTGGAAGCGGATGGAGTTGAGCCTGATACTCCTCTAAAAGATGTGGCTACTACCTTCAGAGTCGGGATGGCTACAATTGTGAACCGTTTGAATGGTACACATGATGAAATTTACAGAAGAGAGTACAATCAAATTTCTGCTGAATGGGAAATGAAAATGAACATCATGTATCCTGAGCAAGGAAGATATGATTTTACATTGGCAGATCAGTTGGTGGAATACGCTCAAAACAACGGAATGGAAGTACACGGTCATGCTTTAATTTGGCATGCTGCGACTCCAAGTTGGGTAGAGAATTTTGAAGGAACAGATGAGGAATTCTCAAATATGGTAGAAGATTATATCAAAACTACGGTAACAAGATACAAAGGAAAAGTAGTGTCTTGGGATGTGGTTAACGAGGCTATTGATGATGCAGGAGGCAATTATAGAAACACTGTATTTTTAGAAAGAATGGGTGAAAACTACATTCAGAAGTGTTTTGAATGGGCAAGAGAGGCAGACCCTGATTGTCTCCTTTTCTACAATGATTACAACTTGTGCTGGGATAAGACAAAACTGAATGGTGTGATCAGTAAAATTGTGGATAATTTCCAAACGAATAATGTTCCATTAGATGGTGTAGGTTTCCAAATGCACATCAGTTACAATGGTCCATCAAAAAGTGCAATTGCTGAGAATACAAAGATGATCACTGATAAAGGATTATTGATGCACTTCTCTGAATTAGATGTAAAAATCAACCCTGATAATGATCTTACTTCTTCAACGGAAGAAAGAGAATTTGCTCAAAAAGACAAAGTGAGAGAAGTGGTGGAAGTGTACAATGCAATACCTGAAAGCAGTAAGTTCGCTTTGACGATTTGGGGATTGAAAGATAATGAATCTTGGATACCAAGTGTTCAAGGACACGACGATTGGCCTTTATTATATGATAAAGATTTCGTCATCAAAAAAGCACATACAGGCTTCTTAGAAGGCCTTCAAGAATAGAGTTAGCAATGGGGAGAAAGCTGGGAATAGTAGTACCACTTTCTCCACCTAACAAAAACATTGAGGTAAGAGTTAAGAGGTAAGAATGAAGAGGGATATTGTGCGATGAACAAAAACATTATCAATTATCATCATCTATCTCTTCCTATCACAAAGATGATCCTACTCTTCCCTTATTCTTCTTACTACAACATACCCCTATTTTTTAAAATGAAAATGAACGATCAAAAAGTATCTTTAAAAGAGAAAATTGGTTACAGCCTTGGTGATTGCTCCGTGAATTTTGTATTCCAGATCATGTTGGTGTTCCAATTGGGCTTTTATACGGATGTATTCGGCATAAAGGCCACTGCCGCAGGTACCATACTGCTTTTAGCAAGAGTGATTGATGCTTTTGTAGATCCCGTAGTGGGAATTATGTCTGACAGGACCAATACTAAATGGGGAAAATACAGACCTTGGGTGCTTTGGACTGCCATTCCATTTGGCTTATTTTTCTTTCTAGCTTTTACCACTCCTGACCTTACAGAAAGGTATAAAGTCATTTATGCAGGTATCACATACACGCTTCTGATGGCAATCTATTCCCTTAACAATACACCTTATTCTGCATTGCATGGAGTGATGTCAAGTGATATTAATGAAAGAACAAATATTGGTTCTGTCAGATTTGTATTGGCCATGATCGCCTCATTGGTGGTGCAAGGTTTTACTTTACCATTGGTAGATAAGTTTGGGCAAGGTGATGATCAAAAAGGATGGTCGATAACAATAGGTATATTTTCGTTAGTAGCAATTATGTTTTTTGTAATTACTTTCCTATCTACTAAAGAAAGAATCACACCACCACCATCACAAAAGACAAGCATCAAGCAAGACTTTAATGACTTGAAGAAAAACGGACCTTGGTTCTCGATGTTTATCGTGACGCTTTTCATTTTCACTACCTTATCATTGTGGGGAGGAGGAATGTATTACTTCTTTAGCTATTACATGAAACCAGAAGCCATTTTTTCATTCCTCGAACAATTCAATTTAATTCAAAATACAAGCGGTGATCCTTCTCTATTACAAAAGCTAATGGGAACATTTGGATTGCTGGCATTGCCGGATAAGAGTAATGCATTCAGCGTAGGTTTTAGCTTTTTCAATATGATCGGTCAGTTTGTAACCATCATAGGAGTACTGACATTATCAGCACCATTAGCGAAGAGATTCGGAAAACGTAATACATTTATTGTATGTCTATTTATGACAGCCGTTTTCACCGGATTATTCTTTTTCGTACCAGAAGATAACGTAGGTTTAGCATTCACTTTAAATATTTTAAAATCTCTTTTCTATGCCCCAACGATTCCACTTTTATGGGCAATGATGGGTGACGTAGCCGATTATTCAGAATGGAAATACAACAGAAGAGCGACAGGGTTTGTGTTCTCAGGGATTGTTTTTGCCTTGAAAGCGGGACTCGGATTAGGAGGAGCATTATGTGGATGGATCGTATCAGTTTATGGTTACGAACCCAATATAGTGCAGTCAACAGAAGCAATTTTTGGAATCCGATTAACGGCCTCATTAGTACCTGCGACTACTTTTATGGTGTCTGTTATCTCTCTTATTTTTTATGTGATTACGAAAGACTTTAACATTAAAATTCAGTCTGACCTTTTAGAACGAAGACAATTACAACAATCAGCAAGTGCATTAGAATTAGAAGATGTTTCAATAAATTAATTCAAATAGAAATACAATGGAATTAGTACAAAATAAACCAAAATATATAGCAGATCATATTTACTCCGCAGACCCTTCTGCACATGTTTTTAATGGAAAATTATACATCTATCCTTCGCATGATATAGAGTCAGGTGTTCCCGAAAATGACAATGGAGACCACTTTAATATGCAAGATTACCATGTCTTTTCAATGGATGAAATAGATGGTGAAGTAAAGGATCATGGTTGTGTTTTAAAACTAGAAGATATTCCTTGGGCTGGGCGACAAATGTGGGCACCCGATGCTGCAGAGAAAAATGGAAAGTACTATTTATATTTTCCGATGAAGGATAAGAATGATATTTTCAGAATGGGCGTTGCCATCAGTGACAAACCTGAAGGCCCTTTTATTCCAGAAGCCACTCCAATGGATGGAAGCTATAGCATTGACCCTGCCGTATTGCAAGACAATGATGAAGATTATTATATGTATTTTGGTGGTATTTGGGGTGGACAATTACAACGATACAGAGACAATAAAGCTATAGAAGTAGGGCAAGAACCTGCAGATCATGAAGATGCTTTATGTCCAAAAGTTGTGAAACTGACAGCTGATATGAAAGGCTTCGCGGAGGAACCAAAAGATCTAGTGATTTTGGATGAAAACGGTGAGCCTTTAAAAGCAGGAGATCATGATAGAAGGTATTTTGAAGGACCTTGGATGCATAAATACAACGGCAAATATTACTTCTCTTATTCTACAGGAAACACACATCAAATCTGTTATGCAGTAGGTGACTCTCCATACGGACCATTTCAGTACAAAGGTGTGATTTTAACTCCTGTAGTAGGATGGACTACACATCATTCCATCGTAGAATTTAATGATAAGTGGTATCTGTTTTATCACGACAGCAAACCTTCAGGTGGAAAAACATGGTTGCGAAGCGTCAAATTTATCGAAATAGATTATAATAGTGACGGGACAATTTCAACAATCGACGGTCAAATGTAACGGATAGTTTAATATTTCATTTCGAAAAGCATGTCAATTTGATGTGCTTTTTTTGTTTCTAGATTTAATACTTAAATTTTGATATAGGTTATTGGGAAGGCTTATAAACTTAGACCCATAATTTCATTTATGGGTAAACAGTTTAATAATTTCCCCTTTAAAAACACATCAACCAACTTTACAATTACAGCATTCTAACATCTGTATGCCATAACTATTACTTTAGTAATTTTAGACGTATACAAGAAATGAAGCACTGTAATGCAACATCTCTACTGCTTCATTTTTGATATTTTTTGACCCTAATTTTATATTTTATAATTCTTCATTAGCATAGTTTTACTTTCAACGAGATATCTCTTAAGCTGTTGAGCATTTAAAATTGGGATAGATTGGATTAATATTTTTGAGTCTATTCAAGGCAGAATAGAAGAGCATAGCTATAGCTACGAGATGATATTCTAACGTAGAATAGGCTCAAAAAGATAATCCAAAACTTCCTATTTTAATTGAACAATAGCTTCGATGAAATGAATTAACTCTTCTACTTTCTATGTTGTTCCGGCTACCTCATAAGCAAAGAGAAAGAGTGCTAACTAAATCAACACACTTATTGAAATGAAAAACTATTACAACAAAAGGACGAGCTTTAAAGCTTTATCCTTTGTATCACTCAACTTTATTAAATTAATTTCTTTGATAACGGTTATGCTATTCCAACTGAGGGTAGAAGGTAGTGCCGTTATCAACAATGCAGAAATCAAAATCCAAGCGGAAACATTAACCTTGGGTGGGGCCTATGCAGGTACAACCACAACCCCTTTTAATGGAATTATTCTTTATGCCAATGATGATAAAGGATCAACGACCATTAATTTTTCTGATGCTCCCGGATTATTTGACATTGCAGTCAGAGGGGCTTCCACAAATAGCAGTGCAGCAGGAGTAAGCCTAGAAATTGATGGTGTTGAAGTCACTTCTTTTTCTTTCTCGGGTACTTCAGCAACCACACAAACCAAGTCTGTTAAGATCGAAGGCAATCCAGGAAACAGAACAATTACATTGGTTTTAATAACGGATGATGGCTCCAATGACACTATTTTAGATTGGATTTCTTTTTTGAGAACGGGAGATATTCCACCACCACCTGCTCCTCCTGTCTTACCATCTCAAGGAGCATTTTATACAGGAAACTACAGAAATATGTTCAAGGAGGCAGGGTATACACAACAGCAGATTGATACTAAAATAAACGATATCTACCAGCAATTATTCTACGGTGATGATGCCACTGAAAGAGTGTATTACCCTAAAGGAACAGATGAAGCTTATATTCTTGATATAGACAATAATGATGTGCGATCAGAAGGAATGTCATATGGTATGATGATCGCAGTACAGATGAATAAACAAGAGGAGTTTGACCGCATGTGGAAATTTGCTAAAACACACATGCAACATGGCCCAGGTAATCGTGAAGGTTATTTTCGTTGGATTGTGGATGCAAGTGGCAATGAGCTAGATCCCAATACTGCATCTGACGGTGAAATCTACTTCGTAACCGCGTTGTATTTTGCTTCCGTTCGTTTTGGGGATAGAGGAGGAATTTATAATTACCGTGCTGAAGCAGATTATATTTTAGAGCAAATCATGAATAAAGGGTGGCCTCATAATCAAATCATAGGCTCCGTTCCGAATATGTTTAATGAGGAGAAAAAAGTGTGTTTTGTTCCTTATGCTAATGCCTCCACGTATACAGACCCTTCTTATTTCTTACCATCCTTTTATGAAGTATGGGGAATTATGGCCAACACCAATCAGCAATATTGGAAAGATGCCGCTGATGTTGCACGTGATTTCTTTCAATCGGCCGCTCACCCCACTACTGGTTTGATGCCTGACTATTCCAATTATGATGGATCACCAACCGGAGGTCATAAAGAAGATTTTGTGGTGGATGCTTGGCGCTGTGCAATGAATGTAGCGATGGATTATGCATGGTTCAAAAAAGATGAACGTGAAAAAGTAATCACTGATAATATCCAAGACTTTTTCTACAGTGAAGGAATTTACAGTTACTCTAGTGGATATACTTTAAATGGAAATCCATTACCGGGCACAAATTATCAAGCAGTAGGATTGGTCGCTTGTAATGCCATGACTGCCTTAGCCTCTACTGATGCCAAAGCATGGGAATTCATCAATGCCTTATGGGATAGAGCTCCTACCACAGGAAGATACCGTTATTACGATGGGCTATTACAAATGATGTGCTTATTGCATCTATCAGGAAATTTCAAAGCTTATGTGGATGGATCAACTCCACCTCCTGTAGACCCAATTCCGGTAACAGGAGTGACTTTAACGCCTTCAACACTTTCCATTCAAGAAGGAGAGGCATCGAACCTTAGTGTTGCAGTATTACCTACCAATGCAGATAATAAAGCCGTTTCTTATACTTCTTCAAATCCCAATGTAGCAACAGTTTCTACATCAGGAAGAGTACAAGCTATAGCAGAAGGCACTTCAACCATTACAGTAACTACAGCAGACGGTGGTTTTACGGATCAAACTTCAGTGACTGTAACGTCTATACCTGTAACAGAACAAACTCCTTATTTAGGAAGTCCACAAGCTATCCCGGGAATAATTAACGCGACAACTTTTGATAATGGAGGAGAAGGAGTAGCTTACCACGACACAGGAGTTGGGAATAATGGAAATGGTGACCGTCAGGATACAGATGTGGATACGGAGAGTAGAACAAACGGTGGAAATGTGGGTTGGATTGCTAATGGAGAATGGCTTGAATTTACCGTAAATGTAGCCAATGCAGGCTCGTATTCCATCTCAGCTGAAGTCGCTTCTGTTAATGCCAATGGGAAATTCCATATTGAATTCAAAGGAGTGGATCAGACAGGATTATTAGCAGTGCCATCTACAGGAGATTGGGGTACATTTACGAATGTCACGGTTTCAGAAGTGAATCTAACGGCAGGGCAACAAATTATGAGAGTTGCCTTTGATGCAGGAGGATTCAACCTTGGAAATTTAGTCATCACAGCAGAAGGAAATAATGGCGGTGATAACGGTGGAGGCAATACCCCTAGTTGCTCATTTGGTTTACCAAGTACATCCGCTTTTCCTACAACTAACACGAGTTTTACACATGCACATGTATTAGGAAATGGCCCTGATTTATCTCAAGTCAATAATATTTCAGTGAATTGGTCAAAAGAAGGCAATCAAATATGGGATTTCTCTATGAGAACGAATAATGGAGTACCCAATTGGTACGTGGACCTAAAAGGATCGATTACGCATACTTTAGGAAGTGCATCACCTTCTATCACTTTTACAAACAGTGGCTTTAATGGATTAGATGGAGAATATTGGATAGGGAAAGAGGGTACTAACGTAGTCTTACTTTCTAAAACCGGAACACATACCATTTATTTCAGCAATTCATCAACAGCTCCTTCTTGCTCTAATGCAAGGACAGCCTCTAAAAATGTAGCCTCAAAAGAAAGTTTACATTCAGAAATGACTTTATATCCTAACCCTGCCCAAAGCTATTTTACGGTAAAAGGAATGGGGGATCAATCTGTACAAATCAGCATCTACACCATCAGTGGCGTAAAGGTCTTTACATCAGAACTTACCTCTGGTTTGCAGAAAATAAGTACTCAAGGTTTTAAAAGAGGAACCTATGTTGTGCAGGTGCAGTCTGATGGATTGAATCAAATAAGAAAACTAATAATTCAGTAATACTAAAAGGTATTAAGACAACAATCTTTTACAAATCAAGAGCCCAATTCACGCTATCTCATTGTCTTAATACTCCCCATATCTATTGGGCTCTTGATCAATTATGAAATGAAAACTTAATTACAATGAAAAAATTACTAAACTTATGCTCTATGATGAGTGTATTTCTCCTTCCACTTTTGTGTGTTGTTACTTTCTCATCTCACACAAATGCCCAAACCATTTGCAACAATCAAATCGGCAATCAAGGAGGCTACACTTACGAATATTGGAAAGACTCAGGGAATGGGTGTATGACTCTCAATAATGGAGGTAACTTCTATGTCTCTTGGAATAACATCGGCAACCTTTTAGCAAGAAAAGGGAAGCGTCCTGGAGTGAAAAATCAAACAGTGACTTATGGGGCCAATTACCAACCTTCTGGTAATTCGTATTTGTGTGTTTATGGCTGGACAACAAGTCCATTAGTGGAATATTATATTGTAGAAAGCTGGGGAAGCTGGCGCCCACCAGGAGGAACACCAAAAGGTACTGTAACAACTGATGGTGGCACTTATGATATTTATGAAACGACCCGAGTTCAACAACCTTCGATTCAAGGTACCAAGACATTTCAGCAATACTGGAGTGTTCGAAGGTCGAAAAAGACAAGCGGTACAGTGACATGTGCTAATCACTTCAATGCATGGGCTTCATTAGGAATGAATATGGGGAATTTATATGAAGTATCTTTTACTGTAGAAGGCTATCAAAGCAGTGGTACTTGTGATGTGTACAGCATGACCATGGGCACAAGTAATGGAAACAGTGGCGGAAGTGGAAACTCTAATACCATCAAAGTAAGAGCGAAAGGAATCAGTGGTCAAGAGAAGTTGAATGTTAGAATTGACAATCAAACAATACAAACCTTGTCACTGACCAATAACTTCAAGATTTATACTGTCAATACTAACTCTTCAGGTGGTGTTAATGTAGAATACTTCAATGATACTAACGGCAGAGATGTGCAAGTAGATTGGGTAGAAATCAATGGAAGCCGTAAGCAAGCAGAACAACAATCTTACAATACTGCAGTTTGGCAGAATAATACTTGTGGAGGCCAATACAGTGAATGGATGCATTGCAATGGCGTTATCGGTTTTGGAAACACATCAGGAGCAAGACAAAGAAATCTTTCGAGTTTATCAGAACAGTCTGAAAGTATTATTTTTCCCAATCCCATTAAAGAGAATTATTTCACAGTAAAAAATGTTGATTTGGGTAATATAAATGAGATTTTAATCTATACTTCCCAAGGTCAATTAGTAGAAACAATTACTACATCAGGAGGAACAACGACTTTCCAATTACCACCTTCACTGCACCAAGGAATCTATGTTTTTCATGTAGTCGGTACTGCAAATACTTTAACTCAGAGAGTAGCGATTCATTAACAATCTTTGTAGACACGTAGCCTGCTACGTATAGATTGTATCATTTTTGATGAGATCTATAAACTTTCATGTTCTCCATTATTTCATGCAATTGCGTAGCAGGCTACGCTTCTACTGAGAGAGCAATCAATAAATTCGAAATAAAAAAATCCGCTATTACTATGAGAAACCCCATAGCAATAGCGGATCATTTATATCTACAGAAATAGACTACTTGATAATCTTATTTCCTAAAGGTAATACTACTTTACCAGCCAACTCATTGATGATAGCCGCTGCCATCATGTACCAAGCCGCACCAGCACAAATGATTAAATCAATTGCTGCAATTGGTTTGAAAGCTTCAGAAACAAAGTGCTCTAAAACTAAGAATAAGAATCCTAAAAGGAGCGTACCGAAAGTAAACGCCATAGCCGTATGAATTCTTAAAGAAGCGATAAACATGATTAATGTATAAAGCATCCAAGCTAATAAGAAGAACCCTACATCAGAATGCGAAGATTCATAAATACCGTAGTGGTTACAAAGCCAGATGATACAAAGACCCATCCAGAATGCACCGTATGAAACGAATGCTGAAAAACCGAAGCTGTTTCCCATTTTTTGCTCTTGGAAACCAGCAATAAACTGTGCCAATCCACCAAAGATGATACCCATAGCCATCACAGGACCTAAGCCTACCCAGCCTAAGTTATGGAATTGTAATAATAATGTCGTTAAACCAAAGCCAGCTAAACCTACAACAGCAGGATTCCCGTTTTTCATTTTCTTGTAATTAAGATTGTTAGATAATTGATAGAGATAAAATCTCCCCATTTTTTGCAGTCGCAAATGTAGTGATATATCAGGCGACCATTCGTTAATGAGTGGTAATCTCAAGGCTTAATAATATAATAATTATCAATTGTAGTACATTTTTTATGCATACTCATTAGTGAAGTGTTTGAAGTAAAGAAATATTTTCAAAAAAGAGGATTAATATACGTCAAATGAACGGTTTAACGCCATGAACTAACTTTTTACTACTTTAATCACTACGTCATCACTACTCACCTATTGCCTTTCATGTTTGGAGTCACCTAAATTATGATAACAAACAAAAGGAATGAAATGAAAAGACATCTACTAATACTCTTATTTTTTATACTTCATACCTATGCTTTCGCTCAGGTGCAGGTGCGAGATACCACCCTTGTGTGGCAGCATTATGATTATACTTTAGATGAGCATTACAGTATAGCTTCTTTTTCTACAACTGAAATTGTTGAAAGGGAATTTAAAGGAATTGTACTGGAAAATGAATTGGTGAAAATTACAGTCGTGCCTGAATTTGGGGCTAGAGTAGTCTCTTTTATCTACAAACCTACTGGTCATGAGCAACTTTATACCAATGAATTAGGAGTTCCTTATTTGATAGGGGACAATATTTTTTATCATGACTGGCTCATGCAGTACGCAGGTGTTTTTCCAACTTTCCCAGAGCCCGAACATGGGAAATATTGGTGTGTTCCATGGAACCAAAAAGCACCTGAAGTACTGAGTGATGGAGTGAGATTGTCAATGTGGATACAAGATAATTTAGATAATCCTCAGCATCCTCCACAGTACAACAATGGAGTAA
The DNA here is from genome assembly GCF_001583495.1 of Flammeovirga sp. SJP92. Taxonomy (GTDB): domain Bacteria; phylum Bacteroidota; class Bacteroidia; order Cytophagales; family Flammeovirgaceae; genus Flammeovirga. The sequence continues at coordinate 169,529 of NZ_LQAQ01000063.1, read as the reverse complement.
CGAATGTGACCTGTTACTTTGATGTAATTCTTAGAGAAGGAGCGTCAAATTTTGAGGTCAATGTACGACTGGAAAATCTTGCAGTAGATAATAATTTGGAATATTGGACATGCGTCACTTTTGCTCCAGGTTCTACAGTTGAAAATCCTAGGACTTCATTTAATTCAGAAATGATTGTCCCCATTGATCAATATGAAGTAGGATGGAGTCCCGGAAATTGGTTAACGAGTATAGATAAACTTGTTTCGAATGGACCGAGAGTACAAGAATATACAAATTTACCATTACTCAAAAATTGGGAAGAGCAAGGCATCGCTTATGCTTACCCTAGCTTCAAGAAAGATTTTTATGGTGTGATCAACCATGATAACGAAGAAGGACTTTTTAGAATTTCAAACGATCAATCACTCACTCCCGGATTGAAGTTCTGGGCATGGGGAGAGCCAGGAGAGAACGTTGATGTCAGTGATTTTTATGCTTATGAAAGGCCTAATGTTGAATTATGGTCAGGATTATCACATCAGTTTTTTAAGGATTATAAAATGGCTGCTTATGAGCGATTGGAATGGACAGAGACTTATATGCCGTCAGTGGGGTTAAGTCATGTTGATTACATCGATAAACATTTTGCATTGGATTTGGAACAACCTTCTTTGAACAGAATTAATTTCTCCACTTTCCAGCCTCTTGAAAAAGAATATCAAGTGCAATTGCTGGTAATGGATGAGGAGAAGGAAGTGTACCAAAAGATTTACACTATTCAGTCGTCCACAGTACAGTCATTTAAGGAAGAGATTATTTTTTCTGAATTGAATATTCCAGTCGATAAGTATAAAGCGAGTCTTTCTGTAATAAAAGAAGATAAGGTGTTGCACTCTGAGACATTTAATGTAACGGTTGGTGATGAAAGAGACCCATCAGAAGAGGATGTCATCAGCAGTTTGGAAAAGGAGCTTGTGGTACAATTTAAAAATCAGAATACAGGACAAATTGATATTGTTTTCTCTGATCACTCACAGCGATTGATACAGTTATATGATTTGGAAGGAAGAGTTGTTTTTCAACAAAACACCAATCAAACTGAAGTGAAAATAACAGCATTGACCAAAGGTATTTATATCGTCAATATTCAAGATAATAATCAAAATAAGCTGACGAAGAAAGTGGGCGTATTATAAATTTTTTAGAGCTACTATTATGAGAGGATTACAAGGTAAAAGAGCATTAGTCACTGGAGGAGCACAAGGAATAGGAAGGGCATGTGTGGAAGCATTTCTTTCTTATGGGTGTTCGGTGGTGATTTCAGATATAGATAATGAAACAGGTTTGGCCACAGTAGAAGAGCTGAAGGCTAAAGGTGGTGACATTTATTTTATCCATGGAGATATGTTGGATGAGAAGTTTTGTGAAGAACAAGTTGCGTTTGCCATTGAAAAAATGGGTGGTATAGACTTTCTGATCAACAATGCCTTCTCGTTTATTGCTGCAGGTTTAGAGGCAACGAGAAACGAATGGCAACGCTCTCTGGAAGTGGGACCAATAGGTTTTGCGAAGATGACGCAGGAAGTCAGTAAACTAATGGAACAGCAAGGTAAAGGTGCCATTGTCAACATTTCAAGTATTTCAGCACATATCGCTCAGCCTGGAAGATGGACTTATAATGCCGCTAAAGGTGCGGTGAATCAATTGACAAAATGTACTGCATTGGATCTTGCTCCGATGGGTATTCGTGTCAACTCAGTGAGTCCGGGTTGGATTTGGACTCGAGAAGTTTTAAAAGCTGCCGGATATGATCAAGAGAAATATGAACCGATTTGGGGTAAATATCACATGATGAGAAGATGTGGTCAACCTGAAGAAGTGGCAAGTGCATGCATGTTTTTATGCAGTGATGAGGCAAGCTTTATCACTGGGACAGATCTGCCAGTTGATGGCGGTTATTTAGGGTTAGGTGGTGAAGGAATAGGAGAAGACGCAGAGTATGCAGGTAGTAATTAATAGAAAAATAGAGTCGTTGGAATGCCTTTGGGAGATTCCTGCTACACTTGGAGAAGGACCGCTTTGGGTAGAGCATGAACAGGCAATTTATTGGCTGGACATTGTAGAAAAAAAAGTACACCGTTACTCAACTTTCAATCAATCTAAAAAGTCATGGCAACTGAGTTTTGAGTTGACAAGTCTGGCATTTAGAGATAAGGGAGGTTTTATCGGTACCGTTCGAGATGGTTTTGCTTTCATTGACTTTGAAAACGATGATTATAAAATGATTCAGTCGTTGGAGGAACATCTACCGGAAAACAGATTTAATGACGGAAAGGTAGATACTTACGGCAACTTTTGGGCAGGGTCAATGGATGAAAAGGAGAAGAAAGCGTCAGGAAGTTTATACAGGTTAGGAGCAGATGGGAAAGTAGCACATTTAGACAGTGATTACATCATTACTAACGGTCCTGCATTTAGTCCTGATGGAAAGACGCTCTATCATAATGATACTATTAAAAGGGTTATTTATGCTTATGATATTGACGGTGAAAGCATTAAAAATAAAAGAGTTTTATACCAGCTCAATGATCCCGAAGGTTATCCTGATGGACTCACTGTAGATGCTGATGGCAATCTATGGCAATGTTCTTTTGCGGGAGCAAGAATCACAAAATTATCACCACAAGGAGAGGTGCTGGAAGTGTATGAAATGCCAGTGCCAAATATTACAAGCTGTACGTTTGGAGGAGAGCATCTTGACACTTTATACATCACAACCGCAAGGTACCTGATGACAGATGAAGACAAACAAGAATTTCCTCTAGCAGGAAGTCTATTCGCTTTTAAGCCTGGCGTAAAAGGGCTTCCAACATCATTAGTTCAATATTAAAAAAACAAACAATACAATGAGTGATTTGAAACAATACTTACCTGCAGATCAGTTTGAAGGTACATTAATAGGAAGAGTTTGGATGGTTGGCGTTGAAACGGGACCTGCTCCTGTTATCATCAAAGAAGAAGGAGTATACAATTTGACAACATTGGCACCTACTACCTCTGATCTATTCAATCTCAATATTGATTTAAGTACAATAGATGTTTCTTTATTGGAGAAACTGGGAAGTTATGAGGAATTGATGGAGAATGCTCTTGAAGGGAGTGTGGACAAAACTCATTTTATTTCCCCTTTTGATATTCAAGCGATCAAAGCATGTGGTGTAACTTTCATGGTTTCAATGCTGGAAAGAGTGATTGAAGAAAGAGCAGGAGGAGATGCTTCAAAAGCGGATGAGCTAAGAGGAATGATCAATGATAAAATTGGCGGAGATGTACGTGAAATTGTACCGGGTTCTAAAGCTTCAGAAGATCTGAAAGAAGTATTGCAGGCAGAAGGAATGTGGTCACAATATATGGAAGTAGGGATTGGGCCTTATGCAGAAGTATTCACTAAAGCACAGCCAATGTCTTCAGTGGGTGTAGGTGCAGAAATTGGAATCTTGCCGATTTCAGAATGGAATAATCCTGAACCGGAAATTGTATTGGCTGTAAATGGCAACGGAGATGTGATCGGAGCCACATTAGGTAATGATGTAAACCTAAGAGATATAGAAGGAAGAAGTGCTTTACTTTTGGGGAAAGCCAAAGACAATAATGCATCATGTGCTATCGGTCCTTTTATACGCATTTTCGATGATTCATTTTCGATAGAAGATGTACGTAAGGCAGAAGTGAGAGTGCTAGTACAAGGAAAAGAAGACGGGTTTATTCTGGATGATAAAAGTGATATGACGCAGATCAGTAGAGATGTGTTGGATCTAGTAGGGCAGACTTTCAGTGACAACCACCAATACCCTGATGGCTTCGCACTTTTCACAGGGACATTATTTGCTCCTACTAAAGACAGAGGAGACAAAGGCAATGGTTTCACTCACAAAGTAGGTGATGTAGTTTCTATTTCTTCCGCAAAGCTGGGGATGCTTACCAATACGGTAAATCATACCAACAAGGCACCAAGATGGACTTTTGGTATTTCAGAATTGATGAAAAACCTGACCAAAAGAGGAGTATTGACGGCGTAAGGGTTTTTAATGAAGAATTAAGAATGTAGAAAAAATGGTTCTTGTTGTGTTTCAGTGGACATCCCTACAGTCTCCTTTCAATTTATGGTAGAATATCCTTTATGATGGATACCGTTGTAGGGACGTTGCATTGCAACGTCCGCCGAACCACCATAAAAACCACTTGACGGGCCACTTTCCTTCATCACTCTAAAATATGTAGTGTCGTTGTATTACAACGTCCATGCGAACCACATTTACTAATAAATCAAACAAGATGAAAGTAGTAATCTCAGACTGCAATTTTGCAGGAGCCTTTGAAGAAGAAAAAAAAGTATGTGATAGAGCAGGATTCAACCTTGAGATCTATCAACATAAAGAAGAAGATAAAATAATAGAAGTAGCAAAAGACGCAGATGCCCTTTTGGTACAATACGGTATTTATTCAGATAGAATCCTTTCTCAGTTAAACAACGCTAAAGTGATAGTGAGGTATGGAATAGGGGTGGATAATATTGATTTAGAAGCGGCAAAAAAATATGGAATAGCAGTGTGTAATGTTCCAGATTATGGTATTGCAGAAGTTGCAGACCATGCAGCATCATTAGCCGTTTCACTAGGTAGACAACTTCCTTTTTGGCATAACTCTATTATAGGAAATCAATGGCCTGCCTCTACGCCTACCACACTGAAATCTTTTTCAGATATGAACTTTGTAGTATTGGGTGCAGGACGTATCGGAAGAGAAACGATAAAACGAATGCAGGCTTTTGGCTTCAAATGTTATGCATATGATCCTTATGTATCACAGGCTGTTTTATCAGGTATGAATGTTCAGAAAGTGGAATTAGAAGAAGCAATTAAAATGGCTGATATTCTTTCGCTGCATTTACCTCACACACCTGAGACACATCATTTGATCAATCAGGAAAGGTTGTCAAAAATGAAGCCTACAGCAACTTTGATTAATACTTCAAGAGGAGCATTGATTCATACAAAAGAGCTAGCGGATGCATTGAATCAAGGAGAAATTGCCAATGCAGGAATCGATGTTTTTGAAGCAGAACCGATGGAAGGAGATCATCCATTGAGAACTGCAAAAAATATTCTGATGACGCCTCATATTTCATATTATAGCGAAGCAAGTGTAAGAAGATTACAACGCTATGCTGCAGAAGAAGTGGAGCGTACATTAAATGGGGAAGCACTGCGATGCCAGGTGGTGTAGGGGTCGACCTACGTGTCGACCCGCCTTATGTGTCAACCTACAAAAAATATTCATATTTTAATAAAAGAAGAAATGACAAAAATGATTCAAAATCCCATTCTTAGAGGGTTCAATCCAGATCCAAGTATTCTAAGAAGAGGGGATGATTATTATATAGCAACATCAACGTTTGAGTGGTTTCCAGGATATCAAATTCACCATTCCAAAGATTTGGTGAATTGGGAATTGATCACAAGACCATTAGATAGAACATCACAGTTAGACATGAGAGGTGTGCCTGATTCAGGTGGAGTTTGGGCGCCTTGTTTAAGCTACAATGAGCACAATGAAACTTACTATTTGTTGTATACCAATGTCTTGAGTTTTGATGGTGCAACATGGAAAGATACCCCTAACTATGTAGTGACAGCAAAAGATATCATGGGACCATGGTCAGAGCCAGTGTATTTGAATTCAAGTGGATTTGACTCATCATTCTTCCATGATGATGACGGAAAAATATGGTTAGTCAATATGATTATGGATCACCGTAAACGTAAGTTTTTTGGTGGAATTGTATTACAAGAATATTCAGAAGAAGAGCAGAAATTAATAGGTGATATCCATTATATCTTCCCAGGAACAGAACTAGGAGGAACAGAAGGACCACACATTTTTAAGAAAAATGGCTACTATTATTTGTTGACTGCTGAAGGGGGAACGGAATTTAACCATGCCATGACTTTAGCTAGATCAAAAAGCTTATTTGGGCCTTACGAAGTTCATCCTCAAAACCCAATCATTACCTGTAAAGATACTCCTCAAAACTACTTACAAAGATCAGGTCATGGTCAGTTTGTAGAAACACAAAATGGAGAGTGGTACGGTGTGTTCTTAGTAGGAAGACCTTTGACAGAAAGAGGAAGATGCATTACAGGTAGAGAATCAGCCATTGAAAAATTCGAATGGAGAGAAGATGATTGGTTATATAAAGTGGGGGATAATAATGTACCAAGAAAAGAAGTAGAAGCTCCTCAACTTCCAGAACACAAACCAAAGTCTAAGGTAGAGAAAATTACTTTTGCGCCAGATCAGCCATTGGACATCCATCTTCATGCCTTAAGAGTACCTATGACGGAAGATTGGATTACTCAAAATGATAGAGAAGGCTATTTGAGATTGTACGGCAGAGAATCATTAAGTTCAGTTTTCAGACAATCATTAGTAGCTCATAGAGTACAGGAACATCATGTTGTAGCGGAAACGTGTGTAGAATTTGATCCTGTTTCATTCCAGCAAATGGCAGGATTGGTAGCCTATTATAATACATTCCATTATCACTACTTACATATAATGGGAAATGATGATGGCACCAAAAAAGAATTGTACATCATCACTTGTGATAAGTATGATCAGCAAGAACCAATTGAACCCATTGATGTTTCAGACGCAGAAAAAGTGTGGATGAAAATGGATTACAATGGTGCTCAATTACAATTCTACTATGCCGTAAAAGAAGGCGAGTGGATAAAAGTAGGGCCTGTTTTGGATGGAAGTATTCTATCAGATGAGTACGTAAGAGATGAGAATGTACGCTACAGAGCAGCATTTACAGGAGCGTTTGTAGGTGTTTGCTGTCAAGATTTATCAGGCAGAAGACAGCACGCCGATTTTGAATATTTCAGCTATAAAGAATTGACTCATGATTAAAGAAAAAACTATTTCGGGAAGCTCTTACATAGGAGGTGTTTGGTTGAAACCTTCTGGAGAAAAGTTCTCTTCTATTAACCCAGTGACCTCTGAATCAACGGGTAACTTTTATACTTCAGAAGAGAAAGAAATTGAATTAGCAATGCTTAAGGCACAAGATGCCTTTGAAGAATATAGAAATCTAAGCGGAAAAGAAATCGCATTGTTTTTAAATGCAATTGCTGATGAAATTGAAGCTTTAGGAGATACACTTTTAGAAGTAGGACACAGAGAAAGTGGATTGGGAATTCCAAGATTAACGGGCGAAAGAGGAAGAACGTGTGGACAGATCAGAGCGTTTGCCAGTATCGCTGAAGCAGGGCAATGGACACAGCCGAGTATTGATACAGCAATTCCTGACCGTCAGCCAGTACCTAAGCCAGATATCAGACGTATGATGCGTCCCATCGGGCCAGTGGTTGTTTTTGGAGCCTCCAACTTCCCATTTGCATTTGGTTCTTTAGGTGGAGATACAGCGTCTGCATTAGCGGCAGGAAACCCTGTAGTGGTAAAAGGACATCCATCTCACCCGGAAACTTCTGAATTATTTGCACAAGCCGTTGCAGTTGCCGCTTTGAAAACCAATATGCCCAATGGTGTATTCTCATTGTTGCAAGGTGTAGGCAATGATCTTGGGGCAAAGCTTGTACAACATCCAGCAACTCAAGCGGTCGGTTTTACAGGTTCATTTAAAGGTGGAAAAGCTTTAATGGACATTGCAGCTTCTCGTCCTGATCCTATTCCAGTTTATGCTGAAATGGGAAGTATCAACCCCGTTTTTATTGGTAAGAAAGCATTAGAAAATAAGAAGCAAGAATTGATTGCAGGGCTTTCAACTTCTGTTTGCTTAGGTGTTGGGCAGTTCTGTACCAACCCAGGTTTGATTGTGACATTGGCGGATGATGAACTGATCAAAGGACTTTCCTCTCAATTGAATGATAATAGCAGAGGGGTAATGCTGAACAAGGGAATTCTTTCTGCTTACTATCATGGATTAGTGAGATTGAAAAGTAACCCTAATGTGGAATGGGTCAATGAGGTGGAATGGAACGAAAATGAAAAAACACCTCCTAATGCCTTATTCAAAACGACAATAGATCATTTTATCAATGACAAATCACTCCATGAAGAAATTTTTGGACCAGTGACTCTAGTGGTTGAAGTAGAATGTGAGAAAGATATGCTTCGTTTGGCAAAACATCTTGAAGGGCAACTGACAGCCACTATACATTCCGACGGTGATGATGATTTGTCTTCTAAACTGATCAGCCTTTTGGAATTAAAAGTAGGCAGAATCATTTTCAATGGTTACCCAACAGGTGTTGATGTGAATCCATCTATGCAACATGGAGGACCATATCCAGCTTCATCTATTGGGTGGGCAACAAGTGTAGGAGGAGAAGCGATCGTTCGTTTTGCAAGGTTTGTTGCCTATCAGAATATTCCAGACGCACTATTGCCAGACACACTGAAAAACGATAATCCTTTACAACTCTATAGAAAGCTTAACGGTAAGTATTCAGATAATGTAATTTAGATTAGATAATTCAGGTAGATTTGATAATTAGAAATGGAAAGACACAGCATTTTTGTTGTGTCTTTTTTTGTTGAATATACTCTTAAACCAAGCTGTTGTGAGTTATTGATACTTCTTGTAAAGTTCCCTTCCCTCCACCGATACGTGCCACTTTCTAAAAACACCCATTTATTATCCATCGGAACGCTTCACAAAACCGAATGTGCTAACATTGTAAAAACAGCTTGAAGTGACTTTCCGGAAAGAATAACAACAAGTACTTTGAGTACAAAAAAATTAACTGACTTGATTATTACTTAAAGTAGCAAACTGAATATCAATAAGGGAATTAAGCACCCTGATGATAAAAAGGGCTCTACTTGGTAAACAACTAAAAGTATGAAAATGAAATTTACAAAATGGCTATTGACGCTCTCTTTATGTATGAGTGTAGGGATCAATACGCTTTTCGCACAAACTGATTTTCGCGAAGAAACTATTTACTTCTTAATGACCACTCGCTTCTTTGATGGAGATCCGAGTAATAACGTTCCCAATGAATGGAGTTCCTACAATCCAGATCCAGAAATTAATCCTTCTATTACAGATCCCAATGATGTCACTTGGAAAGGTGATTTTAAAGGTTTAATTCAAAAACTGGATTATATCAAAGACCTTGGTTTTACCGCTATTTGGATCACTCCGATTGTTCAGAACTGGAGTCCTTTGGATTACCATGGCTACCACGCTTATGATTTTACAAAAGTAGATCCTCGATTGGAATCTCCGGGCGCTACTTTTCAAGATCTGATCAATGAAGTACATGCCAGAGATATGAAAATTGTGTTGGATGTGGTGACTAATCACGCTGGCCGTTTTGGTATTAAAGGTTTGGCTGAAATTAAATATAATACAGATACTTCAGAAGTCTGGGGACAGGATTTAAATGGTAATCCATTGCAACCTAATCCAAACTGGGAGTACGATGGAATGACACCTAACCCTGATGATGGCTTGATTTGGAGTAGAGCGAATCTACCTGAATTACCAGCACCTTACAACGAAGATCTTTCTAACTACAACTGGCCTTCTACAGTATCTTATGTCAATACAACAGATGCAGATTGGTACCATCAAAGCGGTAATGGTTTTGCTCAAGGCTGGGACGATACTGAAAACCTTTACAACAGAGCATTGGCAGGAGATACACCTGATTTGAATACATCCAGCCCTGTAGTAAGAGAGTATTTGGTCAATGCTTATAAGACATTTATTGAAATGGGTGTAGATGCATTCCGTTGGGATACCATCAAGCACATGTCTAAAGAAGATGTACTGTATTTCTTAGATGCTTTTAAGGCGATCAATCCAGACCTTTTTGTTTTTGGTGAAGTAGCACAGAAGCGTCACGAATTACACAGTATCGAAGAAATTAATCCACACTGGTACACTTGGAGAGGAGCAACGAATGCTTCTGAACCATCAGGAATGGCTGTAATTGATTTTTACGCTGAAGCAAGTTTCCATGGTCCTTTTGAATATGGTGAAGGTTTTGGTGGAGTAAAAGCGGCCTCACGTTATGATCACTTATATGCAGATCCGTCAACTAACTTATTATGGTTAGATAACCATGATTTTGGTCCGAATAATGACTGGAACAAGCGTTATGGTGGAACGGATGAAAACTTAGCGGCCTGTCTGAATTTTATGTTTACTTGGAGAGGTATTCCGATTGTGTATTATGGTACGGAAATGCGATTTATGGCAGGGGCCTTTGCGGATATTCATGATGCAGAAGGAATTAAAAAATCAATCAATGAAACAGGTAGAGCATACTATGGTGATGTAATGGATCAGGCACCAAGCCACAAGATTTATCAGCACATCAAAAAACTGAATGCTATGCGATCAGCAGTGCCAGCACTTCAAAAAGGAGAGTGGCGCTGGAATGGTGACAATGGCGGAAACGGCGTTGGTTATGTTCGTGTACATGGAAACAGTGAAGTGGCTGTAGGTCTAGCAAAAGATGGATCAGCATCATTCAACTTTACAGGTTTGACTAATGGCATTTATAGAGATGCAGTGACAGGAGCAGAAGTACAGGTTTCTAATGGAACATTGAACTGCACAGTTGAATCAGGTTCGGCGGCAGTTTATGTTTTAAATGGTCCTGGTATGATCGGTGGCAATGGCGTTGGTTTCTTCCAGCCAGGAGAAGGTGGACCAAGCTTACCATTTGTAAGTGCATCACCAGCACCTCAGAGATATGACAATCCTGTAGAAGTAAGTCTTTCCGCTTCCTTAGGAGCAGGAGGTCCTTATACTATTTATTATACAACAGACGGTTCTCAGCCATCGTTCTCAAGCAGTCAATACAACAATACAAAAATCGCTGTCAATGATGATATGGACATCAAATCATTTGCAGTAGATAAAGATGGGAATTCGTCTTCAGTGACTACTTTCTCTTATAGAATCGGTGAGATTGAAGGACTAGAAGTGTATTTCAAGAAGCCATCTAATTGGAATGGCGTCAATGTACATTATTGGCAAGAAGTACCTGCCGGGGCATTACCTGCAAGTACTTGGCCTGGACCAAATATGACACAGCATGATGGTGATTGGTATAAATATGTATTTGAAAACACAGAAAGTGTCAATCTACTTTTCAGTGACAATGGAAGTAACAAAACCATTGACCTTTCAAGAAACTCAAATGGTTGGTATGATGGAAATACATGGCACAACGAATGTCCTGATTGCTCGGTAATAACACCTCAAGTACCAACTTTAATGCTCACTCAAAATAGCAATAGAGTAAGTGCATCAGCCACTGAAAACGGAGTAATTTATTATACATTGGATGGAAGTACTCCCACTGCTTCATCTTCTCAATATAATGGGGAAGTAGTGTTATCTGGAAACGCAGGTGATGTGATTACTTTCAAAGCCATTGCGATCAATAGCGTTGGTAGTTCAGCTGTTAAAACGGTGACCTACACTGTACCAACACCAATTGAAGGAGGAATGACCGTGTATTTCAAAACGGACTGTTCAACACCAAGAATTTATTTCTGGAGTGTAACAGGAGGAACCATGACAACTGCATGGCCGGGAGAAAATATGTTGGCTTCAACAGATTATCCTGGGTTCTATGAATACACGATTGACGGCACTTGCACTAATTTGATCTTACTTTGCGGTGATACAAAAATCACTGGCGACGAAATGAATATTTGTGGTAACGTTTGGTATGATAACGGATGGATTGATGAACCAATCACAACGCCTGATACAGAAGCTCCAACAGTTTCTATTTCACCTTCAGGCAGTACTTTTGTAGGCGCTGGAAACATTACAATTTCCGCTTCAGACAATCGTGATGCATCACCAACGATCTATTATACTTTAGACGGATCTACACCAACCTTATCTTCAACTTCAGCTGAAGGGCAAGTCACCTTATCGATTTCCCAAACTACTACTGTCTCAGCTATCGCTGTTGATGATGCCGGCAATACTTCAACGGTAAGTACCGCATCATTCACAGTGACTGCACCAAGCGGAGGTTTCACCGTTTATGCTAAAGATTATACACATATTTACCATTGGAACGCCTCTCCGACGGGAGCATTGGCTAATGCGACTTGGCCAGGTGTAAGTATGACACAGTCGAATGGATGGTACGCTTTCACTTTCCCAGAAGCCGTGACTTCTTCAAGTATTATTTTCAGTAATAATGGAGGAGGACAAACTTCTGACTTGACAAGAAACAAAGACGGTTGGTATGTAAATGGGCAATGGTACGATCAAAACCCTGATGGCAATACAGTAACACCAACAGGATTGACAGTTCATTTTAAATCGACTTGGAACAACCCACTCATCCACTATTGGAACACAGATAATGGAAGCTCATCCAATTGGCCAGGTGTAAGTATGACCAATGATGGAAACGGTTGGTACAGTTATACAGTCACGAATACCTCCTCTGCTAGTTTACTGTTCCATGATGGAAGTGGTAATCAGACTTCTGATTTATCAAGAACTACTGAAGGCTGGTATAAAGACGGACAGTGGTATAATTCAAATCCTGAATCAAGCAGTGCTCGCAATACTACTATAGGACTGAATTTGGAAGAAGATTTAAAACTGTATCCAACAATTATTGATAATCAATTCTTCCTTCAGCTGACACTTGCAGAAAGTAAGACAATTGGTGTTCAGATTTTCAATTTGAGTGGACAAGAAGTTTATCCTCTCCAATTGAAAACAGTGCAGTCAGGAAAGCAACAATTGACATTTGATCAATTAGACCTGCAAGCAGGAATGTATTTGGTCAACATTTCAATTGATAACCAAAGAACTGTCAGAAAATTGATTAAAAAATAATGAACAAGGACATGTTTAGATTACTCTGTAGTAGTGCTAAACATGTTCCAACTTTCTCATAATACTTTTTTCTACATTCATTCATTTATATAAGTACACTAATTCTACATCAAATAGTGTTTAGAATAGCCTGCTACATTTTGTGACAGGCTATTTTTACTAAAACGGACGTTAATCTGTTCAAAACGTGTAATTTATGTCCAAAAGTGAACAAACGTGAATGAGGTGATATTAGGTATTTTGATTGTAAATTACTGATAATAAGTGTTTTAAAAAATATTGGCATAACTATGGAAATACTATTGGCATATTAACTAGTGTTCAAATTAATTATTTTTAATACCATGAAAACCTTAATTATCTCTCTTATCGGTTTATTATTTTCTGCCAATTTATTTGCCGCAGTTCCAGAATATCCTGAATCAAATGAAAATTCAGAGTTAGTAAAAATGGTGCAAAATGCGGAAGCAAATGATTGGGCAACATATACAAAAGCAGCACAATTATCGATCAACTGGAATGCTGATTTGGAGCTTGCAAAAGAATGGATAGAACATGCAATTACCGTTGATGAAAATCATGACACATTGGAAGTGTTGGGTGATTATTATTTAAGAACTGGAGATGTACAAAATGCTTATGCAACTTATGAAAAAGCACTTTTGAAAGACATCACTTCAATAGATTATAATAGCAAAGCAAGACTTCAACGTAAATTACTTGTGTTTTCAAAACAATTAAAATAAGTATTTCATTATATATGTATCCCTTTTTTAGAGCTTATGTCCTAAAGAAGGGATTTTTTTTACCCCAATTTCATGTTACAATTTATCTCTCATTGCTCAAAGTATATTAATATTACTATTGAAGATGTTGCGGTGATCAACAAAATTTTCCTTTCCCAAAAAACAACCAAAAACACTCATTTACTTCGAAATGAAAAGCATAATAAGTGCTTTTATTTTATTGAAAAAGGGAGTGTAAAACTGGTCTCAAAATCGTCCAATAGGAAGGAAGAATTTTTCTTTCAGAAAGGTGATATTTTCAGCACTTATCATATTATGCAAACCAAATCACAGGTTTTTGATATCGTCTTTTTAGAAGACACTCATTATATAGAAATTTCCTTAGAAAATCTTTTCAAGCTCTTTGATCATAATATCAAGTTCAAAAAGCTTCAAGAGATTATGCTTTTTAAGAGGGAAAAAAAGTTTGAAGAGATTAATTCTTAATAACTCCCTTTATTTTCAATGCCTTAGGAATCGTATTTATAAAAGATTAAAATTTTGAATAATATTTTAAGGTATTAAATTAATGTTTAATTCGTTGGTTATGAGCTCTTTCAAATCATCTTTATTTTAAATAATACTTCTGATATTCCATTTTTTCAATAGTAAGTTTGTGAGTGTAAAATCAAAGCAATAAAAATTGAATTGCAAAAATCTTAACTTAAACTGCTATTAAAATGAACAAGACAATTAAAAGGAATGAGGAGGCCAAAACCGTTTTTGATAGAAGGTCTTTAGAGGTTGATTTTAGACATTTGAAATCCATTTTAAAAGAGGGAATGACCGTCTTGGATATTGGTTGTGGAACGGGTGCAATCACTAAAGACATTGCTAAAATTGTTGGCCCATCTGGAAAGGTCGTTGGAATTGATAATACTTTTGCTGTCATAGAACATGGCAGTGTGGTGTATCAAGACGTAACGAATTTAGAACTAAAAACAGTTGACCTTTTTAACTTTGAACCAGAGGGAAAATTCGACTTAATTGTAGGAGCAAGGGTGTTGCAATGGATGACCACAGTAAAAGAAGCTTTACAGAAAGTAAAGTCTATGCTGAAAGAAGGTGGACAAGTTTCCTTTTTAGATTACAATCATAACCGTTTAGAATGGGTGCCACAACCTCCTCTAACTATGACGCGTTTTTATCAAGCTTTCTTAAACTGGAGAAAGGATGCAGGCATAAATAACGCTATTGGTTCTGATTTGCCACATTTATTGAAAGAAGCAGGGTTTAAAGAGATCGAAGTGATTCCTTCCAATGAATTGTATGATCACACAAGAGAAGATTTTTATGAGCGAGTCAAAATATGGTCTCAGGTAGCAGGTTTAGAGCAGATTTCAACTGAAGGATATATGTCTGAACGCGACCGTTTAAGAGCCATTGAAGACTATAATAAATGGGTAGATGAGAAGGCAGTTTCCATGACAATGATGTTAAATGAAGTCAGGGGAAGGGTTTAAATATATCATTCCGTTACTTTGAACTAAACTTTCAAAGTTCTACTTTTTCTTCTCACCTTTAGATTTCATCATAAGAATATATTGGAACTTATTTTAAAGTGTATTCACATTTAATAGAAAACTTCTTTGCGGTAAAAACGGTAAAGAAGTTTTTTATTATTTTAATACTTCTCATATTCGTATGATCTAAATCAAAAAGGAAATGGAGATCAATATTAAAGAAGGAAGTGCATTTCATATCTTAAAACACCTTCAGGAGCATCTAGGAGGTGAATTAACACCTACTAAGTATGAAGTGAAAAAGCAAGGATTAAGCATTACATCTCAAGTATTTTCCTTGATAAAAGGAAGTACTATTATGATTCATTCTGTCAACTCTGATAAAGATATTTATTACAATGTTATCGGTGATAAGGCAGATGACCGCTATTTAAACTTTAGGTTTGAATACACATCGGACATTATGAAAAATACTGAAGACCATGAAGAAGGAATGGATCTTCAGGCAGTAGGTATGGCTGTTTATGATACTTCATATTCTTTTAAAACACATAATAAAGGTGGACAGCTGAATCAATGGGTTTCTCTGAGAATATCCATCAGTCAAATGAAGGACGTTTTCCCTCATTTTGGAGAATACCTGGAAGGTTTGTTTTCTAATGAACAAAATTGGGTGAAGTATGATATTGCTCCCTTGGAAATTCATATGTTGTTAAAAGATATTTTTGATTTAGACCTTGAGCAACGCAACCCAATGACCCATAGTATAGTTTTGGCTAGAATGATTGAATGTACTGGGGTATTTTATGATCGTATGTTGCATAAAGATTTTAAAGTGCAAAGTAATGTTCACCCTGACGATTTACAGCGTTTAATGGAATTGAAAGATAAATTGATCAATCCCTTTGAACCATTACCTGCTCTTTCTGAAATTGCTGATGAATACGGATATTCACTTTCTAAATTGAAGAGAGATTTTGGAAGTGTATTTGGGAGCAGTATCAAAAGGTTTCACACAGATCTGAGGCTGGAGAAATCGAAACAGCTATTGCAGAATGAAAAAAGAAGCATTACTGAAATAGCAAGGTTAGTAGGGTATAATAGTGTTTCAAAGTTTTCATTGAGTTTTAAGAAGGCTTATGGTATCACTCCTAAAGAAGCTTCCTTGAAGTATGTGAAAGAATAAACTTTTTGGTACAAACTATGAGCTAAAACCAAAAAGATTTACCCCAAAATCAACGTTAGTATAGTTATAAAATGAATTTCAAATCAACTTTTAGTAATGAATACTAGAAGGCAAATAGATGGAAAAATGATACGTAATATACTACAATTCAATAAGCACTTTCTACTCATACTTTCAGGACTGTTTTTATTCAATGCAGCATCATTTGCTCAAAATGCAGAAGAATCATTCGAATATAAATTAGCCTATACTACAGCAGTACAAGCTACAATTTACGGTTGGGCACCTGTAATGATGGACGTGGCATTGGAACTTCAAACTTCGGTAGATGCTCCAATGAACAACGGTCAAGCACCGTTAAATCAATTAGGGCCAATCACAAGACTTTGGGATTATAGAGACCGCTCTTATACTACCCCAAACAATGATACTTATTATATCCAAGGTTGGGCAGATTTAGAGAATAACCCGATGGTATTGTTTATTCCTGAAGTGAAAAACAGGTACTTTATCGAACAAATTCTAGACATGTACACTGAGTCAGTAGTGGACTTATGTAATGCTACTATTGGTGATAAAGGTGGGTATTTTATCCTAGCCAAAAGAGGAGAGACGTTTGAAAATCCAGACAATTTACCAGTATACTATTCTAACACAAGATATATTTGGTTAGCAGGTCGTCTAGGAGTAGATGCTTCTGAAGCAGATCACAAAATTGCACAAGAATTACAGAAGGAATTCAGATTAATGCCTTTGTCTGATTATCCAAATGGCGGTCAAAACCCAGAGCCATTAGTGGCTGTTGGAGCACCAAAAGTGAATTTCCCTAAAGGAATGGACTGGTTCAAAAGATTTGATAGAGTATTAGCTGAAAACTATCTAGAAGAAGATAGAAGTTTAACAGATCAGTTCAAATACATCGGAATTGGCAACGGTAAAATGGACGAGTTGACTGAGGTTCAAAAAGAAGCAATGGTCAAAGGTTTTGGAGATGCTTTCCAGATGATTTTACACACAGCGAAGAATACTAATACTCCTGTCAATGGATGGAACTATGAGTACAATGCTGGTAAATATGGTGCTGATTATCTTCAAAGAGCAGCAATCAATATGAACTCAATTGGTTTGAACTCTCCAGAAAGAGCCATGTATCCAAAAAGATATTTTGATGATAAAGGTGAGGTATTAAACGGTAAAAATGCTTACGAAATCACATTGCCAGCAGATATGGCGGTGAATAAAGAAGTTGGCGGATTCTGGTCAATCACTATGTATGACGCTGAAGATCGTTTTATGGTGGATAACGAAATTGACAGATACAAAGTAGGGTCAATGACTGAGGGAATGGTTTACAATAAAGATGGATCATTAACGATTTATATCTCTCACGAAAAGCCAAAAAATAAAAAACAACTTAAAAACTGGCTTCCTGCTCCTAACGCGGATTTCATGTTACAATGTAGACTATACGAACCTAATCAAAGAGTAGTTGATGGAAAATTTCATTTACCTGAGTTATATAAGGTAAAATAGTAATTTGTGTTTGTTACGCTCTAGAGGGAAACCTCTAGAGCTTTTTTATTTACTTCAATTTTTCAGTAAGGTCTTCCAATTGATTCGCCAATTCAATAAGGTCTTTGACTACATAATCTGGTCTTTCAACAAGAGGATAAAGTGCTTTCCCTTTTCGTTTGATAAAAGCTGTATTAAGTCCTGCCTCTTTAGCACCTGCCACATCCCACCCATGAGCGGCGACCATCATTACTTCCTCAGCTTTGTAGCCCGTTTCTTTTAATGCCCACTTGTAGCTATCCAAATGAGGTTTATACGTTTTGATCGTTTCCACACTCAACATCTGATCAATGTAAGGTGTCAATTCAGCATTGGCCATTTGTGTTTTTACACCCTCATAAGAGGAATTGGTAAATGTGATGACCTTGTATCCTTTGTTCCTCAGAATCTCTAAACCTTCTTTCACATCAGGGTGGGGAGGAAGTGACCTTAATGGCGTAACAATGGCTTTTTTAGCTTCTTCCATCGTCAATGGAATAGCATTGTTTTCAGCGACCATCAATAAAGTAGCCGTACCAATTTTCCCAAAATGCTCATACCTGTTGATGTCGGTAGCGACCAAAGAATAATGTAACATTTTTGAAAACCATAAATTCAATAAATCAGTCCTTCCTCCTAATGCTTCTGCAACAGAAGTTTTCATGTTATTAAGATCTAAAATGGTTTCATTGACATCAAGAAAGATGACTTTGACGTGTGATTTCTCCTTTTCTTTTTCGGGTGTGTTAAAGGCCAAAAGAAAAAGAGTGAATGGGATGAATAAAAATAAATTTTTCATTGGATTGAATATAGTTTAATTAATTAGTGTTTAAAGTGAAAGTAGGAAGTACACCTTTACGATGCACTTCCCTATTGAATTGGTTAAAAGAATGGGTAGATAAATGGTTTAACTGGAATATCTTAATTGATCAAGGTAAGTAGAAACGCCTACTAAATACAGCTCAAGAATAGCATCGTCATGATAAAGCTTTCTTAATCCTCTTACACCTTCAAAAGCACTGACTAGAAAAGTTCCTACCGCTTTACTATCGGTATTTTCCTTGATAGTACCTTTCTTTCTCTCTCGCTCAATCACAGCTTCAATTGCAGAAGTCCACTGATCAATAATGTCTCTTAATGCATTTTGATAGCTTTCCTCAGCACTTCCTATCTCATTGATGAGGTTGTTGGCTGGGCATCCCTTTTCCTTTTCATAATCCGTGAAAGTCCTGATCTTTTTCGTGAAAATATCCTTAAGGATTTCAATAGCATCACCTTCCTGCTGTAAAGGGAGGATCATATTTTTATGAATTCGGTCAAATACAATCTGATTAATAACAGCTACACCAATTTCTCTTTTATCCTTAAAGTGATGATAAAAAGCTCCTTTAGTTAGAGAAGTGGCTTTCATAATCTGATTGACACTCGTCGATTGAAACCCATCTTTATAAAAAAGCTGGAAAGAAGTATCGATAATGAGTTGTTGTGTTTGTTCCGATTTTAATTTCTGTTCCATGCTACAAACATAGAGATAAAATAAAAACATTCCAAGTGGTATGTTTTTATTTTTATAACTTGAAATGAAACAAAAACAGTACACTTAAACCAATAAGTGTACTGTAAATAATAAGTGGAAACTGTTCTCTATTCTAAATTAATCTATTGGTCTATGTCTATACCTTCTAAGTCTGAGAAAGTAGTGTTGCTTTCTGTAAGGTTACCACCTTCTTGAACACGTATACCAACATCACCACTTTTTGAGAGCATACAGTGATCTATGGTCAACGAAGCACCTTCACCTACTTCAATATTGGCTTTTCTATTACCTCCATCAAACCCTTTTTGTCCGCCGTTCATCACCTGAGTGTGGCTTAATTTATTGTTCAATGTGTTAGACAGGAAACGCAAGCCTCTCCAATAGCCTTTTATGTCTTGACTTCCACTAAATACAACAGGGTTGACAGATGTGCCATTGCTAGTTAACGCTGCATCATTTTGAATTTCCAGTCCGCTGTCTTCCTGCCCTACAAACTGAGCACCTGCATTGATGGTTATTGAAGCGTCAATACGTTCAATATTAGCACTCAATCTGTATGGTACATTCAACGCCTGCCAGGTAGCATCTCCGGTAACATCTGTAGCACTCCAATAAGAATCGATATAATCATTGGTGTTGCCTGTATAATCGGAATTGCTGTCAAAATAATGGTAATGATTGATTTGCGACATGACAGGTGCTGTATTTTGAGTGAATGTATTATTTGCAAAATCAACCAATACAGCTTCATTAGTTCTTGTGAATAAGCCGTACCCACCACTGTTGTATGATTTGGTATGAGTCATCTTAAGTCTTCCATTGCCATCCACCATAATGTTGGCTCTTTCATCACCGCCGTCAAATCCTTTTTGTCCGCCGTTGGAAATTTCTACATAAGTGAGTTCATTGGAAGTGTTGTTGGAATGGAAAGACAATCCTCTCCATTTTCCAGGAAGGTTTTCATCTCCTCTGAATATGATTTTTTGATCTGTAGTACCAACTGCATTCAATGAACCTTCTTCTAAAATAGCAAGCCCGCTGTTATTGATTCCAATGATTTCAGTACCTGCTTCAATCGCAATATTAGATTCAATATTCTCAATATTATCTGCTAATCTTAAGGGAACATTAATGGCCATCCAAGTTACATCTTCATCAGTAGCTGTCGCACTCCATATTCCTAAAATATAATCATCTGTATTACCAGTATAATCAGAATTGATATCAAAGAAATGAAAATGGTGGAGCTGTGCTGTGATGGGCGTGCTGTTATTAGAAATAGTATTTTCACTGAAAGCCGTAAGTGAAGAAGTTTTGTCTCTCAAATAAATCCCCGTCCCATCAGCATTAATAATAGTCGAATGTGTGATACTGATACTCGATGCGTTGTTGATCATAATCCCGGCCTTATGGTTGGCACCATCAAAACCTTTTTGCCCAGCATAATCAACTGTGACATAAGCTAACTTATTATTAGCACTGTTAGACAAAATATTTAACCCTTTCCATGCACCTTTTATCTTGTTGGTACCTGTCAGAGTAATGGCTTCCTCGGCTGTTCCTTCTGCTTTTAATGATCCTGAGGCAGTAACATCAATACCTGTTTCACTTTTAAAAACAATCATAACTCCAGCTTCAATGATAAGATTAGCCTCTAAAATTACATCACTAGAAGCAATGTAATCTGGCAGAGTAGGGTCTTCAATTCTATTGACTAATGTTCTGTCTGAACTGATCACTCCTCCAATTTCTTCTGGTAAAATAGCATTGGAGCCAACAGTAATTTCTATGGTGTCATCACCTGTTTTTCCATTGCTGTTAGTCCCTGTCAATTTGAATTGATAAACACCAGACGCTACAGGTGTAAATTTTGTGATAGCAGAGGTTGGGTCTTCTAAACTGATTCCTGAAGATCCACTGGGAATGGAGAGGGTCTCCCATAAAAATGTAACAACATCATTCTGGCTGTCAGTTCCCGTTCCTGTCAAGGTAACAACATCTCCTAAACTCACTGTTTGATCAGGTCCAGCGTCTACTGTAACGTTTCCGACAATTTCATCAGCAGGGTCATCGGATGAGCAACTGATAATGCATAACCCAAAGAACAATAAGCATAATTTGAAGTCAAAAAGTAGTTTGTGTGAAAAAAGCATGGCAATAATTAGTTGTGCCTTTATTCGCTGTAAAATAAAGGCAGATTTAAATTCAATTTTTATTCCTACAAAATTACCATGTATTAAGGCTTGCATCAATTGGGGAAAATACTGAAATTGCGTTAGGGAAATCCCCTAGAACTAACTGGAACTATTATTTAAATAATGCTGACTTTCAAATCTTTATTGCTATTCTATGCTTCTTTAATAGTATCATTACCTGTCATTGCCAATAATAATTATGATAGCCTCAAACGTGAGATTGACGCCCTTTCTGGCAGAGAGCGTTTGAACTTCTATATTGATATCTGCAGTGATTATTCCACCTCCGCAGAAGAAGCTAAACAAGTACTTTATTTTGTTGATGAAGCCCTACTTTTCGCGGAGCAACTGTCTGATCAAAAAGCAATTTACAGGCTTAAAATTGAAAAAATTGGTGCGAAAGCTGTCCTAGAAAACAATACACAAAACCTTGATTCTATCAATGTAATTATTGAAGAACTTATCAGGGAAGAGGAAGAGGATTTGTTGTTGAAGGCTTATATAGTAAAAGGAAATGAAGAGGTGGATTTGGATGAAATGGACAAAGCAAGGACGACTTACTCCAAAGCCATGAAATACGCAGAATCATTGAACGATAGCAGTACTTTATCGGTAATTTATAATAATCTGGGAAATGTAGCGAATAGGTTAAGGAGAGTTGATGAAGCGATCAGTTATTATCATAAAAGTTTAATTATTCGAGAAAAAAAGCATGATAAAAATCTCACTAGAACCTATAATAATCTTGCTCAGATGTACCGTACTATTGGTAATTACGAAAAGGCTATCGTCTTTGATAAAAAGGCCATGAAAGAGCAAACCAAGAATAATAATATTTTTGGGCTTAGTATAAGCAACCTCAATTTAGGCAACACTTATCGGAAGCTTAATAAGATTGACAGTTCACTTTATTTCAATCAAGAAGCATTGCGATTGAGTCAATCCATAAAGGATACCATAGGTTTTGCTTTTGCTTTCTATAATATTGCCTCGGTTTATTATTCTCAAGAAGATTATAAAAATGGAGTGAAATATTATGAGAAGGCCTATCCAATTTTTGAAGAAGGGAAATTGAAAACATACACCGCCACCACCCTGAATAGTTTGTCTGCTTGTTATAGAAGTTTAGGAAAGCTGGATAAGGCTGAACTTTGTCTAGAAAAATCTGAAAAGATAATCCAAGATTTAAATTCTCATGTTCTGAGAAAGTTCCTTCATGAAAGTTATTATTACATCTATAAAGACAGGGGCAATTATAAAGAAGCTTTAAAGCATAGTGAATTGTTTAGGCAGTTTTCAGATAGTGTTTTAAGTGAAACTCAAATAGAGAAAATTGCCAATTTAGAGAAGGATTATGAAATAAAAGACAGAGACTATAAAATTGCTCTTCTGGATAAGGAAAATGAACTGAACTCTCTCAAATTAGCACAGCAAAGATTGATTAGAAATGGTTTGGTGTTTTTGGTGTTGATGTT
Organism: Flammeovirga sp. SJP92; assembly: GCF_001583495.1. GTDB lineage: Bacteria > Bacteroidota > Bacteroidia > Cytophagales > Flammeovirgaceae > Flammeovirga. Next base: position 146,433 of record NZ_LQAQ01000063.1, on the reverse strand, counting down.
TTTCGTGATGGTTTTTGTGTTATATAATAAGTACAATACCAAAAGGAAGATTGAGGGTATTTTGAACATGAAAAATCAAGCACTGGATGAAGCTAATCAAACCAAAGACCTTTTCTTTTCTATTATAGCACATGAATTAAGAAATCCACTTTCTGCTTTTAAGATGCTTACCAATGGTCTGAGGTCCAATTTGGACCATTATTCCAAAGAAGAAATAGAAGAGCAACTGAATGATTTAAGAATTTCGGCCAATAACCTCAGTGATTTATTGCAAAACTTATTGCAGTGGTCGCTCTCTCAAACAGATAGGATTACTATAGATTTAAAGCAACATGATATCAAAGTATTATTGGATGATGTTTTATTTCAAGTCAACAGCTTAGCCGTGCAAAAAGGAATCGTAATTGACAAGGAAAAAGTTTTGAGCATGAATGCTGAATTTGATTGGAATACGATGGAATTTGTAATTCGAAATTTGTTAGTCAATGCTTTAAAGTTTTCGGATCACAACAGTAGTATTGAATTAGAGACTCAAGATGAAATAGAATTTATCGTGATCACCATTAAAGATTATGGAATAGGAATGTCTGAAAAAGATGTGGATAAGCTATTTCAGATTAATTATAATGTCAATCACATAGGAAACTCCCCCAACAAGGGCACAGGTCTTGGTTTGATTCTCGTGGATGAGTTTGTCAGAAAAAATAATGGGAGGATAGAGGTGAAAAGCCGTCTCTCAGAAGGAACAACATTTGATATTTATTTACCCAAATAAACAGCTATGAATAATCCAATTAAGGTTGCTATCATTGATGATCATAAGATCGTTTTGCAAGGTTTGAGATCATTACTAATTGCAGAAGAACAAATAGAAATTATAGGAGTCTATCAATGCCCTGATGAGTTTTTAAAGAATGAAATCCCCCTTCAAATAGATGTGTTATTATTGGATGTAAACCTAGGAGCAAAGTCGGGTATTACGCTAGCCAAACATCTTGGAATTCATTATAATCACGTCAAAATTATTATGTTGACAGCTTTGGAAGATCAAGCCACGATTGAAGGTGCGATACAAGCAGGGGCTTTAGGTTATATCACTAAAGAAACAGAAAAAGAGGAATTACTACAGGCCATTTGTGAAGCTTATGCAGGAAGAAGATTTTTTTCGAAGAAAATATCAAGAATAGTTTTTGATGGTTATGCCCAAAGTGTACAAGAAAAACAGGAAACACTTCTAAGCGATAGAGAATTGGAAGTGCTTACTTACCTTTCTGAAGGTTTAAAGCATAAAGAAATGGCGGATCTTATGTGTGTGAGTGTAAAAACCGTAGAAACGCACAAAGCCAATCTTCAGAAAAAGCTGAACTTATACACTACAGCTGACCTTGTGAAATATGCTTTGCGAAACAAGATTGTAGAACTATAAAAAGACGAAAAAGGAGAGAGTGAATTCATCATTTTATCACACTTTCTCCTTCCTCGTAATTACTTCAATAAACATATTACCTTTTTCCTTCCCACTCTCCGTAGAACTGTTCTAGGAAAGTTTCCATGTATTGATGTCTTTGTTCTGCAATTTTTTTAGCCGTTTCAGTATGAATACGATCTTTTAATAGAAGAAGTTTCTCATAAAAATGAGCAACTGTAGAAGATTCACTTTTATGGTAGGCATCAAAACTCTCGTGCATTTCATATTTTTCAGAAGGGTCATAAAGCGATCTATTTTTATTACCTCCATAAGCAAAAGCTCTAGCAATACCGATGGCTCCAATGGCATCCAAACGATCAGCATCCTGTACAATTTGCCCTTCAATGCTAGGCATATCATCTTTAACATTGGCGCCTTTATAAGAAACTCTACTCACTATGTCAGCTACCTTTTCAATGGTATCTTCATCAGCTCCAATTTCTTTCAGCCAAGCTTTGGTTTGTCGGCTTCCCTCCATCAAATCTCCATCATAGAATTTATGATCAGCAATGTCGTGAAGCAGAGCACTGAGTGAAACAATATAAGGATCGCAATCTTCTGTTTTTGCAATGTTTTCTGCGGATTTCCAAACTCTGTAGATATGATGCCAGTCATGCCCTGTACCTTCTCCTTCAAACTTTTTTTGAATAAATTGGGCAGTTTTTTCAACTATTTCTATCTGATATGAATTCATTTTCAATGGAACTGTTAAATTGTGGATGTTTACGTTTTTGTAGACGTAACAACAAATTTAAAGCATATTTCAAAACATTTTCCTATTTGGAATGTATTTCAGATATGTTCTCAAAAACGAATTTATTACAAACTTTTAAACGCTAAAAAAATGGCAGAAATTACTTTAAAAGGGAATCCTTTTCATACTTCAGGAGAATTACCAGCAGTAGGTTCAGTTGCTCCAGCTTTTACATTAGTTAAATCAGACCTTTCAGAAGTAACTCTGGAAGAGTTGAAAGGGAAAAAAGTAATTCTAAACATCTATCCAAGTGTTGATACAGGTACATGTGCAACATCTACTAGAACTTTCAATGAAAAAGCATCTTCATTAGATAACACAGTTGTAGTTTGTGTTTCTAAAGATTTACCATTTGCATTTGGCCGTTTTTGCGGTGCTGAGGGAATCGAAGATGTAATCACAGGTTCATCATTCAGAGATACTTCTTTCGAAGATGCTTACGGTTTAAAAATCATCGATGGTCCATTGGCAGGCTTATGCTCAAGATGTATCGTTGTGATTGACGAAGAAGGAAAAGTGAAATACACTGAGCAAGTAGCAGAAACTGTAGACGAGCCAAATTACGAAGCAGCTATCGCGGCATTATAAGTCATAGATAAGCTGAATTTAAAAAAAGAAACCTTTCCACAAAGTTTGAGAGAGCTTGTGTGGAAAGGTTTTCTTTTTTCTTGGTATTACAAGTATATGTTTTTTCTGTTTAAGATCATTAACTGAAGTGAAAAATATGTGAAAATTAGTTAGTAAATTTTAATCTTCCTCATTTTGATCTTCCTCTTCTTGTTTAAAATGTAATCGTACCATGTCAATTCTTGCTCCGTCCATGGTAACGATATTGAATTTTAGATTGTCAATTTCTATTTCTTCATTCACCTGCGGGATATTTCTATAATGATAAAGAATATAACCGCCTAAAGTATCATATTCTCCTTCTTCAATATTCCAATTGTGTTTTTCGTTGAGAGTGTCTACCTCATGTCGGGCTGTAAGCAAGTAGGTAAATTCATCTTCTTTGAAGAATGGAAGATCGTCCTCGTCATGCTCATCTTCAATTTCTCCCACAATTTCTTCCGTAATATCCTCAAGCGTGGCTATACCAGCAGTACCGCCGTATTCATCAATTATCCACACCATACTTTTCTGTTCAGACATCATGTACGCCATCATTTCATCAGCGGCCGCTGTTTCAGGTTTGGAAGGCATCTCACGAATAATTTCCTGAATAGTTTGTGGTTTTTTATACAACTGTCTAGCGTGGCAATACCCTACAATATCATCAAGATCATCTCTATAAATAGGAATTTTAGAGTGCCCACTTTCTATAAATAAATTTTTTAACGCCTCAATATCCTCTTCAATGTCCAATGCGACAATTTCCTTGCGGGGAATCATCACGTCCCTAGCTTTTGCTTCTTTGAACTGTAAAGCATTTTCGAAATACTTTTTATCAATACTTTCACTGTCAGTGTCATCATCACTCAATGAAGCCACTTCAATGTCATTGATATATTGGCTCAAATCAGTCAAATTGAAAGGAGCAATTTTTTCTTCCATATTGATACCCATCAAATGTTTGATAGAAAACTGTGAAAGTTTCTCTACTGCCCATGTTACAGGATAAAGCACTGTATAAATGATGTTCATTGGCGGAGCCGCAATACTCAAAAACAGGTCAGGGTTGAGCATGGTTAAACTCTTCGGTAGAAATTCAGCTGTCACCAATACAACCACTGTAGAGAGGATGGTTTGAGAGATCAAAACACCAACTTCAATGGAACCAGCGTCTAAAGCAGGGAAATTGTTCTTGAATAAAACCTGTAAAACAGGGTCTAAAACATTAGAAACAAACACACCATACATTACTAATGCGGACGTATTTCCGATTAGAATAGTGGTAATAAAAGTAGATTTATTTATAAAGAATTTATCAATCAGTCTACCCGTAAAAGAGTCTTTCTGTCTTTGTACTTCTATATGCAATCTATTCGCCGAAACAAAGGCGATTTCAGTGGCAGAGAAGAAGGCAGAAAATAAAAGACATAAACCGATGTAAATTATGTTTTCATTCATTTTTCTCCGAAATTTTTAACAAATATCAAAAAAACTCATTAAGAGTTGCACAATTTTCGAAATAATAACTCACAATAGTACAAATGTATCTATATTTATGGCACATTTTTCACATCGCAAAAAATTGTTAGTTCAGTATTATGAAGGATTTGACATTAGACATCAGAATTGAGAAGACTGAGAACTCACGTTTAAGTACAGTAGATTTCAATAATATACCATTTGGAAAGACTATGTCTGACCACATGTTTGTAGCTGACTATCGCGATGGTAAATGGCAAGACTTAAGAGTCGTCCCTTACGATTCATTTCAATTAAGTCCTGCAACGTCGTCATTGCATTATGGGCAGTCTATATTTGAAGGATTAAAAGCATTTAGAAACGCACAAAACGCTGAGGAAGTACTAGTCTTCCGTCCAGAGGAAAACGCTAAAAGATTAAACGTCTCTGCAGAAAGAATCTGTATGCCAACGATTCCAGAAGAAATTTTTATGGAAGGTTTACATACACTTTTAGAGATTGACAGAGAGTGGGTGCCAAATACGCCAGACAGTTCACTTTATATCCGTCCGTTTATGTTTGCAACAGATTCATTTTTAGGAATGCGTCCATCAGAGACATATACGTTTGCAATCATCACAGCTCCAGCAGGGAAATATTATTCTAAAGCGCTAAAACTTAAAGTGGAGAAAGAGTTTGCGAGAACGGCTCCAGGCGGAACAGGTTTCGCTAAAGTGGCAGGTAACTATGCTGCGTCTTTACTTCCAGCAAAATTAGCGGCAGAGCAAGGATACGACCAGTTATTGTATACAGACGCTAAAGAGCGTAAATATATTGAGGAATCAGGTACTATGAATGTAATGTTCGATATCGACGGTACATTCGTGACTTCACCTACTATTCCTGTAGAGGACACAATCCTACGTTCTATCACTCGTTTGACTGTAATTGAATTATTAGAGGAAATGGGTAAGAAAGTAGAAGAGCGTCATATTTCTGTAGAGGAAGTGATCACAGCGATCAAGGAAGGCAGATTAAACGGTGCTTTCGGTATTGGTACAGCTGTTACGATTGCTCCTTTTGCTTCAATTGCCGATGAGGGTATTGATTATGAATTGCCAGCAGATTACACTTTCGCTCAAGAGCTGAAAGAAAAATTCCAAGGTATTCAGAAAGGAGAAATCGAAGATACAAGAGGGTGGACATATAAGATCTAGTCATTAAGGCAGAAGGATAAACTCCAGCTCAAAAAATATGAAGCACTTATAGTTTAGTAATAAATTATAAGTGCTTTTTTATATTGAAATTTTCTATCTTTGATTTCGACTATTTATCTTTTATATAACAATGAAATAATGAGAATTAGCAAACTTACTTTTTCAATCCTATTATTGAGTCTAATTTCTTTTAATATCAATGCTCAATCTAATTTTGATTCCCCATTTTTTCTCAATGGAAAAATGAACCTAGGTATTGGCTTAGGGAGTGTAGATGTTCCCGCAGATGGAGGCCTGTCTTCAGTCCAATATGGAAGTGGCTTTGGTTTTGAGGTTGGTTTCGGTTATTACTTAAATAACAATCTTTCTTTATTAGCTAATGTAGGTTATGCAATGCAGCTTCAATACAATGCAACTTCATCATCTTATGGTAGTAATACCAGCTCTTCATTTTTTGGCAGAGCAATTTTCAGAGGAGGAGCTCAGTATGAAATTATCACTAACCAAGATGCTAAAGTGAAAGGTATCCGATTAGGTGGTGGTCTTCTGTATGAGATTCCAGGAGGGTATAGCGTAACGGAAAATAACAGAGATTTTGCTTCAGTGGAATTTGATTCCAAAGTAGGCTTTTACATTGACTGTGGTGTGCCCATCCACTTCACTAAAAAATTTAAGCTTATCCCTTATTTGAGGTACAATAGTAATTCAACTACGGTGGTTTCAAGTCCATTAAGCAATGTTGGAGAGGCTGTTAATGCCAGCTTTATTGAAATTGGTGCGGCAATGGATTTACATTTATAGGATCTACTTTTCCTATCGATGAAGAACAGAACCCCCCTTCTTTTTATTGTATCCATACAAAAAAGGAAGGGGGTATATAAAAAAGCTTGATTATTTCCTTTTCTTTTTCTTCGTTTTTCTTGGTTTAATTTCAGGGTGAGCATCCAAATACTTTTCCCACAAATCAGGACGTCTTTCCTTTGTACGTTCCATTGACTGCTCTAACCGCCATTCATCTATTTTAGATTCGTGCCCAGAAAGAAGGATGTCAGGTACTTCTTGTCCTTTCCATTCTCTTGGTCTGGTATAAACAGGAGGAGCTAAAAGACCATCCTGAAAAGAGTCTGTTAAAGCGGATGTCTCATCACCAAGCACTCCCGGGATTAATCTGATAATAGCATCGGCTACAACAGCTGCCGCTAATTCACCCCCCGAAAGTACAAAATCACCAATAGAGATTTCTCTTGTAATTACCTCGTCTCTGACTCTTTGATCAATACCTTTGTAATGACCGCAAAGGATGATAATATTTTCACAACTGATAGAGAGGTGATTGGCAATCTGCTGATCGAAAACTTCACCGTCAGGTGTCATATAAATGACTTCCTGATAGTCTCTTTCTTTTTTAAGATCTTCAATACAATTAAAAATCGGATCTGCCATCAATACCATTCCAGCTCCATGTCCGTAAGCATAGTCATCAATATGACCATGTTTATTCACCTTATATTCTCTTAAATCATGAACGTGAACTTCAGAAAGAGCTTTATCATTGGCTCTTTGTAGAATAGAGTGAGAAAATGGACTGTCCAATAATTTTGGCACACACGATATAATATCAATACGCATTATAATGACAACGATTGAGTTGAAAATCTATATAAATTTTGAATTGCAAAGATACAAACAATGAATTGAAATCCTTTTTGTCTTTGTATACTGATTCACAACTATTTGTTTTTCTTGTTAAATACACCTAAAAAAGAAATCTTTAAGTGTATTATTTACGTATAATTATTAAGCAAAAAACACTAAAACTATAGAAACATGAAAAACTTTAAAATTTTATTAGCTGGTATTTTTATAGTAACCTTAAGTAGTTGTGTATCCTATAAAGACTCAATTGTATCAGGATACAATCCAAATGACATTGAGAATATCTATCATATAAATCATGAATAATAAGGGAGACCTTCTAAGCAAATTAGAAGGTTATTTTTGTTTGTAAATTATTGATAGTTAGTGTTTAATGGTCTTATTTTGTTGGTGTTGAGAAAATAAATTGTCATTTAGCTTTAACTTTTATCAATCCTTTGTGATTCTAGTAAATAAATGTTAACTTAAAGGAACCGAAATAACACTATCGGAAAAATTATTATCTCAAACTCACGCTACTATGAAATATTTAAAATTACTCCTGATTGGAGCATTTCTGCTTTCATTGAGCAGTTGTGTATCCTACAAAAGCTCAGTAGCTTCAGGTTATAATCCGAATGATTCCAATAATATTTACCATATGGTTCACGAATAAATCGAAAAATATTAAAATTATCGAAGTATGATATGAAATGTATTTACCCTTTAGAGGCCTCATAATTATGAGGTCTCTTTTTTTGCTTTGTTGCCAAATAACAAAAATTGAGGAAGTAGTACAGAAAGAATTTGCATAAAAGGGTGAAATATTGAAATTTGCCGTGATAAAGTATTTGATAAGTACCAAGCCAAAAATAGAGGACAATTAATTTTGACTTAGCACTTATACTATAAAGTCAATTAAACAGATTTACATGCTTTTCGCACAAGTACCAGGAGCGTCAGACGTTAAGAAAATATTAATCCATGCTGCACAGCAAAATAAAATTGCCCATGCTCAATTATTTATTGGGAAAGAAGGAGGTGTACAGCTTCCATTGGCTTTGGCTTATGCAAATTACCTCAACTGTGAAAACCCTGGAGATGAAGATGCTTGTGGACAGTGTAAATCATGTAGAAATGCACAGAAAATGCTTCACCCTGATCTGCACTTTGTAGTGCCAACTGTCACTACAAAAAAAGTAAGCAAGAGGGAGGATGCTGTAACCGAGCGTTTTCTTCCAGACTGGAGGTCTTTTGTATTGGAAGAAAATGGAACGTACAAAAACGTCAGTGATTGGGTTGATTTTATTGGAGGAGAAAACAAGCAAGCCATTATTTCAAGACAGGAAAGTCGTGAAGTGATCAAATCCATGTCTATCAAAGCACATCAGGGAGGCTATAAGATTGTATTGATGTGGATGCCAGAATTAATGCAGGCACCTGCCGCTAATGCTGTTTTGAAGATATTGGAAGAACCGCCAGAGAAGACATTATTCTTTATGGTTAGTAATGATCCTGAAAAACTTTTAGTGACGATTCTTTCCAGAGCACAAAAAATATATGTTCCAGCTCCCTCTGATGATGAGGTTGGAAATTTGTTGATGCAACAAGGTGTAGAGGCTAGTAAGTCACAAAAAGTAGCATTCCTTGCTGATGGAAATATTCGTGAAGCATTGAGAATTGCTTCAGATGTGCCTGATCAAAGTGAAGAACTTTTCAAAAATTGGATGAGGTCATGTTTCAAACGTGATTTTACAGAGATTGTAGGAAAGTGGTCTGAAGAGTTCAATAAACTGGGGAAAGAAGGACAGAAAAACTTTTTCAAGTTTGGATTGACCCTTTTTAGAGAAGCCATGTTGATCAAAAACAATGCAGAAGCAGTAATCAGATTAGATGAAGAGACAAGAGCCTTTGTTAATAATTTTTCTAAAGTGCTCACAGAGAAGAACCTGCCTGAATTGGTGAAAAGCTTCAATGACTCTTTTTATTACATTGAAAGAAATGCGAACCCAAAAATTACTTTTGTAACATTATCCATCAAGGTCGGGAAAGCGTTTGAGCGTATTATATATTAACCTCATTTTTTAAGAAAAAAACGAAAAACAAGAGAGATTTTTCTTCTCTCGTAACAGTATTATTATATATTTGTATAGGAGAGCAGTGTGATTGATAAAAAATACACTGCTCTCTTTTGTAAGTGCATGTTTAAAACATGCTTATATATAGTCTAGCACTAATAAGCGTTAACTCATAAAATTGATTAAACTATGGATTTTAAGAACGAATTTAAAAAATTTGCCATGAAGGATCAGGGGATCTCGAGCCTTCACATGGATAGCTATATTGGAAATATTGAAAATACCACTCCTTATGTCATTGAAGAAAGAGACCGTAACTTCAGACAAATTGATGTGTTTTCAAGATTAATTGCCGACCGTATCATCTTTATGGGTACGCAGGTAGATGATCAAGTAGCCAATATTGTTGTTGCTCAGTTATTGTTTTTAGAGTCATTAGATGCAAAGAAAGACATCTTGATGTACATCAATAGCCCAGGAGGTTCTGTATATGCAGGTTTGGGTATGTATGATACAATGCAATATGTTCGTCCTGATGTTGCAACAATCTGTACAGGTTTAGCAGCATCAATGGGTGCAGTATTGCTAGCAGGTGGTGCGGAAGGTAAAAGAGCTGCTTTGCCTCACTCAAGAATCATGATTCATCAGCCATTAGGTGGTGCGCAAGGTCAAGCATCTGACATTGAAATTACAGCAAGAGAAATCCAGAAATTAAAGAAGGAACTTTATGAAATCTTAGCAAAGCATACTGGTCAGCCTTATGACAAAGTATGGCAAGATTCAGATCGTGACTACTGGATGAGAGCTCAACAAGCTAAAGAATATGGTTTAGTTGATGAGGTGTTGATGAGAAACCCTACCAACAACGAGTAAACCAAACTTAGACAGTATTTTGAGTAAGATTTTACATTAAACTGTGAAAATTCAATAAAAAACCTGTCATAAGTATAAAACATTGGTATTGAGAGGGAAATGATCTTACATTTCCCTCTTACCTATTGTAAGAAAGTGTAAAAATTGTAGTAACTTGCATTTTCAACATAAAGTATATAAACTCTAGAATATTATAAGGAGTTTGTTGTGGTATAAAGAAAGTTTTCTTTATACGTTTTTGAATGAAGAGTAAAGGCAAGGAGAGAATAAATGAAAGGAAATTTCTGTTCGTTTTGTGGCGCACCTAAAGATACGGTGGAATTAATGGTTTCAGGTCAGAATGCTCAGATCTGTAACAACTGTATTGAACAAGTACACCAAATCCTTATGGAGGAAAGAAAACCTCGTAAAAAGGATATGGAGGCTTCTTCGTTTGATTTAAAAACACCTGCTGAGATGAAAAAACATCTTGATGAATATATCATCGGGCAGGATAAAGCAAAACGAGTACTCTCGGTTGCTGTATATAATCATTATAAGCGTTTGAACCAGAAGCAGACCTCTGATGATATTGTGATTGAAAAGTCAAATATCATCATGACCGGAAATACTGGTACGGGCAAAACATTATTAGCAAAAACTTTAGCGAAAGCATTGCAAGTACCTTTCTGTATTGCTGATGCTACTGTAATTACAGAAGCGGGTTATGTAGGTGAGGACGTTGAAACCATCCTTACTCGTTTACTTCAAGCTGCAGATTACAATGTAGAGCAAGCAGAAAGAGGTATTGTATATATTGACGAGATTGATAAAATTGCTCGTAAGTCTGACAACCCATCTATTACAAGAGATGTAAGTGGTGAAGGTGTACAACAGGCATTGCTTAAATTATTAGAAGGGTCAATTGTAAACGTTCCACCGCAAGGAGGGAGAAAGCACCCTGAGCAAAAACTAATCTCAGTAAACACTGAAAATATCTTATTTATCTGTGGTGGTGCCTTTGCAGGTATCGCAGATATGATCGCTTCTCGTTTGAATACAAGACCAATTGGTTTTGCTGGTAAAGACAATGATCAGCCAGAATTAAACAAAGAAGAATTATTAGAGTTTGTGACGGCACAAGACTTAAAACGTTTTGGTATCATTCCAGAACTTATCGGTCGTTTACCATTGGTGACTTACTTGAAGCCATTGGATAAAGATGCTTTAAGAAATATTCTGACGGAACCTAAGAATGCATTGACAAAGCAATACAAGAAATTGTTTGCAATGGAGGATATTGAATTAGAGTTCGAAGATGATGCTTTGGATTATATTGTAGAAAAAGCATTAGAATATGACTTAGGAGCAAGAGGATTGCGTAGTATCTTAGAGGCGATTATGCTTGATGCTATGTATGAGTTGCCATCATCTGAAGAGAAAGTAAAAGAATTTGTGATTGATAGAGAATACGCTAAGATTAAATTCGAAAGCTCTTCTCATGCGAAAAACTTAAGAGTTGCATAAACACAAATTGACATAATAAATCTAACAAACAGCAAGGTACTACTCTTAAGTGCTTTGCTGTTTGTGTTTCAAATTTAATGAAGAACCTATCGATATGGATTTTAGTAATATGTTTGGACAATTGAAAGAGGTCCAAGAAAAATTAAAACAAGCACAAGAAGACTTAGTAAATGTCACTGCTGAAGGAGATGCAGGTGGAGGAATGGTAAGAGCCGTGGCAAATGGTAAAAAGCAGGTGATTAAATTAGAAATTGATCCATTGCTTTGTAAAGAGGAAGACAGAGAAATGCTGCAAGATCTTGTGGTAGCCGCTGTTAACCAAGCAATCCAAGAAGCAGATCAGAAAGGACAAGAAAGATTAATGAAGACTACGAAAGGAATGATGCCTAACATTCCTGGTATGGACTTCGGAAATTTAGGATAAGCAAATTTTTTACTTAGTTTTACAATATAGCTAAGTAAGCATAATAGGGGTTGTTGGTCAAAACACCAGCAACCCCTAAGTACTAGAATGAAATGCTATTTTATTTTGCTCTGGTACTTTATATATAAACTGAGACTTTTTTGTTGACATGAAGCCAACAAGCGAACTTCCTTATGATGAGGTTGCTATCGTTATTTTGAATTATAACGGTAGGAAATTTTTAGACGAATTTTTAGATAGTGTAATTCAAAGTAGTTATGGGGCTAAAGTAATTGTCGCGGATAACGCATCTACTGATGACTCTGTCCCTTTTTTGAAAGAAAATTACCCTCACGTACAATTAATAGAACTATCTGAAAATTTCGGATTTACTGGTGGATATAATAAAGCATTAGAACAGATAGATGCAAAATACTATGTATTGCTGAATTCAGATATACAGTGTCCCGAAAACTGGTTGACACCTTTACTTTCTCTTATGGAAAGTGATGAGCAAGTTGCTGCTTGTCAACCAAAAATTAAACTTTTCTCTGATCAAGAATCCTTTGAACATGCTGGAGCCGCAGGAGGATATATGGATTTTATGGGCTATCCTTTCTGCAGAGGAAGAATTATGCATGCTTTAGAATACGATGATGGTCAATATAATGATACCGTTGATGTGTTTTGGGCGACAGGAGCGTGTTTATTTATAAGAGCGGAACTTTATCATCAAATGGGAGGTTTAGATGAAAGTTTTTTTGCTCATATGGAAGAAATAGATTTGTGCTGGAGATTGAAGAGTGAAGGATATAAAATCAAAGCCGTTGGAGATGCTGAAGTATATCACGTAGGAGGAGGTACACTCAGTAGAGAAAATCCTAAAAAAACCTATTTGAATTTTAGAAATGGGCTCTTCTTGCTTTTTAAGAATTTACCTTCTTCTCAATTGTTTCTGGTATTATTTTTTAGGATGGTATTAGATGGAATAGCAGGAGTGAGATTTCTTTTAAAAGGAGAAGTAAATAACCTTTGGGCTGTGTTAAAAGCACATAGAGACTTCTATTTTTCACTTGGTTATTTGATCAAAGCGAGGAGAAAAATTAAAAATCATAAAATAAACTTTCCTGAAGTTTATAAAAAGTTGATTGTAAAGGAGTTTTTTTTGAAAAAAAGAACGAGATTCACAGACTTAAAGGGGTTTATTCATAATTAAAATAACCTCTAATTAGAAAAAATGAATTAAAGTAACTCTTGAATCTTATTTTTTGTTAATCTTTTATAATAATAATAAGCATTAAGAGTTAGTAAATTGTATTCACTTATCTTTGAAAACTGAAAAATTACGCAACTAAAATGCTATATTCATTTGATATCATACTATTTATAAATTCAAACTTCTAAAAAAAGTTAATATTTGTACTGCGTAGGTGAACAATTGAGTTAAGGCAATTAAATTGCGGAACCTAGAAATAGAAAAATTGGATGACGATTATGAACAAATACACTAATGCTTTGTCTACAGTACTTGCTGCTGGAACAATGTTATTTACTAACTGTAACCCAGTTGATGTGAATAAGCTAGCACAAGAGCAAGGAATGACAATTAATCCTTCACCATTAGAATTACATGGTGATTCGGTTGTTTTTGAACTTGACACAAAACTTCCTCCAAAATTATTAAAGAAAGGTTATACTTATGATGTTGTAGTTCAATACAACCCGAACGATGCTGAGCCTGTAGAAGTAGGTGTAGTAAGCTTCAACGGTGATGACTACGCTGATGCTCCTGAAGCGACCCCGGCTTTACACGAGCGTATGGCTTTTGCTTATGAGGATAAGTATGAGAGAGGTCAATTAGAATACTTAGGTCGTGCGACTAAAGTTAAAAACCAAAAAGTAAAAGAGTCTAACGAAGGTGCTTTCGCAGCAATGCCTAACAACATGGGTCAAGGTGTTATCACTACGATCAAAAACGTTCAGCCTACTTTTATCGCAAACTTTGCGGATCACGGTTACAACAACGCTGAAGAGTACATCCCATCTAACGTGGATTTCTTCTTCTTACAAGGATCATCAGTATTACGTTCTTCTGAGAAGAGAGGTGCTGAAGGTAAAGAGTTATCTAATTATGTAGCTGCTAAGAACCCTACAAGAACAGTAACAATTACTGGTTCTCACTCACCAGAAGGTTCTACAGAAGTAAATACTAAATTAGCAAACAAGCGTCCTGAGGCTGTACAAAAGTATTACGAGTACTTGTTAAAGAAAAATAAGGTTGAAGAGGAAGCTGCTCCTCAATTTGTAACAAAGCCAGTAGTTGAAAACTGGACAGCGTTCAAAGCAATCTTAAAAGATTCAGATAAATTTACTGATGCTGAGAAAGATGAAATCATGTCAGTAGTAAACGGATCAGGTGATTTCGTATCTAAGCAATTGAAATTACAGTCACTTGCTTCTTACAAGAAATTATTCCGTTATGTTTACCCTCCATTACGTAATGCTAAATCTGAGATCTTACAGATTAAAGAAAAGCTTACTGATGCTGAGATCTCAGCTCGTGCGGCTAGCATCGCAGAAGGTCAAATGGCTTTAGATTCATTATCTTCTGAGGAGTTATTATATGCTGCTCACTTATCTTCGGATTTAGCTGCTAAAGTAAAAATTTACGAAGCTGCTGTACGTAAAGATGATTCAGCTATCGCTCACAATAACTTAGGTGCTACTTTATTTGCTCAAGCGAAACAAGGTGGTGATGTTATGGCGTTAGTAGAGAAAGCAATCCCTCACTTCGAGACAGCTGCTAAGTCTAACAATGTTCCTGAAGCTTATGCTAACCTTGCTGGTGCTAAGTTAATGAAAGGTGATATTGCTGGTGCTCAAGCTGACTTAGAGAAAGCTAACTCTAGCAACCCTTCAGTAGCTGCTACTGCAAATGCTGTTAAAGGTTATGTTGCAATCACTGATGGCGATTATGACGGTGCTATCCAGTACTTATCTTCAGCAGGAGATGATGCTACAGTTGTTTACAACAAAGGTTTAGCTTACTTATTAAAAGCTGAAAAATCAGGTGCTAATGACTTCTCACAAGCTTCAACAGCTTTCAACGAGTCAGGTACTGAGTGGGCTCACTACGGTTTAGCAATCGTTGCTGCTAGAAAATCTGATGCTGCTACAGCTATCAGCGAAATCAAAGCTGCAGGTGAGTTGAAAACTAAAGCGGCTCAAGATCTTGAGTTCTTCGCTTTATGGGAAAATGCAGATTTCCAAGCTGCTACTAAATAATTAGATTTAGAAGTAGTTCTATAATATAGCAAGAGCCTATCCTTTTCATTAAGGATAGGCTTTTTTGTGTTTCATGACTTCCTAAAAAAGATGTTATCAATTGCTTAAGTCATTTTTGTATGACCTGCTGAAATGTGAAGAGGTGATAAAAATTTACCTTACTTGCTATAGCTTAATGATGAATGTTCTTTTTTTATGAAAACCTTTTATTGATAAGCTTAAAAAATAGCATAAATCTTCTTATCTTGGCATCCGAAAACGAAAATACTGATATATATTATTAGCAGAACTTTTAATAAGTAATGAGAGAAATTCAATTCAGAGAAGCTCTTAGAGAGGCGATGCAAGAGGAAATGCGTCGTGATAAGGATGTCTTCATCATGGGTGAGGAAGTTGCAGAATACAACGGAGCATACAAAGTAACACAAGGAATGTTAGACGAATTCGGTCCGGATAGAGTGATCGATACGCCAATTGCAGAACTTGGATTTGCTGGTATCGGTGTAGGTGCAGCAATGAACGGTACTCGTCCGATTGTAGAGTTTATGACATTCAACTTCTCGTTGGTAGCTATAGACCAAGTAATCAACAGTGCGGCGAAAATCCTTTCGATGTCAGGTGGACAATACTCTGCGCCAATGGTATTCCGTGGACCAACAGGTAACGCTGGACAGTTAGGTGCTCAGCACTCACAAAACTTTGAAAACTGGTATGCTAATACTCCAGGTCTTAAAGTGGTTGTTCCTTCTAATCCATACGATGCAAAAGGTTTATTGAAAGCATCGATCAGAGATAATGATCCAGTTATCTTTATGGAATCAGAATTAATGTATGCTGATAAAGGTGAAGTGCCAGAGAGTGAATATATCATTCCTTTGGGTGTTGCAAACGTTATCCAGGAAGGTACTGATGTAACTTTAGTTTCATTCGGTAAAATGGTTCACGTAATCACTAAAGCGGCAGAAGAATTAGAGAAAGCAGGTATTTCTTGTGATGTAATTGATTTACGTACTGTAAGACCAATCGATTTTGATGCTATCTTAAAATCAGTGAAGAAAACAAACCGTTTAGTTGTAGTTGAGGAAGCTTGGCCATTAGCGTCAATCTCATCTGAGATTTCTCACCACGTACAACTTCACGCATTTGATCACTTAGATTCTCCAGTAGTAAGAGTAGCTTCTAAAGATGTTCCTCTTCCATACGCGCCAACATTGATCGAAGAGATCTTGCCAAACGTTGAGCGTACTGTTGAAGCAGTGAAAAAAGTAATGTACAGAAAGTAATCTTCGGATTGCCTAAAGCATAAATAAACCTCTAATGTTAGTTCAGCTAATATTAGAGGTTTTGTTTTATGTATTTTTTGAAAAGTAGAATATTTTTCTTAACCTATTAAATCATCTCATCTCACATCACAGTTACTGTAGTGGTGGTGTGGTATCACAACGCCCGTTCGAATCATGTATAAATTCCACTTGTGAATTAATAGATAATCAAGCTTTATTATAAGATAAGAAATAGATATAAAATCGATTGAAGTTGGGTTAAATTCAATAGTCATTTCACCTAAAAGAATCAATCATGAAAAAACTACATCTTTTACTCCTGTTGGGGGTATTTTGTGTTTCTTGTTCGGAAAAGAAAAGCGTAAAATTTGCTGTTTGTACAGATGTACATCAAGATATTATTCACGATGCTCCCCAACGCCTCCAAACCTTTGTACAGCAAGCTCAGAAAGAAAAAGTAGACTTCATCATTCAGTTGGGAGACTTTTGTTATCCCAGAGAGCAGAATAAATATTTTTTGAAAGTGTGGAATTCTTTTGCAGGTCAAAAATACCATGTATTGGGTAATCATGATATGGATGTGTCTTCAAAAGAAGAAGTGATGGATTATATTGATATGAAGAAAAACTTCTATTCTTTTGATCAAGGAGCATTTCATTTTATAGTATTGGACCCTAATTTCTTTGTAGAGGATTCATCATATGTTGACTATGAAAAAGGAAATTATTTTGCACATAAACCAACAAGAGCAACTTTACCACATAGTCAGTTGGAATGGTTGAAGGAGGATCTTGCTCAGACAAATAAAAAAGTGATTGTATTCTCTCATCAGAACTTAGATGGTGAATCGGGTGTGAAAAATGGAGATGAAGTAAGGTGTATTTTTGAAGAGGTTAATCAGGAGAAGAAAAAGGTTATTGCTTGTTTCAGTGGGCATGATCATCACGATGATTATCATGAAATAAACGGTATTCATTATGTAAGGATCAACAGTATGTCTTATGAATGGGTAGGAAAAGAGTTTCAGTTTAAAGAAAGGTTTTCTGATGAAGTAAATGATTACCGTCCCGCTTTGAAAAATACAGTGCCTTATAAAATACCTGTTTATGCTATAATTGAGATCAATGAGCAAGGTTTTATTGATATTATGGGAGTAGAGGGAGATTTTATAGCTCCAGGGCCGAAAGATTTAGGAGTAAATTTTGATTATGAGATTTCTCCTTCTGTTTCAGATCGATTTTTAAAATTCTAAAAATATCATCAATAAGGTATTCAATAAATATGCTCAAAGTTACTTACTTTAGGTTACTTAGAGCATGAAATTAGCCTTCTGTATCAATTATTTTTGATATAGAAGGCTTTGTTTTTGACTGTAATTTGATCAATTTTAAGAATCAAAGCTAAGACAACACACCAAAATCCAATAGAAATGAAATTGACTAGCCAATACACTATCGATATTAATGATGCATCATCGATTGATGAAGTCGCAGAACTATGGAAAAAGCTATTTGCAATGCATCATCATTTAAGATACGACGTTATGATTCAACCTACGGATAGGGATTGGGTCAGAAGACGTAATAAATTACTTGAAAAAGCGAAAGACATGTTGGTGATTACCGCAAAAGCTAATAATATGCTTGTGGGGTATCTAATTGTCTCTGTGCATAAATGTGATACGACAGTAGGAGAGATTGAATCTCTTTATGTCTTGGAAGAATACCGAGAAGATGATATCGGTTCAGAGATGATGAAAGAGGCCATGAATTGGCTGAACTATAAAGGTGTGGCTATCCAAAAAATAGCTGTTGGAGTAGAAAATGAACAGGTTATTGCATTTTATAATAAACTGGGTTTTGCTCCTAAATCTGTCATTTTAGAAAAAAGAGGGGACGAGTCCTATCGTTCTGTCAATAAATAGTAGTAGCAGTTTACATTTGTAGTGTTTGGGTGACTTTTAAATCATCTTTGATGTAATGAATGGCTAGAAGTTAAAAAATATAAGCTTAAAAGGGTTGGAAAAGAGCGATTTATATCAATGTCGGATAGCTTTATAGATGCCTAAAATAGGGCTGTAATAGTATTTTTAATTGAAATAATATTACTTGATTTATGTGTGCTTCCCTATTTCTTTTTAAAAAAGCTATTAAGTTACTTCCTTTTGTTTACGTGTTGTTAAATGTGTAATTTACACTTAATAAGTACTGATCTATTCTAAATTCTTTCAATAATCACTCATTTCATTTGCACTTCAGTACTAGTGCTAATTCGTTTTATCTACTTGCTCATTTCTCTAAACTCTTGCTTATTATGACAACGCTATCCAAAAAAAGCGGTTGGTATCTTTTGCTAACCTTTTTTGTTTCTATGTTATTTTACTCGTGTAATAATTCTAATATAGAAGAATCGCCCTCTCAAACTCCTTCAAATCAAAGAAATGGCCTGGCTGGTGCCGGGGATTATGACATTCTCACCACTACAGATGGGTTTACTTTCACTTTAGAAATTGACCAAGATAACGCACAAGACATCAGCCACTTGGTTTTTCAATTAATGACGTGTGAAGGAGAATATGTCACCATTGATAATTTCGTTTCCGCAACAGTAAATGGAATGGATTGGGATTTGACTTCAACAACAGGAAGCGGTACAGATTGTACCTTTGATACTGGTGATTTTGTGAAATTTGATGATTTCGGATTTCAAGGAGGAGTGGTTACTGTAGAGTTCACTTTAGATGTTCAGGCTGCTTCTGGAACTGTATTAATAAAATCAGGTCAAGGTTGTTACCCATTTGATTTTGAAGGTGATTGTGGTGACGATGAAGAATGTGTTTATGTCACTGAAAGCTTTGAAATATTTGCTGGCCAGACTATTCTTGTGGGAGAATTATTAGTGACAAATGACGAGGAAAACTTATATATCACTTATAGTTCTACATCTGATGATCAGTTTGCGGAGACACATTTATATGTTGGGACTTTAGAAGGATTGCCAACTAACCGAAGAGGAACGCCAGTGCCTGGTCAATTCCCTTATAAAACAGATCATGACCCTGCAGTTTCGTCTTATACTTATACTATACCTTTAGCAGATCTTCCTGACTGTTATATTATTGCTGCTCATGCTGCCATGACAAGTGATGAAACAGCATGGAGTTTTGGAGATGAATTTGAAGGAACTCGCCGATGGGGATGGTACAGTAGTTATTGTACTCAAGTTTGTGAATAAACATTTCATTAATAAAAGAAAGGGGCCTAAACTCAGGTCCCTTTTTTATTGACTGCTTCTCACTAATTTTCTCTTATGAACGGATAATTAAAACTATTTTTTCTTCTTTGCTCTATATCTTCTCCAGCCATAAATGATTATTCCTAGTAGGATAATAAAAGGCCATAGTTTGAACATAAATACGATAAAATCTCCAAATCCAATCCAGCCACTTGAAAAAGCATAGACTATTCTTTTTGAGAAGTCATCTCTTTCTTGAGCTTGGTATTTTTCGTCAATTGGTTTGTTTAAAGTAAGTTCTAACGTACTGTAAGCTACCAAATCACTCAAATAGTTTAAACGTCCTGTTTGACTTTCAATCTCTTCTTCTAATTTTCTGATCTTTTCTTCTATTTCGAGAATCTCTTTTACTGTTTTCGCTCTTTTTAAGAGATCGTTATATTTCTGGAGATAGTTCCTTTTATTTTTCAGACGTGTTTCAATATCAATGAATTGATCTGTGACATCTCTGCTTTTAATTTTTTTATGTGTAATCGATCCGTAGCCAGGTTCTATTTGTATAATAACTTTCTCAAAAGCATTGCTTGGTACTCTTATTTTTAATTCATAAGCTTGTTGCCATGTGTCATTTTTGAGTTCCTCTCTTTCATAATATCCATTGTACTGACTGATGATAGAGTCTATCTTGATTTTTGATTTTTCTAAATCTGAAACGTTAATTGTTATTTCTCCATCTTTAATTATTTTCTGTGGAGTCTTTTTTTCTAGAGTGTGATTAGGAGTGAATTCGTTGGTAGAAGTAGATGGGATGTCAACTTCAAGATCAAGGTCAAAATCAACATTTCCAAGATCCATAAGTGTTTGATTGTCTGAATTACACGAAATGATGAATAAAGAGATGATCAGATTAAAAATTACATTTTTCATACATTGAGGTGTTGAAGTTTACTTTAATCAAAAAAAAAGCTTGTAGAATTAATGTAGAAAACCTTCGATTAAAGAACAATGTATAATAGAGTTCTATAGGATTTTTTAAAAGTATAGGTTTTAGTTGATGCCTTATTTAAATTTTGTTAAGAAAGTATTGTGCTAAAAAATTAAGTGAGCTCTCCACGTAAAATAAATTACCTCTTACCTCAATCCACAATTTGCTTCAAAAAGATCTCTTCAGGATAAAGTACTTCCGAAAGGAATAGTCCTTGAGCAGGAGCAAGAAACTTAGCCGCTCTTTCTCTGCTTTTAGTAGCAAGCGTTTCCCTCATGTAATCAGTAGTCATTCTTCCCATGCCTACTTCCATCATATTCCCTACGATAATTCTGATCATACCTCTAAGAAAGCGGTTGGCTTGGATGTGGAAGGATAATGTATCACCTTCTTTTGTCCAATAGGATTGCATAATGTCACATATGTGTGTGTGTACATCAGCATGTTTTTTAGAAAATGCAGTGAAATCCTCAAACTCTAATAATACTTTAGCGGCCTCTTGGAGTTTATCAAAATCAGGGTGTCTGAAATATTGCCAAACTAATCCTTGTTTGAAAGGAGATTTTCCTAAAACAATATCATAGCGGTAACTTCTTTTGGTAGCATCAAAACGGGCGTGAGCTTCCTCGTCCACTTGCCACAAGCTATTGACAGCAATATCATGAGAAAGAAATGAGTTGACTCTGTGCAGGAAATTTTTTCCGCTTAAATCACCATCATAATCAAACTGTGCATACTGTTGGGAGCAGTGTACGCCAGTGTCGGTTCTTCCACTGCCAATTGTATTGATTTCTTTGCCTAATAGTTTGCTTAAAACATAGTCAAGATGCCCTTGAGCTGTTTCAGCATTAGGCTGTACTTGCCAGCCGTGATAATTTGTGCCTAAATAAGCGATTTCAGCAAAGTATCTCATATCTGTGGATTTTTCTCGATTTGATCAGAGGTACATTATAAACAAAAAAAACCGCAAATTCTATTCAGAACTTGCGGTTTAGCACGGGCAGTAGGATTCGAACCCACGACCTGCGGTTTTGGAGACCGTAACTCTACCAGCTGAGCTATGCCCGTGTGTCTTTCTCTTTAAGACGTTGCAATATTAACGGTTAAATTATTTCTATACAAATCTACTCAAAACATTTTTTGAGATAAAATTTTAAATAATTCATTTTGAGGGAGAAAAAAACAGGTGTTAAAGCCAATTAACACCTGTTTTTAGAATAATTTATGGATTTTGGCTTAAAGCCCTAAAACTTCTACACCTTGATTAAATACAACATCAGTAGGAATATTTGCATCATCAATCTTATCCAAGTCCTTTTGAAGTTCAAAAGAGATCTTTCCATGAGATTTTACTAATTCAGTAACACCTTTGTAATCTCCATTTCCTTGTAATTCTAAGATTTTGGCCGATAAAGCATTCATTGCTTCTTCCATTTTTTCATAATTCACCTTATAAAGACCAGAAGCATCTTGCTCAAATGCACCATATTTTTTGAAGAAATTAAAACGGATCATGTTGGCTACGCCATGTGCTGAAGCGGCACCAAAACGAACAGATCTGAAAATACCAGCCAAGAAAGTAGTATAGTAATCTTTCATGTCACCGTCAATCTCACCTTTCTTATGAAGTTGTGATACCATATAAAGACCTAAAATATCTGCCTTTCCTTCTTCTAAGGCAGAAGCATGTTCTTTTAGTGCTTTTCTAACTGTTCCTTTTCCATTGATAGTTTCTTTGATACCTAATCCGTGTGCCACTTCATGGAACATTGTATTGGCAAAAAATGCATCAAAAGTGATATGTTGACGTTGAGATGGATCAATCAAAACCTCAGAAATAGGAACTAAGATTTTATCAAATTTGGCACGCATGGCATTTTTCAACTGTAATCTTCTCGATCCTTTTTGATCTTGAACTCTTTCATCATTAGGAAGGTTGATGGCAATGGTCTTACTGCCGGCGTTACAATCACCTGCATAATAAACCACATCATAAGCATTCAATTGAGAATCTGTACCAGGCATTTCATCCTTGTATTTTTTATCAACAGGAAGACCTTTTTGAAGTTCAGGTAAGAATGAAGCATATTTTTCTAACTTCTTTGACCATTTCATGTCTTTAATTAAAACATAAGCTTCAAATGAAGTCTTATAGCCAAACAATTTATCTTCATAGTTTTCGATAGGTCCCACTACAAAATCAATTGGATTAGATTTCATATCCATCCAAGCCAAGTCAGAAGTGAAATAGTTGTTAGAAACAAAAGCTTTTGCTCTTAACTCCAAATACTTTTTCAAACCAGGATCTTTGGCTAATTGAGCACATTCCATCAATAAAGAAGAAGCTCTGTCTAGTTCTGCTTCATACTCTTTTGAATAAGGAATTACTTTCAGTTCTCCTCTTGGGTCTCTACGTAGTACAGTGTATAAACTTGTTTTTGAATCGTCTTTCAAGCTATTGAATTCCTCTTTTGTCATATCCTGAGGATAGAAGTTGGCTCCAACTGGCTTTTCCGGCGTGTTATCTACAAAAGGTTTGTTGTCTTGTAGTCTATCCCACGGTCCGTAGTTGATGGCTGCATATCTTTTTAACTCATCATTGGGTAAGCTTTCAATAAAAGAATCTTTATCTCCATAAGCTTGCTTCCAGAACAGGTTGTCCATGATTTTTGCCACCTCGATCATTTTTTTGATCATCAATTTCTGATTGCCACTCATATGGCTCAAATCAGAAGTTAGTGTAAAATCAGTGTAATCGACAAGGTGATTTACCTTTGGAGCAGCAACAGCTTGTTGAACTTCTTGTTTGTGAGGTTGTTCAGCGCACCCCATAAATAGGGACGTACATAAAGAAATACCTACTAGTAAAGATTTTTTCATTCTTCTTAAATATGTGTTTAGTTGTAATTTTCCACAAGATATTTATTTCAAAGAAAAGTAGAGGGATTGATGTATTACTTTTCAATGGAAAAATAAGAAATGATAGGGTAATGATCCGAAGCCTTTATTGAGGTCTCAGTGATAAAAGTATTTAATGTCAACTGACTTGAATAAAAGATCTGATCTATTCTAAACGGTAAGTCTCTTAATGTAAAACCAAAACCATTGCCTTTATTTTCAAAACTGTTTTTCAAAAGACTGTCAAAAGAAAAATACCCGTATCCATATGGAGGTTCATTAAAATCACCGCAAAGTACAACAGGATAAGGGCTTTTTTTGATGAGATCCATTATTATATCAATTTGTTTTTGTCGGAGAACTGCTCCCTTATGTATTTTCAGGGTTGTGCTGGTCCAACGGTCCCATCGGTTTTTATATTTAGTTTCTCCATTGTCCAATATAATGGACTGAAGGTGGCAGTTGAAGACCTTTATCGTGTCATTGGAGCTGAGTTTTATGTCGGTTATCAAGATACCGTTGGTTGTTGAACCTCCAATTTTCTTAAAGTCCACTTTTTCTTTTTTGACAATAGGAAACTTAGAAATGGTGGCTAAACCAAAGGTGGCATCTATGTGGTTCGTTAAGAAAGGAGGGGCATAAACATGATACCCTTTTGAAGTTCCCAGGTTTTTATTGGCATTAAAAATACCTTCAGGGTTGTGTTTTTTACTTGGAGGAGTAATGTTGTAATACTCCTGAAAACAATAAATGTCCGTTTGGTTTTCCATGAGCCAATTCATGAGCTCCTTTCCTTCTTTATAATCATGGTTAAGGTAGCTGTATATATTAAATACAGAGACATTATAACTCATCACCGAAAAGTCGTTATGTTCATCGGAATCTAAACTGTATTGAAATGTTTTTATAGTTAGTATTAATAAGAAAAGAATATAAAATGTAGAAAAATGCTGGTAATACTTTCTTCTTTTAATGAATTCTTCTATTGATAAGGGTATAAAGCAAAGGCCGATCAACGGGGTAATCAATGCCCATAGGATTGCCGTTGGAAATAGGGATTCAGGCAACGTTCCAAGCTGTGAAAAAACAACACAAAAAACGCCAAAAATTCTAAATTTATTTTGTTTGAAAAAAATCTTCATACCTAGTTTTTATCACCTTTTTTTGTCTTAAAAAAAATTAATTTGTAATCATACTGCAAGTTATATGAATATGTGACATAAGTCATGTTTGTCCTGTTGAATCTTTATTCATCAATACTTTTACAAAGAAAAAAAGATTGACGAAAGTCAATGTTTTCGGTTGATGAATGTCATGTAATAGGATTTATTAGGTCGAGTATATTTGTATCATATTAGTATAGGACTCTTTTTATTTAAATATCTTATGAGTGCAATAATCGTATTGATTGGAATCAGCTTGATTGTAGCCCTGATCTTTCTCGGGATCTTCATTTGGTCTGTGAAATCTAATCAGTATGAGGATACATACACTCCAAGCATCCGAATATTATTCGAAGAAGATGATCGACAACGAACAGCAACACAAGCAGGAGACGACGAGCGCTAACTTAGAGCATTTTTCGTACGACAATGTGATTGTGAAGAATTTTGCAATCGCTACAATGTTTTGGGGAATAGCCGGGATGGTAGTGGGACTATTAGTAGCATTACAACTCGCTCACCCAATTTTCAACATAGGAGAACAAGCCTGGTTGACTTTTGGTAGACTTAGACCACTACATACCAATGCAGTGATTTTTGCATTTGTAGGTAATGGTATGTTTGCCGGTATCTATTATTCATTACCACGTTTGGTAAAAGCAAGAATGTACAGTGATCTACTCGGAAAGATTCATTTCTGGGGATGGCAGTTAATTATTTTATCCGCTTTAATTACTTTACCATTAGGCTTTACTCAAGGTAAAGAATATGCCGAATTAGAATGGCCGATCGATATCGCCATTGCCGTAATTTGGGTAGTTTTTGGTCTTAATATGATCATGACATTGGTCAAAAGACGTGAGAGACACCTTTATGTAGCAATTTGGTTCTACTTGGCAACATTCGTAACGGTAGCTGTATTACACATTGTAAACAGTTTATCATTACCGTTATCATTATTCAATTCTTACTCTGTTTTTGCAGGTGTACAAGATGCATTAGTACAATGGTGGTATGGTCACAATGCCGTGGCATTCTTCCTTACTACTCCTTATTTAGGTTTAATGTACTACTTCGTACCTAAGGCAGCTAACAGACCTGTATATTCATACAGATTATCCATCATTCACTTCTGGTCACTGATTTTTATCTATATCTGGGCTGGACCTCACCACTTATTATACACTGCACTTCCTGACTGGGCTCAGTCATTAGGTACTGTATTCTCAGTAATGTTGATTGCTCCATCATGGGGTGGTATGTTGAACGGTTTATTGACACTTCGTGGTGTTTGGGATAAAGTTCGTACAGAACCTGTACTGAAGTTTATGGTTGTTGCATTGACAGCTTACGGTATGGCCACTTTTGAAGGTCCAATGTTGTCTTTCAAAAATGTTAATGCTATAACACACTACACTGACTGGACAATTGCTCACGTTCACGTAGGTGCTTTAGGATGGAACGGTTTCTTAACATTCGGTATGTTATACTGGTTGTTCCCTAAGATGTACCGTACAAAACTTCACTCATTGAAGTTGGCTAACGTTCACTTCTGGTTAGGAACATTAGGTATTGTATTTTATGTAGTACCAATGTACTGGGCAGGTTTGACACAGTCATTAATGTGGAAAGAATTCACTCCAGAAGGTTTCTTGAAGTATCCTAACTTCTTAGAGACAGTCACTCAAATTGTACCAATGTACATGTTGAGAGCAGTGGGTGGTTTATTATATGTAGTAGGTGCTTTAGTAGGTGTTTATAACTACTATATGACGGCTAAGTCAGGTAACTTATTAGAAGAAGAAAAAGCAAGTGCTCCAGCATTACAAGGATCGCACAACGTGAAGAGATGGCACGAATGGATTGAGGCTCGTCCTATCCAAATGACAATCTTCTCTTTCGTAGCGATTTCAATTGGTGGTCTTGTAGAATTCTTACCAACTTATTTCGTAGAAGAAAATACACCGACAATTGCGACGGTGAAACCATATACTCCTCTTGAATTAAAAGGACGTGACATTTACATCAGAGAAGGGTGTTATTTATGTCACTCTCAAATGATCCGACCTTTCCGTTCTGAAACTGAAAGATATGGTGATTATTCTAAATCAGGTGAGTTTGTTTATGACCATCCATTCCAGTGGGGTTCTAAGCGTACTGGTCCAGATTTAGCAAGAGTAGGAGGTAAATATCCAGATTCATGGCACTACAACCATATGTTGGATCCAGGTTCAATGTCTCCAGGTTCAATCATGCCATCTTACCCATGGTTATTGGAGGATGACATTTCTGTTGATGACGTTCCTGCTCAAATCTCATTGATGAGAAACTTGGGTGTACCATATGAAGAAGGTTATGAGGACAAAGCGGTAGCTGATTTAGATAAGCAAGCAGACGAAATTACTGAAAGCTTAATTAATGACGGTGCTGACACTGCCCCTCGTAAGGAAATTGTCGCCTTGATTGCCTACTTACAGCGTTTAGGTATAGACGCAGGTAAAGCAAGTAACCTTCCATTAAAATAGATTAGATATGTTTACTCCTGATGTTTTGATATTGGGAGTAAACATTCTGAATAACATGTAGTTATGTATAAAGATGTACTTAGATCTATAGAAGGGATTGATATTTTTCCGGTCATCGGATTCCTTATCTTTTTTGTTTTCTTTTTGGCGTGGAGTTTCTATGCTTTTAAGATGAAAAATGATACAGTGTCTGAAATATCCAACCTTCCTTTAGATTTAGACGAAGAGAAAGAAAATGACAGCACAAATGAATTTAAGTAAACTTTCAAAGCCATTATTGTCATTTGTATTGACAATCAGTGCAATCTTATTAAACGCTTCATCAACTTTTGCAGCGTCATCAATGCAGGAATCATTAAACATGATGAATGCAAGCGAATGGGCAGTAACATTGTTAGGGTTTGCGATTATTGTTTTTTTCTTAATCTTCCTAGTATTGGCATTGGTCTTTTATACTGTAGTTGTTACAAAAAAACATACGGCTCAATAGGTAACAAGCTATTGACTCTCAAACTGAACAGGTCATGAAATCTGCAAATAAAAAAATATTATCGCTTTTAGCTCTTACGCTTACTGGTAATGCAGCTTGGGCATCAGAGCAGCTGGTTTATGGTATAGATAATTTTGATTTACTTATTTATACTTTAGGATCAGTATTAGTTTTACTATTCTTCGCTATCATTATTGTAGCTTTAGGTCTTCTTTTCATTGTGAAAGAAAGCCTGAAAAAAGCTCCTAAGACAGCTGAAGATGTAGCCTTCGAAATGGAAGGTGAAACAGGGTGGAAAGGTTTCTTAGCAAGAATTAATGCTGCTAAACCAATCGCTTTGGAAAAAGATATCATCATGGATCACAATTATGATGGTATTCAAGAATTGGACAACGATCTTCCGCCTTGGTGGAAAGCATTGTTCTATGGTTGTATCGTTTTAGCATTCGGTTACCTTGGTGTTTATCACTGGTGGGGTGAAACAGATGCTGAACCGGTATCTATCGCCGAATATCACTATGATGTAGAGCAAGCTGAAATTGCAAAGAAAGAATACCTAGCTACAATGGCTAACTCTATTGATGAAACAAATGTAGAGGCTGTAGTAGAAGCAGCTGCATTGGCTTCAGGTAAAAAAGCTTTCGATGCTAACTGTAAAGTTTGTCACGGTGGTGCAGGTGAAGGTGGTGTTGGACCAAACCTTACTGATGAGTATTGGTTACATGGAGGTGATGTGAAAAGCATCTTCAAAACGATCAAATATGGTGTAACTGCCAAAGGTATGTTAGCTTGGGAAGCGAAGTTGACACCATTACAAATTCAAGAGGTATCAAGCTATATTTTAAGCTTGCAAGGTACAAATCCTCCAAATGCGAAAGCACCTCAAGGAGAAAAAGTAGCAATGTAATAATTGCTTGAAGATATAGAAGGGTAGCCTTAAGAGGTTACCCTTTTTATACTTTTTATATATTAACATATCATCATATATAAGTACTTGAGTTCGTCTTTTAAACCTCTATTTTTAATTTGAAAATATGTGTTAAGAGGGTACTCTAAGTGAGTTCCAATTTCATTAAATTTGGAATAAGCAGGAATAAAAGTTTGTTCAGAATTATCCACCACTGAACAAATTATCAAAACGACCTATAGTCATGAGAAAAGATCTACATTCCCAATCACCTGAATCATTTCGTGATAGTATATCAACAGTTGATGCGGACGGTAAAAGAGTTTGGTTGTACCCAAAAAAGCCAAGCGGTAGATATTATAATGCAAGAAAATGGGTAGCCTACATCCTAATAGCTTTCTTCTTTGTTGGCCCTTTTATCAAAATTAATGGACAACCTTTCTTTATGATGAACATAATAGAAAGGCAATTTGTGATCTTCGGACGTCTATTTGTCCCTCAAGACTTCTTTGTGTTTGTTTTGATTATGATTGCACTAATTATATTCATTGTACTTTTTACAGTGGTTTATGGTAGAGTTTGGTGTGGTTGGACCTGTCCTCAAACCGTATTTATGGAAATGGTATTCCGTAGAATAGAATATTGGATTGAAGGCGATGCTAATCAGAAAAGAAAATTAGACCAGTCCCCTTGGACTCAGGAAAAAATATTAAAGAAGGGAACAAAGCACACAATCTTTATTGTCTTCTCTTTAGCCATTGCCAATATGGTATTAGGTTACATTGTTGGAGGTGATGCTTTGATTGGAATGATGACAAGTAAGCCCGCTGAAAATTGGCCAGTATTCTTGGCACATATTGCTTTCGCTGGTATTTTCTATTTTGTATTTGCTAAGTTTAGAGAACAGGCTTGTACACAGGTTTGTCCTTATGGTCGTTTGCAAGGCGTATTTCTTGATAAAGATTCTATTGTGATATCATATGACCATGTAAGAGGAGAACCAAGAGGAAAACTAAAGAAGAAAAAAGCAACAGCAGGAGGTTGTGGTGGCTGTGGGAGTTCATCTTCTGTGAAGCCGATCATTGGCAAAGCGAAAAAGCCAAAAGCAAAACCAAGCCCACTTCCAGAAATCAAGAAGGCTGAAGTAGAGGAAGTGAAATCACCTGTTTCGGAGCAAAAAGAAACGGTGAGAAAAATGACATTAGAAGATGTGAATCCTTCAGTTACAGAAGAACAGCCTTTAGGTGATTGTATTGACTGTAAATTGTGTGTTCATGTTTGCCCAACAGGTATTGATATTAGAAATGGTACTCAATTAGAATGTGTGAACTGTACAGCTTGTATTGATGCTTGTGATGAAGTGATGGATAAAATTGACAAGCCAAGAGGTTTGATCCGTTTCGCATCCGCTAATGATATTGAAAAAGGAAAGCCATTTAAATTTACGACAAGAATCAAAGCCTATACAGCCGTATTGTTGATTTTGGTAGGGGCGATCTCGTTGGCCTTAGTAAAACGAGGAGATGTTGAGGTAACGGTCTTAAGAGCACCAGGTATGCTTTTCCAGAAAGCCGAAAACGGAGATATTAGAAATTTATATACCATACAATTAGTAAATAAGAGCAATAATAGTTTTGACGATTTGGATGTAGTATTAGTAGATCCAGAAGGAAAAATTACCATTGCCGGAGGTGATATGCAATTAAAAGAAGGAGCTCACTTAGATGGTGTATTCTTTATTGATATTGACCCTAAAAACCTTGATGGAATGAAGAACAAAATCACCATCAAGATTATGAATGGAGAAGAGGAATTGGATGAAGTGACCACAAATTTCCTTGGACCTATAAAGAAATAAATAACAAACTTTAGAGAGAACAAACATGAAATTAAACTGGGGTTGGGGAGTAGTAATAGTCTTCTGTGTATTCGGAGTGACTATGATTGGATTGGTAATTAAAATGTTTACGGTGCCTGTAAACATGGTATCTAAAGATTACTATGCAGAGGAACAACGCTATGAAGAAACGGTTCAGAAGAAAGAAAATACAAAGAAATTATCAGCTGCGCCTGTTATAGCTTTAAATAGAGAAAAAGGAACTGTAGATATTATTCTTCCTTCTGAATTGAAAAAAACAGAGGGAAATATCCGCTTTTTCAGACCATCAGATTCTCGTTTAGACTTTAATGTGAAACTAGATTTGAATGCTGAGAATACACAGAATATAGATGCTTCAAGAATTGTGAAAGGAAGATGGATCATTCAAGTCAATTTTTCAGACACAGGAGTAGATTACTTATTTGAGAAAGCATTAGTTCTATAAAGATGACGGAATTATATCTTACTGCATTGGGATTGGGATTTGCCGGCAGTTTCCATTGTTTGGGGATGTGTGGTCCTATTGCTTTAGCAATTCAAGGAGGAAAAGCAACGGGTCCTAGGTTGGTTATCGACCGCTTATTGTACAATCTAGGTAGGGCATTTACGTATAGCTTATTAGGTGCTTTTGCAGGACTCTTAGGACAAGGTTTATCATGGCTGATTGGTTATCAAGTATACTTGACACTATTTTTAGCCGCAATGATGATTGCTTTCGGAGTTTTTTCTGTAAACCCTGATAAGTTATTGAAATTGATTCCATTCTTAGGGGAATGGTTTCAGTTTGTCAGAAAACAGCTAGGGAAGTTTATGCGTCAGGCAAAGTGGCATACCTTCTTCAGTATAGGTGTACTGAATGGCTTTTTACCTTGTGGTTTAGTGTATATGGCAATGTTCACGGCATTGTCTACAGGTAGTGTCACCGAGGGCATGGGCTATATGTTTGCCTTTGGGCTAGGAACGATCCCAATGATGTTTGCTGTTGCAGTAGCAGGTCAGTTTATCGAAACAAAAGTTCGAAACAATGTAAGAAAAATTTATCCAGTATTGTTTTTAGCAATGGGAATTTTATTGTTGTGGAGAGCTTATAATATACATCAATCATCAGAGGGGATAGATGAAAAACCCGCTGATCAAGTGGAAATGAAATGTCATTAAAAAAAGAGGAGAAAATGCCGGAACACGAAATCAAAACATGTCAAAGATGTGGAAAAACATTCGAATGTAAGGTGGGAAATATTACTCAATGTCAATGTTATGAAGTAAAATTGACCTATGAGGAAACACAGAAAATGAGGGAGGAATACGATGAATGTTTGTGTGCGGCATGTATGTTGGATTTGCAGATAAAATACAGAAAAGAGCAAATTCAGAAGTCATGAATTAATCGAAAATTTGTATAATCAAAATGCTATGAGATCCTATTTCATGGCATTTTTTTATGCCAAAAAATCAATAGTTGATCAGAATATGTATTTCATTAAAAAAAACTAAAAAAAAAATAGATTGTATATTCTATAGTTTATCTAGAATAAAAACAAGAGTGTAGTTTGTTATGTAAAATGAGTTTTACTGATTGTAAATAACGGATTCTGTTCTTTAATCGACATTTTTGTTGAAACAGATAAAATTTTAAGTGAAGGATATTTCACCAAATATCTGAATTGTATTTTAAGTAGATTTGCTTTGATTGTAATGCTTTTGATTGAAGTTGTAATTTGTGATTTAAAAAACTACTTCAATATATTTGTGCACAGCTATTGAAGAAATATCATTATTCTATTTTACTAACTATATAATAATTGCCTTTGCTAACAGGCATTAATAAATCCAATTCAATAACTTTAACTAAAACGATGAGAAAAGTTTTACTCGCTGTAATTCTATTAGGAATTTTCAGCATCACTAACTTAAAAGCACAAGAGTTAATACGTCTCGATCAAAGCAGTAACGACCGAAAACAAAAAATTACTCTCCAGCAAGCTGAAAGTGTACTTAGAGAAAGATTAGACTTGGGGACTCCAAGTAGTTTTAGACAAATTGAAACACAAGTTGATGAACTAGGCATTAGTCATCGAAGATTTCAAGAGTTTTTTAACGGCATAAAAGTAGAGTATGGTGGGTATACTCTAAACTTCAAAGGGGAAAATCCTTTGTCAATTGTTCATCATGTGAAACCCATTCAACTGCAATCTGTCAAACCATCTTTGTCAGAGGAGGAAGCATTGAGTGCGGCCCTAAAGTCAGTGGGTGCTACAAAATACATGTGGCAAAGAGTTGATGAAAAGGAAATTGCATTCAAAATGTCTGAGGGAGAGCACAATTCTTTTTATCCAAAAGGAGAGTTGGTTATTGTACCAAATTATGAGGCCTCAGATAAAGCAGTTCGATTTCAACCTGTCTTGGCCTACAAATTTGACATCTACGCTGAGAAGCCTTTGAGCAGATCATATGTGTATGTGGATGCTAAAACAGGTGAAGTGGTACATATGAATCCTATCATCAAACATGCTACTGCTGAAGGATCACTCGTTACACGTTATTCAGGAACAAAAACAAGCAATACGGACTCTTATAATGGCTCTTATCGATTGAGAGATTATTCAAGAGGAAAGGGTATTGAAACGTACGATATGAATACGGGAACGAACTATAATCAAGCAGTTGATTTTGTTGATAATGACAACAATTGGACTTCTGCAGAATGGAATAATTCTCAAAAAGATAATGCGGCATTAGATGCACACTGGGGTGCACAAATGACTTATGATTACTTCATGTCAGCACATAACAGAGATAGCTGGGATGGCAATGGAGCAGCTATCAAAAGTTACGTTCACTATGATAATGCTTATGACAATGCATTTTGGAATGGGTCAGTAATGACTTACGGAGATGGTAGTGATACGTACTTTGACGCTTTGACTTCCTTGGATGTAGCGGCACATGAAATTGGACATGCTGTATGTGAAAGAACAGCAAACCTTGTTTATCAAAGAGAGTCAGGTGCACTGAATGAAGGTTTTTCTGATATTTGGGCAGCATGCGTTGAAGCTTATGCAGCGCCAGAAAAAGATATTTGGTTGATTGGAGAAGATATTGAAAGAAGATCTACAAGTCAGGCGTTACGTTCGATGAGTGATCCTAATTCAGAAAATCAGCCTGACACTTACGGTGGTACGAACTGGTATAATCCAAATTGCGGAACACCAACAAGAAACAATGATTATTGCGGAGT
This sequence comes from Flammeovirga sp. SJP92, assembly GCF_001583495.1. GTDB lineage: Bacteria > Bacteroidota > Bacteroidia > Cytophagales > Flammeovirgaceae > Flammeovirga. The sequence continues at coordinate 112,545 of NZ_LQAQ01000063.1, read as the reverse complement.
ACATATCAACAGTGGTGTATTAAACTACTGGTTCTATTTGCTGACTGTTGGTAAAACAGCAACAAATGATTTAGGAACTGCTTACTCTGTATCAGGAATTGGTATTGATAAAGCAGGAAGAATTGCTTACAGAACAGAGGCTGTTTATCTTTCTTCCAACTCTACTTTTGCAGATGCTCGTACTTTTTCTATTCAATCTGCAGTAGACCTTTATGGAGCAGGTTCAAACGAGGAAATTCAAACGACTAACGCTTGGCACGCTGTAGGTGTTGGGGCAAAATATGGAGAAGCGTCATCGTATTGTACTTCAAAAGGTGGCGACGCATCTTATGAGTGGATTGCGAATGTAACAGTGGGAGACTTATTGAACACTTCAGGAACAAATGGTGGATACAATGACTTTTCATCAACTAAGTCAGTGACGTTGGAAGCTGGAAATACTTACAATGTTTCACTTTCTCCTGGATTCTCAAATCAAGCATATAATGAGTACTGGAAAATCTGGATTGATCTAAATGCAGATGGAGATTTTGATGATGCCAATGAGCTTGTTTTTGATGGCGGATCACTTTCAAATACAACAAAAACAGGAACATTAACGATCCCTTCTGGTACAGATGCCACTACTACAAGAATGAGAGTTTCAATGAAATACAATGGAGCTCAAACAGCTTGTGAGTCATTTGATTATGGTGAAGTAGAAGATTATGCAGTTGAAATCACGTCAGGTTCTCAAGGTGCAGTTTGTACTGTCCCTACAGGGCTAGCATCTACAGCAGTAACATCAAGCACAGTAGAATTATCTTGGAATAATGTAAGTGCTGCCAATGATTTTACGGTTAGATTAAGAACACAGGGAGGTACTTGGAGTACTTACACAGCTACTACAAATACAGCTTCATTCAGCGGTTTATCGGCCTCTACAACGTACGAAGTACAAGTGGCTTCAAATTGTACTTCTGGAAGCTCTTCATTCTCTTCATCTGCCACATTTACAACAACAAGTGGTGGTGGAAACCCAACCAATTACTGTGCGTCAAATGGAAATAATGATGCTTATTTCTGGATTGATGATGTAAGATTTGGTTCTCTTTCGAACAGCAGTAATGCAGATGGTGGGTATGCCGATTATACTTCATTGAGTGCGGGTACACTTGTGAAAGGAACTGATGAGACAATCTCGTTCAGTGCAGCATATAGTGGAACGGCCTACACAGTATACTGGTCAGTTTGGATAGATTATAACCAAGACGGTGACTTTGAAGATGCAGATGAATTATTTGTACAAGGTTCCTCAAGCAGTGCTAACTTATTGTCTTCAACACAGACTATTCCAGCTTCAGCACAAACTGGTCTTACTCGTATGAGAGTTGCTATGAAATACGGAAGTGCTTCAACACCTTGTGAGTCGTTCACTTATGGTGAAGTAGAAGATTATACTGTCAATATTTCAAACAGTGCGAGTATTAATACAGTAGCTCAAAACCTGTCAAACACTAGAGGAGAATCATTGAGAAATGAGTTGATCAATTCGCCTTTCAATGTATATCCAAACCCAGCTAAATCGATCATCAATATAAGTGCAAATTCATTTATAGGAAATGGCATCTTGTCTATTTACAATGTAAACGGATTAAAAGTACTTTCTCAATCAATAGATACTGAGAAATTGACGATTCCAGTACAAGACCTTCAAAAAGGTATGTACTTGATCAAAGTTAGCAATGCATTAGAGTCAAAAACGAAGAAGTTTATTATAGAATAACACTTCGATATTTATAGTTAGTACATTAGAATAAAATGATAATTTAATAGCTAAAGCTACCTCTCGTAGAGGTGGCTTTTCTTTTTTTTAAAAGTATCTACTTCATCGAAATGCTGGTTTATAATAGGTGTTTGATATAAAAGCGAAATCAACTTTTCAATTTTATAAAAAAAAACTAAAACCATGACTACAACATAGCTTAAAAAATAGGTTGTTGAGTTGCTATGTAAGTGTTATTTCTGTTTTATTTAAGTGATAATTAATGTTTTTTTTGATTAACTTTTCGTCTTTAAAGTGTTGTTAATTAGAGGTTTTTATATTTTTGTTGAGTGTCTGTTGACATGTTTTTTTACCTTGTAAAGATTTAGTTGACATGAGCTTTTTTGTTGGTGTTTGTTTTACACCTAAAATTGTATTGAAAGTTCAAAGCAGGCTTTTTTAAAACCTCTCAAAAGGAAATTTTTTATGAAATGACAATGAAAACAACTTCTGTTTATCTGATGAAAAATCAATTTCCTTTCTCATGAACTAAAAAGTTATTCATACACTATTTATTTAATTTTTTACTTATGTCAACTAATTTTAGATCAGCATTATTTGTTCTATTAGGTTTAATAGGGACATCATTTTTTGTATCATGTTCTAGCAATGAAACTGGAGGACAAGAAGAAGAAGTAACTCCAGAAGTGACAGGAATTACGTTAGACCAAACTACTTTAAGTGTAGCATTAGGTACATCTGCTTCTTTAAAAGCGACTTTGCAGCCTGAAGGTGTATCAGGAGCAATTTCATGGAGTTCATCTGATCCATCAGTAGTAGCAGTAGCTGATGGAGATATTCAACCACTTAAAGTTGGGGCAGCGACTGTAGCAGCTTCTCATGGTACTTTTACAGCTACATGTGCAGTAACTGTATATGAAGACGAAGGAAGCGGAGGGTTAGATCCTGTACCAGAAGTATTACAAGGAGAAGACTACTATGTAATCTCTTTAGATGAGACAGCATTTAAAACAATCGAATCAAAAGTAGCTTATGATTTACGTACCGATGATGTAGATAAGAATTTTTATATCTGGGATGGTACTTTGACACCTGGACAATCTGTAGGAAAAAACTATTTTGATTTAGATGAAGGTTGGATGAGTTTAGTCGTTGGTGGTGCTGGATGGTCAGGTGCTGGTTATAATGTAGGCCCTGGTTTTGGTGAAGTAGATATGACTCCTTTATTCAATGCTCCAGAAGATTACTACTTCCACATTGCAATGAAAAGTGCTAACCCTTCAACAGTTTATACGTTGATTTTTGGTGACGGTATTTCTGAAGCGAAAGTGGTATTAGGTTCAGGACCTGATGGTGATGGAGTAGCACCTTATGGTGACTTTGAGCGTAACGGAGAGTGGCAAGAAATCAATGTTCCTCTTACTTACTTCCATGAGCAAGGTTTATTCTACAATCAAGCATTTAGTGATGTAAACATTCTTGCCTTCTTAGCAGGTGGTAATTCTGGTGATACAGTAGATATGGATGCCATTTTCTTCTATAAGAAAAAATAAGGTATACTCTATCAACAGCCTTTATAAATAATTAAAGGCTGTTGTTAATCTGGCTTTTTTAACTAAATATTCAATCGAATTACCTACGATTGAAGCAATAATTATCGCAATGAAAAAATTATTACTTCTTCTGATTTCATTATCCTTCTTTGCTTGTGCCTCGGAAACTTCTTCCCTAACAGAGGAAGAAAAAAAAGAATTACAGCTATCAAATACTGCCTTGACAATTAATGTAGGGCAATCAGACAAAATTACAATATTAAGTGCTCCACAATCCGATGAAGAGGTTGTTTGGACAACAGATGATGAGTTTATTGCTACTGTGTTTCATGGTGTGGTTACAGCACATCAAAGTGGAACAACTACTATTTCTGTGATTATTGGAGATGAGGTAGCCACTTGTACAATTACAGTACCGGAAAGAGCTTATGAATTGGTTTGGCAAGATGAGTTCGATGGTGATGAACTGAACCTTGATAACTGGACCTACGAAGTAAATGGATGGGGAGGTGGAAACCAGGAATTACAATACTATACTGACAGACCTGAGAATATTAGAGTGAAAGATGGTATACTAACCATTGAAGCGAGAAAAGAACAATATGAAGGAAGAGAGTATACTTCCGCTAGAATCATCACAAAAGATAAAAGAGATTTCAGGTATGGGAAAGTTGAAGCTCGACTTAAAGTACCTGGAGGAAGAGGTACATGGCCGGCATTCTGGATGTTGGGGTATGGTCATTGGCCTGAAGCAGGAGAGATTGATATCATGGAACATGTAGGGTTTGAGCCCAATACTTTTCATTGTGCTTTACATACCAAAAATAAAAACGGTATGAATGGGCAGAATGTACATGGCAAGCAAGTTTTTGACGAAGAAGTATCTAACGATTTTCATACGTTTACTATGGAGTGGGTTGAAAATGAGTTTATGGGTTATGATCGTATACATATATATGTTGATGGAAAGTTAACTAAAACATTTGCAGAGACAAAACAAATTCAAGAAGCAGGAGACTGGCCATTCAATAAGGAGTTTTTCTTCATCCTGAATTTAGCTGTTGGTGGAGCATGGGGAGGAGCTATGGGTATAGATGATACCATCTTTGAAGCTCCTGTTTTATATGAAGTAGATTATGTAAGAGTGTACCAATTAAAAGATGTTGAGTAATATGAAATACAATTTAATTTTATTTTTGTTCATTTTCACTGCTTGTATGCAGAACAATGATGATAACATTATTGGAGAGGATGAGGACTTGCCTGTGGTAGAAGGTTTTCAAAAAAGAAGTGAGAAAAGAGGAGTTTCTTTTGCTTTTAAATATGAGGATGATGTGACAGTGTTGGGTGAAGGTATTTCATGGTCCTACAATTGGAGTCCATTACAATATGATAAATTCATTCCATTGACCAAAGAACAGAATATAGAGTTTTGCCCTATGGCGTGGAATGGTGTCAATGCAGATCAAATAAGAGCATACGTTCAAAAGAATCCTGATGTCAAATACTTATTAGCGTTCAATGAACCAAATTTAACTGATCAGGCAAACATGACGCCTCAACAAGCGGCGGAAAGATGGGGAGATGTAAAAGCAATTGCAGAGGAATTGAACTTGAAGATCATTTCACCGGCCATGAATTATGGCACATTGGAGGGATATCATGATCCGATTAAATGGTTGGATGAATTTTTTGAATTAGTACCAGATCATGGTATTGAAGGCATTTCCATTCATTGTTATATGACAAGTGTAGCAGCTTTAAAAAGGTACGTTGAAATGTTTAAAAAATACAATATGCCTATTTGGTTGACAGAGTTTTGTGCTTGGGAAGGGAATGTTACACCTGAAAGTCAATTAAGATATATGTCTGATGCCTTGAATTATTTAGAAAGCGATCCAGATGTATACCGTTATGCATGGTTTATACCAAGAGGAGGAGGGTCTGAGGATACTTTTCCATATATGTTTTTATTAAAACAAACATCAGATGTCCAACTGACTGAACTTGGAATGGTTTACAACCAAATGTCTTCTTTTGATAAAGAAAACTATTTTGGCGTAGGTCAGAGAATTGAAGCGGAGCATTACAGTGATATGAGTATTTCTGAATCAGTGGGAGAAGCAGGTTGGACAAATGGTCCATGTGTAAGAAGAACTACTGAATCACCAAATGAGACATTAGAATTGTATAACTTTTTCAAAGGACAATGGGTAGAATATCAATTATATGTGCCCAAAGAAGGAGAATATAACTTGGATATCAGGTATGCTTCATTTATTGATGCACAATTAATTATGGCAGTAGATGGAGTAGAAACAGTAACCATGGATATTACTAACACATCTGAAAATTTTATTTGGAATACTTATTCAACTCCTGTTCAGTTAACTGCAGGAAAACATACAATACGACTTACACAAAATGTAGGTACAATATCTATTAACTGGCTTCTTTTTAATAATTAACGACCTATTTATCTGAAAAATATTTCTATCAGCAGTAAACTTTTTTCTTGATTATTCTTAATGTGCTGTCAATACATTATTGGAGTTATTAAATTTTCAAGATAGTTAAATTTAGACCAATTAAGAGAAGGTTTTCTGTGTATGTTAATATTGGTTAGGTATGAAATGAAAGACAATAAAGGCAATCAATAAGGAGACAAAAATGTTGCTTAAAAAAAGAGCCTGATATAGGTAAAGAACTATTGTATATAAATCATTAACAACGTAACTAAAAAAGAATAACTATGCGAAAAAATACATTTTTTGTATTGCTCACTATGCTCTTTTTGGGCTGGAATACTGTAAATGCCAACAGTAATTTCAGTACAAAATCAATCAAGCTGACAAGTGAGAATATTGCTCTCAACAAATCTGCTTCTTCAAGTTCAGGTGACGCTAATGCAGCCGTAGATGGTAATACAGGTTCAAGGTGGGAAAGTGCTCATGAGGATAATCAATGGATTTCTGTTGATTTGGGGCAGAGGTATGATATCACTCAAGTAGTATTGAACTGGGAAGGAGCTTTCGGTAAAACATATGATATTGAGGTGTCAGATGATGGCCAAAGTTGGTCTATTGCTTTTTCACAAACAGATGGAGCAGGTGGTATAGAAGATCTTCCAATTACTGCTTCTGGTCGTTTTGTAAGAATGAACGGCTTTACAAGAGCGACTTCTTATGGGTTCAGTTTGTGGGAACTAGAAGTATATGGTACGCTATCAGAAGTACAGGGGCCAACTATTTCAAGCATTAATTATATCGATGGATATACACATGATAATCCCTTGAATTATACAGAAGGTGAAGGATTAACATTGCAGGATGCTTCACGTAATAATTATGATTTTTTAGGTTGGTACCTGGAAGATAATTATAGCACTCAAGTAACTGTAATTACAGAAGAAACAACAGGTGATATAACACTTTACGGTAAATGGACTTTATCAGAAGGAGTACCTATCAATTTAGCATTGAACCAACCAGCTACCGCAAGCTCCGGAGATGGTAATGCCGCAGTAGATGGTGATTTAGGCTCAAGGTGGGAGAGTTCTCATGAAGATAATCAATGGATATACGTTGATTTGGGACAAAGATACGATATCACACAAGTAGTATTGAATTGGGAAGGAGCTTATGGTGATACCTATGATATAGAAGTATCTGATGATGCTCAAAATTGGACTGTTACCTTTTCACAAACTGAAGGTGTAGGAGGTATAGAAGAAATAACACTTACAGGAACAGGGCGATTTGTGAGAATGAATGGTTTCACCAGGGCAACAGGTTATGGGTTTAGTTTGTATGAGTTTGAGGTATATGGTACTTTATCTGATGAACAAGGTCCTACAGTTTCAAATATTAGGTTTATTGATGGTTTCGCTCATGATAACCCTTCTTCATATACTGAAGGGACAGAATTGACTTTATCAGATGCAACTCGTCAGAATTATGATTTTAATGGTTGGTATTTAGAGGATACATACACTACTCAAGTAACTGTAATTACAGAAGAAACAACAGGAGATTTAACACTTTACGGCAAATGGACTTTATCAGAAGGAGTACCCGTAAATGTCGCTTTAGGTAAATCAACTGCTTCAAGTTCTGGTGAGGGAGATTTGGCAGTAGATGGAGATTTAGAGACAAGGTGGGAGAGTGCTTTAGGTGATACAGAGTGGTTATATATTGATTTAGAAAAAACATATGATATCACATCAGTAGTGCTTAATTGGGAAGGAGCTTTTGGAAAAATATATGATATAGAGATTTCAAATGATGCTCAAAACTGGACAGTTATTCATCATGAAACTGATGGTCAAGTTGGTGTTAATTTGCATGAAGTGATAGGTTCGGGACGTTTTGTGAGAATGAAAGGTATTGAAAGAGGTACTGGTTTTGGTTATAGTTTTTGGGAGTTTGAAGTGTATGGAGAAGAGTCAGAAAATCAAGGTCCTGCTGTTTATACTATAACTTATACTGATGCTTACATACATTCAAACCCTTCCACATATGTCGAAGGTAGTACAGTAACATTACTAGATGCAGTTAGACTAGACTATCTTTTTAAAGGTTGGTTTTTAGATGCTGAATTGACAAATCAGATCATAGAGATTACAGCTACTTCAACAGAGCATTTGACATTATATGCAAAATGGGAAATAGATCCCAATGCTCCTGTTTTAATTTCACTAAATAAACCGTCAATATCAGGAGCTGGAGATGCTTCATTTGGAAATGATGGAGATTATGAAAGTATTATGGAGTCTAACCTAGAGGATACAAGTACAGATTGGTGGTATGTAGATCTTCAAGGTAATTATGATATTGAAAGAGTAGCGATTTATTGGGAAGGAGCTTATGCGAGCAACTATGAAATACAAGTATCCAATAACGGGGAGCTTTGGACTACTATTCATCATCAAACTGAACCTGTTGTAGAAAATAACGGTCAACTAAAATTAGAACACATCTTCAATGTACATGGCACTGGTAAATATGTGAGAATATTAGGTAATGAGAGAGCGACACCTCATGGATTCAAATTCTATGAAGTAAATGTTTATGGAGAGGAGTCTACAGCTGAAGTTCCAGATAGTTACTCAATCACTTATAATGATGGTTATTTCCATAATAATCCAAGTCTTTACGAAGAAGGATCAACACTGACTTTTGAAGATCCACTTCGTTTGGATTACATCTTTGAAGGTTGGTACACTGATGATGCTTATACTACTGCAATCACAGAAATAACACCTTCCACAAAAGGAGAGCTAACATTGTTTGCAAAGTGGACTGCCACCGGAAAAACTTCAACAAATGTAGCGTTAGAGAAAAAAACACAGACAAGCAGTGGTAATGGTGAAGGAGCTGTAGATGGTGATATGGATACCAGATGGGAAAGTAATGGTACGGATGAAGAGTGGATATCAATTGATCTTGTAAAACGCTATGATATTGGACAGATTAACCTTATGTGGGAAGGTGCTTTTGGTAAAGAATACAATTTGGAAGTATCAGAAGATGGTGAAGCTTGGACAGTAATCCATAGTGAGAAGAATGGGAAAGTTGGTTTGGTAAATCACCCTGTTGCGGGTGCCGGTAGATTTGTAAAAGTAAAGGGAATTAAGAGAGGCACAGGCTATGGTTATAGTTTATTTGAAATAGAGGTGATGGGTACACTCTCTATTGATCAAGGGCCTGAAGTGTATACGGTGTCATATGTAGATGCTTTTACTAATGAGAATCCAAATAGTTATACCGAAGGAAAAGGTTTTGTATTAAAAGACCCAAGCCGTATGGATTATCTTTTCAAAGGATGGTTTCTTGATAGTGAATTTACCTCTCCAATTACAGAAATTACAGCTACAATGAGTGGAGAATTAACACTTTATGCAAAGTGGGAGAAAGATCCAAGTGCTCCAGGTTTGTTATCTCTGGATAAACCATCATATGCTGGAGCTGGTGAAGCTAGTAGAGGTAATGACGGAGATTATTCTTCTTTATTTGAGTCAAATGTAGCAGATAATACTACAGACTGGTGGTATGTAGATCTGTTGGGTTACTATGATATTGAAAGAATTATCATTCAGTGGGAAGGTGCTTTTGCAGAAGAATACCAAATCCAGGTTTCTTCAGATCTAGAAACTTGGTCTACTATACATACTCAAGTAGGACATGTAATTGAAAACGATCTGAAACACCAATTAACGTTACAAGGTACTGCTCGGTTTGTTAGAGTTCAGGGCGTAAAGAGGTTCATTGAAGATTGGGGTTTTAAGTTCTATCAGTTTGAAGTGTATGGCAAAAAGGCAGAAGGTAATTTTCCTGGAATTTTTGAAATCAATTATGTCGATGGATTTGAACATACTAACCCCTTGCGTTATGATGGTGGTGATGAATTTGTATTAACAGATGCAATCAGGGAAGGTTATGTATTTGGTGGGTGGTTCACAGATGTGGAGTTCTCAAATCAAATCACATCAATTACAGCCTCTTCAACAGGTGATATGAAAATTTACGGTAAGTGGTTAAGAATAAATACAATTAACTATGTAGAAGGTTTTGAGCATAGTAATCCTGCTACAGTTATTGATGGTGATGTAGTAGCATTACAGTCAGCTGTAAGAGAAGGATATATATTTGATGGATGGTTCTTGGATGAAGGTTTTGAAAATAGAATTGAGGAAATTACGATCACTAATTCTGAAGATATTACCCTTTATGCGAAATGGTCGATTGTATTATCTAACGGGATCTATGAAAAAGTCTCAATCACTTTCTTCCCTAACCCTGTGATCAATACATTGAAAGTTGATGGTACAATTTCTCAATTGATGATCTTCACAATAGAAGGCAAACTGTTGAAAGAATACAGAGTAATGCAAAAGGAATTTAATCTTTCAGATTTGCAGGCAGGGTTCTATTTGATCAGATACAAAGCCAATGGTCAATTTTATTCGGCAAAAATCCAGAAGAGGTAAAAAGTATTGACAACAATCGTTTTTGATTCTTCAAAACAATTTGAATAGATGTGTATACCCAATCAACTGTAATTTCAGTAATGAGAGTGAAGTGCTAGGACAGATCATAAAATGTCCTAGTGCTTACAGTTGAAATGATCAATGAAAATCAGTGTGTTTAGATAATGAAGAGAAGGATGAATCTAATTTTTAAACTTAATATATTTTATACTATTGTTTTATTATTTCCCCTTTGTACAGTTGGAAAGCAAAGAAATGAAGTAGTTCATCCTTCTTCTTTTGCTGATCAATATAAAGTAGCTGATCAGGAAATCGCATTATTTACATCAAGTACTTCTTCTACTTTAAAAGAAGTGATAGGAGAATATTCAAAGAACTTTCAGACCTATTCAAAAGAAAAATCATTAAGAAACAATGAAGAATACTGGGCTAAAATCTCACTGAAAACTTCATTTTTAAACAAACGACATTGGCTTTTTGAGTTGAAGAACAATCATTCAGATTTAGAAGTTTATGGAAAAACACAAAGCGACTCTACTTTTTTTATAACCTACCTTACCAAGGCAGATGCTTTTTATTCTTCACCGTTTACAAAGCCAACAGTTTTTTCATTAGAAAAACTTAATGATGTAGAAGACCATACTATAGTTGATTTATATCTTCATTTTATGAATGCTCATAACAATGAACTTTCTTTCGAATTACAACGTGATAATATCTTTTTTCAAGAAAATAATGAGCACCATTTTTTGATAGGTGTAAAATATGGAATTTTGGGAATACTGTTCCTTGTAGCATTGGCATGGGTACTTTTTCTTGATAGAAAGAAAACATCATTTATACTATTTTTGATGGGTATTCTGATTCTTTTTTTATCAAGCAACATTTATCTTTTTCAGTTTTGGTTTGATGCTGACTTCAAATACATTTTACTGATTCGTAATCTTTTTGTGATTTTACATATTGCCTTAATTCTCACAATCATACCTCATTTATATCAATGCAATTATAAGAAAGTTAAAACTCAGCATATTATTCTATTGTGGTGTGTTATTGCTTTAGGTTACCAAGGGGTTGAGAACAATTTTCTAGAAAATATATGGAGGCAATATTTTATCGTGTTGCCCATCGTTGTCATCGTGCTATTACTCTCATTTTACAACTACTTTCAAAAGATATTAAATAAGTCCGATATGGTTTCTTGTCTCTTATTGTTCATCACATTGATATATGAAATAATGAGAGAAAATGTAACCTCTATAGGAGACTTCTTTAGCCAGAATTCATATCACCTTTTAGTATTAGTCATTACAATATTGATTGGTTGCTATCAATTCAAAATAGAAAACAGCAATGTCATTACAGAGAAAAATAAAAAGGTGGAAAAGTTAGTATTCTAGTCCTTCATCTAATAGGATGGAATATATACTTACGCCTCTTCAAAAAACAAATAGGCTTCAAAAGCTAAATTTTTTAGATGAATATTTAATACAAATGAAAACAATGAAAAAACTCCTAATTCTGAGTTTACTATTGATCAGCAATATAGCCTTTTCCCAATCTAGAATGGTAACGGGTAAGGTGGTAGATAGTAATCAAAACGCCCCGATTCCGGGAGTGAGCGTAAAAGTAAAAGGTGTTACAAAAGGAACAATAACTGATCTAAGTGGTAATTTTAGTTTACTTGTTGAGTCTTCAGAAACTGAACTGTCTTTCTCTTTTATTGGATATAAAGAAAAGACAGTAGCCATCAATAACCAATCGACTATCAATGTGAGTTTGGAGGAGGATGTAGAACAACTTGACGAAGTGATTGTAGTAGGTTATCAAGTTCAGAAGAAAAGTGTAGTAACGGGAGCCATTGCTTCAGTAAAATCAGAAGATATTACACAGGTACCAGTACAAAATGCTGCACAATCTTTACAAGGAAAAACGCCGGGCGTATTAGTAACTCCAGTTTCAGGCCAGCCTGGTGCAGGTATTGATATTAGGGTGAGAGGTACAGGGTCAAATGGAGATAATACTCCTTTGTATGTGGTAGATGGAATTCAGATTGATAATATCAATTTCTTGAACCCTGCAGATATTGAATCTATTGAAGTACTAAAAGATGCGGCTTCATCTGCTATTTATGGTTCAAGAGGAGCTAACGGTGTTGTATTAGTAACGACCAAAAAAGGAAAAGAAGGTGTAAGTACAGTCTCTTATGATGGTTATTATGGTATTCAGGAGGCTTGGAGAAAAGTACCAGTGATGAATGCTCAACAGTATATGGAATTCCATAACGAGGGAGCAAAGAATGGAGGTGCATTATTACCATTTTCTGAGGATCAAATTCTAAACAATACAATTGATACAGATTGGCAGGGAGAAATATTCGAGCCAGCACCAATTCAAAGCCATAACTTACAGTTTTCAGGAGGATCAGCTAAATCAAACTATATGACTAGTATTGGTTACTTTGGTCAAGAAGGAATTGTTGCACCTGAAAAATCTAAATTTGAACGTTTCACTGTCCGTCTAAATGCTTCCCATAAAGTTTCTGAGTATTTCAAAATAGGTACAAATATGAGTTTTGTAAGGGAAGAATCTCAAGGAATTAATGAAAACAATCAGTTTGGTAGTGTTTTACAAAATGCTCTATTGCATGATCCTCTTACTCCTGTATTAGAAACTGACCCTTCTAAAATTGAGCAATATGAGAACATGGATGTTTTGCCAGTGAGAAATAGTAATGGTGACTTCTATGGCATATCAGATAGATCATTACGTGAGATAGTTAATCCGTTAGCAAGTATTGAAAATACCTATGGGGAGAATAAGAATAACAAGTTTATAGGGAACATGTTTTTGGAATTAACACCAGGTATTGAAGGTTTATCTATTAAAACAGACTTGGGAGTAGATGTAGGAAACTGGTATGGCAGAGGTTATTCGCCTGAAGCGTATTATAATAATGTGACTTATGCAGATGCATCAAGAGTAAACCAATATCAAGGTACTTATACTACATTACAATGGGAGAATATTATTTCATATAGTAAAAAAATCAATGACCATAAATTGAGCTTTTTAGCAGGAAATACTGTAAGAACTTGGGAGTCTGAAGACAATTCTTCTTCAAGAACAAATATGCAGATCAATGGTTGGGATTATGCATGGGTAAACAATGGTACAGCTGATAGAACACAAGGAGCTGGTGGTGGTATGGCACAGCATGGTTTAGTCTCTTACTTTGGTAGAGCATCATATGATTATAAAGAAAAGTATTTACTTTCAGTAATTGCCCGATATGATGGTTCATCAAGGTTTGGTGCAGCCAATAAATTCGGTTTTTTCCCTTCAGTACAGGCAGGTTGGATTCTTTCACAAGAGAATTTCTTAAAGTATAACGAGACAGTGAACTTTTTAAAACTAAGAGCATCATGGGGTAGAGTAGGTAATGAGAGAATTGGAGATTTTGGTTATCTAGAGTTATTTGATCAAACTCCACCATATTCTTATGGTAACGGAGAAAATCAAAGCTTGAACCCAGGTTATGGTATTACTAGAATGCCGAACCCTAACTTGAAGTGGGAGACTGCCGAAGAGATAAATATGGGTATTGACGCAGGTTTCTTCAACGATGCATTAACTGCTTCAATAGACCTTTATTCACGTCAAAGAAAAGACCTTTTAGGTACTAAGCCTGTACCTGCTTTTACAGGTGTGGGAGGACCTATTTTCAACTTAGGTACAGTAAATAATCAAGGTATTGAAGTTGCATTGACATATTCCAAACGTAAGGGCGAATTTACATATGATATCACAGGAAACTTTGCATACAATGATAATAAAATGGTTGAAGTGGCGAATGAAGACGGCAGGTTTACAGGTCCATCTATGCACTTTGGAGAAGGACAGCTTATGATTCAAGAAGGTCATGCTATGCCGTTTTACTTTGGATGGAAAACAGATGGAATTCTTCAAAACCAAGCTGAAGCAGATGCTTATAATGAAATGTTCAACAAAGACGGTAATGATAAAGCAGTACCTGGTGATATCCGTTTTGTAGACTTGAATGGAGATGGTGTTATTGATAATGATGACAGAACAAATATTGGATCACCCGTTCATTCATGGATGTATGGTTTGAATATACGAATGGAATATAAAGGTTTTGATTTTGCCATGTTTTGGCAAGGTCAAGCAGGAGGGAAATTGATCAACGGTAATCAGCGAATCGACCTTACTAAAGCACAGAATTACCCTATACGTTATCTAGATAGATGGACAGGTGAAGGCTCAACAAACAATTTCCCTATTTTCTCTTACGAGGATAACAATAGAAACTTCATTCGTCTAAATGATATGGTACATGTGGAAGATGCTTCTTATTTACGTCTTAGAAACATACAGATTGGATATACTATGCCACAACGATTGAGTAATGCATTAGGAATGAGCAAGCTTAGAGTTTATGTGTCAGGCAATAATTTATTGACTTTCACAGAATACTCAGGAATGGACCCAGAAGTTGGTCATGGCGGTATCTGGACAGGTTATGATTATGGTTCATATCCACAGGCTAAATCGTACTTATTAGGATTAAATATTTCTTTCTAACAAATCGAATCATGAGACTTAAAAATATATTAATTGCCGGTGTAGCAACAGTAATGTCGGTAACTTCATGTCACAGTGTCTTGGATGTAAATCCAACGCAATCACAAACGGCGGGAACTTATTTTTCTACTTCAAAAGAAGCACAGCAAGCCCTGTTTGGAGTATATGAAAAATTGAGATCAGATTATAATAATACTGTTCCAAACAGTAACCCAATTATGGAAGCAGCATTAGGAGATGATGCTCATATTGGAGGGTCCCCAGATGGTAATGATATGCTTACTTTACAACGAATGAGCAATTTTAAGGCATTTACAAATTCATCAACTGCTTTGGCTGCATGGAGTAAATGTTATGGAGCGATTCAGAGAGCCAATACTTTGCTTGCCAATTATGATCAGATTAATTTCGTTGCTAAAGATGGCAATCTGAAGCAGACTATCCGAGGGGAAGCAACTTTTCTACGTGCACATTTTTATTTTGAATTAGTACGTTATTTCGAAAATATTCCATTGATTCTTGAGCCTCTTGAAGGTGATTCATGGACTTCCATTACACAAGCAGACCCTAAAGAGGTATATGCTCAAATTTCAAAAGATATTTTGACAGGCATTGCATTTATGACTGATAAAGTAGAACCTGAATTTGATGGGCAACTTACTAAATACGCCGCAATGGCCGAATTGGTAAAGGTATATATGTTTTACACTGGATATTATAATCAGCAAAGTTTACCTGTGGCAGGGAGTAATCCTATTACAAAAGAAGCTATCATTGATTACGCAGAACAAATTATCAATAGTGGTAACTATAAGTTGGAAGAAAATTATGCTGATTTATTTAATGAGAATGGCAATTTTTCAAAAGAGGCCATCTTCGAAATCACTTTCGTAAATACAGGTTCGGGCCACTGGGGAGACTGGTCATTTGGAAGTATTTATTGTCAAATGTCTGGGCCTAGAGAACATTCAAGTAACCGCTTGGCTCCTGGGTGGGGATTGTTTGCTCCCTCAAGAGAACTAGAAGCACAGTTTGAAGAAGGAGATATAAGAAAGCCTGCTACCATTGTTTACGCTAAAGATTTAATTGATCTTACAGGTAAAACTTATGAAATGAATTACCAGTTCACATCTATGCATTCTAACAAGTACACTACTCACTTCTGGAATAAAGCAAGTGCAGAGACACCTTTGAACTGGGGGCAGAATTATCATTATCTACGTCTTGCAGACATTTATTTGTTAGCAGCAGAATTATATGTTGATACCAACAATGGTAAGGCAACAGAATATGTAAATATCATCAGAGAAAGAGCGGGCTTAGGTTCTCTTTCAAGTGTTACTCTAGAAGATATTCAGCATGAACGTCGAGTGGAATTGGCCTTTGAAGGACATCGTTACTTTGATGTTTTAAGAAGAGGTTTAGCGGAAGCAGATAAAGAATTGACAGTTTCAAATTATCAATTGGTCCCTCCTACAGATACGGATGAAAAGTATATCAATAAAGCAGGATATAATTTTACAGGTGATGTTTCTCAAAATGGCGATCCATCCATTTTTGAAGTGACATTTGATCTATCTAAAAAAGGCTTCCTACCAATTCCTCAATATGAACTGGACTTGCATTCAGCTCTAAAACAAAATGAAGGATATAATTAATACATCGGAATAGTTGGTTTAAAAGTAATTCTGTCCTTTTGGTTCAGAATTACTTTTCCAATTTAATAGAATAGAATTATCATGATGAAAAAACTGAAACTTCCCTTTATTAGCATCTTAATTATATGTTGTTTCTGGAGTGTGACATCTTTTAAATCAGAAGAAGAAAGGAAGGAAAAAGCTATCTCAGAAATAATTAATAGTAGAATATCTGTAGATAAAAAGGCAGAAAAAATCCTTCAGAAATTAACACTTGAAGAAAAAGTTGGGCAGATGGCCCAAATCACGTTAGATGTGATTACAAAAGGTGAAAATGTATATGTCAGTGATGAGCCAATAACGCTGGACCAAAAGAAATTAGAAGAAGCGATTGTAAAGTATAAAATTGGTTCTGTTTTAAACACTGCAAACAATAGAGCAAGATCAAGAGAAAAATGGAATGAGGTCATCAAACAAATTCAGCAGGTCTCATTAAAAGAAATAGGAATACCTGTTTTGTATGGTGTAGATGCCATTCATGGAACTACTTATACAGAAGGAGCAACGTTTTTTCCACAGCAAATAGGAATGGCAGCAACTTGGAACCCTGAACTGGTTCAGAGAGGAGCGGAAATCACTGCCTATGAAACTAGAGCAAGCTCAATTCCTTGGAATTTTTCTCCAGTATTGGACATGGGCAGAAGTTCGACTTGGCCACGTTTATGGGAAACCTATGGTGAAGATGTTTATCTCACTTCTCAAATGGGAGTAGCAGCAATTAATGGCTATGAAGGTGTAAATAATGACTTAAGTAACCCTAATAAAGTAGCATCATGTATTAAGCATTTTGTAGGGTATGGATCTGAAAAGTCAGGAAAAGATAGAACTCCTTCTTATTTACCTGAGATAGAATTGAGAGAACATTATTTACCTTCTTACAAAGCTGCAATTGATGCAGGAGCACAAACCATAATGATCAATTCAGGAATCATTAATGGTACACCTGCTCACGCTGATTTTAATTTATTGACTACGTTGCTTCGTAGTGAATTAGGTTTCAAAGGGGTAGTGGTAACGGACTGGGCTGATATTCAGAACTTACATAACCGTGATAAAATTGCTGATACTCACAAAGAAGCTGTAAAAAAAGCAATTAATGCAGGTATTGATATGTCTATGATTCCTTATGATTTCAATTTTACAACTCACTTGATTGATCTAGTCAATGAAGGGGAAGTGTCAATTAATAGAATTGATGATGCAGTACAACGTATACTTAAGTTGAAAATCAATCTAGGTTTATTTGAGACACCATATCCAAAAGTGGAAGAGTACCCTGATTTTGGAAGTAAAGATCATGAAAAAGTAGCGTATGATGCGGCTGTAGAATCCATCACTTTATTGAAAAATGAAGAAGACTTACTGCCATTGAAAAGAGGAGCGAAAATTTTAGTGACAGGTCCCAATGCAAACTCTATGCGTACATTGAATGGAGGTTGGACTTACTCTTGGCAGGGTGAAAAGGTAGAGCAATTTGCTCAGGGTTATAATACCATATTTGACGCAGTAAAAAACAAATTTGGACATGATAAAGTCACTTTTGTGGCAGGTGTAGAATACAATCATTATGGTCAATATTTTGAAGAAATGAATATTGATATAGAAGCAGCTGTTGATGCAGCAAAGTCAAATGATGTAATTCTTCTTTGCTTAGGTGAAAATTCATATACAGAATCAGTAGGGAATTTGCATGACCTGTATATTTCTCAAAACCAGAGAGCATTAGCAGAAGCGATGGCTGCAACAGGAAAACCTGTAATTTTAATACTAAATGAAGGACGTCCTAGGTTGATCTCTCAGTTTAATATGAAAATGAATGCTATTGTTCAAACTTATCTACCTGGTAATTTTGGAGGCGATGCTTTAGCAAGTATTCTAATAGGAGAAAACAACCCGAGTGGAAAATTACCTTACTCTTATCCTATGTACCCTAATGCATTGGGAACTTATGACCATAAGCCTTCTGAAGCACAAGAAAAAATGCAAGGTATGTACGATTACAATTCTTCTTTACCTTTCCAATTTCCATTTGGGTTTGGTTTAAGTTATACTACTTTCGAGTATTCTGAATTATTACTTTCTAAAAAAGAGATCGATCCAGATGAAAGTGTTAATGTTCAGGTGAAAGTAAAAAACACGGGTGATGTTGAAGGAAAAGAGGTAGTTCAGCTTTATGTAAAAGACCTTTATGCTTCTATAACTCCAGATAATAAACGTTTGAGAAAGTTTAAAAAAATCAACTTAAAGCCTGGAGAATCAAAAGTAGTTAATTTTAAACTAAGAGCTGATGAACTTGCTTTTGTTGGGGCAGATTTGAAGAAAACGGTAGAAAAAGGAGATTTTAAATTGATGATTGCTGATCAGTTTGAAATGTTTAAGGTAAGTGAGATGAAAAAGTATCAATAAAATAGTTTAGATAAGTCAAAGAGAAGGTGAGTATTCAGTGTTATCAGAGTATTCATCTTCTTATTGATAGTTGATTTGGAAATATTGAAATTGTTACTTAAAATAGCCTAATTAGTAAGACAGCATAGTGTTTTCTTATTACTTAATAATAAAATGATAACTTTCGTTTTACTATTAATTTGTTGAGATGAAATAAGCCAATTACGGCAACTTTTTAAATAGATTTTTTACTAAATTAATGCACGTATCGAATAATAAATTATTATTGTTTTTCACCTTTTTCTTGTGCTCCACTTTATGGGTTTCGGGACAGGTTTCCACTCCCAATGTTATCAGTTTTGAAAAAGCAGATTATCAAGCAGGTAGACAAAATTGGGCAATTGATATTGATCAAAATGATATTGTTTATTTTGGAAATACTGATGGCTTATTATCTTACAACCATGGCCAATGGTCTTTGTTTCCTTTGCCTTCCAAAAGTCCAGTAAGGTCTCTTAAAGCAATAGGTGATACACTTTGGGTAGGTGGTAAAGAATTCGGATATTTTATTAAAGAAGAAGGAGTTTTAAATTTCCATAGCCTGGGAGTTTTGGATCACCGACATGTGTGGAATATTGAGTCTGATGGGGAGAATATTATTTTTCAGCAGGAAGACAAATTTGTAATTTATAATTTAGAAAACAAAACTACCAATACGCTTGAATATTTTAAAGGAATCAATACAATTACAAAGTGGAGAGGGCAAGTCTGGACTATACTAAAAACGGGTAAAATTGGTTATATCTTCAATAATACATTAAATGTGAAGCATGAATTTCCAGAACTTTATTATAAAGAAGTAAGACAATTATTTCAAAGAGGTACAGACCTTTATATTTTACTTTATAATGGACAGCTCTATAAATACGATGAAAACGAACTGACAGAAATCAAATTACCATCAACCCTTAAGGGAAAAACACTCTTTACTGCGACTTCTTATAATAATGATTATTACTGTATTGGTACGGTAACTGAAGGATTTGTAATGTTAGATAATTCGAATCAGATCATCAATGATGTAAATACTTCAGATGGATTATTGGATGATACCATTTTATCTATGAAAAGAGATAAAATGGGAAATGTCTGGTTAGGACTAGATTATGGAATAGCCAAAGTGGAACTGCAAAGTGCAATCTCAAAGCCCTTTACAGGTGCAGCTACTTTTTCAGTCGTTGACTATAAAGACAAAGTATACCTTGCCACAAACAAAGGTCTGTTTATCTCTAAAACGTATAAAGGATTTGAGTTGGATGAAAGTCTTTTAGGTCAGATCTGGAATCTCAAAAAAATAAATGAAGAGTTATTTATCTGTCATCATTCTGGCCTTTATATTTTTGATGGACAAAAGTATAAAACGATATTGGATCATACTGGTGTTATTGATATTGTGCAATACGGTAATACAGATCGCTACCTTGTTTCTACTTATAATGGGTTACAGAACTTTATTAAAATCAAAGAACAATATTTTTATGTCAATAATGTAGATTTATGGGGTGACGCTAAGTTGATTAATGATACCATAAATAATTGTGTTTGGGTAAATATAACAGATTCTGATGTTGTTCAGTTGAAGATGACCCCTGATTTTTCCATGGAAAAAAAAGTGTGTTATGGTATCAAAAAAGCGTATGATACGCATAATGGAATTATTTTTTCTGACGGTGAAAAAATCAAAAAGTATAAGGAAAAACAGTTTGTAAACAGTAAAAATAATCTTCTGAAAGATATCGATGCATCTCATATTGAAGTATTGGTACAAAATGCTAATGGTAGTGTGATTGCCTACGTGCAAGATGGTGAAGTAAGACTGATGCAACAATTGTCTGATGGGAATATACATTCGTATCAGACTTTATTAAAATCAATAGGGAAAGATTTAAACCGTGAAAATAATTTTCTAGATATCCAGAACAATACATTAAGAATAACTACTGACAGGGGTATTACTTATTTCAATATGAAAAATCAAGTACAGTTTGAACGTAATGACGTACCTGTTATTTCAAGTGTGGAGGTTGTAGGGAATGAAAACAGTAAACGTTCTTATCCTTTTAATACTAAAGAACTTACTTTTTCAGCAGAAGAGAACAATTTAAAAATTAAGTTATTTACAGATAAATACACCTCAGATATTGTAAAGTATAGATATAAGTTATCAGGTAATGATGAATGGTCTTCATGGGGAATATGGAATGAAGGAGTGATTTTATCCAATTTATCAGGAGGTGAATATAAATTGGAGGTTCAAAATAGAATAAATGAGGGTAAAATCAATGAAACAATACTAACTTTTGATATTGAAGATGTTTGGTACCATACTGCTTGGATTATTCTGCCAGCTACAATAATTCTGATCTTAATTAATTTTATTCTTTTCAGAATTAATAAATATTTCAACGAGAAAAAACTACAAGTACAAAAAGAAAACTTGGAACAGGAAAACGCCAAAGAACTGCTGGAATTAAAACAGGAACAATTGCTTCAATATATGGAAATCATTAATAGAAAAGATGCATTCCTTAGTAAGGTAAAAACGGCATTGGATAAGATGAGAAATAATGAATCCAATAAATGGTCAGCAATGATTGATGAAGAAATCAATCAAGAAAGAAAGGATGTCTTATTTTCAAATTTATTCTCAGAGGTACAGCAGGATTTTATTAAAAACATCACAGAAGCCTACCCTAAGTTAACAGCAAATGATATCAGGATTCTTTCTTTTATCCGCATTAATTTAAGCAATAGAGAGATTTCTAATTTGATGAATATCACTCCTAGAAGTTTGGATACAAGCAGGTACAGATTAAGAAAGAAAATTAACCTCGAGCAGGGTGAAGACTTGAATAAATTTATTAGAGAGTTTTAAGCAGGATCCACATCAATACTCACCCAAACCCTCTTAAAAGGTTTTTCCTCACGAAGATTATTCACAGCATGTTGAATCAGACTTTTTGCCTTTTTGAGGTCATAATTCTCACGCTCAAGTTTGATGAGAATCTCTGAAAGAAAATAATTTCTGATTTTGTTGATTACAGGCTCTTGAGGTCCCAAAATTCTGTTAGCCCCAATCCAATGTGTCAAGCGTTGTGCGAGCCATTCCGCTGATTCACGTGTGAGATCTTGCTTTTCACTTCTTACCGTAAGTCGGATCAATCGAGTGAAAGGAGGGTAGTGATATTGCTGACGTTCTTGTATTTCTTTTCTATAGAAATTAGCATAATCGTGTCTTGCTACTTTAGCAAAAAGGGTTTCATCAGGTGTTGTAGTTTGAAGAATTACAGTACCTTCTTTTCCCCTTCGTCCGGCTCTACCACTCACTTGGGTTAATAATTGGAAAGCTCGTTCGTGTGCTCTGAAATCAGGGAAATGTAATAAACGGTCGGCATCTAAAATTCCCACAACTCTTACATTGCCAAAATCCAAACCTTTCGTAATCATTTGTGTTCCTACCAAAACATCAAGATGACCTTGTTCAAAGTCGGTAAGAATTTGCTCATAACTATGCTTTCTTCGGGTAGAATCTAAATCCATTCTTCCCACTCGAAGGTCCGTCAGGTAGGTTTTTAAGCTTTCTTCAATTTTTTGTGTGCCAACCCCCACTGTTTGAAGGTGCGTACTACCACAATTGACACATGTTTTTGGTACGTGTTCCTTATAACCGCAGTAGTGACATCTCAATTCATTTTTATAAATATGATATGTCAAATTCACAGCACAACTTGGGCATTCGGGCACCCAACCACATGTTTCACAACTCACATAAGGAGAATATCCTCTTCTATTTTGAAATAAAATAGCCTGATAACCTTCTTCCGTTGTTTCATGCACAGCTTGTAGTAAATCATCCGAAAACTCATCTTTCATCTTGCGTTGTTTACGCATTTTTTTGATGTCGACAATTTTCACTTCAGGAAGTTGAGCACCACCATATCTTTCCGTCAAAGGTGCATAAGCATATTTCTTTTTCACCGCCAAGTAAAAAGATTCTAAAGATGGAGTTGCTGATCCTAAAATTATTTTAGCATGATGCAAGTGCGCTAAAACCAATGCCACATCTCTACCTTGATACCTTGGAGCCTTGTCTTGTGCTTTATAAGAAGAATCATGTTCCTCATCCACAACAATTAATTCCAGATCAGAGAAAGGAAGAAATAAAGAAGCACGTGTACCCACAATCACTTGATAGTCTCCTTCTTGCACACCCTTCCAAGTTTCTACTCTTTCATTATCAGAAAATTTGGAATGATAAATACCTAAAACATCACCAAAATAAACTTTAAGTCTGCGTACCAATTGACTTGTCAGTGCAATTTCAGGTATTAAAAATAAAGCCTGAGAACCATTTTCAATGACATTTTGAATGAGCTGTAGATAGATTTCTGTTTTTCCACTTCCGGTAACGCCATGTAGTAAACAAGTACCTTTTTCATTCAGACCCGTCACCACTTTCTGAAGACATTCATTTTGAGCTTCCGAAAGTTCAGGAGTAGGCATCATTTTATCGGCAATGCTTAATTCAAAGCGAGGAACTTGTCTTTCAAATTCTTCAAAAATACCATTCTTGGTCATTGTACCCACCGAACTAGCGGAAAGCGGTTTATTCTCTTTAATAAACTCACTTTTACTCACACCATGATAATTCGTCATCGGGTCCTCATAAACAGGAACCATAGATAGGTATTTCAGTAACGCATCTTCTTGTTTGGCTTTTTTGGCAATGATATCAAAAACACCATCCAACAAGGCTGTATTATCTACTAAACTTTGATGAAGACGGATTCTTTTCTCCATCTTCGGTTTATATTTCTCTTTGATTTTCTCTATTAAAAGAATCGCCTGCTTGGCAATTAAATCCTTTACTGCTTTATAAGGATTTTTGAGCTCTAGAATAGAAGCAACATTGGTATAAGGAATGGTTTGTTCTTTTTCGAGTAATTTCAGAAAAGTAAACTCACGGTCAGTGAGCATTTCTAAATTATCGTCGATAGAAAAATCAGGGTGCAACTGAATAAAAGACTGACTGCTCAATTTTAATCCAGAAGGCAACGCAATATTCATTACATCACCAATCGTACACATATAATACTCCGCCACCCATTTCCATAGTTTGATCTGATCAGGAGTCACAGAAGGAGTATCTTCCAACAACTCAAGAATAGGTTTCGGATCATATTCTTCAGGTCTCTTCTGATGGATTTCTGCAATAATCCCCGTATAGACTTTACGGTTTCCAAATTCCACCAGTACACGCTGACCTACCACTACCTCTAAATCCCAAGCAGGGGAAATAAAGTAGCAAAACGTCTTCGGTACAGGTACAGGAAGGATGATTTCTGCAAATTGATGTTTTTCTTCAAATAGAGACATGAAAGCGGATGATGTGTGAAAGGAGGATTATAAACGTTTACGTGGAGTGGTAGCTTGGAACTCTTTCAAGTATTCAGGTTCCCAATACGCCACATCTTTGAATTCCTCTTTCTTATAAAGTTCAATGGCTAATTCACCAATATATTGAGCAGAAGGAACAATGTTCTTGATCAATTTAGTTGATCGACCTTCAAATAATGGCGTACATTTCTCGGCGCCATTCCCAAAGTAAACCAATCGGTCAGTATATTCCGACAAGCTATTCTCATCCATCACCATCGGCTGAGGAGAAAGCTTTTCTTCCATATTAGAAGTATATAAAGCGGTATAGACTTCCATTCTTCGAGCATCCAGCATAGGGCAAATCAAATCTCCTTCATCAATAGAATAAGAAACTTGTAATGCCATAGATTCTAATGTACTTACCCCCATCAAAGGAATATCTAATGTATAGCACAATCCTTTTGCCGTAGAAGCCCCAATTCTCAAGCCCGTATAAGAACCCGGTCCCTCAGAAACCGCAACGGCCTTCAATTCCGACATTTCAATGCCCGCATTGTCTATCACATTCTGTATCATTACAGCCAAATACTCTGAATGAGACTTGTCAATATGCTGTTCATAATAAGAAACCAATTCACCTTCTAATGTATGTAATGCCACTGAACAAACAGTAGTGGAAGTATCTATGCTTAAAATCAAACCGATTTGAATTTATATCCTCGAAATATTTCAAATGCAAAGTAACTATACTTATTAATAAGATAGAAGGGTGGTTAGAAATAATTAATGAAAAACATCTGTAGCCACGTAGCCTGCTACGTTTTTGAGAGAATGTAGTTGTCTAAAAATCTACTCTCAAGAATTCAATTATCGATTTTGCTTTATGCTTGTAGTCAAAGCGTAGCAGGCTACGCATCTACGTTATATTGTGTAGGTCCTGTAGCGACGTAGCCTGCTACGTTTGTAGGTGTATATAGTTATTTAAAAATCTACTCCCAGAATTCAATTATCGATTTTGCTTTATACTTGTAGTAAAGCGTAGCAGGCTACGCGTCTACGGGTGGAAACGATCTTCATCCCATTTATTCCTATTATTAAGAATGTAATTCTCTATTCTTAAATAATCCTTACCATCTCTGATGATATGATCATAATACCTTTTTTGCCATTCAAATTGAAGGTCGAAACGGTTACAATATCTTTTGACAGAAGATTTATAAGATCTAATGATAGATGGGATACTGTTTTTCGGTGGTGAAATTTTTGAGTGCCAGTTTTCAGAATGCTTTAAACTATGATAATCAGTTTCAATTAAGATCTTATTTTCATCCTCTTTATTATTCAAACGTTATATGGTTGGGCATTATAATATATTCTCCTAAGGAAACTTCTGGATGATGAATAGGAATCTTTTCCCATAAAATTTCAGCAATGATACCAATTGATGAATAATGAAACTTTGATTCTTTTATGGAACCTAATAGGCATTTATGATTTTTTACACAGATCGTAATAAAATAATCGGCCGACCAATCATAGTTCCATGTTGGCAACCTGTAAGATTGTCTTTTCTTCGTTAAGCGTGGCATTTTTAGTTAGTTTTGATTTCTTAAATAATTCAATTTAATGAAAAAACGTCACCATGTTCAATACATAATGACGTTTTGATATTATTATACATTGGATTGGCATTGAGTATACCATACATTGGGTAGATACGCAGGTCTACCCCCTACGGGTATTTATTCAATTACTTTTATTTTCATATAAATGGCTTCTAAAGGCCATTCTCCTTCGTCTGTTTCCACATCACAGATTTTATCCACTACATCCATTCCTTCTATGACTTCACCAAAAACGGTATGTTGTCCATCTAAATGAGGGTCACCACCATTTTTTCGGTATTCATCCTTTTGTTCTTTAGTATAAGTCAAACCATTATCTTGTTCAGACTGAGCTAAATCTCCTTCCGTTACTGGACGGCCTTGAACAATAAAGAAGTCAAAAGGGGTAGACTGTCGTGTAGGGTTGTCTTTATAAGCTCTTGCCGCTGAAAGAGCACCTCTCTTATGATAAAAACGACGGGGATCAATTTCATTTGGAACATGGTATTTACCAAAAGAACGCTTTTTCTTTCTGAAATCAGGATCGTCAGAGTCTCCACCTTGTGCTATGAAATTTTTTACAACACGGTAAAATTGTGCATCTGTGAAGTACCCTCTTTTGGCAAGCATAATAAAGCTTGACCTGTGTTTTGATGTTTCTTTATATAGTCTTAGTTTAATGTTGCCGTATTTTGTTTCTACCTGAACGATGGTTTCAGGATTTTCTGGACCGTACCATGCTAGCTCTTGCATCGCATTATCGTCATCCAGTTTGGGCATTTTACGTTTTACTTTCTTTCGTTTTTCAAATTCTTGCTTCTGGAATTTATCGCTTTTCTTTTCATTACAAGAAAAAAGGATAAAACCTATAAAAAGTAGAATTAAATTAAGTTTATAATCTCTTAACATTCGTTGATTTCTTTAAAAGTTCATTTATCTACCTTGAAACAAAGAAAAATAATTTTTTTAAAGAAGCGTATATTTTGTTTATAACTTTTCTTGACAAAATATGTAACATTGAGTTCATATTTAATAGGATTTATTTAACATCAAGTTTAAGATTTCTAAAATACTACAACACATTGCCCGCATACTTTTGCAACGTGATTTGGTTAACACAGTTTTAGTATTAAGAATTTTAAACTCTACGATGAAACATTATTTCATTTCATTCGCACTTATCTTGCTTTCACTATCAGCTTTTGCTCAGAAGGGTATTGTAAAAGGAAACGTGAAAGACGCTGACACTGGCGAGGACGTAATTGGTGCAAGTGTTTCTTTAGAAGGAACAACTACAGGAGCGTCAACAGATGTATTTGGTAATTTTCAATTCAATGCCGATCCTGGCACTTACACACTAGTTTCTTCTTTCATTGGTTATAAGAAAACAAAGCAACAAATTACAGTTGCAGCGGGACAAGAAACAGTAATTAACTTTACGTTAGCTTCTGATGCACAAGAGCTGGAAGCAGTAGAAATTGTTGCGAAAGCAAACACAGAATCAGCAGGAGCATTAATGGTTGAAAGACAAAATGCTGATGTAATGATTCAAGCAATTGGTGCGGAAGAGATGTCTGTAAAAGGTATCTCAGATGTGGAATCGGCTGTGACAAACGTTACAGGTATTACAAAAGTAGAATCTAGAGGTCTTTTCGTAAGAGGTTTAGGTGATAGATACAACAACGCAACAGTAAATGGTTTAGTAGTTCCTTCTACTGATCCAAGCAAAAAAGTTATCGATCTAGGTTTATTCCCAACAGGAGTAGTTAGAAATATTGATATCAACAAAACATTTAATCCTGGTTTATATGGAGACTTTGCAGGTGCAACAGTAGACATCGTAACAAAGGATTACCCAGATGAAGGATTTTTTACAATAGGTGTATCTGGAGCTTACAATACACAATCAACAGGTAAAGATTTTAAAACATTCGAAGATGGTGACGCTGAATTTTTAGGTTTTTCTGGTAACGGTAGAGCATTACCTTCAGAATTAGAAAACCGTGAAGCTCCTCAGTCTTATAATAACTCATTCTCTCCAACCACAAAGAAGGCAGGTCCAAACTTCAACTTTAAAGCATCAGGTGGTAAACTATATGAGTTTGGTGAAGAAAGTGCTTTTGGTTTTGTGGCTTCTGCTTCTTTCAAAAACAAGTATGACATCAGAGAAGGTCAACAAAATACTTACAGAGCCCAAGGAACTACAATTACAGAATACGATACAAAAGAATATATCTACGGTACTAATACTACAGGTATGGCGAATATGTTCTTCAAGATCAACAACAAAAACCAACTTTCATTCAACAACATTTTCATCAACGAATCTTCAAACACTACTTTAGATCTTTACGGTAAGCATGAAGAGCTTGGAAATGGAGATGAAAACAAAGTTTTTAAAGAAAGAAATACTTACGAGCAAAGTACTGTAAGAATTCATCAGTTGATTGGTGATCACAAGTTCGGTGAAAACGATAGATTAAAAGCGACTTGGGGTGTTGGATACTCATTATCAAATGCTCAAGAGCCAGATCGTAGACAGTTGACTTATAGAGATTTAGAGTATGATGAAGCAGGTGAAGTAGCAAACGGTAAGTTGTTTACAAATGCTCCTGATGATTCACACAGATTCTGGAGTGACATGGATGAGACAACATTTTCTGCTAGAGGCGGTGTTGTATATGGTTTAGGAGCTTACAATGAGTATGAAGATACTTACCGCAGTAATCTTTCAGTAGGATACAATGGTGTATTCAAAGATAGAACTTTCGAGTGGTGGATGGTTTCATTGGACAATGCTAAAGCTTCTCCAAGAATTGACGTAAACGATCCTCAGCCAGGTATTGATGAAAATGTTGCTGACGGAGTAATCGAATATGACGCAATTGCAAGATACGATACAAGATTTACAGCAAAGTTAAATGTGAATGCATTCTATGCTGATTATGGATACGAAATCTTACCAGGTAAATTAAAAGTAAACGTGGGTGCACGTTTTGAAAAAGGTTACCAAGAAGTAGTTTACAAAGAGCAAGGTACAGTAGATCCAAACGCTCCTGATCAATTCAGTATCAAAGAAACAAGTGATGTACTTCCTTCATTGAGTTTCAAATACACAGTGAATGAGAAATCAAATTTAAGATTTGCAGCATCAAAGACACTTATTAGACCAATGATGTCAGAGTTGATTCCTTTTAGATTCACTTTTGCAAACGGACAAAAAATCTCAGGTAACCCAGACTTGGAAAACTCAGAGGTATACAACATAGATCTTAAATATGAAATCTTCCCTAACTCTGGTGAATTATTCTCAGTAGGTGTTTTCGGAAAGCAGATCAACAACTCAATCGAGTTAATCACAGTAGCTTCATCAATTACAGAATTCTCTTATGTGAATGCAGGTGAGTCTTTTGTAGCAGGTATTGAAATTGAAGCAACTAAAAGATTATCAAACATCTTCAAAAACGGTGGAAGCTGGTTAGAGAGAAGTAATATTGGTATGAACGCTACATTATTAGCTTCACAAACAGACTTGTCAGGATCTAACGGACTATTCACAAATGAGAAAAGAGCAATGTTCGGAGCATCTCCTTATATGTTGAACGTAGATGCTTCACATGAGGCAAACATCTTCTCTGAAAACGTAACTTCAGTCTTCTCTATCACATACAGTACTTTCGGAGATCGTCTTGCTGCAGCAGGTTCTCAAGGAGCAGGAGATATCTATGAGCAATCATATGGTACTTTAAATTTTGTGATGAAAAATAAGATTAAAGGCAACATGAGTTTAGACTTATCAGTGAAAAACTTATTGAACCCTGATATCACTTTATACCAAGAATTTTCAAATGGAACAACAGGAATTGTTGAGACATACAAGAAAGGTGTAGAGGCTAAATTAGGATTTACTTATAGTTTCTAACAAACAAAATAAAAGAGGGATGGAAAAATTCCACCCCTCTCAAAAATAATTTTTTTCAATTCGACCTTAAAATTACAATTTTTATTATGAAAAAGCAATTCCGTTACGCGATTGTTGCTGCATCTTTAGCAGTATCTTTAGTTTCTTGTTCTGATGATGATAACAATACTCCTGTAAACCCAATTGAGGTAAGCTTAGCAGACTCAGCTTATACTGCTAACAAGATTGCTGCAGTAGAAGGTGCTACAGGTTTTGGTGAAACAATTCCAACATGGGCAAAAGACGCTAGCTATGCAGGTACTGTTGTTGACATCTCTAACCCAACTGAAACGTTAGCTGGTGGATCAATTGATGCAGATAAGACATTGGAAGGTGTTGTTGTTTTAACAGGTCCTGTTACTGTTGCTAGTGGTGTAACACTTACTATCAAAGCAGGTACTCAAGTTGTAGCTACTGAAAATGATTCATACTTAATGATCTTACAAGGTGGTAAAATCATGGCTGAAGGTACAGCAGAGAACATGATCGTATTTACTTCAGGTCAAGCTACTCAAGCTCCTGGTGATTGGGGTGGTATCTTAATCAACGGTAAAGCTCCTATCAACAACGGAGATGCAAATGGTCAAGCAAACAACGAAGTTGCTTCAGGTGTTATGTACGGTGGTTCTGTAGCTAATGACAACTCAGGTGTATTAAAATATGTACGTGTTGAGTTCACTGGTTATAAGTATGACTCAGAGTCTGAGCACAACGGTTTCACTTTCTCAGGTGTTGGTTCAGAAACACAATTATCTTACTTACAAGCATTCAAAGGTTCAGATGATGGACTTGAGTGGTTTGGTGGTACTGTAAACGGTACTGATTTAGTATCAGTAGGTAACGAAGATGATTCATTTGACTGGGCTCACGGTTTCGTAGGTAACTTAACTAACCTTTGGGTAGAGCACGATGCTGCTAGAGACCACGACAAGGCATTTGAAATTGATAACAACTCTAAAGATAACTCAGCTACTCCTTACTCTAACGCTACTGTTAAAAACGTTACTGTAATGGGTCAAGCTGGTGAAACAACTGCTTTCAGAGTAAGAGAAGGTGCTAAAGGTTCATTCTCAAACATCTTAGTGAAAAACGCTAAGAAAGGTTTTGATGTTCACAACGATGTTACAATCAGAAATGTTTTATCTGATGAATTAACAGTTTCAAACTACTCTATCGAAGATGTTGATTCTGAAGTAGAATATGTAGATGATTCTGAATAATTAGAACTCGTTTAAAATATAAATAGTATTAGCTTATAACCATAAGCTAATACTATAAACTCGCAAAAAACCAAATCCGTGAGTACCCTAGGTTGAACCCTTCGACCTAGGGTTTTTTATTTTTTGAAATATTCTATCAATAAATTAGATAATAACAGGTTGACTGTTACTTATGTAAGTTAAAGATTTCTGCTAAGTTAATAAATTATTAACTTATTTTATGAAAACTTTAAAAAACTATTTCTTTTTGACTATCATTACCCTGCTTTCAACACAATATGCCAACAGTCAAATTTATCTAGGAGTAAGCGGTGGCCTAGGCTTTATCGAGCATAAGAACATTGAATTCTTCCAGCAAAGTTATAAGGTAAAAGGGACTACATTCGCCCATAAAGTAACATTTGGTTATCAGAAAAGCTTTATCGGCATTGAGTTAGGTTATCGTACTTTAGGGAATGTTTCAGAACAAACCTCGATTTATGTATTAAACGTTGTGAAAAAGGGCTGGGAAGCTTCTATTCGTGGAAAGTACAGCTTTGGAAATATGTCATTTTTTGGAAAAGCTGGAGTAATCTTTTTGAGTAACCGCAACTATTATACATTGGCGTATAATCAGAAAAATACATTTTATCGAAACCATTTATCTAGAGGGGTTCTTTGGGGATTTGGTGGAGAGATTGCCTTGTCAAAAAAGTTAGCACTGCGTTTAGAGTATGAATCGATAGCTCAGAAAGCTGAAATCTCTTATAATGCTATTACCATTGGTTCTATTTTCACGCTGAAAAGTATGGATAAAAATAAAGGTTTGAATAGATAATTGTCTTATCCATTCAAACCTCTTTATATTAGTAATAAATGCTACTAGCTCTTCATACCACCGTGGATCTCAAGCGTTTGAGCAGTGATGTAAGTTGACATATCTGAAACTAAGAAGATACATAAATCTGCAACTTCCTCAGGCTTACCACCTCTCTTCATTGGGATATCAGCAATCCATACGTCTTTTACCTTCTGATCTAATGTTTCTGTCATTTCTGTTTCAATGAAACCAGGAGCTACAGCGTTACAACGAACACCTCTAGCGGCTAATTCTTTTGCAACAGATTTTGTGAATCCAATAATACCAGCTTTAGAAGCGGCGTAATTAGCTTGTCCTGCGTTACCGTGAACACCTACTACTGAACTCATATTTACAATAGAACCGCTGCGTTGTTTTAAGAATGTTCTTGTAGCTGCCTTCGTTAAGTTGAAAACAGATTTCAAATTCACTCTGATTACATCATCAAATTGCTCTTCAGACATACGCATCAACAACGTATCTTTTGTGATACCAGCATTGTTGATTAAACCGTCAAGAGAATCAAAATCAGTTGTAAAGTCTTTGATTAATTGCTCTGCAGCTTCTAAGTCAGAGGCATCAGAACGGTAGCCTTTCGCTTTTACTCCGTATGCTTCTAATTCAGCTACTAAAGCCTCACCTTTTTCAACACTTGAAAGGTAAGTGAAACCTATATTTGCGCCATGCTCCGCGCAACGAATTGCGATTGAACGTCCAATTCCTTTAGACGCACCTGTGATCAATACGTTTTTGCCTTCTAGCAGTTTCATGGTGTGTGTATTTCTAAGTTGTTAGAATAAATTCAGGTCGCAAGTTACAAAAAAGTCATTATGAACAAGTTTAATTCTGATTTATCCTTTAGAAAAGCCCGTTTTTTTTCAAAGTTTTATCAAGTATTGTAAATTCGAACTCCATAAATGAAAACAATAAGTTATCACGGTATAATTATAAGCATAAATTATTAATCAAAGATTCATGGAGAAGTTATTAGAAAGGTTTTTACGTTATGTAAAAATTGATACAGAATCTGTTCCTGGTGTAGAACAAATTCCTAGCACAAAAAAACAATTTAATTTAGCTAATTTACTAGTTGAAGAGTTAAAAGAAATCGGAATGGAAGACGTGACGATTGATGAAAACTGCTATGTAATGGCCACTCTTCCTTCAAATATTGATAAAGAAGTTCCAACAATTGGTTTTGTAGCTCACGTAGATACAACACCTGATTTAACAGGTGCCAACGTAAACCCAATTGTCTGGGAGAATTATGACGGGAATGATCTTGTATTAAACCAAGAGCAGAATATTGTACTTTCTACTGAAGAGTTTCCAGAAATCAAAGCCTACAAAGGGCAGCAGATCGTTACAACAGACGGTACAACACTTTTAGGAGCAGATGATAAAGCAGGTGTTGCGGAGATTGTTACAGCAATGGACTATTTGATTCAGCATCCTGAAATCAAGCATGGTAAAATCAGAATCTGTTTTACGCCAGATGAAGAGGTAGGTAAAGGTGCTGATTTATTTGATGTAGAGAAATTCGGTGCAGAGTGGGCCTACACTATGGACGGTGGCCCAATGGGTGAGTTTGAATATGAAAACTTCAATGCGGCTTATGCTGAAGTGACTTTCAAAGGACAGAATGTTCACCCTGGTACTGCAAAGGGTAAAATGGTGAATTCTATGAATATCGCTGCCAAGTTTGCGACAAAATTCCCAGACAGCGAAACTCCTGAACAGACAGAAAAATACGAAGGTTTCTACCACTTATTGACAATGAGCGGTTCTGTAGAAGAATCAAAATTACAATACATTATTAGAGATCATGACGGTGAACTTTTCAATTCAAGAAAAGCACACATGGAAGCATTGGTCAAAGATTTCCAAAGAGAGTACGGTGAGGATAAAGTACAGCTTTCTTTAGTGGATCAATATTACAATATGAAAGAAAAGGTAGAGCCTAATATGCATATTGTTGATATTGCTTTGGAAGCTATGAAAGACTTGGAGATTGAGCCAGATGTAAAAGCCATCCGTGGTGGTACAGACGGTGCAAGATTATCATTTATGGGCTTACCTTGTCCAAATATTTTTGCAGGTGGCCACAACATGCATGCCCGCTATGAGTACGTGCCAGTACCAACAATGGAAGCGGCAACAAAGGTAATTGTAAAAATTGCGGAGATTGTAGGCAGAGGATAATCACTGTCTTGATATAAAATGAAGAAGGCTTAACGATATCAATTTACCGTTAAGCCTTTTTTATTGTTTTCTAACTAAAAAATGGCTGTTTCAACATCCTTTTTCCGGTTGCTTTTACATAAGCATTGGCATATGCGGCACCTGCAGGTGGCATGCCTGGTTCACCTAACCCAGTTGGAGCCTGATTACTGTTTACAAAGTATGTTTCAATTACTGGCGTATCCATCATACGGATCAGTTTGTATTTGTCGAAGTTTTGGGATTGGGCAATACCATCTTTCAGCTCTAGGTTGCCGTACATTGCATGCCCCATACCGTCGAGAATGGCTCCTTCAATCTGGTTTTTTGCACCTGAAGTATTGATGACAATGCCACAGTCAACACTAGCATAAAAACGCTTAGCAATAGGTTTTCCGTCTATCATTTCAAGGTCACAAACTTCAGCAACGTAGCTATTATGACTATAGTAGCAGGCGAACCCTTGGTAAATACCTTTAGGAGCATTTCCCCAGTTGGATTTTTCTTTGACAAGTTGAATGGTTTGCTGCATACGTTCTGGACTGTAAGGTGTCTTTTTACCTTTGGCATTTTCCAGTAATTCCATTCTTAGTTCAATTGGGTCCTTTTGAAGTTTGAGGGCTAATTCATCCATAAAACTCTCCGTAGCAAAACCTAAGAAGTTGGTAATTGGCGCTCTCCACCACAGTGTTGTAACATCTGCAGGTACATTAGCAGATTCCGCCAGATAATGATCCACTGCTCCAAAAGGGAAAAACTTTGCAATTCCTTTATTCATACCATTGTTGTTTACAATAGCTTCTTTCAGTTGATAACCTGTCAGCTGACCGTTTTTTAGAGTTGCTGTGATTTTATATTTTACTTTAGGTCGATATTGCCCAATTGACATATCATCCTCTCTTGTATACATTAGTTTAATAGGGGCTTTTGCAAGATGAGAAACCATAGCAGCGTCTTCTGCATAATCAGTACTCAATCTTCTACCAAATCCGCCACCCATTCTTGTCATTTCTACTGTTACATCCTCCACATTTCTTTCTAACAACTGTGCAACTACATTCGCTGAACTTCTAGGGACTTGTGTAGGACCAACCAATCTGATTTTTTTATCTGTCACATCCGCAAAGAAGTTCATAGGCTCCATGGTGTTGTGTGGTAAGAAAGGTGCCTCATATGTTTGCTCTATGATCTGATCCGCTTCAGCTTTTGCCTTGGAGATGTCTCCACTTTTTATCTTTTCCTCAAGCTTACCATTATGAAGTAATTGAGCCATTTTTTGATCAAAAAGAGTAGTATTTTCATCATCTTGAAGATTACCCCATTCAATCTTCAATTTTGATTTTCCTTTAAAAGCCGCCCAAGTACTGTTGGCTACCACAGCTACTTTATTATTGAATTGAATCACCTGTTCCACTCCTTTTACTGCTTTTGCTTCTGTATCATCCACGGATTGTAATGAAGCACCAAAAGGAGGACGGGCAACAGCTGCATACTTCATTCCCTTTTCTTTGTAATCTACTCCAAAAAGAGGTTTTCCTGTAATGATGGGTTTTATGTCGACGTTATTGATGGCCTTGCCGATCAAAGTAAAGTCTTCTACATTTTTGAGAGGAGCATTTTCAGGTACAGGTATTTTTATAGCCTCTTCAATGACTTCTTCATAGTTGATTTTTTTTCCATCTTGTGAAGAAATTATTCCTTGAGCTACTTTTAAGGTATCAACACCTACATCCCATTTCTTAGCCACAGCAGTCAAAAACATCATTTTCACTGTAGCACCAGCCATTCTTAAGGCTGGGAAATTCTGACGGATAGATTGACTTCCACCTGCTACTTGACGGTTGAAATCATTGCTTAAAGGAGCTTGTACAACATGTACTTTTTTCCATGAGACATCTAATTCCTCTGCCACAATCATTGGCATTGAAGTTTTTACCCCTTGGCCAATTTCGGGATTAGGTGAGTAGATTTTCACAATTCCGTTTTTGGCCATTTCTATATATGCATTGAAACTATGAAAGTCGAGATCATCAGTTGAAGTGGGCATGTCAGCTTCTTCAGAACAGCCTACGCCAATCAACATACCTCCGCTTGCAAGAAGAGAGAGTTTCAGAAAGTTTCTTCGGTTGAATGTATTGCTCATCGTTATTTTAATTTTTCAGCTGCTAAAGCAACGGCTTTTTCAATTCGATTATAAGAAGCACAACGGCAGATGTTTCCATGCATTGCCATTCTGATTTCTTCAGGGGAAGGCGTTGGGTTTTTACGCAAAAAGGCAGAAGCCGTCATCATTTGACCACTCTGACAATAGCCACATTGTGGTACATCAAGTGTTTCCCAAGCTTTTTGTACTGGGTGGTCACCGTTTTCTGAAAGTCCTTCAATCGTTGTGATTTCTTTTCCTTCCACAAGCTCAACCATCTGCTGACAGCTTCGTTCTGCTTTTCCGTCAATATGGACAGTACAAGCACCGCACTCACCTATACCGCATCCAAACTTCGTCCCCACTAATTCCAATTCATCTCTCAACACCCAAAGCAATGGAGTGCCGTCCTCCACATCAACAGTGTAGTTTTTTTTGTTGATAATTAAATCGAATTTCATAGTTTATATTATTTGTGTTTGTTCCGTGTTTTATTTAATACTTAGAAGATCAGTAATCTAATAACTTCTGATAATCTTCCTCTGTGTCAACGTCAAAGAAAGGTTGCTTAGAGGAAAGAATTGTGACTTCTTTACTGTGTTCTTGAATAATGGGTTTTGCACCTTGATCTCCTTTTAATTCCATCAATTTAGTAAAAAAAGCAGCATCAAAAACAGCAGGAACTCCTTTTACTTTTTGAAATTGACTGATAACAATTTTTGAAGTTTCTGATTGATGCAAAATTGCTTCATAATGGGATCGTTCAATCAGTGGTATATCACTGAGTACTATCATAATTTTTTGAAGATCAGGGGTTTGTTTTAAAAGTGATTGAACTCCAAACTTTATACTTTCGCTCATTCCTGATGCCCATCCTGAACAATATACAGTTTCAATATTATTTTTTTTCAATACTGAAACCATTTGATCATGATACCCGCCTGTGATGGCTAGAATCGGAATATTCAAGGTATTAAGTTTCTCAATGATGTGTTCAAGAATACTTTTACCTTTCCATTCTAAAAGCTGTTTTGGTCTTCCTAGCCGAGAAGAGTTTCCGGCACAAAGTAATAGTATAGCTTTATGCATTACTCAACGTTTTATGTGAAAGAGAATGAGGCGTTTTCCCTCTGCAAACCGATAAAATCTCCGCAATAATAGAAACACTGATTTCCTGAGGCGTAATACTTCCTATGTTTAAACCGCATGGGCTATGAATAGCATCAATAAATTCAGTGTCAATATGAGGATGGAATTCTATTAGTTGATCAATCAGCTTTTCAATTCTTTTTTTTGCTCCCAATACTCCTAAGTAGGCAAAATTCTTTTGATGTAACTGTAGTAGGTACGTTAAGTCTTTGACAAAACTATGCGTCATGACAACTACTGCAGTTTGTTGATCCATTGGCAATTGATGAATATCGTCTTCATTCAATCGGATCAGGTTTTTTGCACCTGGAAAATCAGTGACATCAGAGGTCCCTTTTAACGTATCAATCATCTGTACATTCCAACCTGTTAAAGATGCAAACTGACAGAGTGCTTTTGCATCGTGTTCAACTCCAAAAACGTAGAGTTGAAATTCAGGAGACAGCATTTGTTGATATTTTAAATATTGATCAGAAAGTATGTTTTGATGGGAAAGAATAGAGCTTTCTTGATTGAAAATCTGAGTGTAGCTTTCTCCCATTAAAGCAGGATTTTCTGAAAAATAGCTTTCCACTTTCACTGTTTTTCTTTGATCCAAAGCTTCTTGAAATTGTTGCAGTTCCTCTTCTTCAATTATAAAAGGTTCAATCAAAATTTTTAGTACTCCTTCACAACCCAAACGGAATCTTCCATCATATTCAATTACTTTTGATTTGCCATTCTTGAAAACACTATCCGCTTGTCGTATGATTTCTTTTTCAACACATCCACCGCTTATAGCCCCAATCATTTTTTGATTTTCCCATAGCAGCATTCTTACACCGGGTTTACGGTAGGAGGAACCATTCAAACCAATCACTGAAACTAATACAGTTTTGATCTGCTGTTTTTGTGCATAAAAGGAAGAATAGACTATTTCTCGAAGTTCGTGAATCATTGATAAAAGTTAAGTTGGATGATGTTGTACGTATCAATTTGTATAGCGACGAATATACTTATAAACTGAAAGAGATTGAACGATTTCAGTTTTATTAATATAATTTAGAAGCTTTATGTTTAATAGAATTTGTTATTTTTAACCAATAGATAATCAATCTATTCCAAAAACTGTTTTTCATCTCCTTTCACCCTGAATTAACATTATGAGTACTTACTCAACCACCCAAAAGTGGACATTGCTCACCACGATTATGGCTTCAAGTCTGGTTTTTATTGATGGTTCAGCTCTTAATGTTGCATTGCCTGCACTGCAAAAAGATATGGACCTCACAGGAACTCAATTATTGTGGGTCATTAATGGTTATGCACTTTTTCTTTCAGCATTATTAATGGTAGGAGGGGCACTAGGCGATCTTTACGGACGAAATAGAATTTTTCTGATGGGTCTTGTTTTATTTTCGATTTCTTCATTGGTCTGTGGAATGGCACAAAATGCTCATCAATTATTAGTAGCAAGGGCATTTCAGGGTGTCGGCGGTGCATTGTTAACGCCAGGTAGTTTATCTATTTTATCTGCTCACTTTGATAATGAAAATAGAGGAAAAGCAATAGGACTATGGTCAACTTTCAGTGCATTGATGGGGATCATAGGACCAATTTTAGGAGGCTGGCTGGCAGGCATGGGATATTGGAGAGTGATTTTCTTTCTCAATATTCCGTTGTCTATCTTTGTCTTTTTTGGAATATGGGCCAAAGTGCCCGAATCAAGAAATGAGGAAGCGAAGAAGCTCGATTGGGTGGGTGCATTATTAGTGACATTTGGTTTGGCAGGGATTACGTTTGGTTTTACAGAATCATCGGATTTAGGATTTCAGCACTCTTTGATTTTTGGAAGCACAGGTATTGGTTTTATCACATTAATAGCATTTTCATGGAGTCAAAAAAAAATAAAATACCCAATGATGCCCTTGTCGTTATTTCAATCCCAGACTTTTGCAGGAACAAACCTGATGACTCTTTTTTTGTATACTGCAATGAGTGGGGCTTTATTTTTTGTTCCTTTAAATCTTATACAAATACAGGGCTACTCCGAAATCAATACAGGATTATCCATGTTGCCCATTATTATTTGTATTGCTTCTATTTCTCCATTAATGGGAAAATATGTAGATAAAAAAGGTTATCGTTTACCTCTAATTGTAGGACCTTTGATTGTGTCTATGGGGTATTTTATGTTCACTTTGATTGGAATTTCAGCTGGCCCTTCTTCCTATTGGAGCACCTTTTTCATTCCATTTATATTTATCGGAATAGGAATGGGCATCACTGTGGCTCCTTTGACAACGGCCGTGATGGGATCAGTGAACACATTGAATATTGGTATTGCTTCCGGAATCAATAATACTGTAGCAAGAGCGGCTAGTGTTTTAGCCATAGCACTCTTAGGTGCTTTTGCTTTATTTTCTTTTAAAAATCATGTCACCGAGAAAGTGACAGCACTACAGATCGAACAGTCTTCTCAGTACCTATTAATAGAAGAAGCTGAGAATTTTACAGCTGCAACACCACCTGATTCCCTTGATCAGACTATAATAATACAGACAAATTTGATCTATAAAGAAGCTTTTATTACTGCTTTTAACGGAGTAGTGTTGATTGCCATGTCACTTGCTTTGCTTTCTGGACTGATTAGCTTTTTTATGATTAGAGATTAGACAATAATTTAATGAATGAAGAGAATGAAGTTTAGTAAACTGCACTTAATACAAAATTGACAGTATCGGACTGCTCTTTAAAATCGGTAGCGATCACTTGAAGAGAATAAGTAATTTTGCCTTCCAGGTTTTCGTTATAGTCTATAGGAAATGGAGTTTGAATCACTGTTTCAATTGGAAGAGGATAATCGAGTTCCTCTTCAGAGATATCAATCCTTCTTCCAAAAGATTGAATACTTCTATGGTCACTATTGAAAGTATACTTTACGGAAGTGAGACCAACTTCTTCACGAATCTCTCCATCTAACTCAATGGTCAAGTTCCCATTCTCGATCAACAAATCAGTCAGATCATATTCTTCATCAGGATTTACGCTTACAGCATTGCCATTAATGATAAGGTTGGGAATAAGTAATTCAGGTTTTTCGTCTTTTTTTGATATTAAAGTGAAATGAAAAGAAGAAGCCTTTTCCCAGATTTGATTGATGTCTTTTACTTTTACATTGACCATAATTTCATCTCCTTCATTAGCATTGACTTTATCGAAGCTGAAAGAAAAATAATCTTCAAAAATATCAGATAAATCAGCAGAAGTAACACCGTCTAAACCAAAAGTGACAGGCGTTTCAACGGTTGGATTTCCATTTGCTTGTCGAGTAATTTCCAGCTGTGCGGAATCTAATCCTCCAGTATCTTCAAAAATCAAACTGCTCAAATTAAACTCTTCTCCAGGAAACAATTGTACAACATTATTGGACGGCAATTCAATACCAGATTCTTCTTCAAATAAAACAAGTTCAGCAGGGTCGTTGTCACACATTACTGTAATTGTTTTGCTTACTGTAATGGCATTGCCAAACTTATCCTCAATGACTAATTGAAGTTGGTGTGAGCCATCGTTTATGCTATTAGGTATTGAAATATCATTTTGAATTAAATTAGCAATACCCGCTGATCTACCCGCAAGATTGAAGTAAACGGTCTCTTCTTCATCAATTGAAATTCCCACTCTATCTAAAGCTGCATTGTCTGTTACCAAAGCGTTGATGGATACAATATCCCCTCTACAGAACTGATTATTTTCTATATTTTTTTCGTTTTTTGAAACAACAGAAAATTGTTCTACAAAAGGTGCAGTAGTGTCTGTATCAATATAAAAATAGGTGCTGTCCCATATTGTATTGTCACTAGCATCTTTATTATTTGTTGCTAGCAAGTATTTTCCAGTTTGGGCATAAAGAGGAATGATAAAGGTAGAATCAAACCTCAATAACCTTGCTTCAACAGTAGTATAGGTGGTGTCAAAAGAAAAGAGTACGGTATCACTTTCAGCCACACTAGGTTCTATCAGTGCCAGTCTTACATTCGATTCAGTAATCAAGGCATTGTCTCTGAAGTCTACATTAACATGAAGAGAGTCAAAATAATAAAATACTTTATCAGAGGTAATATTGTTGGTTGCTGTAGGAAAGAATTCATCCTCTAAAGCAATACAAGAAAAAACGGCTGATGAAGTAACAATGAAAAGACAAATTCTAGTGAGAAGTTTCATAAGAAAATATAATATGTTAGTTGGAGTATAGAAAAGAATTTTTAGAACTGAAATCCACCATTTTAGAAAATATGGAATAGAATTCTTGAGAGAATAGCATCGCTGAAGCCTATAAAATTAACCATCTCATCTTTCTTAAAGGGGTGTTTTCAATAATAGAAAGCTTTCAATCACGCTCTTAGTTGGCAGGCAATTTAGTAAATGTAAATCACAGTTAATAAGTATGTTATTAAAATATTTGCTTGTTGGGTGCAAAATATCAAAATACACAGAATCCGTTTTGCTTTTTCATAATTAAAAGAAGATATTTGAAAACCCGAATTGAACTTTCTACAAAATTTATGTTACGATTATCTATAACATTATGAATAAATATATTCGTATCATTCTGACTGGTTTATTTTGTCTTATTTCATTGGTTCTTAAAGCTCAAACTACTCTTAATGTATCAGGTGCTACAGTATCAAATAATTCGAATAGCATTACAGTTTCAGTTGGTCAGGTTTTTTTCCAAACGGGGGAAAACGGTAACACCTTAGTATCTGAAGGCGTTCTTCAGCCATATGAGGTATTTGAATTAGAGACACCAACATCCAGTCCGGATTTAGCAAGCGATTTAGAAATGAGCGCATTTCCAAATCCCGTTACTCATTTCTTAACTTTAAAGACGTCTTCACCAAATCTTTTGACAGCGTCTTTACATACTGCACAAGGAAAAGAATTGCTCAAAATTGATCAGTTCAGGTATGAATCAAAATTGCCTTTAGAGATTTATCCTTCAGGGGTTTATCTCGTTCAGGTTTACCAAGATAATGCAGTGGTAAAAACATTTAAAGTGATTAAAAACTAATTCACTTTGTAAGAAGATTCTAACATTCATCTCAAGAACATCACTATGAAAACAATCTACTTTCTACTTATCTTATTCATAATGAGCTGCAGTGTTTATGCACAAGTACCTCATTATATGAGCTATCAGGCTGTTGTCAGAAGCACTGAGGGCGATTTAATCACAAACCAAAATGTAGGTGTGCGAATCAGTATTATCCAAAGCGATATTTCGGGCACAACTGTTTACAGTGAAATCCATTTTCCATCAACCAACAATGCTGGTTTACTTACACTTGCTGTAGGTAATGGAAATTCAGTATTGGGTACTTTTTCTGAAATTGATTGGGGAAAAGATATCTACTACATTAAATCGGAAATTGATCCCACTGGAGAAGAAAACTATGCGATCACAACCATTTCTCAGATGATGAGTGTTCCTTATGCTTTATATGCCGAGAGAGCAGGCAATACAGTAGTAGGAATTGATGGAGAAGACGGTGAAGATGGGGAGGATGGTGTTGGTATCGCTTCTACAATTTACGAAGGAGGTGGAAAGTTCACTTTCAACTTTACTGATGGAACATGGTACACAACTCCAAGCTTACAAGGAGATAGAGGTCTTTCAGCCTATGAAATTGCAGTAATAAACGGTTTTCAAGGGAATGAGGAAGAGTGGATTACTTCGCTGAAAGAAGCCAAAGATGGAGAAAATGGTCAATCAGCATATGCATTGGCAGTAGAAAATGGCTTTGAAGGAAATGAGTCAGAATGGTTATTGTCTTTGAAAGGGGATCAAGGAGAGAAAGGTGATGCAGGCCTTAATGGTTTAGATGGAAGTGATGGAGAAAATGGCTCATCCGCTTATGCTATTGCTGTAGAAAATGGTTTTGAAGGAAGTGAAGAAGAATGGTTAGAATCATTGGAAGGAGAAGATGGTGAAGATGGTAAATCTGCTTATACATTAGCCTTAGAAAGTGGTTTTGTAGGAAGTGAGTCAGACTGGTTATTGTCATTAAAAGGCACAAAAGGAGATAAGGGTGATAAAGGCGATACAGGTTTAACTGGTTCTCAAGGTCTTAATGGTTCAGACGGCAGTGATGGAATAGATGGTAAGTCTGCTTATACATTAGCCTTAGAAAGTGGTTTTGTAGGTAGTGAATCTGCTTGGTTATTGTCATTAAAAGGCACAAAAGGGGATAAGGGAGATAAAGGCGATACAGGTTTAACTGGTTCTCCTGGCCTCAATGGTTCAGACGGTAGTGATGGAATAGATGGCAAGTCTGCTTATACATTAGCTTTAGAAAGTGGTTTTGTAGGAAGTGAGTCAGACTGGTTGTTGTCATTAAAAGGCACAAAAGGAGATAAGGGTGATAAAGGTGATACAGGTTTAACTGGTTCTCCTGGCCTTAATGGTTCAGACGGTAGTGACGGAATAGATGGCAAGTCTGCTTATACATTAGCTTTAGAAAATGGTTTTGTAGGTAGTGAGTCAGACTGGTTATTGTCATTAAAAGGTACAAAAGGAGATAAGGGTGATAAAGGCGATACAGGTTTAACTGGTTCTCCAGGTCTCAATGGTTCAGACGGCAGTGACGGAATAGATGGCAAGTCTGCTTATACATTAGCTTTAGAAAATGGTTTTGTAGGAAGTGAGTCAGACTGGCTGTTATCATTAAAAGGCACAAAAGGTGACAAAGGAGACAAGGGTGATAAAGGCGATACAGGTTTAACTGGTTCTCCAGGTCTCAATGGTTCAGACGGCAGTGATGGAATAGATGGCAAATCTGCTTTTACATTAGCCTTAGAAAGTGGTTTTGTAGGAAGTGAGTCAGACTGGCTGTTGTCATTAAAAGGCACAAAAGGAGATAAGGGTGATAATGGTAATAAAGGAGGCAAAGGTGATAAAGGCGATACAGGTTTAACTGGTTCTCCTGGCCTTAATGGTTCAGACGGTAGTGATGGAATAGATGGTAAATCTGCTTATACATTAGCCTTAGAAAGTGGTTTCGTAGGAAGTGAGTCAGATTGGTTATTGTCATTGAAAGGTTCAAAAGGTGACAAAGGAGATAAAGGTGTTACAGGTTTAACTGGTTCTCCAGGTCTCAACGGTTCAGACGGCAGTGATGGAATAGATGGTAAGTCTGCTTATACATTAGCTTTAGAAAATGGTTTTGTAGGTAGAGAGTCAGACTGGTTATTGTCATTAAAAGGTACAAAAGGAGATAAGGGTGATAAAGGTAATAAAGGAGACAAAGGTGATAAAGGCGATACAGGTTTAACTGGTTCTCCAGGTCTCAATGGTTCAGACGGTAGTGATGGAATAGATGGTAAATCTGCTTATACATTAGCCTTAGAAAGTGGTTTTGTAGGAAGTGAGTCAGAT
This sequence comes from Flammeovirga sp. SJP92, assembly GCF_001583495.1. Taxonomy (GTDB): domain Bacteria; phylum Bacteroidota; class Bacteroidia; order Cytophagales; family Flammeovirgaceae; genus Flammeovirga. The sequence goes on along the minus strand of NZ_LQAQ01000063.1, from coordinate 67,558 downwards.
TGGTTATTGTCATTGAAAGGTTCAAAAGGTGACAAAGGAGATAAAGGTGATACAGGTTTAACTGGTTCTCCAGGTCTCAATGGTTCAGATGGAAGTGATGGACTTTCTGCTTATCAAATCTGGCTAAACAATGAGAATTCTGGAACGGAAGCGGATTTTTTACAAAGCCTTGAAGCTACAGATACTAATCTTTCAGAAAGTGAAGTTGATACTTATGTAGCTAACAATGGCTATATCATTAATCCGGGTAGTGAAAGTGCAGGAAAAGTATTAAGTACTGATGGAAGTAGTAATTTTTCATGGGCTACTCCAGCATTATCAGATTTTACACTTGATGCAGATAATAAAGTTATTACAAATGTAGCTACACCTCTTACTAATTTAGATGCCGCCAATAAAAGTTATGTGGATACTGAAATTGGTGCCATCAGTTATAATGATTTAAATGATCTGCCTGTTCTTATCACTGGTGTTCAAGGAGGTAATGGTATGACAGGTAGTATTACTGGAGGTGTCGGAACATTAAATGTAGTTGCAGATAATGGCTTGACTACATCAGCGAATAGAGTACAATTGGGAGGAGCTTTAACTGCAAATACAACGATTACAGCAGGAGCAAATAACTTTAATTTAAACCTGAATAATACAGGAAACTTTAATATTTTGGATGGAGCTACTACTCGTCTCCTAGTAAGAAATGATGGAAATGTAGCCATCAAACATACTAACCCCACTCAAGCTTTAGATGTGAACGGACAAGTGAGAATAAGAGGAGGTAGTCCGGGAGTCGGAAAACTTCTTACATCTGATGCAAACGGTGTAGCTACTTGGGCAGACCCTGTTCCTTTTGCAGGAGCTTTAACTGAAGCAACAACTATTACTGCAGGAGCCTATGATTACACTGTTGATTTAAATAGTTCTTCAGGAGGTGATTTTAAGGTGACTAATAGTACTATACCAAGCACACAATTTATCGTTACTGAAAAAGGAGATATCGGTATAGGGACTAATAACCCAGGTTCTGCAGGTACTAGAAACGTCGAAATTTATAGTGGAGAAGGTGATGGATGGTTAACTTTTGACAGCAAAGACGCTTCTAATTTCCAAGTAGGAATGAATTCGGGCGGTGGTGCCGAAATACGTAATATTAATGATGCACCTATCACCTTTAAAACCAATAATATTGAAAGATTAAAAATTACATCCAACTCTAACTCAGGAGCAGTTAGAGTAAAACATGGTTCAGGTGGTATAGAAGATGGTGATGGATTTTTAATGCAACGTGATAATGGTTCTCGTTGGACATACTATATTAATGGTGCAGGGGATTTAACCTTATGGAATAACACAGATCCTGGAGGCTCAGGTAGTGACGTTAAAAGGCTTGAAATGAAAGCTGATGGAGGTATGAGAGTAGATGGTACAATAGCAGATAATGCTTCTTTTTCTGATAGACGACTTAAGGAAAATATTGATACTCTGAAGACCTCAATCGATGATATTATGAAACTGGGTATATATACTTATAATTATATCAAAGATGCTGACAGTGTAAGACATTACGGTTTTATGGCACAAGAAGTAATGCAGTATTTCCCTGAAAATGTATGGGTAGCAGATGATGAAGGCCACTATGCTTTAAATTACAGACACATGGTTCCAGTATTGACAAAAGCGGTGCAAGAACAGCAAGAGATGATTGAAGATCTTGAGAAAAAGAATAATGATCTGGAACAAAAAATGAAAGATCTAGAGGCGAAATCCGAAGCAAATGCACTTCAAAATGAAAAGGTAAATGATCTCTTTCAAAAACTAGAAGCAAGAATTCAAGAGCTTGAAAATGCGAATGCTAGATTAGAACAGAAATAATTTCAATTTCAAGAAAGCATTTGCATTATAAGAGCGTGTTTGGAATAAATATTTTAGGAGTAAAAGTTTTCTATTTTAGGTTGTGAGGAAATTAATAAACTCACGTTTTGAAAGGGATAATTTTTACTAAAAGAGATGTTTAAAACAAGCTCTAGAACAAGAATAGCCTGCATAGAGACAATTTTCTATTCAGGCTATTTGAATTTACAATACTTCTAATTTTAGTATTTACTTTGACCAATAAGGTGGATCTCAATTAAGCTACAGGAACTTCTGCTTGATTATTTTCTTTTTCTAGTTTTCTATTAAAGTAATATGAAGTAAGAACTAATAAAAGACCAATGGATGAAGGAATAAACTCGCCGTCATTAATATTAACATGAGCTGACATTGCCAGTAGAATATCAAAGAAGAAACCAGCGTAAGCCCACTCTTTTAGTTTGGGACTGAAATTAGTCCAAATGGCGATTAGACCTAAATATTTGGCTATTGCCAAAGGATATATGATATAAGTTGGGTAACCCAGTTTAGTGAATACTTCGCTTACCATTTCATATTGAGCAAAGTACATTGTGGCACTCATAAGCATTAAAGCTGTAAGAAGACCAGTAGAAATACGATATAATAGTTTTGTTGTTTTCTGATTCATGATGAATAATATCTCTTTAGTGATGATACAAATGTAATGGAAATATTTTACATGGAAAATATTTCCTAGTTTATTTTTTGTATATTTGTAAATACTAGGGCAAAACTATAGCTAACAGGTGCCCTGGTTTTTTATAACAAAGTGTGATATGGCAAAGATAGACGAAATCGTTAAGACCAAATTTACAAGTGATAAACACCGTTTTATCACTAACATGATATATACAGCTAATTGGATCCAAAATCAGTTTGTAGATTTTTTGAAACCCTTTGGAATTTCTCCACAGCAGTTTAATGTACTGAGAATACTGAGAGGGGCTAAAGAGGAATGGGTAACCATGAATGATATTAAATCATTGATGATTGACAAAGCTCCCAATGCTACAAGGCTTTCTGACAAGCTTTTAGAGAAAGAGTATGTAAAGCGTAAAAGAAGTGAAGAGGATAGAAGAATTGTGTATTTATCTATCACTAAAAAAGGGTTAACACTCTTAGCTGAAATTGATGATCACCAAGAAGAGTTCAGTATGGACCGGTTCAAAAACATAACTGAAGAAGATGCTCAGTTCTGTAGTGATATTATTGACAAGCTTAGAAACTCTTATTAATGGTACTTAAGATAGATTTGATTTACATTTTTGATAAATAAAGAGATTTCTTCTTTTGAAATAACATCAATTTCTAATACAGCTCCTTTCCATTTAGACAGGTTTTTCCAGCGACCTTTTTGGAGAGGAGGTAATGTATCATAATCAATATTCAGGCCTTTCAGTCCATAAGCAGAACAATAAAAATAAGGTGCTTCGCATACGTCATCTTTCATAGCTAATCCAAAACCTACTCCTAATTGATCACTGATTTCAATATAAATTCCAGTATCAAAGTGATGTGGCCAAACTCTGATTTCACTGTTGAGTTGAAGATGTTCTAAGAATTGAGCACTCATCTCAAAAGCTGTTGTTCTCCATTTTTTCCATAAAGAAATTCCTTCAGTAGAAAGTGAATCATATTTCTGGTTCAAAAAAGAATAAGGGGTAATATCAAAGTGTAATGGAGCTTTAAAAGCATCAAAATCGAAATTGTGCTCTTCGCAGAAAGGTAAAAATGAATTTTCTATTTCATTTTGTTTCTTACCTAGAACAGGAACTTCAAAAATAACTTTCCACTTTTTAGTGTATACTTTGAAAGAAAGTGAATGGAGGTCTAAACCAATAATTACAGCATCTTCTCTAGTTGTAATCCAGCGTCCTACAATTCTTTCTCCTATAACGTCATATTGAAGGTTGGTGTGGCTGTCATCTGCTTTTTGGGAAACAAATGAACGGTTGAACTTGGCTATGATTTGAGAAAGTTGATGGAGTTTTTGGTCCACTTCATTGTATTTTTGTATCATGTGAAATAAGGTTTGTTTTTGGTGTTGCTTCAAGTTAAGTAATCCAACTTTAATCTTTAAAATTGAACTATTATTTAGTTTAAATGAAACATTGTTTCTTTTTTAACGTTAAGCTAATAAACAATCTCAATGATAATAATAACCAATGACCTATAAACTATGGTAAAACAAATCTCAACTTTCATCCTATTATTCTTTATCTCGATGACCGTTTATGCCCAATACCCAATTGAAGGAAAATGGGACACTAAGAATCATGGAACCATACTTTCCATTTCAAAAAATAAAGAAATCTATGAGGGGTTCATCAAATCTACAGGCAGTAAAAAAGCCGTAGAAGGTAAGCAGATGATCCGAAATATTCAACCAACAAAAAATGGTTTTGAAGGAGAAATTTACAGCATCAAACAAGATAAATGGTTGGATGCAGAATTTTATCCTAAAGAAGAAATAATGGAGGTAAAGGTCTCCGTAGGTTTTTTAAGTAAGACTGTAGAGTGGGAAAGGCAATAGCGATAAGAAATAGATCAACCGAAATACTTTTTTTGTATTTCGGTTTTTTTATAAAGTAATGATCTGAAAATAAGTGATATGAATAGTCGGGGTGTAAATTTCGTTATCTCTTAATTGGAAAGAATAGAAAAAGGAGTGATTTTTGATGTGAATTTGCGTACTCTCATCACTTTTTATTTTTTTATGAGAGATTTTTTGTACCGCTTACTGAAATATAGAATCATAACGACTATCATAACACTATGAATTTTAATTCACTGAAATTGAAGCAATTAATGGTAATGTTTTTGCTCCTCAATTTGATTTCACTTTCTACATCTTATGGTAAACAGATCAAAACAGTACCAATAGATCAGCACCTGAATATCAAAAACATAGAAGACCAAATTTCCTTTCTTCCCTTAGATGGAAAATACAAAATGGATGATATTCTGAGTCAGTACCATAATGACGATTTTATTGATTATTCCCAGCTTGAATTTCCTGAAGGAGAATCAACAATATGGTTTTCAGTGGTATTAGAAAATACAAGTAATCAATCGATGGAATTGTTTTTAGGAACAAGTCTTTTTGATTATTTAGAGATTTATGTCCCTACTGAAAAAGCATTAGATATTTTTAAGGGAGGAATATTAGAACTCAACACCAATAAAGAATATAAAAAGGGATGTTTTTCATTTGGAAAGATTGACCTGCCGGCCTCTTCTCAAAAGAGGATATTCATGAAAGGAACTTATGTAGATGGAAAGTATTTCCAATTTTCTGCTTTGCCATTTACTATTTATGCTTCAGAAAGTTTTCATGAGTTGCAAGATCCACAAGACATGTTCCATTATCTATTTATTGGAGCTATGCTGATCATGACTTTTTACAATCTATTTTTATTTATGATTGTAAAAGACAAAACTTACTTATTCTACGTAGGCTATAACATCACCATTACGGTATATTGCTTAGGATTATCAGGTTTTATAGTTGAAAAGGGGCTCTCATCTGCTGCATTACAAGAAGATCTGATCAATATTCCAGGAGCACTTGCCTTTATCTTTTATGTCTTTTTCTCTGAATCTTTCTTGAAATTCAAAACCCATTACCCTAAGATGAGTAAAGCGTTGAAGTATGCCCAGATTGGAATTGCCATTTCACTGTTGCTTTTTGTTTTAGGGTTTAGAAATATTTCTATTGCTTACAATTTCCTTGGAGCTGGCTTAGGGTATGCTTTAGTGATCATTACTGCCTACAGAATTTCAAAAATTTCAGTTTCAGGACGTTATTTCTTTATCGCAGGTTTATTTTATATAGTAGCTATTGGAATTTCAATTCTTCAAATGCTGGAAATCTTACCTCCTTATTTGTGGTTGTTTAGCTCTGCAAATATCACAGAAATGGGCGTGATTTGGGAGTTAGCTTTATTCTCATTAGGGCTTGGAGAAAGAATTAATGAAGCAAGAAAAGCAGTGTTGAGAAAAGAGGAAGAGAAGAAGGAATTGATAGAAGCTCAAAACAGGGAGCTGGAGCAAAAAGTACGTGACAGAACATTCAGATTAGAAGAAATGAACAGTGAATTGGCCACTACAAATGAAGAGCTGCACTGTACAATGGAAACTGTTTATGAGCAGAATCAGGTGATTGAAAAGAAGAATGAAAATATAACACAGAGTATTAATTACGCCAAAAGAATCCAATCGGCAATTATGCCTTCTGAAGATTATTTAAGCAAGTACCTAAGAGAACATTTTGTCTTTTTCAGACCTAAAGATATTGTTAGTGGTGATTTTTACTGGGCCACACACCTTGGAAATAAAGCTGAATTTTTTCTGGCTGTAGTAGATTGTACAGGACATGGTGTGCCAGGTGGTTTTATGTCAATGCTGGGGAGTGAATTATTAAGAGATGTCATTGAGCATAGAAAAATAACCGATCCGGGTGAAGTGCTCCAACATATGAATGAGGGAATAGAACAATCTCTGAAGCAGTCGGATTCTCAGAATAAAGATGGTATGGATATGTCATTGTTGAGGATTAATCTTAAAGAGCGAAAAATTCATTATGCAGGAGCCAAAAGGCCATTGGTGATTGTTAGAAAAAATGGTGAAGTAGAGGTGATAAGAGGAGCAAAACTTTCTATTGGAGGTATGACAAGAAAAGGCTCGGATGAATATGTCACTTCTGTTGTTGAAGCAGAATTTGGAGACAAGTTTTATATTTTCTCAGATGGATATCCTGATCAGATTGGAGGCCCAGATAAGAGAAAATTTATGAACAAAAGGTTTAGAGCACTTCTCAAAGATATTAGTCATTTGTCAATGCAGAAACAATCAAAAATTTTGGATGAAACATTAAAAGAGTGGACTTCAACATTCCGCTATGGTCAGATTGACGATATTGTAGTTATGGGATTTGAGATTTAATGCTGTTTTTTTTATAGAAAAAAATCGAAGGCCGAAACATTATTGCTGTGTTTCGGTCTTTTTATTTGGTAGAACTCTCAAGAAAATCAGTATATTAATGAAAACAAAAACACACTAAAAATGAACATCCAAGACATCAAAAACTTACCATCTCAAAAAGGCCGTATTGCCATTGTCACAGGAGCCAATATTGGTTTAGGATTGGAGACCTCTCGCCTTTTTGCATTGAAAGATATAAAAGTCATTTTGGCTTGTAGAAATATGCAAAAAGCAGAAAGTGCTATACAGGAAATTAAAAAGACTGCACCTGATGCAGATTTATTGGCCATGTCGTTGGACTTAAGTGATCTTCAATCGGTGAGGAGTTTTGCACAAGCCTATACTGAACAGTTTGACAGGTTAGACCTTTTGATCAATAATGCAGGTATTATGGTACCTCCATTTACAAAAACAAAAGACGGTTTTGAAAGCCAAATGGGCGTAAATTATTTTGCTCACTTTTTATTGACAGGGTTGTTGTTGCCTTTATTAGAAAAAACGCAAGGTTCAAGAGTTGTGGCACTCGGAAGTATGGCGCACAAAAATGGTAAAATGGATTTTGATAACTTAAATGCTGAAAAAGGGTATTCGAAAATGGGAGCATATAGCATGAGCAAGTTGTCTTGTATTATGTTTGCTTATGAACTTCAAAGACGTTTGACAGCACATAATTATCAAGTGAAATCTGTTGTGGCACACCCTGGAGGATCTATGACTAATTTGATGCAACACATTCCAGGTTTTATGGTCTTTTTGATGGAGAATTTATTTTCTGGTATGTTCAATACGGCTCAGATGGGAGCGTTGCCAACGGTTTATGCTGCTTTAGGAGAAGATATTGAAGGTGGAGATTATACTGGACCGGATGGTTTTAAGGAGATAAAAGGCAAAAATGCTATTAAAGTACCTTCCACAGATTATTCACACCGGGAAGATTTGAGCAAGTTATTATGGGATGCTTCAGAAAGATTGACACTCTTTAACTATTCGTTCTAATAAAATTTTATACTTTTGCAGTCCTTTTATCAGAATTGAAGGGAAATTGTTGATAACTTTTTGTGTTTGAAGATTTCACAGTCCTTGTTTTCAAAAAGTTATCAACGTGTGAGATTAAAAATAGTTTTTTAAGGTCGAAGTCGTTAAAAAACATAAGAGGTTTTCAACATTTTATTCACCATCAACATTGTTTGTGAATAAGTAATGAGTGAAAACCTCCTTTTTTATAAATACTTATTGATTTTGTGGATAAGTATTTATTTTTAGTTCAAGTTAGGCTGAGGAGTTAATCTTAAATAAGGTTTGACCTCAGTATATCCTTTAGGGAAAATTGCAGGAATGTCCTCTGTTTTTACAGCTGGCACAACTACACAATCATCACCATTCTCCCAATTGGCAGGTGTAGCCACTTTATGATAAGCTGTCAGTTGAAGCGAATCAATCACTCTAAGTAGCTCATCAAAGTTTCTGCCTGTAGATGCAGGATAAGTGATGATCAATTTTACTTTCTTGTCATTTCCAATCACAAATACAGAACGAACAGTCAGATTGCTGTCTGCATTAGGGTGAATCATATCATACAGTTCAGATACTTTTTTATCCTCATCTGCAATGATCGGGAAGTTTACCGTAGTGTTTTGTGTTTCATTGATGTCATTGATCCAACCTTTATGAGATTCAAGTCCATCTACACTAAGTGCCGCCACTTTTACATTCCTTTTGTCAAATTCGTCTTTGTACTTTGCTACTGTTCCAAGTTCTGTAGTACATACCGGAGTGTAGTCGGCAGGGTGAGAAAAAAGGATTCCCCATCCTTCGCCAAGCCATTCATGAAAATTGATTTCTCCTTCTGTTGTTTGAGCCGTAAAGTCAGGTGCAACATCACCCAATCGAATAGTTGCCATGATTATTAAATAGTTTATGGTGTATAAAGTGTACGCACGGACGCGTACTTAAATGCAAGTTTGAAATAGTTAAGACGCTTTGTTGAATACACTGTAAATTTTTTCATAAATGAATTCATCGTAATTAACGATAATCTGCGTTACAGTGTATTTGACCCTCACAATTTAAAATTTTAAATAAAAATAAAAAACGGATAGGGGTTTTCATTTTCTTTTTCCCTTCTAAGAGTGAATTAGGAAATATAAAAAAGATACTGTTATGAAACCTACAAGAAATTTAATCGCTTTAATTTGTTTTTCACTTTTTGTTTTTACAGCATTCACTCTTATTGAAAAACCTAATGTGGCAAAAAATATTCAAAATAACCATGAGTGGGATCAAGTTGAAGAAATTGTCATAGGGCGTTGGGTTACAAGTGCTTTTGAAGTACCGGCAATAAGCGACGATGTGAAGAGTTTGTATCCTTATATATCAGATAGTTCCTGGAAGTATATGGACAAGGCACAAGGGCATATGTTGTCAGAAGTATATCCACAAGATGATCAGGAGTATCATATGGAACAAGAAAATTTGGTGAAAGTAGTAGAATCATTGGGCGTAAAAGTAAGAAGACCTGATGAGTTGGAGGTGCATTCAATAGCTACTTCTCAACCTTACTCAAGAGACCCAATCATTACAATTGGGAACAAAATCATTATCTCAAATATGAATTTGGAGGCTCGTAGATTGGAAACAGCAAATTATAGAAGAATTGCATTGGATTTGGCCAAAAACTACAACGGTGAGGTAGTAAATATGCCAGCCAATAAACCCGGTTTGCATAAAGACAATGTTTATTTAGAAGGAGGTGATGTATTCGTTAATGGCAAAGAAATTTATGTAGGCCTCTCTGGCAATGCTTCTAATGAAGCAGGAATACAGTGGTTGCAACAAGAGCTGGGTGACGACTATAAAGTGTATGGAATCGAGTTACAGCATCATGTATTGCATTTAGATTGTGCTATGATGTTGTTGAATGATCATCAGGGAGTGATTTGTAAAGAAGACTTTGTAGATTTTGATGCTTTGCCGGCAGCATTGAAAAACTATGAGTGGGTGGAAGTAAAACCTGAAGAAGCCCAACGCATGGCAACAAACGGCATGGTGATCAATGATCATACTGTTATTGTATCGAATGCTTTTCCTGAAGTAAATGCTAAGATCAAAGCGTTAGGAATTGATGTTGTTGAAATTCCATTTAGAAAGGCAAATTACTTTGGTGGAGGTATTAGATGCAGTTATCAGCCCATTTACCGCCAATAATTATTCTGAGTTTATTATTAATGATGTATCAACGAGGTGTGATTTTCGCATCTCGTTTTTGTATTAAAGAACTTTTTTTTAATAAAACTAGAGTTTATGGAGTATTAAAATAGTATTATTCATTGATGAATCTTGTATGTAAACAATTGAAAATAAATGTGAATGACGAAAATATTGAAAAATAAAATGTGACTTATAGAATATTTTATATAATAAAATTAATGAAATTAGATAAAATTATCCTTATGATTTGCAGTAGAAATATCTTTCACGAACCTTTGTAGTGCAATAAAGAATTGCAAAGAAGAGAAAAACGTAAAACTCTATTCTTTTAAAATGATTTAACTTACTAGAAACATATTCTGAGCGAACTATTGTGATTTAAAATTCACATTTTTACAAAATTATTATTCCAGATCTCTATCTTTTTAGAAGGAAGGAATTACATGTACTTTTAAAATAAATAGATATAATTATTAATCATGTACAACCATTCATGATTGATGGTTAAGTAATTAAACTTAAAGCGTAAATTGTTGTAATTGAGTAGTTTATCATTTGATAATTACTTGATTTTAAATAAATTAAATCTAAAATGATAATTAAATAATTCAGATGAAATATTAAACTGTTGCTGTTGCCTTGGCTATGCTATTACCTAAATTAGGTGAAATGAAGAAGGGGCAATGATATTTATATCCCCCTTCTATCACCTTTTTAAAGCAGACTAAAAAATATGAATTACAAAAATTAATTATATACTCTATAATCGCTTCAAACATTACTAGGCGAAAACCCAAAATAAGCTACTATTTCTCAAAAAGTAAATGTTTTACACATCCGATACCTTGTAGGTTAAGTTTGTGTTATTTTAAGAAGTAGAACGATTTTATAATGTTATTGAAATACCAACGAATAGTTTTGATGAAAATTGGATTCCTGCCGGATTCAAAAGATTAAGTTCAATCCCATTGATGAAAACTTATTCTATGGTAATATTATAAGACTTCGTGCTTATTTGCTTTTATAATTGTAATTACGAAGGCACACTCTAATGATCGGAGTGTGCCTTTTACTTTTTGCAATAATTTAATTGTAATGTCAGAACGTTCCAGCTGTGAAAAAGTCTTTATTTACGGTAGACATACTTTTTCATTTCATTCTTAACATCACAGGTGTAAAGAATAAAAAGTTAGTCGGTATATATATATTCTCAATAAATTCTTCTGTCTAAAGTTAAAATAAATAGTAGTGATTCAAAAAAGGAGTGAAGTTTTAATCTAAGAATTGCCAAAAGCAGAAAAAGTAGATAGCCATCTTAATAATTTGAATTAAAAAGATATAATACGTTTGAAGAAATAATGAGTAATACATCTTTTTACTCTACTTTTGTGATTATTTTTGCGGTCCTAGTCAATTTTTAATAAAAACATTGTTAGATATTTACTAAGGATTTAAGAGTTATAAGAATTAGAAGTAACTTTGTCATATGGACAAGATGGAAAATATTCGCAACTTTTCGATTATTGCTCACATTGACCACGGAAAGAGTACGCTAGCAGACCGTCTGTTAGAATCTACTCAGACTGTAGCTCAGCGTGACATGCAAAGTCAGTTGCTAGACAATATGGATTTAGAGCGTGAACGTGGTATTACGATCAAGTCGCACGCTATTCAGATGAACTACCTCCAAGATGGAGAGGAGTATGTATTGAACTTGATTGATACTCCGGGTCACGTGGATTTCTCTTATGAGGTATCAAGATCAATTGCCGCTTGTGAAGGGGCATTATTGATTGTAGATGCATCACAAGGTATTGAGGCACAAACCATCTCCAATTTATATTTGGCAATGGAGCACGATTTGGAAATCATTCCTGTAATGAACAAAATCGACCTTCCACACGCAAATCCAGAAGTAGTAGCGGATCAGATCATGGACCTTTTAGGTTGTGAAAGAGAAGACATCGTTGAAGCCTCTGGTAAAACAGGTTTAGGTGTAGATAAGATTCTTGAAGCGATTGTAGACAGAATTCCTGCTCCAGAAGGAGATCCAAAGGAGCCACTACAAGCGTTGATCTTTGACTCTGTATATAATTCATTCCGTGGAGTAGAAGTATACTACAGAATTTTGAATGGTACGCTTAATAAAGGTGACCTCGTAAAATTCGTCAACACTGGAAAAGAATATAAAGCAGATGAAATTGGTGTTTTAAAGTTAGACCAAGAGTCTAGAAAGTCAATTTCTGCTGGTAACGTAGGTTATATTATCTCAGGTATCAAGGAAGCGAAGGAAGTAAAAGTAGGTGATACGATTACTTTAACGGAACGTCCTTGTGAAGAAGCGATCCAAGGTTTCGAAGATGTGAAGCCAATGGTATTCGCGGGTATTTATCCTGTTGATACAACAGAGTATGAAGATCTTCGTGCTTCTTTGGAGAAATTACAATTGAACGATGCCTCTTTAGTATGGGAACCTGAAACATCTGTAGCCTTAGGTTTCGGTTTTAGATGTGGTTTCTTAGGGATGCTTCACTTGGAAATTGTACAGGAACGTTTGGAAAGAGAATTCAACATGACAGTAATTACTACTGCTCCTTCCGTACAATACCATGCATTTATGAATAATGCAGAAAAGGAACAAGTAATTATCAATGCTCCTTCAGATATGCCTGACCCTAGTAAGTTAGATCATATTGAAGAACCATATATTAAAGCTAATATCATCTCTAAAGCTGAATACGTAGGACCAATCATGTCATTATGTATGGAGAAAAGAGGTGAGTTGAAAAATCAGGTTTACTTAACGACAGATAGAGTAGAGTTGATTTTTGAAATTCCTTTATCAGAGATCGTATTTGACTTCTTCGATAAGTTGAAAACTATCTCTAGAGGTTACGCTTCATTGGATTATGAATTGATTGGATTTAGAGCTTCAAAGTTAGTAAAACTAGATATTCTATTGAACAATGATCCTGTGGATGCCTTCTCTGCAATTGTACACAGAGATGGTGCCTATGATAGAGGTAAGAAGATTTGTGAAAAGCTTCGTGAAGTAATTAATCGTCAGCAGTTCGAAATTCCAATTCAAGCAGCAATTGGTACTAAGATTATTGCTAGAGAAACGATCAAAGCCCTTCGTAAAAACGTAATCGCGAAGTGTTATGGTGGTGATATTTCGCGTAAGCGTAAACTATTAGAAAAGCAGAAGAAAGGTAAGAAACGTATGCGTCAATTGGGTAACGTAGAAGTGACTCAAGAAGCATTCATGTCAGTATTGAAAGTTGACTAGTCTTACTTTAGAGATATAAAAAAGGTTGTCCTTGTAATGAGGGCAACCTTTTTTTTGAATGAAGAATTAAGAATGTAGAATGAAGAGGTGGTTCGTAGGATGGTTTTGAGCCTCTTCATTCTTCATTCTTAACTCTAAATTTCTATGCTTTGGGAAATGAGATGCCGTACTGAACTTTCACTCTTTCAAGCAACCACTTTCTTGCATTTACATCTTCATTTCCTCCAATCAGCAAAAAGTAAAGCCAATCTTCGGTTTGCAAATGACAGAAGCGGTACGTTCTGCACATCAGTTTGGTTTCATAATTATTGATGTGGTAATGTACTGACATGTACAATACTCCTTTCACTTCATCAATGCCATCATGAATCAAGCTGAATTCTATCTTATCAATTTTCACTTCTCTATTTCCGCTATCTTCTTTAGAAATAAAGTCAACTACTTTCATAATTAGGTTGTATGGGTTTCACTAGGTCCTTACTTAATTTACTGAAATATTTGCGGATACCCATAGAAATTTTGAAATGAAATTTTAGAATTGAACCTCAAAAAGAAAGGATAGGAACTTTAGAAGTTACTATCCTTGTATCATTCTCTTTAGGAGTATTTTTTTATTAAAAATCTTTTGGTGCGGTGAAAATAACTTCTGCACTATCCTGCCCAATTGGTATGACAGATATAGTATTAGGAACCGCATATTTAGGATCTTTTGATTTAGGGTTTTCCTGAACGACTAAATTGCCAATTATGCCTGGAATCACCGTTGACTCATCAGTATTGCTTAAATATAATAATGCTAGTCCCGATTGATGAGATACTTGCATCGTGCCAGAGTCTAGCCCAGCTATATTAGCTTCTTCCCAATTATAAATCAATGTTACTTCTCTTGGTGGAAATTTATCTACATCATCTACACATGATGATAGAATAAGTCCAGTAAGTATAACGAATAGGAAATTTAATTTAGAATTCATATCCATTTTGTTCATTTAGTTTATTTCTGTGACCAACTGTTTCTAGTAAGCTTATGACCTTCAAAAGGTTTAGAGGTAAAAGCTGTTGTTCACTTATTTTTGCTTTCTGATAAAATGACCTAACATTAAGACAATTTATCTTTAGAGGGAAACGATAAAAAGTTATAAGAAGTTTACAAATCAACATTATTTAAGACTTTGTGAATGAAATAAATTACATTTGCAGGATGGAACAAATGAGTATTACAGAAAGTAGAGCAACCAAGATTGTTGTACGAATAATCGTTATCAGTTCCATTGTGCGTGCGTTTATTGGTGGCACAATGGAGTTCAGTAATGATGAGGTTTATTATTGGACATATGCTTTATATCCTGAACTAAGTCACTTCGACCATCCTCCAATGGTGGGGTGGGTAATTCAGCTATTCACGTTAAACCTAAAACTGCCTTACGAGCTATTTATGCGTTTGGGAGGAGTTGTTTTTGCTGGAATAAACACATTCCTTGCTTATAGGATTGCATCAAAACTAAAAGACAGCATAGCCGGTATTTATGCGGCATTTTTATATACATCTTCTATTTACGCTTCCATTTTATCAGGTATTTTTATTATTCCTGATACACCTCAGACTCTTTTCTGGATGCTGAGTATTTATTTCCTATTGGAATCACTTCCGGTAGAGAAAATTGATGGAAAGGCAAGGAGAAACCTTTTACTTGCTGGCTTGATGATTGGTATGGCAGGCTTGTCAAAATATCATGGAGCTTTTATTGGTTTAGGAGTAGCCTTGTATGTATTGGTCTGTGACAGAAGGTGGTTTGCAGATTGGAGTTTGTGGGGAGCAGGAGCAATTGCGGTTTTGTGTTTATTCCCTGTACTCTATTGGAATTATGCCAATGATTTTATCAGTTTTACCTTCCATTCAGATCGTGTAACTCCTACATTGGAAATACGGTTAGATTATTTTCTAAGAGAGTTTGGTGGTCAAATCGCTTATAATAATCCATGGAACTGGTATTTGATTGTAGCAGCAATTGTGGGCATTGCCAAAGGTAAAAAAGTGATGGACAAAAAGTCATTACAAGTTCTTTTGTTCAATGGTTTACCTTTAATTATTGTTTTTACTTCTTTTGCCATTTTCAGAGAAACGTTGCCACACTGGTCTGGTCCAGGATATTTCCCTTTGATCATTATTGCTGCAGTATATTGGAGAGTGGTATTGATTGATTCTAAAGCTAGAAACGCTTGGAGACTTTGGAAGCCCAAAAGAATTGTTGGCTCTACTACTTTTCTGACAGTGGTACTAGCACTTGCTTATTGGTTGATTAATTTCAGTCCCATCAATTTAGGAAAAACCAATTTAGGTGATCCTCAAAATTTTGGAGAGTGGGATTTTACGCAGGACATGTATGGTTGGAGACAGATCAACAAAAAGTTGAAACCCATTATTGAAAAAGATGTACAAGAAGGTAATATGAAGCCCAATGCCAAGTTTGTAGCATATGAATGGTTCCCGGGCACTCACGTTGATTTTTATATTGCGTACCCTAACAATCATAAATTAATTATGATGGGAAATTGGGATCAGATTCATAAATATGCTTGGATCAACCAAGATAGAGGTGGTTTGGAAAAAGGAGAGGATGTTTACTTCGTTAATGTGACCAATTGGGGCAGAGATGTGAATCGTCAGTTCTCAAATTACTTCGAGTCAATTGAAGAAGTGGATAGGGTTGAAGTAACAAGAGCAGGAAAGTTGATGAGGTATGCTTACTTGTACCGTTTGAAAGGGTATAAAGACAATTATCCTTTTCCTGATCCTTTTGAAAAAACGCATAAACTGAATTAATATGGAACCATTTGGTTGGGAAAGAGAGTTATTTCTCTATTTGAATAGTCATCATAATGAGCTTTCAGATACATTTTTCTGGTGGTTGACCACTGCTGTCAATTCATGGCCTTTGTATTTATTTCTTGTCTCATTTTCAGTTTGGAAATTTGGGTGGAGGCAGACTCTATTTTGGCTAGTGGGTTTAGGAATAGCCATAGGGTTGGCAGATGTTATTGCCTCGCAAATATTCAAGCCTTTAGTAAACAGGCCAAGACCATCACATGATCCTGTCATCAAAGACATGGTTCATACATTACATGGCTATAGAGGTGGTCCTTTAGGGTTTGTGTCTTCACATGCTTCTACTTCAATGGCCATTGCATTATTCTTTTTCTTGGAGTGGCATAAACAATTGAAGTGGTCTTGGCTTTTATTTATATGGACAGCTTTATATTCCTACAGTAGAATTGCGGTAGGAGTACATTTTGTTGGAGATATTTTAGGTGGATGGTTAGTAGGTATTTTAGCGGTCTATCTTGCCAGAGAAATCATTTACAGGATACAAAAGAAGTATCAATTTCCTTTAGAGCAAAAGACAAATGATCTAAAAGAATAAAAATAAAATTTTACTTCCTATGCTAAACCGATGCGCAAAGACGTATCGGTTTTTTTCGTTTTATGGCCCTTTTTAGGCTTGAAATAGCATTTTGTAGTGAAAATGTAGTAATAATTTTGAATTAATGTGACTGGCTTTCGTGTGATAAAATCAGTTGAGAATGTCATCTTTGAATTGACGATAGAATTAAAAAGCAGTGTGTTACTGAACTAATAAATGAAATAGCCAAAGGCGAACCTTTTTCAAAAAGGTGAATAGATGAACAGACAAGTGATTCACTAACAACAACAAATTTCTTTGTTACATAAAAATAGGTCAGAGTAGTTCTCTGGCCTTTTTTAATGCTTAAAATGGAGTGAATATATCATAAGAAACATTATGAATAATCTGTCTTACTGCTTGTTCATCTTCCCTGTAAATCATGGAAATTGAACTAGGGTAGCTTTCTTCATTAAAAACTGTTCTATAGTCAATCGTGGCATTATTACTTCCTTCCTTCAGTCCTAAGTTGACTTTTGTATTAGAAGTAGTCAAAAATTTAGTCAATAAAAATTCATCAATTTCATCTAAAAGGAATAAAGTATTGACAGGTAAAACGGACGAAAATAAAGCGTTTCCAAATGGACTGTAAGAAAAGTTAGTGATAAACTTTGGTGTGCCGTTGGAGATATCCTGACTGTTGTCGAAAGTTCTTTTTACAGAGAGTTCACCGGATTCATAAGTGAAGTAACTGATCTGTTTTTTCTCAAAATTTTCAACACTATATACTAATTGATTACTGTGTAGTATTGCTTCAGCATAAGGTACATTGTCTTTGAGGACTGTAATTTTAGAAGCATCACTAGAGAATGTATAGACTTTTTGAACGATATCATTCTTTTTGACTTCAATTTCATTAAGACTGCTGTCGTTTCCATAACTGAATTCGAGAACATAAATTTCTTCATTGGTCAATAAATTGTAGATAGAAGAAAGTTGATCATCTTCATAAAGAAATGTCAGTGTTTGAGGGTCTTCAGGCTCAGGTTCAATGAGATTGTACAAAAAGCTTACTTCAGAAGGAATAAGCGTTTCTTGAATGTCCATTTCTGGAGTATTCTCCTCATCAATAAGTGTACATGAAAAGGTCAATAATGTAAAGAAGGCAAAGATGAAATATTTATACAGTGTGCATGTCTTCATAGATATCGAGTTCTTTGAGTATTAGTCCACCAGCAGTCAAACTGATGATGGGTGAAAAAATTCCGCCTATTATGGGGACAAGTGACAGCAGACTTCCGCCAAAACCAATACTAATTGGAATGGATTTATTTTGTGTGATAAAGTGTTTACTGTCTTTTACCTTTACATTCCAGTTTTCAAAATAGTTGTCCACAATGTCAAAACCAGTATAATAACTATTGATTACTAAACTTATAAATAGAAAAACTGGCCCCACAAATGGAATAAATGTGAAAGGCAACAGGAGTAGTGTAAAGAAAATACTTTTCAGTGCATTGGGCAGAATAATTGACCAAGCCATTTGAAATAATCGACCTAAATCAAAATTACTTTCAGCGTTGCGGTCAAATAAAATTATGTTGATTTTCTCTGTATAACGGTCCAGTATAGGGAAGCTAAGCAGGTTGACCAATGGTCCAAAAAGCAATAAACTGGTGATGAGTACCGGTATTTCAATAAAAATAAAAAGTACCCAATACAAAGAAGTTTCAGAGCTTTTAGTATCAATAAAAGGAATAGCTTCTACCATCGAATGAAAGTTGTCGGTGGTCTGCACCCATTCCATAATATGATGACTTGTATATAATCCTCCTCCCAATAAAACTACGGAGAGAATAAATCCAAAAAGGCTAATAAACCAGAAATATTGCATCAAATTGTTCTTTCTGATAAAGTTGAAAGCCTTCAAGTACTGTTGAAAACCCGTTTTATAAATTCGGAAGGAGGAGTATTTTTTCATTTTTATAGCTCTTTAAAAATAAGTTCGTCTACGTCTTCAAGCTTTTCTTTTACTTGCTCAAAAAGACTGTCTCTTACTAAAAATTCAATATGGCATAATTCATCGAAACTTTGATTACCAAAGTCCAATTCATAATTCTTTGCCACCTTCATCACATCATTCATTTGAGGGTAAGCAAATGTGATTTTAATCTGTCTTTGTACAAACAGCTCTTCAATCTCACCATTTTCAAGAGCGTCTGCCGCTGAAGTTTTGTAGGCATGAATAAGGCCCGGAACTCCAAGTTTTGTGCCTCCAAAATAACGAATCACTACAATTAGTGTGTCCGTAACGTTGAAAGATCTTAGTTGTCCTAAAATAGGAAGACCTGCTGATCCACTTGGCTCACCATCATCATTGGCTCTCGTTTTACTTTTATCCGCACCAATAATATAAGCATAGCACCAGTGTCTAGCATCATAATATTCCTTTCTGTATCCTTTCACAATTGCCTTCGCTTCTTCTTCTGTAGTAACATGATGGGCCAAGGCAATAAACTTACTTCCTTTCTCTTTGTAGATACCTTCGCTGGTACCTTTTAGGGTTAAATAGGCGTCTTCCATTTATTCTGAAAAATGATCTAACACGTAATCAATTGCGGTTTGCATATTTTCTGATAAAGTCTCCTCTGTCCAAGGATGTTTTGTATTAAAAGTATGCGATGCCCCTTCAATTGTTTTACAAGTAGATGCAGGGTTTAATTGATGTAAAAAGTCCATAGCTTTGATAGGTACCGTTTCATCCGCATCACCATGAATATGAAGAATAGGTTGTGTGACTGTCGGTAACACTTTCATCATCGACAAGCGGTCTTCATGAGCATAATAATCCTCCACGGCTTGGAAGTATAATGGCAGTTCTTCATTTGTTCTACCATTGACTACATGAATCACTCCTTCCTTTTTCCAGTGCTCTACTGTCTCTTCAGAGAAAGTATTGACCTGAGGAATAGAAGCTAGAGTCGCCACTTTTTTGATACGCTCATCTTCAGCAGTTTTTAGCAGTACCACACCACCGCCACGACTATGTCCCAAAAGATAAAGTTTTGATAAATCAATAGTTCCAATAGGGCATTCATCACTATGCAACCAATCAATCAACACTCCTAAATCATCCAACTCTTTGCTAAAGTTATTATTACCAAAAGCTTCATGATCCGTTACTTCAAAAGGATAATCAACTGTAGTGCCATCAGAACTGAAGTTCAATTTGACACAGCAATAGCCTTTATTCGCAAATTGATCAGCGATAACATTAAAAGCGCCCCAATCTTTAAATCCTTTGAAACCATGAACCAAAATTACAGTTGGCTTTTTCGTATGATTAGCAATCCATCTTGCGTCCGCCACAAAACGTTTGTTGTTATGCTTAGAGGTGAGTACAAATTCTATCTTTTTCATATTCAAAAATAGGAAAATCTTAATGGGGATAAAAGAATGAGATCTTTTCTATTGGTGTGTATTGAAAAATATTTCGACATACAAAAATATATAATAACAGGTCGGTTTTTATGATTAAATAATAAACGTATTCCTATAACACTATAAATGAATTACAATCTTTTATGGGTTAAAAGTCAGAATATGATTGTAATTGTTTGGTAGTTAGTTGTTTTGGTTTTGTTGTTCTGTGAAATTGTTACAAGAATCTGTAATTGTGTTAAATAAAAAACTTTATAAAATAGGAAATTTGTTACAAACCTAATTAGAAATAGACATGGCGAATAAGGAAGTTACATTTTGTGACCCAAAACATTTAGAAGAGGATTTAAATGGAACAACATATATAGTAACCGGAGCTCATTCGGGTGTAGGGTTTGAGACAACACAGCAATTAGTAAAACAAGGAGCACATGTAGTAATGGCATGCAGAAGGGTGGAAGATGGTAATAAAGTAGCACAAAGCTTTTCAACATTAAAGGGAAGTTATGATGTGATGAAATGTGATTTAGCAGATCTTCAATCCGTACGAGATTTTGTGGATGCTTTTCTTTCAAAATATCAAAAATTAGACGGACTAGCTTGCCACGCTGGAATGATGAATATGGAAAATACACCAGAATATAATAAAGACGGTTTTGAAATCACGGTAGAGGCAAGTTTTTATGGACATTTCCTGTTAACCGAACTTTTATTAGAAAAATACCCTCAACTCAAGAATCTTGATGCTGTTTTCCGTAGTGCATACAGGAATTAAAAGAGAAAAGGCATCAAATTCATTTTGAGGATTTGGAATAGATGGTATTGACAAAACCATTTATTACAATGATGAACATGAGTGGTAGCAGTTGGTAATCAGCTCAAACCTCCTTACATTGTTTATTATCTGAATATGCATCTAAATACTCAAGTGAATACTTTTCATAACATAGTGTACTATGGATAGTGGTGAGTATAGAAAAGGAGGATGGTCAATGTCATCACCAAACCCAATGTTCATGATCTGAAAAGTGAAAAACAATTATGGACATCACTTGAAAATTAGTAGGTCTAAATTAAATAATACCCAATACTTATGTCTGATATTCTAAAAGTTGATAGTATTTCTCAGTTTCACAAATTATTAAAATTACCAGCTCCTGATCATCCGCTAATCACATTTATATATGATGAAGATCTGGTCAAAGACTGGCTGGATGAAAGTATGTATGGTATACGATTTTCATCTTCAATGTACACCATTATGTACAAAGATAAGATTAGCGGGTCATTGGGGTACGGAAGAAATTCATATGATTATGAAGAAGGGACAATGATTTTTGCACATCCCCACCAGGTTTTCACGGTTCCCACAAAAGAAGAGTTAAGAAAAAAAGATGGGTGGACTTTACTATTTCACCCTGATCTTATCATTAAATCTAATTTATTCAATCAAATGGACTCCTATACTTTTTTTGATTATGAAGTAACTGAAGCTTTGCATTTATCAAAAAAAGAAGAAGAGTTTATACAACATATCGCTGATCAAATCAAAACTGAATATTCTCAGAATATTGACAAGCACAGTCAAAATTTGATTCTCTCTAATTTAGAACTGTTCCTCAATTATTGTATGCGGTTTTATGACCGACAATTTTATACCAGAACGAATTTGAATAGTGATTTAATAACTGATTTTGAATCTAAATTAAAGTCTTACTTCAAGTCTGAACAGATTGTGAAAAGTGGGTTGCCTACGTCTAATTATTTCGGGAAAGAACTGAATATGTCACCCAATTATTTAAGTGACTTGTTGAAGAAAGAAACAGGAAAAGGAATCAAAGAACATATTGATGCCTATGTGGTAAGTAAAGCAAAAAATATTCTTTTAAGCTCTAATCAATCTGTTGGTGAAATAGCCTTTAGTTTAGGGTTTGAGTATCCTCAAAGTTTCACCCGTATGTTTAAAAAGAAGACCGGATACAGTCCCAACGAATATCGAGCAAAAAATTAAAATATTGACACCTGATTAAATTAAATAAGGTGTACCCTTTAATCAATCAATAGCCATAGTGGCCTTTTAATACAAACTATTTTGTAATAAGAAAGAACAATTAACACAACGATTAAATTTAGATGGATATGAGTGTGTGATTATACATTCGGCCTAGTACATGTGAAAGTGTGCTAGGTTTTTTTTGATAAATTTATTTTATGCTCTAAATTCAAACTTAATAGCAAACTAAAATTATGATAAGATTTATTTTTGTATCGATCTTCCTATTCACTTCTTACAGCAATTATGCTCAATCACATACATCATTTTTTGATTCTTGTTCGATTGATTCCATCAATGGAGAAGAAGTATATGAAATAGTAGATGAGCCACCAGAATACCCAGGAGGGACGGGAGCCTTTTATAAGATAATAGGTAAGCACATAAAAATTAGTGATAAAAATAAAAAAATGGGCTACCTAAAAGATTATATCCTATTTATCATTGATCCAAATGGTGAAATAGTTTATCAATGCTCTATTGATGGAACAACGCTCCCTTTAGAATATTTAGAGAAATGGAAACCGGGAGTTATGAAAGGTAAAAAAGTGTATGTGAAGATGGTTTTGCCAATTAAAATAAAGTTAGGGTAATAACCTGTTTTGCAAAACTATTCTTCAATCTAATTTTTGTAATAAAGCTCTGATTTCTTTACCTTAATAGAATAAAGTAAACAATAGAAAAGATATGAACCAAAGCATCAATTTTAAGTATATACAGAAGAAGAAAGACCTGAGATCTCAACTTTTTTTCAGAACATCTGCCTTTTTATTAGACTTCTATGTATTCAAATTTATCCTTGGCTTAATCTTTTATTTAGTCTTTGAAGAATATGTATTCGTAGAAACATTTTCAGCTGAAGATTTGGTAATAGCTTCATCCAAAATCACATTAATGGAGTACGTTTTTTATATTTTATATTGTAGTATTTTTGAAGCATCAAATTTAAGAGGAACCTTGGGGAAAAGATTTTTTAAGTTGAGTGTAAATGGTACTCATGACGGTAAAATCTCTTTATGGAGAGCATTATTAAGAAACAGTATTAAGCCATTTTCCATCATTTCTTTAGTTGGAGTTATAATCATTGATCTGACAAAGAAAAAACAAGCATTACATGATTTGCTAGCAGGTACTGTAGTAACATTGAGATAAAAAGTGATGCTGAACCATAACATGATAATTAAGAGTGTAGTCAGCCAATTAATATTTAGGTGTATTATTTTTTGTGATAAGTTTATGCTTAAGTCAAGTAGCACTTGAGTTATTATGGTTTGTCCCTATTTTTTATAATCTCATTTTATTTGTAAAAGACAAACACCATAAACGAAGAACAATTTTTCTGTGGAGTACTTTTTTATCAATTACTATTGTCAGTATTCAATTGTATCTCAACGCCTACCTGAACTATGGATGTTTAAGTCTGTTTCAGGAAGAAAGTGTTTTTTTCGCAATTAATTTTACCATGGTTTTCTATACTATACTTGTAAGGGGGTACTTATCGAGTTCTTTAGTAAGAAGGTAATACTACATGCATTTCATGGCATGACCTAATTTTTATGTAGCAAACAATGAGAAAACTATTCTTTCAGACTTCAATCATAATCTTCTTACTGATAAGTAATTCGGTGTATTCTCAAATTATAAAATCAGACTCATTGGACCTTAAAAAAATAAGGTTGATTGATGAATTGTTTTATGATTACTATAGCATACCCATTTTAGATCAGCAGAATAAAGTTTTCATCAATAGAAAAATTAAGGCCTATCAAGCATTTTTAGAAAACAATAAAGGTTCATGTTATACACCTTATGTATTACATGAATTAGGTGTCTATTACAAATGGAATCAAGAACCTGAAAAAGCAGTAAAATACCTAAATAAGGCAATCACTAGAACTACAGATTTTACCTATAAAGTAATTGACACTTATCCTACTCTAGTGTATTGGCAGAATAGCTCACTTCGTTATTCTCTTGAGTATAATTTACCGAAAGTCAAACATCAATCCTATTATACTTTGAGTAGGATATGTATTGAAAATATGCAGTTTGAAGAAGCTTTAAACTGGTTAGATTCAGCTGATTTATATCCATCTTTAACTCTAGATTGTCTCGGTGATGAAGTTTCTTTTAGAGAGGATAAAATTGAAATTTATTATGGTTTGAAAGACTATGAAAAAGTAGATGAATTATTACAATACAAATATTTTGAACTAATGTTTGAGGAAGCCGATACTACTAATATTATAGCTGGTGAAACACTAAAAGAAGTGTATTCTAAAGCATACTTGAAAAAGCATTTTATTGACCCGATTCAGAAAATAAGTGATGTAAAAGAGGATTTCTCTCTTTTAGGTGAAAAACAGGACCTTTGGGATAATTTGCATATTTATTATTCAGATGAGACTGATAAAGTGAAATCAATCAAAGAGTTAAACGAAGTATTGAAAATTTGTAAGAAAGATCTGATTTCTTCTTATTTATATAAAACTATTGAGGAATATGTATTGGCTAAATAAGAACACACGTTACTTTTTTATCATTTTAGTGTTTATGTTTTTTTGTAGTAGTCAAGATTTTATTCAAAGTAAAGTAATTCATTATTCATATTTCAGAACAGCAAAGTTTTCTAAACCCCATCATGAGAGTGCAGAAAAATACCATATTAAGAGAGGAAGAAATTTTTTAGAGATACATTGGGCTTTATCAGTTGATGAAAAGGAACATCTCATAGAAATGTATTCTTTCATAGATACTATTTCATCAAAGCATTCTATTGAAATATACAAAAAGCAATCTGATGAATTAGATGATTTATCGTATCTATTTTTAAGTCAAAATCAAATACTTTTCATATATGATAAATCTTGGAGTTCGTTACGTCTTTTTTTAAACAAGACTGATAGAAAGTATTTAATACAAAAACAGAGAGAAGTAGAACAAGCATTTCAACTATTTATTAATAACAAAATATGATGTATCCCTTCCAGTAAGTCAATAGCTTTGAAACTTCATGTAGTAGCGTAGCCTGCTACGCTTTGTATGAAAATGAGATGATTTATATATTTAATGTAATACATTTTAGCGTAGTAGACTACGCTTCTACAAGACAACAAACAATGAAACAAACTCTTAAAATATTCCTTCATCTTTTCCTCATTATTTTTCTTACAGCTATTACACAAATAGGAGGAATCGTTTATCTGCTCTTTTTAGTAGTGCTCTATTTTTTGAAAACGAAAAATATACTTTTGAAGGTAGTTGTATTCAGTATGATATATTTATTTTTTATTTATGTGATCATACCGCCAATAGCAAGATGGCAGGGCAGAGAACCGGTGGTTACTACTGAAAATATTTCTCCGACAAACTATATGACGGTGCTCTTGAATAGAAATTATGTAGTGCCCGAAATGAATAACCTTTTACTAAAGGCGGGTAAACAATTAAAAGGAACAAACATCAAAATAAAGTACCTGGATGCTTGTTTTCCTTTTGTCAAGGGGTTTCCATTATTCCCCCATTTAAGTCATAATGATGGGAAGAAGATTGATCTTTCTTTAGTTTATGAAAACCAAGAAAAAGAGATTACTGACTTACAAAAATCAATCAGTGGTTATGGTGTGTATGAAGAGGTT
Source organism: Flammeovirga sp. SJP92 (assembly GCF_001583495.1). Taxonomy (GTDB): domain Bacteria; phylum Bacteroidota; class Bacteroidia; order Cytophagales; family Flammeovirgaceae; genus Flammeovirga. Next base: position 41,656 of record NZ_LQAQ01000063.1, on the reverse strand, counting down.
AAAAAAGGGGAGTGGGACCAGCCAAAAAAATGTTTAGAAGCAGGCAATTTTCAATATGACTTTCCAAAATACCTCACCTTTGGAAGAATCAATAAAGAGCTAGAATTTTCGAATAGTGGGAATAAAAAGCTAATCAATATTCTACTAGCTCAGCCTAATTTAGGTAAACTGTTTACAGAGCCTCATTTGAAACAGCGTTTAAAGTTGAATCATCCCAAAGTACGCTTTCAAGGTTGTAAAGCAGTAAGGCATGATGATCATATTCATATACAATTATAGCAAAAGAGCTTTAGAAGTATAAGACCTCTAAAGCTCAATGTAAAATGCTATTACAATTTCGGAGTAGCTAATTTGATATTATCTTCCTCAAAATAGATTAAGTGGGGAACACCTTTGTACCTGAAAAAGGTCGGATGTTCAGCTTCATGTTCTGGGATTATTTTAGCGATAGTTTTCGCCTTCAAATCAATTTCCCAAATACACGCCATAGCACTTTCTCCAGTGTTATCTACATATAGTTTTTCACCTTTATCATCCCAACATAAGTAACCTAAATTCCAGATACGTGCCTTCTCATTGCTCAAGATTTTGTAAGTGGATTCATTATGAATGTCTTCAACAATTAATTCTTGACCGTTTAGAGATGGATATTCAACCTTTAAAGCACCATCAGGTGAATAAAGATGTATTTGATCATAAACAACTTCAATGGAGATGATTGTTTTTTGAGAATCATAAGGGAGTCCTTGTATGATTTCTTTCTCAAAGTTTTGATCAATCTTTACAAACTGATCTTTTGCCTCTTTGATATAAAAGTTGTCGGCGTCATGAAAAACCTCAGTCCAGCTAAATTCATTAGGGTATTGAAATAACACTTCACCCTCATAATTTATAAAATCAAGCATATAAGAATTCTCCTCTTCCACTTTTCTTTGAACAGCCATGATCAATCCATTTTCATTAGATCGAAAACTGAGAATATTTCCTTTTTCAGTCAAATTCCATCTTTCCCATTTATCAAATTCTTGGGTAAAACCGGAAAGAAGGTCATCATGGATTTTTGGCTCATGATCTTCCCCGTAAGTTGGCTTTGGAGAGCAATAAATAGATTCTTTTTTAGGATCAAGTCCTTTTTTTAAATCTGATAAACCTTTCAGAACAACTTCATCAAAATCGTTATCATATTCATATCGAGTTAGTGCAAAGCCAGTTTTTGAATCTTTATTATATACAATTTGAAAAGTTGAATCGTTGGTCCAAACAGCGTTGGAAGGTCCTTTGAACGTATCAAAGTTCACCTGTAATAGAGGCTCAAAATTAAAAGAGGAATCTACATCATAAATACGGTAATAATCTCCATTTTCGGTGAGGCCGTTGTTATGAAGGATTGTTAGGGCTGTAGAACTATCAGGATTTAAAAATAGGTTGTCATTTATATCTTCGATAATCAGCTCAGATGCAGTTTCTCTGTTGATAAGGAAATACCAATCATCCGCATCTTTTACAACATGACAATTTAAATTTGGATGTATTCCCAAGTATATTTTTTCTTCTTTGTACTCCTTTCGAATAGTATGAGAAGAACCGTCTTTAAGTTTTAATACAATACTTTGCTCTGAGTCCTCGAAAATAGCACTATCCATCAGATAGGTGATCTTAGAAGTATTTGACGTTAATAGTACCGTGTCAATAGGATATTGTTCTAACTCAAAACCTTCATTGCGGTAGATTAAAGAGTCGTAAAGCTTAGTGTCATCATCGTATACATTAAGATAAATGGTTTCTCTTTTCTTCTCTTTGATAGGTTCAATTTTTGGTGCTCGAGGTGTTACTTCTTCTTTAATTTCTTCTTCTGTAACAACATCTTCCTCGATGACTTCTTCAATCATTTCAGCCTGAGTTTTATTCTCAGGAGGAGTATTATCACAGCTAAAAAAAAGGCAAATTAATGGCAACAAAAAAATAGAGGAAGTTCTATAATTGAGTTTCATGGTTTTAGTTTTTCAGTTAAAAAAATAGGTTTTAATTTAGAATATAAAATTATAGAAAAAGCAGTTCATTCAGCGTAGTTTATCAGAGTTGAAAGTGGATTTGATATTTATTCACATAAAACAATGATTACATTAGTTCTTCTATTTCATCATTATACTTTTGATAGAAAATACCTAAATTGTTCTTACAACTTCATATGCAACAATAAATGACAACTATAAACTCAACACTTAAACTAACAAGAAACCCCAATGTCAAATTAAACTGGGCAACGGGATTGACTTTAGTGGTATTTATCTGTATCCCTCGCTTTATTTTGGTGCTCAATGCCAATGAAACTGCCAACTACAGTGCCATTGGAGGAATTATGTTTTTCTCCGCCATTCTTCCTTTTATGATCCTAACCAAGCAAGGCTTAAAAGCGATAGGTATCGTAAAGACCAATAAGTTTGGGGTGCTGTTTCTGGCTTTGATTTTAGGAATAGGAGCAAGTTTAATACTGTATGGTTTAGGGGTAATGTTGTATGGAGAAAGTATCGAAAATTGGTATGTGTACATAGGAAAGTCTTACAATATTCCAGTGGGAATTTCGGGTGACGATAAGCTGATTTTGTTTACTATAATGGCGATAACAGGAATGATTTTTAGCCCGATTGGAGAAGAGTTTTTCTTTAGAGGAATAGTACATTATGCCTTTGCTCAATCATTAGATGATAAAAGAGCCTCATATATTGATAGTTCAGCGTTTGCTTTGACCCATATTTCACACTTTGGATACATCTATTATAATTCAGAATGGATATTCTTACCGTTTCCTACTCTTTTGTGGGTGATCAGCATGTTTTTGGTGAGCCTCTTATTTTTTCAAATGAAAAAGAAAACCCAATCGATATGGGGAGCAGTGCTTTGTCATTCTGGATTTAACCTAGGGATGATATACTGTATTTTCTATTTGTTGTAATAATAGACTTACAATGTTATGAGTAAAGAAAACGTCCATAATCGAACAAAGTGATTGAAATTGATACAGAATAAAATGACTTTTAAAATCATTTAAATTTGTAAATGTCTATTAGTGAGTTATTTATGTATTTTAGGTCTGTTTTTGAATAATTAATGGCATAGTGTCAAATAATATAGTATTAGTAGTTTAGCATTAAAGAACATTACGTTTTTAATGTAAAATTAAAGTTTAAATAGTTACACGTTATTAGAGAAGGAATGAGTGCATCACCAGACTTTCCTATTAGTCCTAAAAAAAGAGGTAGATATCTTTAAAGATACCTACCTCTTTTTCATTTTGAGCAGAAGGGCAATTAGCTTGCTTCCTCTACTTCGTCTCTTTCCACACGCAAGTTATCAATAATAAAACGTTGACGGTCCATTGTATTTTTACCCATATAGTATTGAAGCAATTGTTTTGTATTGCTGTCCTCACTCATAATTACAGGCTCCAAACGGATGTCTTCACCAATAAAACCACTGAACTCATCAGGAGAAATCTCACCCAGACCCTTAAAACGAGTAATCTCAGGCTTGTTTCCAAGTTCTTTGATGGCATTGACACGTTCTTCATCAGAATAACAGTAAATGGTTTTCTTCTTGTTTCTAACTCTGAAAAGTGGTGTCTCAAGGATATAAACGTGTCCTTTTTCTACCAAATCAGGAAAGAACTGTAAGAAGAAAGTCAAGATCAATAAACGGATGTGCATACCATCCACATCGGCATCGGTAGCAATTACTACTCTGTTGTATCTTAATCCATCAATTCCGTCCTCAATATTCAAGGCGTGTTGCAGGAGGTTGAATTCTTCGTTTTCGTATACCACTTTTTTGGTCAAACCAAAAGAGTTCAATGGCTTACCTCTCAAACTGAATACCGCTTGAGATTGTACGTCACGAGACTTTGTAATACTACCACTTGCTGAGTCACCTTCGGTGATAAACAGTGTTGTATTTCTTTTATCTTCTTCCTCTCCTTTTTTATCGTTGAAGTGCTTACGGCAATCTCTTAATTTTTTATTGTGAAGATTGGCCTTTTTCGCTCTTTCGTTGGCAATTTTCTTAACACCTGCAATTTCCTTACGCTCACGTTCCGATTGTTGGATACGCTTTAATAAAGCTTGTGCAACTTCAGCATTTTTATGTAAGAAGTTGTCCAATACTTTATGCACGTATTCATTGACAAATGTTCTCAGCGTAGGGCCGTCAGGAGCAATGTGTGTAGAACCTAATTTTGTTTTCGTCTGAGATTCGAAAACAGGCTCTTGCACTCTTACAGAAACAGCTCCTACAATGGATGCTCTGATGTCCGCCGCATCAAAATTCTTTCCGAAGAAATCACGGACAGTCTTTACAATCGCCTCACGGAATGCTGATAAGTGCGTACCGCCCTGTGTTGTATTCTGACCGTTGACAAAAGAGTGGTAGTTTTCACCATATTGGTTAGAGTGGGTGAAAGCAAACTCTATGTCCTCTCCTTTGAAATGAATAATTGGATAGCGAATTTGGTCCGCATTTGTTTTTCTTTCTAAAAGATCACGAAGACCATTTTTGGAAAGATATGTTTTATCGTTCAGTTTTAACGACAACCCTGAATTGAGGTAAGCGTAATTCCAGAACAAATCATCCAAATAATCCGGTAGGAAACGGTAGTTTTTGAAGATGGTAGGGTCTGGCTTAAAATAAACCGTAGTACCGTTTTTCTCTTTTGATTTCTCAATTGGAAAGTCAGTTGTTAATTTACCTGCTTCAAATTCAGCGACTTTTTTCTCTCCATTTCTTACCGATTGTACTCTGAAGAAATTAGAAAGAGCGTTCACCGCTTTTGTACCCACACCATTCAAACCTACAGATTTCTGGAAGGCATTGGAATCGTATTTCGCACCTGTATTGATTTTGGACACACAGTCGATCACTTTACCCAATGGAATACCTCTACCGTAATCTTTTACCAAAACGGCACCTTCGTCAACGGTAACATCAATTTGCTTACCGAATCCCATCATGTGTTCGTCAATACTGTTGTCCACCACTTCTTTAACAAGGACGTATATACCATCATCAGGTGCCGAACCGTCACCCAATTTACCGATATACATACCCGGTCTTAAGCGTATATGATCACGAGGATCCAGTGATTTAATACTGCTCTCGTCATAATTATGTGTAGTATCTGCCATATCTCGTTATGCTTTCTCCACAATTATAGTTCTAAAATTAAACAAAATGAACAGTAGATGGTTAATTTGTCTTATTTTTAATCATTTATGATAAAGAATCATCAAAATTTGATCAAAAAGTATTAAAACTAAAAATTTAAGCTGAATTTAAAAAAAAGCTTTTACTCTCCCAAACGTCTGATATCAACCAATCTGTCTTTCCAGTACGGAGAATAGGCAACTTCTTTTACACCATCTTTTGATGAAGTGTAGATGAAATTGAATCCTTGTTTTGTGACTTTAGAGATAATACCACAATTAGAAACCTGATGGCTTCCTTTACGTTGGCTAAAGAATACAAGATCACCTGCTTGTGTTTTATCAGCCGTCACTTTAGCTCCTTGTCTTGCTTGTTCAGTACTGATTCTTGCTAGTTTTACCCCAGAAGCTTTCCATGATACCATTGTTAAACCACTTGCATCAATTCCTTCTTTAGAGTTACCACCAGATTTGTAAGGTGTTCCAATAAAATCTCTAGCAGTGACAACGGCAAGTTCAGCTTTTTCAGTTTGCGATTTACCGCTCTCTGTAGAAACACTACCTTCTTCATTCTGCTGTGATGAAGTACCACAAGAAATAATAAATAAGGATAAGCAGATGGAAATGATAATTTTAATGCGTTGATTCATTTTTCGATTGTTGTTATATTAAAAAAATATTTGCTTTAAAAACTGTAATGCGTCTTAGAAAACACACTTTTTTATGGAAAGGAGATTGATTTAATGTAATCTTCTAGCCTTACTGAAAATGCCTTTCCAATAGGCACTAGTCAGTTCACTTTCCATTACTCCACGGGAAGTTGATGCATGTATAAAATACATTTTGCCATCTTCCACTTCAGTCACCATCCCTACGTGATTGATTCTTGTTCCGCCATGCGGATGGAAGAAAACTAAATCACCCGGCTGTAAGTTGTTAAAGGAAACAGCCTTTCCTCTTTTCGCTTGCTCAGACGAAACTCTAGGCAGTTGCACATTCGCTGCTTGCCATGAAACGAGCATTAATCCAGAACAGTCCATTCCTTTTTTTGTCGTACCGCCAGCAGCGTATTTTACACCTTCAAAAGACCATGCTGTTTTGATGGCAACTTTTGCTTTGCCTTCGGCTTTCACAGTTTTAGTGGCTATTTCGGTCGCCACAGCAGTAGCCGTTGCCGCTGAAGTACTTTGAGCTGTATTATTATTACTTTGAGAAACCCCCAACTCACTCAACTGCTTTTGTTTTACTGTGTCCAAGCGGTCTTGCCTAGTGGCGTAAGTATATTGCTTTCCAAATTCGCAGGATTGAAAGGCGAAAGAAAAAAGTAACAAGGTCAGTAATGTATATTGAGTATGTTTCATTTCTTCAAGAGTAATCTTTTTAAAATTAGGCGTTTTGATCTCCATAAACCATGAGATCAAACAGTAATTCGTCCGTAAAGGATTAGAAATTTAATTAAAGATACGAAAAAGATAAAAGCCCTCTTAGAATTTTAGTTCTAAAAGGGCCTTTTTTAATGTGGTTGACAACTTTTAAGCGAGTGTCAGCGCTTCACAAGTTTTACGGGCAGCGTCTTGTTCGGCTTTTTTCTTACTGTAACCAGAACCTACTGCTTGCACTTCTCCATCAATGATTAAATTGACTTTGAATTGTTTTCCGTCTTTTCCTCCTTGTTTTGAAATAGTAAAGTCAACTGTTTTACTATTTTTTTGAGCCCACTCAATAATGAGACTTTTAAAATTGGTTGTCGTCGTGATGATTTCCTCTATGTCATAATGCATCATTAATAGCTTATGAATGATGAATCTGCGTGTAAAGTGAAATCCTCTGTCTAAATAAACGGCTCCAATGAAAGCTTCCATAGCATCACCATAAATAGATTTATGGCTCAGTGCAGAGTTTTTTCGACCTTCAAAGGCGACCATTTGACTCAAACCAATCTTTACAGCCAAACGGTTAAGAGATTCACGGTTTACAATTCTAGAACGGATCTCGGTTAGGAAACCCTCGTCTTTGTAAGGATAGCGTTTGAAAAGATATTCAGCTACCACAGAACCTAAAACGGCATCTCCCAAGTATTCAAGACGTTCGTTTGATTCTTTAAAACCTTTCATAGCACCACTTTCAAAAGCAACAGAAGTATGCTGCATTGCGAGGTGATAAAGTTTAATATTAAAAGGTCTTCTTCCGATAATTCTTGTTACAACCTTGGCTAATTTTTTCTCCTGCTCATTATAAGGCGTGACCCATCGTTTTAAGAACTTTCCTAAAATCATTGATCAGTATTATAGTCTCGATAAATTCGAGGAGTAAAAAACATTCCCCAAAAATGTAAAAAATATCTAAAACAAAGGTGTTTTATTTCAATTCTTTTTTTTGTAGGGAATACTAAAGATAACAGAGTTTTTTTTAAGGAAAACAAAAAACCCGTTAGAAATTGAGCTTGCTAACGGGTTTCTGCTAAGAAAAGTACAAATTACTCAGCGTACTTTTTGAATACCATTGAGAAGTTGTGACCACCAAATCCAAATGTATTCGATAAAGCAATGTTCACGTCACGTGTTTGTGCTTCATTGAAAGTACAGTTTAATTTCGGATCTAATTTCTCGTCCGGTGTAGTATTATTGATTGTTGGAGGAATAACACCTTTGTTCAATGCCAATAAACATGCTAAAGCTTCTACTGCACCTGCAGCACCAAGAAGGTGACCTGTCATAGATTTAGTAGAAGAGATGTTTAAGTCATAAGCATCTTCTCCAAATACTTTTTTGATCGCGTTTACTTCTCCGATATCACCAAGTGGAGTAGAAGTACCGTGAACGTTGATATAATCAACATCTTTCGGCTCGATTCCAGCATCTTTCATCGCTTCCGCCATTACTCTGCTTGAACCTTCTCCCTCTGGGTGAGGAGCAGTCATATGATAAGCATCAGCAGTCATACCACCACCAATTACTTCACCATAGATTTTAGCACCTCTCGCTTTTGCATGCTCTAATTCTTCAAAGATAAATGCACCGGCACCTTCACCAAGTACAAAACCATCTCTGTTAGCATCAAAAGGTCTTGAGGCAGTTGCTGCATCATCATTACGTGTTGACAATGCACGCAAAGCATTGAAACCACCGATACCCGCTTCGCAAACTGCAGCTTCAGAGCCACCAGTTACGAAAAGGTCAGCCATTCCAAAACGAATATAATTGAAAGCATCTACCATTGCGTTTGTTGCAGAAGCACATGCTGATACAGTCGTGAAGTTAGGTCCTTTTAGTCCCCAAGTCATAGAAATATGACCAGGTATTAAGTCAGGAATCATCTTCGGGATGAAGAATGGATTAAAACGTGGTGTACCGTCACCCAAAGCGAAGCCAGAAACCTCGTCTTGGAAGGATTTTAGACCACCGATTCCTGAACCCCAAATGACACCAAAACGCTCTTTGTTAACAGCGTCTAAGTCCATTTCAGAATCTTCAATGGCTTGTTTAGCTACCGCAACACCGTATTGGCTTACGAGGTCCATTGTACGAACCTTTTTGCGGTCAATATAATCAGTTGCTACGAAGTCTTTTACTTCGCAAGCAAATTGAGTTTTAAATTTAGAGGCATCAAACTTAGTGATAGGGGCAGCACCGCTAACACCTTTTTCTAAATTTGACCAATACTCTTCGACAGTGTTGCCTAGTGGTGTTAATGCACCAATTCCAGTTATTACAACTCTTCTAGCGTTCATAAGATTTTGATTTTGGAAGATCCCAAAAAAACAAACCTGACAGATTTAGCACCTAGAAAAAACTGAGGTACTTGCACTATCAGGTTCGCTAGCGTCTGATTCGCTTATTTTAAAGGGAGTGTAAATTACTTTACGTTCTCTTCAAGGTATTCGATTGCGTTACCTACAGTTGTGATGCTTTCTGCTTGATCATCAGGAATAGAAGTGTTGAATTCTTTTTCAAATTCCATGATTAACTCAACAGTGTCAAGTGAGTCTGCACCTAAATCGTTTGTGAATGAAGCCTCTGGTGTTACATCTGATTCTTCTACACCAAGCTTATCAACGATAATTTGTTTTACTTTTTCTGCAATTTCGGACATCTTAATAACTTTTAGTTGACCAATTTAACTGCAAAGAAATGAATTAGAATTTATAACTGCAAGTATCTTCATCATTAACAGATCGTATAAGTTATGCAAGCATACGTATACATCGTTAAGTGTTTGAAAGTGAGTTACTTTATTTCTTCTTTTTTTCTTTGCGACTTTCTAAATAATTCAAAATTTCTTCTTTGGCCACTCCCATGAGGAAGACAGTGGCCTCATCACGGAGCATTTTTCCAAAAGATGGAACCCTGCTTTCGTGCGAATCTGTACTTACAATTTTCTTACCTTTTTTGGCAGGACCTTCGAGTTTCGAAAGTTTTTTTAGGTATTTCTTCTGACTTCTACTCTTATGGATTCTTAATGCCCACTGCGACAGACTGTAAGTGACTACAAGAGCGGCTCCATACGTAAAAATCTTCTTTATATCTTGTTGTGTTTCAGAAACAGTTCCCTGAGCTAAGTCCACTAATTCTTTCTTAGCCGATTGTGTTTGCTCTTTGAGTTGGGCTTTTTCTGCTTTTAATTTTTCTCTAACTGCGTTTGTTCTTTGTTCACTCATAAGAAATAGGTTTAATCATCATTTTCTTCCTGTAATCTGTCAATGGCTTCATCAATCCAGATTAAAAACTGATTTCTTAAGTGGGTAGTATAATAAAGTGCCAGCCCGAAGAGTCCAACACAAAAAATACCTACTATTGAAAAACCAGCAAATGAGGGCCACGAGAAAATATAGTTGACAAATAAAGCAAACCCAAGTGCAAAAAATGAGAAAGCAAGCGTTAAAAATGTCAGCATTATCACAAATATTGCAATAACGGATAGTGCACCTGCTAATCCAGTCTTGATTTGAATGCTGAATAGTTTAGCATAGGTTTCTATCAGTTTTACAATGGCGCTGAGAATCTGATCAAACCGCTCTTTCTGACGAGCCTGCTCTTCTTCGGTAAATATTTTATTGCGTAATGAATTCCTTCTAGACATATAAAAAGATTAATCCTAATTGATAATAGGATAAAAAGTAATCTTAAAAATTTAATGATAGACAAATATAGAAGAATACGGCAAATTTCATGATAAGTGCGGTTAGTTTATTTCATCCCTTACAAGTATAAATAGTGATCTGTCCTTATGCTTTTTAGACCGGTGTAATTTTTTGTGATTAAAGTAAATAGCTTCAATCCACCTCAATTGATCTTCATTTTGATGTACAATAATGGAAAGTGTGTCGGTTTGTCCATTGATTGAAACAAAATAATCGATATTTTCAGCATTCAGCTGATTGGTGTAAATACCTGAGAAAATTTGCCCGTCATCAAACTGATGTCCAATTTTGACTTTGTGGTGTAAGTGCGTTTTTTGATTTCCTATTAAGGTATAGACTTCAATTGTACCTTTTTCTTGTTCGTTTAAATGGTCTATTACATTTGTACCCTCAGTTGTTTGGTATTCTAACAGAATGTTGAAATCATGATGAGGTGCATAGGGTTTGTCTATGATTTGACAGGAAGAGGCAGAAAGTAGTAACTGTAGAATCGATATATAGAATATAAACTTCATTTTAAATTGAGAATAGTATTAGCATCCACAATATTAACATTTAAGTTTTACAAAAAGGTTGGCAATCTAAGAAGAGGACTATTAATTCAATTTATATCCATAGAAAAATGCTTTCTTTTTTAGATCTTTAATAAGTATTCATTCAATCTTACTTTATAATATATCTTCTCTTGAAACCATCCCTTAAAGTATTCCTGTTTCTTTCTCTTCTATTTTTTAAAAGCTTTTATTCTAATGCACAAGAGCTTCAGCTTACATTATCCACTGGTCATCTTGGAAAAGTAAAAGGTTTGGCTATTACAAATGATGCAAAACTGTTGGCTACTGCTGGAGAAGATGCCGCTGTAAAAGTGTGGAATATTGATGATAAGCGTCTGCTTTACTCTGTGTATCCTCATGAAGTAGGAATTACAGCTTTATGCTTTTCTCAAGACAATCAATACCTGGCCACAGCTGGAATGGATGGTAAAGTGAAAGTGCTTCATCTTAAATCTCAAGAAGTGGTGTATGAGTTTGAAGATGTAGAAGGAGAGGTTTTCAAGATAAAGTTTGTGGGAGGCTTTCTACTTTTTATTACCAAAGGAGGAATGATTTACAGGCTCGATTGGGAAAATAAACGGCTTGCTCCTGATGGGTTGGAAACAAAGTCTGATTTGGGCAACTTCTCTTCTCTAAACTATTCTTTTAAAATGAAATGGTTGACTGTGGGGAAAATGGAAGGTGATATTGTGGTTTGGAGAGGTTACAATAGACCCACTGTGACCAAAAAGGGACTGCATGCGGATTGGATCTCGGCAGTGGATTATGTGCCTTCTGATTCTTTAATAGTGACAGGGTCTTGGGATAAGACCATTAAGATATGGGATATTAATGCAGATACTTTGGTAGATCAAATGGCCTCGCCTGATCATACGCCTATTATTGACTTGAAATACTCTTCCTTTTTTGAGGTTTTGGTATTTGCCACACAAGATCAGAAAATCTATTTCTATGATGTCAAAGACGGCAAAATAGCCGATGAGCCAAGGTTGATAAGAGATGATTTTGACAAAATGATTTTCACAGAAGATACTCGTCATGTGGCTTTTTCTAAAAGTGATGGTTCTATTAGTGTCTGGTATTTGGAAGTGGGGAGATCAAAAGCGAGTGTGGAATGGAAGCCAATCAATGGAAATCTGGTAGAAGGAGAAATTAATTTGTCTACCGGTGCAATTGCTTTTGTAACCACCACAGGGAAGTTTCACTCCTGGGAGCCCAACCGACATGTTATCACCAAAAACTGGAACGCTCATACAGGTAAAGCCACCGCTTTGGAGTATTTACTAAAAGGTAATCGTTGGGCAACTACTGGTGAAGATAGCTTAGTGAAAGTATGGTCTGATCATGGAGAATTAATAGATACGTTGCAATTATTGCACAAGGGAAAGACCATTGTAAATATTCCTGTTATGGATGAGCTAGGGATTGGGACAAACGGTGGAGATGTTATTCTGTGGAATAGAGAAGAGAAAACCAGAAGAAATATTTATCAGCATAATGGTGAAGTGGTTCGTTTGGTAAGTGATGATGACGGTGACCGAATAGCTTCAATAGGGAGAGACAGAAGATTAATTGTGTATCATCTAAAGAAAAATCAAATTGAATTAGATACTGTAGTACCTGCTTTACGATTGAATGATTTGGCTTTTTCTGAAGAAGGAGACAAAATTGTGGTGAGTGGCAATAATGGAATTTTTGCATGGAATACGAATGATTGGGAGACAGTAGATCATGATGTTCCCAAAAACGATATTGTGAAGTTGGATTTTGTAGCAAAGAGAGGAGAATGGATACTTGGAATGCGATCTGGGAGAGTGGAAGTATGGGATAAGTCACTGTCTCAAAAAGTAGCATCTTTTGATGAATCAAGCATTCCTGTGGTAGATGTGATTCCTTATATCGACAAGGGTATTTTCTTTGCGGTGAGAATCAATACAACGTTTGAAATTTGGAGTATTAAAAAAGAAAAGCGGTTAGGGAAAATTGTTTCCTCCAATGAGGGGCATTGGGTGATTGAACATTATTCAGGTTTGTTTGATGCAGGAAACCTTAACATGAGTGAGCTTTATTATGTGTATGGTACAGAGACTATCGATTTTGATCAGTTAAAAGATAAATATTGGGAACCGGGACTTTCTTACGAAATATTGCAAGGCAATCCTCTCCGTAAAGTGCCTCCATTAAGTGAACTCTCATTATTTCCTAAAACCAATACCTTTGAAAAGGATGGGAAGCTTTATATAGAAGTGATAGACAGAGGGGGAGGAATTGGTGGAGTGAGTCTTTACATCAATAATAAAGAAGTGATTTCTGATGTACTTACAGAAGGACAGAAAGAAAATTACGAAGGTAAAGAGTACTATACAATCCATCTTGAAAAAGTAAAAATCCACCTTATTCCCGATCAGGAAAACGACATTGCTGTGCTGACTTCCAATAAAGCAGGCACATTGAATGGAAGAGGAATTAAACTAAAGTATAAGGGAAAGGAAATAGAACTGCAGGCTCCTCCAATATTGTATGGGGTTATTGTGGGGGTTTCGGATTACAGAGGGAGGTTATTGGATTTGAAATACGCCGCAGAAGATGCTCAAGCCATGTACTCCACAATTGAATTGGGCAGTGAAAAATTATTTGGCGTGAAAAACTCTGTGGTCCAATTGCTGACTACTGATGCAGAAGAAGAGCACCTTCAACCCAATAAAGAAAATATAAAAAGAGCTTTTGAAAGTATAAGCCAGCGTGCAAGTGCCTCGGATATACTATTTGTGTTTCTTGCCGGTCATGGAGCTGTTGCAGAAAACAGCGAGGGTGACAATGATTTTCATTTTTTAACCAAAGATATGAGCAACAGTGATTTGTCAGACCCTGATATCAAAAATAATTATACCATCAATGGTACTGAACTTCTAGATTGGATCAAGGAAATTCCAATTTCAAAACAGGTTTTTGTTGTCGATGCTTGTCATGCGGGATCTTTTTCTACTGAGTTGATCACCTCTAGAGATTATAATGAGGAAGGGATGAAGAAGAGAGCTCTGGAGAGAATGAGGGCCAAGACGGGTATGTTTATGCTTTCTGGGGCGTCATCTGATAAAGTCAGTTATGAATCCTCTTATTTGGAACATGGTTTATTGACGTATTCCTTATTAGACTATTTAAAAAGAGGGGAACTGGACGAGGGGAGGTTTGTAGATGTGCAAGACTTATTTGCTCATGCAGTAGAGTCTGTGCCTCAGTTGGCCTCTTCAATGAGTGGAGAACAACAACCGGAGTATAGGGTTCCTGTTGGAGCAGGCAGTTTTTATATTGCTGAATTACCCCAATCTGTAAGAGACAGCATTACCCTCTCTGTTCAGAAAAACTTGATTTCGGCAATTTACTTAGAAGATGCAGATACATGGGCAGATCATCTTCGGTTGAGTGAACAGGTGAAGACTTATTTTATATTAAAAGCAGAAGAAGAAGAGTTGACAGTTCGCTATCAGAAAAATGCAAAAGGCCCCAATACCTATATTATAAGAGGTAAATATGAGGTTCATAAAAACAATATTCTTTTAAAATTACATCTCATTTCAGAAAATAAGGTCGTGGATAAATGGAACATCAAAGCCAAAGACATTAAGGATTGTCAGGAACAGCTATTTGGGGAAATTGAAGGTTACTTTAATTCATTAGAGGAATAATACATAGTTTAAGTGTATTTTATCCTTTTGTTTAGTTGTTAAGAATGGATTATTTTACGTGAAATTTTTATAAAAACTGTCCAAACTAGTACTATCTATGCCACTAACTACAACACTACTTGAACTACCATTTGCAGACAGGCTTAATGAATCTGAGCTAGAGATTCTTTCTGAGAATGCAGAGTTAGTTACTTTTGAAGACGAAGAAATTATCACATTACAATTTGCTTCTGCTGAGCAGTTCTATGTCCTTTATTCAGGAAAAGTGGAATATCATTTGAACGTGGGTGATCAGCGTGGTGGCTTGACAGTTGGGGAAAACAACGAAAAAGGAACGCCTATTGGGTGGTCCGGTTTTAGAGAACCTTACCGCTTTGCAACAACGGCGATTGCTCAAGGAAAAACGCAGGTAATTGCATGGGATAATAAACTATTGAGAGCTCTTTTTGATAGCAATCCGCAGATAGGGATGCATTTTCTTTCCTCTACGTTATTATACAGCACCCACTTGCTGAGGGATGCGCGAAACGTCTGGATTCAAGGGTCTATCCCAATGACGGTGGAAACTTTTGAGGGCAATACTACTTATACTTCTTTTCAAGACAAAGGTCCTGTAGAATCCAATTTGGAATTTTTCAGGCAAAGCAATTTTTTTAATCCATTCTCTGACTGGCATTTGATGAAATTGGCCAATATCAGTGATACAAAATATTATAAGCAAGGCGAAAAACTGCTTTCTAAAGGAGAAGCCTCTAATAAATTTATGGTGCTGAAGAGCGGTAAAGTCGCTTTGAATTATGTGAAAGAAGGTGGTGAAATCTATACTTCTGATATTTTGCAAGAAAGGGGACAAGTTATTCTCTGGAGTGCGGCAAGTTTTGATGCAATTCCCAATTTTATGGAATTGGTGGTATTGGAGCCTATTGAAGTTTTAGAGATTCAAAGAATAGACCTTTTGGTATTGTATGGCGAATTTCCAAATCTTGGAATGGTCTTTATGTATAGATTATTATGGTTGTTGGGGAGTGCATTGAAGGCCGTTCGAGCTCAGGTGATTACTCAAACTTATGACCGTGAGTTATTGACCATTCAGACCATGATTGATCAGGCTGGGGCACAGTTGAGTGTCACTTCTGATATTCATAAAATTCCTTCACTTTTAGCAGAGAAGTTGACGCAGGGAATTGCTTTTGATTTGTTAGATGGATTAAGCAAATCGGGTGTGGGGCAAGAAAAAAGTTTGGCAAACCTTTTTGTGAAAGTGACGGGACCACTTCGTAAAGAATATTTGTTTTTGGAAGGCTTGAAAAAAATGACAAATCATGTTATCAAAGCTCCGAAAACCATTCCAGCAAGTCGACTACGAAACGAGTGTTCGGAACTCTTTGAGAAGGCCATTGCTTATTTGGATATCAGAATAGAAGGATTAGAAAATATACCGAAAGAGTCAGGGAATATTTTTATTTACAATCATCTGCTCAATCACCCTTATTATACCTTGCCCAATAATTTTCAGATCACTTTAGACTCTCATTTTATATCAATGTTGCTGTTTAAGTTTTACAAAGATTCAGGATTGAGAGTGGTAAGAATTGGAAAAGGGCCAGAATATGGACATCAAGATTATTACAATAAATTGGGGCATATTGGAGTGAGAACTGCAGACTCGGATCCTTCGAAGTTATCGGATGAAGAAAAAAGGAAAAATAGAAACCTGTTTTTCGATGAAGCCAGCTCAAAGTTAAAAGAAGGTATCAATTTGATTTTGAGCCCTGAAGGAACAAGTAGAGAAACACATCAATCTCCAGTCGATTTCAAGCCGGGCGCTTTTATGATTGCCAATCATTCAGGCATTGATCCTTTGATTGTTCCAATTGCTTTGTCGTTCTTTGACAAACGAATGAGTAAAGCAAAGTTAGGCGTAGTAATCAAACCTGCTTTCAGACTATCAGAAGTTATAGATACAACAAAACCCTTTAAAGAGGAACTAAGAGGGTTTTTAAAGAGTTATTCTAAAAAATATCGTTCCTATGTAGAGGAGGCCATTCAGTTGGTTGAAAATTAAATTAACAATGACAACAGAAGAGATTCAGTTTTATAAACATGAAGGGCTGCCACAGTTAGCCGAAAATTTAAAAGCACAACCTTCAATTAATCAACCTATCGTCTTTTATGGAAGTTCTTCTTTCAGATTATGGAAAACAGTAAGAGAAGATTTAGGCAATGCTGCTATTTTAAACATGGGTTTTGGAGGTTCTACTCTAGAGGCTTGTGCTTTGTATTTTGATCAGCTTTTTAAAGATGTCGAATCGCCACAAAGTGTGTTTATTTATGCGGGCGACAATGATCTTGGAGGAGGACAGAAAGCAGAGGATATTCTTTTCTCTTTTGAAAGTATTTACAGACAGCTTCGTTTTAAATATGGAGAGGATCTTCCAATCTTTTATATGTCTATCAAGCCAAGTCCAAGCAAGGATAATATCATGCATGAGATTGAAAAATCTAATTTCCTGGTCAAAGAAGCAATGCATGTACTGACTAACATTACTTATGTAGATATCTTCACTCCAATGTTGGATGAAAACGGGAAAAGCAGGCCGGATTTATTTGAAGATGATATGCTTCACATGTTGCCGGAGGGATATGCTATCTGGACAGAGGTTTTGAAAAAAGTCTTAATATAAACGAAATAAAAAATAACCTGTAAACTTTTTTGCAGGTTGTTTCGTACCTTAGTATCAGTTCAATCGGATGAATTACAACTAAAAAACAACTTAATTCAACATGAAAAATTGGCCATTGATTGTAGTACTTTTATGTATTACTCACTTTTCAAATGCTCAGGTAGTGGATAAAGTCAAAGGAGCTTTTATTTCTAAAACACCTGTAACAGCTGAAGGTCTAGCAAACTTAGAGGAGAATAAGGTTGATTTATCACAATTAGTGGTATATATCTCTGAAGAAATTCATATTCAAAGGAATATTCCTAAAGATGCAGAAGTGATCAGCAGTACTGAAGGAAACATTGTCTATGATAATGGAAAGAAAATTGAGAAAATTAAAATAGTAAAAGGAGCTACAGGAATAATTACTCAATCTTCTTCTGATTCTCTAAAAGTGAAATTCGAGAATAAAGAAGGGTATGAATTCACCTTCATAAAAGATAAAAGAGGAACTGATAATACAGCCGCTTATTATCTGAAAGTTTCGAATGACAGGGAAGTAGAGTACGGCCCTTATGAATGGTATTTGAACTGGGGCAAAGGAGCAAATGTGCTTTGGAAGTACAAAGAAATCACGAAGTCCGTTGCAAATACTAAAAGAGTTAAAGGCATAAAGCCGAGTGGATCACAGAAATAATATTTTTATAAAAGCACTGTGATTTAAAAAAGGTATCAAATTTTCAATAAAATATAGAGGTTCGAGTGGTAAAAATAGCACTCGAACCATTGTTATAACCTTTGAACCGTCACAAAAAGTAGCTTAATTTGGAATTTATACTGAAGTTGTTGAGAATATTTGATCATAAATTTTTCCTCCTATAAATGTTGCCTTATCCCCAAGGTGACGCTGTATTCTAAGGTTTTCATTCCATTTTACCATACGTTCACTTCTCGCAAATGAACCTACTTTCAATTGACCAGCGTTAGTGGCAATTGCCAAGTGGGAAATAAAGGCATCCTCTGTCTCTCCAGATCTAGCCGAAACAACCGGAAGCCATCCTGCTTTTTGAGTCAGGGCAATCGCCTCTAAAGTTTCCGAAACAGAACCAATCTGATTCAATTTTATCAAAACAGAATTAGCCAACTGCTGTGCAATTCCCTCCTCAATTCTTTTAATATTTGTGGTGAATAAATCATCTCCAATGATTTGTACACAATGACCAAATTCTTGAGTGAATTTTTTCCAATAGTCAAATTCAGTGTCCGCAAAAGGATCTTCAATAGAAACAATAGGATACTTCTCACACCAGTCTTTCATCATAGCATAGAATTCATCTGGGGTGAGTTTTTTATTTTCCAGTCTCAAGTGATAGTTTTCACCATCAAACAAGTCACTTGCTGCAATGTCTAGAGATATTGCCACATCTTTCCCTGCTTCATAACCTGCCCTTTGGATAGCTTCCATAAACACTTCAAACGGCTCTTCATTATTGACATAATCAGGCCACCAGCCACCTTCGTCGGCAATTCCCACACACTTTCCTTTTTCCTTCATGACTTTCCCCGCTTCATGGTAGATATTGTGGGTCATTTCCAACGTCTCTTCATACGTTTTAGCACCAATAGCTATCACTAGGAAATCTTGAATATCCGTAGCCCAGTCAGCATGTGCTCCACCGCCTAGAATCTGGATTTCATTCAGTGGAATAAGGTGTCCATTGCCGTTGCCGAGGTATTCATATAACTTTTGGTTTTTAGCATTGGCCGCTGCATAGGCTACAGCCATTGAAGTGCCCAAAATAGCATTTGCACCTAATCTGGATTTATTAGGTGTACCATCTAGAGCAATCATTTTTTGATCAATGCTTTTCTGATCAAAAACACTATCACCTTTTAAAGCCTCTGCAATTTCTCCTTTCACATTAGCAATGGCGTTGAAAACAGATTTTCCTCTAAACTTTGTTTTATCACCATCTCTTAGTTCCCACGCCTCAAACTGTCCCGTAGAAGCACCTGAAGGAACAAGACCACGTCCCGTTGTACCATCTTCTAATTCTACTTCTACTTCCAAAGTAGGATACCCTCTCGAATCATAGATTTGATAGGCATCTATATTTTTAATATTCATTTTCTAATTGTATTGAATTTACCCAGAGATCTGAAAATGCATCTAGTGTTTTGACCTTTTTGGGTAATGTTTTGTAAACAAAATTTCGTACTACATCCTGTTGTTCTTCTTGTAGATACTCCACAGGAGATTTTCCATCTACCCTTGCCAGCATTAATAATAAAAGCAGGTGGATTGTCTGTTCCTCTAGCGTTTCTTTTGATGAAAAAGAGATATTTGACTGATAAGTTTGGAAGAATTCCTCTGCAAGGTGTATCAGCTGTTGTGATTGCTCAGGCATTAATAGTGCTTTCAATATAAAGTGGTTGATCAAGAAAGCAAGATCAAAAACGGGATCTCCATACCAAGCTACCTCACAGTCAAGTACAACAATACGGTGAGGTGATACCATGATATTTTTGGGACTGAAGTCGCCGTGTACCAAGCACTTTTTGGTATTACTCAACCGTAACGCCTCCTCACTGAAATAAGATAAAAGCTGTGGATGTTTTTTGGCTGTACTTAGCAAGTAGGGATCAATTCTCAGCTCATGAAAATTCTGAAGGGTATCAAATTGAGAAGCTACCTCAACTTTATCAAAAGAAGTGTTGTGTATAAGACCAAGAATACGCCCTGCCTCACGAGCATATTCCGCGTTGATCTTCCCTTCCATTAATTCTTTTTTCCAATTCGAAAAATCACCTTCAATCATTTCCATACAGAAAAAATGATGTTCTTCGTCTTGGTAAAGAATTTTTGGAACAGCCTCAGGCAATAAGTTGCCTACATATTTTAAGTACTTCTGTTCCGTGTGGTTTCTACCAATATCAGCAAACCAATCTTCTTTTACTTTCAGTTTTTTCAAGGCTCGTTTTACTACAATCCTTTTCTCTCCATTATCCAAAAGAAGAATTTCACAAGATACCCCACCATTCAGCGGGGTAATCTCAATGTTTTTACTACTGATAATTCCTTGAGTCTGCAGGTACTCAATTAATTCTTTTTGATTCATAATCTATGCAATTGGTTCTGCAATTGTCAATCCTCTTGTATAGTCAAATAGTGTTTCAATACTATTGACACCACCGCCGTTTCCACTTCCATTTACACCTCCATATGGCAGTCCATAAGCGAAGACATTGTGTGCGTTGACCCAGCTGTTGCCCGATACCATTTCGAGTGCTACTCTCTGTGCTTTTTCTGCAGAAGTAGTCCACACACTATTGGCTAAACCATAGTCTAGACAGTTGACCTGTTGGATGGCTTCTTCTTCTGTTTTAAATGTGGTAATGTAGGCTACTGGTCCAAAGATTTCTTCTTTAAAACAGATGTTATTCTGATCGCCCATCAATAACGTAGGAGGAATGTAATACCCTTCTTTTTCAGGTGCGACATCAGCTCCTAAAATAAGTTGAGCACCTTCTTTAATTCCTTTCTGGATATAGTCAATAATACTATCCTGTTGCTTTTTACTTACCACAGGTCCCATTTCACATTCTTCCATCATACCAGGCTGAATGACTGTTTTTTGAAGGTTGGCTTTTACTTTTTCTACAAATTCATCTACTACATCCTCTTGAATGATCCATCGTGTGGCAGTACAGCAAACTTGTCCGGTGTTGAGTGTAATAGCACCCGCAAGACCTTCCGCCGCATGATCAATGTCTGCATCTTCAAAAACTACAGCTCCACCTTTCCCGCCAAGTTCGAGTTTAGCAGGTTTAAGGTGTATGCCGCAGTTTTGACCAATAAGTTTCCCTACAGCAGAAGATCCTGTGAAGGAAACACATTTAACTTTAGGATGGGTGGTAATGACTTCTCCAGCCACCGACCCTTTTCCTGGAACTATATTGATAACTCCCTCAGGAATGCCTGCTTCTTGTGCGAGTTTTCCTAAGTAAAGTGTACTTAAAGGTGTAATTTCAGCCGGTTTGATCACAACTGTATTTCCGGCGGCAAGTGCAGGGCCAATTCCCCACATACAAAGTGTTAGAGGGAAATTCCAAGGGAAAATAAATCCGACTACACCAAAAGGTATTCTAACTTGTTTTCCGTTGATGCCCTCTAGTTCAAGTTTCTGCTCAAAATCTTTTTCAAGAATAAGATCACTGAAATAGCGTATACATTCAATGCCAAAAGGAACATCAAAACCTCTTGCGTTGTTGATGGCTTTCCCTACGTCTAGTGCTTCAAGTTGAGCTAATTCTTCACTGTCTCTCTCACATAGATCAGCAAAGCGTTTCAATACCTCTGCTCTTTGTTGTGGTGAGATTGATTTCCATTGAGGAAATGCTTTATCTGCCGCTTCAATGGCATCTTCCACATCATTTTTTGAAGATTGACTCACTTTGGTCAATACTTCTTTGTTGGCAGGGTTTTCTATTTCAGAACAATCTTCAAATTCTCCTTTTTTCCAAGTCCCGTTAACAAAAGCAGGTATTGGATCTTGAGCTAAGAAAGCTTTTACTTTATCTGTTAATTGGTTCATAGGTTATGTGGTTAATGTAATAATTCATTTACTAAAAGATTGCATATCGATCTTTTTACAAATTTAGGGAGAGCGGGTAGGGAAGAATAAATGCTTTATTATCAGATTTGTGTACTATATTTCCTTTTGGGAGCTATTTTTTGAATTAATAAGACATTTGATACATAAAGGTCAGTTTTGAGCAGGAATAATTGTAGAAAGGAGGAAATAAAAAAGCACAAACCTCTCAAAAAAGACTTGTGCTATTGTAAAGTTATACGACTGCTTCTCCAAACAATTCTCTTGCTTTTTTAGTGGCTAAGACCATGTTTGAAAGTGAAGGTTTAACTTCTTTTCCGTTTCTGGTTTTTAGGCCACAATCCGGATTGATCCAGAGTTGTTCAACAGGAATTTGCAATTTTGCTTTATTGATGAAATCAATGATTTCGTATTTTGTAGGGACATTGGGTGAATGGATATCATAAACGCTTGGCCCAATCTCATTGGGATATTTGAAAGTAGAAAAGGCATCAAGCAGTTTCATCTGAGAACTTGAACATTCAATAGTGATGACATCTGCATCCATAGCTGCAATGTTTTTGATGATGTCATTAATGTGACATTAAAAGAACATTCTAAAGTAATTGGTCATCAGTTTGTGCATGATATCTTGGCATTAGATGAGATCACGGAGTGTTACAATATTTCAGGTGATTATGACTTTCTTTTTTAAAAGTAATGGTCAAGGACATGAAAGCGTATCAGGATTTTTTTTGAATAAACTAGGTGAAATAGCCAACATAGGCAGTGCACACAGCACATTTGTAATGGGAAAAATCAAAGAGTCTATGAATGTTCCTTTGAAAGGTCTGGGAAAAAAATAACCCGACAAATATAAAATCTATCGGGTCAACTTCGTAGCGGTTGTTTGAAACCTCTTTTTTGAATTTCTTTTCAAAAGATGTTGTTAAGATCTTCTCTTAGTAATCAGACTGTAATAATACTACTCAAATTATTTATGTTTGGTTACTTATTCTCCCTTATTAAAGTAATTCGGGTTTTGTTGTAAGAAAAGCTCTGCATCTTCAGCAGTCATCTTGAACTTATTCATTAGCATCTGTAATTCTGGTCCAATTACCTTCTTAGGAGCCGCTTTTTTTCTAGCTGCTGTCGCTTTCTTCTTGATCTCTTTATTTTTCTTCTCCCTAGCTACTGACTCTACCACTTCGTTCGTAACAACAGATCCACTACCACTAACAGTTCTACCTTTACATCTAACTAAGTGACTAGCAAATTCTGCATCAGGAATTCTAGCTTTACATCTTGGACAAGTTCTTGTTGAGGCCATATATAATAATTATGATTAAATGAGTGTCTGCAAATATAATGTAAAAATATTCGAATTGGTTCGTTGAAAATTGAGTTTTTAGAAACATTCAAGAAATTGATAATTATTACGCAAATGAATCTTTTATTATCAATATCTTATTTTTTAGATTGTTTATTTTTCCTACATTTCTCACTGCAGTATTTTACTTCCTCCCAAACTTTTTCCCATTTCTTTCTCCAAGTAAAAGGCCTTTCACATACCACACAAACTTTAGTGGGCAAATCGCTTTTCTTTCTCATTATTTTTGATGTATTACAATGTTATCCGCTTGTGCAATAGGCAGAGTGGCCAGATTCTGGAAAGCATAGTAAGAGTGAAGCCCCGAAATACCTGCACTTTGTGCTTGTGCGAGGTTAATATTTCCTTGCTCATCAAAAATACTGTCATCTTTAATATTAATGAAATTTACCCTTCCTATGACAATCTTAGTTTTATTCGCCTTCACATCCATAATATCTTCTAAAGTCATTCCAAACTGAATCTTACTTTCTTTTACAAAAGGAACTATTATGTCAGTATGATATTCTGGTGTAAGGTTGCAGGTTTCAAATTCAGAAACTTCTTTATCGAATTTTGCAGAGGTGAGATGAGCATTTACTATTTTATCACTAACCACATGATTGATGGTGTAGGAACCTGTTTCCAGAATATTCTGCAACGTATGTCGGGGCACATCTTGCGATGGCCTTGTCACAAATGCAACCAATGGAGGATTGCTGCCAAGGTGGAATACAGAACTGAAAATAGCTAAGTTTTCATGACCATTTGTATCAACAGAACCAATTAAGTTGGCAGGTTTGATGCCGGTAATGGAGTTGATAAGATTGATCTTGAATTTAAATTCGAGTGTGTCAATTTCTTTTTTATTAAGCTTCATCGTTAGGGTTATTAAAAATTTCCTTTTTCACATATTTCCAGAATTTAAAGAAAGAAGGGTAATACCCTTTCACATTAGAGATCCAATCCCTTTCCTCTTCAATTCCCTTATAATGTCTAACTGTGGGGTGTTCCTTATAATAAGTACTTGAACCGTTTAATTGTTTTTTTAATTCATGAAACTCGCCTGAAAAAATCTGAATTCCATCTATATTTTTTGATAACTCTATGATAAATTCAAGAACGGGGTCACTGATGGGGTATTGATCAAAATGTGAAGGTTCTAGTAGTAGTATTCTATTGCCTTCTATTTCCTTGTTCCAAAGAGGGTCAAGGTTATAAGAATTATAAATGAATGTCGGAAGGCTTGGATCAATAGCAACTGTTGAACTTTCAGGAAGATTCGTTTTGAAGTCTGGTTCAATGACATCTTGCAGAACTGTGGGTCTTTCCATTTGTTCCAATTCTTCATACGACTTATCTAAATAAGTACCTTTCTGAAAAGTGTGGGTGTATTTATTGATATTGGTTTGATTCGCAAAATACTTTTTATTACTGTTTGCACCTGCCACCCACTGCCAGCTTAATGCGTTACTAGCCCAGTCATGGTCAAGTAAGTGGTAATACATCCATTGGGCAGGGAGTTTCCAATGTGATTTACCGACATTACAAGTTAGCATGGCAATGTACATTCTCATATGATTATGGAGGTAACCTTGCTTTCTTAGTTCAATAAGATGATCATTGAGAATGTTAATTCCAGTGTTTTCATTATAAATTGAGGAAGGGATACCACGATGTTCAACTTTTGGCTGTTCATGCTTTAAATCTTGATCAATATCTTTTTCAATCCATATTTGCTGCCAATAATCCCTCCAAGCTAACTCTTGAATGAACTTCTCATTTTTCCTTAAACTATGACCATTTTTGACAAGTTGTGAAACAACATATTTTGTAGAAATGACGCCTCTAGAAATATAAGGAGACAAGTAAGAAACTTCACCATCAATGTAATTTCTCGATCGAGCATAGTTTTCCGGTGAGTACTGCCTTACAATTTCTTTGATTTCTTGGTAAGTGGTTGGGAATTCAAAAGTGGTTAACATATTCTATTTAAAATCGGTTAAGGTGACTTCAAACATCAGAAGAGAAGATAAATTGTGACATTTTTGATCTAATTCTAATGTTTATAGTAAATAGATGAGCATCGAAATTGTTTGAAAAAAGATAATTAGCGAGGCGATTTAGACAACCTATGATAAGTATATTCGTTAAACAATATTTATAACTACTTTTTAAATAAACGACAACATCATAGTATACTTTACAACGACTATTAATAAATATGAGTAATATCGAACTCCAAAAAAAATCAAAAATCACTCTTACAAAAGGCAGTACTATCTCTTTAACCAAGGATAATGGTAATTCCCTGGATTTTGTACGTGTAGGTGTCAATTGGGGCGCCATCCAAAAGAAAGTTTTTTTTAATATGATTCCTGTAACATCAAATGTTGATTTAGATGCAAGTCTTTCTGCCTTTGATAATAATATGGAACATGTATACACTGTTTTTTACAATAAGCTAACTTCTCCTGATAGTGCCATCAAACATTATGGTGATGATCTGGAGGGAGACCTTAATGGAAATGACGGTCTGGACAATGAAATTATTTGGGTTGATCTCAAAAATATCGACAAAAAAGTAAAACAAATTTACTTGTATCTCAATTCCTATTCTCAACAGAATTTCTCACAAATTCCTTTTTCAGAGGTCAATATTTATTCTCAGAATGAATGCCTTGCCAATTTTAATTTATCCGCTTCTGAAGAATACGCTGATTATGTATCTATGCTTATGGGGCGTCTGGTACTGAAAAATGGCTGTTGGGAGTTTGAAGTAATTGGAACGCCGATTGCTGCAAAGGATATTTCGGAAACAATTTCATATATAAAAGAAAATTACTAGAGTAGAAATGTTATGGGTATAGACTTAAAAAAAGGAAGCAAAGTCAACCTGATGAAGGACAACGTTAGGTTGGACAAAGTAATGTTGGGAATTGGATGGGACATCATTCCTGGAAACTCACTTGATCTTGATATTTCTGTTTTCATGGTTGGTGAAAATGGAAAATTACCTGCAGATGAATACTTCATTTTTTACAATAACTTAAGGTCACCTGACAACAGTGTTGAGCATACTGGTGATAATAGAGATGGAGAAGGAGATGGTGACGACGAAATGATCTTAGCTTATTTATCACAAATCAATCCCTCAATTAAGGAACTAATTTTTATTGCATCTATTCACAATGCAGAAGTGTTGAATCATCATTTTGGAATGTTGGACAATGCTTATATTAGGATTGTGGATGTCGACAAGAAAAAAGAGATCCTAAGGTTTAACCTTAATAGATCAACGTTTGGTAACTCTACAGATATGGAGTTTGGAAGGTTGATTAAGTCAGGTAGAGACTGGACTTTTAAAGCAACTGGCGACGGAACTAGAATTGGTTTACAAGGTTATGTAGATCAATATGTATAAAAAATAATATCATTTTTTAGGAAGAGACTTACAGATGTGGGTCTCTTTTTTTTGTTTAAAATGGAATAGAAATCTCTCCAAAAGATCTTATAAAGGAGTGTAAAAAGGGAGAAATAATATGCTGATTTGTCAAATTTAGAGTGCTAATTCAGCTATAATGATGATTAGTGAATTATTTTTTTGTAAGAAATTAATTGAATAGAGGCTGTTTAAAATAAGCCTCTTTTTTTTGCTTCTTTTTGAGATAGAAATAAATAAAGAAATGAAGTTTGAGTAATGTTATAAGAATTATTTTAAAGCAGATTATGTGTGTGGCATTTTTGATAAAATTGGTATTGGAAATGACTTTATACCCTTGTATAATTATCTGTTTATCCCTCTAAAAACACTCAAAAATAAAGGTGTAATAAAAAATAACATTTTTTTAGACTTATATAAATAAACTAAATTTTTGCTATGAATGAATAGTCACTTCTGTAATGCTGTGTTTGAGTTTGTTGTTTTGTACTTTTTTGATAGATGAATGAATAGGTAGTCATTATTTAATAAAATCAAATGTTTATTTTTTTTAGAAAAGTTGTCACAATTTCGGGATCTGAATTGTTATACGGGCTGAAAAATGAGCAAAAGCGAGCTTGGACAAACTTTCATCATTCAAGTAACAGATTCATTTTTTAGGTGAACAAAGAATTAAACTAAGATAGTACTGTGTGGTAATTGTACTATTTCAAGAATAAAAGATATGACAGACACAAACCAACTGCTTAAAGAGACGCCGATTGCCATTGTTGGTATGGCCTCTGTATTCGCAGACTCTGAGAACCTAGAGAAGTACTGGGAAAATATCATCCAAGGTGTGGATTGTATCAAGGAAGTTCCTGACGACCGCTGGAAAATTGATGATTACTATGACCCTAATCCATTAGCAGAAGACAAGACTTACTGTAAAGTAGGTGGCTTCGTTCCAAAAATCGATTTCAACCCAATGGAGTTTGGTTTACCACCAAATATCTTAGAAGTAACTGATGCTTCACAGCTATTGGGTCTTGCAGTAGCAAAAGATGCATTGATCGATTCAGGATATGCTCCAGGTTCAGATGCGTTAAAAGCAGAATTAAGAGAAAGAACAGGTGTTATTCTTGGCGTTGGCGGCGGTCAAAAGCTAATCATTCCTTTGACAGCTCGTTTACAGTATCCAGTTTGGAGAAGAGCATTAGAGTCAATGGGAATGCCGGAAGAGCAAATCGCAGTGGCAATCGAGAAGATGAAAGCAGCGTTTGTGCCTTGGACAGAAAACTCATTCCCAGGTTTATTGGGTAACGTAATTTCTGGTCGTATCGCTAACCGTTTTGACTTTGGTGGTATCAACTCAGTAGTGGATGCAGCTTGTGCGGCTTCATTGTCAGCTATCAAAATGGCTGTTGCTGAATTGGTAGAAAAAAGAGCAGATATGATGATTACAGGTGGTGTAGATACAGACAACTCACCATTCATGTACATGTCATTCTCAAAAACTCCTGCATTCTCTCGTAACGGTAGCATCCGTCCATTTGACCAAGATGGTGACGGTATGTTGATCGGTGAAGGTGTTGGTATGATGGTCATGAAGCGTTTAGAAGATGCTGAGCGTGATGGAGATAAAATCTATGCTGTAGTAAACGGTATTGGTGGTTCTTCAGATGGTCGTTATAAATCAGTTTATGCACCTCGTCCTTCAGGTCAAGCTTTAGCGATGAGAAGAGCATACGAGGAAGCAGGTTATGATCCATCAACAGTTGGTTTGATTGAAGCACACGGTACAGGTACTAACGCAGGTGATGCATCAGAAGGTGTATCAATGGGTATGGTATTCGGTGACGATGGTGTGAAAACAAATCACATTGCATTAGGTTCTGTAAAGTCTCAAATTGGTCATACAAAAGCAGCAGCAGGTGCGGCGGGTATGATTAAAGCAGCTTTAGCCTTGCATCACAAAATCCTTCCAGGTACAATCAATATCACAAAGCCGAACCCGAAATTAGAGATTGAGAAGAAGGCATTCTATATCAACTCTGAGACTAGACCTTGGTTCCAAAAGGATGCTCAAACTCCATTGAGAGCAGGTGTATCAGCTTTCGGTTTTGGTGGTGTCAACCTTCACTTCTCTATGGAGGAGTACAAAGGACAATCAATCGAGAAAAATAGAGTTCACAATATCCACAGACAATGGTTGCTTTCTGAAGTATCATCATCTGCGCTAGTGGCGTTGGCTCAAAAACATATTGACGGTTTATCAGGTGCAGATGCAAAAGCATACTACAAAGAAGTATCCGCTACAGCATTCGCAGAAAACGTTCCTGTAAATCAACCAAGAGTTGGTTTCGTTGCTTCATCAATCGAGGAGGCTACGAAAAAACTTCAAGCTTTTGTTGCCGCATTATCGAAAGATGCAAACGCAACAGAGTGGAAAAACCCAATCTTAAATGTTTGGTATAGAAGTGCCGCTTATAACGGTAAGGACAATGTTGCTGCTTTATTCGCAGGACAAGGTTCTCAATACACAAACATGGGTAACGAAATCGCTTGGTCATTCCCTCAAGTTCGTGAAGTATTCGCGAAAGTGAACGGTGAATTTGAAGCAAGCAACAAAAAACCTTTAACTGAGACTGTATATCCGATTCCTGTATTCAGTGATGAGGAGCGTAAACAACAACAAGCGGTACTTACGCAAACTGAAAATGCTCAGCCAGCAATTGGTGCATTATCGGTAAGTATGTATCACATTTTACAAAACGCAGGCTTCAAAGCAAGTTACTTTGCAGGTCACTCTTATGGTGAGCTTTCAGCTTTATATGCTTCAGGTGCAATTGACTTAGCAACGTTCATCAAACTTTCGAAAGAAAGAGGACAAGCAATGTCAGCACAAGCAGGTGTAGATGCAGGTACTATGATGGCTGTTAAGGCAGATGTTGTAGCGGTTCAACCTTACATCGGTAAATACCAAAATGTACAGGTAGCCAACATCAACTCAGGTACGCAAACGATCTTAGGTGGTGCGAAGAATGAATTGGAGGCGCTTAAAACGGAATTAAAAGCAGGAGGCTTATTAGCGACTATCCTACCAGTTTCTGCCGCATTCCATACACCTTATGTTGGTCATGCTTCTAAACCTTTCGCAGCAGTATTAGACAATACAAACATTGCTGCCCCTCAAGGTAAATTGTATTCGAACACATTAGGTACTGCTTACCCGGCACAACCTCAGTTCATCAAAGAAACTTTAAAGAGACACATTTTAAGTCCAGTTAAATTCAAAGAGCAAATCGAGAAAATGTACCAAGAAGGTGCAAGAGTGTTCGTTGAATTTGGACCGAAAAATATTCTATCCAACTTAACTTCTGAAATCTTAGCAGGTCAAGATCACCAAGTGATTGCATTGAACCCTAATCCTAAGAAAAACTCAGACGTTCAGTTGAGAGAAGCAGCTATCCAATTAGCTGTAATGGGTATCCAAATCCAAAACTTTGATCCGTACGCAAGACCAGTTCAAGCAGGTGGTGCGAAGTCGAAAATGAATGTACAGATTTCTGGTACAAACTATTTGACAGACGGTTTCAAGAAGAGATACCAAGACACATTAGCGAAGGGAGGAAAAGTGCTTTCGCAAAAAGCACCGTTAGTAGAAGAAATCGAAACGGTGATTGCTGAGACAACAGACATGTCTCAAATTATTGAAGAAAAAATTCGTCAGAAACAAAATTCAGCTTCCATGGCAGAGAAGGCAGTATTGGATCAAATCCAAGCAGATATCCAGCGTCTAACTGAGCAACAAACACGCATCGAACAAATGTTGTCGTCGTTGTTCAATATGCAAACAAATAACCAATTAGCTTCAAATGCAGCTCCTGCTCCTCAGCAGTTACAAGCTCCAGCTGAAGTGCCAACTCCAGCCCCAGTTGCTGAAACTCCTGCACCTGCAGTAGATACGTTGCCTGCAACGTCTGCTCAAGGAGGTGTATCAAATGCAGAAATCGAAGCATCTTTATTAGCAGTAATCGCTGAGAAAACTGGTTACCCTTCTGAGATGTTAGAAATGGGTATGGATATGGAAGCTGATTTAGGAATTGACTCTATCAAGCGTGTTGAGATCTTCGGTGCGATGACAGAGGCTAATCCATCAGTTCAAGGAGTAGATCCACAAGAATTAGCAGAGTTAAGAACATTAGCTCAAATTGCTGAATACATTTCAGGAAAAGCAGGTGCCACTTCAGCACCGGCAGCAGCTCCTGCACCAGCGGCAGCTCCAGTAGCAGCAGCTCCAGCAGCACAAGGTGGCGTAACCAACGCAGAAATCGAGGCATCACTTTTAGAAGTAATTGCAGAGAAAACAGGTTACCCAGCAGAGATGTTAGAAATGGGTATGGATATGGAAGCTGACTTAGGAATTGACTCTATCAAGCGTGTTGAGATCTTCGGTGCGATGACAGAGGCTAATCCATCAGTTCAAGGAGTAGATCCACAAGAATTAGCAGAGTTAAGAACATTAGCTCAAATCGCTGAATACATTTCAGGAAAAGCAGGTGCAACATCAGCACCGGCAGCAGCTCCTGCACCAGCGGCGGCTCCAGTAGCAGCAGCGCCAGTAGTAGAAACACCAGTTCCAGCAGCACAAGGTGGCGTAACTAATGCAGAAATCGAAGCATCACTTTTAGAAGTAATCGCTGAGAAGACAGGTTACCCAGCAGAGATGTTAGAAATGGGTATGGACATGGAAGCTGATTTAGGAATTGACTCTATCAAGCGTGTTGAAATCTTCGGTGCGATGACAGAAGCGAATCCATCAGTTCAAGGAGTAGATCCACAAGAATTAGCGGAGTTAAGAACATTAGCTCAAATCGCTGAATACATTTCAGGAAAAGCAGGTGCAACTTCAGCTCCAGCGACAGCTCCTGCACCAGCAGCGGCCCCAGTTGCAGCAGCACCAGCACAAGGTGGCGTAACCAACGCAGAAATCGAAACATCACTTTTAGAAGTAATCGCTGAGAAAACAGGTTACCCAGCAGAGATGTTAGAAATGGGAATGGACATGGAAGCTGACTTAGGTATCGACTCTATCAAACGTGTAGAGATCTTCGGTGCGATGACAGAAGCGAATCCATCAGTTCAAGGAGTAGATCCACAAGAATTAGCCGAATTGAGAACGTTAGCTCAGATTGCTGAGTACATCTCATCAAAGGCAGGAGCGTCCACCCCCAGTGTAGAGGCGAATACTAATTCGTCAATCGCGGAAAAAAAAAAGTCTACTAACGAAGTAGAAGAAACAACAGTTGCAGAAGATCATACTTCATTCCTTTCAGGAAACTATGATCGCGTAGCACGCTACGATGTACAGTTGAAATATATTCCCGAGCCAGATCAATTGGTGATCGAGAAAAATGCAGACGCATGGACAGTCATTACAAATGATGGCTCGGGATTAACAGTTTCTTTAGCACAAGAATTATTGGCTGAGGGAAGAAAAGTAGCTGTATTGACAATGCCAGCTTCATTGGTTCGTCAATCGGCAGTGACTTTACCAAACGAGGTAAAGGAGATTGCTCTAGCTGAAATTTCTGATGATGCGATCAAAGCAGCATTAGCGCAAATCGGTGGAGTTGATCAATTTATTAATGTACATCCTCACTTTAGATTCCCGTTAGGTCAATGGGGTATGCACTTCGACAAAGAAAAAGAATTGTTGAAAGCAGCTTACTTATTGGCGAAGCACTTAAAACCTACTTTAAATGAATATGCTTCTAAGTCAACTAGAGCTTCATTCATGACGGTAACACGTTTAGAAGGTGCTTTCGGAACGAAGAACCCTGGTAATGTTTCAGTAATCGGAGGTGGATACTTCGGATTAACGAAATCATTAAACTTAGAATGGACAAACGTATTCTGTAGAGGTGTAGACCTTTCTTCTCAATTGAAGGCGGAAGTAGCAGCGAAGAAAATCGTAGCGGAATTAAATGACGCTGACGTTTCTACAACTGAAACTTCTTACAACGATGAAGGAAAACGTTTCACTCTAGCAGCAGTTGAGCAAGCACATACAGCAGGTACAATGCGTACTTCAGGTATCACTTCTCAAAACGTATTCTTAGTAACAGGTGGTGCCAAAGGTGTAACGGCAGATTGTGTTAGAGCAATGGCGAAAACGTACAAGTCTAAGTTTATCTTAGTAGGTCGTTCGGCATTGACAACAGAAGAGCCAACATGGGCACAAGGTGTAGCAGAAGAGCCAATCTTGAAAAGAAATGCCATGATGTTCTTGAAGGAAAGCGGTGAGAAACCACTTCCTAAGACAGTGAATAGAATGGTAGGTGCGGTACTTTCTCAAAGAGAAATCCAAGAGAACTTAGCGTACATTCAAAGTGTTGGAGCAGAAGCACATTACACTGCGGCAGATGTTACAGATGCTGAAAAATTAAAAGCAGCTGTAGCGCCAATCGTTGCGAAAACAGGAGCAATTACAGGAATCATCCACGGTGCAGGTCGTTTAGCAGACAAACTGATAGAAAACAAAACAGCAACAGACTTCGATAACGTTTATGATGTGAAGATCTCTGGTTTATTAGCAGCCGTAGCCGCTGGTAGTATCCACGATATCCAACACGTTGTATTGTTCTCTTCTGTAGCCGGATTCTACGGTAACGTTGGTCAAACAGACTATGCAATTGCTAACGAGGTATTGAACAGAGTAGCACACTTATTCAAGAAAAACCATCCAGACGTACATGTTGCTTCCATCAACTGGGGTGCATGGGATGCAGGTATGGTAAGCGGAGAATTAAAGAAATTATTCGAAGCGCACGGTGTTTCTCTAGTACCTTCTGATGAAGGTCCTGTAGCAATGGTGGATCAATTAAGTGACGCTTTTAAAGCACAACCTCAAGTGATTTTAGGTGGTACTTTACCACTTGCGAAAGCAGATATTACAGGTGATTTGAAAAGCTATACGATCAAGAGAAATATGACGGAAGAGAAAAATCCTTTCCTTCAACATCATATGATCCAAGGTAATGCAGTATTGCCAATCGTAAACGCTTCTACTTGGATGGTTCAAACAGCGACGGATTTATATCCTGGCTTCAACATCCAAAGAGTAGACAACGCAAAGCTTTTCAAAGGAATCGTATTTGATGGTACTCAGGCGGAAGACTACACAATTAAGGTTACAGAAACGTCAAAATCAGAAAAGACTGTAACGTTGACAGTAAACGTTTCTAGCGATAATGGAGGTAAACTTCCGCTGAACCATTACCAAACGCAAATCACTTTAACTTCTGAACCAGTTGAAGCACCCGTATTAGCATTGCCAAACAGTGCAAATACACCAGCGGTTGCCGATGCTTCTTCAGTATATACAGACGGAACGCTTTTTCATGGTGCTGATTTCAACGGAATCAAAACGATCCTTGAAATGGACGAGAAAAACATGATTTTCTTATGTGAGCACGAAGGTGTGACCGAAGAACGTCAAGGTCAAGTGCCAGTGAAAAAAGTGAATCCTTACCTAATGGATATCATGTACCAAGGAGCAGTCGTTTGGGTACGTCGCTTCCACGGAGCAGCAAGTTTACCATTAAGTACTGATTACGTTGAGATCTTCGATGCCTTGCCATTCGGTAAGCCATTCTATGTGAAGATCGAGGTGAAAAAAGCAGATGACTTCTCAATGGTTTCAGACATTACAGCATACGATGCTGAAACTGGAAAAGTTTATATGAAAAGTTACGGAGCGGCAATGACTATCAGCCGTGAATTAACTTGGTCGTAAGGCCCACACACACAATCAAAATCTGGTTCAAGTTTCGACGCTTGGGCCAGTAATTATAATGATTCAGGTCTTTCGTTAGACCTGAGTCATCTAAGTGATAAAGTTGAAAAGCTGAATCATTTGTCTAGGTGAAAATCTTAGACGCCAAAATTGAATGTAGGGGTAGACCTACGTGTCTACCCGATATAAAGCAGACCTAGGTGTTTGCCCGAAAAGAAGTAGACATTTCAATTTTACATCTCTGATAAAAAGGAGATAAAATAAGATATAGAATGAGTAAAAAAGACAAAATTGCGGTCATTGGTATGGGAGGACTCTTTCCAGGGTCAGCCACTCTCGATACATTCTGGAACAACCTTCTAGAAAACAAAGACCTCGTGACTTTATCTGATGAAAAGACGTTTGGACAAGATCCCTTACGACTTTATCATACAGAAAAAGGAAAACTGGATAAATGTTATGCGATTCGTGGTGGTTATGTTCGTGACTTCGACTTTGATCCATCGGACTATAAAATCCAGAAAAACTTACTAGCAAAACAAGACGATCAGTTCAAGTGGTCGTTATATGTAGCTCAACAAGCCTTAAAAGATAGTGGTTACTGGCAAAACACGCAGGACAAAAACTGCGGTGTTATTGTGGGTAACTTGTCTTTCCCAACCCGTCGATCACGTCAAATATTCTCACCTATCTATGCAGATATGGCAGGGAAAGTATTCACTGAGTTAACAGGAGAGGAAGTAAAAGTTCCTTTCGCGAATACAAACTACGACGCAAACATTCACGAAACATTATTGACGAATTCACCTTCTGCCTTGATCGCTCAAGCCGTAGGTTTGACTTCGACCAACTATTCATTAGACGCTGCTTGTGCCTCTAGTTTATATGCCATCAAATTAGCCATTGATGAATTACAATTGGGTAAAGCTGACATGATGTTGGCAGGTGCCGTAAGCGGTGCCGATCCATTGTTTATTCACATGGGCTTCTCTTACTTCCATGCGTATGCACGTATGAATGAAAAGTCAGCACCTTTGGATAATACTTCAGGTGGATTGACTTCATCAGAAGGTGCCGGTATGGTCGTTTTAAAACGATTAAGCGATGCGCAGAAAGATGGTGACAAGATCTTAGCCGTTATTGATGGTGTTGGTTTATCGAATGATGGAAAAGGTAAATTCCTTTTAAGTCCAAACCCTAAAGGACAAAAGCTTTCTTTCGAGAGAGCCTATAAAGGAACAAACTTGACACCTGCTGAAATTGATTACTTGGAATGTCACGCTACGGGTACGCCTCTAGGTGATACCACTGAGATTAATTCAATCAGCGATTTCTTTGCACAAGGAGAAGTAAGACCTCCATTCTTGGGGTCTGTAAAATCGAATATGGGACACTTGCTTACAGCGGCCGGTATGACGGGTATGCTGAAAGTGATCCTTGCGATGCAAAAGAAATTTATCCCAGCAACGATCAAAATTGACGGTGCTGTACATTCCAACGATCAGAAAGTCGGCAGAGACCAAATGATGTTGGAAAATAAAGAGTGGCCATTAAAAGGAGAGCAACCTCATGCAGGTATCAACGCTTTCGGTTTTGGTGGTACCAACGCCCACATGATCTTATCGGCTTACGATGAGAAAGTGGAGGTAGAAAAAGAACAAATTACATCGCCTAAGCAACCGCTTTCAATTGTGGGTATGGATCTTCACTTCGGTGGATGTGCCAGCTTGGAAGACTTTTACTTATCCCTTTATCAAGGACAGCAATTCTTCAAAGACCTTCCTGCTAACCGTTGGAAAGGAATGGAAGAGTTGGAGACATTGAAAAAAGGTCTTGGGCTTGAAGATATTAAACGCTTGAAAGGAGCGTGGTTGGAAGAATTTGATTTGGATATTCTTCGTTTCAAAATCCAACCGAAAGAAGCGGAACGTTTAACGTTACAGCAGACTTTAATGCTGACAGTGGCAGACCGTGCATTGCATGATGCAGGTTTAAAAGAACTGGAAGGCAAAGGAGCGAACATTGCGGTATTGACAGCAATGGAATCTGAATTGGAGATCCATCATCGTATGGGACGTTGGGATCTGATTTGGCAGGTAGAAAAAGCCTTGGAAATGGCTGGTTTGGATATGGACGTGAAGAAAAAGGATTCTCTTTCTGATGTCTTGAAAAACTCAGTATTCCAAGCGTTTGAAGACCACTCTCCATCAGAACACACTGGTTTTATCGGTAACATCATCTCCAGTAGAGTTTCAGCTCTTTGGGATTTCACGGGACCTTCATTCACGATTTCATCGAACGAAAATGCAGTATATAAAGCATTGGACGTAGCGAGAAATATGTTGGCTTTAGGTGAAGTGGATGCAGTTGTAGTTGGTGCGATTGATTTATCTGGAAGTATGGAAGGGGTATTAAGCCGTCATGTCTTGAACCCAGTCAATACAGGTGATATTTCATTTGGTTGGAATACAGAAACGAACGGATGGAATATCGGTGAAGGTGCAGGTGCTATTGTAATCAAGAGAGCGGAAGATGCGAAAAATGATCGTGTGTATGCTCAGATTGATGATGTGGCAATTGTGCAGTCAGATCTGTCTTCATTGAATGGAGAAATCAACGCTCAAGCCGTAGCTAAAGGTGCGGAAGAATTATTACAAAGTAATGGTTTGGATGCTTCTGATATCGGATTATTAGAAGTTTCAGCATCAGGTATTGCTTCAGAAGATAAAGCGGAAATTGAAGGTTTGACTTCAGTTTACCAATCAAAAGAGGAGAAACTTACATGTGCCTTAGGTTCGGCAAAAGCAACCGTAGGTCATACGTTCTCAGCTTCGGGTATCGCTTCTATCATCCGTTCAGCATTAGCTTTATACCATCGATTTATTCCTGCATCCCCTCAGTGGTCAGGTCCTAAATTCGAAGAGAAATTTAAAAACACACCTTTCTACGTTCCTCAGGTTTCATCACCTTGGGTTGTGGAAGAAGGAAAAGATACATTAAGAGCGGCGATTTCAGGTTTAGCCACTGATGGTTCTTCAGCACATGTTTTAATGTCTGAAGGTACGCATCCGCAGTTAGACGAACGCAGTCCTTATTTAGCCAAAGGAGGAGAACGTCTATTCCCTCTATCCATTGAAAGACCGGCGGGAATTAACGAGCAATTGTTGGGTATTCTAACAGATGTAGAAACGTTAGGTTTCAATGAAACATCAGACAAACTTTGCGAAGCATTTAATCCTAATGCACCTATTAAGCCTATTTTCGTTGCAAAAAGCGAGAAAGAATTAATGCGTGATGTGGCGTTTTTCCAAGCCCACATGAAGGATGCTTACAAAGGAAAGAAAGCATTGCAAATGCCAACGGGTAGCTACTACAATCCTAACCCTATCAGTAAGGATGCAAAAGTAGCAATGGTTTACCCTGGTTCTGGTGCGGCTTACCAAGGTTTTGGAGCTTCATTATTACAGATGTTCCCAAGCTTGTATGATCATATTAAAGATTCTGTGAACTACCCGAACAGAGCGTTCTTTACAGAATATTTATATCCTAGAACACTGAAAAAGCCAACAGCAGAGGAAATCAAATTGCAAGAGGAAAGTTTGGGTACAAATGCTCTTCCTGTAATGGCGATTGGTGTTGCCTTTGCGACAGCGTATACAGTGCTCTTACAAGATATTTTAAAAGTAAAATCGGATTCGTTGGCAGGCTACAGCATGGGGGAAACTTCAAGCTTATGGTACGGTCAAGGGCTTTGGGATGGTCATCAAGTGGATGAGAAATTCTTGGAAACAAACGTATTCTCTGAAATTGTTGGCGGTGCAATGACTATTCTTGGTGAAGAATGGGGCATGGATGCAGCAACAGCGAAAGAAAAATGGAGAAGCCGTTTGATCACCTTAAATGCAAAAACGTTAGGGTATACTACTTTGGAAGATTGGTTCAGAGGTGAAGTGGAAGGAAAGTACGAAAGAGTGTACTTGACCTTCATCAATACTGACTCTGAAATCATCCTTTCGGGTGACAATGAAATCTTAGAGGAGATCATGAAGAAGCATGCTCTTTCATCGGTGACATTGACCATCAACAACTGTGTACATCATCCATTTATCCGTAGAGTAACGGAAGAATTCATTGCAATGCACAATCTTCCATTACAGAAGGAAGTAACGCAAACAGTGTATTCGGGTGTCACACATCAGCCATTAGCAATCAGTGAAGAGGTGATTGCGAACAATGCCAAAGAAGTTTGCTGTCAAGAAGTGAACCTTCCGAAGTTGATCAGAAGCATGCATGCAGATGGACATGAATTGTTTATTGAAGTGGGAGCAAATGCTACACTTTCGAGATGGATCGGTGAGATCTTGAAAGACAAAGAACATGCTACGATTGCAACGGACCGTAAGGGTTCGGATTCATTGAAGAGCTTTATGGGAATGGTAGCACAATTGCTAGGTCAGGGCGTAGAACTTGATCTTCAAGCCATCATTGCGAAGACTTCAGCGAAGGGCATTCAAAGAAAGAAAATCTATAAGACTTTACATACAGGAGGCAACCGTTTTGAAGAGTTCGCATTAACTGCGGAAAACAAAGCAGCCTTCATCAATTCAACAAACAGAGTCAATACAGCGGAGCCTGTGCTAGCAGGAGAGGAATTTGACATGTTTGCTTTATCAGAAGAAAAAGAAGAACAAACAACCACCAAAGATATGGATAAGAATTCAACCTTAGATGTGATTGAAAATAAGGTGAAACAAAAGATTGCTGAGAATGGCTTGGCGCTTTATGATTTCGACGCACCTGATTACAAAGCGAGCAAGAAAGATGCGATCTGGAATGAACAAGATCTATTGACTTTCGCTACAGGTAAAATTGCTGACGTATTCGGACCTGAGTACTCAATTATCGACACTTACCCTTGTCGTGTAATGTTGCCAATGCCTCCCTACTTATTGGTGAGCCGTGTAACAAAATTGAATGCGAAAACGAATGAGTACAAGCCATCGAGCTTGACGACTGAGTACGACATTCCTTACAACTCATGGTTCGCTACTGACGGACAAATTCCTTGGGCTGTAGCCGTAGAATCAGGTCAGTGTGACTTATTATTGATTTCATATTTGGGGATTGACTTCCAAAACAAAGGAGAGTACAAATACCGTCTATTAGACTGTACGTTGACTTTCTTGGATGATCTTCCTTTCGAAGGACAAACGTTACGTTATGATATCAGCATCGATAGCTATGTACGTAATGGTAACAACCTTTTATTCTTCTTCCGTTACGATTGCTACGTAGAGGACAGAATGGTATTGAAGATGCGTGGCGGTTGTGCTGGTTTCTTCAACGAAGCAGACTTGGCTGAAGGTCAAGGTGTAGTATACAAGCCAGAGGAATTAGAGGAAAGAAACAACCGTAAGAAGCAATTCTTCGAGCCACTTTTACACTGTGAGAAAACTACATTCAACCAAGAGGAGCTTTTAGCATTGACTCAAGGTGATTTGGCAGGTGTATTTGGTTCTGATTACAATACTTTAGGTAGAAACAAATCATTACGTCTTCCTCCAAAAGACATTTTAATGTTAGACCGTATCACGAAGTTGGACATCAAAGGTGGTCACGCTGGTCTAGGATGGATTGAAGCTGAGAAAGACTTGAAAGCGGACGATTGGTACTTCCCTTGTCACTTTAGAGATGACGAAGTATTAGCCGGTTCATTACAAGCAGAAGGTGGTGGACAGTTATTGCGTTTCTTAATGTTGTACATGGGTATGCAACGTTTGACAAAAGACGCTCGTTTCCAACCGGTATTAGATATTCCTCAGAAGGTAAGATGCCGTAAAGAGGTAAATGCAAAAGACGGTAAATTGATCTACCGTATGGACGTGAAAGAGGTAGGTTTAGTTCCTGAGCCATACGTAGTAGCCGACTTAGAAATTGTTTATGATGGATTGTCATCAGTGTACTTCGAAAACTTAGGTCTTCGTTTACAAGAAAAAGACAACCCTCAATATAAAAAGGACTTGGCCAACACTAACTACGGTGTATATGTGAAGCCAGTGAACAAGCCAGTGTTATTAGACGAAGGTGACATCACTCAATTCGCATTAGGTCCAGTATACAAGTGTTTCGGTGATGAGTACAAAGTATTCGAAGGACGTTCGTTATCACGTCAGCCAAACACGGATCTTCAAGTGATCTCAAGAGTATTGTCAATCAGCAATGAAAGACACGACTTCAGCAACAACCCTACAATCATCTCTGAATACGATGTTCCTGTAGATGCATGGTACTTCAAGCAAAATGCTTCTCCAGTAATGCCTTACTCAGTATTGATGGAAGTAGCCTTACAGCCATGTGGTTTCTTAGGTGCTTACTTGGGATCTACTTTATCAGTGCCAGACAAAGACTTATTCTTCCGTAACCTTGACGGTGACGGTGAGATGTTAGTAGACGTTGACCTTCAAGGAAAGACAATCACGAACAAAGTAGTGATGACGTCGCATACCAACCTTGCAGGTACAGTATTACAACGTTATACATTCGAACTTTCAGTAGACGGTACAGTATTCTATGTAGGTTCATCTTCATTCGGATTCTTTACAGTAGCCGATCTTTCTAGCCAAGCAGGTTTAGACTCAGGTGAGAAAGTACCAGCATGGAAAGACGTAACAGACTACGACAAGTCGAAAGCAATCACTTTCAACTTGGATTCATTATTCGGTAAAATGAAGTTGTACAAGTCTACCAACCCAGCTTCACCAAGATTACACTTGGCAGAAGACCAACTGAACTTGTTAGACAGCGCAACAATCATCAAAGAAGGTGGTAAGTATGGTAAAGGTTATATCCACGCCACTCGTGCCATCCATAACTATGATTGGTTCTTCACTTGCCACTTCTACCAAGATCCTGTAATGCCAGGTTCATTAGGTGTAGAAGCGATCCACCAAGCAGTACAAGTTTGGGCTTTACAACAAGGTTTAGGTGACGGTTTAGCGAACGTTGGTTTCAACCACCACGCTCCAAACAAAACCGTTTGGAAATACAGAGGTCAAATCCTTCAAGGTGACCCAACAATGAACTTGGATTGCCATATCAAAGAAGTAACGAAGGAAAACGGTAAAGTCGTAATCCTTGTAGATGCGAACCTTTGGAAAGGCGATTTGAGAATCTATGAATTAACGGACCTTTCTTTAGTAATTGGTTAATTCAATCCACATCATCAACCTTTAAATCAT
>NZ_LQAQ01000062.1 GCF_001583495.1 Flammeovirga sp. SJP92 | reverse complement strand
CAGAGGTCAAATCCTTCAAGGTGACCCAACAATGAACTTGGATTGCCATATCAAAGAAGTAACGAAGGAAAACGGTAAAGTCGTAATCCTTGTAGATGCGAACCTTTGGAAAGGCGATTTGAGAATCTATGAATTAACGGACCTTTCTTTAGTAATTGGTTAATTCAATCCACATCATCAACCCATGATTTAAATCATGGGTTGATAATGCCTATATCGCAAGTGTTAAGCCGATAGGCGTCACTTGTGATGACACATTGGCGAAGTCTCCCGACTTCGAAATAAACACAAAGTAGGATTCGAAGTCGGGAGACTTCGCCAATAAACAGTTCCAAGTGACGCTAGCGCTTAACACTTGAAACATATTGATAACACTTAATTATTCATTCAAAAAGATGAATACGACATTGACAAAAAACAACGGCTTAAAGACAGCTGCCAAGTCCACATCAAAGTGGTTTGGTGCTTCAAGCTTTGCAAAATATACAACGGAGGAGATCAAGCAGCAGTTTGAGAAATTAGACAAACAGCTTTTTGTGATCAGAAACCAAGAAGGTACAGTAGGTGTAGCAGATGGAATGGGAACAGCCTCTTCATCGGATTTACAGTCTGCAGAACTTTTAGCGAACATTCCAGCTTATGCTCCTGAAGCATTGGGTGATCCTTCATTCAGAGCGGCGTATGGTTTGAAATATAACTATATGGGTGGTGCAATGGCCAACGGTATTTCTTCGGAAGACCTAGTGATTGCATTGGGTAAAGCAGGTATGTTATGTTCATTTGGTGCAGGTGGATTGATTCCTTCAAGAATTGAGCAGGCGATCGACAAAATCCAAGCGGCATTACCAAACGGACCGTATGCGTTCAACTTAATTCACTCACCAAATGAGGTAGCTTTAGAGCGTGAAGCTTGTGAGTTGTTCTTAAAGCGTGGTGTGAAAGTGATTGAAGCCTCTGCATTTATGGACTTAACACCATTTGTAGTGAAGTTCAGAGCAGCAGGGTTACGCAAAAATGCGGATGGATCGATCCATATGGAAAACAAGATCATCGCAAAAGTATCTCGTTTAGAAGTAGCGGAGAAATTCATGCGTCCAGCGCCAAAGTCGATCTTAGACAAGTTGGTAGCAGAAGGTCAGATTACAGCTGAGCAAGCAACATTGGCATTATCTGTACCAATGGCAGACGACATCACTGTAGAAGCGGATTCGGGTGGACATACAGACAATAGACCGTTGGTATCATTATTACCATCAGTGTTATTGTTAAGAAACAGAATCCAAGAAGAATTGAACTACCCTGAGCAAGTACGTGTAGGTGCTGCAGGTGGTATCTCAACGCCTCAATCGGTATTAGCGGCTTTCGCTATGGGTGCGGCGTTTGTAGTAACAGGTTCAATCAACCAAGCATGTTTAGAATCAGGTGCATCAGACCACTCTCGTAAGGTTTTAGCACAAGCAGGAATGACAGACATCATGATGGCGCCAGCATCAGATATGTTTGAGTTGGGAGTGAAATTACAAGTGTTGAAGAAGGGAACATTGTTCGCTTTAAGAGCACAAAAATTATATGATACGTACATCGCTTATGACGGCATCGATGCGATTCCAGTCAAAGAGCGTGCTACGTTAGAAAAGACGGTCTTTCAAGATACTTTAGAGAACATCTGGAAGATGTGTATTGAGTTTTTCCAAGAGCGTGATCCAGAGCAAATCACAAGATCAGAAAACAATCCAAAGCGTAAGATGGCATTGATCTTCCGTTGGTACTTAGGACTTTCTTCATCATGGGCTAACCGTGGTGTGAAAGGCAGAGAGTTGGATTACCAAATCTGGTGTGGTCCTGCCATGGGTGCATTCAACGAGTGGGTAAAAGGTACTCCTCTTGAAAACTGGGAAAACCGTAAAGCAGTAGACGTTGCTCACGCATTGTTCAACGGCGCTGCCTACTTGTACAGATTGCAATACTTAGAAATGCATGGCGTACAAATCGACGGCAAATTCAAAGCAGCAAGTGTGAAATATTAGGCTTCACGCTTCGCTGTTCATTCATATCTTATTTATTCTGATTGACCCCGTGGCTTTTGGCGACGGGGTCTTTTTTTGTATAATGTAGAAAAATATAATGATTTTTATTTTGGAAGCTTGTCAATACCAAATTTATTTGAATTTATAACATAAAGGCTATTATTCTTCCAGAATAGAAATAAGGTATCATTAGCGTTACAGTATTCTTTTAATCCGCTGAA
The DNA here is from genome assembly GCF_001583495.1 of Flammeovirga sp. SJP92. Classification (GTDB taxonomy): domain Bacteria; phylum Bacteroidota; class Bacteroidia; order Cytophagales; family Flammeovirgaceae; genus Flammeovirga. The sequence goes on along the minus strand of NZ_LQAQ01000062.1, from coordinate 55,142 downwards.
CCATATTCTAGTATCTCCTCTTTTATTAGCTTTATATAATGTTACGTCAACTTCATCTTGAGTATTATCAATAATGATTGCTTTTTTTGAAATTTTATGTTCAGGTCCTTTTGATTGTGAGTCATAATCATGAAAGTTTGTATTTTTAAAAAAATCACGAACTGGAAGTGTAGCATCCATTATGGATTTAGAAAGACCTGTTTTTGTGGGAATTAACCTGCTAAATGCTATATTATTTTCTATAAAATAATCTGAAATTGATTTTATAGGGTTATTCTCAAATACCTCTTTAGTTTTACATTTTTCTATTAATTCAGAAATGACACGACCTCTATGATCTCTTGAAGATTTTTCGTGGCTACCTTGTCTAGCGACTTCAAAATATCTTCTTTCATTTTCTGAAATATCTTCAAGATCTTTAACAGTGTCTGCATCAAAGTAAATATCTACCTTAGATTCTAATTCTAATAAAGCTGACATTAATAGTTCTAGGTTAAGTTGACTTTCATCAACTTTAGATAGTTCGATAATTAATGTAAATAAGTTAGCTTTATTAAACCAATAACTCTCCTTTGGAAGTCCAATAGATTTTATAGTTTGAATTGATTTTAAAAGCAACTTTAATATTGTGTTCGACTTTTCAAATGCTGCATTATACTCTTCAAGGTATTGGTTTATTTTTGTACTTCTCCCAAAGTAATTACCTTCAATCAGTGTGGAAATTATTAACATTGTATATTGAAAATCAAACATTCTTTTAATATCATTTTCGGAGAATACTTCATTTTCTGTAAAAAATGAATTAATAAATTCTCTTTCGGATTTTTCAATCCTAATGTCTGTCATTGATTTATCAATATCAAAAGAGGGATCAACTAATAATTTACAAAAAATAGAAATTTCACCATCTCCATACATAGCATTATTTTTTTCATTTCCATTTAGAGAATAATCGGTACTATTAATTCTTTGAAAGATTTCTGTAACAATACCTCTATCAATGTCTTTTAAATCTTTAACCGAAACTTTGTAATTCAAAAACTCTTTTTTTTCAGATGGAGTTAATTGATTAAATGAAGGAATTTTATTTTGTGATTTAAAATCTCCAGAGCCTTTGATATATTCTACAATAGTAGAAAGTCTTTGTTGACCATCTACTATTTCTTCTTTAGCTATCATTTGATCAATATCAATATCTGAACTAGCAATATATACTTCAGGAAAAGGGAAATTCTTTAAAATTGTTTCAATAAAAGCATACTTGTGTTGTTTTTTCCAAACAAGTTTTCTTTGATAACCTGGTTGTGTTTCTAATAATTCATTATCAATTTTGTTGTAAATTTCGATTATCTTGACACTTGTTGTTGGTATGCTGTCAGGTAATTTTTTATTATTCATGTTGCTATTAAATTTAAATATATCTTTCTAATGTTTTCAATATGGTAATTTTCGAAATAATACCAATTTTTATAAATACCAATATTAACATCTCTTTTGAAAAGGGTTTTATATTTATCTTGGATATCTTTTATTGCTTCTGATATTTTATAATTATCAGGGACTAAATCAGGTCTTATCCAACCTTTTAAAATGTATTTAGCAAATTCATTTCGGCCTCCTTTTTTACTGAATAGATCTAAGTTTGAATAACTTCCAGTATATTCATAAATCATTTTTAGCTGGTTGTCAAATAATGTATTTGAAACTATTGCAATATCTAAATCTGATTTTTTTTTATTTGTGTCTTTGGAATAATCGAAGTCAAACTCTTTAAAAGAATATAGACCTTCAGTTCCTTTATCAGGTTTTATACTAAAACCTAGTTTTGCTGAACCAACTATAGCAATGTCTCTTATATGTACATCAAGAGAATTAGCTAGATCTTTTTTAAATTGGAATTCATTTGTTTTTTCTATTTTATCAAAGAAAAAGCATGATCCATCAAGAAGATATTTTTGGACAACATCTTCGTGTGATAAATTAAGACTATCTTTTTTAAAAGCTGCAATATCCATTTATTTGATGTTCTTTAATATTTCTATTCCAATAGCCTTAGCCATTAATGGAGGGACTGCATTTCCTACAAGAGTATATTGTGGAACAGTTATTTTTCTATCGCTACCGCCAGTTGTTCTTTTACCTTGAAAAACAAAAGAGTCATCAAAAGACTGTAGTCTTGCCATCTCCCTAACAGTTAATGCCCTTGGAGAATTATAGTGAATATAATCATCAGGTATTGTCATAATTGTAGAGCTTTGTTCCTCTGGTTTTAGAACATTATAATTTCGTTTGTTAGAAGAAAGATTATTCTTTGCTAATTCAATTTGTGCCTCTTTATAACTACCTGATTTTAATATTATTTCTAGACGTTTTACAACAGTTTCATTTTGATTACTGGTTTTATGATTGTTAAGAATATCATAGTTTTTTTCTCCATTTTCTAAAGCTTCTGTATTTCTTACGTAAAATGGTTTATTAGCATTTTGATATTGTTCTAATAAACGACCTTCACGACTCCATTCAGCAAAAGTCTTACCTTTTTTAGAATTGGGTTTTCCATCAATTGTTCTTGGTTTAATGAGTTGCTTCATTTTCTTTGCAGAACCATTATATTGAGCTGTAATATCAACTTCCTCATAATGGTGTTTTTCTTGATTATTTCCAATGAAGTCAAGATCATGCAAAGCTTCAAAAATAGTAACTTTCTCTTCTTCTGAAACTGTTGGAGGAATTTCTGAAATAAACTTTTGATCTTTTCTACATCCAATAAATAAAACCCTTTCCCGATTTTGTGGCACACCATAATTGGAAGCATTTGCAACAAAAGGCTTCTCTATTCGGTATAAACGAATGTTATCTACAATTACATCTAATTCTTTAGTTTGTTTAGGATCACATTTTTCTTTCAAAAATTCAATGATTTCATCAAAAGAAAGTGTGTAGATTCTAAGAGAAGTAAGAATATTATTAATATCACTACTGTAGGCATCAGGAACATCTAATTGAGAAAATGCAGTTTTAATTTTTTCAATAATATTATCAACACCTAAGTCTGAAATGAAGTTTGTAAATGACTCAACAAAAAAGTCATTATCAATATTGCATTGATCTTTTTCTTTTATGATATCTCTTTTCAGTTTTTCCCATTCTTTATTACGAAGTAAAATGTTAAAACCATGACGGATTGTACTTATACGTTCATCTGTTTTACTCGTACGGTAATCAACTATTTTTGGAGTGATATTTCTGAACTTAGCTTCAATATGTTTAATAAAGGCTTCTTTTCCTGATGATTTTTTGGATTCAGGTAATCTTTCTATTTCAATACGTTTAATTAAGCTATCAATTACAAATTCATCTAAAGATGATTTATGTCTTAGAGATTTTAAAAAGGCAGTTAATTGAGGAACTTCTTTGATATCAATAATTGAATTTATCTCCCTCAATATTAAATCTTTTATTTTGCCTTTTTCTTTAGTTAGAATACCTTTTACATTTTCCATCACGAAGTATTTAGGTTGTAAAACCTTGATTACTTCTAAGTAGTGAGAAAATAAATCATCTTTTTTATCGAACTTTTTACGTTTTCCAGCCAAACTAAAACTTTGACAAGGAGGCCCTCCACAAACAACGTCAATTTTATGTTTCCCGACTTTTTCTAATAAGTTGTCTAAAAAATCAGGTTCAGTTATATCTTGACATAAAAATTGAGCATCAAGTCCTAGTTGATGATTATAACGAACTACGTGCGTCAGCTCACAATTTTCATTAATATCATTAGCCACAATAAAATCAAAGAATTTGTTATTTGCTTTTGCCTGTAAAAAGCCTTCACTAAATCCTCCTGCACCTGCAAATAAGTCAACAAATTTAAATGATTTACCATAAAGAGAAAGTTGTTCTCTAATAATATTTACCTCGTTATTCTCTTTATAATTCACAATATGATCGTTCAGTATTTTTTTTAGTTCTTTTTCAGAATATGTTTTTCCATAAGAAGGATTTAATAGCTCATCAGCCCTATTCTTGAGGAAATTAAGATAATGATTATACTCAATTGAATTTTCAAATTCATTAATTACTGTTTGGGTAGATTTATCGAAATATTTAGGTTCAATTTTTCTTCTAGTAGAAATTTTTACTTGAGAACCGCTACAATTGATACGCATATGAATTGGAGCATATCCTTTTTTATCTTCTTTATCTAAATAATAATTTATTGTTGCCATGTTTTACGGACATTTTTACGTACACGGACAAAATTACGGACAATTATTGTTTATCCAATAGTGAGTCAATTTTTATTTCATAATTTTCCTTTATAAAAGTAGAATCTTCCTTTATGGGTATTATAAGTACTTGTGGTTTGTAAGCTGTTACAGGTAACGCTTCTAAGTGTGTGATTTAGGTTAGTTCTATTATTGGAAGTTCACCGCTTTGTAGAGCCACAATGCCTTGTGGCTTACGTACCATAAGGAATACACTTTCATGAAGGAGGAGATATAAAGGCTCTAGTTTGTGGGTATTTGTTATAAGTCACAGACTATAACAAAAGGTTAGTTCTCAGTGACGCCTTTCGGCTTGATACTAAAAACAGTAGTGGTAGTAGTAGCTTTCAATTTTCTCACAATCACTTACTGTTTGAAATGTTAAGCGGTAGCGTCATTTCGAACTTGGTTATTGTTATAGTCTATGACTTATAACAATGATTTAAATAATAATTATAACAGGTCTACTTTCAATAAATTGTATTTCATTCCATGATAATTGGATGCACTTGAGTAGAGGTAATCTTTTGCGTCTAGTACTATTCCTGCTTTAACAGGGTTGTCATGAATGTAGCCTAATCGTTGTAAAAGTTTTTCAGAAGTATCTAGAATAATGGGTTGGTTGTGCTGTTGCCAAAATTGGAATTCTTTGTTTTTGGGATTTTTTTGACCAGCCCTCTGAAACATCCAAAGCATCCATTCTCTTCGACTTTCTTTGGTGTTTTCTTCAATGCTTTTTACAATAGTCTTAGCGGTGTGTTTTTTGAGATCTCTCAAAATATCAGACAGGTTTTTGTGGCGTCCTTTTGTGATGATCATATGAATATGATTACTCATTATCACATAGGCATGAATTTTTAAGCCTTTGTGTTCTTGGCAATATTTGAAACTATCTAGGATGATATTACGGTATTCTTCTCTTGTGAATACATCTATCCAATAGACTACTGTCATTGTTATGAAATAGGTTGCTTCTTGATCGTAGAAGGAGTGTGTTCTACCCATGATGAATCGTTATTAATTAGTTTTTTATTTATCGAAGTTAGTGATAAGGGAGGTGGGAATGAAATGTTTTTTTGTTATAAGTCACAGACTATAACAAAGTGGTAGTTCTCAGTGACGCCTTTCGGCTTGACACTCAAAACAGTGGTGGTGGCAGAAGCTTTCAATTGTACCACAATGCCTCACTGTTTGAAATGTTAAGCGGTAGCGCATTTCGAACTTGGTTATTGTTATAGTCTGTGATTTATAACAATGCTTTCATTGTTGATCTTCAGTAGTGCATATTTTATATGTTTGACCAAGTTATAAGTCACAGGCTTATCCAATTATTAGGTCCTCAGTGACGCCTTTCGGCTTGACATCAAGAACAGTGGGTGAGCTCTCTATCCTTATAAGGGAGTGGTCTTCACCCTTAGTAGGTCGCAGTGTTCACCCTTCATAGGTCGCAGTGTCTTCCCTTATAAGGGTGAAGACGTCACCCTTGTCAAAAGGCTTGAAATAGCTATAAAAAGAGGTCATTCAGAGATTTTTTCACTTTAAATGACCTTCTTTAATTTTTTAATTCACAATTAAAACATTTTCCAGACGTTCTGTTCTTGGTGATTTGAGCAGTTTATTCAAACTCCTTTGCGTCACCAACTCCAGCTCGTAGTTCCCTTTTGGAAGAGAGGGCACCATAAAGATCACCGCTTTGTTTTCATTGCTGATCAACTGTGCCACTTTTGTTTTAGACTGATCATCAAGGTTGACAAAGTATAATCCTACTTCCTCTTGATGTGCATCATCCCCTTCAATTTTAATACGATCTCCGAAAAGTGTTACCGCATTATTAGGGGTGATTTGATTGTTGGTTTCTCCCGTCAAACTATCGACCACTCTTAACAATACAGGTCCCGTCTGTGCTTGCCCTAATACCGTTACTTTGGTTTTCTCAATCATTTCACGACTGTTCGACGTGAGATTGATAACGGCTTTCAGTTGTTGTTTGAGTGGATTGAACACCTGCTCATAAAATACACCGCTTACGCCCAATCGAGCATTGATAAACTGTGTGTTGATGCTGTACCCTTGTGCCAGACCTTCACTTTTAATACGGTCAGCACGGTTGAGCAATTCAATAATCGTTTCCGCTTGGTATTCAGAACCCTCTTTCTTGATACGGCTTGCAATTGCCTCATTCGTTAAAGTTCCTTTGCTTCTTACTCTACCGAAAAAGTCGTTAGGATCGGGAGTAACAGTCAGATCATACAATTGTATGTCTACTTGATTGTTTTCAATAGCCATCGTTTAAGTCAGCTTTTTGGTTAAAAATAATTTAGTGATGTTGAATGAATCATTGTGTGTGAGATTTAGCAGTATACCCCTGTGGGATGGTTTAGTTTACTTTCTGAAAAGTAATTTGCTTTAGGTATGATCGTTATCGCATCATGCAATGAGTGTTAGTATTCAAATCGGATGTAATGTTAAGGGTTAATTCTCGAATAGTCAAGGGATTTGTGGGAATTTTGGGGTGAGAAGGAAGGGGTATTTGTGGTTCACGTACCATTAGCAATTAGTTTTGGGTTGGAGATTTGATTTTTGGATTATTGGTGATAAGTCACAGACTATCACAAAACCCAAGTTCGAAATGACGCTACCGCTTCACATTTCAAACAGTGTGGCTTGAAAGTAGACATCACTGTTTTTAGTGTCAAGCCGAGAGGCGTCACTGAGAACTTGGTTATTGTTATAGTCTGTGACTTATAACAACAATGATGAGAAGTGTAGTTTACTTTTTAATCTTATATAAAATTAGGTTATAATCAAATGCATTGACACCATGAATAGAATCTTCTGTAAAGGAAATAATATCGTATTCAACATTCAAGTCATCACTAAAATGAAAAACTAATTGATTATCTTTTGTAATGGAATATTTTACTTTTTTATCAGGATGATTCAATGAAATATAGTAGTCTTGATAGAACTTCGTAACTCCTTTTTCAGCTTCTTTATTTACCCATTTCCCAATTATTTGTTTTTTATAAAGATTAATCTTTTGTGAATCTAGGGTATTATTTTGTAGTTCTAATTTAATATTTTTTTTAGTTTCAGTTATACTTGTTTTTACCATAGTAATATCATCTTTATCTTTTTTATTTTCGTTTTGGCATGAAGGAAATATTAATAAAAAAACTAATTGAATAAATACGATGTAAAATAACTTTGTTATAGCTTGCATAAAGAAAAAAAAGTAAAGTTTAGTTCAATATTACTCTAAATATAAATATCTAAAATGAATTTTTCTTTAAAAAAAGTTTGTGGTTCTTTGTTATAAGTCACAGACTATCACAAAATACAAGTTCTCAGTGACGCCTTTCGGCTTGACACCAAGAACAGAGGGAAATTATTAAAACCTTATTATGATTGAATTAATTAAATCGATTAAAAAACTCCATAAAACTTTCTTAAAAGAAGAAATAGATGTTGAAAATGAGATACTAATAACTGATAACCAGCGTTGCAGGCAACGCTTCTACATGTGCGGTTTATTAGGTTAGGTCTATTATTGGAAGTTCACCGTCTTTTATGGGGATAATGTTTTGTGGTGATTGGTGATAAGTCACAGACTATAACAAAATACAAGTTCTCAGTGACACCTTTCGGCTTAACACCAAGAACAGTGAGGGAGTTAAAACCCCGAACAATGCCCAATTAGACATTGTTCGGGGTCTTTTTTATATTCTTGTGATATATTATATATTCCTACTTAATTTTTATAAGGATCATTTAAGTACAAGGATTTAAGGTCTTTCAAATTGCTCATAGAAGATGGAATATTACCTTTTAAACCTTTACTTAACTTCTGCACTAACATCAGGTCTTGTATAACCTTCTCTTATGAAAATAAAATAATTAGCTACAATTTTATCTTTACTTAAAGCTCTTAATTCTAATTCATTTTCATTCAATAAAGTGATCTCGTAAGATAAATTGGAGTCTCTATGATATATTGGAAAAGCACCATTCTTAAAATCAAGAAATACTTTATCATCTTCTTTATATAGGCCCCATTTCCACTGCTCTTTATTAGGAAAATCAATTTCATAAGTTAAGAAGGTATCATCATTTAATAACTTCCCTCCTAAACTATCAAAATAGTTTTTATTCTTTTGGTCTTTATCATCAAAAACCATTGTAGTTTGATTATTGCTCAGGGTAAATAAGCTATCTTCTAAAGAAAAACTCATTTGATCATCATAAATTCCTCTTCCTTCAAAATCATTAATTTCAGATATCCACCAATCAGGTTCGTATGATTCTCCAGAACCAATAGCAAGATGTCCCCAGTTACCTTTATCAAGTAACCACATTTTATTATCAGATCCCACCAAATAGTCTATATAAGGTTTTTTCCAGCTGTCTACTGTTGGTTCGACTTCATTTTCAGTACAAGATATTGTGATAATAAGTAGTACTAGTAGATAAATTGTTTGTTTCATGTCACTAATAGATTGTTTGTTTACTTTATGAAGGTAAAAGTAGTTTATTCATTTGAAGTTTAAAATTTACTCATAAAAAATCCTATTATTGGAAGTTTACCGCTTAGTAGAGCCACAATGCTTTGTGGCTTGCGGACCATTTCAATACGAATAGGTCAAATATGGATAATCAAAACCCGATCAATGGGATGTCTTCTCAAAAGCCCATAATTTCAATTATGGGTCTACTCAGCATAAATAATAGAGGAGATGATTGATCTGTAAATTCATTTTATCTTCTAACCTCAGAATTACATTTGGATTGGTAGATTCTTGTTTCATTATATATGTAGATTGAAGAGGAGGTATAACACTATTTTAAGGTACTGCCTCAAAAGAGTATTGAAGTACTAGATATATCTGATTTAGAGTGTTTATTGTATCCTAATTTTCTCAATTAGTTTCACTTTAATCAATTCAAGTTTTTCCAAGTCTTTGACTCTCTGTTGATTCACTTTATCTTTGATTTGAGATATTTTTGATTGAGATAGAGAGTCTTCTAATTTGCTTAGTTTTTCATTTAACCTCTTTTTATGAAGCCTAACAAAGGCCTCTTTTTTCTCTAAGTTATCTTGATGTATTTTATTTAATTGAGCTTTTTGATCACGGTGCCAATCCTTCAACTCATCAATTTTGGTAGGTTGAGGTTCTTTTACTGCTTCGTTTGTTCTTTCGATACTCGCTTTAAGTTTTGCTTCTATTTCTCTAGACTCTTTGAAAATTCGATCAATATCCTCTAAAGATTTTTCTATATCTCTGAATATAATATCATTATTGATCATTTGTAATTTATATTAAGCTCCTCATTTATTTTAAGGTATAAATTTCAATAAAAATAGTTGTTTAATATTAATCTTTTGTATTTGTTTAACTATAAATAAGTTACTTTTAAGTAAAACACTTTAAATTATCGTAATACCTAATAGATCTGTATATTTGCCTGAAATCTAATTTTATATTTTTAGCCTAAAACAAATTATGACCAAGTATTTACTTTTACTCCTTATTGCAGGACTGACAGCATGTGTTTCTTCTTTTCCTCGAAGTTTGAAAAAGACAGATTTGGACCAACCGAAAAAGGTTCAAGTCATCCAAAGTCATCATGATATCTCAAGTGAAAAAGGAAAGTTTTCAATAGAATATTTTGATGATTACTCCTACAATATCTATAAATATAACGAGCAAAATGTGATCGCAGATGCTGATTTTATAGATGATAAAGGTGAGGTGTATTGGAACTATGAAAGTACTTTTAACTCCTCTGGAAATGTAACCACTGTTTCGATTTTTGTGAGAGGAAAACTCAATACATTAATGAGGAGCAAAATTGTAGATGGTTTAGTTGTAGAAGAGATTTATTATGACGATGAGGATCAAATTAAATACTCAAATTTAAAGGAATACAATAGCGATAAGGTCATCTCTAAAAGGACTGATTTAGATGCTGAGGGTAAAGTAGTACAAGTTACCGAATGTGATTATAAGGATGGTAAGCTGATATTAATGACTAAGAAACTTCCCTCTGATAAAGTAAAAGAGACCATAAAAATTGAGCATAATTCTTTTGGTGATGCAATAAAAGAGGTAGAATTCAATCCTGAGAAAGAAGACACTAGGGTCGTATATTATGAATATGAGTATGACCAAAATGAAAATTGGATACGTCAATATAGATACAATAAAGATCGAATATTGGTAGGTGTAAACGTTAGACATATTACTTATTCTGATGAAAATAAGAAGATGACGGAGTCTGATATTTTGGGTGAGTGGTTCATATTAGGAAAGGAAAATGATGGATTTACCTTTAATGAAAACCATACTTTTTATTTGGCTGATAAGTCTGAAAAACTGGGTTCTTGGTCATTTGATGCTAAAAAGAGCGTACTCACTTTAATTGAAATGGACGGAAATGAAAGGGAGATGGAATTCAATTGTGAATTAAAAGGTGGATTATTACGCTTTTCTAAGGATGACGAAGAAAAGGTATTGAAATTAGAAAGAAGATCAGCTTTCATAGAAGATAAGTATACTATCAAAGTCGCTGAAAAGGCATTTCTAGGAAAATGGAAAGTAGTGAAAGGAGAAGAAAAAACGATTGAATTTTTACCGGATCATGAACTTATCATCACTTCTGCTAACGATGAACCTCAAAAAGCATATTGGGATTTTGATTTTGAAAAGGCGCTCTTTCATATGAAAAAAGGATCTGAGGAATTAAATGAATATCCTTATTTCTTCGAGAAAGGACAATTGAAATTTTATAATCATTATTTGGAGGAGGTGTTGACGTTGGAACCTATTAAAGCGACACTTTAGTGTAAGTGAAGTTTACGCAGATTTTGTAACACTCCCCATATAAAACAGCATCTCTTCCTCAATTTTGTAACAAGTTGTGGTGGGATTATTTTGGTATGGAATTTCACTAGCCTTCTTATGGTGTTTTGTATAATTCTATGATTTATACAAAACGCCAGTTCGTAGTATCGCTTAACGGCTTGAGACCAATAACAGTGTTGAGCATTTAATCTTCCACATAATCAAATTCTAAAATTACCCCATCGTGCTCATACAAATTGTCTCTTCCTTCGGATTCCCACGTTTGACGAAGAAAAGTTTCTTGTCTAGAGATGTATCCATCTTTATCGTAGGTATATTTAAAGTGTGTGTTAATTTCCATATTAGAAATATCAAAATTAGGCAAATCAAATGAATAGATTTTTCTTGTGATTAGCGTAGGATTGTTCATAGTTTGGAATGACTCTATGGGAGAAAGTTCAGTAAAGTAACTTTGATATTCATAAACCCCTTCGAAAAACTTAAAAGTTTTAGGATGATTATCATATTGGATAGTAGTAGTAAAGTAAGGGTTTGAGTTTCCAATAAAAGTATAAAGATTATCAGGTATTTTTTCTGTTTGTCCATTTAATGATGGAACTTCATAGTTTGAAATTTTAGTTATATTGTGGTTAGTCCATTCGTATATTTCAACTAAAGAGAACGAGTCAAATATTTTTAATTTACCGTAAGGTTGGCCTTTATTTCCATCAAAGTATAAAATAAAATCCTCTGTTTCTTCACCTGCAACCTCTACTTTCTTCATCAATTTATCTCCATCTAACTCAAGTGATATATTCTCAGTTTGATTGTTGCTACTTTCTTTAGTGTATGAAATTAGACGTCCATTGTCGTATGTGATATTGTCAATGTTGTCAAAGCTTTTAACGCTAAAATCATTATTGTATTCTACAGTGAAGGATTTTTGATTATCGATTTCTGTTGGTAGGTAATATCGAACAGTTTTTACATGTTTTTCCATATAACTCAACTCGTCAGAGTCACATGAAATGAGGAAAATTAAACTAAAAGAGAGAAAATAAAATAGTTTCATATTTGTTTGCTTTAATGAGATTTGAGACCAAAACTAATATTTTTTATGATTAAATCAGCTGAGTTTGATGTGAAAAATATCTGTTGATTCTATTTTTTTATTGTTATGCTTAGTAAGTCGTTACAGGTAACTTTTCAACCTGTGTGTTGTGTAAATTGTATAGATTGAAATTATATACTTTTGTGAGATTTTATATTCTGATATTTACCATTTAGGCTCTGCTATATTTTGGATAAGTTCCATTATTATTTCAATTTCTTCCTCTTCAGAACCATAGGGTAATGCACTTTCAATACCTTCTTCTAAGCCGTCATTACTTAATAAATTAATGCATTGCTCTTTTAAGTACTCTTTTACTGTTTCATTAGACTTTTTAAACCTATTAAGGAGTTCATCACAATTACCTAAAATATAAATGATGTCTTCGAAATCGTGACTTTGTCTTAAGTCATTCCCACCTCTACCGTTATGTGCTTCAAATTTAGCGGCTAAATAATATTCTGGAGCAAAAACATTAATTTCAGTTTTATCAGGAAGTATTTTTACAATTTTATTTTCAATACCTTCATTATACCAAGCATTGCTAAAACCTAAAAGTGTAGGATCAGATGGCATTATATCGACTTTAATACCTTTATATACCCATCTACAAATTGGAGCATCTTCAGAGATGTCATTTGCAAATCCTATTCTTCTTAAATCATCTTCTAATTTTGCTAAATGAATTCTTGATTGTAATTCAATGACACAATCTACATCTAGGGTAGGTCTAATATCTGATAATTCAGGGTGACTTGCATACAGTTCAGCTACAGCACCTCCTACAAATACCATTTCTTCTGTCAAGCCTTCCAATCCTTTTGCTACAGTTTGTAACATCTCAATATTTGAACTATGCATGCTTTAATCTTTTTTCAAGTTCTTCTTTTGCAATGTTGACTTCTCTTACTCGCCCGATTCTAATAGTATCGACAATAGTGAGTAGTTCATAAAATAACTGATCTTCTTGTACAATTTGAGGTATTGATTTAAAAAGAGGTTCTATCGATTGTCCTCGGTGTGTACCTCTTACACTAGGCCAAACATAAGTATCTAGACCGTTTACGATAAATTCATTGATTGGTGAAGCAGAATGTGCTGTTGGTATACCTTTTAGCACTGGTCCAGGTTGAGCAGGGAACACATATTTTAGTCCATAAATTAAGAACTCCATTAGAGAATTTACATTCACCTTTCTCTTTTTCGAGTTAATTAAACCTGATATTTTGCATCTATTTAATGCTTCAGAAACTTCAGATGCACTAATTTTAATATCATTTGCCAAGTCAATATTACGCCATTCCTTACTTCTATATGCAACTATTTTTAATAGAATTACAATATCCTGAGGACGCATTCCATTATGCTTTTTCATATCATGATTATTTTCGATTCGCAAATCGCGAATCACAAATTTAATATTAAGATTCTATCAAACAAAGTATAAACGTGTATTTGGAATTAATTCTATTGAAGTAAGTTTACCATGATTGATGTTATGGCTATAAACACATCCTGTATCAATATTAATCACTTGATTATTATTCTCAATTTGTTTTTTACACCTTTCAATTGAAATAGGTCGGTGCCCATGTATAATTATCTTGTTTGAAAGCAAATGATTGGAGTATGCTTTTTGACTTTTCCATAACATGGAATATTTATCATGAAACGGGGTCTTATGACTATCATTAAAACCAGCATGAACAAAAATGAAATTTTTGAAATGATAGAAATATGGAAGACTATTGAAAAAGTTAATGTATTGAAGGGGAATATCTTTAGCGGATTCAACTTTAAAACTCATTAGTGTTTTATTTCCTCCATTATTAAGCCATTTATTCTGAAGATACTCATTATTTATACTATCAAGTAGTAAGGCTTCATGATTACCCATTAATGGAATTATGTCGTAATTATTTTTTTGTAGTTCAATGATGTAATCAACCACCTGTTTACTTTGACTACCACGATCAATATAATCTCCGAGTAATATTAAACGATCCACTTTTGTAAGTTGAATATGTTTTTCTATTAGTTCTTTTAATGGATCAAGACACCCATGGATATCACCAATAGCAAAAAGTCGTTTCATGATATTTATAGTTTTTGGGATTGGAAAATTACCTTTTAAATTGACTTATCTTTGAACTAGCAATATATACAGCTTCATTGGAAATAGGTAATAATTTTAGAAAGTCCATTTCGATTGTCTGCTTTTATTTTTTGCCCTTTAATATTGCTAGAGTAACTAAATAATGGCTGATTATGAACGAAGAATTTGAGAAGGTATTGAATTTTATAGCCTTCATGAAACAATACGACATACTTGAGAGAGGGAAGTTAAAGGGAGATGATATTGCTAAAGAAATGGGGGTGAGCAGAAGACATTTTGATAGAATTTTTAAGCAATACTCAAAAAAGACACCTTTTGGTATGTCAGAAGAGTACAGAATATTTTTATGTATCAAAGAAATAATGGGTGGAACCATTTTAAAAGAAGTTGCATATAAATATGATTTCACACCTGAGGGATTGTCGAATGCAATACGTAAGAGATTTAGTCTAAGTGTAAAACAAATTCAAAGTGGAGAATTTAAAATTTGGGAACAATTTATTGTGAGTTCTGAAATAATTTTTATTGATAATTTCAAATACCGAATGAAAAAAGATAGGCTTATGGAATACATAGAAGCCTTAGATCAAGAAAAGTATTTGGATAGAATTGCGATCGAAAATGAGGAGTTTGAAGATAAGTTTTCATTATTGTTAGACTATAGTAAAGTTTTAAATTTACTACGAGAGTATAAAGGATTATCATTTCGAGATTCTGATATTTACAAACTTGATATGAGTGAAAGTTTAATTTTATATATGATTATTCTGAAAGAGACCAAGAAAGGAAAGAATGAGTTGACATATGCTTTAACAAAACTTTTTTCAATTCTTTTCTTAATTAGATTTTTTATGAATTTGGAGACTTTGGAACAAGTTGATGGTGTGTATGAAATTAAAATACCTTTTAAGCTGGAAAAGATGTTGAATGCTTTTGAAGAGATTCACCATTATGCAGGTGAAAAGTTACAAATAGCTTTAGACGTAACGGTTAAAGAGAATGAAGCTATAATAGAATTTAGTGATTATATGTTGAATGCACTTAATCTAGAGTAAGCACTCTTTTAATTGGTCTTTAGCATTTTAATACCCCAAATTTATCAAGAAAGTTGAGGCTTAGTGTAGCTTCCCAAAAGCCCATGACTTCAGTCGTGGGCTACGTTGTTTGCGGATACCCTCAGAAATACACTCTAAGCCTTTACCCCCTCCATTTTTAACTAGACAATAAATGAACAAAGGTGTTTTTGGAGTATAAATCAAAAGTCATTTCCTCAGATTGTACTAGCTTTAATGTATACTTCAGACACTCTTCAATAGCATATCTTGAAATAAGGCAACGCTCTGAATTCTGATATAAATTATCATAACTTATGACTACCAATTTTTCGTTCTATTTCACCTCAAGTAAGTCTAATCTCCTTAAAACTATTGTATTTCTATGCTTTATTATCAGTAATAGTTTGTATGCTTTCCCTATTCAAGACATAAATTATGAGATCAAAAAAGTAAAGGATATTGCCCAGTTGGATATTAGGGATGTGTTCAAAGATTCCAAAGGTTTTTTGTGGTTGGCTACTTCCGATGGATTGGTTCGGTACAATGGTCTGGATAGTAAAATATATAGAGTGGGGAAATCTGAAAACACGATTGGCAGTAATATGACCCGAAAAATCACTGAAGATAAATGGGGAAATATATGGGTTTCGACTTTTGGGAAAGGGCTTTCTAAGTTGGATATAAAGAAAGAGAAGTTTACCAATTATACGATGGAAAGTGAAGAGGATTATCGAATAGAAACGAACGACATTTCTTCTTTTTTAATTGATGATCATTGTATTTGGATTGGGAATTGGGATCGGCTTATTAAGATTCAATTGGATGATGCAAATGATAAAATCAAAGGGAGTACTTCTATTCCTTTGTCAGAAATTGATCACTCATTGCATCAAGTGGTGGTACAAACTATTTTTAAAGGGAAGGGCAATGAGATTTGGCTGGGGTTAAATACGGGGTTAGTTAGAATCAATAACAGTCTTCAAGATTTACATTTGATAGACTATGATAAAACATCAGGGAATGTTTCTGATATGACTTATTGCGATGAGCAAATCATTACTTCAGGTGAGTTTATTTCCTTATTGAAACGTAAAAATCAATTGGAGTTTTATCTAAGGGACTTAATATATAATTCAGGTCAGACAATTGCTTATCAAGATGGTGTATTATGGGTAGGTAATCGAAAAGGCGTCTTTGCTTATGTCTATCACCAACAACAATTACAGCTTTTAAAGCACTTTCAAACGTCTAGTAATAATGGTAGGTCGCATCATCCTGTCACATCAATTAGTATAGATAAAAATCAAGTTTGGGTAGCTACAACGGGAGGTGGCGTATATTGTATTTCTGATCCTAACCGCCTGTTTGAACATTATCAGCAGACCAATAAGAATTCTTTATTTGACGATCATATCAAAGCAATTTTTGAGGACAGCAAGCAAAACCTTTGGATAGGCACTGAAATAGGAGGTCTTAATTATCTTATTGGGAAGAATAAATACAATTATGACAACGGGTTTGGACAGCTTTCGGTAAAAAATTATCCCGTTGGAAATAATAGAGTATATGCCATTGCAGAACAGCATTTACCCCATTCAACAATCAGGAATAGACTGATTTGGTTGGGAACTACTTTTCCTACTTTTTTAGTGGCATTAGATCCCAATACGATGAAGCTGTTGCCTCAATCTCCTTTAGCAAAACAATTAGGGTTTGTGTTTGATATCAAAATCCAAAACGATTCTGTTTTATGGTTAGGCACTTATAACGAAGGGTTGTGGCGACTGGAAACCAATCAAAATGGAGAAATTAGAAGTGCTCAACAATTTGATTCCAATAAGGAAAATGGAGGGTTGACGTCAGATATTATCCGCAGTATTTTATTGGATTCCAATGGAAATCTATTCATAGGTACAGACAAAGGATTGAACTTCATTCCGAAGGAAGAATTGCCAAAACAGCATCCTAAAATCTATACGTATAGGGAAGGAAAAACGAAATACGACCTTCCTAGTGAATACCTCCTTAAGATTTTTGAAGCGAAGAATGGTACAATTTGGATCGGAACGATTGGGGGAGGATTAATACATTTTGATGCCATTAGGAAGGATAAAAGAATAGTATTTAATGCCCTCACTATCGAAGAAGGATTGGTGAGCAACTCTATCAAATCAATGGAGGAAGATGAGAAAGGCTGTTTATGGCTCAGCAGTAATCAGGGGTTGATCAAATACAATCCAGTATCTCATAAATTTGTCAATTACTATGAATCGGATGGGCTTCAGGCCAATGAATTTGAAGATTTGGTGAGTTGCAGACGTAAAGATGGGCAAATGCTGTTTGGCGGTGTCAATGGACTCAATACGTTTTATCCCTCCCAAATTGTAAATGATAGCACTCGACCCAATTTGTACTTTTCAGAACTTCAAATCCTAAATGAAACGATAGCACCCAATAAAAAATATAATCAGAGGGTCATTCTTAAACACAGCATTGAACATACAGATAAAATTAATCTTAGTCATTCCCAAAACAGCTTTACGCTCTCTTTTGAAGCCTTTCAATTCAATAGTCAGCACAAAGTGAAATTTCGATATAAGTTGGAAGGTTTTGATGAAAAATGGACAGTCACAAGAAATGATAGCCGACAGGCGAAATATACCAATATTCCCACAGGGAAGTATACCTTAAAAGTGAATGCGGCAAATAGTGATGAAGTGTGGTTAGACCAACCGATAGCATTGGAAATTAATATTGCTCGGCACCCCCTTTTGAGTGTTTGGGCTTTGGTTATGTATGGTTGCTGTTTTGTATTTCTTAGCGGTTTTATTTTGACAATATACAATCGTATTAGAAAGCAAAAAAGAGAGGTGTTTATTGCTGAATTGGAAAAGAAAAATGCAGAGGAAGCAGCCCAATCTAAACTTCGATTTTTCACCAATATCTCCCATGAATTTAGAACACCTCTGACATTAATTACGATCCCCTTAGATCGTTTAATCAACGCTATTGATTTAACAGCTAACGAGAGAAATCAACAATTAAAAATAATCAAGTACAATGCTGATTTGATGCTCCGCTTGGTCAATCAGATTCTAGATTTTCGAAAACTAGAACAGAATAAAATTCAGCTTTCCATGCAATCCATCAATATTGTAAAGTTTATTAATACAATTTTTGACGGCTTTCAACCCTTAGCAGAAAATAAGGAAGTGACACTTCAGTTTATAACAGAGCAGGATGAAATAAACATGTCATTTGATCCTGACTTTCTAGAAAAAATCGTCAATAATCTATTGTCCAACGCCATCAAATTTACACCTAAAAAGGGTATGGTGACTTTAGCAATTCAGTCTTTCCAAAATAAGGTCTTGATTAAAGTATCGGATACTGGTATTGGTATTAATGAAAATGATCAGCAACACTTGTTCAAGAGGTATTTTCAAAAGTCTGAGAAGAATAAGTTTTACAGAAATGGAAGCGGTATTGGGTTGAACTTAATTAAAAACTTAGTGGAACTTCATAATGGAACTATTGAAGTGGATAGTGAAGAGGGAAAAGGAGCAACTTTTAAAGTCTATCTCCCTAAAATCAATGAGGGAACGATAACAGAAGAGCTTTCAAAGGAAATGTATATTGAAGAGACACCACAAAGGTTTTCCATCGAAACTTTAAAAGATGAATTATTGACTTATTCTAAAAAATATACTTTTCTAATAGTAGAAGATAATGAGGAATTGAGAGGCACGATTGCTTCTATTTTTAATAAAAACCATCATGTGATAGAAGCGGAAGATGGATTTCAAGGACACCAGCAATGTGTAGAGCACTTGCCAGATATTGTGATCAGTGATGTCATGATGCCTAAAATGAATGGTTTGGAACTGCTTCATACCATCAAGAATGATTTAAAAGTCTCCCACATTCCTGTGGTTTTATTGACTGCAAAAAGTACTAATGAAAATAAAATTGAAGGTTTAATGGAAGGAGCCGATGCATATGTTTCAAAGCCATTCGATCAAAATGTTTTGTATTCTATAGCCTTTTCTATTCTCAAAAATAGAGAGCGTTTGATAGAAAAATTTGATAGAGAAATTAAAATTAATCCTTCCTTAATCTCCAAGACTGCCCCTGACGTAGCGTTCATAAACAAGATTCTTTCCATCATCGAAAATAACCTTGATGATACCTCTTTTAATGTCGATAAACTAGCGGTTGAATATGGCCTTTCGAGAAATCACCTAAACAAAAAAATCAAAGCCTTAACAGGGGAAACTACCATTGCATTTATCCGCAATATTCGATTGAAGCACGCCGCCGAATTATTCCGAAATGGCAACACCAATATTTCTGAAGTAACCTGGAAAGTAGGCTATTCTGATCTAGGAACTTTTAGAAAACGATTCAAAGAAAAATTTGGTGTCAGCCCATCTGAATTTGTGCAGGAAGGTGAAAGTAAAGTTCAGTAGAAAGATTAAGAAAAATGGGGCGTGCTGTGGTTCGTGAGACGCAAAGCATTGCGTCTCTACAGGTATCTTTTCAATTCACTGAATTATTAAATTGAAAAAGTGTCGTCTTGTAGAGCCACAATGCCTTGTGGCTCACGTACCACCATAAAAACCATATACAACCATCCTTCACGAAACACCTCACCAAAAAACAAATAATCCTCTCATAAATACATGAAAATAAGTCTTTTATACACTTAAAGTGTAAATGCCTATGCTATTCGTATCAAATACCTAGGGTGTAAATCTGCCTAAAATTCTAAGTTTGAGCATGATGAAAATAGCTTTTTTGGGGGGTATTTTTTTAGTGATTGAAATATCAATTTCCCCTCTTTCAAAAACCTCTTTTCTAGAACTAAACACTGAATTTTTTATTTGAAATGAATTGTTATTATGAAGATTAAAACGACTTTTACAAGAAGTGTTTTTCTATTCCTCTTTTTCTTTATTTCTATTGGAGTCTCGGCTCAAAACGTACAGGTAGATGTGAACCTCAACATGGTGCACTCTGTAGAAGGAATATCGGATTTTGGGAGAGACAGGCACATTACTGTCCACTCTGCAGCCACCGAAAGAGATTGGGACGGGCAAGAAGACAAACTCGACTATTTTATCAATGACCTCGATGTGTATTGGGGAAGGGATAATGGAGCGGCAAGCTGGAAATTTTCCGATACGCCGGAAGATCCTAACCGCCCCAACAAGCCCGATGTTTCGGCAATGAAGTTTAAGGCTGAAGAGCTGAAAAACTGGTATGAAAGTAAACTGAATGCGAAACAATACGAAGGAAAAGGTTTCATGATTCAGGGGACAAATCCTCACCCTACTTATCCAACATTGGACTGGGGAGAAAGAGGTAAAACGTGGCATGGTTGGCAACCTTTAGAGGTGGAAACTTCAGCGGAGTGGGTGACAGAATACCTTGACCACTATTTTGCTAAATCTTCAGGTGAAAAAGGAGAACCGTTACCCGATTATTGGGAAGTGATCAACGAGCCTGATATGGAGATGATGGTCGGCGGAAAAAGCTGGATCTATGCAAGTAGTCAAGAAAAACTTTGGGAATACCACAACCTTGTAGCTGAAGGAGTGAAAAACCGTTTAGGGGATAAAGCACCTAAAATTGGTGGTATGACTTGGGGTATGCACGATTTCTATTGGAAAGATGGAATCAATAGAGTGGCAGATAATCAATATGAGCAATGGTTCTCTGATGACCTCATGCCTTATTTACAAGAAATGACGGCTTCAACTGTTAATGATACGAGAACATCGGATTGGTATCAATGGGATGTGATGTGGCAGGGCTTTATTGATAACTGTGGTGATAATATGGATTTCTATGGTATTCATATTTACGATTGGTCAGTGGGGGAGAGAGGCAAAGGTGTGATCCGTACAGGCGGTCATGTAGAAGCCATGTTAGACATGTTGGAATGGTACGATATCCATAAATTCGGTAAGAAAAAAGACATCGTTTTATCTGAATTTGGTGCGGTTTCTAGCTGGATCAATAACCAAGAAATGGAACGAAAAGCGTGGGAGAATTTACGTCCTTTCAATGGCATGTTTATGCAATTCTTGGAGCGCCCTTCTCAAGTGGTTTATTCTATGCCTTTCGCTCCTGTAAAAGCAGAATGGGGAGACGTAAGAGATGCCAACGGTAATGTAACGACAAGATACGGTTCAGTATTAATGGACAGAGTAGATCCAAACTGTACGGCTTATGATGCTTCTTGTGAATGGGAATGGTCAGATTTTGTAAAGTGGTATGAGCTATGGAGAGATGTGGATGGAACTCGTATCGATACAAAAGCAACAGATAGAGATATTCAGGTAGATGCTTATGTAGATAACAATAAAGTCTACCTTATCGTCAACAACTTACAGTTTGATGAAGCAACAGTAGATTTGAATATTTTTGATACGGAGGCCACAAAAGTACAGTTTGTAGATAAGCGATACATGTATTTTGATGAAAATAAAGGAACGACAGGTGGAGTATCTTTAGATGAAACGCGATTAAATACGGCTCCGGGATCAATGACTATTTCAGGTGGTGGTACCGTGATTTTAGTGTACAATTTTGAAAAAGATGTAGTGCTGGATCAAACATCAATTGAAGAAAAATACATGAGTGTGGCGCTAAATAATGAGACGACAGCAATTGGTGGTTTATTATTTAGAAAGGAAGTTCCGGGTCGTACACCAATGACCACCCAAATCAATAATGTAGTAGTTCCTAGCCAAGGTGAAGCAACTTTAAGATTCTCGGGTAAATTCCCTGAAAATGCGATGGTGCCTGCTTATATCACTGTGAATGGTAACGATTTGGAGTATACCACAGATTGGAGAGGAGAGTACGAGGATTCGAGAAACTTCTGGTTTGGTACCATGGAAGTAGATGTTCCATTAGAGTATTTACAAGAAAGCAATGAAGTGACGATTGAAATCCGCGGAAATAAAGTAACCTATACTACGGTTTCTCTTCAAGTATTTGATATGTCGGCAACACCTGCCCGTTCTTCAAATTCATCCAACTTGATTGCCCTAACGGATATTTCCATCACAAATGAAGCCTTTGATTTGATGAATGGAAAGTATGAAGCTTTGGAAGTAGCTTTTACTCCTGAAAATGCAACGAATAAAAAGATCACTTGGACGTCATCGGATGATACTAAAATCGTAGTTGATGAGTTTGGAATGCTAACGTCCAAAGCAGATGCTGGAGAGGTAACAATCACAGCCACTTCAGAAGATGGTTCAATTGTAAAAACAGTTGTAGTTACTGCAGTTCCATATGCATCGACGCCAATTACAGAAGTTTCCATTGCACAAGGTGCAACATTCAAAACTGAAGTAAATATCACGACTCCATTAATTGTAAATGTTCTTCCTGAAGGAGCCGAAAATTATGAAGTGGTATGGTCAAGCTCTAATGAGAAGGCTGTAAAAGTAGATGCTTTTACGGGTAAAATTCAAGGGTTAACCATTGGAGGTACAGCTAAAATAACAGCAACTGTAGTCGATACAGAAAATGGAGGTACGGTATTTACAGATGATATTGATGTCTCTGTAATGATCAGCGGTACTGAAGAAGTGTATTGTTTTGAGTACGAAGAAGCTTTTATCGGTAATGATGTTTATACCTTTGATATCGGCGTGAATGCTTTAGCGAATAGAACTGTAAAGGCTGAATTACTAAAAGGATCAACTGTTTTAGGTGATGCTGAAAAGACATTGACTAAAAACGGAGAACAGTACTTGCCTATCACTATTCAATTAGATCAATTAGCTGAAATTAGCACTGATTATTCTTTAAAGTTGACTTTATTAGATGGTAGCTCAACGTTGTCTACTTGTGAAAGTACGTTGGCTATTGATGCTCCAATTCTACCAACATCAATCACTGTAAAAGATGGTTTAAGAACAGTGCAAGTGGGAGGGACATTAACGATTGAAACGGATGTAATTCCAGAAAACGCATTTGATAAATCAGTGAATTGGGAGATCATTTCTGGTGCTGATATCATCTCCATTGAGAACGGTGTGATTACAGGATTAAAAGCAGGAACAGCAGAAATCAAAGGAGTTGCCAATGCGGATAATGCTGTGGAGACTTCAAACCTTACCATCACATGTCAGGCAGAAGCTGTGGTTGTACTTCCTACAGAAATCCATTTAGCGAAGCGAACAACAGTATTCCCTAATAGTACTTTACCAATGGAAATTGTTGGTTTTGTTCCTGATTTCACCAATGCCAAAGAGGTCAATTGGACAGCAAGTAACGATCTTGTAACTATTGACGAAAATGGTCTTGTTGTGGCAGGGAATACTGAAGGTAAAGTGACGATTACGGCGACTTCAAAAGAGGCTCCTTCTGTTTCGACTTCTTTAGAATTGACGGTAGGAAATGTGCTCTATATTGAGGCAGAAGATTTCGATGAGAAGTTTGGTGACGAACTGGGTATTTATGAACCAACAGCCGGAGTAAAAGGTATTAATGCAGTAAAAACTGGAAACTATGTAGTGTATCATATTTACTTCCCAGCGGAAGGGGATTACTCTGCAACTTTCTTTGCAGGCACTGCGTCAGCTGATTCGAAACTCGATTTATATGTAGACAGCCAATTACAAGGAAGTACGGTTATTAATAACAATGGCTGGGATAACTTTGAGCCGTATAAATTGACAGAAACCATTACAATTGCTTCGGCAGGTGTTCATGAAGTTGGAGTTGTTGCTTCAGGTACTACGCCATATCAATGGAATTTAGAGCACTTCGAGTTATTATTTAATGGTGACGTCTCTTGTGAGGATTTAACCTCAGTTTCTTTGTCAGAAAATATTACTTTAACCACTTGTCAAACAGTACAAGTGACCTTCTCTAAAATACCTTCAACAGCTTGTGATCCAACTCAAGTACAATGGTCGATCGATGATGAAGGAGTGACAACGATTGATGAAAATGGACAATTGGTAGGAGTATCTGTTGGTACAACAACGCTACGTTTAACAACAGAATTAGGTGAAGTAACTTCTCAAGTAACGATTACAGAAGCTTCGGCTCCAACATCAATTACTATTCTTCCTTCAAATAGAACGATTGCTGAGGGCGGAACACTCCAACTAAGCGCGGAAGTTTTACCAGAAGGCATTTGTAATGCAAAAGTGATCTGGAGTTCATCAAATGATGCATTGGCTACGGTTGACGCGACAGGACTATTGGAGGCACAAGCAGGCGCATCAGGTCAGACTGTAGATATAACAGCTACTTCTGAAGTGGATAACACTATTCTAGGTACAGCTACATTTACGATCACTTCAATTGCTCAAGATATTGTGATCGAAGCGGAAGACTTTGATAGAACAGGCGGAACTTTTGATGATGGAAAAGTACCTTTCGGAGTCAATAAAGCAGAAGGCGTAGGTATTAATTGGGTGAACTCGGGTGATTATGCAGAATTTGATATCCAACTTGAAGCAGGAAGTTATGAAGTGAAATATTTGATTTCATCTCCTAATGATAATGCTGAAGTGACCATTACTTTAAATGAGCAATCTATTGTAACAACAGTACCGAATAATGGTTCTTGGGATGCCTATCAAGAGTTAAAAGCAGATGGAAGTATTGAAATAACGAATGCTGGAAATTACGTATTGAAAATTCTTGCTTCAGGGACCCAACAATGGCAATGGAATTTGGATAAGATCATTTTGATAAAAACAGATATTTCTACTCCTTCTTCATCATGTGTTGCATCCAATGTAACGATCACTGATACTGATCAAACATTAGACTTCAACGATACATTTACTGTAAATGCAATAGTAGATTATACCGGAGAATGTACGGGAGAGATTACTTGGTCTTCATCAGATGAAAGTGTAGTAACCGTAGATAATAATGGCAAAGTGACTGCGATAGGAGCTGGTACTGCAGAAGTTGTAGCGACCTCAACTGAAGGCAACTTCACAGATAAAATAGTCTTTACTGTCAATCAATCTACAGTTGTTCTATGTGAAGTATCCAATTTAACGATCACTGATGCAGATCAAACATTAGAAATTGATGCTACATTTACTGTGAATGCGACGGTGGATTATACTGGAGATTGTACGGGAGAAATTATTTGGTCCTCATCAGACGAAAGTGTAGTTAGGGTAGATAATAATGGATTGGTGACTGCTATAGGAGCAGGTTCTGCAGAGGTTGTAGCAAGTTCAAGTGAAAGTGAATTGACAGCTAAAATTGTAATTACAGTCAATGCACCTGCTCCAACTCCTTGTGTTGTAACTAATGTAACAATCACCGACGCAGATCAAACGTTGGATGTTGACGGTACATTTACAGTCAATGCCACAATTGATTATACCGGAGACTGTACAGGAGAGATCACATGGTCATCATCAGATGAAAGCGTAGTTACGGTTGATAATAATGGTTTGGTGACTGCCATAGGATCAGGTACAGCTGAAGTTACAGCGAGCTCAAGTGAAGGTGACTTCTCAGATAAAATTGTATTTACGGTCAATCAACTAGTTGAAGAGGTGTCAGTGACAGGAGTAACATTACCTGAATCAACAGTAAATCTAATCGTTGACGGAACGCATCAATTAACCGCGACAATTACTCCAGAAAATGCAACTAATTTGAACCATACTTGGACTACATCAGATGATAAGGTGGTAAAGGTAGACGAATTAGGAATGATTACAGCCGTATCTCCTGGTACTGCAACTATAACCGTATCAACAGCCGATGGTGGTTTTACAGCGTCAGTAGAAGTAACGGCAGAAGGGGCAATTTTATCATTAACAGATGACTTAAGAAGTAAAATCTCCGCTTACCCTGTGCCAGCAGAGGACTTTATTCAATTCAATAACTTACCAAACGGTCGTTATGAGTTTACTGTAAGTGATACGAATGGTAAAGTTTTGATATCTGAAGTAATGAATTACCAGTCAGGAGATCAATTGAATGTGAGTGAATTGACAGCTGGAATTTATATCGTGAATATTCATAACAATAGTATTCATGAATTCATAAAAATTCAGATTAAGTAATCTAAAGTACAATGAATAGAGTGAATAGGTGTTTCTTGCACCATAATTAAAAACTATGGGTAGGTGATAAAGTAACTTTATCAAGACTGAAGTGTTGATGGATTCAATATCACTTGCCCATGACTTCATTCATAATGCACTTTTTTATACTTCACTAAAGTTTTTAATAGAAGAATATTATGATATTTTGTTTGATTCAGAAATACAATTGAAAGGAAACCGACCCTCACTTTTTAGAGTGAAATCAAATAATGACATAATATTTATTCAAGTATAAAGAACATAAAATACCCCCCCCCTAAAAATGTCTAAATAAGCTTTTTAGGGGGCTTTTTATGAAGAATAATAAGTGGATTATGAGTAATTATATCCTTTCAATGGTTAAAGTAAAATGACACTCTGATATTTCTCACTATCATGAATGATTGTATTTAATCCTTTTATCGTATCATGAAATGGATCATCACTTAAATTGGTATTAATTTGTGGAGTGTTTTTCGTAATTTCTTTTATTATCCAAGGCATGGTAGCACCTCCTCCTGTGAAATAAAAACCATTTGAAATAATCTGATTGATTTTTGAATGATTAACCTCCTGTTCTATGGTTTGGAGTAAGTAATCTTCTATGATTTCAAAGTAAGGTGCTAGAACTCTTTTGACCTCTTTAGTAGCGATTGTTTTATTTTCAATCATCATGCTTTCTCCACTATTTGAAATCTCTTTTAGTATTTTAATCACTTGACTTTCATTCAACTTTAGTTGATGTTTTCTTAAAAAATGATTTCTTAATGCATCTTGTAATTTTTTAGTTCCTAGGGGAATTAAGGTAGAACTAATTTCTTTTGAATCGGCAAAAATCGATACTTCAATTTTACTTGCTCCAAAATCGACGAGTACGAAGTGTTTCTTTTTGTAAAGAATATTCATGTTGATGGCCTGACAAATTGATTGGTGAATCATATTGACTTTTTTTCCACCCGAATGTTCACCTGAGTCTCTATAAGCTCTTTTGTCGACTTCTGAATAAGATGGTGGTATTGCCACAAAAAAAGTGTGTGAAGGCAAGATCATTCTATTTGGGTAAATAGAATTTTTTATGGCATTTCTTAGTAGTTGCTCAAATGCGTGAAAATCTTTAATTATTCTATTTATGGGAATAAATACTTTATGGTTATTATCTGATATAATCTTATTTCCAATACCAGTCACTTTACCATTTTCTTTATAAACGGAAATGAGAGTACTTTCATCAAAAACGATATTATTTTCATGAATCAATCTTAAGTTTTCACTCCCAGGATCAACACCTATAGTACTCGAAAAAAAATCAAAGAAACCCATTGCTAATATTATTTTTTGTATTTGACATGATAAATTTTTATCAAAAATAAAGAAGGTCAAACTATATTACACTCTTTTGAGGAATTCTGAATAAAAAACTCCAACTCTAAAGTATGTTATACTCTAAAGTTGGAGTTGAATGACAAATGATTTTAGCTACTTTATTTCTTCATATTCGAAGTGGCAATCTGACCCGCAATAATGGTAGAAAGTAAATCACCACCTTTGCTACCACCTTGACCAGAGAAATATTGCTCAGGCAATTTGATTTTACTGATATTAGCCCACTTTACAGAATCCTTGCGGTACTCCCAAAGTGATTTTTGCTCAGGCGTCAAACCTGAAGAAACTAATTGTTTGTTGGCGTAAGCTTTTGTTTCAGCTATAATCTTTTCTGTTTTTGCTTCTAATTGAGCGGTTTCAAATTTTATTTTGGCCAATTTCTTATTGGTCTCTTCTTGCTTTAATTGTGTTTCAATAGCAATCAAACTAGAGACCTGTTCCTTTTCTCTTTTTACTCTTTCTTGTGCTTTATCTCTTTCACCTTCTGCCAAAATTCTTGATTGAGCAGCCTTTGCGGTTTCAATTCTTTGAATCTCCAATTGACGTTTAGCAGATTCATCTCTTTGAGATTCTAATCTCTTTTTAAAAGAAGATTCCATGTCAATAGAAGGTAAAACCACTTGAGAAATTAGAATGTGGTTTTCAGAAATTTCATTAGGTATTCTTTTAAACCTGCCTTGTTCATCGGCTACTTTTTCAACAAGATACTTTTTGCGAATTTCTTTGATTCCTCTGACATCTTTTTGAATAGCTTGATCAAATAAAGTATCTGCTATTTCTATCTTTCTTACTTCATAAGAACCATCTTTCAATTGTTCTTCAAAAGTTTGACGGAAAGATTGTGCATCACCAGAAATATAGTCTTGTGCTGCATACATATAAGCAGTATTGACCAATTGCTCTCTGATGGTTGGAATTAAGGTCATTGCCACAAGGTTTTCTTGTGATCTAAATTTTACAGCCACGTCAATAAATGACTCTTCAGTGTTGGGCATCTGTACTCTAACAGAGGGATACCCTAATGCTGTTACTTGGTCAATGAAACGAATGTTGACAGGTTTCATCGAAGAGTTGTCATCATCATCTACATCTTCCGTAGTGATGTCAATATACTTACTCCAAGGTTGAACTTTACCGAACCATGTAAAATGATATCCTTCACTCATGATCGCTGCTTTCTTACCGTTGGGGTAAGTGACAAAATATTGATATCCTGGTTCTGCCCACATAATTGCACTGGATAAGGCAATTGTGAAAATAGCGAAGAAGAAAGACATAATACCAAACTTCGGATTCAAGATAGGATAGTTTTCTTGTAGTTTCGGGAATATTGATAATGCACTGTACACTAAACAAAAGAAGACGATAATATAAAATAACATAGTCATAATGATAAATTAATAGTTGCTGATTAATTAAATAATATTCACAAATGTATTAACGTATTACACTGCTGTAAAGATGTTGTTTTAAGAATATTTAGCGTGATGTTAAAGAAGTGATATTAACAGAAAAGTAAGCTCTTCAGTTGTGGTGTATTTTGTTTTTGGATTTACTGAAAAGTAGGAGCATTCATATCTGTATTGTAAGCAATAGTTCTAAATGTGCATTTCGTAAACCATGATTTTAATTGGAAAGTTAGTAGATAATGATGATGTACTGAGAAAAAAGAGGCACCCTCATCAGGTGCCTCTACTATAAAAGTTACTTATTCTCTTGAAGTGTTTTTTTGTTTTTCACATGTTTTTCTAACCATTGGTCTTGTTCCCACAATAAGTGCAGGATGCTTTCTTTAGAGCGGTAGCCATGACTTTCTTTTGGTAACATTACCAATCGAACAGTGGCACCTAATCCTTTTAAAGCATTAAAGTAACGTTCACTTTGCATAGGGTAAGTACCTGAATTATTATCAGCTTCACCGTGTACAAGTAATAACGGTTGGTTCATTTTATCAGCATGCATAAATGGAGACATTGTGTAATACACCTCTGGAGCTTCCCAATAGTTTCTCTCTTCGCTTTGGAAGCCAAATGGCGTCAGTGTTCTGTTGTAGGCACCACTTCTTGCAATACCTGCAGCGAATAAATCAGAATGAGAAAGTAAATTTGCGACCATAAATGCACCATAGCTGTGACCACCTACAGCTACTCTTTCTCTGTCTATGTAACCTAAATTATCCACAGCATCAATTGCCGCTTTCGCATTGGCAACAAGTTGTGTTCTGAACGAATCATTAGGTTCTTCATCACCTTCACCAACAATAGGGAATGACGCATCATCTAAAACTACATAGCCTCTTGTTACCCAATACACCATTGAGCCGTAATAAGGATAGGTGAATTCATTAGGGTTTTGAGTGCTTTGCGAAGCACTTGATTTGTCTTTAAACTCAGTCGGATAGGCCCACATAATCATAGGCATTTTTTCCTTCTTCTCCTTGTCATAGCCTACTGGTAAATATAAAGTAGCAGAAAGCTCCAGCCCATCTTCACGCTTGTAAGTAATCACTTCTTTGTGTACATCTTGAATACTTTTGAAAGGGTTCTCAAAAGAAGTAATTTGCGTTAGCTTTTTATTACGGATACTTCTAAAGAAATAATTCGGATATTCCTTTGCTGATTCGATACGTACAAGTAGCTCTTTTTTCTTAGGGTCATACTTTTGAATATCTTCAATTTTATCAGTGTAAGTAGATTGATAAATTCTCTTTTTCTCTTGTGTTTTGATACTCATTTGATCCACAAAAGGGAATTGACCTTCTTTTGTAAATCCATCACCAATAGTAAATAATTGATCATTGACAATTGTCAGCACTGAACTTCCCATTGCATTTCTTTCAGTAACAAAACTTCCTGGATCACTGTACCTGTCTTGGTAATTTCTATCAGTGATAACAATGGCTTTTTGGGAAGCATCCGAAGGATTGAATAAATACTTTTTCGTATTTCTAGTATTCCACCAGTAATCGTAAGCTACGGCCACTTCATCATTACCCCATTGAACACCTGCAAACCGATTGATTGTTTTTAAGATGGATTTTCCATCCCCTTTGTAAGGTGCTTCTAACTCGAAAACTTCATCACGGTACTCTACTTCGTTTGCAGGATCACCGCCATCTAAAGCTACAGCATATGTCAGTGTTGCAGGTTTATCGTCTCTCCAAGAAAATCTACGTTTTCCAGTTCTTACCGCCATAAATCCTTGAGGTAAATCTTCAATCAAAGGAACTTCCAATACGGTTTCTACTTTTTGGCCTTTCTTGTTATAAACGGTCGTTTTAGAAGGAAACCTTCTATAAGTCACTAAATATGAAAATGGCTTTTCTACAGTTGTTACCAATACATAGTTGCCATCAGGAGAAAAATCAATTGAGGTATAAAGACTTCCTTCTAACCATTTTTCTTTTTGACCGTCTAGTGCTACTTTGTACATATCAGACATGGCTAACTGTTCAAAGTTGTGCTCATCATTTTTGTTTTTCAATAAGTCTTGGTACGTTCTGTTTTGTGCCTTTTTACCATTGTTTTCAGAAACCGTAGGTCCTGTTGGAACAGCATTTTTAGTATTGATTAAAGGCTTTCTTTTCTCAGCAATCATTTTTACCAATAATGCGTTTCCATCTTCAAACCAATTGATGACATCACCAACATTAGCATTTAAATTAGCGTCTGTAATTTTTGTTACACTTGCTTTGTTTAAATCCAATACCCAAAGTTCAACACCTTCCAATGTTGTATTGGTCAAAGCAATTTTTGATTGATCAGGAGACCATTTGAAGTTCGTGAGTTTAGGGTTTTCAGGTAACCCTTCTACTTGTACAACTTCAGCTTTTTTGTCATTAAGTTTTTTGATTTTCACATTATTGAAGTAGGTAACTCTACTGCCAATATTTGTTTTAGGATCAATTCTCAATCCTCCCAAACGTAGTTCTTCTTTTGATAACTCCTCTATGGATTTGTAGGAGTTTCTGTACAAAAGAATCATGGTGTCCTTGCTGTCGTTTAATAATACACTTGGAGCCCTTGGCACGTCTACAAGTTCAAGAATTTCTTCCGGTGGTTTTTGGTACTCCAAGTTATCTTGGGCGAAAGTACTTGTCAGGATGAATGTTAAAAGGATGCTTAAAAAATATTTCATGATAATTAAATTGGTATTTGAAAATTAGTTTATTTCAGAGTACAGAAAGTTCTTATGAACTGTATTTCTTTATCTTCATAAAGCTAGACAATATTACCATATATCTGTAAGTATAACAAGGAGCACTTTGAATAGAAGGTGTAGAACTCCAATAAAATAGAGTATTAATAAAGATGTTATTTTAATCTTTAATGAATACGTTTTTTATAATATGTTTTGAGTGGTATTGCAGGTAAATTCCACAGCTTTACAATTGAAACTATAGGGTAATGAGAAGACCTTCTGATTTCAGAAGTGACCTATATAATTACTTAAAATGATCCAATCTCAATACTAATTTTCATATATTGGAAGCTCAAATAATCTAAACTTAAAGTCATGCATACAAACTATTACTTTTTCTTGCCATTATTGGCATTGTTATTTAGTGCCAATTCTATTTTTAGTGAAAATGAAAATTTCGATCCTCAAAGGATAACTATAGAGAATGTCTATGCCACTACGACGAAGGTTCCTCAATATCAGAATCATGTTTTAAATTGTTTTGATGGTGATACGACCACTATATGGCAAACAATGGATGGTATTTATGAGAATGAAGGTATAATGATTTACTTTCCGGAGCCAACATATATCTATGATATTGTGTTATATGATGTGGATGGAAAAACAACATCAAGGTTTGAAAAGTACTATGACGGACGTTCTGCTTATTGGGGAACTATCGATCAAAAAATATCAAGCTTATTTATCAAGTTCACAGGTTCTAATCAGCATAAAAATGGACGCTATTCTTTTGGAGTTTCTGAAATAGAGCTTCTAGATGAAAATGAAAATCCTTATGCTATTAACACTCCAAAATTAATAAAAGGACAGGTCAAAGCTTCTAGTGCGTTAACTCCTGAAATTGCATATTCACCAAATAATTTAGTAGATGGTCAAAAAGAAAATGCGTGGTCAGAAGCAGTGAAAGGGTTAGGGGTTGGTCAGAAAATCAATTTTTCTTTAGAAGAAGAAGTTCAAGTGAAGCAACTGAAAATATGGAACGGCTATCAACGCTCTAAAGAACATTTTGTGGCCAATGCCTCTATGCAGTCTTTTACTTTCGGAACTAAAGGAGGAGAGAAGAAGAGCTATACAATTAAGAGAAAAGAAGGAGGACAAGTCATAGATCTTGGGACAACTTTTAGCGGTAAAGAATTTGAATTAGAAATTACTGGAGCAGATGCTGGAACAAAATATCAGGACCTTGTTATAAGTGAGATACTTCTGCAAAATGGTAATTCTTCAGTGACCGTCTTTACAGGTGAAGAAGAAAAAAGAGTGAAAGATAACTTCGCTTTGAATCATAAAATTCTTCAAAGAGTTTTAGACAAACGATTAAATGATTCAAAAGAAGAATCAGTAGGTGAAAATGCTACAATTTACAGGACTTCATCACTATCCTTAAGGTCAAATAATACATTTGTACTCTATGATAGAGAGGAAGAAACAAGAGTGGTCAATTATAACGATTCAGAAGATGATGAACCTTATGAGGAGGAAGAAAGTAATGTAATATCTGAAATCATTGCTGATGGCAATTGGGAAATAAAAAGTATAGAAGATGATAAAGTTGTAATTAGAATTTTCGGGAAGAAGTTCACGCCTCTAAATTCAAGTGATTTATATAAAGGAAAAGTTACAAATTCTTCATTAAGAATATTCCAAGATAACTTAACAATAACTCATGACGAAGTAAAAGGACAGAAAGTATTAGCACCTATAAGAATATTCTAATGATGAATCTTTTAGAGTCTAAGAAGGTATCGATTACCTCTGTATTCTTATTTATAATAGGTGCCTTCTTATGTGGCTTTTCATTATTTCAGACCCACTATGCGACGGGATGGGACAGCTATTTTTACATGGCTCAGACCAAAAGCTGGTTTGAACATGGTGCTCTGCATTCACCAAGAATAAATATTGTTTATCCTATATTAATTGTATTTCAATTTATAATAGGTGACTATTTGTTATCGTATAAGATCGTCACTATTTTAAGCTATAGTAGCTTTATAGTACTAATTTTTTACTTCTCTTATTTTAAAAGTAAAAATCTAATATGGAGTATTGGAGTAGGGTTAATCATGCTGTTTAACCCTCAGCTCATTTATTTTGCAAGTCAGTTTACAAAGAACCTCATAGGACTTAATTTTTTCCTTCTGTTATTAATCATGATGGAGAAAAGAAAAGTAACTTGGGGTGTCATTGTATTTATGGGCTGTGTATTATCTCATAAATTAATCTTGGCGTTAGCAGTAATATATGTATTGGCTTTTCTCTCTTACAGTATTTTCAAAAAGTATTTTGAGAAGGGGGCATCGATTTCTTTGGTGGCTTTGCCAATAGTAGCATATTTTCTGATTTTAATTTTACTGCCTTCACAATTGTCGGAGTCATTTCAACTACCCGTAATTTCCTTTATAGATTCTCATCATGATGTAATAAATTTAATTTGGAAAATATACGTGGTGGGAGCATCCTTCCTGTTTATTTTTAGGTTAGGGAAGGGTATATTTTTTCCAAAACAATTAGATCATTTTCAATACAGTTTTCTGATTGTACTCAGTGTACTTTTCTTGCCGTTTCTAAAATGGGATGCCTTAGAATATTCCTTTCGGTTCTGGATGGTATTTGGAGTGATCTCACCATTATTATTAGTGGAGTTGAGAAAAATGTATGGAGTACTGCTAATAGGTATTTCAGTTTTAATAGGATTATTTTCATTTTCTACTTACCAACCCAAACTACACGATCCACCTTATAAGAAGTATTCATTTTTAAGCTCTTCATTAGCGAAAATTGAGGAAATAGAAAATTCAGAATTGCTTATTGCTCATAAATCCTTAGCAGAGTTTATTTCCTATCAATTGGGAATTGATGTACTTCCATGGGGAATTTCTAGGGAAGAGGCAACCAATAAAGTATACCGGTTAGTGTATATTCCACCTCATAATAAAATTGGTTTTCTATCAATTATTGAAGATTACAAAATTAAGAGGTTATCAGCAGAGTACGTCTTGCTAAAAGAGATGGATTGGCTGGAAAATATCAAGCCTGTTCTACTCAAAGAAAACGAATATGAAGAGACTTGGAAGAACCCTTATCTGATAAGGTGAAGTGCTTTAGATTTCACTTTAAATAGTTTCACAATGAGCTTCAGGATCGTATTTCTTTAATAAAAAGAAGATCTGTCCTCAAAATCCCTAACATCCAAAACAGAAGTAAACATTAATAACGAACCTTTTAATCCATTAACATCAGTTTTGAAAATAATATAGTAACTATGTAGCATAAAATATTCGTGTGTTTCAAATCAACTAAATATAAATGAACTTAGGCTATAAAATGCTAGTCCTTGATATGGACGATACATTATTAACGGATGATCATATCATATCTGAAAGAAATAAAGAAATGCTTCTCAAGGCACAGGACGAAGGTGTGAAAGTGGTATTAGCTTCTGGCAGACCTACTCCTGCAATGCTCTCTTATGCCAGAGAATTAGAACTTGATCGATATGGATCATATATCATCTCTTACAATGGCGGTGCTCTTATCGATATGGTTGATGAAAGTATTATTTATTCTCAAAGCCTGACGGTGAATAATATTCATGACTTATATGATTTTGCTTCAAAAAATAATGTGGATATAATCACTTATTCATCTGATAAAATTTATAGCGAATCTCATTCAGAATACATTCAAGTGGAGATAGATCTAACTAAAATGGATTTTGAAAAAGTGACTGACTTCAAAAAAGCAGTTGACTTTGATGGAGTGAAATGTATAATGCTAGAGGAGCCTTCTAAACTTCAAGAGGTCAAGCCTTTACTAGAAGATGCTTTTCCAGAACTGAGTGTTTCTTTCTCTAAACCTTTCTTCTTAGAAGTGACGCAAACAGGAATTGATAAGGCGGCTACATTGGCAAGATTGGCAGAGACAACAGGCATTAAAAGAGAACAAATTATTGCTGTTGGTAATGCAGGCAATGATTTGTCAATGGTAGAATATGCTGGTTTAGGAGTATGGGTAGACAATGTTACTCCTGAATTGAGAGATAAAGCGGATGTCATTGTGGCTTCTAATAATGATGATGGAGTTGCTGAAGTGGTAGAGAAATTTATCTTGAGAACAGAAATGAACATAGAGGTAGTATAATCCTCTTTCATTGCCGTTTTTTAAAGAAATAATAATGATGTGTGCATCATAGTTTACGCTGTGGTGCACTTTTTATTTTCAGTGAAATGTAATGTATATCTCCTTGCATTGTAAATTAAATTTTGACCATTTATAGCGTTCAGAAATCGGTAAATTACTTTTTATACG
The DNA here is from genome assembly GCF_001583495.1 of Flammeovirga sp. SJP92. Classification (GTDB taxonomy): domain Bacteria; phylum Bacteroidota; class Bacteroidia; order Cytophagales; family Flammeovirgaceae; genus Flammeovirga. The sequence continues at coordinate 18,760 of NZ_LQAQ01000062.1, read as the reverse complement.
ATTCCTTATTTTTTTATTGCCACGAAAACTATAATTTCAATAATCAATTTCCCAGAATACATTGCAATATGCGTTTCCAAAATAAAATATATATCCTGCTCAATTTTCTTATTTTCTCTTTGCCTGTGATAATTTACGGACAAGTTGTCAATGATAGCTTGGTAGAACAAGTGAATTATGCAAGTAGTAAGTTAGTGAAGTCAAAAGGGCACCTTCTGAATGGTGAAAAGCATGGAGAGTGGAAATATTATTTTAAATCAATCAAAGATAACCACTTGATTTATAGAATTGAAACGTATGATAATGGAATAAAACATGGTGTGTTTAAAAAGTTTACACCTGAAGGAGTTATCATTTCTGAGAAAAATTATGATAAGGGTAAACTATCTGGAGATCATAAAAGATATTATGATGATGGTACATTAAGTTACTTGAGGCATTATGAAAATGGAGTTCCTGAGGGGAAAAGTTTTTATTACTTTGAAGATGGAAAGACTGAGGAAGAATCCCATTTTAAAAATGGAAAACTAGAGGGAGAATATAAGAAGTATTACAGTGATGGAAACATTAAAGAGAAGATTCATTATATCAATGGACTCAAAGATGGTAAGTACTTCTATTACACTAAAAACAATCAATTATTTGTAGAAAGAGAATATAAGGAAGGGAAGAGAATGGGAGACGAGCTCACCTATTATGATAATGGTCAGCTACAGGAAAAAATACGATATGAGGACCAGAAGAAAGTAGGAAAGTATCAAGCTTTTCATGAGAATGGACAATTAAAAACCTTATGCTTTTATGTGGAAGGAAGAAGAGATGGTGAATATCGATCTTTCTATGATAATGGTTTTAAGGAGCTGGAATGTCATTATAAAAACGGAAGACTTGAAGGACAATATTTAGAATTTTCAGAAGGATTAGAAGGAAAAGTTTATGTTGAAAAGTTCTTTATAAATGGATTGCTTGATGGAGAGGAACTCTTTTATTTTGAGAATACAGATACGTTAGAAACATTGATCACTTATGTTCAAGGGATAAAAGAAGGTGACAGTAAAAAATGGTATCGTTCTGGACAATTGAAAATCCACAGAAAGTACAAAAATGATAAACTTATTTATCATGCTTCTTATAAAAAAGATGGAACTTTGATAAAGGAAGGGAAATTAGATCACAGCACCAACCAATTGGTTTATCAAACAACTGACGACCTGTAATTTGATTATCAATACTGTGTGGATGATTTACATTTTTTTTTGGATTTGTATTTTCAGCAATAGTAAAATGAAGATGAAGAAGGTAAAATCACCGTTCAGCTGACACTTTCTATATGAACTTAAAAGTATTCAAGTTCAGCTTTTGAATCTTTTTGGGGTACCTTCCATTTTCGTAGACTAAGATGTATTCCGTGTTATTGTAATCCACAATATTTTTCTGAACTTCAACAATATCGATTTGACTGTAAGTGGATACCTTTACAACGGTATCATCCATATCCAAGCCATTTTCTTTGACGATATAGATATTGGCTGATTGGTTACAATATTCCAGATTGAGAGATTCACCATCATAGACAACAAAGATGCGATAACCTGGAACAACATAAAATTGAGTAACTCTGCCCATTATTTCACCTAAAGTACTATTATCAATTTCCTTGATTTGATTTTCCCTTTCAAAAAGAACAACTTCTTTATTTTCATAGATATCAATAGTATCTTTTTGAAATTTCCTATCATAAATTTTGATCACTTTTTCATCATGAACAGTTTTCAATGCCCTTTTCAGTGAGTCTAATGCTTTGGATTGTTTTCTGATGTTTTGAGCTAAATCGTTCTTGATTTTAGCTTCTTTTTCAACTTGTTTTTTCAATTGATCAACTTGAACTTGTGCATCTTTCAAGGATCTTTTGAGTTGCTCCATATTGCTTTCATTCGTTGAGGAACAAGAGAAAAAAGAATATATAAGAAGGAGTGATAGTGTTAGCCTAATCATGGTATGAATAGTTGAAATTTAAGTAGTGGTATATCATTGATGATATAATGTTTCTTTAAAGCATACTTGAAACATCTCTTTCAGTAAAAAATTGTCCTTTCAGAATGTGAGTTTATTAATTTCTTCACAAACTAAAAGAGAAAATTTTTACTTCTGAAATATTTACTCTAAACATGCTCTTAAAAATCAGTTTGCATTTCAATTTAATAGGATTATTTTGAAATATCATTTTCTGAAATGAGATGTTTACTTCGTTTTTGTGTTAAAAAAATGAAGAAGAAGGAAGCTTGGAAGTGGGACCTTAAAAGCTCGTAGGAATATTGATTAAAAGTTGACGATAATTTAGTTTACAATGTGTTTTGAGCTTCATTTTTATCTTAATAAAATCATATCTACATTTTTTAAAAATGCTTAATAATTTATTGTATTACTTAATACAGGAGTATATTTACTCAAAATCTAATTTTATTCTTTTAACCAAAACAAATAAATGACAAAGTATTTACTTTTACTTCTAACAGTGACTTTTTCTTTAGGCATGAGCCCCACAGCTAAATGTTTTACAAAGCCAAAGTTAATCAAGGGAGATGTCCTTCAAATCGTTGAGAAAAAATACAAAACTCAGATGAAGAAAGGGGAGTTTTTGATTAATTATGAGGATGATTTATCTCATAAAGTGTACATCTACAATCAACAAAATGTGATTAAGAAAAGAGAGTATGTCAATGGTGAGGGTGAGGTGTATTGGTATTTTGATAGCGATTTTGATGCTAGAGGGAATATGACAGTAACCTCTATATTTTATGAAGATAAATTAGAAACAACTATCAAGAATAAGATTATTGATGACATAGTAGTAGAGGAAGTATATTACGATGAAAATGGTCAAATCAAATATAGTCGTGTAAATGAATATGATGATGATGGGGCTCGTACAGTGACAGAATTTGATGCTGATGGAAAAATTTCTTCAGTCACAGATTACAAAGATAAAGATGGATTTGTTGCATCGATTACTAAAAAACTACCTTCAGGCAAAATAAAGTATTCAATACAATATGAGCGTAATCCATCGGGGGATATCATTAAAGAAAAGAATATAGAGGCTGAAGGTGTAGACCCGAAAACTAAATTTTATGAATATGATTATGACCAAAAAGGAAATTGGATAAAGCAATATCAGTTCGATAAAAACAGAATATTACAGTACGTTACCATTAGAAATATCACTTATGAGAAGGAAAAAGAAGAGGTGAGTATAGATAAGCTTATAGGAGAATGGTTTGTGTATGGAACAAAGCAAAGTAGTTTTCATTTTAAGAAGGATTATACTTTCCTATTGAAAAATAAAGATTTAGAAGAACTCACAGGGTCTTGGTCTTTGAAAACAAAGAAACAAAAGCTGATTTTGGATCAAACAGGCAAAGAAGAGGAAATAGTACTTTATTGTAGTTCCAAAGGAGGGTTGTTATATCTGTATCAAAAAGAGCTTGATGAGACGATAAAACTTGAAAAAAGAACGCCTGTCATCAATAAAGGTTTTACTCAGAAAGTAGCAGAGAAAGCATTTCTAAAAAAATGGAAAGTAGAAGACCGTGAGGGAGCTTATATTGAATTTTTACCTCAAAATGTTTTTGTAGAAACAAGGCCTAATAGGGAAGCAGAGAAAGGGTATTGGGAATTTGATATCGAGAATAATGTTATTTTCTTAAGAGAAAATGAAAAATCTAAAGCAGGTGAACTTCTCTACTTTTTTGAAGGTAACCAATTAAAGTTTTTTAGCCATTATGGAGATTTGATACTCAGTTTAGTGGCAGAAGAGGAAGAAATGTAAGTAGAGAATTTAGTATAAAAATAGAGATGTCGCAGAATGTTCTATTCCTAAATCCAGGTTGAATACTGGCCGAATAGTTTTGCGACATCTCATTTTTTCTTTTAGTATCAATTATAGCTTAAAGCTAATTGGCAGTACCATTCTTTGTTCTGTAGGTAAGCCATCTTTTTTACCAGGTTTCCATTTCGGTGATTCCTTCACCAGACGTAAAGCTTCTTCATCACAGCCAGCGCCAAGTCCACGAACAACTTTGACGTCAGATAATGAGCCATCTTTCTCAACAACAAACTGAACGTATACTTTTCCTTCAACACCCATTTGTTTAGCTTGTTTAGGGTATTTCATATTTTTACCTATCAGTTTATAAAATTTTCCCATCCCTCCAGGGAAGGCTGCAGGATCTTCTACAACTGCGAAAACTCTCTCGTTTTCTTTCTTTTCAGTAGTGGCTTCTTGAGCATTCACCAGTGCCGATGCTCCTAGAAATAAGCATAATACAATAAGTAGCTTTTTCATAAAAAATGGTTTGTCTTTAAAATTGAATTTAGTAAAACAAAAATAATTCCATGAAGCTTCTTCTACTAAAACATTGTATTCCAGATTTCAATATTTATCTCAATTGTTCGCGGTATACTTTGTTGTAAACAAATGACAGGCTTTATTAATTTTCAAAGAGATCATTTTTAAAACTCTTTTCAATCAATATCTTCAAACCCGATTGAAATGAGGAGACTGTCTATGGTCACTGTATGATTTTGATTCGATAAAGTATAAGAATTAAAAACAGGGTAGTGTACCGTAAATTCTTGTGTCCACGAATTATCAATTTGTTCTAAATGGAATGCTTTGAATTGAGATTGAATATATTCAGAAGCCATCAGATCACTTCCGTCATCCATGTTTCGTCATTTAAGCTCATCGGAAGCAAGGTATTTTAAATGCGTTTTAAGACTTTCCTTTGAAAGATTTTCAAATAGGATATTGACCTGATTAGAGTCAGAAGTGATACTGTATTCTTGTGCATAGGATTGAAGACCAATAGTGATTAAAACTATTGATGTAACAAGGTAGATGTTATTTAATTTCATGTCAGTTGGAACTTACAACTTTTAAAGAGAGTATAAAAAATCCCTAGTAGTTTTACACTATTAGGGTGAAAGGTAATGTTATTTAGAAATTTCATTTCTAGCGGCATTTCTTCCTTCATTGAAGGCCGAAACATAGGAATCAAAATCTGTAATTAGATCAATAGAAACGACGCTGAAAATGCCTAAGAAGAACAAAAAAACATCTCTTTTAGTTAGTCTGAATTTATTCATAATAAAATAGAGTTTATAATAATTTACTTTTAAGTTAGTGTTGAATCAATTTACGATTAATAAACTATATTACAAAATATAATGCTATGGTTTGTACTTTTTTGCTACAGCTTTGATTATTTATTCTGTTTCTTCCTTAAGCATATCATAATTCCCCAAAGTCTTTGGAGTAATACCTATCAAATCCTATAAAAAAATATGTATAACTCTGCATTTTCAATATGGACTTTCTGATGGTCTCAATTCACATAGAAAACTACCAAAGAAAGAGGGTTGTACCCCTTTGAGTCACATTTGAAATACGCTGTACGTATTATTGTAGTATTATTGTTGTATTAATGCAATCCAATTTTCTTTCCATTTAAAGAATGACCCATTATCATTAAAAAACGATGAACTATTACCAAAATGAATGGAATGAATTAATACTATTTATTACAACTAAAATCTTAAATCAAGCATTCTGGTATACGCATCTTTTTTCCGATTAATTTGATAAGAGAACAACACTTTATTGCTACTTACTTTTCCTTTCTACCTTATTGAACAACAGTATTTAAAGTTGGAGTATATCTTATCGCTACTACTAAAATATCTTATGATGGAATGTTTATTAACTAAATTTCTCAACCTAAAAAGGCTCCTCTTTTTTATGTTGATAGGCTATTTTGCACACTTACATGTAATGGCCCAATATAATGGAGAAATGGGCCCAGCTATGACCACACAAACCTGGCCTGCAGGTACCTTCTTGGCTCACTTCCCTGAAGGAGATAGAATTAATACCTATCACAGAAACTATTTGATGATTGCCGGACAGGCAGGTACCGGAATTTGGGATGTTTCAAGTCCTGCAACTCCCAAAAGAATACAATTCGATGAAAGAGCCAATAACGGCCATCGTTGGTGGAAAATTAACGACTTGTACTGGCGGGAGTATTCTGTACCCCAAACGGACGGAACGGGGTACAAGTATCTGGACATGTCCAACATGTTGGACTTAAAGCCAGTCACCACTTCAGACGTATTGTATACTGTTGAATCTGGAAATCCTCATTACGACAAGCTCGAAACTTTTCCGCATACCATAGACGGCAATCGTATTTATGATATGAGGTCAGGTGAGTTTTTGGGTACAATGCCAGAAGCTATTTCAAAGCCAGATATTGTGATGCGTATAGGTAATTACGTTTTCTACGTTCCTCAAACTGGAGCTATGAGCGTGTTTGATTTTGGAGACCCAGAGAATGTAAAGTTTTTAGGATCGTTTGGTGGCGATATTCCACATGAACAATACAGCACGGGTATTCAGGTATGGAGAAATAATATTATTTATATGAGCGGTAACGAAGCAGTAAATAGCATGGTAGGTTTTGATATTTCAGACCCTACGAATGTCAAGCATGCTTTTGATTTATCCTCTGACGAAATCACCCTTGGACGATATATGATGTTCCAGGATGAATATGGTTTTTCCGGGAGATTTGACAGAGGGGTGAAGTTCAATTTTGAAACCATGAAAGTGGAGCTTGAATTCACCCCTGCTTCTGACGATGAAGTCTTGCAATTTATTGATAACCAATGGATGCCTCTGGGACATATATTAGTGGCAAGTGGAGATGGAAAAACAACTATTTTTTGTCACCAAGATGGTTTAGATACAAAACCGCCTACCGTTGGTTTCCAATTTCCTGAAGCAGGAGCAACCAACTTGCCTGTAACGAGTACTTTGGGTTTTGTGATCAATGAAACTTTACAAGATATTACACTAACTGACCAAACAATTCAAGTAAGCCCTCTTGGTGGAACTCCAATTGTTGGAGATGTCACATCAACCTCCTACAATGTTGTTAATTACGCACCAAGAGAGGCCTTGCTTCCGAATACAACTTATGAAGTAAAATTTGTGGAAGGTGGTATTAAAGATGCGGTGGGCAATGGAATGGAAGAGTACATCTTCTATTTTACTACAGGTGGTGATGCATCCAACAAATCTCCAGAAATTACAGCAATTGATATTGATATTACTTCACCTTTTTTAGCTGGAAATAAAGTAAACTTTACCGCTTCTGCTTCAGATTATGAAAATCAAACCATGTCATATCGATGGGATTTTGGTGATGGTTCTCCTCAAACAGCTTGGGGCAGTGAATTGGTAAGTCATACTTATACTTCTCCTGGAAATTACACTGTTCAAGTACAGGTTTCTGATAATAATGGTGGTTTTTCGGTAAAGTCATTGAATGTAAATGTCATTGGAGATATTCCAACAGAACTGCCAATGCAGTCTTCACCAATCCTTGTTGATGAACTCAAAAGGAATGTTTGGGTTGTCAATCCTGATAACAATTCAGTAAGTATTCTTGATGCTGATTTGATGACTTTTGAAAAGGAAATTCCGGTCTCATTTGACCCCGTTAGTATTGCCATGGATGGCAACCGAAAAATTTGGGTGACATGTCGAGACAATGATAAAGTATATGTGATTGATGCGGATACTGAAGTCATTGATGAGGTGGTGACTTTACCGAGGGGAACTTTTCCTTTTGGTATAGTCTTTAATGCGGATGGATCAAGAGGGTTTGTAGCAGGGTACGGCAGTGGCAAAGTAATAGAAATGTCTACAGCCGATTATTCCATAAAACAAAGTATTGAAGTTGGCCCAACACCAAGAGCAATGGCTATTGCCCCTAATACCAATACATTGTATGTTACGCAGTTTATCTCTCCACAAGAGCAAGGAAATGTTTGGGAGATTGATTTAACTACTTTCTCATTAAAGGAAATTTCATTGCCTATAGATGATTTTTCTATTGATAATGGTAACCAAGGACGAGGAATCCCTAACTATATTTCAGGTATCAGTATCCATCCAAATGGAGGAAAAGCATGGACCGTAGGCAAGAAAGATAATGTGTTAAGAGGGGGAATGAGAGATGGGAAACCATTGACTTTTGATAATTCAGTAAGAACAGCAATCTCTCATTTAGATTTAGGCTTGTCTTCAGAAATAGTACCAGACCGTTTGGACATTGATAATCACGGACAGCCTTCTTCTGTGGCTTATACACCCAATGGAAATTATGTTTTGGTGACCATGCAGGGAAATAATCATGTAGTGGTAATTGACCCTGAAAAAGGGTTAGAACTACTACAAAAAGACGTTGGTCTTGCCCCTCAAGGGATGGTATTTGATAAAGTGACTAATAAGCTATTTGTTAAAAATTTTATGGATAGAACGGTCTCGGTTTTTGATGCTGATGCTTTGGTGAAAAATGGTAATCTTCAATTAGAAGAACTCGCTACGGTTTCAACAGTCACTTCAGAATTGCTTACAGCTCAAGTGCTCAAAGGAAAGCAAATATTTTATGATGCTTCTAATTCGAAAATGGGCAGTGATGGTTATATCAGCTGTGCTTCTTGTCATAATGATGGAGCGGAAGATGGCAGAGTTTGGGATTTTTCAGATCGAGGAGAAGGTTTTAGAAATACCATAACTTTAAAAGGTAGAGCAGGAACAGCACATGGCCCAGTGCACTGGTCGGCCAACTTTGATGAAATACATGATTTTGAAAATGATATTAGAAATAATTTCAATGGACAAGGGTTTATGACTGATGCCGATTTCCATGCGAAAACCAATGCACTTACTCTTGGAACTCCTAAAGCGGGCCTCTCAGAAGATCTTGATGCTCTTGTGGCCTACATTGAATCTTTAGATAGTTTTGCTTCTAGTCCTTATAAAGAAGAAGATGGAACACTTACTGCAGATGGCCTTGCTGGACAGCAGATTTTCCAACAATTAAAATGTGCAAGCTGTCATGGTGGTGAGCACTTTACAGACAGTAATCTAGGGATCCGACACGATGTCGGAACTCAAAATGCGAACAGTGGAAATCGATTAGGCAAGGACTTATTGGGTATTGATACACCAACTTTAAGAGGTGTTTGGAACACTGCTCCTTATCTACACGATGGTTCAGCACTTACACTGGAAGCTATTTTTAAGTCGAAAAATCCGATGGATGGACATGGTGCCACTTCTAGTCTTAGTACCCAAGAGTTTGATCAATTAATCAGCTATTTAAAACAAATTGATGGGTTAGAAACCACAACTGAGTTGCCTGAGGTTTCTCAGATTATTTCTCCTGCTGATGGTCAAGTGATTGATAAAAACAGAGAAATGGCATTAGAAATAAGCAGTGCTTTACCTGACATTACAAAAGTGGAGTATTATGTGGATGGAGAGCTAGTAAGTACAGTAGAAACGGCACCTTTTATTGGGGCCTGGACACCTGTAGTTTGGAAAAATTATAAGCTCAATGCTCGTATTTTTTATAATAATGGAAATACTTCTTCACTAACTCCAGAAATCACAACGACTTACAAAGGAGTGATGGATGTGATGTTTATAGTGGGTGATAAAAACTTATCTCCAGATGATCTGCTCATCAAAAATAGAATTCAACAACAATTTGGCTTCAATGTTTACATTTTTGATGATGATGATGTTTCAGGACCTACAATGACCAATGCTTATGATCTTATTTTAGTGTCTTCAACGGTAGAACCTAGTATTATTGGACAGAATATAGAAAGGACAATTATTCCTGTGATGACTTGGGACCCGTTTATGTATAGTAAATTAAGTTTAGCTGACGGAGACCTGGATTTAGGTTATGGATTTACGACGAATGGACATGCAAAAGCAAGTGTCACCAATCCTTTGCATCCAATCGTAAGTGGTATTTCAACTTCAGACTCGGTAGACCTTTACAGTGTTGTGCAATTCTTACCTTATTCAAATGTATCAACAGAAGCCACTGTAATGTTAGAAGCGGAAGGGAAACCAATATTGTTTGGATATGACCAAGGAAGTGGTGTAGCGTCTTCTAGGAGGTTAGCCTTTCCGTTGAGAGATCAGTTTATGCATCTTTTCTCAGATGATGGCTGGAAAATGTTTGATGCGGCTGTGATTTGGACATTGCATGGAGGAAATGCTGATACGCCAGTGCAACAACTACCTGATGTTTATTTCACATCGCCAACAGCAAATGAATTAGTAAATGCTCCATTGAAAATCTTCTTTGAAACAGAAAATTGGTCTTTACCTTCTACTGAATATAAACTGCGATTTAAAATTGACGGCAGTGACCGAGGTCTGATCACAGAAGATAGTGTATTCCAAGATAACACAGCTTTATCAGAGGGGCCGCACCTGCTGACTTTCTTAATGGAACGAAGTGATAATTCAGCTACAGATATAACAGATTCTATTTGGGTCAATGTCACCAACGATCCTTTGCCGGCAGGGCCTACAGCAATATTCAACTCTCCATCTAATGGTGGTTATGTTGGACCGGATTTCGATATTAGGTTCTCTTTATACAAATTTGATATAGCCCCCGGTGGACCTCATGTTGATTTATATATAGATGATGTTTACCATTCATCACATTACACTTTAGCTTCAATACCTATTACAGGTCTTGAAGGAGGAGATCATACATTAAAGCTGATCTTAGTAAATACCGATGGTACAACGCATGGCTTAGAAGCGAGTATTACTATTACAGTAGATCCATTATTTGCCAATATGCCACAAACGCCATTCAGCATACAATACCGTGATAATTCGGCAGGAGTCCTTACACAGGAATTAAAACCAGTACTTCGTATTCATAACGACTCTGCAGATGCTGTTCTTTTGGATGACTTTACCATCAGGTATTGGTTTACAAATGAGGAAGTGGCACCAATGAGTTTTGGTACAGATTACAGTAGTGTTAAAGGAGTGGATGGTACTTTTGCAACTTATCAAGGAGAACAGTTTGTGGAACTTGCATTTGCTTCTTCTGGAATGTTAAATGGAAAGTCAAACACAGGTGAGATACAATTAAGAATGCATCAATCAAGCTATCAAATGAATGATCAAAGCAACGATTTCTCATTTAATGCCGCACAAAGCAGTTTTGGCCCTAATGTAAAAATTACTTTATATCGAAAAGGGGAATTGGTTTGGGGGATAGAACCAGTGAATGTCAATCAACCTCCAAAAGTAATAGTGACCACTTCAGCAATTGAAGGCAAGAGCCCATTAATTGTTGACTTTGATGCAAGTGCTTCAACAGACCCTGAAGGTACAGTACTGACTTACCTATGGGAGTTTGGTGGCGGAAGTACAAGTGTTGAAAGCTTAGCGACGCATACTTTCACCGCCGTTGGACAACATAGTGTAACCTTAAAGGTCACTGATGCAGATGGAATGTCTTCTAAGAAAGTCATTGACATCAATGTATTGCCGGATCAAGTACCTCCAATGGCTAAGATTATTGTAGATGAAAGCAGTGGAGAAGCTCCTTTGGTAGTCGCCTTCGATGGAACATCATCAAGTGATATGGATGGAACAATTGTTTCTTATCTATGGGAAATTGATGGAACTACAGCGGCCACAGCACTCACTAATTATACATTTAACCAAGTCGGTGATCAAAAAGTCTATTTAACCGTCACTGATGACAGCGGTTTAACTTCTACAGACTCTATTATAATCTCGGTAAAAGGGGCAAATCAATTGCCTTTAGCTTCTTTCATTTCATCAGCAACTACAGGTTTTGCACCTTTGACTGTCGATTTTGATGCAAGTACTTCATCAGATCCAGATAATGATCCTTTGACCTACACTTGGAATTTTGGGGGAGGAAGCCCTGGTACAGGCGTCACAACTTCAGCAACATTTGGAGTGGGGACTCATGAAGTCATATTAACTGTTGAAGATGGAAGAGGAGGAATAGCAAGTATTTCTCAAACGATCACTGTAGAAGTAAATCCAAATGCTCCGAGTTGTGCTTTTGGAACTCCTTCGGTAACGGCAATTCCTGATTTGTCAAATGTGACATATGAGCATATTTATGTTCTGGGCAATGACACTTGGAACTTAGACCAAGTGAAGGATGCTACCTTAAATTGGAGTTTAGCAAATAATGGCTTATGGCAATTCTCTCTGAACACCAACAATGGAGTGCCTAGCTGGTGGGTTGATCTAACTGCTAGTATCACACATACTTTGGCTGATGCACAACCGACCTTAACGTTCACGGCTTCAGGAATACCAGAAATGGATGGAACTTACTATGCGACAATGGAAGGTAGTGATTTTGTATTGGTAGAAATCACCGGTAAGCAAACACTATATTTCACTAATAGTACTACCGCTCCAAGTTGTGAAAATACGTCGAGTGCAAGACAGCGTGATACGTTCAATTTAGAAGAAGAGCTAAATACAAAAGTATTTCCTAATCCTTTCACCTCAACGGTTTATATCCAACCGATAGAAGGTTTACAAGAAATTTGGGTATATGACTTAGTCGGAGTTCTTAAGAAACACATTCTTCTCAATTCAGATCAAAAGGATTTAATTGAGTTAGACAATACATGGGCTAATGGCCTTTACATTCTACGAATGAAAGTCAATGATCAGTATATCGATAAGAAAATTATCAAGCACCAATAATAACTAACTACAAAAGGAATCAGGTTTAACTCTGATTCCTTTTTGTTTTTAAAAATATCTTTGATGTATCTTATATTGACTTTACCAATACTAAAGTGAAGCTTATGGTACTAACCTTTAAGACTTTAGTCTTGATTAAGTTGGACTATCACCTGCCCATAGTTTTAATTATGGAGCACGAAATATCTGTTTACTTTTTGAGGGTACTAATTGTAATCATGAGATAAATGGTTAACACTTAAAATTATTATCATTACGAAGTTTGAGGTTTTTCATTACAGGTAATTAATTATTACTTTTAACACTACAATGTTTAATTCAGAATAATTACTAAACCAAAATTAAATGCAAACTAAATCTCTTATCTTATTTTCCATCTCTTTACTTTTTATCACTTCATGTACTGAAATAGAACCAGCATTAGTTCCTGTTGATCAGAGGTTTGAGATTTTAACTGGTTTTCCAGAAGGTGATCTTTTGGAGTATTTTGAAGAAGAAGACATTAAATGGTGGGAATATGATAAGTCCATTCAAAAATATAATTGTGATATTGGATATGATAGCTTTAGGAATGATTATCAAGATATCAAGCTTTACAGGGCTTTCCTTCCTAATGGTATAGTGGTTGAAGCAGAAGCAGGAGCAACATATTTTAATGATATCGGGGACTGGTACTTTACAGATGAAGGCCGTAATTCAATAAACATTGTTCTTGATCCATATAGGTGTCCTTCATGTACTACCTTGAAATATACATTTGATGAATTGAACGAAAAAGCACTAAGTTACCACTCAGAACAAAGTTTTTTAAATTGCTCAAGCGTATCAGTAAGAGATTGGTTTATTATTGCTGTATTTTAAGATGATTTTCAAAATCAAAATTAATCCCAATATCTCAAATTGAGGTATTGGGATTAATTTTGTGGATTTAGTACAATATTATTAGACCTAGACCATTTCTGCTGTATTTAGCGCCTTGTAGGTGCCTTCCTAATAAGAGTACTTTAATATAAATGAGATAGGTTCATCTCCAAGGCCTGCTAAAGTGACTGTAGCATTAGATGGATAATTGTCTCTATCGTAAGTCATATCATAAGTGATATCTAAGGAGAGTGAAAATGATGTACTAACATGAGAAGTTGTTTTTATGTGAATTGGATTGTTTTCTGTTTCAAAATAATCAACAGTGTTAGAAAATAAAGGAACAAATAAATACTCACCTATACCTTCCAAGTGAGTTGCCACTTTAGGGTGAGAATCATATGCTATTTCAGTAGTCAAAATAGGGGTTTGGTTTTTATAGTCATTGATATCAATTACATCACTCGTTGAATCAGCATTGAGTAAATGTCTTTCATCAGGTGCATAGGACATCATTTTGGTAAGGTTGCCATCAGTCCATTCTAATAATTCAACAGCCATCAATAAACCATTGTTCTGAAAGTACACCTTAGCGTAAGGTTGAGCCTTATTTTCATCGAACAGTAATTCATAATCAATCTCTTTTGTACTTAAATTATTATATCTAGTGATTCGATTTTCATGTAATGTGTATCCTACTGTCTTTTTCTCAATTTCTCCTTTAGAATCATGATAATCTGTTGTAAACTCAGTGACAAAGCCATCATTGTACTTAATATTTGTAAGGTTTTGAGTTTCATAAACCTTGTTTTGATGAGGGAACTCGTAGTTAACTGCTCTGATATTATTCAAAGTATAATCTTCGTTGTAAGCAATAAACTCCGATGCCATGTTGAAGTCGAAATCACTTAAGCGATAATCAATTCTGCTTACATGTTTTACTGATTTTGGTTCATAAGCTTCATCGCTGTTATTACATGAAAATAAAATCAGTAGGCTGATAACTAGAAAAATAGCTTGTTTCATATTATTAATAGTTTGTTTGTATTGCAAATTAAATAGAAAAACTTCAAGAAAATATTTATTTCTTTAATAATTTTAAGAACAGCAAAATAATCTATTGAACTGATTACTTTTTTGTAGTGTATCTATTTTATCCTATCGGATTTGGAGTTATATTTATTTAGAGCATGTTTGAAAGATTTCTTCTAGTAAAAATTGACCCTTTCAGAACGTGAGTTTATTTATTTCATCAACTATAAAATCACTATTTTCTATGAAATTAATTTCCTTACAACCTAAAATGGAAAATTTTCCCTTCTAAAATATATATTCCAAACACGCTCTTAGACTATCATATTATTATAACTACTATGAATAAATTATTTCTATTTTTTATTGCATCCTTTTTTCTAATGGGATGTGGAGGGGCCTCCTCTTCAAGTGATGATACAACATCTCATGAAAATGAATCTCAAAGCCAGGTTGAGGCAGTTGTTCAGGTTGATACTTTAGAGATCAATAACTCAATCGAAGAGATTGAAGAATCAGCAAAGAAATTAGATCAGTTATTAAATGAATTAGATTAGAAGATGAAAAAAGTTATAGGACTATTCATTATCTCTTTGTTTTTATTAAACATTGAGGCTGCTACTGCTCAGGGTAAATCACAAGAAGCCAAGGCAAATAAGGAGCAGAAAGGAAATGGTAAAGGCAAGGGGAAATCAAAGCATCAGAAAGACAATGATGAGGATGAGGATGAGGAAGAAGAGGAAGGGAAAGGCAAAGGACAAGCGAAAAAGGCTGAAAAATCACAACAAGGAAAAGGAAAGGGTGCAGAAATGAGGGCTGAGAAATCCAATAATGGGAAAGGTAATAGTGATGAAAAATCGTATAATGGAAAAGGAAATGCCTATGGTAAAAATAAGGGTGATCTGAAGGGTAAAGAATTTGGTCAGCAACGAGCATCTGAGGCTAAAGTAAAAGCCAAGAAAAAAGAGCTTGATGACACTATTGATGAAAATGAAAAGAAAGTGTCTGAAGCCAAAGAAAAGGTAAAAGCCAAAAAGGAGAAACTTGAAAAAGAGAAGAAAGCAGGGAAAGTTTCAGATAAGGAGTACAAAGAAGAAAAGGAAAAGTTAGATAAGGCCGAAAGTCAGATTGAGGATCTTGAAGATAAAATTAAAAAAGGAAAAAAAATTGATTAACTATATCAACTAAAGAAAAGGATTAAGCGAACCGAACCGTTTAATCCTTATTTTTATAATAATGGGTCAATTTTTTGCTTCAAATCAGTCTCGTTTTCATATTCTAAAATGGCTTCCGCACATCCTGCAACAGTAGTAGAATATTCGCTTCCTTTTTGACGGATATAGATGATAGGAATATTTTTCGCGTGAGCATAGCCGACTTCAAGCCCGACACCAATTGCTTTATGTGTTAACTCAGCGATAAAAAGATCAGAACTTTCAATTTCTTTAAAAGCAGTTTCCATCATTTTTTTTTCTTGATGAGACTGAAATCTGTACTGGTCTACAAAAACAAAGAGTTCATAATTGTTTTCCTGTAGGATTTCTTTCAGTGTATTGATTTCATTATCAAATCTTTTTCTATTAGAAAAACTAATTCCTAGGTATGCTTTTTTCATAACTGTAATCTGGTTTTTGAACTTTTTGAAGGATTTATTTGATCTTATTTAGTATTTGTATTTAGAAACTAAATTGAATGACAATAAATGTATGGATTAAAAAAATATATCTATAGTTTTGAATCGGACTTTAATTAAGCAAACTATTTAATTGTTTCTAGTGTACTTTTCCTGCTCCTACTGATGGTGGTGGGATTATATTAAATGACTATTTTTTACTGAGTAAGTGTATCATGATTTTTCAAAAAGAATTTAAAAAAATAGATCAAAAGCTGAATCAAGCTTTTAAAATGCTGGAATTGATAAGGAAATATAGAATGTTCCTTTCAGCGTTACGTAATCCATATTTTCATTGGATATTATCATCTGAAATTAATCTAAATGCCAGGATCTGGGTCAAAGGAACAAACCTCCCCATCTAATACTTAAAGCAACTAATGACAAAACTATTTAAAGCAAACGATCATGATTTCTCAAGAAGAACTAAACAGTTTTTATAAAGAAAAACTAGAGGCTGGATTAGGAGAATTAGAAAAGCAAAGAAAAGTACTTCGTAACCTAGATCTCACAGTAAAGGTAGGTATCGGGATATTGGTTTTGTTTTATTTTCTTCCCAACCCTTTTTCTTTATTAGGGATAGAGAAAGGGGCTGTCACTGAAGTTCTTACTTATATAATTGTTGCCATTTCTGTTGTTCTCTATGGACTGTTTATGTACAAAAAAGCTCCTTATAGAAAGCAGTACAAGGAAAAAGTGGTAAGATCTATTGTGGATTTGATTGATGAAAAATGGACTTACTCTCCAGAGGGCATGATTTCTAAAAGCCAATATGAACGTAGTAAGCTGTTTACAAAAAGTGTTGATGCTTACAAAGGAGATGATCTCATCAAAGGACGTATTGGTTTTACCGAATTTGAATGTTCTGAATTACAAACGCAATACAAAAAAGTAAGGGGAAGCGGGAAGAACAGAAAAACGTCATGGCATAACATATTCAAAGGTCTATTTTTTAATGCAGATTTCAACAAATATTTTTCAGGAGAAACATTCGTAAGAACTAAAGGCTGGGACTTGGATCTATTAGGTTCTGACTCCACTGTGAAGCTAGAAGACCCCAACTTTTCTAAAATATTTAAGGTGAAATCTACCGATCAATTAGAGGCAAGGTATATCCTGACGCCTAATGTAATGGAAGCTTTTATCAATCTTTATAATTACTACCGCAAACCTATTGATGTATCTTTTGTAGGCTCAAGAGTGAATTGTGCCGTTTCCTTTGATGAAGATCTTTTTGCCCCCCCAATTTATGATACAATATATGATTTGGAAGTTATTCAAAGAGTGTGTTCATTGTTTTATTTCAATCAAGTGGTGATTGATGAACTAAACTTGAATGCTAGAATTTGGATGAAAGGTGTAGGACTATAAATAAAAAAGCAAACGAATATCGAATACTTATACGCAATACTTCAATAAACATTTTAAACTTTAATTTCTGAATCATGATTTCAAATGAAGAACTAATCTATTTATATAATTATGAAATAAAATCTGAGCTTGCAGATTTAGAACGACAAAGAAGCGAAATTCAAACTTTGAGAAGAGCAGCAATAGTTTTATTCGTATTAGCATTCTTAACATTCTTTTCTCCAGTCTTCTTTGGGTCCAATGATACTGAAACCGTTAATCCTCTCATGGCAATATTTTCCTCGTTGGGGTGGTTTGTACTTGGCTTAGGTGGTGGACTCTGCTTTGTCTTTTATTATTTGAAAAAAGCACCTTATGCATCTCAGTATAAAGAGAAAATTGTAAGTAAGGTTATTGACTCAATTGATGAGACATGGTTTTATAATGCAACAGGTAAGGTTTCCAGACAAGAATATAATAACAGTGAGTTATTTTCAAGGGAAGTAAACTATTATGTAGGAGATGATTTAATTACGGGAGTGATTGAACATACAGATTTTAAGTGCTCAGAACTATTTGCCGGGTATAATGGCCAAGGAGAAGGTAGCGCATGGGATATTGAAGAAATAAACCGTGTAGCAGAGGAGAGGCAATTGGATGAAAGAGCAAGGTTGCTCCTCAGAACAAGACAAAAAATGAATTCAGATACAGGCAAAACAAAAGCAAGTAAGGTTTTTAAAGGCTTATTTTTTCATGCTGATTTCAACAAACACTTTTCAGGAAAAACATTTGTCAGATCCACAAGGTATGGAATAGACTCCAACGACCTTCCAAAAGTTGAATTGGAGAATGAGGAGTTTTCAAGGCTGTTTACTGTCAACGCTACAAACCAGATTGAGGCAAGATATATTTTGACGCCTGCTATCATGGAAGCATTCATTAATCTACATGATTACTTACGTAAACCCATTGATGTTTCTTTTGTAGGATCAAGAGTGTATTGTGCTGTTTCTTTTACTGAAGATCTTTTTGAGCCTCCAATGAATTCTACAGTTTATGATATCGGAGCTATTAAAAAAGTATATTCGTTACTCTATTTTAACAAAGTGATTATTCAAGAACTAAACCTCAATACTAGAATTTGGACCAAAGGGGCAAGTGAGCATATTTAACCTCAAGACTAA
>NZ_LQAQ01000061.1 GCF_001583495.1 Flammeovirga sp. SJP92 | reverse complement strand
TGATTTTCTTTTTGGCGGTTTCCAATTCCAGTTTGAGTTCTAACAGTTCTTGTTCAGGTGTTTTCTTTTTCATGGTACTGACTTTATGGTTCCAGTCAAAGTTACCATATTTTTGTAACCAAACCTTTACTGTTCTATCTCCCTGTATTCCATATTTACGTGTAGCTCCTTTTAAACTTAATTGACCACTTTCAACTTCTGAGACAATTTGAAGTTTTAAGGACATTGAATAATCCTTCTGAGTTCTTTTAACATATTGACTTTTATTGTCTTCCATAATAACGATTGTTTTAGTGTATCGTTATTTTAGGACTTTACAAATCGTAACTGAAAATGATATTAGATGTTTCTCTCGAGGAGGACCTTTTTGAATCACCTGAAACGTACTCAGTTTATAATTCACTTCATTTCAATAAGGTTATCATTCAAGAATTAACTCTTAATACCAGAACTTTCTTTGAAGGGGTAAAGATGTTGCTATATGAATTACATAATATTTTTTTGATTAAAAACGCAAACAATTATCATGAATACATTATTTATTTTAGGAGGTGTAAACTTCTTATTTATAATTTATTTTATTTCTGTGTATAACAGTTTAATCGCTAAGAAAAACCAAGTTGAAAATGCTTTTAGTGGTATAGATGTACAGCTGATCAAGCGATGTGATTTAATTCCAAATCTACTGCAAGTAAATTTATGAGCCATGAAAAGGAATTATTATACAAACCTGCCACTTTAAGATCTCAGGCCATTTCAGGTACAGCAACCACTGAGGAAAGAATGGAATTAGATGCTAAAATGTCATTAGCTATTAAGTACCCTAATAGCACTCTTTTGTATCAATAAGAATTATAAACAAGAAATGAAAACAAAACAGGAACTGAATAACTTCTTAAAGAATAATTTAAAGCAAAATCTTAAGGAATTAGATGAGGTAAGGCTCTCATTAATTCCAATGGATAAAAAAGTGAAATTTGCTTTTAGATTTCTCCTTTTTCCGACCTTTTTTTTGATTATTACAATTGGTATGCCTCTTTTAATGAGGTTTATAGGTTCAAAGATGGAAATGAGAGGAGTGGAACTTATGGCAAAAGAATTGATGCGTCTTCAGTGGTCAATATTAAAATCTGTAATTGGACATGTAGAGTTGTATCAAGTTGTTATACTACTTTTAGTAATGTCTTTAGGTATAATCTATTTCTTTGTCAAAGTATATTTTCCTTTTCTTAAAAAAAGAAAAGAATATGAACATTTATACTCCATTAAGGTTAAAGGGCCTATTTTTCAATTTCTTGATAAGAACTGGAAGTATACTCCATCGCATAGTATTACACTTTCAGAATATAATAACAGTCGGTTAGCTCCAAGGCAACAAGATAGTTATTCAGGTAAAGACCTTATAGAAGGACATTTTGATAATGTACCGTTTAAGTCTTGTGAAATTCATACTCAATATTTTAAAGAGAAAAAAGAGACGAAGCAATGGTATACCATTTTCAGAGGAATATTCTTTAGTGCTGAATTAGATAATAATTCAAGTGGTGATATTATATTGATAAGTAAAGATTGTGTTCTATTTAGAACGTTGGTACAACACATAAAACAAAAAGCATTTAAGGATGTTTCGGTGAATAATGAAGCTTTCAATAGAATTTTTAAATGCAACGCCACAAATG
Organism: Flammeovirga sp. SJP92; assembly: GCF_001583495.1. Taxonomy (GTDB): domain Bacteria; phylum Bacteroidota; class Bacteroidia; order Cytophagales; family Flammeovirgaceae; genus Flammeovirga. Next base: position 753,281 of record NZ_LQAQ01000061.1, on the reverse strand, counting down.
AAAAGGAATTTACCAAGGCCTTGAATAGTAAGGTATTCAGAATTTTAATGCAATTAAAAGAGTGTTACAATGGAACTTTAGGGATGTCAATAATTGGAACCAAATTATATGTTACCATTTCAACTGAAGAAGAAGTACTCAAAATGCAGAAAATTACAGAGGGCCTTATTGATATAGAGAGAATTGAAAAATACTTTGAAGTTCTTCAATTGCTAAAGATTCTAGCTGTAGAATTAAACAGCCAATCTAAACTAGTCATTTATTAAGTCTACTTTTAAAGCAAGAACTCTCTCAAAAAACTATTTCCCATCAATTTGATCAAGGATTCTGATGTAATGACTTTCCCAATCATGATTTACCACAGGGTCTTTGATTACTTTTACTTTGAAAGAATGCAGTAATTCTTCTTTTTCTTTTGAAATATTGTCATCGGTATAGAAATAAACGTTGTTTTTAATGAGCTTCTTTCTGCCATTATACATCGTTCGGGCTCTTTTGTTGAGTATCCACCAAAGATCGGTTTCGCTGTAGTCCATAGATAAGCCAACAATGTGAATATCAGTAGTAAAGAATAATTCTATCCATGAATAACCATCGTATTTCTTTTCATTTACCTTTTTGAAAAGTGATTTTACTCTGACCTTTTGTTTGTTTTGAATAAACTCATAAGTTCCTTTAAGGTAGCCGTCTAGCTTTCCAATCGTTCCACAATAATGGTCCAATCCCAACATGATGGAACTTGGCTTATTAATCTCCCCATGAATATTCCAGATTTTAGCTACTTCCTTATTTTCTTTTAAAATAGAAGTGTTTCTCCTGATATTATAAGCTTCCTCAGTACTATTATTTTTGATTTCGAAATCATTCCCCAAACATTTTAGAAAAGCATAATCATAATTGGTGGTCATATAGTTTTTACAACCTAATTCAAAGAGTTTTTTGTAATAAACATTCGTAGGGATTTCCTGAAAGTTTTTGGCAATTTTATCCTTGATGTTTTTTTCAGCAAGATGGGCGCTTTTCAAGTCTACTTTGTCTTTTTCTAAAACAATTCTCTCAAAAATCAACGTATTGGGTAAGTTTCCATTCTCAAAAATTCTAGCCTCCTTGAGTTCCTCCAAAAGACTGTTCCAGTTTAATGCGTTTTGAGATAGAAGATTGATGCCGTTTCCGAATAAAATTGTTTTTTCCATAAGGATAATTTCTTATCAGTACTGTTTGTTTAGAATGAACGCACAAATATAGGAAAGATTAAAGGCCTTTTCCATGACACTTTTTATACTTTTTTCCACTTCCGCAAGGGCAGGGATCATTACGGCCTATCTCCTCATCTTCCACAAGACTACTTAAATAGTTTCTTTCTTGCTCAGCCATATCTTGATTGAATATTTGCTCTAATGCTTTGTAAAGTTCAGGATGCTTTTTTTCAAGTAGTTGTGGTCTTTCAAAAAAATACTCCGAAGTTACTGTAATAAATTCTTGTACTTTAGTAGCTCCATATTCATCAATACTTGATTCTTTATTGAGAATTTTATCAGTCTCTTCCTGCATCAACTTTATCCATGGAATGGCATAACTTTTCTGAAGGAGCACTTCAGGAACACCATCTGTTTTTCCGTCAGCCATATCAATCAAATGTACAAATTCGTGTATCCCTACATTTTTCTTGTCATTATCATTTCTAAATCCTTCTCTCAGTGCCCCTTTTGATAAGAGCATCTTGTTTTTAAGCTTTCCTTCACCCACCATACCAAGTACATGACCATCAGTAAACTGCTGTCCAAACTCCGTGTCATTAAGATCAGAATCTAAAATAAAGACTTCATTCAAGTTAGGGTACTCCCAATTAGGGTAACCAAAAATTGGAATGATAGCACTGCTTGCTACAAGCAAACGGTCAAGATCTTCCACTTCCGTTTCAACAGGTGTGATAGTGATTGTATCTAAAAATCTTAAAACTCTCTGTTCAAATTCATCCTTTTTAGGATCAGGTATTTCGTTATAAAAAGTAACATACTCTCTTAAAATCACTCTCCATTCCTCTTTGAAATCTCTCCTTCTGAAATGAAAGTGATGGTCGTTTTTTTTCTTTTTGGAATTGGAAATAAGAAGGTAAATAAGGCTTCCAATGATACCGAGACTTAGTAATGTTAGTATTGAAGTTGTTATGTTCATAATATTCAAAAAATAGATTATCTATATCTAGCTATGAAGCTATTCATGAATTCAATATTCTACAAGCTTTTCTGTTCAAGTAATGTCAAATTAATATAAAAAATGGTTGTTCGTTGAAAAAAATATGCCGTTCGTTTAAAACCTGTAAACAGATGAGTACATTTTATTCATTTCCCCTCTCTATTGTAATATATAAGCCAAAGCCTTATTAATTCAGTCATCAAATTTAACAAAACAGAATAATGAAATTTAAATTACTATTATCCGCAGTTTTTCTTTTTACTCTAACACATCTATTTGCTCAGGAAGATATAAAAAAACAGAAGAGGTCACCTGAGGAGAGTGCTGTGGAAACACTTGGCAAGTTGGAGGAAAAAATAGAGTTGGATGATCAGCAAAGAAAGAGTGTTTATGATATTCATGTAGATTTTTTCACTTCAATGCATGAGGTAATGAAAGAAAAAGACCGTGAAAAAATGCAGGAGCTGGAAGAGGCAAGAAATGAAAAGGTAAAGGAAGTTCTAGAAAAAAAACAGTACCGAAAATACCTCACAGTGATGGAGGAAAATAAACCTCAAAGACCTCAAGGAGGCCGTGGAGGACAAGGTGGAATGAGAGGTAGAGGCGGTAGAATGGGTGGAATGTAACCAAAGAAATTACCTTTTATCAATCTTATATGTACTAGAACAGAGGTTTTGCTTTGTAGTACTAAACAAAGGAAGGCCTGCGTAGCAAGGTTGTCAGATCACGTAGGTCTTCTGCTTTTCTAAACCAATAAATAGAAGTCTGTCAATTAAGATAGAAGTATTGTGAACTTAAGAATTAATCTGATTGAAGAGTAAACCCACTTCTCCGATGAAAAGTGGGTTTCTTCGATTTTTATAAAATGAGAATATTATTAGACAGTCATAGGTACTTCCATAAGTAATAATTTGGAGCCTTTTTTTGCTTTGATATTCAATTGGTTAACGTTCCAAATTCCAAAACCATCTCTCTTTTCTAACTCCTGACCTTCTACAGTGACATTACCTTCCAATACAAAAAGGTAAGCACCATTGTCTGAAGAATTAAAAGCGTAAGAAAGGTCCGTATTTTGATTAAAATCTCCTAAACTGAACCACGCATTTTGATGAATCCAAACACCAGCATCATCTTTATTTGGAGAAAGTACTTGGTTCAATTGATTCGGTTTTGAAATATCACCAATAGAAATTTGATCGTAACGAGGTGCTACAGATTTTTCATTTGGGAACACCCATATCTGTAAGAATTCTACATTTCTATCCGTATTCTTATTGTATTCGCTATGATAAATTCCCGTTCCGGCACTCATCACCTGTATATCTCCCTGCTTAATCACCGCTTTATTTCCCATGCTGTCTTGATGTTCCAAATCACCTGAAAGAGGAATAGAGATAATTTCCATATTGTCGTGAGGATGAGTTCCAAACCCTTTTCCTTCTGCCACAGTATCATCATTCAAAACTCTTAAAGCACCAAAATGAACTCTTTCAGGGTTGTAATAATTAGCAAAACTAAAGGTATGATGAGAGTTTAACCAACCATGATTGGCATGTCCTCTTGTATCGGCTTTATGTAATACAGTATTCATAGTTTTATATTCTTCGTTCGGTAAATGATTAAATCCTACTTGTTGCATCAATTTGTCATAGTCAGAGTTTTTAAGTTTCACATTAGACGCTTTGACCATTGAAGGTATAGTAGCACTCGCCACTACGGCTTTTAACGATGTAGATATAAACTTTTTTCTGTCCATAACTTTTTGATTTTGATGTAGTACAAAGGACGGAATTATAAGTAGGGCAGGAAATATGAGAAAAAGTGAAAAACTTATGAAAATCCGATATTAGCTCATTTTTCTAAATTGAGAAGGGGATACACCCACACATTTCTTGAAGAAAGCACTGAAATTGGCAGGTTCAGAAAAACCTAATTCATGGCCAATCTCCTTATTGCTCATAGCACTAAAGTAGATCAGCCTTTTAGCCGCAATGATAATTCTACTTTGAATATGCTCTTTAGCCGATTTTCCACTGTGCTGTTTCACTACCTTATTAAGATGGTCAGGGCTGATGTGTAATAAATCAGCATAAAAATTAGTATGATGATTGGTTTTGTAATGTTGATGAATTAGCTGTTTGAAATTTCTGAAAATAGTATTGACAGTATTGATGTCCTCTTGAGGTAAGGAACAAACATTATTACATAGAATCAAAACAAGTTTCAATAAGGCGCCAATAGCTTCTTCTTTATAGGCGATTTCAGAATGAAAAATAGCATACATCTCCTTCAAATATTTTTGAATTGTCAGGAAGTCATCATCATTGGGTGTTAAAGGTGGAGTTTCACTGAAATCATTAAATAAATTCAGATCTTCAATAAAAGTAAGCGGAATATTGTTGAATAGTAAAAAATCATGAGAAAAGACAACTGCATAACCAAAAGACTTTTCTCTTTCTATAATTTGATGAACCTGCCCAGGAGAGATGAAATAAATCTGATGATCTTTTAAAGAATAAGATTTAAAATCTACTTTATGTTCTCCTTTGGCAGAAGCTGTAAAAATGAGTGTAAAATAATCATGACGATGTGGATCGTCTTTTTTTCCACCTCTTCTATCATAAATATCCTCCATTTTTGAAATGCCAAAACTCAGCTTTTCATCCCTTTTATTGACGTTTTTATATGTTTTTAAGGATTCCATAGGTCATAAACTTTTACATTCAACTGAAGTTATACTTGATATGTTTACAGAAAAACAATAGTAATTTTATGTAGTATAACTATTGTGGAAGTTCACCTTTTTGTATATTGAGTTTTACTTTTTACAATAAAATTACGTAGATTTACTTAAACTTAAACGAAAAAACTACTCACAAATGAATTCTAGCATCGACTGTAAAAGCTGTCATAATGATCAGTGCTTAATCAAAAAAAATTGTCTTACAGAAGAGGCGATTCCTTATTTAGAGCAGAAATTAATGGTGAAAGCCAAGAAGAATCAACCTTTTATTTTAGAAGGTGCTCCTGTTCATGGCTTATATTTTATCTATAAAGGTAAGGTAAAAGTAGCAAAAACAGGTATTAATGGAAAAGAACAGATTGTGAGGTTATGTCAGGATGGAGAAATCATTGGGCATAGAGGTTTTGGAGTAGGACAGTTTTATCACATCAGTGCAGTAGCGATTGAAGATATTACACTATGTAATTTTTCAAATGAGGTTATCAACAGCATGTTGCAGAAGGTACCTCAGCTTTCTTACAATATGATGCTTTTTTATGCAGAAGAATTAAATAGAAGTGAGAACAAGGTACGTAAAATTGCACAAATGACGGTGCGAGAAAAAGTAATTGATGCGATTTTATACATGAATAGAAAATTTGGGCAAACCAACTCACTTTTAAATATTCAGTTATCAAGAAAAGAAATTGCGGATTTTGCTGGAACTACTGATGAACAGGTGATTAGAGTGATTTCGTCTCTGAAAAAAGAGGGTATATTGATTGCGCAAGGTAAGCGTTTGGGAATTGTGAAGTTAGATAAATTGAAGAATGAAATTAAAGAGCATAATTTCTTTCTAGATAGCTGAATATGAAAATTTTACAAAAAATTGATTTTTAATTTAACTTCATTAGTTGTTTTTTTATCTTAAAATGTGTTTACTTTAAAGTGTGTACAATCAATTTTTTTAGAATAACTAGTAAGCATGTCAGTTATAACATATATACGCGTATCTACAGTTGCACAATCTAAATTTAAACAGCAGGCTAAGATAAAAGGTAAACCTTTTATTGATAAATGTCCTGTCACTTTACCTTTCATAGAGCGTCCGAGAGCACAAGAACTTTTGACTACGCTCACAGCAGAAGATACATTATATATCGAAGATATTGATAGGTTGGGAGACAACCCTAAAGACATTTTGGATGCCTTAAAAGCATTGCTTGAGACCAATGCAGACGTTATCATTAATAAGTTTGATTTGGAAGAAGGCACTTCAGCAACGGCTTTGAAAGCAGTAATTTCAGCTTTTGAAACAATGATCAACATGAAGGAATATCAAATGCAGGAGAAAACAGTGGAAGGTATTGCTCGTGCAAAGGCTGAAGGGAAGTACAAAGGAGGAAAGAAGGGAAGGAAAATGAATGTTGAACGTTGGATGGAAAGAAACAAGGACGTCATTGAAGGTTTGAAGAGTGGCTTGACTACGTATCAAATCTCAGATTCAACAGGAGTAGGGAAGACACAAGTTTCAAGAGTAAGAAAACGTTTGCGTGAGATCGAAGCGGAGCTGATTCAAGAGAATAATATACCTCATGAAGAAGTCATTGACGAAACACAAAAATTAGAACAAGCTTAAAAAAATATTATACGTTCATACGTAATTTGGAGACTACTTATCACTAAGTAGTCTTTTTTTATATAAAAAATACGTAATATTTTTGAAAAGTAAGTATAAATACGTAGTATTGCTGTGTAATTATTCTATAGCAACGTGAAAATACTTAGTAGTATGAAGCCAAACATGATTTCAAACGAAAAAGCAACAAGCATCAACTTGTTCGACTTCAGTAGCATACAAATGAGAACATTTCATTTAAGTTGGATCGCATTCTTTTTGTGTTTCTTCGGATGGTTCTCTCATGCACCTTTGATCAAGTCTACAATTGGACCTGACTTAAATCTTACAAAAGAGCAAGCAACAATCGCTTTCATCGCCTCAGTAGGTGTTACAATTTTTGCAAGATTGGGAATTGGTAACCTTTGTGATAAAATTGGACCAAGAAAAAGTTATGTATATCTTTTAGTATTTGGTGCATTTGCAGTAGCGGGATCTTCTTTTGCTAACACTTGGGAAACTTACTTGTTATCTCGTTTAGCTATCGGTGTAATTGGTGCTTCATTCGTTATTACTCAGTATCATACTTCAGTGATGTTTGCTCCAAACGTCATTGGTATTGCCAATGCAACAACTGCAGGCTGGGGTAACTTAGGTGGTGGTGTTACAAACGCTACAATGCCATTGATCGCATCAGGAGTTGCAGCATTTGGATTAGCGGAAGCGGCAGAATCATGGAGAATTGCAATGTGGGTACCTGCTGCTATCATGTTATTAGTAGCTTACTTATACTGGAAATATACTACGGACTGTCCTAAAGGAAACTATGACGATCTTCCTGAGGAAAGACCACAAGTTAAAAAAGGAGAGAAAAGTTTATTTTATGCAGCAGCAGCTGATAAAAGAGTATGGATCTTATTCTTAATGTATGCAGGCTGTTTCGGTATGGAATTATTCGTTACAGGTAAAGCATCAACTTATTATCAAGAGAAATTTAGTTTGAGCCAAGAGGCTGCAGGTTTTGTAGTATTATTCTTTGGAGCAATGAACTTATTTGCTCGTTCAACTGGAGGATGGATTGCGGATAGATTCGCAAAAAATTCAGGATTGAACGGTAGAGTAAAAATATTAGTTTACGTAGTGATTGCAGAGGGTGTAGCATTATTACTATTCTCTCAGATGAATAAATTAGAATTAGCAATCTTAAGTATGGTATTCTTCTCGTTGTTCGTACAGATGGCAGAGGGAGCAACTTACTCAGTAGTACCATTTATCAATAGAAAAGCATTAGGAGCAGTTTCAGGTATTGTAGGAGCAGGAGGTAACGTAGGTGCAGTATTATACGCTCAATACTTATTAAGAACAGGGGCTTCATTACAAGATGCATTCTTCACATTCGGTTTTGTAGTATCAGCTGTAGGTTTCTTAGGATTATTAATCAAGTTCTCAGCAGAAGACGAATCAGCGGCCGTAGAAGAACAAAAGAAATTAGAAGCATTCAATGCTACATTAAAAGATCAAGCAGCAGGCGTACCTGCTGTATAACAAACAACTTCATACTAAAAAATATACCTATAAAATAGAAATATGTGATTTATAGTGTTCCGATATAAAAACTCTTATTTGCAGGCAGTCTTTTTCTCCTAGAGGAAGACTGCTTTTTTATTGTTCTAATATTAAATTAATGTCAGCTGGATAATAGAGATAGACTTAATAGAAGCTTTGTAAACTAAAACTTTTTTTATTCATATTGTCTAAAACTCTGCACTGGAAGTAAAGGGTTTTAGACCCATTTCTGAGACCAATAAACCATCTTTTGAAAGTGTAATGTTTTTTCAAACTCAGATTTTTTGATTTAATCTATTATTCAAGGTAAATCGGTTTCAAGTCCAAACTTATACAAGAAATATTTTATGAACCGTAATAATTTATTATTGTATAAAGGTGTTTTTCAGGTGAGATACTTTATCAGAAGAAAAGTTGAGAAATAAATTATCTTTTTTATACTCTCCGAAAAAGTTTAGACAAAAAAAGAAGGGATCAGATAAAATCTAAACCCTTTCCCCATTACTTAAAGCAAACTATTGTTCTTTTTGTAAATCGAATGAAATATTCTATTATTTCCTTCTATTACTAATTTCTTTTTTTGTCACAACCCTTTGTTGTGTCTTACACCCTTATAAACGTCAACTAGGGGGTAAAAAGTTTCATTAAAAACGTTAATGAATTAAAATAAATGTAATGAAATCGTAATTTCGTACACAATGTTATGTGATTTACCCTTTATCTCATTGCAAATTAAACAGTTTTTCTTGAATAATTATGTTAACAAGAGAATATATTTCAAAGAAATACAGAGTTGTTGCGTTTATTAACAACAACCCTGCAAATATAATACCTTAAAGTCCTAATCCAATATATTCTTTTTGTCCATTTGGATACATACCTTCTAATAAGATACCTCCGCTCTTGCCTCTTAGTGCACTTCCTAGGTCATCAATAGATAAAACTTCCTCTCTATCTACATACATAATAATGAAACCTTCTTTGATACCTGCTCTTGCTAATTTGCTACTAGGATCTAGCTTAGTGATCTCTAAACCGCCATTTATGCCCAGAGCAGCCGCTTTTTTATCAGCCAATGGTTGCACTTCAGCATTCAATGCTTCAATAGCTTCTGCTGAGTTTTTTGGAGCGGAAACAATATCTGTAGTATTTTCTTTATTTTTTAATTTTACATCAAAAGATTTTTCTTTTCCATTTCTGTTGACAGTCACATTTACTACATCACCAGGTCTTTTTCTCGCAATATACTCCTGCAATTCAGAAACAGTACTCATTTCTTCATTATTGATCATTGTGATAATATCACCTTTTTCAATGCCCGCTTCACTTGCAGCACCTTGAGGGTTTACACCCATTACAGCAATACCGGAAATTTTTTCAAGTCCTGCTTCATCTGCAATTTTTTGATCGATATCTTGGATCTGTACACCAATAAGAGCTCTCTGAACTGCACCGTATTCTTTAAGATCTTCCATTACCTTTTTCACCAATTCGGAAGGAATAGCAAAAGAGTAACCTGTAAAAGAACCCGTTCTTGAAGCAATTGCAGAGTTAATTCCAATTAAACTTCCATTTAAGTCTACTAAAGCACCTCCTGAATTACCCGGGTTTACAGCAGCGTCTGTCTGAATAAATGATTCAACTGCTAAATTGGTCTTTGATCTTAAAATGTTGATGTTTCTTGCTTTTGCACTTACAATACCTGCGGTTACAGTAGAAGTTAACTCATAAGGGTTACCAACGGCTAATACCCATTCACCAACTTTTACATTATCGGAATTGCCAAATTTTAAGAATGGAAGGTTTTCATCTGCTTCTACTTTTAATAACGCTAAGTCTGTTGTAGGATCTGTTCCCACTAGAGTGGCAGTAAAAGTATGCTTGTCTTCTAATACCACTTCTATCTTTGAAGAACCTTCTACAACGTGGTTGTTTGTAGCGATGTAACCGTCTTCACTGATAATAACACCAGAACCAGACCCTAGCTGACCACCTTCAGCACGTGGATCATTAAAGAAGTCATGGAAAAAACGTGGTGTATTTTTTCTCATTGCTGAAGCATCAGCATATGTTTTAATATGTACTACAGTTGGTGTTGTCTTTTCTGCAGCACTCACAAAGTTCAATCCATCAGGAACACTATATTCAGGCCTTGCAGTCGTAGTCTCATATTTTGTGAAAGCAACTGGTTGATCGTTTTGTGTTTTTTGACCTTGAATATCGTCTTGAATAAATGTTGTGTAAGTTCCAATTGAAATGATGCCACCTAACATCGAAGCGGCCACCATTGACATGAATTGTTTTTTCATAATTAGATAGTAAAAATTAAGTTTTGTAAGAGAACTATATGAGGAACAGTACGTTTATTGCTGATCCCATAATTCTTATTTGCACTAGTATTTCACTAATTAAATCAAACCTTGTGCGAAAAATAAGTTTATTTACCTTTTTTATAAAATAATAAGAGATGGATTTATTCTTTAATTTTTTTTAAAAGAGTGAACTATCATAAAATCATGATGATAACAGTCAACTTTTCTTTAAAAAAGAATAAGCACCTTTGTAATGTCATAAGAGAAAAGGATACAAAATACTTATTGTAAGTGTCCTTCTAAAAGTGATTCTAATACTCTGATATAGAGTGTTTTAATATAAGAACTGAGAGTTTCTGTCCTAAGGGACAGATCAATTTTCATAGTGTTTAAAGTTTGGGTGTAAATTGAAACGGGGCTCGTCCATGACGGGCCTTGTTTTTTTGTATATACTTTTTTGAAGGTGACATTATTTCATGACTTATGACACATTGACTGCTTTGTTCACAATAAAGATGAAATATTTCTTAAATCTCCTCCTTGTTTTAACTTTGGATCTATATTTACGTAATATAGCTTAAAATCAACAATTAGAATATGTATTTTGTTGATTTTGAGTAAGTAAGTCGACTTCTGTTGATCTCATCTATATAACAAGAATTAATCTTATAATGTTTACACTTCCAAGTGAAGTGCAAGAAGTTCAATCTAGAAATGAACTAGAGCACTTTATGAATACAACCGATAAATTGATTTTGAGCTTTTCTACGGAATGGTGTCCTCCTTGTCGTGTGATGGAAGGTACAATTTCCAACTTATCTTTTGAACTGAGCGGGAAAGCCAAAGTGATTAAAATTAATCCTGAAAAACTTCCAGATCTTGCAGAAGAGTTTAACATGAAAACTATTCCTTATTATATGGGATATGTCAATGGACAATTCAATAAAAAGGCTCAAGGGGTGGTACCTATAAAAATGTTGAAAGAACTAGTCAATGAAGAATAAAATACTAAGTATTCTGAAGTCTTTGTACAAAAGTAAGCAGAAGGCAAATCAAGGTTGTTGTACAGCATCATTGAAGCGTTTTGAAAAAGATAAGAAAAAGTCACTTGCCGGTTCAAAATAAAGGCAAGTGACTTTTTGTTTCTCTATGACATGCAGTCAAAGAGATTTATTGGTATCATGTAATGAACATGTTTTTTAGTGCTTTTTGAAATTTCTAGTTGAAATTAAATGTCCACAGTCTGTTTTGTGGTAATTTACTTTGGCTTTGTATTCTACTTTACCTACAATCTCAGGATCTCTGTAAATTTTCAATACATGTCCTTTCGGGAAAGTACCCACTTTAACCATTTTACCTTCAACTAAAATGTATTTTGGCGTTTTACTCTTTGTTTTCACAATAACTTCATTAGCCATTGTCATTAATGGTAAAACCAACATTGATAATATAATTAATGCTTTCTTCATAGCCTCTCGTTTTAGTTTAGATTACCTATACCGAAAAAGTAGCGTCAAAGGTTTATTCCTTTATCTATTATTAACTAATGCAACGGATAAAAGACAAATATGTTTTCTATCATTTTTATGCACAGTCAAACAAATATATCAAATAAAGTAAAACCTTTAATCTTTTATATGTAAAAAATACGTTTAATAAAATGTAACGTTCTTAAAATAAAGAGGTTATATTTTTAGACGTGATAAAACTTAATTTTTGCAATCTAAAATTCATATTAGCAAAGACTATTTACTCTCCATGTATCGACCATTTTCTGTCAAATCAATATATTCTTGCACGGCATTTCTAAACTTTTTCCCGTTTTTCCATAGGTTTCTACTGTAGAAACGCTGATAGGTCCAGTGCTTGTTTTGTAATTCGATAGGGAAATAACCGTGTGCTTCTTTCACAGAAATAAATTGATGATAAGCTTCATCATCCGTCATTAATAAACCAATTGGAGAAGCTTTATCCATCACGGTCAATGCAGAGAAAGGAATCATCTCTTTGATTTCATGACTGTTTAGAATGGCTTCTTTTAGGGTTTTGCCAAATGACCACGAGGTACTTGGTTGTGCCGATGGTTGATAACCATTGTCTTGAATATCTTTTGCGTAATAAAGGAATTTCTTCAGTAATTTAGGTCCTTCATTTTTACTGTCATCAACATTTAACTGATGAGAAAGAATACTGCTGATTACATACATTTTCTTTCTTGCTCTCGTAATGGCTACATTCAAGCGTTTTTCCCCGCCTTCTTGACTTAGAGTACCAAACTGTAAGTTGATTTTTCCTTTTTCATTGGGAGCATAAGTAACAGAAAGGAGAATATGGTCCCTTTCATCACCTTGTATATTTTCAATATTTTTGATGATTAATTCTTCTGGCCAATTGACATCCAAGCGATCCATTATCTCTTGAATCAGTTCTTGCTGTTTATGGTTAAAAGTAATAATACCAATACTCTTTTCTCCTCTTTCAACAAGTCGCTTTGCCAATTTTACTACCTTAATGGCTTCTTCTTGGTTGATGCCTTTTTTCCATAATCCTTCTTCAACTTTAATAAATTCGATGCCACTTTCTTTAGCATCTAATTTTTCAAAGTAAGGAATAAAGCGGAGTTTATTTTTATAAAAATGTTGATTAGAGAAGTCAATTAAATCAAAAGTCTGACTTCTGTAATGGCCCAATAAATAATGTTCTGATAAGTATTGCTTCCCAAGATCTAAGAGAGAATTTACTTCCAAAGCGGGGTCCAAATCATATTCTTCATCTTCTTCCCATCGAGGTTTGTATAAGTCAAATGGAGGTAATTGTTGTGAATCTCCTAAAATAGCTACCTGTGTACCTCTATACATGGCAGGAATTCCTTTTTCGGCAAAACACTGAGATGCTTCATCAAAAATGACCAAATCAAAAAATGGAATCAATGGGAAAATTGCCGATGCCGCCTCAGGCGAAGTTAACCAGCAGGGGAGCAGGTCGAGTACTTCATCTTGAAATTGATGAAATGTTTTTCTCAGAGGCCAAATACTTCTTTTCTTATTAACTTGATGATAGAGGTCTCTATAAGTCACTCTATTATTAAGACGGTTGTATTCTACTTTATCATAAGTTCTTTCTTTCAGTCTTACCAAAGTCATATCTGTAGAAATCGATCTTTTTTCCAGAATTGCTTCTTGAAGGTTTTTTTCCAGCTGTTCGATTGCACCATTAGAAACAATCCTCAATACAGGATGTTTCATTTCGATGTGATATAGCCAGCTGATATTCAAACTATTTTCGAGGTAAACTAAAACTTCTTCAATAGGGTGATTATGTACTCCTTCCAAGTGGGTATCGATCATTCTGAGTGCTGCCCATTCATGTGGTGTGAAGGAATCTTTGAGTTTATCAAAACGGCATATTTCATCAAAATCTTCTTCTAGTACTTCTTTGAAGTTTTCAAGGTCAATTTTGTCATTGATGATGTCCTCAATTTCTAAAGGAGAAAGGTATTGTTCCCACTTGACTCTTTCTTGAGGAATTTTATGGATGGTTTTGAAGAGGATATCAATTTTTGTCCATAATTCATCATAGCTATAATTCTGAAGTTCAATAAACTGAACACTTGAACGTAGAGAAGTATAATGTTTACGTGCTTCAATGGCTTTTCTGCCAGCACCAAACCAGTTTTCCCAGGCTTTTCTTTCTAAATCCTCAGGAAACTCAACAATCCACTCGTATTTACGCATGTCATTTTTCTGGTGCGTAAGGTTCATTCTGTTTTCCAAACGGTCACGAAGGTCTTGAAGACCTCTAGCTGTATTAGGAAGATTATTTTTCTGAAGGAGTTGATCAATATATTTCTTCTTGGAAGAGAATTGCCATTTCATTAAAGTCATCGGGTTGCTTCGGGCTCCAATAGCTGTAGTTACCCATTCTATAGCATCTCCCAATTCTTGATCAGTAAGTGTTTTTTCTATATCTGATCCTCTGTTATCAAATGAACTCATGCACCCTCTCTTATGATTTTGCCAATCTTGCAAAGTGGGTACTCTTCCTCTTTTCTTGATGATAGAATTGAACATTTTATAGACATCAGGATCACTGATAATTTCCATAAACTTCGTTACCTGTTCTTCTTGTCTTAAAATCCAAAGACACTCATCAAAAGAAAGTTCAACTTGAATGTTGTCTGCTATTTCGCTGAGTATTTTATTTTTGAAAGGAATGATATTATCCAAAATCTCATGGATATCTAGCACTGCACTGCTTTCAAAATGAGTAAATGGAATACGGTCTTTCCAGATATAATCTTCATGGTCCAGTTTTGATGCAAACTGAAGATAGGTATGTAAACGATCTTTATAGTAGTTGACCTCTTTTAAATCAAATTGTTGATAACAGCCTTTCAGATGAGTATGTGGAAGTTTTCTATCACATTTTAAGTATAATTCTTTTGCAGAAATCCCACATTCAGAGGCATCATAAAGTGCTTCTCTAAATTCCTCTAGCTGTGTAATGGTACTATCAATCTGTTTAGAAAGAAGAGCAAAAGTTCTTTCCAGTTGCATAGCACCCAGACTGTTATTGTCTTCCTTAAACTTTTCAATGGCATCAATCTGTTCATGCATTTTTTTGTAGATATAATTTCTATCATATCTATGATCATGCACCATAGCACAGAAAGTACCCAATGAAATATCTTTCATCCTCTGATACACAACTTCTAATGCGGCTCTTTTTTGGGAAATCACCAATACATTTTTACCTCTTGTGGTAAAATCAGCAATTAGATTACATATCAACTGAGATTTACCACTACCTGGAGGGCCTTGAACAACTACAGAATTTCCTCCTTTTACCTCTTTGATGACTTTTTCTTGAGAAGCATCAATGGGGTAAGGAGAAAGTAATTCTTCTTCTTGATTGGCTTTGCCCACATAAGTTTCTCTTAAGCCTAATACATCAAGGTGTTCTTCAGCACTGCCAAAGAATCCTTCAAGGTCTTTCACCTGATCGTTTTCAATCAAACGATCATAATCAGGCATTAAGTAAGAATCAGATTGTGGAAAAATTCCAATAAGGGCTTCAGAGAAAAGTTTCATTTGCCCTTCCTCAAATTGTTCTAGGAAATAGGCCTTGTTTTGTGGATCAAATCTTTTAATCCATTCTCCAAATGTATCTTGATTGAAATTGAGTTCTAAGTTAGAATCCTCAAGTGTATGGTATAATTTGGTTAGAAAAGCAGTGGTGTCCTTCGGAAAATCTTCAAAGGTCATTTCCAGAAAGTCATCTTCAAACATCACCCCATTATGGTGGGATATTGCCAAAAGCAGGGTTTTATTAAAAGTGACTTCAGTGTCTTCTCTTAATTCCAGTACCCAAGCACCATTTTCTTGTTTTAATTCAATAGGGAAAAATAATAATGGAGCCCTCAAGTTTCCACCGTTGATAAACCTTCCTTGTACAAAAGGGTAGCCCAAAAACAAATCATGACGACCTCCTTCTTCCAATACAAACTTTGCCGCCTTTGCTACTCTTCTGATCTGAGTACTGATTTTGTTGGCAAAAGCATCTCTGCTGTCTGCAACAGGACAGATGGGTATTGTTCTGAAGCCTTTGATTACTTGACGTATGATATCAAAAGCTGGAAGTTGCATTAACTGATCCAAGTCTGCAATATCTATATATTGCCCCGAGTACGCCCTTGGTAAATACAAAGACTTGTTTCTTGCTGATAAATTAGCAAGTCTTTTTTGATAGGTCTTGAGGGTCTTTTGCACAGTTCACTTTTTAATTTTGGTACTTAGAGCATTTTTGAATTCTATTTTAAATTAAAATCTGCTCTTTCAAAACGGTAAGGTGATTCATTTTATAGGCTTTAGTACTGCTGTTTTCTGCACAAATAATTTCCTCACAACTTACAAATAGCGTATTTTATCCTTAAAAATTCAGATTTCAAACATGCTTGCTCCAGAATCTTTCTAAAAAAATGCAAAACAAATAGGAGTAAAAGTATCTCTTACTCACCTTTGCAGCAAAAGGTTCTGAATTATATATCAAGATACACAACGAAAATTAAAATCGTAATGGATAACAGAAAGAAAAATATAATTTATTCATTTATTCTAATAACATTGGTCGGTATTGTTTGGGTTTATCGAAAATACAACCCTGAACTGCCTACACATTTTCATGTTAGAGGCACTACAATGGGAGTGGTTCCATACAATGTGAAATATATTGATACGGAGGGAAGGCCTTTGGATGAGGAAATCAAAAAAGTGCTTGCTGACTTCAATCAATCCTTATCTACTTATATTCCTTCTTCTGAAATTTCCCGTTTCAATTCGGGTACAGCATTCACTTACGAATCGGATTTCTTTTACCCTGTTTTAAAAGAAAGTAAAGAGGTTTACGAAGCTACTGAAGGTTCTTTTGATCCAACTATACAACCTCTAGTGAAAGCTTGGGGATTTGGTCCTGGTAAAACACCAACCATTAAAGACGAAGAGGTAGATTCTATTAAATCTTTTGTCAATTTTGCAACCTATGTATCTTTTGATACTAAAGAGGTGAAGAAATCAAAAGAAGGTGTGGAATTGGACTTCAGTGCAATTGCGAAAGGATATGCCGTAGATGTTGTAGCGGATTTATTGAGAGATAAAAACATCCATAATTTTATGGTTGAAATTGGTGGAGAAGTGGTTTGTGAAGGTCACAATGAGAAAGAGAAAATCTGGAAAATTGGTATTGATAATCCTCGTTATGGTGAGGGTGGACAGGAAGAACAACTTTCTCTAATTGTTGAATTACCGAACAAAGCATTGGCAACATCAGGTAATTATAGAAATTTCTATGTGAAGGATGGTAAAAAGTTTGCTCATACTTTAGATCCTCGATCAGGTTACCCTGTACAGCATAGCTTATTGAGTGCTTCGGTATTTTCTTCAAGCTGTATGAGATCAGATGCTTATGCCACAGCGTTCATGGTGATGGGAGTTGAAAAAGCAATAAAAGTGATCGAATCACATGCAGATTTAGAGGCAATTCTTATTTATGATGATAATGGTACAATGAAAAATTATATCTCTGAAGGTGCTGAGAAATTTATTAAATAAAATCTAAATATACCGGAAAACCGTAATTTGTACATTAAATCATAAGTAATGATACAAATTACGGTTTTCTGGTATTTATAAATTGATAACTTCCTTATTTTAAGTGGGGTGTTCTATCCAAAATATCTTGTGTTCTCTCGATATCTAAAGGAATTCTAACAATTTGATCACCCATGTTTGAGAAGTCAATTTCGCTCATATTGATTTGTTGCACTCTTCTGTTATCTTGAGTATGGTAATTGAAAACTAAATTAGTTAAATCCCAAGAAGTAGTCCAGATTGTAGCACTTCTCATTGTACTGTGATCTTTACCAAACATTTCTCCAGTTCCCTCTGCGCGGTCAGCACTGAGTGTTAAATTGAAGTTATCTAAGATTCTGAACATTTCGTAAAGAGATTCATCTGCGTTTTCCATAGGTCTAGTAGTTTGCGTCCATGCTACCGCTCTTACGAAACGTGATGGAGGCGTCATATCACCAGGAAGACCTACCATGCCTGACCCTACACCAATTTGCGAGAATGTGTTTCCGTTGATTGTTTTAGGTTTTGCAGTTTCAAAACTTAGGTTGATATAATTTCTGAGGTTGGTAAGGTGCCAATCGTACGATGGAGCATTAGTTATAACACCTACTGAGGCATCATAAATTTTTAACTCACCATTGATGTACTCTATCACGATTGATTCACCTGATGCATCAGTTACCATCCAATGCGAATCAACAACTATACCCAACGACTCTTCAATTACACCTACAACATTTACTTTTTGTAATCCTTCTTTTACTTCTTCTACAGTTGCAAATTGTGCCAGAATGTAGTTAGGTAATCCTTGTGATGAAATAGTATTGTCAGCTTCCTGTGAAACAAATTCTGGGTATTC
This sequence comes from Flammeovirga sp. SJP92, assembly GCF_001583495.1. Lineage (GTDB taxonomy): Bacteria > Bacteroidota > Bacteroidia > Cytophagales > Flammeovirgaceae > Flammeovirga. The sequence goes on along the minus strand of NZ_LQAQ01000061.1, from coordinate 734,881 downwards.
AGCAAAGTCAGGAAAATAAAAATTTCCGATAGCTAACCCCATTTCATTCATGCCATCTACGATTAAATCTTTACCCATCCAGTCTAGGCCCATAAAACCGTACTTTGCTGAGAACTGTTTTCCATTTTGCCCTTCAGGAGTAAGACCTCTGAATTGAAACCCTTTGGGAATAAATGCTACTTGAGAATTAATATCAAATGAACCCCATTCCATGGATCTTCCATATCGGACTGTTCCATCTTCTGCGATGAGTCGGATACCTGTACAAGCGAAGATTGTAGAGTTGGCCAGTAATGCTAGGCATAAAGTTAAGATTGCTGAGACTTTGATTGACTTTTTCATGTTTTTAAATGACTAAATAGTTTAATTTTTTATTACACTACAAAGGTCATCTATTTCAATATCAATCATTTGCATAAAAATAAAAGAGATTTACACAAAAAAGTCAATCGCTTACACATTTACGTTAAATCACTGATTTTATAAATTAATCAATCTTTTCCCACCAGTTATTGTATTCATCATTTTGACCCATAACTACTATTTTACCTATTGGAGCAGTGAAAACATTCAAATTTTTCTTTTCCGCCTCAGCTACAAATCGCTCTACAGGTTCTTTCCAAGGATGTAATGCTAGAACAAAACCACCCCAATGAACAGGAAATGCATTTTTGACTTTAGCATCAATAGCTGCTTGAACGCTTTCTTCTGGAAACATATGAATCAAGTGCCAATTTTCATTGTATTGTCCGTTTTCCATAAAACCCCAATCAAATGGACCTAGTTTCTCGCCTACTTCTTTAAAATGATCTCCATAACCTCCATCACCGCTCCAGTAAATAGAGTGCTCAGCAGTTTTAAACACCCAGCCACCCCAAAGAGATTTGGCTCTGTCGGTCAGCCCTCTGCCAGAAAAATGTCTTGAAGGTGTATAAGTGATTTCTATATCATCAACTGTGGTTTTATCCCACCAGTCCATTTCTATAATTTTACTTTCTGCGACACCCCATGTGATTAAGTGTCTCTTAATACCCAGACCTACAATATATTGGTTGGTTTTAGGAATTAGTTTTTCAATACTCGCCAGATCAAGATGATCATAATGATCATGTGTCATCATCAACACATCAATTTTAGGAAGCTGATCAATGATGTCAAGGCTGTTTTCACTAAAACGTTTAGTAGTGATGGGACCAATAGGGGAGGCATTAGGCCCTAACATAGGATCAATCAATATATTTTTTCCACTTAGTTGAAGTAGTAAAGCTGAGTGTCCATACCACGCACATTTTGGTGCATTTGGTGTGCTATTAAAAACTTCTTTGTTGAATGGCAGAATGGGTAGATTGCTTTTGGGGGCTCTTTCAGCTCTATTGGTGAGCTGTTTTTTTAATAAGCCTGGAATATTTTTAATGCTAATATTCATTGTGGTTAAAGCAAGGTTTTCAAATTTACCTTCCTTCCACTGTGGAGACTTTTCCAATTTTGATTGTTCTTTGGGAGTTACTTTTCCTCCAAACTGCTTTTTGAAATTGCTGAGCATATAAAATGATATATGGTGTGTATTAGGTCAGGTTTGATGTCACATTAAATAATAAAGCATCAAACAAGTCTTATGAAGTTAAGGATGTTATTTATTTCACCAAAAAAATAACCCCACTAAAATTAGCGAGGTTAGTATAATTAATTTATCTATTTTTTTATTTCAATGCGAACCGGTTCAGATTTGGAATATTATCTTTTTCAACCCAAAGTACTATAGCACTTAAGATTTCCGTAAGAACAGCAAGGAAAAATAAGCTTCCTCCATCACCATTGACTTCTATACCTAAAAGAGTAAGGTGCATAAATACGGCTCCTCCAATTATTCCAAAAGTTAAAACAGCTCCTAACCATGAAGTTCTTGGTATTAATATCAATATTGCGGCGATTAATTCCATTATACCCACTCCAATTCTTCCAAAAGGTTCCATTCCTACAGTTGTAAAAATATAAACGCTATCAGGATGGGCAGTGAATTTAAATCTTAAGGTTTGAACTAATATTAAAGCAACAACAAGTTTTAAAATAATAATAATGTACTTTTTCATAATCTATATATTTTTTTGTTTTTGGTATACTACAAATATGAGAAGTTTAGCGTATACACAATGTGAAGTACTTCACAGAGCTTAAAAAAAGACGATATTTTATTTGAGTAGCTCATTATGTGGTGTTTATATATCTTAATAAATAAATCTCTGAGTAAAAAGGTTTCGTAAAAAATAAAAAACTTAACTCTTTCATTGATTTAATATTTCGTTAAAATGATTTTAAAGACCGTACGACCATATATCAGAAAATTCTTCTTTTGGTTCAAGTTGACTGTAACGTTGACATCAAGTTCATTGATTTCAACTGCAGAGGGAGCAGAACATGAATTTTTTATCTTATCCTTTGTGGAAGACGTTGCTGAAATGATTGTGGAATAAAAAAGACACCCCTTACGAAGTGTCTTTCAGTAATAAAACATTTCAAATTTATTGAACAATAAGCTTCAAACTCTTTATTTGATTGTTGTATGAAAGCTTTATTATATAACTACCTGATCCGAGGTTAGGATGAGGTATCTTATATTGATAATTACCTAATTGAAGTTGATCAATTTTTTCAGAATAAAGTGATTGCCCTTTAAGGGTAATAATCTCAATTACAAGTGATGTTCTAATTTCACTATTTATTTTTAACGTGATATTCTCCCCAGCACTCAACGGTGATTTTAATATTGAGAAATCAAGCATTGATGGAATATCTATTATTGATGTTATAGTATCTTCGCCATCGCCATCGCCATCGCCATCGCCATCGCCATCGCCATCGCCATCGCCATCACCATCGCCATCGCCATCACCATCGCTATCACCATCGCTATCACCATCACCATCACTATCTCCATCTCCACCATTGCCGTCACCATCGTCATCATTTAAATTGTGAGTCCAAGCACCTCTGCCGTGAGTTCCAGCAATAACTTGATCGTCATATATTTTTAAATCCCAAACGGAAACGGCAGGGAAATTACCTTCTAACCTATTCCAGTTTCCACCCCCATCTGTAGTTTCAAAAATACCAATTTCTGTGGCAGCCCATAGTTTATCGGGTTCTTCAGGAAATTCAAGTACATCAAAAACAGCCACATCAGGAAATCCAGTGTCACTTGTTCTTACATTGGCCACTGTTTCAAAACCCGTAATGTCGTTCCATGTTTCACCAAAGTCAGTCGTTTTTATGATTTTGGCCGCGCCTAGAAATGAAAACATGACATAAGCTGTGGCAGAGTCATTAGGACTTGTAGCTAGTCCTGATATAAAACCTGTAGCTGTATTTGTAAAATCAAAATTGTTGGTAGCATCAAAAGAACGACCACCATCTTTTGAAACATAGATGCTATTATTATTGTTCATAGCCCCACCTGCCCATACTACTATGGGTGACTTTTCAGAAACCTCAACATCAAGAAAGCTTGTAGCATTCCACTTTTCAGTAATGGAAACACCTGTCCATGTTTGCCCGAAATCAGGTGATTTCCAAACACCATTAAAGCCTACCGTGTAAAGTGTGTCAGGAGCTTCAGGGTGATTGCCAAGCATGGAAATGAAAGGGGCATTGTCTTCACCAACATCACCTAATCCAGATTCTTCCGAATCCACCATTGAAAATGTAGTACCACCATTAAATGAAATAGCAAAATTATTGTTGTAATAAGAACCAATCAGTATTGTCGAATCTCTTTTGTTGATTAAGCTTGCAAAACCATCTCCTCCAATAACAGGTTGATAAGCCGTGGAAGCTGTTGAGGCATTGCCTTTTGGAGAAATCCAAGACCCGTTATCTTGTGTGCCGAAAAAGTACCTGTTTTCACTAGGGAATTTGTCAATAGCATAAATTTGAGTAGTGTTTACACCATCACCAATTTTGGTCCAAGCTCCTTCTCCTTCGCCTGGTGTTGTTGTATCTTGGGTGTGGTAAATGCCCCCATCATTGGTTACGATGATTGAAAAAGTTTCAGCATCATTGTTTATAGAACCTAAAGTGAGAAAATGCTGATCAGGGTGGAAAACGTCAGCATCATTGGGGCCGTCTCCGTTGTATTGACCATAAGCATCGGTTAATTCTATAAATGTTCCGTTGTCTTGATCGTCAACAATTACTTTACATAAATCTACTCCACCAATATAAACCACATTTTCATCAAATGGATGTGCTAAAACGGTATGATCGTACCAACCTTGCCCTCCAAGAAAAGCGTAGCTTGAATTGTCCAAGGAAACAAAATTCCATGTGTCTCCTTTATCTCTAGAAATGTATAAATTTCCATCCTGACTGCTATCGCCTTGCCCTGCAATAGAAGCAAAGATGACGTTGGTGTTTTTAGGAGAAACGGCCAATTCTACTCTTCCATTTTGCGTTACATCAGTGGTAGTAAGGGTTGACCAACTGTCGCCACTGTCTGTTGATTTAATAAATTCTGTACCATTGACAGTGGCGTACATAATACTGAAATCACCAGGTTCAAAAACTAATGATTCTACAAAACTGTCGGCATTGTAAACCAACGACCAATTGTCTCCTCCGTCTGTAGTTTTATAGATCCCAAATGCACTGCTGACGACGTTATCTCTAGTAGATACAGCAATTAAGACGGTATTGGCATCATCAGGGTCAATGATAAGTTTGTAGATGGTTTCAAATTGCATTTTTCCTTCTAATGCAGGTAAGAAGGCCCAAGTAACACCGCCGTCCGTTGATTTTAAAATACCATTGCCCACAATAGATCCAAAACCAGAAAAGCCTTCACCTGTACCGGCGTACCAGATTTTGGTATTAGAGGGAGCAACCGCCATACATGAAATAGCAATGCTTGAAGAGGTGACACCTGAGATATCTGTCCATGAAGCGCCTTTATCTGTTGTTTTCCAAATTCCACCACCTACAGCACCTAGTAAAATAGTATTGCCTGATGTGTCATTTGGGTCAACGACAGCTGCACGTGTTCTGCCAGGAGAGTTGGAAGGTCCTCTTTCTACCCAAGTATAAGAGTTGATATTGTTTTTACGCTGATTGCTTTGAATGGCCTTTTTCAATTCTTGCACCTGATACCCGGCAACGTAATTTTTTCCTGAAGTATTGTACTTCATTTTGTGGAGTATTTCTAGGTACTTTTTAGGCTGATTTGATTTTTTGTAACCATTTTTTCTTTTCCACTTTTTCAATGCTTGTTCATAAGCGACAACATCTTCCGAAGAATAGATTTTAGGTAAGATGGGCTTTGAGGATTCATGATTTGAAAAATAGTAAAGATTAGAGCAGAGTAAAGCCATTATGAAAGTAATGGATAGTAGCTTTTTAATCATAGTTATTGAGTATTAAATGAGAAAAGTGTCAGGTCAAGAATAAGATATACTAGGTAAGTACTAGGGGGATACAAATGATGTAGCCATCACTTTACCTAGTACTTATAATTTAATTTTGATAGAGTAAGTACTGTCCTGGTACTTAATTATAACTTCGTCGTGTTTCCAGTAGTTACATCAATAGAATAACGGATAACATTGGACGCACCTTGTTGTGCTATTCCCATTTTCTGTGATGTCTTAATGTGGTTTTCATCCAGCCAGGATACATTGCCATCAATAAGCGTTTTTACTGGAACTATTATGTTCTCTTTGGGATCGAGTACAATATAACTTAGTTTTTGCTTCACCATATTTTCCGATTTTGTGAAACATAAATAGTAAGTGTTTTTATCATTTGGAATGATTTGCACGTTATCACTTTTCAGAACTGTTTGTGCTTTAGAAAGCATATTTTTATTGATTTCTGATTGATCCATTTTTTTAGGTTGACATCCCATCAACATCAGTATAAGAAAAGATAAAACATAAGGAGTTTTTAACGGCATAATAATGGAAGATTTTTTTAATGATGGATACTTTTTTAAAGTATTAATTAGAGAGATCATCTACTTAAAAATTGAACTGAGGTGATGGCATTTGAAAAGTGATAGATGAATAGCTTCAATACTGATTTCAGCATCATCAAAACACCCTATAATTATTACACCTCAAGTGCTATTGTGAAAGTTATTCTGAACAAGAGCGAATATCTAAACCATATATTAAATTTCATAATAAAACATTATATTAAAATGAAATAACGTGCATTTTACGCTTTATTGAAATAATTTTTTCCTCTGATTTTAGTCATTTTTTTAGAAGAAATATAGCTATATGTTGCGGGTGCAATTTTAAAAATTCACAATATTCTAAAAAACGTAGTTTATTAATATGAAAACTATCGATTCTTATAATTTCGCAGGTAAGAAAGCGGTTGTACGTGTTGACTTGAACGTACCTTTAAACCCAGATTTTTCAGTTCGTGATTTCACTCGTATCAATGCAGTAATTGCTACAGTTAAGAAAATCGTTGCTGACGGTGGTTCTGCTATCTTGATGTCTCACATGGGTCGTCCAAAAGATGGTTTTGAGGACAAGTTCTCTTTAAAGCACGTTGTAGCTCCATTATCTGAAAAATTAGGTCTTGAAGTAAAATTCGGTGGTGATCCAATCGGTGCTGAAGCAGACGAAATGGCTGCAAACTTACAGCCTGGTGAAGTAATGTTATTGGATAACTTACGTTTCTACAAAGAAGAGAAAAAAGGTGACGAAGAGTTTGCTAAGAAATTAGCTTCTCGTGGTGATGTTTGGGTAATGGACGCATTCGGTACTGCTCACAGAGCACACGCTTCTACTGCAGTTATCGCTAAGTTCGTAGACGAAAAAGTTTCTGGTTATGTAATGGGTCGTGAAGTTGAAAACGCGAAGAAAATTACTGAAAATCCAGCACGTCCTTTCACTGCTATCATGGGTGGTGCTAAGGTATCTGACAAGATTTTATTAATCGAGCGTATCATGGAAGTTGCTGATAATATCATTATCGGTGGTGGTATGGCTTATACATTCTTCAAAGCACAAGGTGGTACTATCGGTAACTCTTTATGTGAAGAAGATAAATTAGATTTAGCTTTAGAATTAATCGAAAAAGCAAAAGCAAAAGGAGTAAACTTGGTATTGCCAGTAGATTCAGTTTGTGGTGACAAATTCGGTGAAGATGCAGCTGTTGCTTCTTATGATTCTAACGCTATCGCTGACGGTTATATGGGTCTTGATATCGGACCTAAAGCAGCTGAAGAATTCTCTAAAATTATCAAAGAATCAAAATCTATCCTTTGGAACGGACCAATGGGTGTTTCTGAGTGGGAAAACTTTGCTAACGGTACTACTACTGTTGCAACTGCAGTGGCTGAAGCTACTGAAGCTGGTGCATTCTCATTGATCGGTGGTGGTGACTCTGCTGCTGCTGTAAACACTTTAGGTTTTGGTGATAGAGTATCATACATCTCAACAGGTGGTGGTGCTATGTTGGAATTAATGGAAGGTAAAGTTCTTCCTGGTATTGCAGCGTTAGAAGACTAATATTTCGCAACCAAGTATATTTCCTTAGATATTACTATCTAAAAACAAGCGATACCTTTTCAATAAGGTATCGCTTTGTTTTTATAATGATATTTTTACAGCAGACAGGATTGGAATTTCCAGACGTTGACTGTGATGTACTCTGCACGCATTTTTGAGGTAAAACTCTAGGGGAGAAAAATATTTTTCTCCATTATTTTTAAAATAACGATTGTGATCGATTACCCATCCATGAAGTGTTCCAAATTCCTTTTTACCTAATTTCAACAAAGTACTTCCAATTTTTTTACCCTTGTGTTTTTCATCTACAATTGTAGCAAACCAAAGTTTACCTTCTCTTTCAAATTTGAAGAACCATCCTACAATTTGATTACCATAGGTCTTAGCTAAAATAAAATTCTTATTAGAAACACCATTAAGGTACTTTTCAAAAGCTTCCAAAGATTTGTAAGACAACTGCATTGGGTATTCATTATTCCAGATTTCCATAAGTCTTTTCTTCTCGAAAGCATTGAGCTCACGCTTCAGTTCATACTGATATTCATCTGATTGTAATAATAGGTTCATCTAATTGAGAATTTTTAAATTGGAGATGTTACGCGAAAATGCAAATCTAATTAATTATGACAGAATTCAGTTAGAGACAATTAAGTAAATATGTTTGACATTAAACTTATGTTAAATATTTCTTTTTTTTGAAACAGGAATCAAAATACTACGTCTTATAAATACTCAGATAAATATTACATTGATTTTGTTTGAGTTGCTATGCCTAATTATAAATGAAGAATAAATGAAGACGATTTGTAAAACTTATCAAAATACCATTACACCAAAAAAATGGATGATTGCACTTACAGGAGTGTCTTATTTATTAATAAGCCTTATTCTGTATATCCGTCCATTTAGTGATGTATACACAATGACAACAGTTTTTGGTCTCATTTTACTGCCTTCTTCATTTCTTGAGATTTATATTTCATCAGGTAATAGAGAAAAGATATTTAGTTGGGGGTTCTCCTTCTTGAATGCCATAGCGGACCTTTTTATGGCGATGCTTTTCATGGCACATGCTCATTTAGATAATACAACGATAGTGTATTTTGGTAGCTTCTGGATTTTAGGAAAAGGCATGGTTACCTTAAACTTTTCATCGCTAATTAGGAAACACAGAATTGTAAAATTTATTTACTTGATCAGTAGTTTGATTACGATTGTTTTATCAATGTTATTAATAATAAATACTTTATTTTCAGAAATTAAGGTTGATGTCATAATAATGATAGCTCTTCTGCTTTGCGCTTTCAATAAGTTTATGTCAGTTGTGCTATTGCATAAAAACTATTATTAAATGCATAGTTATCAAGAATTAAAAAAGAGCTTAGGTTAATACAATAACTTAAGCTCTTTTTTTATTTATGAAGGAATAGCTCTTGCTATTTAACGCTTACTTTTTGTGTGATTGACGCCAACAATTCTTTGTTTACATCTTTGTTGAAGTGTTCTAAGTTTCGGATTGCATCGTCAAATTTGATAGCGTACGTTTTTTCAAATTTGTAATTCTTCTTCTTCATATCCTTTTAATTTATCAAAACATACATTGAATACGTCTCAATTTAACGCAGAAATCAATTTTGCAGGTATCGATTTTAGTGAATACATCCAAAAATTACGAAATTTTATATATTGTTAAACTGTAAACAACATTGTGATAATGTTATCATTTTAATTAGAAAAAGAAGTAGAAATGACAATAAAGGTAATTGATAATGAGCGGATAGGATTATTTTTTTAATTCAAGTAAGTTTTTCAATGAAAAACCATAAATTATTACATTATTATAATTTTATTAATTAAAATTATTTAATTATCCGATAATAGACGATCTTTCGGGACAAAACTCTTCTTGCTAATATTTAATCGTAATGACACCAAAACCAAAAATACTAATACTGGACGATCACATGCTATTCTGTCAAGGAATAGAAAGAATACTCTTAGAGCAATTTAATTCAGACATTGAAATCATCAATACCCCTAAAGATGTTGTTCTCGATGATGTAGTGAATTATGATATTGTATTGGTAGATATGGATATGCCTCATCAAAAGGGCTATGATTTTGTAAGTTCAGTGAAAGAGCTTGGAAATACTACTACTAAGTTTCTAATCGTATCTATGCATAATAAACCTTCACTAGTGAAAAAGTCTATTGAAGCAGGTGTAAACGGTTATATTCTAAAAGATGACCCTCTAGAAATTTTTACAACAGCTATTACTGATGTTTTAGAGGATAAAGAGTTTTATTCTGAGAGGGTAAAAACGTCTATGAAATATCTCACTTTGGAAACTATAGTTTTGTCTCCACGTGAGGAACAGATCATTAAGTATATTGCAAAGGGTCTTAATGCCAATGATATCGCAGAAATGCTGTATATTAGCGTCGAAACAGTTAAAACCCATAACAGAAATATCAAATCCAAACTTAAAATTGAGAATAGAGCAGAGTTGATCAAATACGCTTATAAGAATCTATTGACATAAAATAGAATGAGTATTGTGGAAAAAGTGCTCTGGGTTATATTTACAATTGCTATTTAATTGAATGAAAATAAAGCTCATACTTGTATTACTATTTTGTTTGCTGGAAATTACAACTTCTGTAAATGCACAGATCAATATTGATAAGTTAAACAATAAATTTAACCTAACCCCTCACGCTCAAATATATGGTGGAGCACAACCTCCTTCCTCCGATACACATCCTGTTTTTAGTGATTTATGGGAAGATTCAAACAGCAAAGGACTTTCAAGAGGACCTACAGAAGAAGCAAGTTGGTACCGTTTGATGCTAAAAAGCAATAAGGAGGTACAAAAAGTATTATATTTTAATTATACATTAATCCCTAATCTTGAAATTTGGGTTTTCTCCTCTGAAGGTGATTCACTTCATTACTTTGGCGGAACAGGTAGTCCGGCACGTCTTCAAAGCTTGGGGATATCAGAAAAAGGATACAGTTATATCATTGATTTTAAAAAAGGAGAAGAGAAGACAATTTATTTCAGAATGGATGGACAAGGCTGGCCTATACATTCAGAGGTTTTTTTATTTGATGTTCCTTCTTTTTTAGAAAGTAATCAGAATGAATTTTATATCATCAGTTTTTTGAGAGCGGTAGTGATTACTTTACTATCCATAGGTTTTTTTATAGGTATTTTATCGCGTCAACCTGTGTTCTTGCTTTATGCTTTGACCTTTGGTATAGGTATCTTTTTTGCTGAATGTGAGATAGGATTATTTATAGATTTATTCGGAGCTGAATATCATGATGCAAATTATATAATGCGTCATTTTTTTAATTTAGTTTATATCATATCATTAGTTTACTTCTATAATCTCTTTATACCTGAAGAACGATTTTTTAAGAAGTTTTTAAGCTGGTTCAGTCCTTCATTTCTTATTTATTCAGTCATTTCTGTCATCACCCTTGTAGCGAGCAGCAGTCCTGTTGTAGTCTATGTCAATTTTATTGCAATTGTAATTATTTCATGGGTGAGCTTTTTTGTAAGTTCAGTGATTTTATATAAAAATAGAAATCATTCGATCTTATCGAAATACCTTTTTGTGGTTCAAATGAGCCGATTGGTTATCATTGCTATGTTTGTGACTTTGCCACATATGGGTGTTATTCAGAGAGCTTCTTATACCGATTATGTTTATTACATTTTCATAGTATATGAATCTGTAGTTTATTTTTATCTCCTTTTGAAGCGTTCGATTACTATTTATAATGAGAAAATTGAACTGAAAAAGGCAATGTTGGAAAAGCATAAACTCTATTCGAAAGCAGTACTTGAAGGGCAGGAAAAAGAAAGAAATAGAATTGGTAGAGAATTGCATGATTCAATTGGGGGAAATTTGGCCTTATTTAATAAATCAGATTCCAATATGAGTCAGGAGGCGAAAAACATTTTGACGGATACAATGGACTCTATCAGGAACCTTAGTCATGAATTGATCTCGCCAAGTTTTCATCATATTTCTTTCAGAGAATCTATTATTGATTTAGTATCTAAATATAATTCTGAGAGACAAAAAGTTGTTGTACAATTTCATGATTGGCCCGAAATAACAAATAAGGAAACCAAGCATCATTGTTTTAGAATAATTCAGGAATTGATCCACAATGCATCAAAACATAGTCAGGCCGAAACTGTTTTTATTCAGTTTTTTGGTAATGATGATGGAATAGGTAATATCTATTATGAGGATAATGGGGTTGGTTTTGATACCAATAATGTAAGAGGAGGAATTGGCTTGAATAATATAGATTTCAGGTCAGCTTCAATTGGAGCGAAACTGACCATTGAATCTTCTGTAAAAGGTACAATTGTGAAGATTGAACATATAGATCTTCATAAAGAAGAAGCACATTAAGTCATTACTTGCTGTCCTTTTTCTTCTTTCTTCTATTGCCTTGTTTACTTCTTTTGATTTGTTTCTTTCTTTTTGCCGCTTGTTGAGCAATATCTTTTTCCTTCTCCTGCATTGGGAAAGGATTCTCTTTTATCTCGGGGATTTTATGCCCAATGAGTTTTTCAATACTTTTCACATCTTGTAACTCAGTGCCGTCAGCAAGTGAAATCGCAACACCCTCTTCTCCTGCTCTTCCAGAACGCCCAATTCTGTGCACATAAGTTTCTGCTACTTCAGGGATCTCAAAATTGATAACGTATTTCAGCTGACTAATATCAATACCACGAGCGGCAATATCAGTTGCGACAAGGATTCGTGTTTTCTTTTTCTTAAAATTCTCAAGTGCTCTCTGTCGTGCAGTTTGTGACTTATTACCATGAATAGCTTCTGCTTTTACACGGTTATCATTGAGTGTTTTGGCAAGATGGTTGGCCCCTCTTTTCGTTCTCATGAAAATAAGCACACTGTCTTTTTTATCATCATCTAGAATTTCAAAAAGCAATTGTTTTTTGTTCCTTTTGTCTACATAATAGATGAACTGATCAATGGTATCAGCAGTAGATGAAACAGGTGTTACCTCTACTTTTAGTGGATTATGAAGAATGGATTTACTGATTTTTTGAATTGTATCAGGCATCGTGGCAGAGAAAAGTAATGTCTGCCTTTTGGCTGGTATGAGCGTAATGATTTTTTTTATATCATTGATGAATCCCATGTCCAGCATTTTGTCTGCCTCATCCAGTACAAAATTTTCTACATGACCTAAATCTACATAACCTTGCTGATGTAAATCGAGTAATCGGCCAGGAGTGGCAATAAGTACTTCCACACCTTGCTTCAACCTTTTGATTTGTTTGTCATGGGGAATCCCGCCAAAAATAACAAGTTGTTTCAGTTTTGTCTTTTGATTGTATAAACTGAAGTTATTTCCTACTTGAAGGGCTAATTCACGTGTAGGAGTGATAATGAGTGCTCTGATCTTTTTACCATTATTGGAGTTCTTCTTCAACAATTGAATAATAGGAATACAAAAAGCAGCCGTTTTTCCAGTTCCGGTTTGAGCACTGCCTTGCAGATCATTACCTTCTAGAATAGATGGAATGGCTTTTTCTTGAATTGGGGTAGGTGTGTCATACCCTCTGTTTTCTAATGCTTCTTGGATTTCAGGGATAACTCCCAATTCTTCAAATGTCATGGACAATAATGAGTTTAAAATTTTCACAAAGTTAGGGGTTTGAAACTTTAGAGCATAGTATCATTTCTAAAAGGTCATTAATAATAGTAAGATATAGGGTGTTTACTTTGTTATAAATTCTTGTAAAAGAAAAAAGCTGTCGAAATATTCAACAGCCTTTTCATTATGATGTGTGACTACTTATACAAATTTGAAGGCAAAGTAAATAATGCGTCATTACTTTGCGACGTTTTGAAAAACTCTGTGATATACTAAAATGTGTTTCTAAAAGGGAATATCTTTTTACATGACGCTGTAAAAGACTGATTACTTGTTGATTTAGTTTAAATCTTTTTATACCCGCTGTTAGATATTTAGTAAGAGAGTGTTTCTATGGTTTATTATGTGACGAAAACAATCGTTACACTAAATGTTAATGAAAATTAATGTCATCCAAAATTGTCAACGTCGTCTACAAATCTATTACATTTTTAATATTAACCCAAAAAAAGGGCGTTTTTAATGAAAGTATTAAAATCAAATCTGACAAATAGGCAGTTTTGAGTGTCAATTTTACCCAATTTTTGGCTTGGAATGCAATTTGAAAAGGATGTCATGACTTTGAACAAAAAGTTTTAAGGTCATTGAAGTAAATAAGTATTTTAATAAACAAAAAATATAAACATGGCAGCAAAAGGTTCTATTTCAGTAAACACTGAAAATATCTTTCCTATCATTAAAAAGTTCTTATACTCAGATCACGACATTTTTTTACGTGAGTTGGTAGCCAATGCAGTTGATGCAACTCAGAAACTTCAAAAACTTGCTTCAATGGGCGAGTTTGATGGTGAACTAGGTGATCTAACGATTCAAGTTGATGTAGACAAGGAAGCAAAAACAATTTCAATCACTGACCGTGGTATCGGTATGAGTGAGGATGAAGTTGAAAAATATATCAACCAAGTTGCATTTTCTGGTGCTACTGAATTTGTTGAGAAATTCAAAGATGTAGATACTTCTACAATCATCGGTAAATTCGGTCTTGGTTTCTATTCAGCATTTATGGTTTCTGACCATGTTGAAGTAATCACAAAATCTTTCAAAGATGCTCCATCAGTAAAATGGACTTGTGATGGTTCAACTACTTATGAAATCACTGACGCTGACAAAGCAGACAGAGGTACTACAATCGTACTTCATGTCAATGAGGATTCTGAAGAGTTTGTAGACGAGCACCGTTTACGTACTATCTTAAACAGATACTCTAAGTTTATGCCTATCGCTATCCAAGTAGGTGTAGATAAAAGAACTGAAAAAGAAGGTGAAGGTGATGATGCAAAAGACGTAGAAATCGTTGAGCCACATATCATCAACCAAAAAGAGCCACTTTGGACAAAAGATCCTAAGACATTAACTGACGAGGATTACATCAACTTCTACAAAGAGTTGTACCCAATGTCTGAAGAGCCTTTATTCTGGATTCACTTAAACGTGGATTACCCATTTGAATTGACTGGTATTCTTTACTTCCCTAAAGTAAAAGAAGATATCACTCCTCATAAAGACAAGATTCAATTGTACTCTCGTCAGGTGTTTATCACTGACAACGTAGAGGAAATTATGCCTGAGTTCTTACGCTTAATGCACGGTGTAATTGATTCTCCAGACATTCCATTGAACGTATCAAGATCTTACTTACAGTCGGATGCGAACGTGAAGAAAATCTCTAGCTATGTAACGCGTAAGGTTGCAGATCGTTTGAGCAGCTTGTTCAAAAACGAAAGAGAAAGCTATGAGACGAAGTGGGAGAGCATTGGTTTGTTTGTGAAGTACGGTATGATGACAGACGACAAGTTCTTTGACAAAGCAAAGAAATTCGGTTTGTTTGAAAACATCGACGGTAAGAAATTTACTTTAGAGGAGTACAAAGAACATATAGCTTCTAACCAAATTGACAAGGACGGCAAGCACGTATTCCTTTATGCTACTGACCAAGGTACGCAAGATACTTATATTCAAGCGGCAAAGAAGAAAGGATATGATATCTTGAAAATGGATACGATGATCGACAGCCACTTTGTAAGCAATACAGAGCACAAGTTCGAGAACATCACAATGAAGCGTATCGACTCTGATACGGTAAACAACTTGATCGAAACGGACGAGAAAAACGAATCTGTATTAACAGAGGACGAAACTAAGAAGTTGGTAGAGATCTTCAAGCGTGCCTTGAATGATGACAAGTTGGAACCAAAAGTAGAGGCGATGACTGCTGACGAATTACCGGTAATGATCACTAAGCCTGAGTTCATGCGTAGAATGGAAGAAATGTCTGCGATGCAAGGTGGAATGGGTGGCATGTTTGGTGGTTTCCCTGGTGCTGATACAGTAACTATCAACGGAAACAGCGAACTTGTAGGTAGAATCTTGAAAGAAGAGGATACTGCAGCTCAAGATAAATTGGTGAAACATGCTTACGATTTAGCAAAACTTTCTCAAGGTAACTTGAAAGGTGCTGATCTTACTGCATTCATTAACCGTTCATTAGAAATCATCTAATCAAGAATACACTATTTAAAGGTGCATTGTTGAAACATTAATAATAAGGCCGTTGGGTAAATTACTCAACGGCCTTTTTACTTTGTTATTTTTTGAGCATCAGGACAAAAAAAATGTATATTTGACTTTCGCTTAAAGTAAAAGACAGTTAATATGCATTCAATCGCGAAACGAATTCTTTCAAGAGAAGAATTTACAAACAAACCACCTGTATTAGTAGATGTAGGAGCCTCAGGAGAAATCCATGCAAAGTGGAAAGAAATTGCTCCTTATTCAATTTGTATTGCTTTTGATGCAGATGATAGAAAGTTTGACATCTCTGAAGAAGATAATCAAGGTTTCAAAAAGCTCTATAAATTCAATTGTATTGTATCAGATCAGGAAGCTGAAAAATTAGACTTCCATCTGACAAAGAGTCCTTATTGCTCCAGCACACTTATCCCCAATGAGAATAACGTAAAAGATTATATTTTCTCTCCTTATTTCGAATTAGATCGAACTATTCAGCTCAATAATATCTCTATCAGTCATGCCTTGGAAAAGTTGTCATTGGACTATGTGGATTGGCTGAAAACAGATTCTCAAGGTATTGATCTTAGAATTTTAAGAAGTTTGAAACCGGGTATTCAGGACAATGCTCTAGCTATTGATTTTGAACCTGGCTTGACACAAACATATAATGGAGAAGACAATGCAAGTTCTATCCTCAATTATATGGCAGACAAAAGCTTCTGGCTTTCAGAGTACGAAGTACAAAAAGTAATTAGAGGTACTCATAAAACATATGAGAATTTATTCTCTGGTGCTTTGAATAAAAAGTTGGCCAAGGTGACGCTGAAAAAGGCCCCTTTATGGGTTGAGATCTCATATTTGAATAACTTGGAAAAAGAGAGCATCAGCATCAGAGACTTTCTTTTAGGTTTACTTTTTACAATGATCAACAAAGAATATGTGGTGGCTTTAGAATTAGCAAGGAAAGGGAAAAAGCTATATTCAGATCCAATTTTTGATGAAATAGAAAAAGAAGTCTATGCAAAAATCAAAAAGAATTTCTGGTCTGAAGCGTTCTTTAATGAAGTGGTGAAAAAGG
Organism: Flammeovirga sp. SJP92; assembly: GCF_001583495.1. Classification (GTDB taxonomy): domain Bacteria; phylum Bacteroidota; class Bacteroidia; order Cytophagales; family Flammeovirgaceae; genus Flammeovirga. The sequence goes on along the minus strand of NZ_LQAQ01000061.1, from coordinate 718,068 downwards.
TTAAAAATATCTTTTAAAGCGTACTATCTATAGGTCAAAACAAAGGTTATAGGTAAAATGTTGTAGTTTTGTATTATTACATTATGTCAACATTAAAGGGAAAATTGTCTGAACTTAAGGAAGTTTATCCTATCAACAGAATTGAAATTTTTATCAACTTTACATCGTTATATATAAAACACGCTCATTAAGCACTAATTAATCTTAGTCTTAGCAACTTTATAAAATTACAAAACAATGAATAAGAAAAATATTATTACTGCCCTGTCGCTACTTTTATCAATCACACTATTTAGCTTTTTAAGTATTGAGGATGATGGCGTTTATAAATTCAAAGACCTGAAAGGTAAGGAAGTGAACCTTGCTGATTTTAAAGGGAAATATGTTTATATCGACGTTTGGGCTTCATGGTGTGGACCATGTTTAGGTGAAATACCATCTTTAAAGGCATTGGAAGAAAATCACAAAGATGGAGATGTAGTTTTTGTAAGTCTATCAGTGGATCAAGATACTAAAGCTTGGAAGAAAATGGTAGAGAAAAAAGAATTGCACGGTAATCAATTCCATTATTCAGGAAACCAGGGTTTTATTGAGAAATTTAATATCTCTGCTATTCCAAGATTTATCTTATTAGACAAAGAAGGAGAAGTGAAAGTGGCTAACGCACCTCGTCCGTCATCAGATGAAATTAAGTCTTTATTTCAAGAATTGGGGATCTAAACAATTACTCCAATAGCAATAAATAATTAAACTGTATGGGAAGTAACTCATACAGTTTTTTTATTTTTGACACATGGTTATTCAAAAAACAATTTCATTAAGACCTTATATTAGAGGTTATCATATTATCACAGACGAGGTGTTGGATCAAATTCCTGAATTAAAGGGGAGAAGTGGTATCTTACAAGTATTTATTCAACACACCTCCGCTTCATTGACCATCAATGAAAATGCAGATCCTTCAGTAAGAACCGATTTTGAATCTCATTTCAACAAAGTTTATCCAGAAAATGCACCTTATTATGAGCATACTTATGAAGGGGCAGATGATATGCCTGCACATTTGAAAGCATCAACATTAGGAAGCAGTGTGTCATTGCCTATTGGTAATGGAAGACCATTATTAGGCACTTGGCAGGGGATTTACCTTGGTGAACATAGAAACCGAGGAGGAAGTAGGAGGCTGGTACTTACTTTTATAGGAGAGTAAAGTTAATGCGTCTTCTTATTTTTTTGTCTTTTGTTGTGTTTATAGGCTTTCTTTTCATCATCAGGGAGTTGCCCATAAGTACCAATTACAGCGGTTTGAGCACCAGACATTACGGTATGAATCAGGTAATGTATAAATGATTTATAGGGAGTACGTTTGTAATACAATGGACCGTGTCTTGGTTTTCTTTGTTTCAAATTGTATCGGTGGACTAGGTTATTGGCGGCAAACCCAGCAATAGATTCTATCACATTTGATTTATTGTCATTCTTTCCAGTGATTTTAATTTTTAAATCCTGATAGAAAAAATCCAAGTTCCCTCTTCCAATAGAATCGTTTAATTGAGCATTGAAGTCAATGGTTGTAGCTTGTCCTTTCTGAAAAAGAACACCCATATTCGGTTGAGTGAATTGATTGAGGGCTAATAGAGAAAAAGCATCTATATGACCTTTTGCATTCATGAAATACGGTTCCTTTTGGTCTAAAAATACATCGATATGTAACGTTGAATTAGCTTTATCCAAAAGCTTAACAGATAGGTCGACTTGAATGATATTTTCGTCGGAGTTACTGATATCGGTAATAACACCATTAATATTCGTAATAGGAAGAATTCCAGCTTGATCGGCTTCTTTACTTTTTTCTTGGTAAGTAAGTTGACTGTTTTTTAACTCCAGTTGATCAATAGCTAATTGAAAATCAAGTTCTTTGATCATGTGGTGTGGCAATTTTTTAATTACAGTACTATCCTCATCATAGTTTTTATCTCTGTAGATATTGGCTCTTAGAGAATCTACTGTAATTTGTTCAAGGTGAAAGCGGTCCTGATTGAAAAGTTCTTTTTCTAATAATCCATGGCCTTCCACTGACTTTATTTCTACAATAAACCGATCTGTTTGTTTACCTACTATCCTAAAAAAACTTTCATCACTGTATTGAGGAGATAGCTTTACTCCGCCCAATTTGAAAAAGTCTCTTTGATTGCTGATGAAAAGAGTATCAAATTTATATTGATACAAATCCTTATTTCCCCTCATAAAAGTAGGCCCGCAGGAGAAGTAGAACTTTTCAAGGTCTACTACCTTATTTTTATTATCAATAGAATCTAAATTGAATTTTAATCCTTCAATTACAAAGTTTTGTGTGGTATGAAAAATATGAAGATGGCGGTAGTTGTTGGTTACCATATAGCCGTTTAACTCCGTGTTTAAAATACTGATAGAATGAATGCCAATTTTAGATAAACGAGCTCTCAGCGCATCAAACTTTGGAATAGGGTTGTGTTTTTTCTTTTTTTGAACTGTAGGAGTTTCTTTCCAGAAATACTGGAAGTTAGGGTGTACAATTCTAAAATTATCAATCGTAATATTTTTAGAAAGAGCACCAAGATAAAGGTTCGAAAAATCGATCATTAAAGTGTCAACAGTGCCGTTTACCCAACTATCTTTTTCTTGATTGATATGAGGAATGATACTGATACCCGTAGCTGTTATTTTACTGTTGGTCCATTCAATGGTGAACTCTTGAAAGTTGACAAAATAGCCTTTTCCATTTTTTCCGAGAGCCACTTCTTTGAGCGACTGAGCAGCAAACTCTTCAAGTCTTTTATGGCCTGTAGAAAAAAGAAATACAATGAGGGTAATTAGAATAATGAAGATTGAAAAGAGAAGGTACTTTTTTTTCATTGATAATGATTGGGTTGCTTTTAATTGGTACTCCTATAAATATAAGAAAATCCCTGACAATAAGACTATTGCAGGGATTTGATATTGGGCTAATTCTCTTTAAAAGAGATGAATTACAGCGTATAATGATATTGAAGAAACAATGACCCAAAGTGCAATACCTTGGTACATAGGTCGCGTACCTACATGTTTTACACTTGATACGTCCATTGTACAACCTACAGTAAATAAGGCTAATGAAAGACCTTTGTGAGCAATGAATTTACATAATGGAGCAAAAGCTTCAGCCCCTGGTACATAAGAATTGATTAGCATTGCTACAATGAAACCTAAAATGAAAATAGGCATTGTTTTAAAGCTCATTTTCCCTTTTTGTGAGAATGCGGCAATGAGTGAAATAGGTACAATCCATAATGCCCTTGTTAACTTCACTGTTGTTGCAATTTGAAGAGCTTCTTCTCCATATTTGGCCGCCGCACCTACTACGGCACTTGTATCATGAATGGCAAGTGCAGCCCACCATCCAAATTGTGTTTGTGATAATTGAAAGTATTCACCAACCACAGGAAAGGCCACTAGTGCAACAGCATTCAAGATAAATACAGTAGCCATAGCCACTGAGATCTGATGCTGATCGGCTTTTAAAGCAGGAGCCATAGCAGCAATGGCACTACCGCCACAAATAGCAGTACCCGATGCAATCAATCGGTAAATGGTTTTATCCAAACCAAGCTTTTTACCGATGTAAGCACCAAAGGTTAATGTCAGAGCAATACTACTAAAGGTAATTAATGATCCTTCGCTTCCTGTTTTCATAGCATCTACGGCATTTAAACCGAAGCCGAGGAAAACAACTGACCATTTCATTAAATTATTACTTAAGTTTTTATTGAGAGTTGGGTTAGGTATTTTGAATAGTAGGGCAAAGATAATTCCGGCAAATAATGACATGGCTGGCGTTACCCATGGGGTTAAAGTCAATAAGGCTAAAACGACATATACAATTTTGTTACTTTGATTAGACTTTTTCATTTTCATATTCTTTTGATAACAATACAAATGTCATAAGTATTGACATCAAAATGAATGAAGAAAATGAATAGTCTATAACTTTTTGTTATAATGGAGCATTGCGTAATCCATAAAAGTGGTGCCTAACCCAATAGAACCACCTTCCTTTATTACAAAATGAAGATCACGGTCGATTTCAAAATCTTCTAAATCTATAATTTGTAATTGATCTCGATTCAATTCTTCAAGAATAGAATAAATGGACAAAAGTGCATAGTTTGGAGAGGCTTCAATATATCTTTTGATACTCTCTGTCGAGTCTAATTGCATGGCAATGGTAAGATCATCTTCATGAAGTCCTTTGTCTTCCAGAGCATCTTTGATGATTTTTCGAGTGCCACTTCCTTGTTCTCTTATCACAAAAGGCTTCTTCAAAAACTCTTTTATAGTCAATGAACTTTTGTGTCCTTTATGAAACTTTGTAGAGCATACTACCACTAATTCATCTTTAAGGAAAGGAATGTATTTCAACCCGCCTCTATGTGGAGAACCTTCAATCATGCCTAGATCAATAATGTCATCGATCAGCCAGTTTTCAATGGCTTCAGTATTGCCACTTTTAATTTCAATATTGACATCCTTTACTTTCTGTTGGAAAGAGGCAATGACTTTAGGGATGATATATTGAGCAATCGTTGTACTCGCTCCAATACGTATTGTTCCGCCTTGGTTTTCTCTGATGGCATCAATCTCAAATTTTAATTGACGTTCTAATCCAAAGATTTTTTCACAGTAGCTTTTGAGTACTTCACCTGCGGGAGTAATATGAATAATCACACCTTTTCTTTCCAGCAATGGCACTTTATATTCCTCTTCCAATGCTCTTACATGTTTTGTTACTGCAGGCTGAGATATTTGTAGTGCCTCAGCAGCTTTAGTAAAGCTTTGTCGTTGAACTACTTCATAAAAAACATGTAGGCGGAAGTGTGATTTCATGTACTTGAAAAGGTTATATTTTTTTATTAATTTGATGAATATAGTTGATCCAAAACTGACTTACTAATGAAAGAATAAAACTATTTCTAAAAACTATTTTTCACGTTCAATACGTATTGAGTCAAAATTTACTTTTAAAATTATTCGATTTTATTTTTTGTGAGCACAATGAAAAAATGCTGTTAATAGCGGTGTTGTTTCACGTTTTATAAAAAAAGTAATTGTAGGATAACAATGTGAATAAATATACTTGGCTTCTTAAATCAGTTGTAAGATGATAAATGTCAGTAAGTTGCAGTGATCAGTGTATGTTAATAATTGTTCATATTTTCGTTAACTTTTGGATGAAAGAAAAACAAAATCCAATAAACAACCCATCACCATGTCACATTTAAAGCTCAACCACCCAATTGTCATTTATGACAGCAACGCACCAAACCAACAGTTCTTCATCAATGACCTCAGAAACAAAAACCACGCTATTCGTGAAATCGAAATCAATGTGTGTCCTGTTTCTGAAAAATATTTAATCCATATTATGGAGAATATTGAACTAAAACCAACTAGAGCATTAATCAATACCGCTTCACCTTGGTATAGATGTTTTGCAGAAGATCTTACTGAAATGAGTGCTTTTGTACTTCTTCGAACTTTGCGGGATTTCCCTTCGTTACTTAAAACTCCCATTGTGATTTTAGAGAATGACATCTTTATTGATCCAAGTTTAGAAGACCTCTCACAATCCCATGAGGAAAACGAGGAAGTTTTTGCTTAAAAAAATAAGCCCAGAAATTAATTTTTCGGGGCTTATTTTTTGAAATAACCTTTCTTAAATTTTGTGTCTGACTGCCACTCTTAGCAAGTCAGCATGATGATGGGAACCTTGACCTTTTCTAAAAGAATCTTCTCTTATGTACTGAGCTTCAAGGCTTACATGACTGCTTATCGTTCTATTCACGAGAGCAATCGTACGGTTTTTATTAAAGAGGGGGTTATCCTCCTTGTTTTCAAGGTTGATAAAAGCTTCGGTACCAAAACCAAAAATCCAATTCTCTAATTTTTTTCTTAGAATGAAAGAATATCTCATTCTGTAGTCCACTTCGTTTTCTTCTGTTTCATTTAGTGTTGCACTAAATATCTGTTGCTCAAAACGGAGTCTTTGTTTGATGAATAACTTCTTATCGGCAGTAAGGTTATGAGTGCCAATAAAATCTTGCATTGGTCTGATTTCATGAAGTTTGGAATCTTCCTCTCCAAATACATAAAAATACCCTAAACCAAATCTGATTGATAAATTTTTGTTGACCTTCCTTTTTAAACCAGAGCGAATCTGAAATCTGTCAACAGGCTTGTCGAACATGGCCATATAAGCGGCATCAGTATCTATAGACCAATTGTCTGATAAACTGACACTGTTAAAGTAATGAAGCCAAAGTCTGTTGTCACTTACATCTTGCGCATTTAGTTTAATAGAGGTAAAAGATAGAATAGAAAAGACAATTATAAGTAGTCCTTTATTTAGTTGTTTCATAAAAAAAGTTGTTAGTATTATTTAACAAAACTAACAACTTTTTCTTTAAGAATCTTCATTCCTAGAACCTTTTTCCAATAGAAACTCCAAAAGTCCAAGTATCATATAATTTTTCTTTTATATCATACTGAAAATTGGGCGAAAGTTCCCATCCGTCGTGGAGTTTGAACTCTTTTTCAAAGATAAATTTTCCTACAAAAAGGTTTTTGTTTCTCTCAATTTCAATACCTGGTCCGGCACCTATGTTCCAGCCTTCCCATGGAGAGTAAAAAACAACAAGTGAACCTACATAAGCGTACTCTCTTTCTAGAGCTTCAAGATGACCGTGATCTTCATGGCCACTACCATTTTTGACTTCTACCATATATTGAGCAATCTCAATATCGTTGATAAGCCCAACGGCCCATTTTTCAGAAATTCTAAATGTGTAATCTAATCCGAAAGTTGGGACTAATAACCCTTCATGAGTTGGAATAGCTTGAGGGATATAAGTGTACCCCATGTAAATGGCTAACTTGTGCCTTTTAAAATTTTCTTCTTCTTGGTGGTGAATAGTTGTTTTTGTAGAGATGTGATCTGATTCATTTGTTTCTGATCCGAAATGCGATTGTGCGAAAGATTGATTAGCAAAAAACAATACTAATAAGCTAACAACATAACTTGTTACTTTCATTTTCCTGTTTGTTTGATTAAGGAGCAAATGTAATGTTTAAACACTAACAAGAAAATAACATTCTGTGAACATAAGTAAACCGTAATAATTACGTCTAAAACAAAAATAGGCTACTGATTATCAGTAGCCTATGTTCGTTACTATAAAAAGGTGATTATAATAACTTTTTCAATTCAAGGATTAAACATTGCCCTGGTTGAAGTGTTGCTGAAAGCCAGTTGTCGACAAATTCATAGTCTTTCTTTTCTAAGAAATCCCAATATTTACCGTTGTTGGTTCCAGGTACATTGATATAGAAATCTTGACTGTTTTGATAGTCTGTATTGGCAATAATCAAGAGACTGTGTCCAGGATGCCAAGGGTCAAAACGTTCAAAACCAATTACACTTTCATAAGCAGTGTCTGGGTAATGGATTTTCATAGATTTCTCATTACCTCTTAAATGTACATTATTTAGCAACCACCCAAAGTGATCATAAATACTGTTGATATATTTAATGTATCCAATAAGGTTATGGTCATTGTTCCATCTTAAAGCAGATTTGAAGAACAATGGTAACCTTTGTTGGCTATAGTAATCTGTTTCTGACTGCAAGAAGTTCAAACCAGTATTGACAGGCCACTCTTCCAATAATTCAAATCCTTGATGAATAAAAGGAATAGAGTTTGGCAAGAACTTATTCAATACATAAGTCACTCTACAGTGTGGCTCGCCACCTCTCATCATTGCACGAGGAGTGTTGTGGGTTTCAGGAGTACCGTAGTAAGGTAAAGCAAGGCGCTCACTCGAATCTTGAACAATTCTTTGAATACCTGCTCTTTTTTCTCTTGAGGTTACTCTCCACTCATGTCCTAATACAGCATTGAAACCTGCTTCTCTACTTTCCTGAGTCACATCAAAGTTCTCTTCGCAGAAAGCAAAATCAGGGTCATTTTTACGAGCAACATGAATGATTTCTTCCATTAAAGGTTTTGGAAGAGCGTGTCCCATATCGATCATCACACCATCAATACCAAATGATTGGTAGTGAGGTATTACACCTGCAATTTTATCCCAAAGTGGTCTATTGACATGTGCAGGCTGTGCCAGCTCAGGGTTGTAATAACGGATGGTATCATAAGCGATGTAGTTATAATCATTTGGAGCATGATCATAAGGGAAATCATACATACGCAAGTACGTCACGTCAGACCATGCAGGCTGAATATCATCTGGTGGCCAATCCGCAAATGCACCCGGGATAATCAATTCACCTTCGTCAGTGTAGGCAACATACTTACCGTCTTGTACCTGAATTTGTTCTGGCGTAGGTGGTTTTTTAAATAATGACCTGTACTCGTTGCTTGGAGCGAAGTGGAATCCGCCACCTTTAGGGATTTTCAAGATTTCAGCTAACTCATTGGCTGGAAACTCAGGGCTTTGGTATTCATGAGCTCTATGGCGGTCAATCCAGTAGAACCACTCAGGGTTCGTTTTTACCCAGTCACCACCAAGAGAAGAAGTTCTAAGTACAAACTCCATGATTACTCTCATACCCATCATATGGGCCGCTTCAACAAAAGCTTCAAATTGCTCTTCAACTGTAAATGGAATGAGTGGATCTGCTAAATTCTCATCTAACTTATACTGATCTTTGATTGCATAAGGAGAACCTAAGTCGCCTCTGTTTCCATCTTCACCAATACTTGTGATTGGCAACATATACACAGTATCGCATCCTAATTCTTTGATATATTTTAAGATTGCAATACATTTTAATAAAGTACCTGTTTCTCTAAAGCCATTATCACTGCTAGTGATATCCATACGATGACTAGACCCTACATGCCCATCATTGTCATGGTCATAAGCAGTAGTCAATCTTGGGAAAATATTGTAGAATGCAGATTGGTAAGTCCAATCTCCTCCATAACCATGTATTTGGCTTCTTAAAGTAGAAAGAGAACGGTTATAATTTACAGATGCGTCAGTTGGAGAAGTAATCTCCTTGATAGCATTCTTGAAGAAGGTAAATGGGTTAGTTTTGACAGGGTGGGAAGCTCCCTGTTCTTGTCCCATCCATAAAGAAGGAACATAATAGTCTCTCGTCTCTTTAGCTTCATTGGCCTCAAGATAATCGAGAATTTTTAATAGCTTCGAATCTTTTTTCATACTTACTTTTTAAATCACGGATAGGTGATATTTATAGAAATAATCCTTCGATTAATGTCTAATTTACAACCTTTTTGCTCATTCGAACTACGTTCAATTGATTGTTTTTGTTAACAATTTATTTCAACCCGTTTCGATGCATTTTTTTATTAACATTATTATGCGAATAAATTTATTCTCTAAAAAAACTTAACATTATATGTAATTGAATATTTGCTAAGTAACTTTGTGTGTTTGGCATTGCAAACACTTGTTATCAATTAAATTAAAACAGGAAAACTTTCACCAAATTTGAGTTCACAGTCCAGATCCATATGGTGGGTAATTACCCTAACTACTTTCTGCTTTCTGATCATAGGCTATAAAGTGTATGAAAACGGAGGAAGTCAATCGAAAAAATTGGCTTTTGAAGTGACCAAGGAAAGAGCAGTACGCTATGGTGAATCCATTGAGTCACGATTGCAGACATTGCTATCCGAAATGCGGATGATTGGCAATGCTATGCGTGTCATTAAAGGTGATAAAAAAGAAAAGGATAAAGTATTGTCTGGACTTTTGGATCATACGGTTCAGAACTATTCTAATATAGAGTCCTTGTGGATGGTGTTATTTGATAGTTCGGATAACAGTAAACTTTTATACAATCCTGTTTTTCTTGATAAAGAGCACGTGTCACGAAGAGGTAAGGTGACGCATACATTGCTTCATACACAGTTGGACTGGGAAAACTTTATTCTTAAAGACCGAATTCTGAATTCAAAAGAGTCTTTTGTGACCCTTCCAAAACATACAAATGGAGATGACGATAACAAGTTTGTAGTACACGTTGTTCAGCCCTTTTTTACTGATAAAGGAAAATTCATTGGAGCTGTAGGTAGTTCTATCCGTTTGTCCTTCTTCCAGCGTTTTATAGAGGAAAGTGAAGATTTTGATAACCGCTACGTTTGTATTGCAGCACCTAATGGACAAATTGTAGGTTCTGTCAATGAAGCGGATATTGGGATGAATGACGGAATACCTGCTTATCTTTTTGCTTCTTTGAGAAACGATCAGAAGGTTTCCAGAATTGTAGAAAACAGTGAAACGGAGCAGAGTTACTATGAAATGCTGTTCCCTATTAAAATCCAAGGAATGACTGAACCTTGGGTGATCACAACGCGTGTGCCTTTAAAAACGGTATTGAGAAGCTCTATTCAATCAAGAAACTTTACCATGGCATTGGTTTTCTTGCTTTGGGTGATTATTACTTCTTCTCTGACATTTATGGTGAGCAAGTGGAAGAACGAATTAAACCAAAGAAGAATTGTAGTAGAAGAGTATAAGAAAACCAACGAACTCCTTCGAAATATATTAGATAACTCTGATTATATCATGATGTATACACTTGACCGCGATAAACGCTTGTTGAGCTGTAATAATAAATTCATGAAGATCACAGAAATGCTGACAGGTATCAAACTGGAAAATGGTATGTACTTGTTGGACATCTATGACAAAATCAAAGAAAACAATAAAAACATCCTTCAAAGTGAATATTTTGACCGTTGTATTAAAGGTGAAGATATTGTAGTTGTAGACCGTTTTAAAGGGTACTACTTTGAGCAGTTCTTTAACCCTTTTAGAAATACGCAGGGAGAAATTATTGGTGTGACCTCTTTCTTGGTAGATGTGACAGAGCTAAAAGACGCTCAAAAGCAGTTGGAGGTGCATAAAAACCACCTTGAGTTGTTGGTAGAAAAGAGAACCAAGCACATTGAAAGACAAAATGAGGCACTTAGAACGCAATCTGAAAAACTTCGTTACGCTCATGATGAAATTAGGGAGCAAAACGTGGCATTAGAGCATAAGAGTGATGAGATTAAGAGTAAAAACAGTGCTTTAAAAGATTCATTAAATAAAACAGAAGATACATTATCCCAGTTGAAAGAAATGCAGGATCAGTTAGTCAGTTCAGAAAAATTGGCTTCTATTGGTCAGTTGACGGCAGGGATTGCACACGAAATTAATAACCCAATTAACTTTGTAGCCAATAACGTTCTTCCTTTAAAAGATGATATTGAAGATTTGATTCAAGCTTTTACGGAGTTGAAAAAGCATACTTCAGATGCTGTAATTGATGAAATTGAAGAAGATTACGATGTGTCTTTTGTCATTCAAGAAATTAGTGACTTGTTAAAAGGTATTGAGGAAGGAGCCAACAGAACAACTCAAATTGTAATGGATTTGAAGACTTTTGCTAGAATGGATTCTACGAAGTTTAAAGAAGCTAATCTTGAAGAAGGCATTGATACTTCCTTGACATTATTGAATAATAAACTAAAAGACAGGGTAGAAGTTCATAAGGATTACGCAGATATTCCTCCGGTTGTTTGTAACGAAAGTAAGATCAATCAGGTATTTATGAATATTCTAAACAATGCGGAGCAAGCTATTAAGGGAGAAGGAAATCTGACAATCAAGACATGGTATGATGCTAAAACAGTCTATATCAAAATTTCAGATGATGGATCAGGTATGGATAAGGAAACAGTCAGCAAAATTTTTGATCCTTTCTTTACAACAAAACCTGTTGGCTTAGGAACGGGATTAGGTATGTCAATTTCATTTGGTATTATCCAAGACCATTCCGGAGATATTAAAGTAGAGTCGGAAATAGGAAAAGGAACTTCTTTCACCATATCCTTACCAATAGAAGGTCCAAGCAGTGATAGCTAAAGCTTTTGTTTTGCACTTGCCCATTTCATAATCATTTTCTGAACGGCAAAAGGCAAAAATAAAAAAAGATACATAGTTCGCTCTTGATTATTGAGTTGCTTTATATTTTGGAACAACACTTTTCTATTAATAAAATGCTTATAAGAGTGAATTGATTTTTCAATGAAAGAAGATTCATTTTTGGTAAGCTCATGCTTTTTTAAATAGAATCTCTTAAAAAAACTTCCGAAAATCATCAGAGACTGCCTTTCAAATTTCAAGGCATGTTCTTCATATATTCCTCTTTTTTGTAATAATCCTTTTGTTTTGTATTGCAATTTAAATTTACCAAGTGATGCAATAGATAATTCATTGGTGACAGAACTTTCATTTTGTCTGTAAAAATACACCCCATCATTGATTTTAAAATTCTTCATTTTTAAAACCATTCTCCTTGTTTGAAATTCATCATCAAATGATGTTGCTTTGGCAGAAGAGGCATATGACAACTCCCTGAATTCAGATTTATAAACGCCTGTTGCAGATACGCTCCAATCCAATGTGTCGGAGAACATTTTACTGGAACTGAAAAGCTGATCGTACTTTTTAGGGAGTGTATAGTTTTTATCAGGTGACTGTGGGTAAATATAATTCAAGGTAAAGAGTGAAGCATCAATATCTTCCTTTTGTAGTTGTTGTACCGCCAATCCTATGGCATTGTCTGATAGCCAATCATCACTATCCAAAAAACAATAACAATCGCCGCTCATTTCGTCTAAAGCTTTATTTCTAGCTTGGCTCACACCTTCGTGATCCTGCCGGAGTACTTTGATCAGCCCTGGATATTTTTTTCTATACTCATAAAGTTTAGAGAGACTTCCATCAGTAGAACCATCGTCCACACAAATGATCTCAAGGTTGCTATGAGTCTGATTGAGGAGGCTATGAAAATATTTATCTAAAAAGGCCTCGCTGTTAAACACTGGAGTAATAATACTAACCTTCATAGTTTTCTAAAAAAAGCTGTACTGTTTCCTTTCTTTTTATTTTTAATGTATCAGTTTTTACAAATGTACCTAATGAGTGAATGTTCTTAGGTAATTCATATTTGGTGAACTGTTCTTTTAACTCATTAATCAGCACCTTCTTTTGGCTTTCTGTCAATGTAATTCCTTCAATAAATAAATTTGCTTCTTCTCCTAAACTTCCATGCGGTAATCCACCAATGAACAAATTGACAGAAGCATAATCCATTTTTTCCAAAATCTTTGCAATCGCACCTTCAATCTTCTCCACTTGAATTTTCACACCACCAGAATTAATGATATTGTCCACTCTCCCAAGCCACTCAAAAGTATCTCTGGTTACCAATTTTACCACATCATTGGTTTGAATCCTTTGGTAATCCGTCATAGGAGCAATGATATGTAGACAACCTCTTTCATCTTGACCTATACTCACTCCTTCTAAAGTGTGATAAAGTTGATCACTGTTAGCTGAAATGCTTTTAAGAGCAATATGAGAAACACTTTCAGTCATTCCATATGTCATATATACCTTTGTTTCTGTCAGTAAATCAATGATCATTTTTTCAAGGTGTGAATTAATAGGAGCACCGCCAATGATAATGTTCTTTACATTTTGAAGCTGTTCAAGTTCTTGGGAGACATCCAAACTGCTTTGTACTTGCAGTGGAGCAAGAGCAACAAAATCAAATTGAGGCAGAAAAGGATGTTTGAAAGGATGTGCAGAAGGAGGGACAATCCATAGATTCAGATCCGCCACCAACGAACGCACAATCATCATTTTGCCAGCTATATAGTCTGTATTAAGACAACATAATGCATTGTCACCACTTTTTAAATTCAATATTTTGGTCGTGGCAGTCGCACTCGAAATCATTTGATTTCTGGTCACTGTAATATTTTTAGGTGTACCCGTACTGCCAGAAGTTTGCAGTGTGAACTCCTCTTTGCCATTGAGCCATTCAAAACAAAAAACTAAAATATTGTCTACAAAGTCATCTCCCTCAAGCGTAAAATTTCCTTGCTTGATTTCATTACTGTCAAATTGTTGATTTGTTATATTAAGAAACATAAATGGCCCTGTATGAATTAAAAAGGTTTAATGAGGTTGTCATTATAGGAATGATAATTGATCTTTGTACCGTAAGAAAAATCTCAAATACCTAAATGGATACTAAAAATAAAACAATCAAAATTAAATCTTTGTGTCTTCTACTTTTATTTACTTTTTTTTCATTTAAAGTAATAGGACAATCAAAGAATAAGACCCTAATTAAAACCTATTATGATGACTGGGCTGGAATTGTAGCAGAGGAATTTTATGTTATAGATGGTGATTCAACTCGAATAGATGGTGAGTACAAAAGATTTTTTCCTGGTTCTGATAACCTTATTGTAAAGTCTTATTATAAAGACGGTGTATTGCATGGTACTTTTCAGGAGTTTTATGAAAACGGTCAGCCACATTTTGTGACGCATTATAAAAATGGGCGGCAAGAAGGGGCGTATGCGTCCTATTATGTAGAGGGAATGAAGAAAACAGAAGCTCGTTTTAAAAACAACGAGATGGTGGGTGTAATGAAAAAATATTACCAATCAGGAGAGCTTCAAATTGAAAATGATATTAAGAAAGGTACTTGGAAAGAATTCTATCCAACAGGAGAGAAAAAGGCTGTTTCCCAAATGTTAGGTGAGAAAAAAAATGGCCTGACTGAGGTTTTTGATATTGAAGGAAATTTAGTACAAAAAGGGAATTACAAGGAAGGACTGATTGATGGAATTTTTTATACTTACTTCCCAAAAACAAACAATATCAAGAAACAAAGTCAGTTCATTGAAGGCGTATTGGAAGGGGAGTCTAAGGAGTTTTATGAGTCTGGAAAAATAAAAGAGATTATCCCCTTTGAGAAGAATAAAGAACATGGTTTGAGAAAAGCCTATTATCCAAGTGGTATTTTGATGGCTGAAGAAAAACTGGTGGAAGGACATTCAACAGGAAACTATAAAAACTACTATGAGAATGGGAAGTTGAAGTCAGAAATGATTACAGCATTGGGGAAAGATCAAAAAGGTGTTTTTAGGGAGTTTTCTGAAGAAGGAGTATTACTTAAAGAAGGGCACATGCAACAAGGAAAAATGCATGGTATTACAAAACTTTTCTATCATGATGGTAATGCAAAGGCGATCTATAATTACGCTAAAGGGATCAAAAAGGGAGAACAGAAAGATTTCTATGAAGATGGTACTACTGTGAAACTCTTAGATGTTTATACAAAAAATGGTACTGTTCATACTTCAAAAGAGTATTACCCTTCAGGTGTATTAAAAGCAGGAGGTAATTACTTGGGGAAAGTCAAAAATGGAGAATGGAAGACTTATTATGCAGATGGCAACTTGAAAGGAGTGAAGATTTTCCAAAAAGGATTTGAAGAAGGTGAAGCTTTCATATACAGGCAGAATGGTGTTTTGTTGACTAAAGAACGATACAGAAAAGGGAGAATTGTAGGTATCCGATTGGAGTATCATGAAGATGGAAAAACGGTGCTTCATGAAATTCCTTATGATAAAGGAAACATTTATGGTATGGTCAAAAAGTACTATAAAGACGGTACTTTGAGAGAAATTGGAAAAAAATACAAGGAACAAAAGCTTGGATCATGGAAATACTATGATGAAAGTGGTAACTTGGAAAAAGAAGAAATTTATGAAAAAGGGAAATTGCTAAAAGTAAATTACCCAAACGAATAAAATGCGAATAGATAAATATTTATGGTGTGTACGTGTTTTTAAAACTCGTACCGTAGCAACAGATGCTTGTAAGAAAGAAGAAGTGTTATTAAATGGTCAAGTACCAAAACCTTCACAGAAAGTGAGCGTAGGTGACATTGTGAAAGTCAAGAAAGCTCCAATATGGAGAACCTACAAAGTATTGAATATTATTGATAAAAGAGTAGGAGCAAGTTTGGTAGAAGGAAATATTGAAGACATAACTCCTGAAGAAGAATTGAGTAAGCTTCAAGAATATATTGACGATAAAAAATTTTACTTGAGATAAGTACTTATACTCCTAGAAATCAAAAAAAAAGAGATGTTTGTTGAAACACCTCTTTTTTTTAATTGTAAATATATTTAAATTAAGAACTCAAGCACACAGTTACAATTATGGTGTGTTGCTTCTACAAATTCCTAATTAAGAAAACATCAATTAATTAAATAACTCAACTATTCTATGGAGTACATTCACTTATTATTATTGATAATGTACCTTTCAATTGGTCTTGCTATATGGTCATTTTACAAAACCTACCTAATGAAAGAAGACTCTTCAAGAGGTTCTTCCTTTGGTAATGATGATGATGATAACAATGGTGGATGGCCAACAGCTCCAAAAGAACCAGACTTAGACTTGCCTCCTGGAATTTTTATTTTACCTCCTAATGCACCAGATCCAAGTAAAAAGGACGCACAGGAAGTAACTTTGGTCTAATGTAATTATCTTCCTAATTTTTGCCTTAAAGTATATGCCTGAGCTGATAAACCTTCTTTGTTGGGAATAATTCTCAATAGCAATTCTAATGTTCTCAACGTGTGCACTTCTAATTTGATCTCCCTGTAAATGTTGCATAAACCTGAAAGTGCGCCAAAATGCCTTGGTTCTAATTCCAATACCTTTTGAAGGTCTGCCAGTGCTTTGTTGTATTCACCACGCATATAGTAAGCCACAGCTCTTTTATTATATAACTCAGCATGTTCTTTATTAAACATTAAAGCATGTGAGAAAGTAGCAATTGCATCTTTATAATTCTCCCTTGTTAACTGTTCAACGCCTAAAACGATAACGTCACCCAAGAACGGATCTTCAGTTCTTTGCCATATCTCAATAATCGAACTTTCTAAATCAGATATTTTTTCACTTTCGGTAGCTTTTTTTAATTCCTTAAAAAGACTATCTACCTCTTCTGTATATTGTTTCATGATGTGATACTTTAGATTTTAGTAAAATTTCATTTACTTTTATACCGCAAAACAGTAATTCTTTTTGAATTACGCCACACAACATTAATACACAAACCCCCTAAAAAAGTTTCTTACAGTTAAATTCATTAGGGAAAAACTTAACATATCTTCATAGTTCATGAGAATAATACAAACAATTCGTGGATTGGTATTTATACTACTGATTGGTTCCTATCAAGTAACTTCAGCACAGACTATTAACAGAGCAACCCAAATCATTGACACTTTATCCAGTGATGCATTAAGAGGCAGATTGGCAGGAAGTGAAGGTGAAAAGCTAGCAACAGATTACATTAGCAATGAGTTTAAAAAATTAGGGTTAAAGCCTGCAGGAGACGATGGGTCTTACTTTCAGGTAATGACAAAATATCAGAAAGTTGTGCAGAATAATAACCTGGTTATTAATAAGGAAAATATAGCTTCAGATCAGTTTTTTGTTGATACAAACTTGGAGCAGATTTATTCAAAAAAAGCAAAAGAGCTTCAGGTAAAGGATATTCCATCAGGGAAATCATTAAACGAGTTCCGTGAAGAGTTATTGAAAGAGACAGCCGTAACAATGGTTTGGGTAAGATCAGATCAACATAAAAAAGAATTAGCAATGCTTCAGTTTAAAAGTGCTAATCAAAAATACGTAGAAGATGTTTCTTCAAAGCAGGCAATCATTTGGGTAGTTCCTCCAGCATCTGCTTTAAGCAAATTCAAAAAAGTACTTGTAGATTTCAAGCAGGAGGTGAAAAAAGTGGAGATGAGAAATGTGATGGCAAAACTTGAAGGTACTTCAAAAGCAAAAGAAGTAGTGATGATTGGAGCACATCATGATCATATCGGTATTTTAGATGCTGTACAGGAAGATTCAATTGCCAATGGAGCAGATGACAACGCTTCAGGTGTTTCAGCGGTCATTCAAATTGCGGAATATTTTGCCAAAAGAAGAAGAGCTTATGCTAGAACAATTTTATTTACCACATTTACGGCTGAGGAAATTGGATTAGTAGGTTCGAAATATATGGCGGAACAAATGTCTGATGAGGAACTGAAGAATATTGTTGCACTAATCAATATTGAAATGATTGGTAAGCCTTCTGCTAATGGAAAGAGAAAAGCATATATTACAGGATATAACAAGTCAAACTTAGGAAGATTGATGCAGAAAAATGTTCGCAAAGCAAAAGTGAAATTTAGTTTTTTTGAAGATCCTTACCCAGACCTACAGCTGTTTATGAGATCTGACAACGCTTCGTTTGCGGCAAAAGGAATACCGGCTCATACCGTTTCTTCAACAGATATTGATTTTGATTCTTATTATCATACCGTTAACGATGAAATGAACTCATTGGACTTCCAAAATATTGTTGAGGTGACAAAGGGAATTATCATTGGTATAGAACCAATAGTTTCAGGAAGAGATACACCATCTAGAATACGATAAAATGATTTTATAAGGTGTAGCTTTTTTTGTAATTTTGTTGCTTGGCAGGTAGGTATCTTAAATTAGAATTACTTACCCTGATGGTGACGAATTAAACCTAATAGTAATAGATGAGTTTTTTGAAAAAAATAATACTATTGTTTTTAATGCTAGGAGTGGTGAGCATTTCTTCAGCACAAATCAATAGAGTAGGGGTAAAAAGTGAGTGGGCTACCAACGTAGACAATTCATCTATTTCTTTGTATGAATATGAGAAGCTAGTACCAAGAGAGGCATTTCAGAGTATAGATAATCCTAGATTCTATAATGAGGAAAGTGCTCAGGAAGAATATTCAGAAGAAGCCAACGTAGTGGTAGTAGCGGCAGGGCGTGAATTTAAAGCTTACCCTCTAGATTTTTTGATGTTTCATCAAGTAATTAATGATAGAATTGGAGGAATGCCAATTGCCATCACTTATTGTCCTCTGACAGATGCAGTGGAGGTTTATGAAAGAAGGTTTCAATATAAAGGTGTTCAAAGAGAATTGACTTTAAGCCCTTCTGGAATGATCCGAAAGAGTAATATTATCCTATATGATGAGCAGTCTGAATCATGGTGGCAACAATACAACGGAAAAAGCTACACCGGAGCATTTAAAGGGCATGAATTGGTGAAATATCCTTCATTAAGAATAACAATGGGGCAGTACTATGAGAACTACAAGTACGGCCTTGTGATGAAATTTAATGAAAGAGATGAATTGCTTCCTTATGGCAAAAACCCTTATTATAGATATGATAATGTATTGGTAGAAAAACCACTCTATCTGAATTATATGCCAAGTGAAAGACTGATGCCAATGGAAAGGATTGTGGCCGTTGAACTTTTAAACGATCACGTGATTTATCCATTGGAAGATGTACAGAAGAGAGGAGTGATCAATGACAAGCCTTTGGATATGTACATTGCAGTATTTTATGATAACGCATCCACTTCAATGCTAGAAGGTAGAGATATTAAAAGCAATAAAAAGATAGGGTCTGTTGCTGTTTATTCTACTTTTCATGATGGGCAGTCTCTTACTTTTACAAAAGAAGGAAATCTCTTCAAAGATGAAAAAACACAATCAGTCTGGAACTTCAGTGGAAGGTGCATTGAAGGGGAGATGAAAGGGCAACAATTGAAAATGCTTAATTTTTCTCAAAATTTCTCTTTCCCAGAGCTTGATTTCTATCCGAATAGCCTGATTTACAATATAAATTGGTAATCTTATCTAATAGATTTATAATTTTTTTGAAACATCTTTAAATTTGTAAATAGAGTTGATGGATAAAATGTGTTTTTTTGATTATAATACATTCTGAAAAACAAATTAGTTGAACGTTTATTTTTAATAGTTAAAAGTAATACAGCTCTTTTACTGATAGATTAAGTTAATAAATGAAAGATTTTAAAGCCGTAAAATTATCATACAAAAATACTCCTTTAGATGTGAGGGGACAGTTTTCACTTTCTCAACAAGATTGTGAATCCCTTCTGAAGGTATATCAAAATGATGAACGTGTGAACGAGTTGCTGTTGGTTTCTACATGTAACCGTACGGAAGCTTATTACATGGCGGAAGAGGATCTTTCTAAAGATATTATCAAAGAAATTTGTTCACTTAAGGAGGTGGAAGAGGAAAAAGCTTATAATTATTTTGAGTCAATGTCTTCATCTTCTGATGCTCAAATGCATTTGTTTAGAGTAGCCATGGGTTTGGAAGCCCAAGTGGTAGGAGATATTCAGATTTCAAGCCAGGTGAAAAGGGCTTACCAATGGACTGCTGATCATGAAATGGCAGGGCAATATCTTCACCGTTTGATGCATACTATTTTCAATGCCAATAAAAGAGTGCAGATTGAAACTGAATTCAGAGATGGTGCCGCTTCCGTATCGTATGCTGCAGTGGAAATGATCGATGAAATCACTTCAGATGTTTCTAATCCAAAGATCCTCGTTGTAGGATTAGGGGAAATTGGTACTGATGCTGTAAGAAACCTTCAGAATACTGAAATTACAGATGTGACGATCATGAACCGTACACTTTCTGTAGCAGAGGAGTTGGCGGCTGAAACAGGTTATCAGGTAAGAGATTTTTCTGAATTATGGAAAGCAGCAAAAGAAGCTGATGTTATTATTTCGTCTCTACCAATTGCTGATTATTTCAATGCGGATAATGTAAAATCATTGGATATCTTGGCTTTCAAATGCTTTATGGACCTTTCAGTGCCTCGATCAGTTGCTGTTGATGTAGAAAAAATTCCTGGAGCATTAGTTTATACTGTTGATGATATCAATGCAAGAGCGGATAAAGCTTTAGAAAAACGTCTTAATTCTATTCCTAAGGTAGAAGCTATCATTGAAGCTTCATTGACAGAGTTCAATAAGAGAACGCAGGAAATGGAATATTCTCCCATCATTAAAGGTTTGAAGAGTACTTTGGAGGATATTAGATGCAGGGAGGTTCAGAAATACGAAAAGGAATTAAGCTCTAAGGAGAAGAAAAATATAGATAAAATCACTAAGAATTTATTGAACAAGATTGTTAAGATTCCGGTACTTCAATTGAAAACTACTTCCAATATTGATAAAAAGGAAGGACAGAAGATGGGTAAAATCATTAGTGATCTTTTTGATCTGGATAAACAGTAATTATCCATTAAAATAAATTGTAAAGGGAAGTGGTTGTCAGAGATGGTAATCACTTTTTTTATGGCCTACAGTATTTTTGACTGCTATTTTAGAAAAATATTGGTGCTTGATAACATTCCAATAACATTTCGAAAAGTAAGGTTTGCATATTAATAGCTTCTTTGGTTTATTTGGCTTTATTAAGCTTCCAAACGAAAATAGATAAAGGTTTAAAACTTCCAATTGAAAAATCTAATCCCCACATACAGTCTAGATAAATTTAAACCTATTGGTAATTCAAAACACCCTTTCCAAATTGAAGTGTTTGATGCCAATCGTCACTTTGAGGTGCAGTATCCTCATAAGCACGACTTTTTTGAGGTTTTGTTTTTGACTCAGGGGTCGGGACTTCATGTGATTGATGACAATGAATACAAGGTAGAACCTCCGTGTATGTTTTTTTTGAGTCCGGGTCAAGCACATAAGTTGGAGTTGTCGAAAGACATTGCAGGCTATATCTTTCTGTTTACCGCTGAGTTTTATCTGATTGATAAGAGCAACAAAAACAAGTTGCTTGAGTTTCCTTTCTTTTTTAATCTCAAACAGGAAAACCCTCCACTGAAACTAGAGGAGCCAATGGATGTGGCTTTTCTTACACAGTTGTTCGTAAAAGGTTGTGATGAAATGGATCAAACGGATGTAGTCTCTCACGAAATGGCTAATTCTATTTTAGATTTGATATTAAATACCTGTAATCAGATCTATCCTAAAGAACAACGTGCTATCGAAAAAGGGAAGGGACATTTGATGGTTAAACGGTTTAGAGAATTGATTGAGGAAAAATACCAAGAGAATTTATCGGTTAGAGATTTTGCGGAATTCCTCAATGTGACTGAAAACCATTTGACGCAAACGGTGAAAGGGCTCACTGGGAAAACATCAAAAGAGTTAATCACTGATAAGCAAGTGCTTGAAATTAAGCGACTTTTGAAGCATACGGACTTGACGGTTACTCAAGTTTGTCACTATCTCAACTTCAAAGATCAATCCTATTTCAGTAAGTTTTTTAAGAAGTTAACAGGACAGACTCCAAATGCTTATAGAGAGCGATCATTGAAAAGTACCTAAACTTTATTTAAAATCACCACAATCTTATTGATTATTATCTTCACATTTGTGATAGACAAATAGATTTAAATTAAAAATATTATATACAATGGCAAATTACTTCAATACACTTCCATTAAGAGAGCAGTTACACCAACTTGGACAATGTGAATTTATGGATAGCTCAGAGTTCAGCGAAGGCGTTGAGGCTTTGAAAGGTAAGAAAATCGTAATCGTTGGTGCTGGTGCACAAGGATTGAACCAAGGTTTGAACATGAGAGACTCTGGTTTAGATATCTCTTATGCTTTAAGACAAGTAGCAATCGATGAGAAAAGAGCATCTTTTGTAAACACTTCTGAGGCAGGGTTCAAAGTAGGTACTTACGAAGAAGTAATTCCTACAGCTGACTTGGTAATCAACTTGACTCCAGACAAGCAACATACTAACGTTGTTGAGTCAGTAATGCCATTGATGAAACAAGGTGCTACATTATCTTACTCACACGGTTTCAACATCGTTGAGGAAGGAATGCAGATCAGAAAAGACTTAACTGTAATCATGGTAGCTCCTAAGTCTCCAGGTTCAGAAGTAAGAGAAGAGTACAAGAGAGGATTTGGTGTACCAACTCTAATCGCAGTACACCCAGAAAACGATCCAGAAGGTAAAGGTTGGGCACAAGCTAAAGCTTATGCAGTAGCAACTGGTGGAGATAGAGCTGGATGTTTGAAATCTTCATTCGTAGCTGAGGTGAAGTCAGATTTAATGGGTGAGCAAACTATCCTTTGTGGATTGTTACAAACTGGATCTATCCTTTGCTTCGACAAAATGGTTGAAAAAGGAATTGATGCAGGTTGGGCTGCGAAATTCATCCAATACGGATGGGAAGTTATCACTGAGTCATTAAAGCACGGTGGTGTATCAGGTATGTTAGACAGATTATCTAACCCTGCTAAAGTAAAATGTTTCGAAGTGTCTGAAGAATTGAAAGACATCATGAGACCATTATTCCAAAAGCACCAAGACGATATCATTTCAGGTGAGTTCTCATCTACAATGATGAAAGACTGGGCTGAGGATGACAAAAACTTGTTGAACTGGAGAGCTTTAACTGGTGAGACTAACTTTGAGAAAACTGCTCCTGCTGATGTTGAGATCACTGAGCAAGAATTCTATGACAAAGGTTTATTGATGGTTGCTATGGTAAGAGCTGGTGTTGAATTGGCTTTCGAAACTATGGTAGAAGCGGGTATCATCGGTGAGTCTGCTTACTATGAGTCACTTCACGAAACTCCATTGATTGCTAACACAATCGCAAGAAAGAAATTGTTCGAAATGAACAGAGTAATTTCTGACACAGCTGAGTACGGTTGTTACTTGTTCGATCATGCATGTAAGCCATTATTAGCTGACTTCATGAAAGGTGTTGAGGCTGATATTTGTGGTAAAGACTACAACGAAGGTAAAGACAACGGTGTAGACAACGTGACATTGATCAAAGTAAACGAAGCTTTAAGATCACACGAAATCGAAGCTGTAGGTGCAAGATTAAGAGGAGCAATGACTGCTATGAAGCAAATTGCTTTAGGATAAGGAATACTATTTATATCCAATATATGAAGGCTCCCTTTTTGGGAGCCTTTTTTGTCTGTATTAGCTGGGTCAGATGTAAACAGGTAATTAATATGAAAGTGGTTAGATCTATGGAGCGTTAGCTACAAGGCATTATAGCTCTATAAAATGGAGTTTTTTAATTTAGAGGCATGTTCAAAATTGATGAAACACATTAGATACAGTTCCTTGCGTTTTAAGAGCTACCTAAAAACCATTTTATTAGAGCAGAGCAGTATAATAGAGTATTTCAATTTGCTTTGATAGACACCTCTTTTTTGTCTTAGTACTTACTCTATCCAACTCAAAGAATGTTTGTAATATTATTGATTCATTGTAATGCCCTGAAAAAACGATACAGTTTTTTAGTGAATTAATTTTGATATAAGACTCAATAATTTAAAAATTATTGGGTCTTTTTTATAGGTAGCCTTCAGTTTTTATTTCGCTACCGCGAGTTCCTCAAATTTATTGATGCAAAATTGATTCGCTTCGCTGTCAATTTCACCTCAATAAATTTCGAGGCTTATTGTGTGACTTTTACTGTCCGATAAGTCCTTCGTTTCTTACCTCTTGTTTTATGCATCTGAATAGGAGTTCTCATATAACATGACATGTGTGGTCTTATAAAGTTATATGTTTTTATACATTCTTTTAAATAGGCTTCAAATACGATTTCATAACTGACATATTTACTTAAGTTAAAGTCATGCTTTATTGTTCTGTTAATGCGTTCTGCAATAGCATTTTTATACGGATCATAAGTTTCTGTCATACTTGTTATGATTTTCGATTTCCTAAGTAACTTCTGATAGGCTTTACTACAATATTGGACTCCTCTATCAGAATGATGTATCAATGTTTCTCCTTTATATTCACGTTGTTTTATCGCCATTTTCAAGGCTCTAATTACTCCCTCTTTATCTAAAGACCTAGATAAGTCGTAACCCATTATCTTCTTTGAATAGGCATCCGTTACTAATGCCAAATACCAAGGGTTGTCTCTTGTTCCTACATAAGTAATATCTGCTACTACAACCTGTTCAGGTCTATTTATCTCAAGACCATCTACCAAATCTGGATAAGTTTTAAATCTATGGTCTGAATCAGTTGTGACATGATAAGCTCTCTTAGCTTGTATTTCTAAGTGGTTAGCTTTCATAATTTGAAGTAGCTTATCACGACCTACACCTAAAGACTTTAATTGAGGATAGAGTAGTGAATACAGCATCCTATGCCCACTATTAGGAAGTTTTATCCTCTCGTTTTGTATTAGTGCTACTACTTGCTCAGAAATTTCCAGATCTTTCTTCTTACGATGGATGGAGCGGTAGTACACTTGACGATCTTTCCCAAGTAACTGACTTGAATATTCAATACTTATAGAATATCCATTTCTGAAATCATCAACTACTTGGGTGAAGAGTTTTTTCTTATGTCAATTTTATACTCTTTTTCGGCCAGGTCAATCATCATATCGAAAATGATGGCCTTATGATCTGCTTTCTCAGCTTCTGCTTCTAATCTATTGATTTTCTTTTTGGCGGTTTCCAATTCCAGTTTGAGCTCTAACAGTTCTTGTTCAGGTGTTTTCTTCTTCATGGTACTGACTTTATGGTTCCAGTCAAAGTTACCATATTTTTGTAACCAAACCTTTACTGTTCTATCTCCCTGTATTCCATATTTACGTGTAGCTCCTTTTAAACTTAATTGACCACTTTCAACTTCTGAGACAATTTGAAGTTTTAAGGACATTGAATAATCCTTCTGAGTTCTTTTAACATATTGACTTTTATTGTCTTCCATAATAACGATTGTTTTAGTGTATCGTTATTTTAGGACTTTACACATCTTATAAAAAAACGAGAGTATTCAGAAAAAGAATACTCTCGTTTTTTATTGATAAGTTCTAAGCACAAAAAAGTGAAAAATTACTTTGTCTTAGGGCTTAATTATAAACAATTATTTCTTCGCTTTTTTAAGCTTTTCATCATTAGGATTTACCTCTGGAAGCGGAAGTGGTTCGCCAGCGTTACTAAATGATCTAATAAAGAAGAAAAGCCCAGCAATTACGGCAGGAATACTTAACCATTGCCCCATATTCAATGTCATTGTTGCTTCGAATGCTACTTGGTCTTCTTTGAAGAATTCCCAAACAAAACGCATCCCGAATACCAATACTAAGAATAAACCGAAGGTTCTACCTTGACGCAATTCAAACTTCTCTCTTTTGTAAATTGCACCTAGAATGAAAAAGATAATCAGGTAAGTGATAGATTCATATAGCTGTGCTGGATGTCTTGGCGTTTCAGGATCAATAACATGAGCACGCTCGAAAATAAAGGCCCAAGGCAAATCAGAAGGTCTACCAATGATCTCTGAGTTCATTAAGTTACCTAAACGGATAAAACAGCCTGCCAAGGCAACTGGGATAACGACACGGTCCAAAATCCATAACCAAGGCTGATCTGGTCTTTTCTTACTATATAAGTAAAGTGCTATAATAATACCTATGGCACCACCATGACTTGCCAGTCCACCTTTCCAAATTTGAATGATTTCAACTGGGTTTCTTAAATAATAATCAGGTTGATAAAAAAAGACATGACCAAGACGGGCTCCAATAATTGTTGCAATCACTACATAAATAAGTAGTGCATCGGCATCGGATTCAGGTCTATTTTCAACCACAAAAATTTTAGCGATTAGCCATGTGCCTATAAAGAAACCAAGCGAGAATAAAAGTCCGTACCAACGTACGGGTAAAATGCCTGGTAAGATTTCTGGGTTAATGTCCCAGTGAATGAATGTTAGTATTGCTTCCATAGCACAAATATGTAAAATGAAGTCGTAACAAAAAAAAGCATCTAATAAATTTAGATGAATGTTTATGTAAACTTAAGGACTATGACAAAATTAGTTGACCACTAGTATGTCTTAAGTACTCAGAATTTATTTTTTAAGTCGATTTTGATGCTTATCAGAGATCAGTGAAGTGTCTGTTAATGTATATTTTTCAGCACCATTTTCATCCACACTGAGGTAGAGTAAACCTTGTTCCCTTAAAGCTTCCATCTTGTTTTTTACTTCCACTGCCGAAGCATTAGAAGCAAGACAAACTGCTGCTACACTGATACCATTTTTATGTTCAGATGCCAATGCAATAATAGCGGCATCATTTAAGGCTGTTGTATTTTTAGGAAACGAATCATTTTTAAGTTCCCCTTTTGCAGGAAACTTCTGATTGATGTATACCCCAAAACTTATTGCAGCAGTAAAAACAAGAACAGCTATTAAAATGATACTCATGCTTTATTATTTTGATCCAGTGAATTTCATTCTTGGATTTGGTGAAGTACTCAACGTTTCAAAATCACCTCCTTCAAACTGATAATGTGCTGCCATTGCAATCATTGCAGCATTGTCGGTACAGTGTTCAAATTCAGGAATAAATACATTCCATCCTAATTTTTTTCCTTCTTCCAAAAGCGTATTTCTCAAACCAGAATTAGCGGAAACACCACCTGCAATTCCAATCTCCTTAATATTCAGTTCTTTAGATGCTTTCTTTAGCTTTTTCATCAAAATATTGACGAGGGTAAACTGAATACTAGCACATAAATCAGCTTTATTTTTTTCGATAAAGTCAGGATCTTTTTGTGTTTCTTTTCTTAAGAAATTTAGAAATGCAGTCTTTATACCACTGAAAGAGAAATTGTAATCAGGGATATTGACATTTGGGAATTTGAATTTTGATGGATCACCATCTTTTGCAAATTTATCAATAAAAGGTCCACCAGGATAATCCAAACCCATGATTTTAGCTGTTTTATCAAAAGCTTCACCTACAGCGTCATCTATGGTTTCTCCAATCACTTCCATTTCTAATGGAGATTTCACAACCACCAATTGAGTGTGACCTCCACTAACCGTTAAGCATAAAAATGGAAAGTTGGGTTGAGGGTTATCGATGAAGTGAGCAAGGATGTGTGCTTGCATATGATTTACACCTATCAAAGGTTTTTTTAATGCCATAGCCATTCCTTTGGCAAAAGATGCACCTACCAATAATGCTCCTAATAGTCCAGGTCCTTTTGTAAAGGCTATTGCATCTAAGTCAGATTTCTTTATATTGGCTTCTGTTAGAGCTTCATTGACTACAGGGAGAATATTTTTCTGATGAGCTCTAGAAGCAAGTTCTGGAACTACGCCGCCGTATTTTTGGTGTATTTCTTGCGTAGACACTATATTGCTAAGTACAGTACCATTTTTTACTATTGCTGCTGAGGTTTCATCACATGAAGACTCTATGGCTAATATTATTCCGCTCATTGTATATTTTCTTTGTCAATTAGATCGCAAAATTACATTACTTGAGGGGAATTACCTTAAAAAAAGGGAACCATTAACGACAATATTATATTATCAAAAAAAAGATGAGTATACATACAAATACTGAGGAACTATATACACGCTATAATTCATTGAATAATGTTGAGCTCTCAAGGGAACACTTTCAGACTTTATTTATCTATTTTCCTTGTTTATTGATTGTAGCTTCTGATGGAGTGGTGGATGACGAAGAGTGGGTTTTTGTAAAATACCTAGCCAAATTTATGGCAGAAAGTTATAAAAGTTCACTGACCAGAACTGAATTGGAGAATCTTCAAAAAGTCTACTACAACGAGTTGGAATACTTAGTCAATAATTTAGAACAATGGAAAGATCCATTCTTAGATACTTTAAAAGGCTACTTGGAGCAGAATGATGATGAGAAAGACGACATTTTAGATATCCTTCACCTTTTCGCTGACGCTTCAGATGGTGTTAGTGATGATGAGGAAGAAGCAATTGAGGAAATTTCAAAACGTCTAAATTTAGAATAAAAAATAAGGGATTGAGCTATCAAAGTTCAATCCCTTATTTATGATGAATGAAGTGAGGTTAGTTTTTCACTAAAGTCATTTCTTCAATCAATCTTGGACACTCACCATATTTATCTACGACAAATAATACATAGCGGATGTCTACAATGATATTTCTACATTTCACGGGGTCAAACATTAAATCTGACATTGTAGATTCCCAAGTTCTGTCAAAGTTGATACCGATCAGCTGACCTTCAGCATTAATAACAGGAGAGCCAGAGTTTCCCCCTGTAGTATGGTTAGATCCTGTGATACAAACCATCATTTTTCCATCTTCACCGTATTGACCGTAATCTTTATTCTTGTAAAGATCCATCAGCTTTTGAGGAACATAGAATTCATGCGTTTTAGGAACATCAGTTCTTCTTTTCTCCATCACACCTTCAAGTGTAGTATAATATTTAAATTCTACGCCATCTCTTGGTTCAGAACCTTCAATTTTACCATATGTCACTCTTAATGTACTGTTGGCATCAGACCAGTATTGCTTGCTGGCACCTTTTACATTTGCTACATATTCTCTATTAGGGAAAACTTCTTTCAATGCTTTTACATAAGTACGCATAGATAAGTCAATTTCTTCACTTAACCTTTTATATTCTGGAGCGATTTCATTGCCGTATACTTCATAAATCTCGTTGCCGATTACAAAAGCAGGATCTTTGATGATCTTTTTGTAAATTCCTTCAGGAGATCCACTAAGCAATTTCATTAACTTTTCCTCATTAGCAAAAATACTTTTCTTGTAAACAGTATTCGCTAATTTATCAAAACTACCTTTTTCCTTCGCAACTGCGAAAGATGATGGAAGGAAAGAAGGGTCAATAGCATCAGAGTACATAGATGAAGCAGAAACAAACACTTCTCTATCAGTTGCTAGGTCAAAGTTTTTATAAAAACCTTTTGCACTGCCTTTTAGCTTCATTAATGCTTGTTCAAAATCTGGAGTGTTAGGTTTTACGTCTTTTAAAGCTTTAAATCCTAATGAGAAACGAAGGATTTCAGGACCATAATACAATTCTTCAATGAAAAGGTCTCTACCTAATTGATATTTTTCCATTGCTTTGAATTCTTCTTGGAATTTATCCAGTAAAGCTTCGTATTCTTTATTTCCTTTTACTGCTTGTGCAAACATTTCTTCCTGCTCATTTTTCTTATTGATGGCGTCAAGTCTCTTTAAACCTTTGCTCTCACCAATCCATTTTTTATAAGCATTTGCAACACGTGCTTTCTTTGCTGAATATTTAATTCTAACAGCATCGTCAGCAGCCATATTCTTATCATAGATTGCAATTGTTTTTTCACGCATTGCAATTTTGATAGGGTTAGAAGTTTCAACAGTATATGAAACTCCTTCTGAAGGTAAGTATTGTTTTGTTCTTCCTGGGAAACCATAAACCATTGTGAAATCATCAGGCTTTACACCATTCAATGAAATAGGGAAGTGGTACTTTGGTGTGTAAGGAACGTTGTCTTCTGAATACTCAGCAGGTTTTCCATCTTTGTCAGCATAGATTCTAAAAATAGAAAAATCACCTGTATGACGAGGCCATACCCAGTTATCAGTGTCTCCACCGTACTTGCCAATTGAAGAAGGAGGAGCAAAAACTAAACGAATATCTTTAAATGTTTCCATGATGAACATGTAGTATTCATTTCCATAGAAAAATGGTTTAATGATATAATCGTAGTGTGTGCCATTTACAGCATCCTTACCTACTTTCTCAATGTTTGCTTTGATGATTTCTTGACGTTTTTCTTCTTCCATTCCATCTTTTACACCATCAAGAATACTTTTTGTTACATCATCAATTCGAACTACAAAACTAACAGTAAGGCCATTGTTTGGAAGTTCTTCTCCAAAAGACTGAGCTGCAAAACCGTCAGTCAATAAGTCATTTTCAACTGTAGAGTGAGATTGTATTTGTCCATAACCACAGTGATGGTTTGTTAAAATAAGGCCTTTGTTAGAAACAACTTCACCTGTACATCCTCTTCCAAACCAAACAACAGCATCTTTCATGCTGGATTTATTGACAGAATAGATGTCATCTGCTGTTAATTTAAAGCCGTTGGCTTGCATGTCTTCTTCATTAAGCTGTTGAAGTAGTGAAGGGAGCCACATTCCCTCATGTGCAAAAGAAGATAATGGAGCTAGTATACACGCAACCACAAAAATGTGTATGTATTTTTTCATTTCAATTTAGAATAAGTGTTTATAAAATATGGTATCACTATTGTCCTGCCTAAAAAAGTATTGTAGAGTACATTGGGGTAGTATATTAAGTTAATTTTTTTGTCTTGTATTGACAAGAAAGATTAATGAAAATACCCTCACTTTAGAATACTTTTAAGAGCTAGATCAGGAACTTAAAAATAGTAGTATAAAAAAGCCGAAACTGATTACTCAGTTCCGGTAAAATTGATATTTTTTAATGACTCATGAAATGAGAGGAGTCATAAAATTAGTCAATGAAGTTAAATATTCTGTTCCATCTGATCATTGAAGCATCAGGGTTTCTATCCATAGACATCCAAACCATTACAGCTTTACCAATAATGTGATCAGCAGGTACATAACCCCAATAACGAGAGTCAAGTGAATTATGTCTGTTATCACCCATCATAAAGTAGTAATCCTGCTTGATGGTATAGGAATCTTGAACTTGCCCGTCAATAGACAGTTGACCATTTTTGAATACAACATTTTCGTTGTCCTCATATTTGATGATGATATCTTTATACTGTGACCAATTGTCATTCGTAATTTTTACGACATCACCTTCTTTAGGAATATAAAGAGGTCCAAAGTTATCAATACTCCAAGTATTGTTAGGATTTTGAGGGAAAATAGAAGGATCTTTTCTAGCATAGATTTTCTCTACACTTTCAATGAAATCAAGTTTTCTTAATTCTTTTGCCGTATGCAACGGAAGCATAGCAGAGTAAGTAAACTTGCCTTCAGGTCCAGGAATATTTTTCAATTTGTAATGCCCTACATTATTATAGTCGTAAGCATAAACATTATATCTCTCTAAAGTTTTTTTGCCGATTTGAGTTTTTGAAACTACTCTATATTGTGTTTCACTATCCTCCGGAACTTCAACACGGTCTCCATTAATGAAAACTTCTTGATTTTTAATCTGAATAGTATCACCAGCTATACCAATACATCTTTTGATATAATTAAGCTTCATGTCAGAAGGGAAACCTTCCTCAGCAGGGTAGTTGAATACCACTACATCATTATTCTTGACGTCTGTAAAGCCAGGTAATCTGAATTGAGGTAATTGAATCCAGTCTAAGAAAGATGGAATCTGAGTACCCCAAATCGTTTGATGTGTTAAAGGTAACTGAAGCACCGTTTTAGGTGTTCTTGGACCATAATGAACCTTACTTACAAATAAATAATCACCTACAAGAAGTGATTTTTCCATGGAAGAAGTAGGGATAGTAAATGCCTCAAATGCAGCCCAACGGATAAGTGTTGCCGCAATAACAGCAAAAATTAAAGCATCGGTCCATTCCTGTACGACGCCTTTTTTCTTTTTATCTTTTTTATTGCTCATTGTTGATTCTAAGTCAGATTAATTTACAATGCCAGCATGTCTTGCATTCCGAAGATACCTTCTTTTTGATGCAACCACTCACCTGCTAACACAGCACCAAGTGCAAATCCTTTTCTAGTAAATGCAGTGTGTTTGATATCGATTCTATCAATTTCAGAAGTATAAGAGACCTCATGTGTACCTGGGACTTCAGGTTCTCTGACTGCTTCGATTTCAATGCCATTTTCTACTGCTTCATCCTCACCTTGAAGGGTCCACTTGTCTACGCCTTCAAAGTTCTCAATCACACCTTCCGCCAAAGTAATGGCAGTTCCAGAAGGAGCATCTAATTTTTGAGTATGGTGAATTTCAACCATTGATGATTTATACTCTGCATTAAAAGCACTCATCATTTTAGCCAATTTCTTATTTAGCTCAAAGAAAATATTTACCCCTAAACTATAGTTTGAAGCATAGAAAAATGCTGTTTTATTTTCTTTAGTAGTAGACTCAACTACTTCTTTCTGCTCCAACCATCCTGTAGTACCAGAGACGACTCTGATTCCTTTATCAAGACATTTTTTGATATTAACATATGCTGCACTTGGTTGTGTAAATTCAATGGCAACATCTACCGTAGATGGATCTATCGTATCCAAATCAGAAGCATTGTCTTTATCAATAATGCCCGCAATATTATGTCCTCTTTCTTTTAATATTTGTTCAATGGTTTGACCCATTTTGCCATATCCAATTAATAGAAAATTCATTTGTTATTTTATTTTGAACTTAACTGTAAAGATACTGTCATTCCCACTGCGGGAAGTCCACTGTAAGGATCTGCTATTGCAGCAGGTTTCAGTTTCATTGAGAGATCCTCACTGATATCATAGTATTTTAAATGTTGGTCTACTGCTGCGTCTAACGCACCTAGTAAATACCACATGCATGATAAAATAATCATAAAGTCACGATCCCTTCTGAAATTATCTCTTCTCTGACGTAAGTTCTCTTCTGATAAACCACGGTAAAGTTCAGGGATAAGATCATCGTTTGTCGGGTCTGCATCAGCTCTGTAAGCAAGCCAATGCCCACTTTCAACCATATTATTATGATTAAATTTTACGAAATAACCGAAAACGGCCATTCCACCATACAATAATGGTAATTTCCAAAGCTTACGGTTGTATACCTGCCCCAAACCGGGCACCGCAATCGTATAAAAAGAAGCTTTAGATGGTTCTGTTAGATATTTATACTGCGTTTTCTTTTTTCTTTTTCTTTCTTTTTGGTCAATATGATTAGGTATAGCAGAAATAGAACTTAAAGAATCCAATGATTTTTTATTCCGTTCTTCTGCTGATAGTCCATCACCTTCTTCCAAAGTTTCTTCCTGCTGAGGTTCTGTCTGTGCAAAACTGTTGGAAGTACTAAAGAGAATAAAAAATGAAGTGATGAATAAAAAAGCGATATGTACGCACTTGTAGAGCATTAGTGAGTTTTTAAAATATCTAATATGCGGTTGAGGTCTTCAATGGATTGATAAGGTATTTTTATTTCTCCCTTACCATCATCAGCATTTTTGATTTTAATTTGAGTACCAAAATGAGTAGAAAGATCTCTTTGTAAACGGCTGAATTCAAAATCAAGTGGTTCTTTCTTTGATTTCGCTTTACTACTAAGAGGGTCCTTTCCCTGAATGATGTCTCTAACTAGGTTTTCAGTCTTACGAACTGATAGTTCACTTTTTACAACAGTATCATATAATGCTAATTGCACTTCGATGCTGTTTACATTAACTAAAGCTCTAGCATGCCCCATTGAAATAACACCTTTTCTTAATCCGCTTTGAATTTCTGGTGGTAATTTTAATAACCTGAGATAATTGGCAACTGTAGACCTTTTTTTACCAACTCTATCTCCCAGTTCTTCTTGCTTCAATTCGCATTCAGCAATAAGACGTTGATAGGAGATTGCTACTTCAATAGGGTTTAAATCTTCCCTTTGAATGTTTTCAATCAATGCCATTTCAAGCATCTGAGTGTCATTAGCTCCTTTTATATAAGCGGGAATTTTTTCTAATCCTGCCATTTTTGAAGCTCTCCAACGACGCTCTCCAGAAATGATTTGATATTGTTGATCTGTAAGTTTTCTTACAGTAATTGGTTGAATAATACCCTGTACACGTATAGAGTCAGCAAGCTCTTTCAAAGCTTCATCTTGAAATTCTAAACGTGGTTGAAATGGATTTCTTTCAACATAGTCAATAGAAATCTCATCCAGTTTTTCTACCACTGTAATATTTGTTGTTTGGTTTTCAACTTCTTTCAGTGCGGTAGAAGAACTAGTTTCTGTTTTATTACTATCACCAAGTATGGCACCAAGCCCTTTTCCAAGTGCTTTTCTTTTTTTTAAGGTCTTTTTTTCAGAGTTGTCCGGCATATTCTATTTTCGCCAATATCAAAGGTTATAAAAATTAATCTTACCCTAGTCTAGGCTTTTACGGGTATATTGTTTTTTGTAAGTATTTCCTGCGCTAAGTTTAAGTAACAAACTGCTCCTTTGCTAACAGCATCATGAGCAATTACAGGTACGCCAAAACTTGGTGCTTCACTTAATTTAATATTTCTAGGTATAATCACATCAAAAACCAAGTCGTTTAAGTGTTTTTTAACTTCTTCAACTACCTGGTTCGATAAACGTAAACGTGTATCATACATAGTCATCAAGATACCTTCAATTAAAAGATTAGGGTTTAATCTTGATTGAATTAACTTGACAGTATTTAATAATTTGTCCAAACCTTCAAGAGCGTAGAACTCACATTGTACAGGTACAATGACAGAGTCAGCGGCAGTAAGTGCATTGACCGTAATCAGGCCTAATGAAGGTGAACAATCAATAATGATGAAGTCATAAGAGTCTTTGATTTTCTCTAACGCTTTCAACATTCTTGTTTCTCTATCTTCAATATCGATCATTTCAATTTCAGCCCCCACCAAGTCAATATGAGAAGGGATGATATCTAAATAATCATATTCTGAATTTATAATAATATCACTGACATTGATGTCTTCCACCATGCAGTTATAGATACTTTTTCTTTCTTCTTTAGGATCTAGGTTTAATCCTGAAGTTGAGTTTGCTTGTGGATCAGCGTCCACCAAAAGAGTATTGTATTCCATTGCAGCAAAACTTGCGGCAAGGTTGACTGCAGTTGTTGTTTTACCAACACCACCTTTTTGATTGGCTACAGCGATTATTTTTCCCATGGATATCTCTTTCTAAATTTTGTTTGTCTACAAATATAGTTTTAATTCATACACATTTAAAAAAAGTCACTGTTTTATTCAAAGTGTATGAAATTCATAACCTTTATTTGAAAAATATTCTAAAAATCGGGGCAAAACATACTTTAAATTCTTTTCTGCTTTAATACTGTCATGAAAAACAATGATAGAGCCATTCTCTGTATTTTTTATCGCTGCTTTTAAACAATTTTCCTTTTTATAATTCTTATTATAGTCTCTTGTCAAAACATGCCACATAATAATTTCATAGTCTTCCAATAATTGTTGCATCATTTTTTTTCCGATTTGCCCATGTGGAGGTCTGAAAAGCGGTTTTTCGGAGTCAACTTTAAAAAGAGGGTTACTTCTCATTACCTCATCACACTCTTTTACATTTTTCATATAATTAGGAAGGCTTTTCTTCCAATATTGCAAATGATTGAAAGTATGGTTTCCCACCTGATGCCCTTCTTCCAATACTTGATGATAGACACTTGGATGTTTACGAATGTTGTCTCCCACACAAAAGAAAGTAGCTTTTGCATTATATTTTCTTAATACTTCTAACACCCATGGCGTGATTTCAGGAATTGGTCCGTCATCAAATGTTAGATATAATACAGGAGAAGGAGAGGCTTCTTTTTTCCAAACTAGACTAGGGAAAATTTTATTTCTAAAAACACTACCTACTTTTTGAATCATATAACAACACTTTTATTGCATTTTTTACAAATATAATAGATATGAAAAATCATTAGGAATAATATTTATTACTTTGCTCTAATATATTAAAATCAATGTTTCATCTATGAAATAAAGAAAAAACATAGTTTAGAATTCGTAATTATTTCTAAAAACTAATCCTTCATTCGTATATATATTTGCAAAATAAAAAGTTAGATCTTTATATTTGATGTAAACAATGATCGAAAATGTTGAAGAAAACGCAAAATATCGTCCTTATTATTATTAATACTATTGTCGTCCTTCTCAAAGGAAGATAATGGCAGGATCTTATATTGCATAAATCATAATAAAGAACGGCCATTGTCAAGACAAAAATTCTGACAGTGGTTTTTTTATTGTTTAAACATTCCAAATCATCTTAAAAGTAGTTGTGTAACCAATTAATAGTCTTCTGCCATGTTGAAATATTATGACAAAAATACGGTGATTTTCCACAATGGAGAATTCGTGAAAGCTGAAGAGGCAAAGGCTGATTTATTTTCTCAGTCATTGCACTATGGTAATGGTGTTTTTGATGCTGTAAGAGCTTATGATACAGCATTGGGACCGCATATTTTTAAAGCGAAGGAACATTACACACGTTTCCTGGATGCTGCAAAAACAATGCACCTCGATTTACCTTATAGTGTTGATGAATTAGTAGGGATTACTTATCAATTACTTGAAGAAAACGGCTTTACTGATGCATATGTTAGACCTTTAGTATATGCTAGTGCCAATATGGATTTAACACCTACCAAAACGCATAACTTGTTTATTGCAGCTTGGAGATGGGATAAATTCTTAGGAAAAGACTTATTAGATATCACTATATCAAAATATACACGTCCTAGTCCTTATTCATTTAATGTAGAGGCAAAAATCTCTGGACACTATATTAATAGTATCGTTTCTATTGCAGAAGCAAAAGACAGAGGTTTTGATGATGCTTTATTATTAGATGTTGAAGGATATGTAGCGGAAGGGACAGGTGCTAATTTCTTCTTTGAAAAAGGAGGAAAGCTTTATACTTCTCAAAAAGGACATATCTACCCAGGAATTACTAGAAATGTAGTTTTCGGAATAGCTAAAAGCTTAGGTGTTGAGGTAGTGGAAGGACAATTCAAACCGGAAGATCTAAAAGATATTGACGGAGCGTTCTTCACTGGTACTGCAGCTCAGATTACTGGCATCAGCAGTATTGACCGTCAGCCAATGAAAAAGAACTGGGAAGATACAATTGGTTGCGAGGTGTTTGAGAAATACAGACAGTTTGTGACGCAGAGTGAGTATGATAACTACTCTATTATTTAATTATAGGACTAATCAGACAAACAAATAGATATTAAAAGATTATGGCAGAGATGTTAAACAAGCATAGCCGCACAATTACTCAAGACGATACACAGCCTGCAGCTCAGGCCATGTTATACGGTATTGGGTTGACGGAAGAGGATATGAACAAGCCTCAAATCGGTATTGCTAGTACTGGATATGAGGGAAACACATGTAACATGCACTTGAACGGCCTTGCTGCTGAAGTGAAAGTGGGTGTTCAAAAGTCAGACATGGTCGGCTTGATTTTCAATACTATTGGAGTAAGTGATGGTATCACAAACGGTACTATCGGTATGCGTTACTCTCTTCCTTCAAGAGATATCATTGCTGATTCAGTTGAAACAGTTACAAACGGACAATTCTACGATGGTTTAATTACTGTAGTAGGTTGTGATAAAAATATGCCAGGTGCCATGATGGCAATGTGCCGTGTCAACCGTCCAACAATCATGTTGTATGGTGGTACTATTGCATCAGGATGCTGGAAAAAGAAAAAATTGAATATTGTATCTGCTTTTGAAGCATTAGGTGAAAAAATCGCCGGTACAATTTCAGATGAAGATTACAAGGGAGTAATTAAAAATGCGATCCCAGGTGCAGGTGCTTGTGGTGGTATGTATACTGCTAACACTATGGCTTCAGCGATTGAGGCAATGGGTATGAGTTTACCTTACTCTTCATCAAACCCTGCAGTAAGTCAAAACAAAAAAGACGAGTGCCAGAACTTAGGTCCTGCGATCCGTAACCTTTTAGAGTTAGACTTAAAACCATCAGATATCTTAACGAAAGCATCTTTTGAAAACGCTTTAGCTGTAATTATGGCTTTAGGTGGATCAACAAATGCTACATTGCATATGTTGGCTATCGCGAAAGCAGCAGACATTGAGTTGACATTAGATGATATTCAAAGAGTTTCTGATAAAGTGCCATTCTTTGCAGACTTGAAGCCTTCAGGTAAATACTTGATGGAAGATGTATTTGCAGTAGGTGGTATCCCTGCAGTAATGAAAACATTATTGAACTGGGGCTTATTAGACGGTTCTTGTATGACAGTTACTGGTAAAACAATTGCTGAAAACTTAGCAGATGTTGATCCACTAGGTAGTGATCAAGACTTGATGAGACCTAAAGATAATCCAATCAAATCAACTGGTCACTTACAAATCCTTTACGGTAACCTAGCAACAGAAGGTTCTGTAGCAAAGATCACTGGTAAAGAAGGTGAGAAGTTCGTAGGTCCAGCAAAAGTATTCAACGATGAGTTTGCTGTGATTGAAGGTATTTCTAACGGAGAAGTAAGCAAAGGTGAAGTGGTTGTGATCCGTTACGAAGGTCCAAAAGGTGGTCCTGGTATGCCGGAGATGTTAAAGCCAACTTCAGCAATTATGGGTGCAGGTCTTGGTAAAGACGTAGCTTTGATTACTGATGGACGTTTCTCAGGTGGTACTCACGGTTTCGTAGTAGGACACATTACACCTGAAGCAGCAGTTGGTGGTAACTTAGCATTAGTAGAGGATGGTGATATCATCACAATTGATGCGGTTACTAACAAAATCGAAGTGGCAGTTTCTGACGAGGAATTGGCAGAAAGAAGAAAGGCGTGGGTAGCACCAGAGCCTAAGTTTAAGAAAGGAATCTTATATAAATATATAAAAACAGTTTCTTCAGCATCTGAAGGATGTGTTACTGATGAATTTTAATCAGTAATAAGAGAAGTACAAAATTGTTTCAATATGAGTACAGCGACAAAAGAAATGGCCAAGGAAGCAAAGACAGTAGGTCAAAAACCACAAAGAGTAACGGGAGCAGAGGCAGTGTTAATGGCACTAATTGAGGAAGGTGTAGATACACTCTTTGGTTACCCAGGTGGAGCGATTATGCCAGTGTATGATAAGCTCTATCATTATGAGGACAAGTTAAACCACATTCTTGTACGTCACGAGCAGGGTGCTGCTCATGCTGCACAAGGATATTCTCGAGTCAATCATAAAGTGGGTGTCTGTGTTGCAACTTCTGGTCCAGGAGCGACAAACTTGATTACAGGTCTTGCAGATGCAATGATTGATTCTACTCCTATGGTAGCTATCACAGGTCAAGTAGCTTCTCATTTGTTAGGAACTGATGCATTCCAAGAGACAGATGTTGTAGGTATTTCTACTCCAGTAACGAAGTGGAATTACCAAGTAACAAAAGCATCTG
Source organism: Flammeovirga sp. SJP92 (assembly GCF_001583495.1). Classification (GTDB taxonomy): domain Bacteria; phylum Bacteroidota; class Bacteroidia; order Cytophagales; family Flammeovirgaceae; genus Flammeovirga. The sequence goes on along the minus strand of NZ_LQAQ01000061.1, from coordinate 678,244 downwards.
AAATTCCTGAAGCGATTGCAAAAGCGTTCTACATTGCGAAAAGTGGTCGTCCAGGTCCTGTATTAATTGATATTACAAAGGATGCTCAATTTGAAGAGGTTGACTTTGAATATAAACCTTGTACAAAAGTACGTAGTTATAAGCCAGTGCCAGTTGCTTCGGAAGAATCAATTGAAGTTGCAGCTGATTTAATCAACAAGGCGAAAAAACCATATATCTTGGTAGGTCATGGTGTAATGCTTTCTAAAGCTGAAAATGAGTTACTCGCTTTCGCTGAAAAAGCTGGAATTCCAATGGCATCAACCCTATTAGGTTTGTCAGCTGTTCCTCATGACCATCCTTTATATGTTGGTTATTTAGGAATGCATGGTAACTACGGACCGAATATCAAAACAAATGAGTGTGATCTTTTGATTGCAGTAGGTATGCGTTTTGATGATCGTGTTACAGGTGATTTGAAAAGATATGCAAAACAAGCAAAAGTAATTCACATTGAAATTGATCCTTCAGAGATTGATAAAAATGTAAAAACTGATGTAGCTGTGATCTCAGATGCAAAAGCGGCTTTAGAAAGAATTACTCCTAAGTTGAAAGAAGCGAAACATGAAGAATGGTTAGCTGAATTCCACGCTTGTGATGAAATCGAACAGAAAGAAGTAAAAGATTATGCATTAGGTTCTTCTACTGAAAAAGTGAAGATGTCTGAAGTAATCAAAATGCTTTCTGATAAAACAAAAGGTGAAGCGGTAATCGTTACTGATGTAGGACAACATCAAATGGAAGCTTCTCGCTATTATGAATTCAAACGTACAGACAGTATTGTAAGTTCTGGTGGTTTGGGAACTATGGGATTTGCATTGCCTGCTGCATTAGGAGCAGCAATGGGAGCACCTGACAGAACAGTCGTTTCTATTTCTGGAGATGGCGGTTACCAAATGACAGTACAAGAGTTAGGGACAATATTCCAATATAAAATCCCGGTAAAGATTCTAGTACTTAATAATAGTTTCCTTGGAATGGTACGTCAATGGCAAGAATTATTCTTCGATAGTCGTTACTCATTCACTGAAATGGTAAATCCAGATTTTGTAAAGTTAGCGGAGTCGTATTACATCAAAGCTGACAAAGCAGAGACAAGAGAATCTTTAAGTGATAAAATGGACGAATGGTTAAACACTGAAGGACCATGTTTCTTGGAAGTAGTTGTGGAAAAAGAATCAAACGTTTTCCCAATGATCCAAACAGGTGCCGCAGTTTCAGAAGTTCGTTTGAAGTAAAAAATTAAGATTATGGAAAAGCAAAGATTCACATTATCCATTTTTACAGAGAACGTAGTAGGCTTAACGAACCGTATCTCCATCATCTTCACAAGAAGAAAAATCAATATTGAAAGTTTAACTACTTCAGCTTCAGAAATTGAGCACGTTCACCGTTTCACGATTGTATTCTATTCAGATTGTAAAGAATCAGCGGAAAAGGTAGCGAAGCAAATTGAGAAGCAAATCGATGTAGTGCGTTGTTTCCTATATGAAGACAGCGAAACAATCTATCAGGAAGTAGCTTTATACAAAGTAGCAGTTGATAACCTTAAGGATTCAGATATGGTCGAGGAGATCGTTAGAAAGAATCATGCAAGAATATTAGCAGCAAAAGCAGATTTCCTAGTGATTGAGAAAACAGGTCACGAAGAAGAAACACACGCTTTGTATGAAGAGCTAAAACCTTATGGATTGATGCAGTTTGGTCGCTCAGGACGAATTTCATTATCAAAAGAACGTCAGGAGATCAGTAGCTTACTTGCAGAATACGATCAAGAGGATGCAATAGTGTAAGGTGAGATCACCTTTCATAAGATAAGAACTACAGATAATAATTATTATGTCAGAGTTAAATTTCGGAGGAGTAGTTGATAACGTAGTACTACGTGACGAATGTCCTTTGAAAGCAGCTCAAGAAGTTCAAAAAATCCTCTATCTATAGATACATTTAAAGGGATGGTTTCGGCTGTCCCTTTTTACTTTTTAAATGGATAATAAGTACTGGCGTTTTAAATACTTAAATCTATTTTACTAAAAACTTCCGCCCTTATCAAAGGGTAATATCATGGCAGAAACAGAAGAATTGGTAGGTTTACCGAGTGTGGAATCTATCGTAAAAGCACATAGAAAATTAAAGGATGTTGTTACTAGAACACCTTTAATGAGAAATATGAACTTGTCTGAAAGGTATCAGGCTGATATTTGGTTGAAGAGAGAAGATCTTCAGATTGTACGCTCTTACAAGTTGAGAGGCGCTTACAATAAGATTTCATCTTTATCAATTGATGAGCAGAAGAAAGGTATTGTGTGTGCGAGTGCAGGCAATCATGCTCAAGGTGTAGCTTATTCTTGTAAAGTGCTAGGTATTCATGGCGTGATTTATATGCCAGCCCCAACACCAAACCAAAAGGTAAGTCAGGTGAGAATGTGGGGAAAAGATATGGTGGAAGTAGTACTGACTGGAGATACTTTTGATGATGCGTATGCTGCAGCCATGCAACGTTGTGAGGAAGAAGGAAGAGTATTTATCCATCCTTTTGATGATCCTAAAGTAATAGAAGGTCAAGGTACGGTGGGACTAGAGATCTTAGAAGACGCTAAGGACGATATAGATTACCTTGTAATGCCAATTGGTGGTGGTGGACTGTCATCTGGTGTAGGAAGTTATTTCAAGCAAATCAGCCCTAATACAAAGCTGATAGGAGTAGAACCTGAAGGCGCTCCAGCGATGAAGGTATCTATTGACAAAGATGAAGTGGTAACATTACCTAAAATTGAGAAATTTGTGGATGGTGCCGCTGTACAAAGAGTGGGTGATAATACTTTTAAAATCGCAAAGCAGTTTTTAGAAGATGTTATTTTAGTACCTGAAGGAAAAGTATGCTCGACTATTTTGCGTCTATACAACGAGGATGCTATTGTAGTAGAGCCTGCAGGAGCTTTATCGATTTCGGCTTTGGATGCTATCAAAGATGAAATAAAAGGAAAGAGAGTAGTCTGTGTAGTAAGTGGGTCTAATAATGATATCGGACGTATGGAGGAGATCAAGGAACGTTCTCTTTTATATGAAGGTTATAAACATTATTTCATGGTGAGATTCCCTCAGAGAGCAGGTGCTTTAAGAGAATTCTTGGCTGAAGTCTTAGGTCCAAATGACGATATTGTTCACTTTGAATACACGAAAAAAGTGAACAGAGAGAAGGCTCCAGCTATTGTTGGGATTGAAGTAAAGTACCCTTCAGACTTCGATAGTTTGACAGAACGAATGACTCAAGGAGGTTATAAATTTGAGCTTCTCAACGAAAATCAAGATATGTTCAACTTTTTGATATGATTTTGTGATTTATCTTATTGTTGTAAATCAGAGTATTATGATTTTGTTAAGATAAAATTACAATTTTAATACCCGTTATAGTTTGGATTATCCAAATCAAGGGTGCATATTTGCATCGCTTTTAAGAAAAACGCCTCTTAAAAAGCGACCTGGAGCAGTAGTTCAGTTGGTTAGAATACCTGCCTGTCACGCAGGGGGTCGCGGGTTCGAGTCCCGTCTGTTCCGCCAACAAGTCTTCATCAGACTTTCAAACACCGATGACTGGAGCAGTAGTTCAGATGGTTAGAATACCTGCCTGTCACGCAGGGGGGCGCGGGTTCGAGTCCCGTCTGTTCCGCCAACAAGTCTTCATCAAACTTTCAAAAACCGATGACTGGAGCAGTAGTTCAGTTGGTTAGAATACCTGCCTGTCACGCAGGGGGTCGCGGGTTCGAGTCCCGTCTGTTCCGCCAACCAATTCAAGAGAAAGACAAGTTCGTTATGGGCTTGTCTTTTTTTATTTTATACACTTTTTATCAGTGCCGTAATATCTGAAGGCAATGCGGAGTCAAATTCCAGTACGGTATTTTGATCAAGGGGAGAGATAAAATGTAAAGTTTTAGCATGTAGACAATGACGCCCGATCTGATTCTGAACTTTTTGGTCTAGTATTAAATAGGAAACCTCATAACGTTGATCACCAACGAGGGGATGACCAAGGAATTGCATGTGAACTCTGATCTGATGCGTTCTACCTGTTTCCAACCTGCATTCAACCAAAGTGAACTTAGAATAACGCTGTAGTATCTTATAATGCGTTACAGCCTCTTTGCCAAAAGACTTATCCACGGAAACTTCAATACTTCTTTCATTTTCCGGATGCCTCCCAATATGTTGATGAATCGTTCCCTGATCCTCTTTTACATTTCCCCACACCAAAGCATTATAAATTCTGTGAGGTTTCATTTTCTTAAACTGCTGACTTAAAAATTGTCTAGCACGTTCAGTTTTCGCTAAAACCAATACTCCACTTGTATCTTTATCCAAACGCTGAACAATACAGTCTTTTAAGAGTACCTCTTTCTGATCCGTTTTTCTATAATAAGTTTTTAATGCGTTCTGAACAGTATTGCCATAATTCCCTAGCCCAGGGTGCATAGGCATCAGAGCAGGCTTGTTGATTACAATGCACTCACTGTCTTCATGGAGTACTTCTAAGGGATAATCATACTCTAGCAATTCTGTAAGTTTATTAAAAGGTTCATACCAACGAATGACGTCATCCGGTTTAACCAGGTAACTTGCCTTTGACTTTTTATCATTGACAGTCACCATTTCAGTTTTAATTTTCTTCTGAATGATGTTTCTACTTTTATTAGGAAGGTTTAAAGATAGAAAATGATCCAAACGTACCTGTTTTCCTGCTTTAGGTACTGTAAATTCTTCATGAAGATGCTTCTTTTCTATCATTTTCTTTTTTTGTTGTATGATCCAAGCTACAAAGTTAACTTGCAAGACTTATTGATGGAATTAAAATATGGAAGAAAATAAAGAGACGAAGCAAGAAATAGACCTTTCAAAGTTTAAAATCCCCGAAAAAAAGGATGAAAAAGTAGGAATGGTATGGTGGAAACACTTGCTGTTATTCGTAGTAACATTAATGGCGACTACCTTTGCAGGGCTTGAATGGGTCTATGTAAAACGTGTTATTGTTGATCCTATTACACTAGAACAATGGTTAGGAGCTCTTTCTTATTCAGTATCATTTCTTGGGATATTAACTGTACATGAATTCGGACATTATTTTACTGCCAAATACCACAAACTAAAAGTTACCTTACCTTATTTCCTTCCAGTTTGGTTTTTTAATCTTTTACCATCTATTGGAACCTTTGGAGCATTCATCAAAATCAAAAGCATGATCAAGTCAAGAAATGCGTTTTTTGATGTAGGTGTATCAGGTCCTTTAGCAGGTTTTGTGGCCGCTTTGTTTGTTTTATTTTATGGCTTTACACATTTGCCTCCTCAAGAATATATTTTTCAGATTCACCCCGAATATCAGGAGTATGGTTTAGATTATGCGAATCATGTATATGATAATTTGGGAGAGGGCGAAGATATGATGTTTGGTACTAACTTGTTATTTGAGTTTTTCAAAAATTTTGTTGCTCCAGATCCATCATTAGTACCGAATCCACATGAAATGATGCATTATCCTTATTTGTTTGCAGGTTTCTTGGCTTGTTTTTTTACAGCATTAAATCTTTTGCCTTTTGGACAATTGGATGGAGGACATGCATTATATAGTATTATAGGATATAAACGATTTCATCAGCTTCTACCTTTTACATTTGCTGCATTTTTATATTGGGGAGGATTAGGTTTATTTTCAGCCAATGACAGTCATGAATATCTTCTTTCTTATGCTCCGCTATATCTTCTTTATTTATATTTTGTATCCATGAAACTGTTTAAAGAGAAAGTCACAATTGCTCTTTATGCAATGGGCATTTTTACAGCTCAATTTGTAACGGTGACATTTTATCCGGCGGCAACGGGTTATACAGGTTGGTTGGTCTTTGGTCTTCTTCTTTCAAGGTTTATTGGATTACATCACCCGCCTTCCTTATACAAAGAAGGTGTTGACACCAAACGTAAAGTTGTTGGCGTCATCACCTTGATTGTTTTTATATTATGTTTTACGCCTAAGCTACTTATTCTGAACTAGAATTTTCTTCACCGACGATGTAAGGTTTCTTTTCTGGATTGAAATACGGAATGTCTAGCATACCAAATCCATGGGCTGTCAACTCACCAAATCCATTGTGATAGATAAACTCTTGTACTTCTGGAGCTGCTAAAATTTCAAATGGGAGGGTATAACCTCTTGCTTCCTTGATTTCTCCATTCTTAATTACAGAATAGATACGGGCAAACTTTTTATCCATCCTATTGATTCTTGCTAAATAGTCTTGATCAGGAATAACTTGGAACCTGAAAAAAGACGCAATTTGCTCCTGAGTATACAAACCTGAGTTTTCCATTCTGAACATTGTAGAATCATACAACATATCAGAGAAGTCATCACTCATAGGATTGACAAACATCTTATTATTCAGCCCTTGAATGTCGTGGAAAGGGACAATGGGAGAAATACAAAGGTATTTCATAGATTCACTGAACTGAGGAACTTCTTCTACCTCAACACTGTCAGCTTGTAACATCAAATTACCTAGAAGAATATGAGATTCTCTAAATAACCCATTCACTATACTATCAACGAATTCTTTATTTGGGCTAGTTAATACTATGGTTGCTTTTTTTGAAAAATAATGTAGACCTTCTCGGCCAACTTTCGTCTGTCCTTTAAGTCCAGAAAAAGTGAAATTGGCGTTGTCGAATAAGTCATTATCAGCACAAGCTATTTTTAGCATGTTCTGAACAAGTTTTTGGTGGTGGAAGGGTAAAATTGCACCCTTGTTACGGAGATTGAAGATTATTCTTATGCGCACCTTCTAAAAAATTTGTAGTTGGTAACTTCCAATAGGATAAATCCTAGATAGATAAAAAAATTAATAAAGTGTATATACACTCGTAAAATACCCCAATGAGGCAGATTACTTAATATCATTAATTTATCCGAATTAAAGTAATTTTTTTGACAAAATTATATTTTTAAGCCTTATTTAACGAAGGATTATATTTTTTCCACCAATTCTGCAATACTAAAATTGACCATACCTGATTCTGATCATAATTGGAAGAATTAAAGATTGTATTTTTCAAGCTTTCTGTATAGTTGACATCAAAGACTCCTTGATTTGCAACAAAGTCTTTATCTAGCATCTCATTTACCCAACTTCTCAGTGCAGTTTTGTATCCATTCATCAATGGAACTTCAAAGCCATGCTTAGGTCGTTTATATAATTCTTCAGGGAGTAAAGGTTTGAACGCGTCTTGTAGAATTCTCTTCTTCATATTACCATGAATTTTGTACTCAGAAGGCAGTCTCATGGCAAACTCAACTACTCTATGATCCAAGAATGGAACACGTACTTCAAGACTATTCAGCATACTCATAGAATCTACCTTATGAAGCATATCGTTGACTAATAAACCATCAAGGTCTGAGAATAGAACATCATTGATTCCTTCTCCGTTGATGTGCTGTGTTAGCTGTGCTTTTCTTTGTAAAAACGCGGATTCATCTATTTGTTTTTTAAAGTCTAGAGAAAGCAAGCTTCTTGTCGTTTCCGTGTCCCTCCAACAGCATTGGAACCAATATCTTTCTTGTGGGGAAAGTTTAAGGCCTTCTCCAAATTTAATTGCTTGTCTGAATTTATTCCCTAAAGCAGAATTTCTACTTTGAGGAAGTTGTTTTAATAGAGGAAGTCCTGCTTTGATTACTTTAGCCAAAATACCTTGATTTCTGGATTTCCATTCACCCAAGTGTTTATTGTACCCAGCGAACATTTCATCTGCACCATCTCCTGATAAAGCTACAGTAACTTTCTTTTTTGTTTCTCTACACAAAATATTTACAGCCAAAGCAGATGCATCTGCAAATGGTTCTGCATAACTGTCCAGCATCCCAAATAAGTGATTGTAAAAATCGTCGGGAGTCAGCTTGAAAGCAGTGTGATCTGTATTGTACTTTTTGGCGACTAATTCAGCATAATGTGTTTCGTCAAAAAGAGGTTCATCTTTATATCCAATAGAGAAAGTTTGAAGCTGTTCGGTATGTTTTGACGCCATGGCAACAACAGCTGAAGAGTCAATTCCGCCGCTTAGGAAAGCGCCTAAAGGTACATCCGAAACCATTCTTTCTTTGATAGAAGCATCCATCACTTTTAGAAGTTCTTCCTGTGCTTCTTCATATGTAAGGTTTAAGGGAGATATACATTGTTTTTTAAGTTGATAGTAAGGTTCAATGCTGACTTCTTTACCTTTAATAAACATGTAATGACCCTGTGGCAATTTCTTGATGTTCTTGAAGACAGAATCAGGAGTGGGAATATATGTAAGCTGAAGCAGTTGGAAAATTGAAGTAGGGTCTACTTCTTTCTCAATTCCAAATTGTAATAAAGAGATCATCTCACTACCAAAAACAACCTTATCCTCATCAATGGAATAAAGTAATGGCTTGATACCCATTCTGTCTCTTGCTATAAACAGACTGTTGTCTTCATTGTCATAAATAGCAAAGCCAAAGAAACCATGAAATAAGTTGATGCATTCTTTACCATAATGAATATATGCGTAAAGCAATACTTCTGTATCTGAACTTGTGACAAAGTTGACTCCTTTGTTCTTTAGTTGTTCTTTTATCTCCTGGTAATTATAAATTTCACCATTAAAGACAATGGTATAACGACCTGAAGCATCATGCATGGGTTGATTAGCACCTTCTGATAAATCAATAATGGAAAGGCGTCTATGGCCTAAGTGAACGAAATGACTACTATAAACATCAGAAGCATTAGGTCCTCTATGGGCAATAACTTCTGTTGCCTTATGCATATGAATAGCTTGCATTCGTCCGATTTCATTGAAGGCAAATAAACCTGTAATTCCGCACATGATCTTCTATAGGAGTTTAAAAAAATGGTAATTAAAGAACTTTAAGCAACGAAATTAGAAAAAATATCAGTAACAAAAATCAAAAAGCCAATGAATTAAAACCATTGACTTAGATAATGATAAGAAAATGCAATTATGACCTTATACTAACTACAAAAGATACCCCAATAAACTTCCTCCTAAAATAATCCACATACTGTTCACTTTTTTGAATTTAAAGGTGATAATACCACTCAGAGCAGCAATAAAAACACTTGGCCAGTCATGGAGTGAAGTATGGGCCATTTCAAATAATACTTTGATCATTATTACCACTGACGCTATGTTTACAGCATCAAGAAAATAACCAACATTTTTAGAGGCCCTTAGTTTTGGAATAAGAGGGTTTAACAAAAGGACTAGGATAAATGAGGGAAGAAAAATTCCTAAAGTGGCCATGATAGCTCCACATACTCCTCCAAGTTGAAAACCTACAAAAGTAGCTGTAGATAAAACGGGACCGGGAGTAAACTGCCCAATGGCAATTGCATCCATTAATTCTTGTCTTGTAAGCCAACCATTTTTTACTAATTCTGCATCAAGATAGGCAAAAAGGACATAACCGCTTCCGTATAATACAGCTCCAACTTTTAGAAAGGTGAAGAAAATTTTGGAAGTAGTAATGCTTTTTATCGGCACAGAAGTGAAAAGCAAAGGCAAAAAAGCTTTCTTATTTGAATGATGGTCATTTTTGAGGTTAAAATAAAGGATACCTAAAACTCCAGTGCTTAATAAAGCAATTATTTCATTGACTCCTAACAATGAAGCAATAAGAGTTATCAGACCTAATATGCCTACCTCGACGCCTTTTAATGCTTTTTTACCAAGTTTAAAAATTGCACTCATTATTATGGCCAAAACCGCAGGTTTTATACCTATTATAAATGGTGCAACATTGGGGAGTTCTCCATATTCGGTGTAAAACCAACCTAAAATGCCAGTAATTACAACGGCAGGAAAGATAAATGCAACTCCTCCAAGAACAAGTCCAGGAAAACCAGCTCTTTCATGCCCAACGTGCATTGTCATTTCAGTAGAATTAGGACCAGGAATTAAGTTTGTAGTTCCTATTAAGTCAAGAAAATGTTCACTGCTCATCCATTTTCTTTTGTCTACAATTTCTTTTTCAAGCATGGCAATATGAGCGGCAGGTCCTCCGAAAGCAATACATCCCAGTCGGAACATGACGATAACAACTTCAAGTAGCTTTGATGAATTATTCATTTAATAAAATTGTGTTTGAAAATATAGAATTAGGTTTGTCTTCTATTTGATTGATTAATACATCAAAGTAAGTACACTTGAATAGCAGTTTTATGGTCTATTTGAAAAAATAAAAGAAAAAATAGGCATCGAGCACTTAAATCGCCCGATGCCTATCTGTGTCACGCTTTAGAAACTGATTTTTATTGTTAAAAATATTTTCAGTTTGCTAGCATTATCTCATCTCATAACTTTCAATAACAAATTAAGCGTATTTTGAACACATACAGTGGTGATGTAGATGTTAATAAAAGTTGATTGTTGTCATTGTTTTCAGTTAATTAACTGGTATTCTATATTTTAGATCTTAACCCTAACTCAATAACTTTTAGATCTTTTGGTTTCCCTTGGTCGATTCTTAGACGAATTAAAGTTCTCATTCTATGAAAACCATGTCTTCCTGCTGCTCCGGGGTTGATATGAAGCAATTTTCTGTCTTGATCAGGAATTACTTTTAGAATATGAGAGTGCCCACATATAAATAAGTCAGGTTTCAATTCACTCAAACGTTTTTTTAATTTAGTTGTATACCTTGGAGGATAGCCACCAATATGAATCATGTACACTTTCACGCCTTCTATCTCAAAAATAGCTTCCTCAGGATATTCTACTCTAAGATTTCCATCATCAATATTTCCATAAACGGCTTTTGTAGGTGCTACCTTTTTCAATTCATCCATAACATATTGATCTCCAATGTCACCAGCATGCCATATTTCATCACAACCTTCTAAATGCTCTACTATTTTATCATCAATATAACTATGTGTATCAGAGATGATTCCTATTTCTTTCATGATTATCTATTTTTTATATAGTTCAATCCTTATTTCATATTGTCTCATTGTTAACAAGATTTAATCATTTTAACCTTGAAAACTATTCAATCGTTCAATCAATTGTAAAAAATAATTTGAAAACTGAAAAGCTTAAAATACTATGAAGAACTTAATTAAAATATTTATCGTTACAATTTCTCTATTTATTACTTCTAATGTTTTTGCTCAAGAAATTAAAGAAGATAAACCGTTGACCAAACAAGAGTTGAGAGCTCAGAAAAGGTTAGAAAAGAAAAAAGAAAGAGAAGAGAAAAGATTAATTGCAAAGCAATTGGAAATGATCATTCATGAACAAGCAGTGCAAGGGATTGATAGTGGAACATTTGTTTTGGAAGCTACACAGGTTTACGATAGATATGGAAATATTGAGAATGTGAACAGCACTATCAACTTTGTAAAAGTGGTAGGTAATAATGCCATTTTTCAATTAGGTTTTGATGGAATTGTGGGATTGAATGGGGTAGGAGGTATTACTATGGAAGGTAAAATCTCGAACTACGAAGTGGAGAAGATGGAAAATGGTAGAGTGAATGTGAGCTTTAATGTTCAAGGCCCAATTATGATGGCCAGTATGAGTTTCACAATGGATGGTGAAGGAAATTTTGCCAATGTAAAGGTAAGAGCTCAGACAGAGAACATTGAATTAAGTTTCAGAGGGCAGATTCAGCCATTGAATAATTCAAATGTTTACGAAGGCATGAAACTATTTTAGGGAAGTATTATAAAGTTTTAGATAATGATGAAAATAAAAAAAGAGCAGTTTCTGTGAATCTGCTCTTTTTCGCTTCATTTCATTTCATTTCTTTTGTATAACAAATATAGGATATAGTTTAAATATGTCATGATGATAAGGAAATTTTTTCTAGTGATTTTTGTCATTGAAACTGATTTTTAATGGCGTTATTTTAGGTGTGTGAATTACACTTATAGTGTAATTCAGATGAGGTTGTGTATAAAAAATATATTGTCAATCATCTAAAACTAGATCATTATGAAACAATTTGAAGATTTAAGAGATTTATTTATTCATCAAATGAAAGATAGATATGATTCTGAAACACAGCAAATTGGTGTGTATCATGAATTGGGAATGCGTGTGAAATCTGTTGGATTAAAAAGAGTTTTGGCTATTTGTGAAAAAAGTGCTCAAAAACATATAGATTTTTTGGATGAATTATTTACAGACCTTCACGAGAATCAAGTAGGAGATATCTGTGAATGTAGCTTAGGTATGATCAAGGAAATGAATATGATACTTGAGAACACATCAAATCATAATATCACTGATATTGCAATTTTATCTACAATAAGACAATTGCACTCCAATGATCTTACAGGGTATCAAAATATATTAATGTATGCCGATCAAGTTCATGATGATGCTATCCTTGATGTTTTAAAACAAATGTTGAAAAACGAAAAAGACCTAGATCAGCTTCTTGATGAAACGATGTTGAATTTAATTCAAAAAGAATATGTACTGGAAGCGAAAGTTTGAAATTTAATACGCTACGGTAATAATTGTTTATGGGGTTTCCTTGCTTGGTTTTCTAACACAGTAACTATAAAAGCATCAGGAAACCCTTTTTGTCTTACTGACGCGAGGATTTTTTGTGCTTCTTCTTTGGAATAGGTTTTTCCTACTAGCACCTGATATTTATAAGCATTTTTCGATTCTTCATCATAAAATAGAAAAACAGGGTAGCCTAATACTTTGAATTCTCTTTTATTTAGATCCACATCATCTACACTTGACATAATTTGGATTCTGTAGAAGTGCAGGTCAGCGAGTTTATCATTCTGTTTGCTTGAATTAGTAGTATCTTTTGTAGCAGTGGTATTAACAACTGCAACCTTTGCTTCTTTCACTGCAGGTACCTCAACTTTTTTTGGTGTCACAGGTTTTGGCTTTGGAGCATCAAACTTTCTAACATAAGCGTCTTTAAATCCCTTTTTTCTAATTGTTTTAGCAAGTTGGTCTGCCACTTTTTTCTCATATTCTCTGCCCACCAAAAGAGAATATACTTTTCCTTCTTTTTGTGGATCAACTTTCATTTTCAAGTTTTTGATTTTCTTTGATTTTAGATCAGCAGTGGGATTGGTGGTAGATCCAATTTGTACTCTATAATATGGATACCTTCTATCTGCTTGTGGACGTGGCCTCTTGTTTTCGAAATCGCGAATTGCCCTGAACAATGCAGATGCTATATAAGTTTGTCCTTTTCCTGAGTTCAAATAAGCTTCCTCTTTTGCATTGCTCATAAAGCCACACTCTACCAAAACACCTGGCATTTCAGTATATTGAATGACTTGCAAGTTATGCCCTCTATCGCTTCTCTCCCTAATACCTCTACTTTTTCGACCTGCTCTAATAAAGTCCTGATCTATTTGTTTGGCCAAAGCATAAGAGGTTTGAAACTTCTTACTTTGAATATGGACTTGAGTACCATGGTAGCTTTTATTTGAAAGAGAATTACAATGAATACTTATAAAATAGTCAGCTTTTACACTATTGGCATAATTGACTCTTTCCTCAAGAGAAACGGTTCTATCTGTTTTGCGGGTGTATTTTACCTCAACATTTTTGACTCTTTCTTCCAAATAACCACCTAGCCTAAAAGCAATATCTAAATTAAGGTCAGATTCATGTTTATAATAACTTTTACTTCTTGGTTTTCCAACGTCTGAACCACCATGTCCTGGATCAATAACAATTACAACCTTGCGGTCAAAACTGTATTGTTTATAGGAATCACTTTGTCCAAAAGCTGTAATGCTGAACAAAAGGAAAATGGAGACTAAGTTTAAAAAAAGATATTTAAGACGATTGGATAACATAAAAATTCTCTCCGGATATTATTAATTGAATATACGAAATTACTCAGAATGCTTTAGTATTTACAAGTATTCTTATTTAGTTCTTTTAATTATTATGCCATTTCAATCAAAATGTCGAACTTTGAGCCCGAAATTAAATAAGAACTCATACAAACGAATGGCAGATAATAACGAACAGCAGGAAATGTCATTCTTAGATCATTTAGAAGAACTAAGATGGCACGTGTTGAGAGGAGTAGCTTCAATTTTTATTTTCTCAGTAATAGCATTTATAGCAAAGTCTTTTGTTTTTAACGTAATTATACTTGGACCTTCACGTTTAGATTTTCCAACTTATCAATGGCTTTGTGAGTTATCGCATCAGATGGATACCGAGGCGCTTTGTATTAAAAGCTTACCGTTCACTATTCAAAGTAGAACAATGACAGGTCAGTTTGCAATGCATATTATGTCATCAATTGTAATTGGGTTGATTTTCGCATTCCCTTACACTTTCTGGGAGATATGGCGTTTTGTGAAGCCCGGTTTATATCAAAATGAGCAAAGTGCAACCACTGGAGCTACATTTTTTGTGAGCCTTCTATTTATGATAGGGGTATTATTTGGGTATTATATTGTTTCTCCTTTAGCCATTAATTTCTTATCAAATTATCAAATTGATGAGAGCGTACTAAATGAATTTGATATTTCATCCTATATCTCCACCTTGGCAATGATTGTACTTTCAGGCGGCGTAATGTTCCAATTACCAATGGTAGTTTACTTCTTGTCACAGTCTGACTTAGTAACACCTGATAGTATGAAGGAATATAGAAGACATGCTATTGTAATCATTTTGATTATTTCAGCAATCATTACTCCTCCAGATCCAATCACTCAGATCTTAATTGCAGGACCGATTGTTCTCCTATATGAAATCAGTATTTATATTTCAGCAAGAGTACTGAAACGAAAGCAGAAAAAAGCTAAAAAAGAACTTAGAAAGGTATAATTCTTTTCTTTGATGAAATAGGAGGAAGCTGGATATTTTGAAAAAGATATCCAGTTTTTTTAGGATAAATTTAAAGTGATGTTCTTTCAGAGATTGATCTTCCAAGTGTGAGCTCATCTGCAAACTCAAGAGCTCCACCTACAGGTATACCTCTTGCAATGTTGGTCACTTTCAAAGAAGGAATATTCTCTAATTGTTGTCTTATAAAGAAAGCAGTTGTATCACCATCTAGGCTTGCATTTAAAGCAAAAATGATCTCATTGATATCTTCTGAATGAACACGTTCAATAAGGTGTTCAATAGTTAAATCATTAGGTGTAATTCCTTGTAATGGCGAAATTACTCCATTGAGAACATGATATACACCTTTGAAAGCACCTGTAGATTCAATAGCCAAAACATCCGACATATTTTCTACAATACATAACGTAGAAAAATCTCTTGAGGGGTTGGCACAGATACTACAAAGCTCATCATCAGAAATATTATGGCATTTTTTGCAATACTTTACATTCAATTTCAATGATGCTATGGAAGTTGCTAGGTCTTTAGCGAACAGCTCATCTTCTTTAAGTATAAAAAGCGCCATTCTTAAAGCCGTCTTTTTCCCAATGCCTGGTAGTTTAGAAATTTCTTCAACGGCTTTTTCTAAAGATTTTGAAGGTAAGTTAGACACAGCTATCAATATTGAAATGTAAAATTTATAAAATTTCGCAAGAAATTCCTCTGTCACACAATGCAGTTCGCATAGGTGTTAGTTCTTCGAAAGTACCACTTTTTACGGCACACTTTCCATTGTAATGTATAATCCAAGTACACTGTTCTGCTTGATGCGATGTATGTTTGCAAACTTGAATCAAAGCATCAATTACAGTATCAAATGTATTTACATCGTCGTTAAAAACGACTAATTCTCTGTTAAGTTCAGAATCAACTAGGGTTTCCTCCAGCTCTTGAACTTCAGTATCACTTTGTGTTGAAAACTTAATCATATGAAAGTAAAAAGATTTGATACACAAAAATAGTAATCCTATTATTAATTAACTAATTGCCTCTCTAATAACATTCATTCTTTCAAATTAGTTTACGTAATTAGTGCAAATTCAACTAAAATTTATACAAAAATGAGAAAAACAGTTTTGATAACTGGAGCAAACGGGTTACTTGGCCAGCATCTGACTGAAATTTTAACACAGCATAAATCTTACAATGTTGTTGCTACGGGAAGAGGAGAGGACCGTTTTAAAGGTGAAGGTTATCAATATCATACTATGGATGTAACTGATAGTCAGCAGGTAAAAGAAGTTTTTCAAGTGGTAAAACCTTCAATTGTTTTTCATTGTGCCGCAATTTCAAAGGTAGAGCACTGTGAAGATGACCATGATGAGGCTATCCGTCAAAATGTAACGGCAACAGCAATGTTACTTGAGTTGGGGAAGGAAAATGATCTAGAACATTTTATTTATTTGTCCACAGATTTTGTTTTTGATGGAGAGAAAGGAATGTATGAGGAAGACGATCATCGAAATCCACCCAACTTCTATGGGAAAACGAAGATGATGTCTGAAGATTTATTGTTAAAAGAGAAAGAGGTAAAAGTAGCTATTGTAAGAACTTGTTTAGTTTATGGACAAGTAAAAGATATGAGCAGATCAAATATCATGCTTTGGGTAAAAAATAAATTGATGAATGGAGAGTCAATTAAAGTGGTGAATGATCAATTCAGAACACCAACTTACGCTGGAGATTTGGCCAAAGGATGTGTTCTAATAGCTGATAAGAAAGAGGTAGGAATCTTTCATATTTCAGGGAGAGATTATCTTTCTCCTTATGAAATATCACTTAAAGTTGCTACGTATTTAAATCTCTCAATTTCAAATATTTCCCCTGTAAATGCCTCTACTTTTATAGAGCATGGAAGGCGTCCGTTGAAGACTGGTTTTACCAATAAAAAGGCCTATGATATACTAAATTATCAACCAATTTCGTTTAATGAGGGTATGAAAAAGGTTTTGGCTGAGCGTTAAAGGAGTTAAAAAAGCCTTAAAAAAAAGCGCTTGAAATAATTTAATAATTGACACAAAGCCGTATATTTGCTATTGTGTAAACTACTATGCCTAACGTTTTTATACATTAATCCAGACAAATTACTCTTCTTTAATTAGTGTGAACTAACTGTTTGGCATAAAACATGTAATAACTAATAAGGTTGAAGAGTATTTCAACAACTTAAATTGAAAAAGTACTCCACCTGAGTCGTAAAAATATTTTTTAGAATGAAATTAAAAACTTCACTTCAAGCTGTTTTATTTTTGATGCTTCTTTGCTTTGCTTATTCAGAGTGTAGTGCTCAGGGAATTAAAGGTAGAGCTAGATTTACAACAAAAAAGAGATACGTAAGTTTCGGTGGTATGATCACTACTGCAAATTTTATGGGTGATTTATCTCCTGTTAATCAGGCGGGTAGTATAGATTGGGGGCATACAAAATTCCAGTTTGGAGGCTTTATTCAAAAAAGAATGATGCCTAGAGTTACAGCTCGATTATCATTAAATAATAATATATTTTCTGGTAGTGATAAGGATGCTGGACTTAATGCTGATAGAGGGCTTGAGTTTTCAACTTATGCCGTTCAGTTAAACGCAATGGGTATTGTGGATTTATTTCCTAACTCAGGAGTATTTTATAGAAGACCAAAAATTCCAATTCCTTATTTAGGTCTTGGTATAGGTTTCTTGTTTTCAACTGCTAAAGTAAGCCAGAACCCTGCAGCTGATTACCAAGGTACAATCATTACAGGTACTCAAACGGTCAATTCTACCGCTTATGTGATTCCTGTAGCCTTGGGAGTTCGCTATAAGCTGACGTCTCATTTGGATATTGCATTTGAAGCAACAGCAAATTACACTGGATCAGATAAGATTGATGGTATCGATCGTGAAATTAATTCTAACCCTAGTCAATCGAAGGTTAATGATGCCTTTTTAACACTAGGCTTTCAGTTGAATTATATTATCGGAGGGTCTATCAAGATGCCTAAGTTCCGTTAAAGAAAAAATAAATAAATTGAAAGTCCGTCAGGAAACTGAACGGACTTTTTTTATAAACCTAATCTTATGCTTGATTTTCTAAATTAACAATTAACAAAGTATGAATAAGGAATTTAAATGTTTTTTGATCTCATGCTTCTTAATAACTATCACTTTCTTGAATAATCATGAAGCAAATGCTCAATATTGGGTTTTAAGTGGTGGTGTTGGAACAGCTTTTTATTCTGGAGACGTGTCTCCAATACCTCATCCTGCAGATTATAGAATAGGAGGTAAATTTTCCGCTAAATATAAAGTCAAGAACCACTTTTTGTGGAGAACGAGTTTAGATTTAGGCTGGTATACAGGAAATGATTCTAACTATGATAAGCCATTTCATCAAGGAAGGGATGCTAGTTTTGAGAATGTGATGATCAATGTCGCAACAGGCTTTGAATACAATTTTCTGAAGTTTAGAGAACATAAAAGGAAAATTGATAATTTCACACCTTACTTTTTTATGCAATTAGGTGCAGGAGTATTTCCAATTTTGAAGACAACTACTACAAGGGCAGATAATATCTATTATTCAGTAACCCTTCCTTTGGGAGTAGGCTTTAAGAAAAGAATTTCTCATAGCCTTGATTTTGGGATGGAGTTTAGTATTGTGAAACCATTATGGAATGATAATACTGATTCAATATTCAGAGGTGATGAAACTGCTCCAGGAAGAGAGCAGACAGTGATTTCAACTTGGAGAGATAATTATTATTTTCTAGGGTTTACGATCAATTATCATATTTTTAATGTTAACTGTCCACAATATAAGAGCAGAAGATAAAGAAAAAAGAAGCAAAAAATAAAGGCTATCAATAACGATAGCCTTTACTTTTTATATGAAAAGTAGTTGGATTATCCACCGAAGAAGTAACCAACACTTAAGATCCACTGTGTAGATTTGATTGAAGGAACACCTGCTTGCTCTTCAATTAAATTTGATCCAGACTCATATTTAAGATCTACTGTTAACTTTTTGATGTCTGCGCCAATACCTGCTTGCCATCCCCAAGTAAAGTTTTTAGTATCTAAACCATCTGTGTTTTCAGGGAAATTAGACTGTGCTACAGCTCCACCAAATGCACGGCCACTGATACCTAATAAACCGAATTTCAAACCAACAACGATAGGTACATCGAATCTGTTAATATACTCACTTTCCGAAGTTTGACCTTGGATGTTGATTGTACCACCTACTCTAGAATATAAAGCTTCGATTTGAGCATAGATCGGTAAAACAGGAATGTTTGTTCTAAACATACCACCTACATGCCATGAAGCAGTTCCTTCTGTTGACCATCCTGAAGGAGCACCTTCTAAGTTATAAGATGATGCACCGATACCACCTTTAACACCTAGGCTGAATAATCCGTCTTGTGCTTGAGCAGTAGCTCCAATGAGTAATAGACCAATGATTAGAGTTAAAATTCTTTTCATAATAAAAAATGATAGAGTTATTATTAAATGTTCTTATGGTTTAGACAATTGACATTAAATATTTGTCAATTTAAATGATAAAATATGAACATCAATTAAAACACTTTGTTTGATATGATGTACCCTTTATCTTGCGTTCCAATTAGAACAAAAATTTAACCAATCATATCAAATGCGTCGAAATCATTACACTTTAACCTTTTTACCGTTAATCTTCTTTTTTTTAATAAATGTTTCTGAAGTATGGGCTTGGGGACAAACAGGTCATAGAGCTGTAGCTCAAGTTGCAGAGAATCATCTATCAAAGAAAGCGAAAAAGGAGCTGGAAAATATTTTAGGAGATTCATCTTATCTTCCAATGGTTTCTACTTGGATGGATGATATCAAATCTGATAAAAAATATAGCTTTATGTACTCTTGGCATTATATCAATATAGATGAAGGTGAAACTTTTGAAACTATTGAAAGAAGCCCAAAAGGTGATATTGTTAAAGCAGTTGACGAGATGATTGCTATTTTAGAAGACGAAAATGCTTCTAAAAAGAAAAAGGGAATGGCAATAAAAGTTTTAACTCATTTGATTGGAGATTTACATCAACCTTTTCATGTAGGACGTAAGTCAGATTTAGGAGGTAACAAGGTAAAAGTTACATGGTTTGGAAAACCTTCTAACATACATAAAGTTTGGGATTCTGAAATGTTGAAGTCAAAAGAATTATCATATACAGAAGTTGCGTTGTATGTTGACAGAACAACAGAGGATGAAGTGAAAAGATTACAAAGTGCATCAACGATAGAAATGATGAATGAATCATCTGAGTTGGCAAATAAATATTACTCTAATATTGGCGATGGAAAACTAGGTTATAGATATCTCTATGATCATTACGGAGTATTAGAAGAACGTATCAAGATAGCGGGCATTCGTTTAGCAGGAATACTAAACAAAGCTTTCGCTTAAGAAACAAACAAAAAATAGTTTGGGTACATTCTTTTAAATAATAGAATGTACCCTTTTTTAATGACAAACTTTTATGGAACAAAATACTCAAAACCCTAAAATATATACTCTTAATTTCTGGTTGCTTTGTAGTAGTTCTCTACTCTTTTTTACCAGTTTCAATATGATTATTCCTGAGCTTCCTGATTATTTGACATCATTGGGAGGGGAGGAATATAAAGGTTATATCATTTCAATTTTTACATTATCAGCGGGATTATCTCGTCCGTTCAGTGGAAAGTTAACAGACCGTGTGGGACGAGTACCTGTGATGGTAGTGGGTGTTGTAGTGAGCTGTGTCTGTACTTTATTTTATCCGCTCATTGGTAGTGTAGCAGCATTTCTTTTGATTCGTTTTTTTCATGGCTTCAGTACAGGGTTTAAGCCAACAGGTACTTCTGCTTATTTAGCAGATATTGTTCCTTTTGAAAGAAGAGGAGAGGCATTAGGCATATTAGGGTTTTGTTCAAGTACCGGTATAGGCTTGGGGCCTATTGTAGGGAGCTGGCTGGCATTAGAAACAGACCTTAATACCATGTTCTATTGTGCCTCAGGTATTTCTTTATTATCTATTTTGATTCTTTCAGGGTTGAAAGAAACACTTGAGAATCCAGAGAAATTAAGGTTAGAGCATTTTAATATTAAGAGGAATGAGATTTTAGATAAAAATGCATTATCCCCATCTATTGTAATGCTTTTATGTACAACTTCTTATGGAGTCATTTTAACACTGATTCCTGATTACAGCAAATCATTAGGAATAGAAAATAAAGGAATGTTCTTTATGTTTTTTACGGGAGCATCCATGTTAGTGAGGGTTTTCGCAGGAAGGCTTTCAGATCGTTATGGCCGATTGCCTGTATTGAAGTTCTCTACATTGATGCTTATGATTTCATTACTATGGATTGGTTTTGTGTCTTCTGAGTTGGAATTGTATTTAGGAGCTATTGTACTTGGATTAGGAATTGGAACAAATTCACCAACATTATATGCTTGGACTATTGATAGAAGTAACCCGATGCATAGAGGAAGAGCAATTGCAACAATGTACATTGCCTTAGAAATAGGAATAGGGTTAGGAGCATTAGGTTCGGGATATATTTACGCAAATGAAATTTCACAAATAGGATGGTCGTTTATCTTGTCTGGAATCTTTTGTCTATTGGCCTTTTTATATGTTACATTTGCACCTTTAAGAGAAAAAAGATTAAACTAATGAGATTTGAATATTTATTTTCTGATTGTGATGGCGTAATCATAGATAGTGAGATTGTAGCCGCAAGAGTAATGGTAAAATATATTAATTCATTTGGAGTTCCGATAACTGTAGAAGAATATCTAAACAGTTTTGCAGGGCAAACGTTCAGCGGAATTATGACTAAACTTTCGAAAGAGCATGGTTTTAGTCTCCCAAATGATTTTATTACTCAAATAACAGATCAATATAAAGAAGCGGCTAAAACAGAAGATAAGCCAATACATGGAACAAAGGACGCCTATGAGGCTATCGACCTGCCTAAAGCAATTATTTCCAATAGCTATAAAGAACAGATTAACCATGCTGTAGATTTTACAGGATTGAGAGAGCAATTTGAGGATAGAGTTTATTCAGGGGTAGAAAGTGTCGTTAATCCTAAGCCAGCTCCTGATGTGTATTTACATGCGGCAAAAGATTTGGGTGTAGATCCAAGTAAAGTGGTTGTGATTGAAGACAGTGTGAGTGGAGTGAAGTCAGGGTTAGCAGCAGGTATGTATGTTATTGGTTTTATTGGGGCATCTCATTTGAAAAGTGATCATGAGCATACCCTGAAAACATTAGGTGTTGAAAATGTTATTCAGGATATGTCTGATTTGCCTGCATTAATAGAAAGGTTAAATGCAGAAGTAGAGAAATAAGAATTAGCTAACATGAATTTTTGTTTGGATTTTTTCTAAATGTCTGATGTCATTGGCCTGAACTATTCTAAAAAGGCCATTTTTATAAACTAAATGATACAACGCAAGATTTGAATGTTCGTATTGATCCATTTTACTTAAAGGCTCGTCCATTAAGTGAGAAACCAATATTTTCATTGCACGTCCATGCGTACAGATAAGAACATTTTTTTCATCCGTTTTTGATAAAATTTGCTCCATTACTTCCTTTTGACGTTTCACAACATCATTAGGTGATTCAGCATCTTCTAGTTTGTAATCATAATTGCCACTTTGCCATTCATATAATAGCTTCATGTGGTTCTTATCATCTTGTTCTGTCAGTTTACGGCCTTCTTTTTCTCCCCAGCTGATTTCATTCAGACCTTGGTGAGATTCTACCGGAATTCCAGTAGTACTAAAAGGTAAAACTGTTTGATGCGTTCTTTTTAAATTAGAAGTATAAATCTTATCAAAGGCAACGTGGTTGTATTTCTTAAAAAAAGCTTCTGATTGAAGCGTTCCTAATTCATTTAGATTGGAATCTATACTACTTCCTTGTACATATCCCTTTTTGTTAAAATCAGTCTCGCCATGCCTGATAATATAGATGTGTTTTGCATTCATAACTTAATTTAGATTTTTCTAATAAAATCATCTGATTAATGATTTAATGGTAAAACATATTTTTAAATTGTCCCTTCAAAGAAAGGACCTCTTTCTTATTTTACGTAAAAAATGTTAGTTAAGTATAAAAAAAAATTAACCTTCATGTATGTTTAACAGTAAATTTACAATAAAAAATCTTAATAACTTGAGAGACAACATGCTTGGTCACCTTGATATTGAATTTATTCAAGTAGAAAATGGATTAATCAGTGCTAAAATGCCTGTTGACCAAAGAACCAAGCAGCCAATGGGATTATTACATGGAGGTGCGTCTTTAGTGTTAGCAGAAACACTTGGTAGTGTTGGAGCTCTAACTCATATAGATGATACCGAATTTGTACCTGTTGGTCAAGAAATCAATGCCAATCATATAAAAAGTACAAGAAGTGGTCATGTTGTAGGAACGGCAAAACCATTGCACCTTGGAAAGAATTCTCACGTCTGGGAAATCGATATAAAAGATGAAGAAGGCGATTTGGTTTGTATTTCAAGAATGACCGTGGCCATATTGAGAAAAAAGAAAAAAAAGGTTTAGCTTGATTAGTGAAATCAATGTAATATTTAAACCAAAAAAAAGTGCAAATTTTGAACTATAATAACACTTTTAGAGTTCTTCTTTGTTTTACGAAATTTGTTTTTTATCACTTATTGAAGATTTAGTTTTATGGGAAATACCAAGATATGGATTGTAATACTTTTTATATTTATCTCTTTGGGGATAGTCGGAATACAATCAGGTTGGTTTGTAGATATTAAAGTACAGGAAAAGAAGAATGAAGGATGGGTTTTGTCGGGTTTGGAATATAATGGTAAACTGGATAGTAAATCTTTTACTCAACTTTATGATTCAATTTCAAATGACGTGAAAGCAGGAAAACTGAAGGGAGAGTTGGCAGCCTTATTTTTTGACAATCCTAATACTGATAAAAAAGTAAAAGTAATTGTAGGTGTGATTGGGAAATCGAGACAATCTGATGGTTATACTTATTTTGATCAAAAACCTTACAAGGAAATATATTCTGAAATTGCATTAGGAGAGCTTTTAACACCTAATCCTCAAAATGTAATTGAAGTACTTTCAGAAAAAGCAACAACAGATTATCCCTCCTCTCAACGATTGTATTTAGAATATTATCCTAGTCAAACAAGCGTCGTTCAATCTATTATTTTACAATAGTTTAAACCTAATTCAACCAAAGAGTGAAAGCACAGATTTATTCAAATAGAGTAACATTAAAAGTATTAGTCATTTCCATTGGTCTGATTATAGGGCTGACCTCTTTGGTGTATACGGAGCTGTTAGTAGATGAATTAAGATTGAGAGAATATGATCAAATAGATTTTTTTGCTAAGGTTCAGGCAAAGTTAGCTTCAATGGGGGCAGAAGATAATGCTGATGTGACCTTTTTATTAATGGAAGTGATCAAAGGAAACGATCTGATTCCTGTTATACTTGCAGATGAGAATGGTATACCAATTTCTTCAAAAAACATTACTATTCCTAAAGGTATTAATGTTGCAGAACAACAAGATTTTCTAATGCAGAAAATCGAGGATATGAAGCAAGATTATGAGCCGATTCGAATCGATTTTTCTAATGGGGAGATCCAATATATCTTTTATGCAGATTCAAACTTGGTCAGTAATTTACGATTTGCTCCTATTATTCAGCTTTCAGTTTTAGGTATTCTTGCTTTAACAGCTTATTTGGTATTCTCTACTTCAAGAAGAGCAGAACAAAACCAAGTTTGGGCAGGGTTGGCTAAAGAAACGGCGCATCAGTTGGGGACACCTATTTCATCTTTGGTTGCATGGATAGAGTATTTCAAGACCGATGAGGATTTTGATCAGTCTATCATTGAAGAGTTACAGAAAGATGTAACTCGCTTGGAAATGATTACACAGCGTTTTTCTAATATTGGCTCTGAACCTGTATTGAAACCTGTCAATTTAGAACCCTCTGTGAGAGGTGCTTTGGAATATATGTCCAAAAGAATCTCCAGCAAGGTGAAGCTAGATGTGCATTATGAGATTGACAGTCCTGTAGAGATCAATGTCAGTCTCCCATTATTTGAATGGGTGATTGAGAACCTTTGCAGAAATGCTGTAGATGCTATGAATGGTGTAGGTGAACTGAATGTTATTATTCGACTTACTCAGCATAAAACAGCTGTAGAGATTGATGTGAAAGATACAGGGAAAGGAATACCGAAAAATAAAATAAGTAAAGTGTTCAATCCTGGTTATACTACCAAGAAGAGAGGGTGGGGATTAGGTCTGACGCTCGTGAAGAGAATCATAGAAGAGTATCATGGAGGTAGAATCTATATTTTAGAATCAGTTCCAGGTGTAGGTACAACATTTAGAATAGTAATGCCAATTGTTGTCTGATATCTCTTTATTATGACTGTTAATAATAGAATTTATGTTGTGAATTATCCTATAATTTATGACATTTGTATCGGGTCGGTCACATATTGGATTTTTCAACGTGAACTCATATAAGGTGTACTGATTTTTGAAGAGCAGGCCTCAACTTTACTTCGGTAAAGTCATTCTTAGAATGTTAACAGTGGAAGGTCGACATAGTTCAGGAAGCCTAATCTTGTTATAAAAGGAAGAATTCCAACCGGCCCTTTTTTAATTACGAAGCGATGCAATGCATGGCTTTTTTTATTGTTCTAAACTAATAAACGATCAAGTGCTTCAAAGAAATCCTATTTTTCTTTTGTAAGGTGAATTATATCGTTGAACAATAAATTCAATTGATTACTTTTGTGTCCGTGAAACCGAAATATTTAACAGAAGAAGCCATTAATGCCTTTATAACAGCGGCATTAAATGAGGATATAGGAGACGGAGATCACTCCACGCTTTCAGCAGTGCCGGCAGATGCCGTAGAGTCTGCGCAAATGATCTTTAAGGACAACGGCGTAATTGCGGGAATAGAAATTTCTAAGCGAATTTTTCTTCATTTAGATCCCACAATGGAAATTGAAACTTTTGTTGAGGAGGGAGACCTACTGAGCAAAGGTGATATTGTAATGAAAATAAAAGGTAATGCTCGTGCCATCTTAATGGGTGAGCGTTTAGCCTTAAACTGTGCACAACGCATGAGTGGTATCGCTACACATGCTCAGAGAGTTGTGAACTTAATAAAGGACTCTTCCACTAAAATTCTTGATACAAGAAAGACTACTCCAAATTTCAGATTAATGGAAAAGTGGGCAGTGTTTATTGGCGGAGGACAAAATCATAGATTTGGTTTGTATGACATGGTAATGCTGAAAGACAATCATATTGATTATGCAGGAAGCATTGCCAAAGCAGTAAGTGAAACAAAAGCATACTTAAAGGCGAATAACAAAGATTTAAGAATAGAGGTTGAAACTCGTAATCTTGATGAAGTACGCCAAGCTGTAGAAGCGGATGTGGATGTGATTATGCTGGATAATATGGATATTCCAACAATGAAGGAAGCCGTGGGTATTATCAATGGAAAATCAGATACTGAAGCATCAGGAGGTGTTACTGAAGAAAAAGTAGCTGAAATTGCAGCTACAGGTGTTGACTTTATATCGTTAGGAGCGTTGACACACTCAAGTTTAAGTAAAGATATCAGCCTTAAAGCTGTAAAATAAAGCATATTATGACAATTAAGACAAAAAAATACCAACTAGAATCGAGTACTTATGTTAAGTTGGGCCTAATGGGAGTGATGAAAGAATTATGGTGGTTTTGGATCATCCCAGTGGCTATCATCGTTATTCCATCATTGATCTGGCCATCATCTGTTTGGTGGATGGTAGGCTTATCTGTATTCATCTCTGTTTTATATATCTTATTCTGGTGGGCTCAGTTTATGGGAGCTACTCAGATGGAGCAAAGTAAAATGTTCTTTGAGAAGTTATCTTATGAAATTGACAGCCGTTTCATTATGATGAAGCGTAATGCTAAAGAAGGTATGCCAGTAAAATGGGAAATGGTGAAGAGTGTGAAAGTGACTGATGAAGCTTTTGTTTTGATGTTGGGTAATGATAATATTGAGGCAAACAAAGTACAACGTTTCTTTGCAAAACGTTTGGGTATGCCTTTATACTTACCTTTCTCAATCTTCCCAACTGAGGTTGCCAAAGGATTTATGTTTAAATTATTAGAACGTAAAGGATTAATTGAAGCTCCTTCAGCGGAATAATTATTCTTTATCAATTGAAAAGACCTCATAGAGTATTAATTCTGTGAGGTCTTTTTGTCTGAAATCCATTGAATACTTTCAATAAGTACTTGGTAATGATTGGCATCAAAATATATGGTTTGATGCGGTGGAAGTTCTCTTGCTACTTTGTTGACTTTTCTTACAGTAATGATTTTATCATGATTACCGGCTAACAAAAACAGTTTCGTATTGTTGGAAGATACAATTGTGAGCAACTTTTTGTTTTTCAATTGAGTGTCTCTTAATGAAATCCAAGTGTTGGCAACTTTTCGGCTCTCTTGTGGAGAACTTAAGCTTTTTGAGGCAAAATGGAATTGATTCTTTGTGATGAGGTTTAAATTTCTTAAATAGGATAATGCTTTGTGAATAACTTTTTGATTTTCCATTACAAACTTAAATATTGGAGCAACAAAAGTGTGAGTAACTACTGGAAATAATAGATTTTTAGCAATTCCATCAGGGGCTATTAAGTAAACTTCTTGAAATAAATGCGGGGCTTTCTGGTAGAAATAAACAGCCAGTCTGGAACCAATTGAGTATCCAATGAGGTTTATTTCTTGAAATACTTTCTTTTCTAAGTAAGTCTTGAGATCCTCCCAAAGGTGGTTTATATCTTTGTTGGAATTGTCACTTCCATGATAGGGTAAATCAATACTCAAAACGGCATATTGTGGCAGTTTGTTGGCTAGAATTTTGAATATTTCTGCACGCTGACCAAATCCGTGGAGGCAGACAAGTAACTTTCCTTCATGCTTATCAATATTATAATAGTGAAAAGCAGCTTTTTCACTGAAATGATCTTCCAAAAGTTGAAACAATTTTAATGACAAAATGTTATTGGAGTACTAATTTAGAATTTGTAGAGTAATTATGAGTACTTATACGATAAAAGATTTAGAACACCTTACTGGAATAAAGGCACACACTTTAAGAATTTGGGAACAACGCTATAAAATTATAATTCCAAAAAGATCGGATACCAACATTCGTTACTACAATGATGATGACCTGAAATTGATGCTGAATGTATCACTGCTGAATTCACATGGTATTAAGATTTCTAAAATTGCGAAATTGACACAGGAGCAAATACGCGAAGAAGTTTTTAATGTGTTGAATACGAGTGATAATTATTCAGATCAAATCACACAGCTGACAACTTCAATGCTTAATTTCGATGAATTTCAATTTGAGAAAATCATCTCTTCATCCATATTGAAATATAGTTTTGAGGAAAGTATGATCAACATCATTCTTCCATTTTTGACAAGGATTGGTTTTTTATGGCAGATTGGTGCAATTTCACCAGCACAAGAACATTTTATCTCTCATTTGGTTCGCCAAAAAATTATTGTGGCCTTGGATGCAATTGTGTTGAGGGATGATAAAGATAAGCCTAGATTCACACTCTTTTTACCTGAAGGTGAGTTGCATGAAATTACATTACTTTTTGCTTCTTATATTATTAAATCAAGAGGTTTTAAAGTAACCTATCTAGGGCAGTCACTACCTATGCAGGAATTGAAAGAAGTTTACAAAACGACTCCTAGCGAATACATGTTGACGGTTTCTACTTCACTTTTGAAAATTGGAAATCTTCAGGATTATATTTTACAATTAGGTAAAGAGTTTCCTGATACTAAAATTCTTCTAACAGGTAGACAGGTGATCGGGATGGATTATGAACTGACAGAAAATGCAGAACTTCTTCCAAGCTTGCCAGGTTTTATTCAAATGATAGAAGGGTTGGCACAAAAGTATCTATTGAGTGATACTAATGCTTGATGCATAGCAAATTCCCCCAATCGGTGGATTATACTTTTTGATTTTAATGGTTACTTGAAAAGCTGTTTTAGGCCATTTTTGATAGATTTTGTCTACAATTTTTTGCCCCAAATGCTCCAAAAGCTTGCTTGAAACACTCATTTCTTCTTTCACAATCTCATAAAGATCCATGTAATTTATTGTACCTTCAAGATTATCTGTTTGTGCTGCATCATCAAAATTTGTATCCACAAACAGATCTACACCATATTTATTGCCAATTTTTTGCTCTTCTTCAAAAAAGCCATGATAAGCAAAGAATTCAAGGCCTTCAAGTGCGATAGTATGTTTCATTATGGATTAATCGAGATTTAGATCTTCAAAAAAGTTAGTATCTAAAGAATTGTCTACAGCAACATTATTCTGCATTTTTTTAGAATGCTCTTTTTGCACTTTAATGGCTTCTTGATCACTGTACGCTAATTTCTTGATAGCTTTTAATCTTCTTGCTTCACCAAGCGTTTTTTCAGCCATTTCACTCAATGCCTCTAAAAGTTTATCAGAATAGTTGTCTATTGCCTGATAATCTCTCTTAATCATTTTCGTGTTCTTACGAAGGGTATCCATTTCATGCTGATACCTTTTTTGCACTTCCTCCATGGCTTTTTGTGCTCTATCTTCCGCTTCTTGGATAATAAGCTGTGCACGTTGCTGAGCAGTAGCAAGCATAGCATTTGTTTGAGATTTCGTATCATCAATTGCTTTCTTACGCGCATTCTCAGCATTATTAATGCTATCGATCATTTTGTTTTCCAGCTCTTCAAATTTTCGAAGTCTCTTTTTATTTTCTTCCAGTTGTTGAAGCATTACATCATTCTGAGATTTCAGATCCTCTACTTCCTTGGCCACTTTATGTAAAATTCGACTTACATCTTTAGTGTCATATCCTCCAAAAATCTTTTTCTTGATATTGCTATTGATGATGTCGTTTGGTTCAATACTCATAATGATAGAACAATTCCGTGCACTTTTTTATTTGTTTCCCTTAAATTAGTCTTCATCGAGACATTTTTCCAAATTTTTCTCAATATCTTCCCAATAAGAAGTATTAGTTTCTGGAACAGGAATAGGCTCTTCACCTGTTTGTACTCTCCAGTAATTGGAATTATAAAGGCACTTTTTCTGATATTCAGATAATTGGTTGAATTTGGCGTAATTTGTACTCCTTCCTTTTTGAGCTAATAACTTTTGATATATTTCTTTACTTTTCATTTTCTAAAAACCTTTATTTTTCAATTGTAACGCTTCATAACCTACTTCAAATATACCCTCTTCTATCCAAAAGCCAATAGCAGTACTTTCATCCACAAAACAGTAAATAACTTCTCCGCTATATTGATTGTCTTGATCTTTATAGCTGAAATGAATGTTGAGGAAATTGTGATGTAAAAAACCATTGCCTGATTGTATCTGACTACTTATACCAAGGTCCCATTTTGAAAACCACTTACCGTCTTTGGTTGGTGATAAATTTAAATTTCCAGAATATATACTGTCTTTCGCCCAAGTATTATGACCATCCACAGCATAATTTCCTTCTATTGTTGTGATCTTCTGTTGTACTTTGGGTAAATCTATTGTACCGTGTAAAGAACAGTAAGCGTGATATAATTCATGAAAACGCTCTTCTATATTTTCTGTTGAAATTGGATTCTCCCAATAGTGTATAGATGTCTGAGGTCTAATGATATTTTTGATCCAACTTATAAGTTTCATTCTGAAGGCTGTCCAATGTTGTAGGTGAATCCAAGGAATAAGCTTAAGGTGTTTTGACGTATTCCCATGGAGTAATCTCTTTCTCCTTGCAAAACTAGGCGATCTTCAGAAGAAAATTCAACAGGATCAGAAAAATTAGCAACTTGTTTTAAATTATTACCTCTAGAAAAGGAATATTGTAAACCTGCGATAATGTCTGTTTTAAATATTTTAAACTGAGCACCACCCGTCACGTGGTATTGATCAAGAGAAAAAGTGGTGATTTCGGCTGGATATTTATTATCTCCACCTCCGGAATAAGGAGTATAAGTGAAATCTGTTCTGAAACCGCCAATTAATTCAATATTTTCATTGAGACTTCCTCTCATACCAATGGCCACATTGGTAACTCCTCTATGCTGTTCTTTATAATCCAGCCAATTTTCTGTTTTAAAACCAATGACATTATTAGTTACAAAAGCAGCGGGAAGCATATCGGTTATAAGGTTATACCTTTCTATCGGAGCAAAATATTCGGCCGTAAAATAGATTGAGTTTTTATTTCTGAAGTAAGTTGCACCAAAGGAAATACTGAGAGGTTCTTTGAACCGGGTAACTAATTCATCTTGCTGTTCTGTTGCTAACATATTTGGAAGAGGTTGTCCTTGTTCATTATTGATATTTTGAACACTCACTTCTCTGTATACTTTTGAAGTTCCGGCGTAGGCTAGGGTTGGAGTTGTGATATTGAGCCCCAGTTGAAGGTCATTGATAGTATATTTAAAACCTAGTTTAAATAGAAACCTTGATGTATACCCTTTTATGTTTTGGACATTTTTGAATCTAGCAATATAAAAATCCTCAGTCATTCCATTTCCAGGTTGCTCAATATTGTATGCTTTGGTTTCAATGTTATAGTCATAATTAATAACGGTGTATGAATGAAAAGCACTGATACCAAAACTGAATTTGTCAGAATATTTTTTTGCCAGACCTATACCAAGCCAATAATCTTCATATTCCATTCTATAATAAAAATCACCAATGTATTCTTCCATTCCAGGCAGTGACTTTATGATATCGATTTGCTGAGTAGCTCGATTTCTAATTTCAGAATATACATTATCTCTTGTAAAACTGGCCAATTCAATACTTGTATTCTCCCAGTTTTTAGGACGAAGTAAAAAGGCAACAAACCTTGGTTGTATTTTAAAATCCCAATCTGCATAATCCTGACCTCCACCAAGAGCATCATCATACCTATAAATATAGGTGCTGAAAATATTAGCTGAAATGGAAAATTTCTTGTAATCAATATCTGCAATTTGAGAGGGATTATAAAAAATAGCTGCAATTCCACTACCGCCACCAACTACAGCACCTGAAAGTAAACTCGCATCAGTATTGAAACTATTACTCCAGTACCTGCCAGTTTGACCAAAGAGAGCAGACGAAAAAAGCATAATAGTTAAGGTTGTCAGCAGCTTATAATATTTTATTGGCGTCATAAAAAATGAATGCTTTGAAATGTAGATTGTTCAAGGAGAAACTATATGTTTTACAAAATAAAATTAAGTATAAATGATGAATATTTTCCTTTTTAAATATGAAAAAGGTTCATTAACTTCATAAGCAATAAATCTTATCAGTAAGAGCTTTTTCTATATATTCATCTAAATCAATCAAAATGAGTACCACTTGGAGCTTACGAATACTCAGTATCTTTTTGCTCTCATATTTTACATTTTCAAATGCTTATGGTCAATCTGATACATTAAGTAATACTCAAAAATATAGAGAACAATTTATTTTCTTTGGCACTAATCTTAATGTCTCTTCAAAGTCCAGAGACGCCGCTTTTTCCCCTTTATTATTTGAAGGTCCTGGAATTGGAGGCGGTGGAGGTTTTGTCACCCGAAATGAGAAGTTTGAATTTCTTATCGATGGAAGTTTCACTTTAGGTTTGATGAGTACCAAACTAGCAGGAACAACAGATACAGGAGGCAATATTTTCTATACTGTTCCAGCTCATGCTCATGCTTTATGGACGATTAATCCTGTTTTTAAAAGTACCCCTAATGCCTTTTTAAGATTGGGTGGAGCATTTGATTTCAGTGGTAACTTCAGAGGGAATTTTTCTTATACCAATTCTGCTTTGAATTTTGATTACATATCTGGTATTGGTCCAGGTGCTCAAGTAGGTTGGGATGTTCATATAAACAAAACGGGAAAGTTTTTTAGAAAAAGGGATAGAGATTTGACTTTTCTGTGGACGGTTTCCATTCCAATAATGGGTACTTATATGAGACCGAGTTATAATACAATCAGCGATTTTACAACAGGAGCAAATTTTATTTCTGGAGGAGGAGAACAGCATTTTGCTTTAATAGGAAATCTAGTGCAACTGAATTCCAGATTGGATATGTATTACAGGTTGCATAATAAAAATGCTTTCAGGTTTTTCTATGAATGGAAATATTATGCGGTAAATGAAGGAAGTAGTGGAAACTCTCAGGGTGCTTATCATCAATTAGGGTTTGCCTTTATGTTTAATGTCACAGGAAAGAAATAGAAAATGAGAACAAATCAATTTAAAACAGCAGTCTTAAGTGTTTTTGTAGCCGTTTTTTTATTTGGCTGTGAAAACTTATTTATAGAAAAAGATCCAGGAAGTAACCATAGAGAATCATTTGAGTACCTGTGGAAAAAAGTAGATGAACAATATTCTTACTTTGAATTGAAAAAGATTAACTGGGATAGTGTATATCAAGAGTACAGCTTATTGGTGGAAGATGATATGCGACAAGAGGAGTTTTTTAGTTTAATGTTTGATATGCTGAAAATACTGGAAGATGGACATGTGAATTTATATTCCCCTTTTAGTGTTTCAAGGTATCCAGAACTAGCAGTTCCAGACTCAAATTATAGTACACGAATTGTAAGAAGTACTTATTTGAGTGAACAGTATTTAATCACTGGCCCTCTGCAGCATGATTTTATTCATAGAATTGATGATAATGGCCAAAAAGTAATTGATACTTTGCATGTGAATGGAAATCCAAATGACCCAAGGGGTATTGGATATGTAAGGTATAGCAGTTTTGTTTCATTGATCTCTAATTATGATATAGATTATGTTATATCAAGATATGGAGCCTCAACAGCAGGTTTAATTATTGATGTGAGAAGTAACGGAGGAGGTTCACCACTCAATATTTTCCAATTATGTGAACGTTTTATTCCTGCTGATGCTGGTGAAACAATACTTTATTACAGTAGAAATAAAGTAGGTCCAGGAAAAGATGACTTTGATGAGTGGATTCCTGCAAATATATCTCCTTCAGGGCTTTATTATCCTGGTAGGATCGTCATCTTGACCGATAGAAGTTGCTACAGTGCCACTTCTTACTTTGCAACAGCAATGAAAGCAGTACAGAAGTTGAGAGATGTAAAAATTATTGGTGTCCCAACAGGCGGAGGTCTTGGAGCTCCAAGAGGAGGGCAGTTGCCTAATGGGTGGTATTATAGAATGTCGGTCACACAAACAAGATCTGTTGATGGTGATTTGGATTTTGAATTAGGAGTGCCACCAGATATTTATGTGACTCAGAAACCATCTGATTATCAAAAGAATATCGATACGATTTTAGAGGTTGCAATTGATGAAATTAAGAATGGACAGTGGTGATTTTATTGCAATTTGTTATACAGAATTAATCTTTTTTGTAAAAAATAAAATAAATATCATTTTTTCTGTAACTTTTTTGTTCACATTCCGTTCATATAATTGCGAATAATACTAAAGATAAGCTGTCTAACGACAGAGGACGATTAATCCAATCACAAGAAAAGCACAACATGTTCCAGTATGTTGTGCTTTTTTGTATTTAAGTACTAAGACAAAATTAGTTATCAATTATTTTTTAGAGTTGTACTTGAAGCAATAAAAAAAAGCGACTCTACCGAAGTAAAGTCGCTTTTGAATTTATTTTTGAGATCTTAATTATACTAAGATTCTAACTGGATCTTCTAATAAACCTTTCAACGTATGTAAGAAGGCTGCACCAATAGCACCATCAACAGATCTGTGATCACAAGTAAGTGTAATTTTCATTACGTTACCTGGTACTACTTGTCCGTTTTTCACTACAGGAACTTGCTTAATACCACCTACTGCTAAGATACAAGAAGCAGGAGCATTGATGATTGAAGTGAACTGCTCAATACCAAACATACCTAAGTTTGAGATAGTGAACGTAGCACCAGACATTTCATCTAAAGAAAGTTTCTTGTCTTTTGCTTTACCTGCCATTTCTTTCACAGTGCTAGAAATCTGAGATAATGACATCAAGTCAGTATTTCTGATTACTGGAACTACTAAACCGTCAGGAATTGCAACTGCTACACCTACGTTTACGTGGCTAGCTACTTTGATTGAATCACCTTCAACTAAAGAGTTTACCATAGGGTGTTGCTTCAATGAAGCTGCAACAGCTTTCACTACGATATCGTTGAAAGATACTTTTACGTCAGGAAGCTCGTTCATAGACTTTCTAGCTTTCATAGCATTGTCCATGTCGATATCCATTGTCAAGTAGAAGTGAGGAGCACCAAATTGAGAAGCAGTAAGGTTTCTTGAGATAGCCTTACGCATGCTGTTCATTGGCTGATCATCAAAGCTTTCTACACCAACTGGCGCTGCTACTGCCGCAGGAGCTGCAGGTGCAGTTGTTGGAGCAGGAACGTAAGCTTCAACGTCTCTCTTAATTACTCTACCGTGCTCGCCAGAACCAGGAATCATAGCGATGTTGAAACCTTTGTCTTCTGCCATTTTCTTCGCTAATGGAGAAGCAAAAACTCTTTTGCCATCATGCTCAGGAGCTGGAGCTGCATCACGAGATTGAGGAGTTGTTGCTGCAGGAGCTGCTTTAGGAGCCGGAGCTGCCGCTTTAGGAGCAGGTGCCGCTGCAGGAGCCGGAGCTGCTGTTTCAGCCGCAGGAGCAGGTGCCGGAGCTGCCGAATTAGCTTCTTCAGCTTTCAATAAAGTTTCATAGTCAGCTCCTTCTTCACCGATGATAGCAATTACACCATCAACAGGAACAGAACCGCCGTCTTCAACAGCTACATATAATAACTTACCTTCATCGTAAGATTCTAATTCCATTGTAGCCTTGTCTGTTTGTACTTCAGCAAGGATATCGCCAGCTTCAACGTCGTCACCCACTTTCATTAACCATTGTGAAATGGTACCGTCAGTCATGGTATCAGACATTTTTGGCATTTTAACTACAACGGCATTAATACCTGAAGTATCAATTGCCTCTGCAGCAGGAGCAGGAGCTGCAGCTGGTGCTTCAGTAGGAGCTGGAGCTTCCGCAGCAGGTGCAGGAGCAGCATTGCCACCATCAAGAAGAGATTGGAAATCTTCTCCTTCTTCACCAACAATAGCAATAATTCCGTCTACAGGAACTGCTTCTTTTTCTTGAACTGCAATATAAAGTAGAGTACCATCTTCATAGTTTTCCAACTCCATAGTTGCTTTATCAGTTTCAACCTCTGCGATCACATCGCCTGAAGCGATTTCATCGCCTACTTTTACTAACCAAGATGCTATTACGCCTTCTGTCATCGTATCTGACATCTTAGGCATTCTGATTACTTCTGCCATAATCTAATTAAGACTGTATTTTTTATTGTCTTTTACCAATTTTTCGTTTTCAAGCCAAAAATAAACAGATTATTTGAGAATATCAGAAAAATATTAGGTTTAAGTCACCAATAAAAAATGATCAAAAGCAGAAAATGGTGATCTTTTGTATTTTTTAGTAAACATTCATCAATTTTTTTTATTAAATTAATTGTAATCAATCTCAAAAAATATCTTAATTTCGGAACAGCCGAGAGTGAGCTATTATTTATTAACTCTTTTTGTGATGTGCGGGATTAATTTAAATCGTGTGCAGCATTATCTATCTATTTAAATATCTGACTGCTCTTTAAAATGGGCAACCTTTATAATATGAACCGACACTGCAAATTATTTATTTCAATATTCATATTGTTCTTCTTAGTTGGAAGTGTAAATGCACAACATTTCTTTCGATTAGAAAAATTTGGAAAAAACAGAGTCCAATATGAAATTTTTGATTGGAGTTACATTGAAACTGAACATTTCGAACTCTATTATTATGGGTATGGTATTACGATTGCCAAAATAGCAGGTGAAATTGCTGAAAGGGAATACCAAAATATTACTGAGACCGTAGGTTACGCTCCTTATTATAAAACAAAGATTTTAGTATACAACTCTGTACAGGATCTTCGTCAAAGTAATATAGGTATTAATCAACAGGGCTATGCAATTACTGGTCAAACAAGTTTTATCCGTTCAGAAGTAGAAGTAGCTTTTAGTGGAGCAAAATATCTTTTTGAAGAAGATGTCAAAAGGAGTATTGCAGATGCACTCATTTTTGAAATGATGTATGGCGGTTCTTTGAAAGATATGATCAAATCGAGTTATTTAATGAATCTGCCCAATTGGTTCATAGTGGGGGCTTCAGATTATATAGCAAGGGGTTGGTCAAGAGATATGGATGATAAAGTCAGAGATTTCTTCTCAAGACATCCTAAAAAATTCCCTAACATTCGATATTTAGAAGGCGAAAATGCAAAAATTGTTGGTCAGTCTATCTGGAACTATCTTGTAGAGAAATATGGTAAAAGTAATATGGCTTCTATTCTTAACCTTACAAGGATTGTAAGAGATGAAAAAGTGGCTATTCAAAATACTTTGGGAATTTCATATGAGGAATTTATAGAAGGTTGGAAGAAATTCTATTTAGATGAACACGAATCTTTAGAGCAGAACTATGTAGACATTAATGAAAAAGAGTCTATTAATAGGAATAGAAAATCAAGAATATATAATAAGATAAACATCAGCCCTGATGGTACTCGATTGGCTTATACTGAAAATGAAAGAGGAAAGTATAAGATTAATGTATATGACCTTAATAAGAAAAAAATCAGAACAATATTTAAGAGTGGTTATAAAGTAGTCAATCAGCAGATCGATTACGATGTACCTCTTGTGGATTGGGTTAGTAAAGATGAACTGATTATTTTTTCTCAGAAAAAAGGGCAAAACTATATGTTTATTTACAACCTGTCGAAGGGTGGCTTTAATACTTTCTTCAGATACTTAAAAAGGGAAATTGAATTTAAATTTGATCATATTAATGATATATCAGTTTCTCCAAATGGCAAAAAAGTAGCCATGAGTGCTGAAAGAAGAGGACAGACTGATATTTATGAGCATAATATTGCAAGACGTAGAACAAGACAGATTACAAAAGATTATTTTGATGATATTACACCATCCTACTTGCCAAATGGTTCTGACATTGTTTTTAGTTCGAACAGATCTGTAGATTCTACAAAAACAAAAACGGGCGATCTAGAAGATATTAATGGTACCTTTAATCTGTTTGTCTATTCAAAATCCAATCCTCAAAAATTAGAAAGAATCACAAATAACTTAGGGAAAGATTTCAAGCCGTCAATCTTAGATGATGAACATTTATTGTTTTTGAGTGATAGAAAAGGAATCACGAATTTCTTTGTATATGATATAAAAGATTCTTTAGCAAGACAGGTTTCCAATTTTAAGTATAGTATTAAAGATTATACTACATATCAAGGAGACATTGCTTATGTGGCTTACAGTAACGAAAAAGAGCATATATACACAGGAAATGTTGACGTGAGTAATACAATTTTCACCCCTAAAACGAAGAGACAGCAAATTATGGATCTTCGTGAATTGAGGGAAATTAAAAAGAAAAAAGAATTACAAGCTAAACGTAAACGTGAGGCTGAGGCTAGAATGGCTCTTTTCAGAGAACAGCAGAGACAAAAAGAACTACAGAGAATTCAAGATTCTATTTTCCAAGCTAAGCAGGAAGAGGAACAGCTTAGAAAAATATTGGCAGACACAGCTGATACAGCTTATGAAGGTGATGATATTGTTTGGAGCGATACTATTGAAGTAGAAGATAAAACACAGGCCATTGCTCTTCAAGACACAGTGAAGA
Source organism: Flammeovirga sp. SJP92 (assembly GCF_001583495.1). Classification (GTDB taxonomy): domain Bacteria; phylum Bacteroidota; class Bacteroidia; order Cytophagales; family Flammeovirgaceae; genus Flammeovirga. The sequence goes on along the minus strand of NZ_LQAQ01000061.1, from coordinate 639,409 downwards.
AAGTGGAAGAACCTTCGGAAGTTGTTAAGATAGAAGAGTTAAAACCAGAGAAGAAAGAAGATCCGTTTGATGAGGAAATAGATTTTGAAGATTATTCTTTTGTGACAACTAATGGGGCATCAGGAAATAATGGACCTGATATTGGAAAATTACCTCAAAAACCGACTTACACGGAAAATGAGGAAGAAGATAAAGCCAACACTGATAACTATAAGTTCTTCTCTTATAGTAAAAATAAAAGAGATGCCTTTTGGAGTAAATACAATAATAGATTGAAGGCAAAACAAGAGGCATCAGCTAAAAAGTCAATGTTCTCCAAATCGAAAGATTATGAGACTCGTTTTTCTGTAGACGGTTTTAATACCAACATGCGTTTTGATCCATTAATGGGTTCAGGTTTGCAATTTGAAGTAATGATGACTGATGCCATGGAAAATCATAAGATCAATGCAGGTCTATTTGGTACTTTCTCATTGAACAACGGTAACTTCTTTGCTGAATACCTTTATTTGAAGCACCGCTTGGATTACAGTGTTAGATATGAAAGACAGTCGTTAGAAGTTGATCAGCTTTTCCATCGTTATAGTAAAAACTATTATGAAGTAGGAGTTTCACTTCCTGTTAGTATCCGTAGTAGAATTGAGGTTTTACCATTCTTAACCAACACACGTTTTACAGATACGTCCATCAACCCTGGTTTGAATGTAGATGATGTAAACCGTTATTGGACTGGCTTTAACGTTGAATATGTATTTGATAACAGTTTGGAGAGAGGGAAAAATATGTTGATTGGTACAAGAGCAAAAATCAGATATGAGAATTATGTAGGACTCAACGATATTTCACTGAACTTTCAAAATATCTCTTTTGATATAAGACATTATCAGAAAGTATTAAGATCTATGACTTTAGCTCTGAGAGGTTCGGCAGGGGCATTCTTTGGACAAAGTCCTAAAACTTACCGTTTAGGTGGTATGGAAAACTGGGCTTTTGGTAGTATGGACAATGATCCTAGAGGTGTTCAGATCGAAAATGTAAATGATATTCCAGATTTAACGGACTTGATGTTTACTAAATTTACGACTCCTCTAAGAGGTTTTAATTGGAACAAATGGGAAGGAGAGAACTATATGGTTTTCAATGCAGAATTGAGAATGCCAGTGATGAAGTTCCTGACAAAGCGACCAGTTAAATCAAAATTATTGAGAGATTTACAATTTACTGTTTTCTTTGATATTGGATCTGCTTGGACCGGAGTCAATCCATTTGAAGAAGATAATGGTTTGAATACTGAAGAAATAGGCCCTGTAGGTTCATTTGATGCTACAGTGAAAAACTTTAGATACCCATTCTTAATGGGACATGGAGTAGGTGGTCGTACAACATTATTAGGATATTATCTAAAATTAGATGTTGCATGGGGAATTGAAGATGGTTTTAGACAATCAAACCCAAAGTATTATGTAACTTTAGGGCATGATTTTTAAATTCTAATTTATCTTTTTATGAAAACGACGAACTTACTATCATTTTTATCTGGGGTTATTTTATTAATTGCGACTACTAGCTTTAATGCACCCTCAAAGGAAGAAAACCCTTTCGCTTTAATTGGTCTTCAAGTGACTGTCTTAACTGAAAAAGGAAATGTTGTAAAAGGAGCAGACGTAGTACTTTACGCTAGTGAAGATGATGCTTTTGATGAAGTGAATGGAATCAAAGCCAAAACAAAGACGAATGAAAATGGTAGAGTGAAATTTACTAAAGGTCTTAAAGAGATCTCTTACTATGTAGTAGCAACAAAAGGAGATATGAGAAGCGAGGATGATTTGAAATCATCGAAACTGAAAAAGAATAAAATGAATAAGATTAATGTAATCGTCTCAAAGAATCATGGAATGTCAATTCCTAAAGTATCAGGTGGCAAAAAACAATAAGCTTTTTCTTTTTACATAAAAAATCCTCTTGGTTTAACAACAGTAACTAAGAGGATTTTTTTGTGCTTAAAATAGCAATGTGAGTTTATTTGATATATCTGAAATCATGCTCATTTGGCAATTGTTTCAAGAATTCTGTCATTAACTTGATTGTATTCTCGATGTCATCTGCATGTGCAGTTTCTACTGTAGTATGCATATATTTCAAAGGTAATGAAATCAATGCTGAAGGAACACCGCCATTAGAATAAGCAAAAGCATCAGTATCTGTACCTGTAACTCTTGATGAAGCAGCACGTTGGAATGGAATTTCTTTTTTCTTTGCAGTGTTAACCAACATCTTGAAAAGGTTATTCTGAACCGCTGGAGCTACTGTAAGTACAGGACCGTCTCCGCCTTTAGTATCACCTTCCTGTTGCTTGTTATACATAGGCGCAGATGAATCATGGCAGACATCCGTCACAATTGCAACATTAGGTTTAATGGTTTGAGTGATCATCTCAGCACCTCTTAATCCTACTTCTTCTTGTACAGCATTGACAACATAAAGACCGAAAGGAACTTCATGTTTTTCTTCATTAAGTCTTCTCGCCACCTCAGCAATCATAAAACCGCCAATTCTGTTGTCCAAAGCTCTACCAGAAAAATATCTACCTTTATTAAGTTCACGAAGTTCATCTTCATAAGTAATTACAGTTCCTACTACAATACCCATTTCTTCTACCTCTTCTTTTGAAGCTGCTCCAACATCAATGAAAATATTGTCTAAAGAAGGTACAGCCTCTTTTCCTGGTTTACGTGTGTGGATAGCAGGCCATCCAAAAACACCTTCAACGATTCCATTCTCACCGTGTAATAAGACCCTTTTTGAAGGGGCAATTTGATGATCTGAACCACCATTTCTGATCACATAAATATAGCCTTCTGGCGTGATGTAGTTGACGTACCAGCTGATCTCATCAGCATGTGCTTCGATCACTACTTTATAAGGAGCATCAGGGTTGACAACTGCTACCGCTGTGCCGTAATTATCAACATATGAAGAGTCTACAAATGGTTTTATATAATCCAGCCAGATTTTTTGCCCTTCGGCTTCATGTCCAGTTGGTGATGGGTTATTTAAATATTTATATAAAAAGTCTTTACTTTTTTTATCCATTTTTCGAAAAAATTAATGGTGTATAATAGAATCAATTACGTTAAGTTACATAGATACATTTATTCTAATAGCAACTTTATGTATTTTTTTAAATGTTATTGTAAATTGTCTTATTATTTAAAAATAAAATATTGAAACTTACGTATGCGTGCATTGTTAATTGTTGATGTACAAAATGATTTTGTTGCAGGAGGGGCTTTAGAAGTACCCGAAGGAAATCAAATCATACCAACAATAAATAAAATATCATCTAAATTTGACCTTGTTGTTGCCACAAAAGACTGGCATCCTCAGGAGCATTTGAGCTTTGCTGACAATCATGAAGGCAAAGAATTGGGGCAAATCATCGACTTAAACGGACTTCCACAGATTTTGTGGCCTATACATTGTGTACAACACTCAGAAGGCTCAGAATTTGTTTCTTCTCTTGATACTACAAATATTGATGCTGTTTATAAAAAGGGTACTGATATAAGTATTGATAGCTATAGTGCCTTTTTTGATAACGGAAAAAGAAAAGATACAGGTTTAAATGATTACCTGAAAAATAAAGGAGTCACTGAGGTTTATATTACAGGGCTAGCCACTGACTATTGTGTGAAGTTTACCGCATTGGATGCAATATCCTGTGGTTTTAAAACATTCTTGATTGAAGATGCAACAAAGGGTGTCAACCTGAAACCTAATGATGTTCAAAATGCAATCACTGATATGAAGGTTTCCGGTATCAGAGTCATACATAGTGAAGAAGTTTAAAACCTTTCACTTCAAAGAGAAAATAAAATAGGTTGCTTCCATAATAAAATGGATTGCAACCTATTTTTTGCATATTACGCTTCTGCAGATGGATCTTCTTCTGCTTGCTGACCAATACGGCCAATCTCTTGGTCAATTAACCATAAACCTTGAGGGCTATCTTCACCTATTAGATCAAAAGCATCTAAAATAGTACGAGCAGTTTCTTCTTCCTCACGCTGTTCTGCCACAAACCATTGTAAAAACTGGAATGTAGAGAAGTCCTTTGCTTGGAAACAACAATCAACAATTTCATTAATTGCTTTAGTAACTTTTACTTCATGCTCAAGTACCATTTCAAAAATCTGACGAAGAGATTCAAATTCATGTGGTACTGTAGTAATTTCTGCGGCTAAAGCATGTCCTCCTACAGCATTTATATATTTAAAAAACTTCAACATATGCTGACGTTCTTCTTCTGCATGATCGTATAAAAACTCTGCTGACTTAACGTACCCCTCACGTTCACACCAAGAGGCAAAGGAAAGATAAAATTGAGAAGATTGATCTTCAAGCTGAACTTGTTGGTTCAACATTTTTTCAACATTCCCATCTAACGCGGTTTGTAATCTTTTTTTTGCAATTCCCATTTTGAAAATTTTTTTTGAGTGTAAATGTTATTCTTCTTAATTTCTCGTACAGAAATTAAATAGTGCTATGTTTATACTGATATTGGTGTTAATATAATTTTTTGTCTTTGAAAATGTTTAATACTATACCGAGAAACCACTTTTATGACAATCTTTTATATTTATTCTAAATAAAACTTGCAATTTATTATGCTTGCATACTATTTTAGCTCTACCAATAAAAGAAATTTAAGATAATTATTGCTTTCTACCATAGAAAGTGATCACCAATTAATAACACAACACATGAAAATTTTAGTTTGCATTAGTCACGTACCTGACACCACTACTAAAATCAAGTTTGCAGATAATAAGCTTGACACTAACGGAGTTCAATTTATCATCGGACCTTATGATGATTTTGCATTGGCGAGAGCTGTTGAGATCAAAGAAGCTACTGGAGGAACAGTAACTGTTCTTAATGTTGGAGAAGCTGATACAGAACCTTCGATCAGAAAAGCGTTGGCCATTGGAGCAGACAATGCTGTAAGGGTAAATGCGGTACCAACAGATTCTTTATTTGTAGCTCAACAAATTGTTGAACATGCAAAATCTGAAAATTACGATATGATTTTAATGGGACGTGAGTCATCGGATTACAACTCAGGTCTTGTACATGGTCTAGTAGGAGAGCTAATGGGATGGCCTTCTATTGCCCCTGCTATGAAATTGGAAGTAGATGGATCTACAGCCAAGTTGAGTAGAGAAATTGAAGGCGGACATGAAGATGTAGAGGTAGCAATGCCTTTCGTAGCTGGATGTCAAGAACCTATTGCCGAATGGAAAATTCCAAATATGAGAGGTATCATGATGGCAAGAAAAAAGCCGCTTCAAGTGGTAGAACCTGTAGGCGTTGATGGAGTAACAACTTACAAGACATTTGAATTACCTGAGGAAAAAGGGGAATGTAAAATGGTTGATGCTGGTCAAATGGACGAGCTTGTAGGTTTGCTGAAAAATGAAGCCCGCGTTCTTTAATTTATTATCCCAACTTAACACATAAAATAATCAAAAAGACATGTCAGTATTAGTATTTATAGAAGCCGACAATGGAGTCATCAAGAAATCTTCATTAGAAGCAGTTGCATATGGATCAAAATTAGGAGAAGTAACAGCAGTAGCTATGGGAAGTATTGATGCTTCCGAATTAGCGAGTGTTGGTAAATATGGAGCGTCAAAGGTTTTACATTGTTCTGATGACAGATTGAATGATGGTGTAATTTCGGCGACAGCCAAATTAATTGCAGAAGCGGCGAACCAAGCTGGGACTGAGACTGTGATTATGTCACGTTCTTCTTTGGTTGATGCAGTAGCGGCAAGAGTAGCCATAAAAATGGGAGCAAGTGTTGTGGCCAACGTTCAGGAATTACCAGATACTTCAAATGGTTTTGTGGTAAAAAGAGGAGTGTTCACAGGAAAGGCGTTTGCTTATGTGGAAGTGCCTGAAGGGAAGAAAGTACTTACAGTAACAAAAAATGTAGTACCTCTAGAAGAAAGTGGCTCAGAAGCGACAGTGGAAGAAATTTCAGTGGCTTTTGATGATGCAGATTTTGGAGTGAAGCGTGTAGGAGTACACAAGCAGGAAGGTGATATTTTATTACCAGAAGCTGATTTAGTAGTTTCTGCAGGTAGAGGGATGAAAGGTCCTGAAAACTGGCAGATGATTGAAGATTTGGCTTCTACGCTTGGTGCAGCAACAGCATGTTCTAAGCCGGTGTCGGATATGGATTGGAGACCGCACCATGAGCATGTTGGACAGACTGGTATTAAGGTAGCTCCACAGCTCTATATTGCAGTGGGTATCTCAGGTGCTATTCAACATTTAGCAGGTGTGAACTCTTCAAAAGTTATTGTAGCGATCAACAAAGATCCTGAAGCTCCTTTCTTCAAGGCCGCTGATTATGGGGTAGTTGGAGATGCATTTGAGGTAGTTCCAAAACTGATTGAAGCATTGAAAAATAACCAGAATTAATTTATAAGTGTAAAAACAGAACTATTTTTAAGATTTATTTGTTAATTAACATTTGATCTGTTGATAATTATTAATAGTTCTATATCTTTGTAATACTTCGAAGGATTAATTGTCTTTTACGAAGATTTTTTCAACTTAGTCGGAAATTTTTCCTCATTCTGGCAAAACTACTGATGAAAATCGTATAAGAACCTTACCACGAAAGTGGTAAGGTTCAGTAGTTTATAGGTTTTTTCTAGATAAACTTTAATTATTTGTTGTACTCATTTTTTGATATTAAAAGACGACGAATACTTATTGCTTTAGTCTGAAGGTTTTTTAATTGATGCTTGTTTTTAATGTTGAAGACACAAAGCTCAATGGCTTTTTGGTATTGCTCGAAGGCGTTATCCAAATCCCCAATTTTTATATAATAATCTCCCTTGATTTCAAGGTTGGTAGAATTGACTTGTAAATCTAAACTGTGATCTATCAGTTCAAGAGCATCTTGTAAATTCTCATTGTTGAGAATCCTTTCCTTTGCTGATTCAGCGTAATAAAGCCATTCTGATTCATCAGTGAGCTTCTTATCTCTTTTACGTTCTTTGTCCTGTCGTGAACTGTCGTTTTTTGCTGAAAATGGGTTGTCAGATTTAACAGGAGAGAATGAAAGTAAGGAGATCAAAAGAGGTAATAGTAACAGAAGGGTGACTCGGTATTTCATGATTTTATGGTGTGAGTTAAATAACAACATCATATAAATACCAAAAATCACCTAAAAACACATAAATATCTTATTATCAATTATTTATGTATTTGTAAGTGATTTTGTGAATGTTCGTAAATGAACGTAATCCAAAATATTGGACATTTATGAATGAAAATCCTTAATTATCAGTGTTTTATTTTGATGTGAAAGCATCTAATTGAGGTGTATTTCTGATATCCACCGGAACTACAGTAGTAACACCCTGTTCGATCATCGTTACACCATAAATGACGTCAGTACTTGACATCGTTCTCTTGTTGTGCGTCACAATGATAAACTGTGAGTTAGAAGAGAACTTGTTGATGATTCTATTGAATTTGTCCACATTGGCATCATCAAGTGGGGCATCTACTTCATCAAAAATACAGAAAGGTGCAGGTTTGATTAGGTAAATGGCAAATAACAATGCCGTTGCTGTTAATGTTTTTTCTCCACCAGAAAGCTGATTGATCGTCAGAGGTCGTTTACCTTTCGGTTGTGCCAAAATCTCAATCTTTGCATTCAATGGATCATTATCATCAGCCAAGCGTAAATCACAGTTATCTTCATCTGTAAATAAAGACCTGAACACTTCCATAAAGTTCTCTCGGATCTGCACGAAGGCCTTCATGAACTTTTCTTGAGCTACAGCGTCAATATCTTCAATAGTTTGTAATAACTGTTCCTTGGCCTTATTAAGGTCTTCTCTTTGACTTAAGATAAATGAGTTTCTTTCCTTGATTTCATTAAAGGCATCAATAGCAGTGTGATTGATAGCACCCAATGAACCTAATTTTCTTTTAGAATCTTCGCTGATCTGCTCCAATTCTGCAATTCCCATTTCCTTATAAGGGTTCTCTTCTTCCTCCGTTTTTTCTCCTTCCTCATTTTCGGTAGAAGGGGATTTTGGATTAAACAGAAGCATTTGCTCAATATCGACTTCAAACTCAACTGCAATTTTTTCTTTTACAGAAGTTAAAGAAAGACGAAGTGCATTGATTCTCTCATTGGCTTTTAAAAGCTCTTGATCAATTTCTTCTTTATGTACTTGTTTAAGCTTGATATCGACTTCAGTGTCAGAAATCAAATCCTTGGCATCTTGATAAGCTTTTTCTGCTTCTTGGACACCGCGTTCTATATTTTGTTTTTCTTCTTCAAGTTTAATTAGCTCTTGATCACCTTCCTCATCCAAAGAATCAGCACGCAATAAATCTTGCTCTACTTTTTCTATTTCCTCTATATTCTGATCAATTCTATTCTGAGCTTTTACCAATTCTTCATCTTTAAAATCAATCTCTTTCTGAAGCCCATTGAACTGGTTTTCTTGCTGAAGGAAATTAATGTGAAGTTGATTGTATTTACTTGAGTACTCGGTCTTTTTCTCTTTTTCAATCGCCAAGTTCTCTTGCATTTCCTCCAACTGTTCAGTCATATACTCCATGGCATAGGTTTCATCTTCCAGTTGAGGTTTACCTTCGCTGATGGCGATTTCAGCATCACCAATTCTTTCCAGAATCTCTTCTTTCTTATTGGCACTTGCCTTCAGGAATTTCGCAAACTCTTCTTTCTGAGTTTTGATTTTAATTAATTCCTGAGAAACGATTTGAAGGTTGTGCTGTGCACTTTCTAATTCATGGGAGAAATTAACTTGAAGAAGATCTTTATGGAGTTGCTGTTTTTCAACTTTCTTAATATGAATCTCTTCAGCCTCTTTTTCGAGTGCATTAATTTCTTCCGTCAGGTTTTCAAGGTGTCTGATTCTACCTAAAGATTTACCTTCAAAAGAGCCTATAGAACCGCCTGTGATCGCTGACTTTCTACGAATAGCCTTACCATTTTTAGTCACCAAAATAACACTGTCGTTTTTAGGAAGGTTATTTTGATTTCTATGAACGATATAAACACCATCCAGAAGGTAAGTGATCAATGAAGCGTATTTATCATCAAAATCTACTACGTCAATAGCAGAGATAGCGTCTTCGATTGCTTTACGAGGAGAAGGAGAATAGCCTTCAAATTTATCTAACAATAAGAAGTTGGCTTTACCTTTTTTCATTTCCTCCAAAAGGTTGACTGCACGCCAAGCTTCGTCCTCATTTTCAAGGACAAAGTAATTCAAGTAAGGAGCAAGGTAGCCTTCAATGGCCACTCTGTAATCATCCTCACAGTGCAATGTATCCGATAGCATAGGAGCTTCCTTGGCCCAATCAGTTTCCTGTTTCAGGTATTTGATGGCTTCTGGATAACCTTCTAAATTATCTACTAATGATTTTGTCAAGGCATGCTCATTTCTTTTAGCATCCAATGAACGGAGGATTTCAGAAGATCTGTCTTTAATACCTTCCAGCTCTTCTCTGCAATCATGAATTTTTTGCTGGTGAAGATCATGTTTCTCTTTCACCTCTTCATATTGCATGCTCGCACTCAGTCTTTCACCTTCTAAAGAAGCAAATTGTGTATCAAACTCTGCCAAGCTTGAAGACTTTTCAGAAGACTCAACATGTGCTCTTTCCAACTCTTGCTTTAATGCAGAAAGTTGTACCTCATTGATTTCAACTTTTTGTTTGAGTTGAAAAATGATGGATTGTTTATTTTTTACTTGTTGCTCAAACTCTTTAGTTCTCACTTCAAGTTCATCAGATTTATGTGTCTGTGTATCACGTTCCTGTTGTGTTTTCGTCAATTCAGCTTCCGTTTCATTGACCATTCTTTCAATGGAACCCAACTGAATCTGCAAACTCTCAATACCCTGCTGCGCTAATGCTACAGCCTCTCTATCCAAAGTAGATTGTGTTTCGAGCGTTTGTTTTTTCTCTTCCAGAAAACGTTTTCTTTCCCCTTTGATTCTCTTTTCACTTTCTATCTGACGCATCTTTAAGATGTGTTCATTCAGTGTTTTTTGTCTTGAAGCAAAAAGAGTTTCCTTATCAATAGATTCCTTTTTTTCTTTTGCAATTGAAGCCTCAAGTTCCTCAATTGTTTTGATGGTGACATTCCTTTCCTCATTCTTGGCAGTCATGTTATCTGCCAGTTCATTTAATTCTTTCGCCTGAGAATCTACCTTTTTAAGAGCCAATTGAATACTCGACTCCTTATATGTTTTCTTGAGTTTGATGTAGCGCTGAGCCTGCTTGGCCTGACGCTCCAACGAACGCATATTTTTCTCGACCTCAAAAAGTAAATCATCTACACGCTCTAAGTCAGCATCAGTGTCTTTGAGTTTCTTGAGTGTTTCTTTCTTACTTTTCTTGAATTTTGAAATTCCGGCCGCTTCTTCAAAAAGGGTTCTTCTTGCATTTTGTGTATCGTTCAAGATTTCATCAATCATTTTCAATTCAATGATTGCATAACTATCCGAACCAATACCAGTATCTAGGAACAAACCATGAATATCTTTCAAACGGCAGGGGACACCATTTAGAGAATATTCACCTTCGCCTGATCGGTAAAAACGGCGACCAATGGTCACTTCTGTATATTCAGTAGGAAGTAAGTTTTTATTATTGATAAAAGTAAGATAGACCTCCGCCATCTGTAATGGCCTTCTACTTTTGGTGCCATTAAAAATGATGTTGTCCATTTTTTCAGAACGCAATGCCTTGGTACTTTGTTCACCAAGTACCCATCTGATAGCATCAACTACATTGGATTTGCCACTGCCGTTTGGTCCAACCACGGCTGTAATACCTTTATCAAAGTTTAGTGTAACTTTTTCACCAAAACTTTTAAAACCTTTTATCTCTAATTTACTTAATAACATTATTTACGTCCCCCGATCAAAAAATGAAGCTGTATGAGTTTTCGGTAACCCATAAAGTTTGCAAGATAGTAATTCTAGAATTTTGCCTAAGATAAATAAAATTTTAAAACTTACAGGGGTAAAATGTAAAGCAATTACACAGAAGAAGTGATTTATTATCTTAAAAAAGTTCAATAAAAAAAGAGATGCAGTTTGAAAAACCGCACCTCTACGTTTTGACTATTTGTAGTGGAATTCAGATTACTTTGATAGATCGAATTTCAATCCTAATTGAACTCTAGCATTATAGTATTCCGATTGCATAGTATATTGCTCCGATCCTTGGTAATATCTTAGTGGAGTATTTAATAAGTTATTGGCTTCAACATATAATCTCAATTGATCAGTGAATGCATATGATGCGTTGGCATCAAGGAACAATTGCTGATCATAATATCTGTCTTTGAATGCTTCATCACCTAACTCGTCGATGTAAGCAGCAGTGTAGTTCAATGAAACTCTAAAGCTTAATTTCTTTGAATCAAATGAAAGTGATCCGTTCACTGTGTGCGGTGCTGTACCCGGTAATGATAACTTCTCATCTTCTCTTTCCTCAATTCCTAAATCTTTGATTTCAGAAGAAGTGTAAGTGTAGTTAGTGTAGATGCCTAATCCTTTTAATGCACCTGGCAAGAAGTCTAATTGACGTTGGAAAGCCACTTCGAAACCTGTTAAAGTTGCCTTAGCACCATTACGAGGTTGTGAGTAACGATCATAAACATTTCCGCTTACAGGGTCAGTGTAATTACGTGCTTGATAGTTATAGATAAAGTCATTTAATGTTTTATGGAATAAACCACCTGAGATAATACCTACTGATTTGAAATAATGCTCGCCCATTAAATCAAGGTTCATAGAAGTAGTAGGTTTCAAACCTGGGTTACCTTCTGAAAGTTCATTGTCTTCTCTGCTGATTTCACGGTAAGGTACCAAATCAAAATAACGAGGTCTAGCTAAAGTGTTGGTCCAAGCGGCTCTGATGATTGTGTTCTCATTGACATTATAACGCACTTGAACTGATGGAAGAACGTTAGTATAGCTGTTTGTCCCTTCAATTGTTTTTGAAGCAGCAGGATCAAAATCTCCTTCCTCATTAAACTCTACTTGGTAGCCAGTGTATTCTACTTGCGTATTTTCAACTCTAGCACCAGCAATGAAGAACCACTTTGTACCTAAGCTTTGCTTTAACATCGCATATCCAGCAGTGATTTGTTCTTTTGCATTATAATTTCCACCTAAATATTCCTCAGGAAGATCTGATTTTTCAAAAAGAGTAGTATTGTTCAAGTCATATTTTCCAAGTGCAGCAGGATCAGTAAATTCTCCTCCTTTATATTGATTTCCAGCCAAGAAAGGATCTCTTGTTTGATCTTTCAAAGGTTGGTTTATCATAAAGTTAAAGTTTTCCTCATTGGCATTTACTGGCTCGAACTCGCTGTAGTTGTTGCTTCTCATCTTTTCCTTTCCTCTATAACGAGCTCCGATTTTAATGATGCTTTTGTTACGAGTATTGTTCAAAGGAATCTCTAAGTTGATTTTAGCGTTTTGGTCAAGCTCTTCAGTGTATTGGTACTCCTCAGTGATTTCTTTCAGATCAAAACTACCGTAATCAACACCAGCACCGTTATCATTTACATTAGGTTTTTCTGGGTTCGAAAGGTCTTGAGTTAAAACAACATCTTTCAGTCTCCAGTTAATGTAGCGTTCGTGAGGTCTTTCTTCTGAAGCTTTCGCTAAAGTACCTGACCAGTCTAATTTGAAACGATTGGCAATCAAGTGCTCACCACCTAAAGTGACATTGTAAGTTCTTTGGTCCTCTAAACGTGTATTTTTATTGTTGTTGTCATCTAAACCACCTTTTGTTTGTCTTCTGATTTCAGCAGTGTAAGTGCCATCACCATTGGATTCAATGTCTTTGTATCTGAAACGGTATCTGTTTTCTCTGTCGTCTCTGTGGTTATAAATACCACTCACATAGATTTTAGAGTTGGTTCCTAAAGCATAATCCAAAGTAGTAGAAAGTGATCTTCTGATTCTGTGTACGTCATACGTTCTGATTTGGAAATCAGTCATTTCAGGATTTGATTCATTGTCCCATTCTGCTTCAATATTGTGAGAACCTAAGTTGTGGTCAAAATAAGATCCACTTACAATCACACCTAATTTATCATTGAAGAAACGGTTGCCAATAACTACAGCACCATTCAGCATTGCTTTTTCAGAAAGGAAGTTATAACCTGTACCTAATGTACCTGAAACACGAAGATCATTTGGAGCAGATCTTAAAACCAAGTTTGCAGAACCGCCAATAGCATCCGCGTCCATATCAGGAGTCAACGTTTTTGAAACTTCAATCGACTGCACCATATCAGCAGGGATAAGGTCTAATTGTACAGCTCTTGTTTCACCTTCAGCCGAAGGAACTCTTTCACCATTAATAGTAATTGAACTCAGGTCTGGAGAAGTACCTCTGATCAAACCAAATCTTGCTTCACCTTGATCATACTGCATTGTAATACCTGGAACTCTTTTCAATGCATCACCAACATTTGAATCTGGAAACTTACCCACTTGATCAGCACTGATCACGTTCATAATGTTATTGGCGTTTTTTTGTTGTCCTAAAGCTTTTGCTTGACCTTGAAGATTAGAACCCATGATGACCACTTCGTCACCAAGGATGATACTACCCTTCATTTTAATGACTTTCAAGTTCGCTTCCTCACCTGCTTTTAATTCCACACTTTGTTTTAATGTCTCAAATCCCATGTAAGAGATTTCTAATTCCTGTGTTCCTTCAGGTACGTTTACTAAGATAAATTTACCCGATGCATCTGTCAGCGAACCTAAATACTGATGATTGGATACACGTACGGTGGCACCAATCAATGGAAGGTCGTTTTCATCAACAATGACACCTGTAATAGATGAATTTTGAGCGTTTACATAAGTTGATAAAGTGACTAAAATAGTCATTACCAATAGCTTGTAGAAATGTTTCATGTTGTATAGATTGAAAATTCGTTGATGACGCAAAACAACTACTTAAATATTATTTGGGTATTGTTCATATATGAAGAATAGATGATAAAAAACGAAGAGGTGAATTGGTTATATGAATGTACTATTACTTTCTTGAATTTGAATTCAACCCAATATGAAGTAAACAAAAAGCCACACTCATAGGGTGTGGCTTTTATGCGGATAAAACGTTCTAATTCAGAGAACTAGAATTGTGTAAATATCCTTTTTTAGAACGTATCATAGGTACGTACTACAAATTATTTCTTTGAAAAATCATAAATTATGGCTAGTTTGCAGGTACACAGTTATTTAACGTTACTTACACATTTAAATTATCAGAATGAAGAAGTCTAATACTTTTGAAACAAAAGACAATTCTTCAATGAAGCCAACAAGAGAATCTAGCTATCTCGACAAACTAATGCTTGCCCAACTAGAAGTGGCGAAACAAAAGTTATTTCCTCAGTCTAGCAAGACAAAATAATTAATAACCTTCATTGAGAAAAATGCTTTATATCCGGAGAGATATAAAGCATTTTGCATTTTATTATAAGCTTAACTTTCCATAGTATCAGTTAGCAAGCTTTATTTTTTATTTTGTTTTCAAAAACAATAGGATCAATATATTCATTGATCCAAGGAATACCTAAAAGTATTTCTTCTTTAAAGTCAATACTCTCCATTATTTTGTTGTTTAGAACACCTTTCTTCTGGTTTACATAGCTGTTGCCTTCTCTGATATAATTAGAAAAACCTGTCTTATGAATAGTATTGATATAAATACCTGCTTGGTGTATGTATTTTCCATCATCTACAACGACCTCATAATTTGTTGGAATAGCGTTCTCAAATTTCATTTCATATTTTTCAACTTTAAAAGTGTTGTCAGCATAGAAAATATAATTTTGAACAAAAAGACTTTCTTCTGTTTCATGAAACAACCCTTTATACGAAATCGGTTTTACGTTTTTAGGTGTAGAATTTATGCTGTTGAGATCAGGAGAGGTTGTACTCAAAATCGTAGACAACCTGTTGAGCCCATTAATAAGTAGCTTGAAATAAAAAATCTTCTTCATAAGTCTTTCCATTAAAATATGAATACAATACACTTTCTTTTGAAGCAGTTCACCAGAGTGGATCAGCTTTACAATAGGAGAAGCGCGTAACGCCTATGAAAGACCTATGGAGTTTAGAATTATTTAAATAAAAAAAGCCCATGAAACGAATCCATGAGCTTTTTGAAGTGAAAGTTAAAAAGATTAATTGAAGTAAATCTTGTCACCGACTTTTGCGTCAGTTTCTTTTGACATATCATTAAGTTCTTTTAAAGCTTTTAGGTCAATTCCGTATTTGATCGCAATGTAATTCAACGATTCACCTTCAGCTAAAATATGATAGGAAACAGGAATTGATGTTGGAAGAGGTTCAATATAATAATGTCTGTCTTTCATCAACATATCCTTGCCCTTAATGTAATTATATTTTTTAAGCTTACCTTTTGAAAGGTTGCCTAAAGATTTTATCAACTCTTTTTGAGTCATTTCTTCTTTCAATATCACCGCTTTTACACCGTTGACAATCGCAAACTCATATTTATTATTGTCGCTTTCAGTATTCGTATTCAATACAAATGGATAATCGTCTTTAATACTATCTGCATAGAATTGGAAGATAGAACGTGCGGCTCTTGTTTTTCTTGTCTTCGCATACGGAGAAAGCTTCGCCACCATTTGATTGATTTCATTTGGTTTTGCTTCAATCATTACAGAATAAACTTTGTCTTCTGGAATGTAGCTTCCTGATAGCCAGATATTGTTAGACGAAATAATGTTTAATGGCTGACCTGTGAATTTTGATACTTGTGATAATGAATAACCGTTAGTAGGCAACTCAATTAAAACAGTATGATTCTGATCTTGACCAATTTTATCTTTAAATGCAAAATAGTGTGCTAAGTAATGAAGTACATAAGGGTGTGTATTTTCATTAATAGTCACTTGTGAGTAATAATTTAACTTATTCTTTTTGATGTAATTCTTTGCACCCGTCAGACCGTCATGGTAAGAAATCATAGCATAGAACCAATTGCCGAGGTAATAGTGATTCTTAGAAAGGTAATCAGCGGCACCGATACTTGCTGCTACTACATTTTTTCTTTCATCAATAGTTCTATTGATGGTCATACCTCTTTCTTCAGCTGTGAAATCTTTAAACTGCCAGAAACCAACTGCAGGAGGAGTAGCATTAGAGATGGCATTTCCATCCAAAAGCGACTCTTGTAATGCCAGGTATTTGAATTCTTCCGGTACACCTCTGGTTTGAAGTTCACGAGCGATGTATGGGAAATAAGTGTTACATCTTTCTAAAAGAATATCATAATGCTTTTGTGAACGGGTAAGGCTATTGTACTTGACCATAACCTTGTCCATTCCACCTTTTGTAATCACTACCTTTGAGCCCATTAAATTTAATGTACTTGGTAGACTTACTTCAGGTTTGGCAAGTAGCGGTTGAGTAAAGAAAATACCCAATAGAATAATACAAAATAGTTTTATGCTTGTCTTCATAAACGAGTTAAGTCATTAATTAGGCAATAAAGATATTGCGAATTCTATTTAATTTCAAACAAAGTTTAAAGGAATGCTTATTCAGCGTTCATTAAGATAATAGTTAGTTGTCAAAAAATCACCTCTTTATACACAAAAAAGGCCACTCTGTTATCAGAATGACCTTTTTGTAGAATATATTCTTTGTTATTGTTCTTTTTTCACTCTTGGTTTGTTGTCAAAACCAAAAAGATCATTTAGAGACAATTCCTGTACTTGACCATATTTTGCCAATGTTTCCATATTGAGTTTACTGCGGTCACCAACAACACACACGTTGTAGTCTTTTCCTTTAATAAAATCACTGTGGAATTTCATAACATCATCAATTGTCATGGTTTTGATTGCTTCATAAACATCTTTACGGATGTCATGATCATTACCTTTTTTCAATGCTGTTTCATAGTTGAATAAAACACCACTCTTAGTAATACGCTCACTTTCTAATTTACTTAATATTGCCTTTTTTGCGGCATCAAAAGATTGATCGTTTTTAGGAGGGTTTTCCAATAAGTTTTTCATACCAGCCATTGCTTCAGTCAATTTGTCTGACTGAGTGCCAATGTAAGCTAATGTATAATCACTCTTTCCTTTTTCACTCGCAACACCGTATTTACTGAATACAGAGTAAGCCAAACCTTGTGCTTCACGCATTTCCTGGAATACAATTGCATTCATACTTCCACCAAAGTACTCATTGAATAAAGTAGCTGCAGCAATTCTTTTAGGATCATATTTTTGACCTTTTGCTAAGAAGATAACTTCTGCTTGTACCATATCATAGTGAGACCAGAATACTTTTGGTTGCTCGACATCTTTGATATAGAATTCTTTTGCAGTAGGAACCGGCTGTAATGTTGAAGGTACTTTATGTTCAGCATTTAAAGTTGAAACCACTTTATCTAATGATTCAGGTCCATAGTATAATACTCTATGTTCCATTTTTGTCAATTGATGAATTCTAGAAATTAAATCTTGTGGTTTGATCAATTCTAATTCTTTATTGGATAAAGCATTTGTGACAGGGTTGTTGTTGCCATATAAACCGTAGTTCATCAAACCTGTAAATAAGATCGCACCTTTATTTTTCTTAGTGTCCTCTCTATTTTTCTTTTCAATAGCAACCATGTTCATTAAAACACCCTCATCTGCTTTTGCATTATTCAGAAGGTCTTCAAAAAGCTTCATGGCAGGTACCATGTTTTCAGTCAATCCATTTAAAGAAACATAAACCTGATCAGAAGAAGTATTAACGCTGAATCCAGCACCAAGCTTGTAGAATTCTTGTTTGATTTGAGCTGAAGTTAATTTATCAGTTCCAAGGTACTCTAAATATTGGATAGCAGTACTTAAAGTAGGGTCGGTATCTTTTCCTACGTTAATGATATAGTATAATTCAAAAAGATCATTTTCTACATTTTCCTTGTAACGAACTGTGATATCACTGTTCATTTTCGCCTCTTGAATATCCTTAGAATAGTCTAAGAATAAAGGATTTAATGCTTCAACATTTTGTCCCTCAATTTTCTTAAAGAATTCAGATTTATCACCTCTGTTTAATTCCACTTTTGTGATAGAAGGCTTTTCAACTTGTTGTTTGTTTGGATCTTCACCTGTACGCTTGTACACAACAACATAGTTATCTTTATAGTTCTCATTTGCAAATGCTACAATCTCCTCTTTCGTGATTGTCTGCATTTCCTCTATGTCATCAATATATTTTTCCCAAGGGATATTTCTTGAAAATGCTTGAACGAAAGCATCCGCACGAGCACCATTACTTTCAAGTTTCTTGATCTCAGATTTCTTGAAATCGTTTACGATCGCATCAATCAACCAATCTTCAAAGTCACCTGCTTTTAACTTTTCAATCTCTTCCAAAAGTAAAGCTTGTGCTTCTTCTAACGTTTGACCGTCTCTTGGAATAGCATAAAGTGTGTGTACAGTATAGTCATTGAATGGATATACAAAGCTACTAGCTGTAGACACTTTTTGTTGTTGGTTCAAATCCAAGTCAATAAGACCCGCACTGCTGTTGGCAAGGATCATATCACAAAGTTGTTCTTTCAGGAGGTCCCTTGAATTAGTTTTCAAACCAGGCATTCTATAACCCATAAATACCATCCCTGCTTGAGGACCAAATACTTCTTTCTTAATTGGAGATGTTATAGGAGCTTCTTCTTTATAAGTAAACTCAGGAATATCATTTGCTTCCCAAGAACCAAAGTACTTGTCAATCAATTCAATTGTTTTATCAGGGTCTAAATCACCACTCAAACAAATGGCAACATTGTTAGGTCTGTAATATTTATTGAAATACTTTTTAATCTCAGTGATTGAAGGATTTTTCAAGTGGTCAATTGTACCAATAACAGTTTGTGTACCGTAAGGGTGATTAGGGAACATGGCTGTAAACATTGCCTCAAATACCTTACGCTGATCGCTGTCTAAAGCTCGGTTTTTCTCTTCATATACAGCTTCAAGCTCTGTGTGGAATAGACGAGGAACAATTTCTCTGAAACGGTCTGATTCAATTTCTAACCAGCGGTTCAACTCATTGGCAGGGATATCATTCACATATACCGTACGATCTTCCGTTGTATATGCATTTGTTCCTTTTGCTCCGATCATACCGATCATACGATCGTACTCGTTAGCGATAGAGAATTTTGATGCATCGTTAGAAACTTGATCAATTTTGGCGTAATAGGCAGTTCTCTCAGCAGGATCATCTAATGTTTTGTAATGCTCGAACATATTTTCGATACTGTCTAGATACACAGATTCCTGTGCCCAGTCTTTTGTTCCGAAGTGAGAAGTACCTTTGAACATAATATGCTCCAGGTAGTGAGCAAGTCCTGTAGAAGTGGCAGGATCATTTTTACCGCCCGCTTTTACGGCAATGTAAGTTTGGATTCTTGGTGCATCTTTGTATTCTGATAGATACACTTTTAGCCCATTGTCTAACGTATAAATTCTTGTTTTCAGAGGGTCGTTCTTAACAGTTTTGTAAGGGAACGAAGATTCTCCAGTACTCATTTCAGAGGCATTACAACCTCCAAATAGTAATGCACCGCCTAAGAGTGCAGTCTTAATGACATTCGTATAAGTCATGCTTAGTTAATTTATGAATATAAATTGATTTGAGAAGTATTGTTTTACCGCTTTATTATTTGACACTTATATAATATGATTGGTAAGGAGTAAAACTGTTTCAAGCGTTAAATTACTGAAATTTATTTAATTCTTTAAAATCCGGTTCTAAAAAGCTTGATGCCAATTATTTTTTAGTTATAATAAATGACAGATAATCAGATACTAAATGTGCAATACATATATGATGTTCTTTTTCAGAAAAGTGATTACGATTTAGTTAAAAATGTATGAAAACAAAAAATCATCACAAAGTATAAGCTGAGTAATGATTTCGAGGGGCCCTTAAGATTTAGACGTTTCAACCTAAATTTTATTTCCAGAAAGGTCATAGGGTTCTATGTTATTTAAAGTCTGTATTCATTTCATAGTTATCTTTCAGTTTTCTCATTTTAATATCAGTAAACACTTCATTTGTACAAGAAAAATTACTTGAGGATTTATAGCACGAACCACAAAACAAATTTCTAATAGTTATTAATAGTATCATCGGTCATTTTTATTAGCTTGTATGAATGATATAATTGCAGTTCATTATCGAACTGCTGAATTCTAAAACAAATGATCTACTTCGAATTATTTTACAGCTTTTTCAAAATTGGACTTTTTACCTTCGGAGGAGGGTATGCTATGATTCCACTTTTGGAAAAAGAATTAATAGAAAATAAAAAATGGCTGACCAACGATGAATTGTTGGAAATTATGTCCATTGCTCAAATGACTCCAGGTACCATTGCTATTAATGCGGCTACTTTTGTGGGGTATAGAGAAAAAGGGTTTCTAGGTGGCCTATTTACAACTGCTGGTGTGATTGCACCTTCTTATTTAGTGATTACAATTATCTATCACCTTTTCTCTCACAGTTTCGAACACCCAATCGCTCAAAAAGCATTTATGGGAGCAAGAGCATGTATTGTTGCACTGATTGGTCATTCTGTTTGGAAGATGTTCAAAGGAAGCGTTACAGATCGATATGGTTTGGGTATCTTCTTAATAGCATGTGTTTTGTTATTTGCATTTAATATTCACCCCATTTTATTAATTGTCATTGGTGCAGGAATGGGCCTTGGACTTTATTTATTTTTCCCAAAACAATTAAAAGATTTACTGAAATAGTATGGAAGCATTTTCATTAGAAGCGTTAAAAGTATATGCGGAATTATATTTTGTATTCTGTAAAATAGGTTTCTTTAGTTTTGGAGGAGGATTAGCGATGGTTCCACTTTTTGTCGTGGAGTTCCAAAAGCAAGGTTGGATGACCGCAGACCAGTTTTTTGATGTGTTGTCATTAGCTCAAATGACGCCTGGAGCAATCGCAGTGAACTCTGCTACTTTTGTCGGCAATGAAGCTGGAATGGCTGTAGGTGGTAGATTAGGAGGAATCATTGGTGGAGTTTTTGCAACGGCAGGGTTAGCAACTCCTTCAGTGGTTTGTATTGTGGCATTGACTGAGTTGTTGAGAAAACTAAAGAAAAATAAATTCAAGCAGGCGTTCTTTTTTGGTATTAAGCCAGTAACTATTGCTTTGATTTTATTTGCGGGATGGAAAATTGCAGAAACAACTTTCTTTGAAGACGGTTTTTCAGAGATACACTGGAATAGTATTATCCTTTGTTTGATAGTAGGAATTGTTCTTAAATTTTATGAAAAGAAGGTGCATCCAATCGCTTTGATCGCTGTATGCTCTGTTATTGGAATTTTTATCTTTTAGTCATCAAATAAGTTGAATTTACCGTAGTAAAGCAGAAGCAGAGTTTTTATATTCGCAACAACGTAAACTCAATTATCATCAGACTACAAACAACTTATGCTAAATTATATATACTGGAACCCTGATCCAGAAATCATTGATATTAATGGATTTCCATTGAGGTATTATGGACTTTTGTTCGTTACAGGAGTATTGGTGAGTTCTTATTTCCTAGGTAAGATTTTTGAAAAGGAGGGATTGCCACAGGCTAATCACGATAGATTATTGATCTACGCCGTTATAGGAATCTTTGTGGGTGCTCGTTTAGGACATTGTTTGCTTTATGAACCCGTTTATTTTCTTTCCAACCCATTAGAAATGATTTTCCCTATTCGTTTTTTAAATGATGGCTCCATTGAATTTATTGGATATAGTGGACTTGCAAGTCATGGAGGAGGTATTGGGTTGACGATTGCATTGATTTTATATTCCAGAAAGACAAAACACCGCTTTATTGATGTAATAGATTTATTGGCTGTTGTTGTCGGAGTTGGCTGTGCATTTATTCGAATAGGTAATCTGATGAATTCAGAAATTATAGGTACACCAACTAATCTTCCTTGGGCTTTTGTATTTGAAAAGGTTGATTTTATACCAAGACATCCCGCTCAATTGTATGAAGCCATTTGTTATTTTATCATTTTTGGAACTATGATGTTTCTCTATCATAAACATAGAGCTTCATTGAAAAATGGATTCTTCTCAGGAACTGTTATCATATTGATTTTTACGTCAAGATTTTTCATTGAATTTTTTAAAGAGAATCAAGTATCATTTGAAGAAGGGTTATCCCTGAATATGGGACAAATGCTGAGTGTTCCTTATGTTTTAATCGGCGTTTGCTTAATTATTTATTCTAAAAGAAAAACTTTGCCTGAGGCCGAAGAAAAAGTGGGACAGCAGGAAAATCAATCAGAGATTTTCTAGTTTGTTATAAAAATTATTTCAAAAATCAGAGGGTTACTTCCTTGAATTTACATTTTATAGGAGTGTTTTTGTTATATTTTAACCAATTAATTCTTAACGTAAATAACTAAACTAATTATTGATGCCGTATAATTAAATGTGGCATAGTGTAAACACGATCTTCAAAATATTTCTATTCCAATGACCAATTAAAGTATGCCACATTTATAGCTAAAAACAGAAATATCATTCAACTAATTAAACTACTGCGTCATGAATACTAACATTTTTAAAATATTGATATTGTCTCTGTTCCTGTATTTACCATTTATGGTCAATGCACAGGACGTGACTACAGTTACTGCTACTGATGATGAAATTAGTCAAAACTTAGATTTAGAAGTGGTTGCTGCCATCTTTGGTGAATCCAAAGATTTAGAAGATTTTGAGAAAAAATTAAATGATCCGGAACAACAGATTTCCAACTTGGATTTGAATGAAGATGGAGAAGTAGACTACTTAAGAGTAGTAGATACTTCTAAGAAAAATACACACGTTGTCACTATTCAAGCTGTGATTGGCAAAGACCAATATCAGGATGTTGCCGTGATTGATGTTGTAAAGGATGAAAAAGGAGAGACTCAAGTACAAGTTGTCGGAGATGTATATATGTATGGATCAAACTATATTGTAGAGCCTGTTTATGTACACCAACCTACCATCTATGTATGGTTTTGGGGACCATATTATCATCCATGGAGATCTCCTTATTATTGGGGTTACTATCCTCCATTTTATAGACCTTGGAGACCTTACCCGGTACCTTATTACAGGAACAATGTAAGGGTGAATATCAATATTCATCATAGACATAAGTACCGTCACACTACTGTAAGAAGAAGTAAGCATGCGGTTAAAATGCAAAAACAAGCAAGGCGAAGAGACTATGCAAAGCAATATCCGAATAAGTCTTTTGATAAAAGACATAAAGATATTTCGAATGCAAGTCAGTTGAAACAGCGACCTGCTACTTCAGATGTAAAGACAAAACCTCAAACCAAGCCAGCAGTAAAACCTGAACAAGGTGTTTCTAAGGATAAAAGGCCCTCGAATTCGAAGGAAAATGTATCAAATCCTCAGGTAAAACCAGCGGTGAAACCTGAGCAAGGTGTTTCTAAAGATAAAAGACCTTCGAACTCAAAGGAGAATATTTCAAAGCCTGCTACAAATGATAAAGCAGTAAAGCCAGCTCAACCAAGTTTGAAGGATAAACAAACAGGTCAGGTTTCTACTGGTCAGAAAGTAAATAAAGATTGGAAAACAGCCTCTGATCGATCAGGTAATAAGTCGAATGTAAAGAACAATAAGGTTTCTGTGCCTACTCAACGTCGATCAAACAACAAGAGTACGACAAGGCCGAATACATCGACCAATAAGTCTAATTCGAGTTTGAATAAGAATAAAACGAAACAAAATAATTCGAATAATTTTAATCGATCTAATTCTGCTACAAAACAGAATAAATCAAGACCAACGACAACTTCACCAAGTAATAATAAGTCGTATAACAGACCTCAAACGAAGCCGGCCACTACAAGGCCTGCAACAACGCGACCACCGAGTAATTACAATAAATCAACGCGACCTTCACCCTCAAGATCCGTTTCCCCAAGTAGATCAAGAAGGTAGTTGTGAAGAGGTTCCTAGTGAACCTCTTTTTTTATATCTCATTGGGAATGATGAATAACAATATGCATCAATAAATTATTTGTAGTAAATATTATTGAATTTCGATTCGGTTTGTATATTTGCACTGCTCTTTAAAATAGCACACCCTAATGATGAACAAACTGAACATATCAGTTACATTTTTTCTCGCAACACTCGTATTTATGCAGACGATTTATGGACCATTGGTAATGATGGACTATAAACTTCGTCAGGATTTTTATGCGAATGTTTTGTGCGTGAACAAAAACCGAACAGACCTTCCACAGGTTTGTGGGGGGCGCTGTCAGCTAAAATCCAAATTAGCGAATCAAGCTACTTCAGAGTCAAGTAGCAATGAAAACAACCTCAAAGAAGTGGTAGCAGAACCACTTTCACTCTCTATCTTTTTGTTTTCATTAAAGGGTAATCAAAGAATCATTAATCAGTTACCTGATTTAGTGGATGAAAAGGTAGATGGAGACTACATTTCTTCAATATTTCATCCTCCCATTGCGTAATTGCTCTTCATTTAACGGCTTTTTATATATCAATTTTTTGATGACTGTATTGTAGTGTCTTTACTTTTAGAATCAAAAGAAAAAAGAAGAGAATGGTGATTTTTATGGTCCATAGGATGACCCATTTTCTTTATTAAAAATGGTCTATTTCTTTTGTCTAAGTACTTAATTCAATACTGCTCAAGAGTAATTTTTACTAAAATCAACTCTCTACAAGTCGTTACACCCCATTTTTTTACAGATTTCATAACAACCTAATGCTAGGCTATTGGTCGTTATTTTTTAATAGCGTTCAAAAGTGATCGTGGTTCGTTATGTCCAAATTAAAATACAATGAAAAAGCAATTACTAGGTGCTCTACTTTTGATTTTGAGCATCACTTCTCTTCACGCTCAAAATTTAGAAATTTCAGGGACAATTACTGATCAATTATCAAAGGATCCATTGGTAGGAGCGATCATCGTCAACTTAAATACGAATGCTTATACAGTATCAGATGCAAGTGGAAACTATTCATTTCAGGCAGAAGCATCAGATCATATTGAGTTTAGAATGTTGGGGTATACTACCTTTTCTAGCGTAGCGAGTGAATTAAATTCACAAACTACTTTAGCACAAGATGATTATGTGTTGAACCAAGTGGTCGTTTCGGCGAGTAGAGATGCACAGAAAAGAGAAGAGGCTCCAATGGCAATTACTTCCATTGGAACTACAATGTTGGAGGAAACGAAGCAACAATCCCTTGAACAAGTAATTAATAAGGTTCCAGGTGTATTGATGGCAGATTTGGGAAGTGAACAACACATGATGGCGATCCGTCAACCAATGTCAACGAAGAGTTTATTCTTATACTTAGAAGATGGTTTGCCTATTCGTCCAACGGGTATTTTTAATCATAATGCTTTGAACGAAATGAACATGACGATGGCTCAAAATATTGAGGTAGTCAGAGGGCCTGCTTCTGCATTGTATGGTTCTGAAGCAATTGGTGGGGCAGTCAACTTGATTACGAAAACTCCTTCATTGGTTCCTACTGCAAAAGTTCAATTGAGAGGTGATTCTTATGGTTATAGAAGAGTTGATGCTATAGTAGAAGGAACTACTGACAATGGAAAGCTAGGCGTAAGTGTTGGTGGATATTCAGCTATCAGAGAAGATGGTTATTTAGATCACAGTGATTTTAATAAATCAATCATTACGGCTGTTTTAACTTACAAAGTGAATGAAAGTCTAAAATTGACTTCCAATACCACTTACATGAAGTACAAATCTGATATGGGATCTTCTTTAGATAGTGCTTCTTTTTATGATCGTGACTTTACTTCCCTTCATAATTTCACCAAGAGAGAAATCGAATTATGGAGATCAACTTTTACGATAGATAAGAAATGGAACGAAAACAGTAAAACTGTAGCCAAAGCATTTTTCCGCACCAATACGTTAGGTCAGATTCCTAGTTATAGAATTAGAAACGATTGGACTAACCCAAGTGTCGCGAAAGGTGAAGTCAATGAGAGTTCATTCCAAAGCTATGGTGCGGTGGTTCAACACAATCAGAAAATTCCTTCTTTGAGAACAACAGTCAGAGTAGGAGCAAGTGTGGATTATAGCCCAACTGCTTTCTGGGCCAATTATATTGATGTGGATAGAGATGAAGATGGAAGATATGTGGGGTACACTAACACAGATTCTGTATTGACTGATTATGAAACGAATCTATTGAATACAGGTCTTTATGCTCAAGTTGAAGTCAATCCCATAGACCGATTATTCATTACAGCAGGGGTTCGTTCGGATCACTTTAAGTATGATTATAAAAATAATTTGGGTGAGGAGGCATTCTCAGGAGCTCCTAATTCTGTAGATTATTTTAATGCAATCACTCCAAGGGTCGGAGCGACTTATACCCTATCAAATGGTTTAGGTTTCTACGCCAATTACAGTGTAGGTTTTATGCCTCCTCAGGTATCAGAATTGTATAGAGGAGTGAAAGTACCAACATTAGAACCATCGTATTACAATAACGCAGAAGTAGGAACTTGGTACGCTTTACCAAAAGGTTTAGGCTATGTGGAATTGGCCTATTATAACATGAAAGGTGAAAACGAAATCGTTTCGGTATTACAAGATGATGGGTCTTACAATAATGAAAATGCAGGTTCAACGAATCACGAAGGGGTAGAAATGGCATTACACTTCAAGCCGATTTCTCAAGTGTTTGTAAGAGTCGGTGGAACGTATGCAAGCCATACTTTTGATCTGTTCAATACTGGAAGTGAGGATTTCTCAGGAAATACCATGTCAAATGCTCCAAACTGGATTACCAACATGGAATTGACTTTCAAACCAAAATTCTTGAAAGGCTTTAGAACGTCATTAGAATTCCAAAAAGTGAGCGATTACTATATGGATAACCAAAACACTAAAAAATATGAGGGTTACCACTTACTCAATCTTCGTTTTGGTTACCAATTTAAAGGATTTGATGCTTGGTTAAATGTAATGAACCTAACTGATGAACTTTATGCCACTAGAGTATCAAGATCTTCATGGGGAGAAAACTATAACCTTGGTGCTCCACGCACTTTCCAATTAGGTATCGGATATACAATTAGCAAAAAATAATGAACTTATATAAAATTCATAGACAACTTAGTCTAATCGCTTTATTACCAGTTTTAGCATGGACATTGAGTGGCGTAATGCACCCTTTGATGTCCAATTTTAAACCTAGAGTCAATCAAAGACTTGCTGTAAATAAAGAAGTAAAGTCAGCAGATCAAATTCAATTATCTGTTGATTCCATTATGAAAATAAACCACTGGGAAGACATTGCGTCTTTCCGGTTGGTGACTATAGATTCGGCAATATTTTACCAATTCAAAAGAGCGGAAGGAAATACCTATATCAATGCGAAGTCTGGGGAGAAACTAATGAATGGAGATATTCATTATGCTACCTATTTGGCAGGCCTTTACTCAGGAGAGGAAGAACAAAAAATTGATGCTATTGATATTCAAAAGGAATTTTCTAATGAATATGTAAAGATTGCTAGAATACTTCCTGTATATAAGGTACAGTACAAGAGGATGGACGGTTTATGGGTATTTATCGATGTCAATACCGATAGGATGACTTATGCTACAAACACAATCAGAAGTACTTTTCAACGTGTCTTTTTATGGGCGCATAGTTGGACATTTTTAGATTTCAACAATACCTTCAGATTACTTATACTTGGGTTCTTCATTACGATATCATTTTTGGCAGGTGTAACGGGGATTTTAGTCTACACAAGGTACAGAAAGACGTATCAACGTCAACAAAAGTCGAGGGTTCCTTGGCAAAGAAGATTTCATAGAACATTAGGGATCGGACTGTCTTTTACATTATTACTCTTTGCTTTGAGTGCTTTTATGCACATGTTACCGAAGTATACAGCATTGGATAAGACAAGCTATGGGTCACCTGCTCAATACTCACAAGAAGAAATGATTTTTGATTTGGATACTGTCAAAGGCGATTGGATAAATTACCAACCTGTAAAAATTGATGGCATTAATTATTATCAGTTTCATTTTAAGGCTGGAAGAGGAATTTCTAAAAGGTATTTCCACAGTGTTTCAGGAGAAGAATTAATAAAAGGAGATAGTATTTATGCCGTTCAATTAGCAAAGCAATACAGTGGTTTGTCTTCCGTGAAAAGCATTACAGAAGTAAAGAAATTTGCCAACGAATACGGTTTTATCAATAAACTTTTACCAGTTCAAAAAGTACAGTTTGAAGGAGAAGGCAACCTTAGATGGTATATTGATACTCAAACGACTTTTGTAGGAGCAATTATCGAAGATAAAGCAGCCTTTTCAGGTTTTATATTCGCTTACTTTCATAAATACCACATGTTTGATTTTCTAGGAAAAAAGGCTAGAGATACAATTATGTCAGTATTTGCTTTAGGAAATTTCTTGGTAAGCCTATTAGGACTTTTGATGTATATCAATCAGAAAAAAGTAACAAAGAAGAGAAGGAAATCGAGAGAATTAGTATAATAAATACATTGTATTATTAGTAGAATGTTTGTGTAGCCACGTAGCCTGCTACGTGTAATTATAAAAGGTCTCAATTACTATATTTCAAATAAAGCGTAGCGGGCTACGCTACTACATAAAAAGCCACATTAAGCAACTGCTTAGTGTGGCTAATATATTTGACTATATGTGGATTCCTTACCAGATGAAGTAACCAACGCTGACCATAAATTGCTCAGAATTTATTGATACATCAGAGTTAGAAACTAGATTCGCACTTTTTTGATATTTCGCATCAATTGTGAATTTCTTAATATCAACACCAAGACCTACTTGCCATCCTAATTCGAATTTTTCTGGGTCTAACTCAGGGCTGATATCACTAAAGTTATCAATGACAACTTGCTGAGCTACAACACCTCCAAATGCTCTTGCTGTCACACCGCCAATTCCTAGTTTACCACCAAGCAAAACAGGAAGTTCAACACGATTCAATACAAGATCTTGAGATTGCTCTCCCAATTCAAAAGTTCCTCCAGTATTAGTATATAGAAGTTCTGTCTGTACATAAATTGGAAGCACTGGGATATTTGCCCTTAGCATTACACCACCTTCCCATGATTGTCTTGTGTCATCAGAAAGACCTGAAAGATTGTGTGAGAACCCTGACATACCTGCACTACCTTTTACACCGAAGTTGAGTGTTTTGTCTTGTGCAAAAACTGTTGCAGATGTCATGACTAATAAATTGAAAACGATAAATAAAATAGATTTTTTCATGATTATATGAAAGTATGATAATAAATTAATATGATTAAAAATATTGAATAACCTTCTTTTTGAAGGTGTAATGAATTACTAAATTGAGATTATTGATCCAACCAATCTTTGAAGTCTTTCACTCTGTCTCTGCTGACAATGAGGTCTTCCAAAGGGGCAGGGGTGGTATCGACTTGGAGCCTTGAATTAAACCAAGTATTGATTTTGGTAAT
This sequence comes from Flammeovirga sp. SJP92, assembly GCF_001583495.1. Classification (GTDB taxonomy): domain Bacteria; phylum Bacteroidota; class Bacteroidia; order Cytophagales; family Flammeovirgaceae; genus Flammeovirga. The sequence goes on along the minus strand of NZ_LQAQ01000061.1, from coordinate 609,707 downwards.
GGCTTCCACATTGATGATATATTTTCGATTTACTCTGAAGAATTGACTTGGATCCAGTTGCGTTTCTAAAAGAGAAATACTTTTATCAATTGGATATTTTTTATCATCAAAGAGATGCAAGAATGTCAAACCTTCATCAAATCGGATAAATGCGATTTCACTCGATTGGATGGTTTTAAATTGCTCTCCGATTGAAATCAGAAAACGCTTTTTGATTTTCTTTTCACTGGTCTCTTTCAGCTCTGCCATTTCAGACGTCGAAGCAGTCATAAAGAGATTTCCATACAACGCAAACTTATCCAATACCCTTTTGATATCATCAAAGTCATAGGGTTTTACGATATAATCAATGCTGTTAAGCTTGAAAGAGTCTAATGCATATTCACTAAATGCGGTAGTGAAAATCAATGGAGATTTTACTTTTACACTCTTATAGATATCAAAGCAATTACCATCGCTCAAAGCAATATCTTGAAAGATCAAGTCCGGCTGTTCATTAGATCCAAACCAATCAATACTGTCCTCCACTGAAGATAAGATATCAATCACCTCAAAAGCTGGATTATACTGTTGTATCAGTTTGGCTAAATAATTAGCTGTAGGAAGTTCGTCCTCAATGATTAAAATTTTCATGATCGATTGTAGATAAAGCTGGTAAACTTACTTTGAATATGTCTTGATTCTTTTCAATAATAATATTTTTTCCTGCAATCAATTGGTACCTTTTATTGATATTTGAAAGTCCCATACCAGTAGATATTTCCTCCACTTCTTTTTTATCATAATTATTAGTAACTATGATCTTGTCGCCATTTAAAGTGATATGAATATTAAGCGGCTTTTTCTGAGACAGTTTATTATGTTTTACAGCATTTTCAACTAATACTTGAATACTTGCTGGTGGAATCATAATATCATCAATATACTTCTCATTAATATCAATTTGAAGTTGAATAGCCTCTCCAAATCGTGTTTTCAACAAGAAGAAATAATCTTTGACGACTTTTAATTCTTCTTCTAAGGAAACTAAAGCCCTCTGATTTTGCTCGATAATATATCTCAAGGTTTTAGAAAGCTTGATGATAAATTCCGAAGCTAGGTTTTGATCCGTATGTACGATACTTGAAAGTACACTCAAACTGTTGAATAAGAAATGAGGTTCAATCTGTGCTTTTAAAGACATGTATTGAGATTTGAACATTTCTTTCTCCAACTTCTCTACATTGAATTCTTTTTCTTTTAGCTGAAAAATCTTCTGAATATAAGCGTATACTGTAAAAATCAATAAGTAGATAATACAAAGTGCTACTGATAACTCAGGATTGTAAAAAGGAATCTCATCCCATAAATGACCATTATTGAATAAATAGGTATCACCCAACATATAAAGAACGGTTGATGAAACACCAGTAAATATTCCAATTATGACATTAATGAAAATGATAGAGGAATTAGAAAAATGACTTAATTTCTTTTGGATGTATTCTGAAACATACCAGATAAGCAACCAGTATCCCACAAAAGTAAAGGTGAAGACCATCCCTCTAAATGTCAAAGGAAATACTCCTCCAAAACTATAATCAAAAGCTTTGATAAATAATTGTAACAGATATACTACCGTTAATCGGAGTATAAAGCTGAATTTAATGGATGAACTGTTGTATGTTTTTGACATAGAATTATTACTTTTTACACTACAAATATACGGGAATACCCATTTCTACTGTCCACCTCTTCTTATGAATTGTCATATTACTGATTGAATTGTATGAATTAGACTTTAAGTTGTATTAGATTCTTTTTCAGTCTGTTCAATGACAAGATTTAATTCATTGCTAATTTAAATCAATCAACTATTCTCTTTAATCAATGCATTAGCAAGCTAAAATTATGTATCGTTACTTATTGGTCGGCTTAATAGCCATCACACTAAAATCGTGTATCAGGTTCGTCGATAGCGGCGAAGGTGAAGTGATCAGTGAGCCTTGGCCTCTCGATAACTATGAGCCTGTAATCATGTCGCGTGAAGATTTTGAAAAAGAAATCGGAGTGACAGAAGCAGTACCCTTGGAGACTACCGGTAAAATCTATGTTCATGGAAAATTCCTTTATGTAAATGAAAAGAACAAAGGTTTTCACATTTATGACAACCGATACCCCAATTCTCCACAAAAAGTGAAATTCTTAAAAGCACTAGGCGCTACAGATATTGCCATCAAAGGGCAGTATTTATACGTTAATCAGGCCACTGATTTAATTGCTTTCTATTTTAATGAAAACCAAAACACCTATGTGCTAACCAAGAGAGTGAAAAATGTATTTCCCCAAAAACTCTCTCCTGAAGGGTGGTCACATGGAGTGGATGAAAATCAAATTATTGTGGATTGGATAGAAAAAACGGATTACTAAAATGAGAATCATAACTATAATAACATTGCTGGTCGGTACATTATTTTTTGTTTCATGTACCGAAAACATGGAAGGGTCTAGTGACGCTGCAGCATTAGAAGGTAATGTGGGACAAGGTGGCTCATTAGCAACATTTGCCATCAAAGGAGATTATTTGTACACAGTAGATCATGCAGATTTGAACGTTTTTAGCTTGAAAGATCCAAATACGCCCGTTTTAGTCAATACTGTTTGGGTAGGTTTTGAGATCGAAACATTATTCGGTTATAAAGATTTCTTATACATTGGTTCTAGGAGCGGTATGTTTATCTTCAGTATTGAAAACCCAGAGGAGCCAAGAAACAGGTCTTCTGTAGAACATTTCACGGCTTGCGATCCGGTGGTGGCCAATGACTCCTTAGCTTTTATCACGCTTCACTCTAATTCATTTTGTGGCAATGAGATCAATCAGTTAGAAATTTATGATATAAAAGATGCAGACAATCCTGTACTATTAAGTACTAGAGGTTTGGTGGCTCCTAAAGGCTTGGGCTTATATGATAACTATTTGATTGTTTGTGATGATGAAATAAAAGTATTTGATATTACGAAAACGGAAGAAGTAACTTTTGTAACATCCATAGATAAAGAAGCTTTTGATGTAATTATTCAAAATGACTTATTGATTGCTGTAGGATATGAGGGTGTCTATCAATATTCACTTTCAGCCACAAAAGATACATTTTCCGCAGGATATTTAAGTACTATCAATTTTTAAAGAATAACAAGAGACATCTAAAACGCATAACGAAGGTCATTAATGTTTGTTTACATATTAATGACCTTTGTGTTTTGAAGAATTACCCTCACACACATCGCGTCAATATTATTAAGCTAATAACGGTAAACCCTATTGTTGATTAAATTAAGAGTATTAGCATAACTATCTAAACTAATCATATAAAAATGGAAAAGTATAAATTCTTCTTTATTAAAGGTGTTGTCTCAAGAAAGGGGGAATTGTTTAATGTTGTTTTCGGTACTGACCAAGAAATTGAAATCAAAGACCTTTATAATACCTTATATGAACTTTGTATCAATATAGATACAGTAAAAGGAATTGATTTCGAAGATCTAATTCACTTCAATGATCATGTCATCACAACCGACTTGGAATCTTTGAGAAATTTTTAAAGTTAACCTCTAAAAAAAACAAATGCGTTAATATTGAGCATTAAATTGATCACTTGTAATACAATTAGGAAGCAAATAAAAGCGGCTTCAAAGACATCGTCTACTTCACTTGGTTTGAAATAGAGAATCAGAAGAGAAAGTATAATTCCTAATATAGGGACTATGAAGTAGGTAGTGCGGTTGTTATAAATAACTTTGAAAGTGGCATCTTCATTTTTCATAACCAATGGATCAACCCGTCCAAATAATCTTGTTCTAAAGACAAATAGATCTTGATCTGTAAAATCAATTTTATGTCTATGGTCAGTGATTTGAACGATAAAATTGGCCGTGTTTGCAGATCTAATGAAGAGGTTTCTTCCTATGGGCTCTTGGTCATAAATATAGGCTGAGACAGTTTCTCTTGGAATCATAAAATCAAGTATCATTAGTAAATTAAGTAACAGAAAAAATGACCCAAATAGAATTTTACTTTTTGATTTATAAGAAGGGAAAAATGAATAAAATTTGTTAGAATAGTAAGATAGTTTGCTTAGAAGCTCCATTTTAAACGCCAGTTTATTTGTGATCCTCCTTGACCGTATTGTGAGTTTTCATCACCAAAGAAAAATAGGCCAAAGACAAAAATTTCAAAGTTATCACTCAATGATGTAGTTGCATTTCCACCAATATAATAAGAACCATCATTGGTATTGATGATGTTGTTTACCCCCAGTCTTGTGAGTGGTGTAAGTTGATATTGTAATTCATTGAAAAATGCAAATCTTCCTAAAGATAACGTTTTTGGCGTTAATTGAAAACTAGGGTCAATAGGTCCGATTGGACCAGTTGCTCCTGCACTGTTATAAATGCTTTCTATATGTAAGTATAAAGAGTTTTTGAAAGTGTAATCAAAAGAAATGTCCATTACTAACGAAGGATCTTCACCCGCATAATCAGGATAAAAATATGTACCTTCTACCTTAAAGCCGGCACCGCCAATTTGCCCTTCCCAACCTAATCCTACATTATAGTTTTCTCTAACATAACCGGCTAAGACTTGAAAGTCGTATTGCCATAAATTGGTTTTGTAAAGTGCGGCAAAGTTGTAGTAGTCAAATTGATTGGAAGGAGAAAACACCACTTCAATAGAGCTTACTGGTCCAAGATAATTTCTAATTAATACGGCATCTGCACCAGGTCGCTCTTCATAATCAAAGTCAAAGAAAGAATAAGTATTGAAAAGGTCATTGGGATTCCATACCATTGTCACTCCCCAATTGATTCTTTGCCGACCAACTCTCACTTGCCAATTTCCAGAAGTATAATCAAAGTACGCACGGTCTATCTCTGAATTGAATACATAAGAAGTCCCTGTTGCCCAATCATAAGACATATTAAAAGCATATTGGTTTTGGTTACCGAACTCATTGGCATAACCTGGGATATTCTTTGGACTCGCTCCATAAATCAGTCTATTTCTTCCTTCCAAGGCAATTGTAATTTTATCAGAAGCATAATACTTGAGATTGAGTCGATTATGAAATAAATTATCAATATACCACTCGTCATCAGCATCTTGATTGAGATTAACGGTCTGCATGAATTTTAAATAACCACTTGCTACAAAATTTTCTTTGAATTTGCTTTGTTCTCCTTCTTGAGCTAACAGTAAGGAGGGAAGTGATAACAAGAAGATCAATAGGCTTTTTTTCATTGCAATTAAAAAGGAAGTAGAATTTTGAAGTCTTAAAAGGAAGAGCGGTGTGCTAAAGTTTTATACAAGAGTCACCGCTTTCCTTCATATTTATAGTTACAATTGAGTGTCAATGATTTTACCATCGTCAAACTTGATTACTCTTTTGGCTCTGTCCATTACACGTTGATCGTGAGTGGCAATTACAAAAGTGATGTTTTCCTTTTCATTGAGATGCCTCATAATATCCAAAAGATCAGATGTAGCTTTTGAATCAAGGTTGGCTGTAGGTTCGTCTGCCAAAATTAGTTTAGGTTTAGAGGCTAACGCTCTGGCCACGGCTACTCTCTGTTGTTGACCTCCTGAAAGTTTTGTAGGAAACTGTTTTCCTTTATCGCCAATACCTACTGCTTCCAGCAATTCTTTTGAGCGTGCTGCTCTTTCTGCCTTCGGTCTGCTTTGAAGTTCCATGATAAATTCCACATTTTCTTCCGCTGTCAGTACAGGCATCAATGAATAATCTTGAAAAACAAAACCAATATTATCTCTTCTGTAAGTAATCATATCTGCAGAAGATCGATTATGTAAGTCTGTGCCATCAATCAAAATACTGCCGCTTGAAGGAGTATCTAGCCCTCCAAGGATATTCAGAAATGTAGTTTTCCCACAGCCAGAGGGGCCAACTACAGCAGTAAATTCTCCTTCTTCAATTTTTAATTCTACATGATCCAAAGCCTGTACTGGAATTGTATCTGCATTATATGTTTTGACTAAGTTTTTTATTTCAATCATCTTAGTATTAAATTTTAATTTGGAAATAGGAAAGTAGTGCTAAAGTGCTTAACCTTTATAGCGAACTGCTTCGGCAGGGTTTAATCGTATTGCCCTGAAAGCTGGAGGTAAGGCCGAGACAATGGCTGTCAATAGAATCATAAGGAATAATGGAATGAAAGATTCGGGCATCACTGGATGAACTATGTTGTTGAATCCTGCCATACTCATTTCTGAATATTTGATGCCATGCTCACCATAATAGTTAATCAACCCTACAGAAAGTAAAGCACCAATCACTCCACCAATCATTGAGATGTAGATGGTTTCCAGAACAATCATGTAAAACACTTTTGCTCTTTCCAAACCTACAGCCATCAAAACGCCTAGTTCTCGAGACCTTTCCCAAATGGCCATTGTCATAGAGTTGAGAATACCGAAACCAAGAGCAAAAAGAATAATGCCTAAAATGATATAACTATTCGTATTACCGGATTCTGCTAATGCACTAAGTTCAGGAACAATTTCTCTCCATGTTTGAATATTCAAATCGCTGGCTGTTATTACCGTTTTTAATTGATCTCTTAATCCTTCAGGTTTAGAACCACCTTCAATTGAAGTTAAGGCAATCTCATGAATAAACTTCTGACCGGCATTTCTCCACATATCTTTAGATTGTGTAAAGGCCACTGTTTTGTCAAAATCAGGTGAACTGGTGGCAAAGATGCCTGCTACTCTATAGGCTGTATTGACCATTTCATTGTCAGGTCCCATGTAAGCAATGACAATTTTAGATTTGATTTTGACTTTCAGTTTTTTAGCTAAACTGGCACCAATAACAATTTGATTTTTTCTTTTTCCTTCAAAATAATCTCCTTCAATCAAGAAGGACTCCATTTCTGTCACCTTCCTTTCTTTATGAGGGTCAACACCAATTATTTTGATACCTTGACTGTCGTTTGCCGAGGAGGCCATGCCATTAATGACAACTCTAGGAGAACAGCCTTTAGTTAAAGAATCCGAAACAGCAATGCGGACTATCTTTTCATAGTTAGCAATTGAATCTTTGAAGTTATTATTGATTTCAAATCCTTTTTTATGAATCTGTACATGTGCCATTTCAGTGACCAACGATTCTTTTACTTTAGATTCCATCATACCTGTAATCAAGGCCATTGTGAAAATTCCTCCTAGTAAACCAATTGCAATTGAGGCGATGAGAATACCGCTTCTTACTTTGTTTCTCCAAACATTTCGCCAGGATATTTTTGTGATCATCATAGTAAAATGGAATTAAGAGTGAATTGCCTCTACGGTTTTAAGACGAGCAACATGAATAATAGGATAGATGGTACAAATGACCATAATAACTGCCATTAAGACCGCTTGAGGCCAAATAATGTCTAAGCTAGCTGTGAATCTAAGGATTGGTTCCATTCCCATTTTTGCCATTGCTTCACCTTGTGCACCTTCAAGGTGAATAGGGTGATTTTCCATATAAAGCAGAATTGGAAAACCTGCGATGATGGAAGATGCAATACCAATCATCCCAATGAATAATGATTCTTGCAGTAGCATACTGTAGATTTTTCTGCGAACCATGCCTACCGCTATAAGAATTCCGAATTCTCTTTCTCTCTCAATAGTCATCATCAAGATGGTGCTGAATATCCCAAATGCAATCACTACATAAAGAATATAAGTCATCAGTTTTCCTCCCTCTCTGTCAGTATTGATCAGGTTGACCATCTCTGGTGATAATTCTGCCCAGCTCATTACTTCATATGTATCGAGGTCTAATTTTGTTTTTAATTCTTCTACCGTTTTATCCACTAATCTATTGTCATGGACATTCAATATATATGAATTCAACATATTGGTAGCCGAGACAAAATATTGTACAGTGGGCAATGACATGTAGACTACTTGATTGTTCATTTGAGGATTGGGATGCTTTAAAATACCTTGGATTTTATACAGTTCAGCAGCACTGGCTCCATGATAACCTTGTCCCAAAAGTGCTAAGGTGTCATTGACATTAATTCCCAGATAATTGGCTAATCCTTCACCGATAATGATATTTTTACTTTCCGAAGAAAGGTATTTTCCTTTGGTCATTTTTAAAGACAGTTTACTCAGCTGATCTTCACCTTCAGGTTCAGTACCAACTATCATCACACCTTTAGTGAGCGTATCTGTGGCGGCCATTGCATAGGTCTCCAAACGTCCGAATGCTCCTTTGATGTTTTGGTCGGAAAGAATCTTTTTTCTCTTTTCTTCAGAATCGGTCATTAGGTTATTAATAGACTTATCTTCCCAGAAGCCATTTTGATGTACTTGAGCATAGCCAAGGTAAAACCGTGCAGCAGTATCTATCATTTGTCCATAAGATCCTTCTTGTAGTGAACGCATCAAGATTGCCAATATAACTGCAAAAAATATGGAAGAGATACTGGTGATTGTTCTCCGTTTATTTCTCCATAAATTCCGCCAAGCAATTTTTGTGATCATGATTGTATTATTAAAAGTACATTATCTAACCCTTTTCATGTTCTGTTGTGTAAAGAAACTATCAGCGATTTTTTGATTGAACTTAGCATCATTGTAAATCATTACCGTTTTCTTTCCTTCTTCATCAGCTGGAACCATCTCCATTCTTGATGGTAATTTTCTTCCCCCTAATTCTTTTACATCATAACAGTTCAGTGTATTGACCAAATACATATCCTCGTCATAGTTTTCAACCTTAATTTGATTGTAGATGCCATCAGTTGTTACCCATACCATCACTTTTCCCCAAACTACTGCAGCATCTTCATGAGGAATCATCTCTATTTTGTAACATTCATACCCATTGACCTCTTCCTTTCCTAAAAGTTTGTGGCTGTAATCTTTTACTACAGAAGCACCTTTCATCAAATCGTCATTGGTGAAATCTGATCCCATCCAAGATTGAGACATCATAGAGGGCGAAATTTTGATCGTTCTCTCAATACTCGGTGTCCATGACCACATTTCCTTATATCTTTTTAAAGAGGCAGATCCTTTATCTTTTGCAGGTGCAGTTAACAAAACCAAAAAGTAATCATCTGTTCCTTTCGACCAGGATTTCATTTCCATCGTCCTCGTCCAGTCGGGGCGTATCACTTTCATGGTCATATTGATATAACTACTTTGACCTCTTTGTTGCTCTTGCATTTTGGTTATAATATCCATTGCACTTTCCTGTGCCCATAAAGCTTGATGAGCTATCGTGCACATAAACACGATAAACAATGATGTGTACTTTTTCATTTTGCTACTACAATTGAGTTATATATCTGATTTAATAGGTTTTCTAGCTCTTTCTGAGGATTTTCTAAAACACCAGAAATGGTATATAAACCATGTCCCTCTGCCGCACTAAGAATGAGGAGTACTGTGGTATCCGCTGAAATATCTTTTCTTATTGTGCCTCTTTCCTGATCATTTTTGATACAATCCACTAACTTCTTTTTGAAGGCCCCAAAATATTTTTGAGGAATAGGAAGGAGCTCTGGTGCTTTTCTTACATAAAAAAGCATGGCAATGTAAAGCTCAAAGATGCTGTCATTTGATTTCTGTCCCTCTTCAATAATCTCTGCAGATTTTAATTGAAGCAGTGACAAAACATCTTTCAAAGGCATATTTTCAATGGGAGCATTAATGATTTCCATGGTCATTTGTTCCCAAAAAGCAATTACACATGCTTTGATAAGTTCTTGTTTACTAGGGAAGTGGTGATACACAGCTCCTTTGGATAAGCCAGAAGCTTTAATAACTTGGTTGAGTGAAACATCGTTCATCCCATGATCACCAAATAGCTTCAATGCCACTTCTATAATTTGTCCTTTACTATCTTTTTCCATATTTAATATTACTAACAAACCAACCGGTCGGTATAAAGGTAATAAAAAGATTATTCAATACAATAGACAAACACATGAAAAATGAAATTGTCCATCAGAATAGTTGATTAATACAAAATGATAACAACAAAAAAAGCAGTACCGGGTTGAACTCCGGTACTGCTAATATCTTTTCGACTAGAATTATAGTATTAAAATAGTACTTGTAATAATTGGCGAGAAAATGAGGTTACTTATGAATAAATGCTGGTCTCTCTTTAAAGGAATCGATATGGAATTTTTTTACCACTTTCTTATCCTTAGTAATTGTGATATACTCATTTTGAGAGTTGACATTGTATTTATGATGTTCCATGATAACAAGGAAATCATTCTCATCTACTTCTTCCACTTTGTAACCTGACTTCGTTTTGAACTCAGTAAGCAGGATATTTTGGTAGTAAATACCCATCCACTTTTTATTGTGAGGTTTTAAAAGAATATCATGATGAACGTGATATGTTTTTAGTGCTAATTTATCACTGTTCAACATTTGGAAATATTCGTCGTCGATGTCAATCATATATTCACCATCAAAAGCAATATCATCACCAGATTTTTTCTCTTTCAAGTGAAGCCAAGAATAATAATTATTCTCAATTGTATAATCTTTTTCTAATGACTTTGCTTCTTTAGCAATTGAAGGAGGAAGATCTTTTTTAAGGCGGATTTTCTCATGATTATCCACTTTGTGAATATAATGATTGCCTAATAAGAAGTGTTCCATTTCAGAAAGGTCTGATGCAACTAATTCTTCGACAACAACAGCAACATCTTCTTTTTCTTCAACAACTTCGTCTTCTTTTTCAACAATTCGTTTTTTACCTTCAACATCAATCACTTCAAACTCTTGTTGTTGGTCGTCTACATAAATGATACTTTGTGGATCATATGCAACAGAATCTGTTTCTTTTTCAACAATAGTAGTCCTAGTTGGTGATTCATTTTCAAGTTTACCCATTCGAGCAGTAGCATTGTATACTCGATTATTGAAGTGACGGTAGTCAATAAATTGAATATGTCTTAATCTAACAGAAGATACAATTTCTCTATTCTTCTGAACGGCAATATATCCATAGTCATTTGGGTTACTTTTAAAAGTAACAACTTTGTTTTTACGTGTGATTGGATATTCTTTTTCAATATCATTAATCTTAGTAAGTAGTGATAAATGGTTTACATCATCGATTTTATCAACAAATGCATGATATTCCCCATTTTTTTCAGTAATCAGCAAAACTCCATTCCACGAATTATTTTTGTCGAAAGCACTAATGATAAATATTCCTATTGTTAGTAATACTAATCGAAAAGAGTTTAGCAAGGGCGAATTTCTCATAATACTTAATTGAAGAGATACATTTATATTTATTAAAGTAATTTTTGTAAAAATAAGGGATTATTCTCGGTAGTAAAAATGTTCTTTCTGATGAAAGATAGCTTTATTAACTTTTTGGATTTGTTTTTCCTGATTTTTTATTATCAAAAACTCATCATCATTATAAATTGAATAAGTCTGAGGGCCGGTTGTAATAAGCAATTTATTACCTTCAACTACCTTAAAATGGTAGTCTTCAGTAGATTTTAAAGCAGAAAGTTCATTTTTTTCGTAGAAAATGCCTAAGAGTTTTTTATTAAAAGGCTTAATAAAAAAGTGATTATCCTTAAAGAATTTCTTGATTTCTTTTTCGTTTTCGTAGTGAATATTGAAATAATCTATTTCGATTCTAAATATAGATTCACCATCAAAAGCATATTTCTCTTTCGTTTTCTTGTGTTCTAAGTAAAGCCAAGAATGAAAATCGTTAATAACCTTATAATCATTGTCAAAGTCTTTTGCATCTTTTGAGATATCTTTACTGATCTTCGGACGTTCTTCAAAGCTGTAAATAGGAAATCTTGATTCATGAATATATTTCTCAAACAACATAAGAGCAGAATAAAAAAGCTCTTCAGCCTCTTCAAATTTCTCTGATTTGTCTTTTGGGTCTATTTCAGCAGTTCTTCCATTTTCATCCAAAATTATTGTACTAGGGGTATAAACATAATTTTGGGTAGTATCTATCACAGCATTAATTTTATCCGGGTCACGTTCTTCCACTAAAGTAAATCCTTGATTTAGGTTTTCCGTAGATAGAATATCACTTGTTGATAATTTTTCATCCTTATTTCCGTCCTCGTTCTCCTTATAAATTGCTGCATATCTTCTAGGGATGAAAGAATGTCCAAGCCTTTTATCTTTGGATTCCATAATTGAAATACGGGCGTTCATGTAATATTCCTTTGAAGACATAGCTTCCGCCAAACGCACTGAAGCGACGACAAATCCCAACTTCTTGACTAAAATAAAGCCTTTGTGGTCTTTTTCTGGCGATATGGCAATGCTTACAAGACGTCCATAGTCTTTTACTTTATGTGTAATTCTTTTGCCATCAATATTCGCAATGATCACTAAATTGTCAATATCCTCGGTTTGGTCTATAAAAGCAGTAATTTCTTCATCTGTTTTGTGTGTCAACAAAACACCGTCCCAAAAAGGCGGGATACTACTAGCATTTAATGATAAAGAAGTGGCAAATAGTAATGACAGCAATATGATATAACTTCGAGTGTATAAGATCATTATTTAAATCCAATAATTAAGAGAAGAGTCAACTAAATAACGGTCTATGAAGGGTTATTATTTTAACATGTAATTTTTAAATGTATTATAAGTGATCTCTCTTACAAATAACGTCATCCATTGTTTATAGAAGGATGATGTTAATCAGTACAGTTAATTAATTTGGGCTTAATTTAATGAAATTGTACAATTATTATATAATATTATTCACAATGTAACAATTTATGTTTGAGTTAAGAAACCCATGTAAGAAAAAAGGGTTATAAACTCTTTCAAGTTTACAACCCCTGTCATATAATGTAACTTTCAGTAAAGTTTTATGCTTCTTTTACTTCATTTTTGAAAATTGGCTTGTCATTTGGATTCTGTCCGATAGCATCAGTAATTGTGGTTACAATCTCATCCACTGAAGCATCGTTAGAGAATTGAATAGGATCTTTGATCTCCACTTTCAATTTTGTTCCTCTCTTCTTGAAGAAAAGTCCTTTTTTATCGAAAGCTCTTCTGAAGCCGTCAATAACAATAGGAACCACTACAGGGTTGTAGCTTTTGATGATGTTGCCTGTCCCTTTTCTCACCGGAGCATATGGACTTGTTGTTCCTTGAGGGAAAGTTACAAGCCAGCCTTGATCCAATGCTTTTTTGATTTTTAATGGAGCGTTGATATCAGCACCTCTTTTTACATCTTTACCTTGTGCTCTCCAAGACCTTTTCACCGTCACTGCACCAGCCAAAGAAAAAATCTTTGGAATAAGACCACTTTGTTTCATCGTTTCTTCTGCTGCGACATAATAAGTGTTTACACGTGGGTTAAGCATGTAAATTGGTAGCGCTGCAATTCCTTTTTTGAATCCCCATTTTGCACTTGCAAAAATGTGATAGAAAGAAATCACATCGGTATAATACGTTTGGTGGTTGGATACAAACAATACATTGTTTTTAGGTAGGTCCTTCAGTTTTTCCATTCCAGTCACTTGCAAATTGTTGTGCAATTTCAAGCGAGGGTAGGTGAAAGCGGCCAATGTTCCAATAATCATTCTTTTAAGAAAAAGAATATTACCAAAGTTATCTCTTCTTATAAGTTGAAATTTCCTTTTATTCGTACTTACATCTTTCGCTTCATTAAAAACATCTGTAATTTTTGTTCCATTCTCTTTACTCCCTTTATTCTTATCTTTCATATTATATAAATAATGACGTTTTATAGCTTGATTTCATGAATTCGCGGCAATGATTATGTATGCATGCATACTAAAATGTACCTTTTAAAACTAGGTTTTATACAATTATACGAAATTATTAATGTTAAAACCGATGTTTTTTCATGTCATTTCCGCAGTATGATGACGATTGTTGATTTTTGTTCAAATTAAAGAAGAAATCATTCACTTATTGAATAAAAAAAATCTTAAGAAATGTTTATGTGAAACAAAAATCAAAAAAAAATAGCCTCAAAGACCCCGTTTAAACTCTTTAAGGATTCTTATTCAATGTTTTAGTGGGTAAATGCTTGTCTGTTATAAAAAATAGAGTTACATTTGCAGGCATTTCGAGGAAAAAACAATATCGAAGAGACAATGTACGCAATTGTAGAAATAGCAGGACAGCAATTCAAAGTAGAAGAAAATAAATATATCTATACTCACAAGTTAGACTCTGAAGAGGGTGCAGCAGTTGAGTTTGATAAAGTTCTTCTTGTTGATAACGCTGATAACGTATCAGTAGGAGCACCTACAGTAGAAGGTGCTAAAGTGACAGGTAAGGTACTTGGTCACGTGAAAGGCGAAAAAGTTATCGTCTTCAAAAAGAAGAGAAGAAAAGGATACAGAGTGAAGAACGGTCACAGACAGCACTTCACAAAGGTTCTTATCGAAGGAATCTCTAACTAATTGATTTTAGAAATCGAATCCATAACGATAAAAAAACATGGCACACAAAAAAGGAGCGGGTAGCTCAAGAAACGGTAGAGAGTCGGAAAGTAAACGACTTGGTGTGAAAATTTTCGGTGGATCAGCAGCTAAAGCTGGTAATATCCTTGTTAGACAACGTGGAACTACACACCACCCAGGTCAAAACGTAGGAATGGGAAAAGATCACACTTTATTTGCACTAGTTGACGGAACTGTAGAGTTCAAAAAGAAGAGACTAGGAAGATCTTTCATCTCAGTAATCCCAACTGCTGAATAGTAAGTAGGTTTATTGCAGATTTAGAGGTTCAAACCTAATAGCATTAGGTTTGGACCTTTTTTTGTCAAAGTTCTTGAGGTGAATTGAAATGATTTGAAATTATTTTGCGTTATTGATGTGATGCTTCTTTAAGTATTTTTTTAATTAATGTTACTGCACTATTTTAATAAGTAACATTTGATTTATTTTAGCGCAAATATTTCAGTATCTTTATAAGACCTATTAATATCTCAATCAGATTAAAGGGGAAAGTTTGAATGATTAATGATTGTGTAACAGTTTGGCGTGAATGCTTAAACATTATTAAAAATGAAATCTCAACACAGAGTTTTCACACGTGGTTTATGCCCATTAAACCCGTTAAACTGGAAAATAATGTTCTTACGATCGCAGTTCCAAGCCCTTTTTTCTATGAGTGGTTAGAAGAATACTATGTGCACGTATTGAAGAAAGCAATTGATGCTGTTCTAGGGCCAAACGGTAAGCTAGAATATTCAATTATGGTCTCAAGAAGGCCTAAAAATGCACCTTTTACAGTTCAGAGAAGACAACAGCCTGCTCCAAATAATGCAGGAGGATATGATCCATATGGTAATAATTATAATGACCCTTATGGACAACAGCAGAACCCGCCTTCTCATAATCCATCTCAAGGACAGCAACAATACAATACTGGTGGTTATCCTCCACAGCAACAAACACCTTCTCCATCTCCACAATATCCTAACAACCCTGTAAACCAGGAACCGAATGTTCCTAAGCAGAGTAGTAATATTCCTCCATATACAAATCCGCCATCTACTCCTCCACAACAGCAGGATAACCCTTTTGGTAGAAGTAATGAAGGAAGAGAAAATATTGATGGTCAGAACCCTTTTGGAAATGACGCTTTCGGTGCGAATCAAGCAACAACAGATCCACGTAATCCAATGCGAGGAAATGAGCCTGAGCAGTCTATGCCAAAACCTTCTCAAAGTTGGAGAGAAGCATCAAATCAGAATACAGCCTTTCCTAGTGAAAGTAAAAGTGAGAATTTAGGCGGTACGCAAAGTAACCGCTATCAGAATCCTCCACAATATAGAAAGAGTCAATCGCAACAATTGCCTCAA
Source organism: Flammeovirga sp. SJP92 (assembly GCF_001583495.1). Classification (GTDB taxonomy): domain Bacteria; phylum Bacteroidota; class Bacteroidia; order Cytophagales; family Flammeovirgaceae; genus Flammeovirga. The sequence continues at coordinate 593,834 of NZ_LQAQ01000061.1, read as the reverse complement.
TATAGATCGTCTTCTGCGCCTAAAAACAATCCTGAAGAACAACAACGTCCATATATGAATAATATGGGGGCTGAAAACCCTTCTGGTTTTGTGGATCACTTTAGAGTGCCAAATGCTCAAGAAAGTTCTTACAGGGATTCTTATTTGAATCCTACGTATACTTTTGAAACATTTATTGAAGGTGATTGCAACCGTTTAGCTCGTTCTGCAAGTATTGCAATTGCTCGCAGACCAGGAGAAACAGCATTCAACCCATTGGTAGTTTACGGTGGCGTTGGATTGGGTAAAACCCATCTTGCTCAAGCTGTTGGTAATGAAGTAAAAAGAAACGATCCCAGTAAGTTCGTGCTTTATGTTACTTCAGAACAATTTACAACACAGTTTATTGAAGCACTAAGAAATAATAATGTACAACAGTTCACTAACTACTATTTGCAGGTAGATGTGTTGATTGTTGACGACATTCAATTCTTAGCCAAAAAAGAAAAAACACAGGAAAATTTCTTCCATATATTCAACCGCCTTCACCAAAATGGTAAGCAGATTATTATGACTACTGACCGTCCTCCAAGAAGTTTGGAAGGATTGACAGACCGTCTTTTATCTCGATTCAAGTGGGGGTTGACAGCGGATATTCAGAAACCTGATTTCGAAACCAGAATTGCTATTGTAAAGCAAAAACTAATGGCAGAAGGGGTGAATGTTCCAGATGATGTGGTGGAGTATTTATCTTACAATATTGATTCAAACATCAGAGAATTAGAAGGTACTTTAGTTTCATTATTAGCCAATGCTTCTTTAATGCAAAAAGAGATTGATTTGGACATGGCTAAAAATGCCCTTCTGAATATTGTAAGAAATACAGAGAAAGAAATTACCATTGATTTCATTCAACAAATTGTATCAGAATACTTTGGTATTTCGGTGGAGGAATTGAAATCAAAAACAAGAAAGAAAGACATTGCCCAAGCAAGACAGATTGCCATGTATTTCTCTAAGGAATACACCAAAGAACCTTTAAAAACGATTGGTAATCAGTTTGGAGGGCGTGATCATAGTACTGTAGTACACGCAAGTAAGGCAGTGACTAAACGAACAGCTTCTGATTCTTTATACAATAGAATTTTAGAAGAGTTGCTGGATCAAATGAACATCAAAAGTAAAGGGTAAACCCCTATTTTAGCCCTATTTTTTAGCATTGATAATCCTATACTCTAGTGGGAAAATTTAGATTATCAGACACATACAAGCTGGTATTAACTCAACTCCTAGCTTTATCTTTTTTGCTGATAGGATTCTATTTTATAGATCTTAGCAGAAAGAAATCATACGAAACCGATATTTGGCATGTTGTGGCAAGTGAGACAATTGCACTTGTTGAAATGCAACAGCCTGAAGATTTAGTAGCTTACTTGGATTCTTCAGCTTTTATTAATGCCGTAAAAGATATGGAAGGTGGTCAAAAAGCATTTGAAACCACTGATCAACTACTGACTCTTTTAGATTCAGCCCTTCAAAACCCTTTTTTGGGTGTCAAAAAACAAGTTTACCTTTCGGTTAATGCAACAGGGAGTCAATCCTTTTCACTTTCAGTATATATTCCAATGGATGAAAGAGTCTATTTGGATCCTTTCAAGCAGTTGACTTCATTACAGAATGAAACTTATGTAAGAAAGTATAGAGGAGAGGATGTACACGAATATAAATTAGGAAATGATCAACTGAGTGTTGCAAAGATTCGTAATTTTTTAGTGGCTTCTACTGATGCAGTTTGGATTGAAGAAGCTATTAGAAATAATGGAGAGAAATTCAACGAGGAATATTATTTCGGTCTTTTAAATCAGGATTTAGCAACTCAGGTTAATGATATAAAGTTGCCGGATGGATTAAAAATGTGGATAAGACCTTCTTCAGTAGAGCATTGGTTTGCTAGAATGACTGATTTGGGAACCGAAAATCCTTTTAAATCTATTGCTGAATTTTCCAATGGAATGTTAGTAGAGAGTATTCAGGAAAGAGAAAACGAACTTTCTATTCTCAGTATCAATAGAAATCAATCTTCGAGTTATTACCATCAATTAGAAAGTGCTTTGACAAATGGGAAAACATCTGCTTATAATTTTATGGTAGATGATGTTTCTTTTTATGAACAATGTTACACTAACGACTTCTCAAACTTTGTGAAATTGGCTTTTCGTTATGATGACGAAAAAAATAACCCACAATCAGAAACAGCCTTAACACAATTTGATAATGCTGGAGTAGAGGTTGCTGACTTGGTGAAACTTGTGAAATCAGATCTCTTCAAGGCAACTATATTAAGTGTGGATGGTAGTCAATGGCAAAATATCTACGGTTTTGAATTAAAAGATCCAGTAGAGTTTGATGTGGTTTTAGATAACCTTAGAAAAGATTATAAAGAGGAAAGCAAGAAGAAAGTAAAACTGATTGGCTTAAAAGGTTTTACTGTTTATGGCTTTCCAAAAGGCAACCTTTCAGGAGCATTGGCTGGTTCAAATTTTTATGACAGTCATTCTAATTCTTATGTATTAAGAGTTGATAATTATATGATCATGGCAGGTGACCTTCCTACATTATCAAAGTGGTTGAAGGATTGGCTGTTGAAAAGAAGATGGACGACTCAGAAGCGTTATAATGTGCTGATCAATAAACTTCAAAATAACAAGGCGAAACTGTCTTATGTATTAAATACTGAAAGTTCTTGGGTTGGTTTTATACATGCATTATCTAAAAGCCATGCCTCTTTTGTAGATCGACATCGACAGTTATTATTAGGATTAAATTTTCAGGTTTGGTCATTGAGAGATCAGGAAATTGAAATTAGTGCATTGTTTAGTGGTCAATTGAGGGATGATCAGCCTAAAAAAGCAGAGAAAATTTTATCAAAAGAAATGGGTGTAGCTTTGAGTAAAGCACCGATTTTAGTAGAAAATGTATTGGGAGATGAGGAAGGTTTCTTATTGATAGATCAAGAGAATATAGTTGAAGGTTATAACTTTAAAGGAGATACGATTTTTTATCATGAATTTGATTCATTGATTAAAGCAACGCCTGAACTGGTTTGGTCTATTAATTCCGATCTGCCTTCACTCTACCTTACTCAAAATAATAAGATTCTTCAGATTGATAGATCTGGAAAATACTTAGAAGGGTATCCTGTTGACCTACCAATTTATTCTCAAATTGAATTTACCAAGTGGTTACCATGGCATTTAAGAGGAAGCACTGAAATGATTCAAGACATTGAAGGGCTGATTCTATCTGTAGATACATTAGGTAATATTTATGGAGTGGATCCAAAGGGTAAATATCAAGGAAACTGGACTCCTTTAAAAACTTTAGAACGTTTGGCATTGCCGCCTCAGGTTTTTCAGGCCAACGGTAAGAACTATGTTGTGACGCTTTCTAAAAAAGGAAAGCTGATCATATTCACTGAAAAAGGTGAGTATGTGAAGGGATTCCCAATGTTGTTCAGAGAGTCTGTATCTCCACAGTTGTTTGTGACGGAAGATGCAAGTTTAGGACAGTCTAGAATAACATTTATCACAAGTATAGGTGATATTATTGAAATAAATGGAAAAGGAGAAGTTTTACGTCGTGATAAGTTAGGGGACCGTGCTCACGGGCGCTCTTTTGATTTGTTGAAAGATGAAGCAAGAAGCAGAACTTGGATGGTGATGGAACAAATTTTTGGTACTATTAAGGTAAGAAACAGTTCTGGTAAAGTGGTTTTCCATCAGCGTTTTGATGAAAAAGGAAAAGCAATTGGTCAATATTTTGATTTTGGTATTGATGCTGAACTCATCTGCATTACTTTCCCTGATTCAGGAAAAACATATCTGTATTATCTTAATGGAAAACGATTTGTAGAAAAACCGTTTAGCAATGATAAAGAGGTGAAGATGTTTTACAATTCCGATATTCAGCAATTTATTTTTATCACTTCACTCAAAAACAGGGTGAATACATATACAATTGATCGAAGAAATTGATAGAAAAACTAAAATACTGTTAATCTATCCCTAAAGATCAATCATTTGTATATTTTTGTATCGTCGAGTATTATTGACTCAAAAAAAAGACAAACAATGATTAAGAAGATATTAATTTTAGCTCTTGCTTCTGTTGCAGTTTTTTCGTGTAGCACAAAGAAAACTCGTACAAAAAAAGAGGCAAAGCAAATTGCTATGGGTACAGATGTGCCAGATTTTACAGCTTATAATATTGAAACACTTCATACTGAGGACGCAGTTCCTAAAAACCGTATGAAGGCAAAGGTTCAAATGCGATATAAAAATGGTAATGAACGCTACCCTAATGGAATTGATATCATTACTTTCTCTAAAGAAGATGGTACGGAAGAGTCGCACTTAGTGGCTGATAGTGCAATTTATACTGCCGATAGTACATTATATACTGTTTATGGTAATGTGGTATTGGATGATTATAAGAAAGGACAGAAATTAGAAACAGATACTCTTCATTTTAATAAAGAAACTGGAGATATTTTCACAGAAGATAAAGTGAAAATGACAACAGAATCTGAAATTATCTATGGTAGAGGACTGAAGGCAAATCAAAATAACCCTGAGGAATACGAGATTATGGATATCGATGGTTATGCTGATGTCGACTAAGAATCTATAAAAATATGATAAAAACAATAATGGTAGCACTTGGTGCTGCCTTTTTCATTATAGGGGTGCACCAATCTTTTTACTACGGCATAGTAGCTAGCTATTGGCTTTTTGCACTTTCAGGTATTTGCTTTTTGATTCTTCAATTTTCTCAAAAGAAAGAAGAACAGCAAAAACAATCAGCTCCAACAAAGAAATCTAAACCTAACAACAAAAAGAAAAGCAGAAAAAGAAAATAGTCGGCAATGGCGTTGATTTATGATGCTTTTTAAATTACAACACAAATGAAAATATTAATCAGAGAACTAAAGTTTTTTGCCTTTTTTGTAATCGGCTACATTCCATTTTTCTATGCAGTAATGTTTGTCATCCAAGAAGAACCTCAGTCTTCTTACTTTTTTCAAGGCATGATTGTGGCTTTTATTGTGACCTACATTGTGAGGTTTATCTTTATGATAATGAAAAATATCAAGTAGATGCTTTTTTTACATCTGTGATTCTGTTTTCTAATAAAAGAATACAAAAAATAATCTGACTTTACTTGCTTTCCTACCTCTAAGCTTTTAACTTTTAAAAGTGAAATCAGAGAACTCTGATGACGAATTATGATAGACTGTAATCCATGAATGGACTTTATATAGAATACTCTTGGTGGTGGATGTTTTTTAGTATTCTGCTTTGTGCAGGGGCAACTTATCTACTCTATACCAAAAAACAAGTTTGGACTGTAAATATCAACAGAATATTGATTGTGTTGCGTTTTTCTGCATTAATGATCATAATGTTCCTGTTGCTTGACCCTATGTTTAAAAGTATAGAGAGGTATTTTGAGAAGCCTATTGTCTCATTTATCATTGATAATTCTGAGTCAATGACTGCTACAATTACCCAAGAAGATTTGAATGCTTCTTTGCAGTCAATTAAAACAGAAGCAGAAAAATTGGAGGATGAAGGGTATAAAACAAAGTTCTATACAATCGACGGGAATCAGCTGGACGGTCGTGAAGCACTGAACAACTTAACCTTTGATCATAAAGTAACCAATATCAGTAAGTCTATTCAACGATTGGAAGAACTCAATGAACATGAAAATCTAGCGGCAATAACGTTGGTTTCAGATGGTATATTCAACCAGGGTTTTTCCCCTTTGTACCTTCCTTCTGTAGTGCCAATTTATACAGTTGGTATTGGTGATACTATTCCCCAAATTGACCTTCAAGTGAAAGAAGTGTATACAAACAGAGTGGCTTATATGGGAAATAAGTTTCCAATATTAGCAGAAATAGTCAACGAGGGTTTTGTAGGGAAGGAAGTAGAAGTAGAACTGACTAATAGAGGGAAGATACTGTCCCGTAAGAGATATCGAATCAGCAATGAGAAAGGATTTGAGCAGGTGGAATTTATCGTTGACGCAAAGAAAAAAGGGTATCAAAAATTTACAGTCAATGTAAGAACATTAGATGGGGAATTTTCTAAAGAAAATAATTCCAAATCGGTTTATGTGGAGGTTATTGAAGGAAAAGAAAAGATTTTATTGATAGCCAATGCTCCGCATCCTGATATTAAAGCAATTCGCTCTGCGGTTGAAAAAAATAAAAACTATGAATTGCATATCTACATTCCTGGATTGAAGATGAAGGATGGTAAAGGATATGACAATAAAGCAAAGTATGATCTTGTAATTCTTCATCAGTTTCCAAACTTGAAAAGAAATGCCGCTTTACTTTTGGAAAAACTCAAAAAGCAGGACATGCCGTTTTGGTATATTATTGGAGATAATACCAACATCAATACTTTCAACAAAATGAATCCTCTTTTAACCATTCAAGGTTATAGAGGTCAGAAAGATAAGGTTACTCCTTCTTTCACTGATAACTTCACTTATTTTACTTTTCCAAAAGAGAAGAAAGATCTTATTCAAAAAATGTCTCCGATAGAAGTACCTTATGGAGAATACAAAGTCAATGCTGGTAAAGTACTGGTAAATCAACAAATTGGAAGTGTAAAATCCTCCAAACCATTATTACTGATGGGTGAAGTAGGAGATGTAAAATCTGCTGTGTTTGTAGGTACAGGCTTATGGAAGTGGAGATTGCAGGAAGGGTTACTTCAGTCAGATGAGATGGCTGTTGATGACTTAATAGGAAAAGTAATTCAATATCTTTCAACAAAGACCGATAAGAGACGCTTTAGAGTTAATACAACTACTGCTGAATATTCTGATATTGAAGATGTCATTATAGAGACAGAAGTGTATAATGATATCTATGAATCCATTTATGGACAAACTATTGATTTGACAATCACGAATGAGGAAGGTGAAAAAATGTCTTATACTTACTTAAATTCCTCACCTTATTTTAAGTATCATATTACAGACTTGGAAGAAGGGTCTTATAAGTATGTTGCTTCAACGGTTTTAGACGGAGAAAAAGAATACTCATCGGGTAACTTTGTGGTAAGAGCAATGGAGCTGGAGGCATTAAATCCAACCGCTAATTTTGCCCTTTTAAGAAGTGTATCTGAAAAAACGGGTGGAAGTTTTTATGATAATTCTACTTTGGACCAATTATCGCAACCACTGTTAAATAAAAAAGCCCCTCAAAGAATTCATTCTGAAGAAAAATACAAGGAGTTGGGGTCTAACTATTGGATAATGAGTTTGTTATTCCTTTTGCTGTTCTCAGAGTGGATCTTAAGAAAGATGCATGGAGGTTTTTAGAATTAAATTGTAAATTTCTCCAAATCATATTTTTTGGATTGTTATTCCTTCAGAATAAAAATGATTTAAAAACATTTGGTGTAAAAAATACATTAATTTAATAAGAAGGGTAGCTTTTCAAAAGTATTCGTTTACTTTTGTATCGTTAGAGCATCTTTCATCGAGAAAAGAAAAAACGCACTTTAGACATAAATACTAAAAGTGATTGAACAATTGAAATCAGAGAGGTTATTGATTTGAATGGTACAATTGCTTAAGCACTAGAATTCTTTAATTCATTATGCACTTCAACACATTAACAACAAGAGAGAAAGCACTAAAAATAAACCTTGATTCATCGGTTTATGGATCATTAGCTGAAATTGGAGCAGGACAAGACGTTGCTGCTAACTTTTTCAAGGCAGGTGCAGCATCAGGAACTATTGCAAAAACAATATCGGCTTATGATATGTCATTCTCTGACGCAATCTATGGACCTGAGCCCGGCGGACGTTATGTCTGTCAAAGTAGAGTTGAAAGAATGTTGAAAAAAGAATTTCGTTTGTTGGGAGAAAGACTTCCTAAACGAAAAGATGAGACAAGGTTCTTCGCTTTTGCAGATACGGTAGAGCAGCTAAACTTTAATAGAACCAATCAAGGTCATGGTTGGTTAGGTATCCGTTTCCAAAATCGCCCTAATACTATTCCAAATGAGGTAGTATTGCATGTGGAGTTGAAAGACAACGATCCACTTTTACAGCAAGAAACAATCGGTATTTTAGGGGTAAACCTTATTTATGCTTGTTTTTATAAAACAGATGATGTTGACGAGTTCTTGAGTTCATTGATGGATGGTTTGAATATCCATAAAATCATTGTGAACTACGTAAGAGTAAGTGGTCCAGACTTTTTGGATGTTGATAATAGATTATTGAGTTTATTATTGGTGAAAAATGGTCTTGCTAAAACAACAATGTTTGGTCCTGATGGCCAAGTAGCTCTTCCTCAAGACTTCCTGTATAAGAAAAACATATTGGTTCTTAGAGGTCGTTTTAGACCTATTACAAAAGTCAATATCGATATGATGGAGCGATCGTTTGAGCATTTTAAAAACGATCCTGAGGTTGATGAAAAGAATATTGTCACTGTAGCCGAGCTTACACTTGAAAACTTGAGAATCTCTGAGGACCGTAAGAAAGATGAGAAAGACTTCCTAGATAGGGTAGATATGCTTTGTTCATTAGGTTATACCGTAATGATCTCTAAGTATCAAGAGTATTATCGTCTGACTAACTACTTATCAAGATTTACAAGAGGCAAGAAAATAGGTGTGGCTGTAGGTATGTATAACTTAGAGTACATCTTTACTCCTGAATATTATAAGCACTTGAAGGGTGGATTGCTTGAAGCATTTGGATTCTTATTCGGAAGAAACATCAAGTTGTATGTTTACCCATCACTTGATAGAGAATCATTGAATCCTCAAGAGTTGATGACAAGTAAATCAATCCACTTAGCAGATGAGCAAAAGGCATTGTTCCAAGCAATGGTGGACAATGGTAAGATTGAGGATTTAAGAGGTTGTAATGCAGATAACCTTAATATTATCTCAGATAAAGTATTACAATTGATTAAATCAGGTTCTGATGAGTGGGAAGATATGGTTCCACAGGTAGTTGTGGAGCAAATCAAGCAATACTGCTTATTTGATTATCCATGTTCTGTAGAGGAGAAGGAGAGAATTGAGAAAGAAAGAATAGAGTTTACAAGAACAAGGCAAAGAAAGATTTTTGAAAAATCAGAATCTTAGTTTGTAAGCTTTACTTCGAAATAGTAATAAATTTTAGAAAAATGTCACCTTTCAAAGATATGAGAGGTGACATTTTTTGTTGAAAGATATTATTGAATAAGTGGTGGTATAAATACTATTTTTAATAGCTTGTAGCTTAGTGTATTAGATCTAAATTTTGTATTATTGAATAGGTGTTAATGAAATATAATTATTAATGGTCCATCAACAATATCAAAATTCAGTTGCTGTTTTATTAAGTGATCTTTCTATAAATAAAGAATCAGCTTGGTCTTACCTTTATACAAATTATCAATCTATGATTGTAAACCTTGTCAAGAAAAATGGAGGAGATGAAGAAGCAGGAAAAGAGGTTTTTCAAAATGTGATTATTGATTTACATCATAATATTGAGAGAGGGAAAGTAAGGGAAGATTCAAACCTCAAAAACTATTTGTATACACTCGCCTATAATCAATGGAGGGTGAAAATCAGAAACAGCAAAGGAAAGAATGATACATTAGAACATGATAACTCATTGATTGATGAAAGTATTAGCTTTGATGAAGAGCAATACGAACTTTTTGATGATATGACTGCTATTCTTCAGCAGTTAGGAGAAAAGTGTCAGGATTTGATCAATTCGAAGTACTCGAAGATCAAGATGTCAATGGCTGAAATTGCTGAACAGTTGGGTTTTATGAATGCAAGATCTGCCACTTCACAATTAAATAAATGTATGGAAAAGGCAAGAAAAGAAGCCGTAAAAGTACTTCAATCAAAAGAAGTGTAGAAGATGGAAAATAATGATTTGACGGCTTACATTGATGCATTCTTCGAAGGTAATTTATCTGAAGAAGAAAAGGCGTCATTTGTAACGAAACGAGAAACTGATCCAGTTTTTGATTTGGAAGTAAAAGCACATCAAAAACTAAAAGAAACAGTCCAAAAACAGGAATTGAAACATCAATTGATGCAATTTGAAGAGCAGTTTATACCAGATAAAACATCTTTGATTGATGGCTATTTAGAGCAAAGTTTATCAGATGAATTACTGGCCTATGTTGAGAATAAATTGAGGGAAGATGAAGGTTTCCAGGAAGAAATTGAAGCTCAGAAATTTATCATTGCTTCTATAAAGAGAAATGCTCTTCAAAAACGGTTACAACATTTTGAGGAGGAGAATACTTCAATACCTGAAGAGGAGAAAAAAGAAGCTGTAAAAGAAGTAAAGTTTATACCTTTTACCCCTAAAACCATTTCACTAGCCGCTTCTGTTGTTATTATAGTATTCATTTCAATTTTCTTTCTATCAAATCCTGATCAAGAAGCAGAAGTGATTTCCAGTTATAAAGTTCAAGTTGAACAAAAAAATGAAGGGCTTGGTTTTGCAGGTGATGAGCAACAAGATATTATCATTGAAGTAATTGAGGATGGAAAGCATTCTTTTCATTATAAAATGAATAAAGAAAAGCTACAAATCTATGTAGAACAAGGGAGAAATATAGGTAATGTAAGTGTAGTTTATGACGCTACTTCTTCGCCGGCATATATGATTTTAATTAATGGGAAACAGTATTATATTGCTCTTTCTGATAAAGTAATACCACTTCCATAAATCAAAAAAGGAATACAATTCAACTTGTATTCCTTTTTTGATGCTTTTAAATAAAGCTTTTCTACGCCGTTTTATTCCCGACAAGAATTGTATTTTTCAGCTCACCACCGACACCGTGTGTCGTTTGACTAGCAGTTTTGATGATATATCTAGCTTCTCTTAAACGTTGATGAACGGCTTCCCATACAGAACTTTTACTTTCAGTAGAAGTTGGCTCTTCATCATAGTAAGATTGGAAATCCTTTTGCTGATAGAAAATAGGGAAGAGCATCAGGTTGGTATTTTTACTTACTTGTTGTCTTCTAAGGTAAGTAAATGAGTGGCCTGAGTGCATCCACAAGTAATTAGTGAAAATATTTCTATCGTGGTTTTTATTACTTTCTGTTTTGATCACACAAACCTCAATCTGATATGGACGATTTAATTTTTTATTCAATTCCCACTCAATATATTTTTTCATAGAAAGAGGTTTGTCTCTCAGGTCGACCGAGATTAATGTTAATTGGAAAGTCACTTCTAATTCTTCCGGAAGTAAGGCATCCAGCATTGGAATCAGATTTTCTTCCATTTCTCCAAGATCTTTTAATAGGTAATTGTCAATGATCACCATTGAATTGTGAGGATGACGGAAACGCTCCAATTGACTCCATTTCTCAAACCTTTTTACTGCTCCTCTGTCCTTGGTAACATTATAAAGTGACCAATTGAACATAAATCCTGCTTTGGATTGAATACGGTTAGGATTGAGGGTAATGAGGCCATATTTTTTTTCAAAATCCTCACACTCTCTATTACTCTTATCTAAAAAGAACATGGTTTGAGGCATTGTTCTCTGACTTACTTCTTCTAATTGATCAAAAGCTTCTTTTTCACAACGTAATGAAGAGCCACCAGAAGAAGCATTTTTCAACATCTTTTTGATGTAAGGATTAGTCTTACTCATCATAGAAAGTTGAGTAGGATCTACATCTAATCTCAAGTCAGCTTGTTTGTTGAGAAATGAATAAAAATCCATCCATGATTTACTCCAATCCATATCATCCAATTGATCTTCTAATGAAGGTCTTTTTCGGAAGAAATCTGTCAGAGAATTTATATTTGCGTAAGTTGTTATACGTTCCATAGTTTTTTGATTCAGTAGCAGGTTATTAGATTTGTTTAAGGTGGAAAAGCTCAATAGCAATATTATCTGCTTCATCAAAGAATCCTTCCCCAAACTCGTTGTCGAGTTCTCCGTCTTTCAAAATGTTGAGTAACGCAACTTGAGATTTTCCTTCAGGTACCCTTTCAGGGTTATATAAGTAGTATATTTTAGACTGATAAGGCGTGATTTTTCGCTTAGCAGTCCAGTATTGTAATTTTCTGATTAAATATTCTGAGTGTGTTTCAATTAAGAAATCCGTCTCATAGCGTAAAGAAGCATCAATGATCAAATCGGCCAATTTTGATTGTAATCGAGGATGAAGGTTGGTCTCAGGTTCCTCAATTAATAATGAGCGGTGGTCATTTAATGCGATTTTAAGGAGAATTGGTAAAAGTTGAGAAATGCCATAGCCAAGGTCTGCAAGGTCTAATGCATGTCCTTTCTTATTTGTGATGATCACATCTGAGGCAATCCCTTTCACAGAGTTGATTTGAATATCATTTCCAATCTCAAACTCACGGATCCACTTCTTCACAAATTCTCTAGCATTTTCATCTGCGTTTTTTCCAAATTCAAAAAGGAGATCACTCAGAACATTGCCTTCAGTATGAAGCAAAATCCTTTTTGTACTACCTCTCTGAGCTTCTAACAGTCCAAAGTTGAATAGTTTGCCACAAGATTTGAAAATATGTTTGGTACCGCTTACACCTTCCTCCAGCATTTTCAAGAAACCACTTTGAAGTACTTTGTCAATATTGACTTCAAAAAGTTTTGCATACTGCTCGCTTGTCAGAGGCAATTCCGGTAGGTAATCCAATTCCTCTAAAGAGTTGTACGCCTCTTTCTTGTCCAAGATCTTACGGTCATTATGATCCAACAAAGGTAAATCTCTTAAAAGAAAACCTATTGAAGCCACTTTAAATCCTTTTCCATCTTCTTTTCTTTCTGCTAAAAGGCGTGAAAGGTCGTCTTTCTTGAAGCTGTTGATTTTTTTGACCTTAGGCTGGAACTCAGTCATAAATGAATTCAACCTAGAACCGAGAAGCACCATCAATTTTTTATGTGTTACTTCTACTAATGCATCAATCAAAGTATCATCTTTAAAGCCAAGCACCTTTTTTAATTTCTCTTTATTGATAGAGAAAAACTTTTGAGCAGGAGATTCCAGATCCATACCTGAGCCGTATTGATATAAATTTTGTATATCAAAAAAGCTTGTAAATACGGGAATTTCTCCATCTGTTTTAATATAATCTCCTCGGTGACCAGCTGCTAACAAGTAACTATTTCCATTTTCAGATCCCACATAATGTAGACTTCCATTACTCAAAGGAGAATAAAGCAGTTTTTTCTTTCTTGTAAATCGCTCTCTGTAAGCCAGTTCGATATGACACAGTTTTCCTTCTCTGCTATCGTAGTGTAATTCTAAAAATAAACTCTCGGTGGTGTTCACTCCTACAGGTTTGAAAGTGTAAACAATCTCTTTGGAATTAATATTTAAAATATCTCTCACTAAAGAAGACATGGGAATATCCATCTCCAGCCACGAAATAAGAGCAGATCTCAGTTCTTCTACATCAGTAATATCATTTTTCTCAATGACACGTTTCCACCTTTCATTATGAGCTTTTGTTTCTTCCGCATTTCTTAGTGGAGTAACCGTAGACTCTGTCAAGTGTTTTAATTTCTTGATTCCTCTCAGTTCATGTTCTCTGTGTTCTTCGTACCAAGCTTTTTTAATTAAGTCGGCAAAGAAAGCACCTGAGAGGTTTCTAGGAATCTTGAAAGTATCATCAATCGGTATTTCAAGTTCCTTCAATATATCATAGATTTTAGCTGCTTTTTCAAACAGCGTTTCTATGTTGTCAACCGTTATTCTTTCTTCAAAAGCGATGTGAAGCAATTGGTGAAGAAGGTTTTTGACGGTATCTGTACTTTCAATTTCTTTAGAGCGGGTCAGTTTTTGAATATGACGGATCATATATTGTGCCCTGTTGATCAAAATACCTCTCAAGAAATACATCCAGTTTTTCCAGTTTGGAGTTTGAAGTAAATCTTGGAAGCTTTCTACTTTCTCAAGGTCAGTATATGCAATTGAAATACTCCTTTGTCCTAATTCAAACCTTTTAAAAGGGGCAGTGCCTGGTTGAGGGGCAAACTCTAAAATAAACTTTATTGGTTTACTCTCATCTGTATCATGGTTTCTAGCCTTTGAAATGTTACCAAGGTTATGGTAAGCACCTCTAAAATCAAGTTCCTCCAACCTGTTTTTTGAACCGTTATCTTGTAATAGTAACAGTGCTTTGAATAGAGAACTTTTACCACTGCTATTGGTCCCTGTTAGAACGTTCAGAGGAGAAAAATTGAAGGTTGTACTTTCTTTGAAAACTCTAAAGTTTTCTAATGTTAGGCTTTTGATATTGGCCATGATGAGGTTTATAAATTAGTCTATAATAAGAAGGAATTCCTTTCAAGCATAAAAACGACAAAATAGATTTCAATCATGAGGTTCTTAGAGGCATATCAATCTAACAAATGTAAGATATAAAGCTAATCGAAACAAATGTTAATAGTTTAATGTTGTGCTTTTATTTTTAACGAGTGCAATATGTTATGTGTTCAATTATTTTAAGGTGCTTCAAAGTTTATTTTTGCATGAGCACCATCACAATAAGGTTTGTTGTTTGAGGCTCCACATCGGCAAAGTGCAATTTGATTCTGCTCCAGAACTTCCTTACTTCCATTACAATCAAGACTGATTTTACCTTTGACCAGTACAGGTCCATTTTTCAGAACTTGAATTTCTGTAACCGGATTATCTTCTGTTTTATCCTCTTTTAAGGAAAGTGCCTGAGAAGGACAGTTTTTGACGGTTTCAATGATTTTTTCACTCGTAGATTGTGTTAGGTCTACCCAAGGTTTTCTTTTTGGATTGAAAACTCTTGGCAGGCTTTTGAAGCATTTTTCAGAATGGATGCACTTTGAAGGTTCCCAAATTACAGAGACATCTTCATTGGTGTATGTTTTTTTCATAATGAGCGTAGTTTATTGGAAAATGTATTTTTGGTATTAAAAATTTACTAAAATATTGATGCATTAAGAAATTATTGAATTCAAATTTTAGCTTGGAGCAAAATAAATATCAGAAACCTAAAAGGATTAAATAAAAAATACCTAAATTTTCGATTTGTAATTAAAGCATCTCTCAAATACTTTCGAAACATGCTCTAATTCTGTAAGTACTAAGCCAAAAATAATTGATCATAAGAATTACTATTAACTTAGCACTTAAATACTGGCATCATCGCATAATTAAACTAATACAATATGAGTGAGACGAACACTAGGAATCTTATTTATGTTTTAAGAAAACTAGCTATTGACACATTGAGTATCCGGGAAGGATCAGACCCGGAAGCAACTATTGAAGGAATTACAAAGGACATCAGTTTTAAAGGTCATGCAGCGTGGATTTTAATTTTTTCCATCTTAATCGCCTCCATTGGCTTAAACTCCAACTCTACAGCAATTGTCATTGGGGCCATGCTTATATCTCCACTGATGGGTCCAATATTGGGTATTGGAACGGCTATTGGTATTCATGATGTGGATATGATGAGAAGAGCCTTAAAAAACTTGGGTATTGCCGTATTCATTAGTTTGGCTACTTCTACAATTTATTTTTCTCTTACTCCTCTAAATTTGGAGCAGTCTGAATTATTGGCAAGAACCAAACCTACAATTTTGGATGTTTTTGTCGCTTTCTTTGGCGGTTTCTCTGGAATTATTGCAGGTTCAAGAAAAGAGAAGAGTAATGTAATCCCCGGTGTTGCCATTGCCACAGCCCTTATGCCTCCGTTGTGTACAGCAGGATATGGTCTGGCTACAGGAATGTACAGTTATTTCTTAGGAGCATTTTACCTCTTTTTTATCAATTCAGTCTTCATCAGTTTATCCACATACATTGTTGTAAAGTTTTTAAGATTCCCAGTAAAGACATTTATTGATAGAGCACGATATAGAAAGTACAGATCCATATTATTTGCCTTTTTGATTATAGTAGTCAGTCCAAGTGCAGTGATCTTTTTTAACGTAATACAAGAGACGCGTTTTAAAATTGCAGTGGACTCTTTTATTAAAGAAAATACAACTTTTAATGGGAGTGAACTGCTGACGAATAAAGTAACTTATACTGACTCCCTTTCTATCATTGATCTATACTATATGGGGAAAAAGATTGACGAAGGACAAATAGTATTTTTGAATGAAATGATACCAAGGTACGGTCTTTCAGCTAAGGAAGATGAAATGTTTCCGTTTACCAAAAAGACAGAAGTAAGAATTCATCAGGAAGATGGACAGGATTTTGATATTGATGAAAAATTTGCTCAATACAGCAATGCTCTTCATGTGAGTCTTTTGAAGGATATTTATACTAAGAATGATGAATTAATCAAGGATAAAGATTTGAAAATTAAGCTTTTAGAAAAGAGGATCTTCAACCTTACAAAAGAGCAGGAAGATACTTTGCAAGTAGATCAAATCTCAAAGGAAATACATTTTCAGTTTCCTGATGTGAAAAGTTTTGCCATCAGCGATATCACTATTCAATCATGGGAGGGGGACAGTCTAATCAGTAAAAAAAGCCCTGTTTTACTATTGGAACTTGATGAAAAGGTCAAGAAAAAAGCAAAACAGAGCAAAGAATTACAGCAACGTACACAAGAGTGGATACGTATCCGTTTAGACAATAACGATATTAAATCATTAGTGCTTTAAGGATACTTCCTCGTATTTTTCCATTTTCAATCGTAATTGATCTTCCATGTACTTAATGTCATCTTTGGACTTGATGATATGATAAGAAATGGAAAACCTGTTTTCATGAGATGCTAATGCCTCATGTGGTTTGATCTTGATTGAAGAAGGAAAATGCCAAACGGAGTAATTGAAAGATAAGTACTTAATCATCTGTACATTATCTTTCATCTGATAGAAGTGCTCGAAGATTTCTGGTTTGTTGAATAAGTATGTGTACTTTTTTGATAACCAATAATAATAATCGGCCCAGCTTTCTATGGCATAATATTGATTCTCTGCTTCATAATACTCATAAACTAAATTAGAATTAGATAGAGAATCACTTTTAGTTCCCTTGCCTGTAATATGGGGGGGAGGGGAATTTACAAAGGCTTCATAATCGTCAAATTGATCTACAGTGATCTCTTTGTATGAAGTTTGTTGTGCTTGTGCAACGAGGTTTGTAAAATACATTAAAGCGATAATCAAAGTTAGTGATTTCATAGTTAATTGATCTAAGCATAGAGAGATAAAGATAATATTGTATCAATAAGATAGATAAAAATTTACATTTATTTAAATATTCACAATTGTAAGTCGCTTAAAATGTGTTTTTTAACATAAAAACCGTCATTATAATGTAGAATATAATGACGGTTTTGCACTTTATTGATAACATAAATAAGTGTTACTTTTACTATAGTAATTGCAATAAATACTTCATTGGTTATCCTATTTGTATTATAATTAGTTGAATATTAAATATCTCTTGGTAATAACTTATTGAGTATAACTCCGATAAGTGCAGCAATGGTAAGTCCTGAAACTGATACTTCACCATAAATAGCAACTTCTTTTATTCCAATTCCCAATACAAAAATTATAGCGGCAATAATAAGGTTTCTAGAATGCCCAAAATCCAGTTTTGCAGAGATTAAAGTCCTCACTCCAACAGCGGCAATCATTCCGAATAAAATGATAGAAATACCGCCCATCACAGGAACTGGTATTGTTTGTAAAACGGCACCTACTTTTCCAATTAAACTTAATGTTATTGCAAATACGGCTGCAATTCTGATCACAGAAGGATCATAAACCTTTGTTACTGCTAATACACCAGTATTTTCTCCATAAGTTGTATTGGCTGGACCTCCTAATAAGCCAGCCAAGATAGTTGCCAATCCATCACCCAGCATAGTTTTATGAATGCCTGGCTGTTTGAAGAAGTTTTTGCCTACAACAGCACCATTAGTGGTAATATCTCCAATGTGTTCAATGAAAACTACCAAAGCAATGGGAGCAATGGCAAAGAAACCAGAAACAGAGAATGCTGGAATAGTAAGAATTTGATCAACAGTTGTAGAAGAGAAACCGATCCAGTTGGCATCTTCAATGGCAGTGTAGTCTACAACCCCCATCATGGCAGCAATAAAATAGCCTACGGTAACTGAAATAAGAATTGGCATCAGCCTGAAGAAAGAGTTCTTCAACATAGAAGAAATGACCATTGTGATGATTACAGAAAGAGAGATAATAAGACTTTGATTGTCAAATTTTCCATCATCATAACCCGCCATGTTTAGTGCAATAGGGCTCAACCTTAAACCAATTACCATTATGGTAGGACCAATTACAATAGGAGGAAAAAAGGATTGGACTCTTTTAACTCCAAATTTTCTGATCACAAATGACATCAACACATAGATCAGCCCCGCTCCAATAATTCCCGCTTTTACAGAAGCCAAACCTTCATTTTTAAGCACAAGGCCAATAGCACCAATAAAGGCAAAAGAAGATCCCAAAAATACGGGTACGATCTTGTTTGTCACTTGGTGAAAAACTAAAGTGCCAATACCTGCTGTAAAAAGTGCTAAGACTGGATTAAGTCCAGTAAGAAATGGAACGAGTACTGTAGCTCCGAACATGGCTAATACATGCTGAATACCTAATAAATATTTCGTTTTCCCAGAGATTGAATCCATGATTGAAAAATTTTCACTGATTGTAATAACAAACTGCACAAAGGTAGGTTGGATTAATTCATTTTTGAGTGATCATGATTATAAGTTTCCTACCTTCCTTCATTTACACCAAGGTATTGACAAATATTAAGCCCTTGTCCAAACAATGAACAAGGGCTTAAATCTATTTTTTTAAAAGCCAACTATGCTGTTGCTTCCTTCTTTAATGTAATTTCTGTGATTTCAGGATCCATACCAATTCTACCAGCATAAGCATGATATCCAAATCCACGGTTGACATACAGTTTCTGTTTTCCTTTTTCATACAAACCAGCCCAACGCGGATACTTGTATTGTACTGGACTCCATTTTATACCTGGAATTTCAATACCAAATTGCATTCCGTGAGTATGTCCTGCAAGCGTAAGGTCCATATCTTTATGGTCTAGCACTTGTGCATCCCAATGAGAAGGGTCGTGCGATAATAAAATCTTGAAAGGAATGTTTTCTAAACCTTCATTGGCTTTATTGATGTCTCCTAATTGCGGGAAAGGACGCAATCCCCAGTTTTCAACACCTACAATACCGATTTTCTCACCATCAATTTCCAGTGTTCTATTTTCATTCAGAAGTAAATCAAAGCCCATTTCACGGTTTCTTTGTTTCACAAGATCAAGATTTGCTTTTTTCTCTGCAGAAGAATTCCATTGCACATAATCGCCATAATCATGATTGCCCAATATAGAATACATTCCTTTTTTGGCTTTTAATTGTTTGAAAACATCCACCCATCCATCCGTTTCTGAAGCATAGTTGTTGACAAGGTCACCCGTAAAGAAAATTACATCAGGCTTGCGATCATTGATCATTTTTACAGCTTTAGCTACAGATTCATGTCCTTTTGGAAAACTGCCAATATGAATATCTGAAATATGAATCACTTTCAAACCGTCAAATGCATCAGGCAAGTTGGGGTAAGAAAGGGATTTTCTAATAACTCTGAAATTAAAACGGCCTTTTGTTAATCCATAGGCAAATGCTCCAAGTGGAACAGTAGCCAATCCAGCACCTAATAATGTTAAGAATTTTGTTCTTGATATAGGCGTTCCGTTAGAATTTACGCTGTTAGTGGCTCCATTATTAAAGAAATGGACTAATTTATTTCCTAAGAAAGCAAGATCATCGGCACCATGGAAAATATTAAAAACCAATTTTGTGGCTAATGACATTAAAATAAAGGCATTAATAGTAAATATTGTATTGGTAAATGATGGATCTCTGAATTTATCCATATTGAAGACCATCCATCCAATTGCCATATAAATACCAATACTTTCCAGCCAGAATAATAGTGCGGAAAGCTGTTTATATATCGTTTTACTATTTTCAGTGATAAGACGGATTCCCTTAAAAGCGTATAGGTCTATCGCCAACAAAATGGCAAAAGCCACTCCTAGGAAAATTAATACTCTACTATTCATTTTGTATAATTTAATTTGACACTTTTACCTGTTTAAACAACTATTATACTAAAAGGTATAAACTGACAAATTGTCCTAATGTTTAGTAGATACTGTAAACATATTTTAAGAGAAGCGATATGTTAACAATTTATTTTTGACCAAAAACTCTAGCGAAATAAGCTTTTAAATATTCATTTGAAGGTTTAAATCTGTAATTCTCCTCTGTGTATTTTAGACTGCCGTCTTCTTGTGGAGTAATATGATAAGTGAAAACAAATCTTCCTTGGTCTTTCCCTCTCCATCCATCAAAAGTGCCAAATCGAAGATCCTTGATCAATAATTCATCTTGTTGTTGCTCTACAATGTAAAAGTCTTTTGTGATGTAAATCAGCTTGTTTGTCTTTTCATTTGAAGGCAATTGATCCAAAAGGTCATGGTGATGCGGGTAGTACCTGAAGTTTACATGGTCATCGTTATCAAAAATGGAGTAAAATCCTGTATAATAACCATTTTCCGTTTTAAAAGTGGTGGCCCAAAGCCATATGTTGAGAGGAGTGGGCTTTGTAATGAAATCTTCATATTCCACCCCAAGAGCAGTAATGTTCTTTTTAAAAACCGTATTGGCTTGATGTTGAAGTATAAAGCCTAGTAATAAGTAAGCCGTACTGATTCCAAGCCCCCAATAATTCAATTTTCTTCTTATGGAAGAGGTTTTAGGTTTACATAGGGCAATAATTAATAAAGCCATAAATGGGAGAGTATAATGTGGATCTACCACAAAAACAGTATAAGTAGCAAAACCATAAGAGGTAAACGGAAAGAGTAATTGAGTGCCCCAAGTTGTGCAAGTATCAAGAAGCGCATGAGTCAGAAAACCTAAAAAATAGAGCAAAGTCCAATCTTTCAGTGTATCGTTGTTTTTCCCGAAGAACTTATGGGTGAGATACCCAAAAATGGGGGAGGCAATAATGAAAAAAAGAAAAGAGTGAGTGATACTTCTATGGTACATCAACTTTTCAACGGCATCAAACCAAGGTGATGCTAAAACGTCTAAATCAGGTATTGTACCTGCAATTGCACCAAAAATAGCGGCTTTAATTCCTATCTTTTTTCCTAATACAGCTTCTCCTACAGAAGCTCCAAGTACCACTTGTGTAAGTGAGTCCATCGACGATTTGTTAAATAAATGTAAAAAAATAAATGAACGAAAATTGCATCTCCTCTAACATTGTGCAATGCTACTAATAGTAAAAATCGGTGAAATAATTGTTATTAACCAATATGGATCAGTGATTTTTTGAATTACTATTGATCCAACTTTTCAATCTAACTTAACTATTATTATTACTATGAAGATCAAACATTTAATTATCGCAAACATCGTTGCATTTTCGGTGATTGCTTGTGGTCAAGCTGAACAAAAGAAAGAAGAAGCAAAAGCAACTGAAGAAGTTGTTGAAGTTGCAAAAGAAGAAGTAAAAGCTGTTGAGGCTGAAGTAGCAGCCGTAGATTCTACTGTAGCTGTTGCTGATTCAACTGTTGCTGAGGAAGTAGTAGACGCTACTGCCGGTGAAGCTGAAGCAACTGCTGAGTAATTCAAAGAAAATAATCTTTGAAAAAAAGAGGTAAAAGGGTTACGTATTCCTTTTACCTCTATTTTTTATAGATGCCATCCAATTAAATTGTTGACGAGAAAATTCTAGATTGCGGTTTTGCCACTAACATTCTCGCATCAAGTGTCATGCAAATATTTCGAACAAAAGGTCGTCCCTTTTCTGTAACTTCTAATTTATTATCACTCAAAACAACCAATTGATCATTGATCATTTCTTCTAACTTCTCACCTAAAGTTTTAAATAAAGGAAGTTGAGCAGTTTCTTCATCCCAAGTAGTTTCAAAGTGACACATCACATTTAGGATATGCTTTCTTACCAATAGATCTTCTTCTGAAAGAATATGTCCTCTGTAAATAGGTAATTTTCCTTCTTCGATAACAGCCTTGTATTCTTCTACTTTTTTGATATTCTGAGCAAATGAAGTCCATGAATCAGAAATAGAAGAACACCCTAGCCCTACCATCAACTGAGTGTATGTAGGGGCATAACCCATAAAGTTTCTATGCAATGCTTTTTGATCAGCGGCAATTGCTAATCCGTCTGTTGGCAATGCAAAGTGGTCCATTCCAATTTCTACATATCCAGCTTCTTCAAACATTTCCTTGCCTACTTCATATAAAGCTCTTTTTTCTTCATTAGAAGGAAGATCTTCTTCAGAGAAACCTCTTTGACCAGGAGCCGTCCACGGTACGTGAGCATAAGAATAATAAGCAATACGGTCTGGACGGAGTGCATTGGATTTTGCGATAGTATCTTTTACACATTCCAGTTTTTGGAAAGGTAAACCAAACACAAGGTCAAAATTGACTGAAGTATATCCAATTTCTCTTGCTTTCTTTGTCACATGTTCTACCTGCTCATAAGACTGAACACGATTGATCGCCTTTTGAACTGTTGAGTCAAAATCTTGAATTCCTAAACTCAGACGAGTATAGCCCACCTCATAAAGTGCTTCTAAATGAGCATCTGTAGTATTGACAGGGTTTGCTTCAAAACCTAGTTCAGCATCTTCGCACTTATCTGCCAATTCAAAAATACCTTTAGTCAACCTTTGGAGGTTTTCAGGGCTGAAGAATGTCGGAGTTCCTCCACCTAAGTGAATTTCTTTGATTCTTGGACGCTCTTCACCAAAAATGGCAATATACATTTGCCACTCTTTAAGAAGTGCATCGATATAAGAATCTTCTACGGAGTGATTGATGGTAATTCTTTTATTACACCCACAGAAAGTACAAAGTTTCTCACAATACGGAAGATGAATATAAAGGCTGATGCCGTCTTTTGCATTGCTGGCAGAAAACGCATCTGCAACATGCTTGCTCCATTCTTCAATTGTTGGATCTTTATCCCAATAGGGTACCGTTGGATAACTTGTGTATCGTGGTCCAGGTACATTATATTTTCTGACAAGTGTCTTATTTTCCATAATCTTATTCCTCAAGAAATTGAAATACAAATGTAAGCATTAAGGAGGAGTTTATCTTGATAGAGATCACCTGTGGACTTTGTTTTTTATTAACAATGTTCAATATATAATAGTGTGAAATAGACCTTTGGGAAAGGGAATGTGGTTGATTATCTGTGTAATACAGCTCCATTATTATTGTAATAATTCTTAAAAATAGACTTTTAGTTTTTAGGGGTGATTGTATTAAATAAATCACGTTTTAAACAGCTGGAAATCATTTATTATTTACTTCAATTTTAAATTAACCTTAACGTACCTTAATTGCAGCATTGTCCCGTAAGTAAGAAGTTTAATTTTCATTATCTTTCAGTAACTATATATGTAAATTGATAAAAGGAGTTTTAAAGATGAAAAAGGAACATTTAGCTAAAAAGTTGTTGAAGTGGAATCAGAGACACTTACTCTCTTCAACTCATATTACTAAGTCAGACATTGCTCAGTGTTTTGCTCCTGATTTTGTAGTGAAGGTAAATGGTAGAGAATATCAAGTGAATTATGAAAGCTATCTTGAATTTCTAACGCATTTTAAATCAAATATTCAATCCATTAATTATG
This sequence comes from Flammeovirga sp. SJP92, assembly GCF_001583495.1. Classification (GTDB taxonomy): domain Bacteria; phylum Bacteroidota; class Bacteroidia; order Cytophagales; family Flammeovirgaceae; genus Flammeovirga. Next base: position 570,061 of record NZ_LQAQ01000061.1, on the reverse strand, counting down.
ATGTACAAGAATATGTTTGTGCAGAAGATAGGGTAGTGGCCGTAATGAATGCCATCATTGTCAGAAAAGATCATTCTATTGACAAATTTGAAACGATGCTGTTATTGAAGTTTGATGAAGATGATTTAATCACTTTATGGCAAGAAGTTTACACAAAGAAAAATTAATACTTCAAAACTATGGCAGATACATCTACTCAGGATAAAAGAATAGCTGAAATGACTTTCGCTTCGATTTATCCACATTATGTCACCAAAGTTGAGAAAAAAGGCAGGACTGTAGAAGAACTGCATCAAGCCATTGAATGGTTGACAGGATACAACTCATCAGCGTTACAACATCATATTGATGAAAAGTCTACTTTTACAATTTTCTTTCAAGAAGCGAAAATCAATCCTAATGCAACTTTAATTAAAGGTGTGGTATGTGGTGTCAGAGTTGAAGAAATTGAAACGCCTTTGACACAGCAGGTAAGGTATCTGGATAAGTTAGTGGATGAATTGGCAAAGGGAAAGAAAATGGAAAAAATATTAAGAAGCTAACCTCTGAAATGTCTGAAATTCTTAAAAACTTTATTCTCTCTTCTACTTCATTCTCTAAAAAAGAGGTTGAAGAATTTACCCAAAGAATGCAACCTGCTACTTTAAAAAAGAATGAACATTTCATCACACAAGGTGAAGTGTGCCACAAAGTGGGTTTTGTAACCAAAGGAATTATCAGGAATTATTATTTGTCAAGTAAAGATGAGGAAGTCACATATTGTTTAACTTTCCCGCATAATTTTATTAATGCTTTTTCCAGCTACGTTTCCGGAAGGCCTACAAGGGAAAGTATTCATGCAATTACTGATGTGGAATTGTTTACTTTCCATAAAAGTGATTTTGAGGAATTGATGAATAAAGACCAAAGATGGCAGGTGTTTTACACACAACTTACCGAAAGGGCTTACATCAAGCTGGAGGAGTATATTTTTATGATGAATATGGAATCTGCTGAAAAAAGATATGAAGATTTGGTTAAAAACTATCCAGATTATATCAAACACATTCCATTAAAATACTTATCGTCCTATCTTGGTATAACCCAACGACACTTGAGTAGAATCCGGAAAAATATTATTTAGACAAATGTCCTATAAAACAATTGTTGGGTGAAATACTTTTGTATTGATAGATCAATCAAAAAAATACAAATTATGAAAACAACATTAGTTTTTGCTCACCCGTGGCATGGGAGTTTTAATAAAGCCATTTTAGACACTGCTGTCAGTAAACTGGAAAAGCAGGGAAAGGAATATCAGATTATCGATTTATATAAAGATAATTTTGATCCTGTATTAAGAGAAGAAGATCTGGCATTGTACTCTAAAGGAGAAACCACAGACCCAAAAGTCAAGGAGTACCAGGAAATCTTGAAGAAAACAGAAGAGCTAGTATTTATTTTTCCGGTATGGTGGTATGACTTGCCGGCTATTTTAAAGGGTTTCATTGATAAAGTCATGTTGAAGGATTTCTCTTATATAGAAACAAAAACAGGCTTGAAAGGTCTTTTGACTCACATCAAAAAAGCCAAAGTGATCAGTACTTCAGAGTCTCCTTCATGGTATTTAGTTCTTTTTGGTGGGAATGTAATCAAAAAAGCATTTATCAAAGCGACACTCAAAGGTGTTGGAATTAAAGATGTACAATGGATCAATTCTTCATTGACAACTTCGGGAAGTAAGGATAAGAAAGTCAATTTCCTAAAAAAGATTGAGAGAATATTTTAAGGATTGCTATGTAATTTGTGATCAAAATAGCCACTTAAGTTTTATAGAAATTGTTGCTTTTTCTTGTACAGGTAAATATTAGGTTGATCCCCTTTCTTTTCCATTTGAATACTAATTAAACCTGTTTTGGTTTCTCCAGGTAAAATAGTGTGGTTTATAACATTGTATTTATCAAACTCACGTTTCATTTTTTTATTGGATTGATGAGCGATGAATACGTTGTGGGCGGTGAGTATCGGACCTACAAATGCACCTACATAATAATTTTTTGGTTCTCCATAGTGATCTGTTCCGTCAGTGAATCTTAAAGGAGTCATCAATAAATACAGTAGATAATTAGGCAGGGTTTGATGAATTTTATCTACAGTCTCTACTGGAGTATACAGTTTCAAAACTTGATTGTTCTGATCTCTGAATTCAAAGTTTTTACCGATAATTACCTCATCAGATGAATTGTTGGTGATCTGCAAAGCAACGATTTGAATGTTATTCTTCTCTGCTTTTCGTCTATATTTTCTACCTTTCAATTCTTTATATTCATATTCCAATGTTACCTCATCAGGGGTGTCATATTGAGTGAAATCAATAGAAATAGGGTTTATTCTTCGGTAGAAACCAGCACAGCTTGTTACAGAAAAAGCTACAAATATTAAGAAAAGTCGTATTAAAAAGTTCATAAATAAAAAATAAGTCGCTTTCAATAATATACCTTAAGTGGTGTAAATATAGAAAGTGACTTATTTTATATCTTTAACTTAAGAGTTGATTAATGTTAATAATTATTAAATTACACATAAATATCCCCTTTTAAGTAGGTTACAGCTTTGCCAGAGATCAAAACTCTGTCATCATTTAATGCACAATGTAAAATACCGCCTCTTTTGGAGACTTGATGTGCTACCATTTCTTTCTTATCTAGCTTTTCTGCCCAGTAAGGAATTAATACTGTGTGGGCTGACCCTGTAACGGGATCTTCATTGATACCTATTCCAGGGTGAAAAAAGCGGGAAACAAAATCAACCTGATCACCTTTTGCCGTGACAATAACTCCAAGTTCAGGACTTTCTTTATTGATCAAGTTAAAATCAGGCTTCAATGACTTTAAGATTTCCTCAGCGTCAATTTCTGCGACAAGAAACATTCCTTGCCTACTGCACGAGTTGACTTTACAACCCAACGCTTTTTCTATGAAATCAGGTTTGTCACATAACTCTGGTTTTTGTGAAGGAAAGTTTAATTCCAGCCCATTTTCTTTTTTTGTAACAGATAAAGGACCACTTAAGTGAGAAAGGAAATGTATGGTCTCACCCTCAAAATGATCATGTTCAAAGAGATAATGTGCAGATGCAAGCGTAGCATGACCGCATAATCTAATCTCAGTTTCAGGGGTAAACCACCTTATAGCATATTGATCATTTTCTTTCACAAAAAACACAGTTTCGGCCAAATTATTTTCCATTGCTATGTTTTGCATTAGCTCGTCATCAATCCATTTTCCTAATGGAACAACAGCTGCAGGGTTGCCTTTGAAAATTTTTTCACAAAAAGCATCAATTTGATAGATTGTTAGTGTCATGTTTTTGGTTTGAATACGACTAATGAAAAATTTTTATGTTAAATCGAAAACAAACAACCTGTTTTCGTATTTATCATTCAGCAAATAAACAACTATAATTGTTCCGTACTATGAAAAAAGTAACTCTTATTTCTATTATTCTTGGGTGTCTATTCATTTTTTCTTGTTCAAAAAATGAGGAGCCCACACCTTTAGATTTGTCAACATTAGACACTACTGTAACAGATACCACTTCTAATGATCAAAGCGGTACTGCATTAATGGGAACTTTCAAAGGAAGTGCACACCCAACTTCTGGAGGAGCAACAATTGAGAATAATGTGTTGAAGTTGCATGATGATTTCAAATCAGATTCTGGCCCAGATTTATATATTTACCTTGCTCAAGAGCTGAATGGTGATGGCTTTATTGATTTGGGATTGATGAAAAGCACTACTGGAGAGCAAACTTATAATATACCTGCTGGGGTAGATTACACTAAGAATAAATATGTTTTGGTGTGGTGTAAGCAGTATAGCGTATTATTTGGTTACGCTGAGGTAAAGTAATCAGAAGTGAAAAATTAAGAGTGATGATTTTAAGATCTCATCACTCTTAATTCTTTTAATATCGATTAAAATATGTTGTAGGTGATCAATGCTCCAAAGTAAGCAAGTGCACTCATGTAAGCAAACTGAATGAAAGGCCATCTCCAACCTTTTGTTTCTCTTTTTACTACAGCTAATGTAGCCATACATTGCATAGCAAAAACATAAAATATCATTAAAGAATAAGCGGTTGCTTTTGTGAATTCATGTTCTCCTGTTACTGGATTTACAGATGAAGTAAGTTTTTCTCTTAAAGGTGTAATGTCATCTTCTGCAGAACCCACACTATAAATAGTAGCCATTGTACCCACAAAGACCTCTCTTGCAGCAAATGAAGTTACTAAAGCGATACTGATTTTCCAGTCAAAGCCTAAAGGTTCGAAAATTGGTTCGATTGTTTTCCCTAAAATTCCAACATAAGAGGCTTCTAATTCTTTAGATGCAATGTAATCAGCAGATGCAACTTCGTCTAAGTTCATATCTTGTAATTCAACTTCTGCTTTTGTAGCAGCTTCTTCAATAGAATTACCAGGACCGTATGTTGCCATTGCCCATAAAATAATGGAAATTACAATAATTACTTTTCCGGCCTCAGTGACAAAAGTACTTACTTTTTCACTAACAGTCAGTGCTACATTCTTCCAATATGGCATTTTATAACTTGGTAATTCCATTGCCATGAAAGAAGGTGCATCTGATTTTAATATCAATTTAAAGATCATTCCAGCTCCTAATGTGGCTACAATGCCTAATAGGTATAAGCCCATAAACGCAAGTCCCTGAAGACTGAAAATTCCCCAAACTGATTCGTTAGGAACTGCAAAAGCGACCAAAATGGCATATACAGGGATCCTTGCTGAACAAGAAATCAAAGGAGTCACCATAATGGTAATCATTCTTTCTTTCCAGTTGCTAATAGCTCTAGTAGCCATCACAGCAGGAATAGCACAGGCACCTCCTGAAATCAAGGAAATGATTGATCGTCCACTCATACCAAATTTCATCATCATGCGGTCAAACATATAAACGGCACGAGACATATAACCAGATTCTTCCATTAGTGAAATCAGGAAGAATAGAATGGTGATTTGAGGTACGAAAACTAAAACACCGCCTAAGCCTGCAAGAACACCATCTAAAAGTAAATCTGTAGCCCACCCTGAAGGTAAGATTTCTTTAAGGTATTCTCCAAGGTTAGCAATTCCACCATCAATCCAATCCATAGGAGCTGAAGCCCAAGAAAAAATCGATTGGAAAACAAGCAGTAGCAATGCAAAGAAAATAATAGGACCAAATACTTTGTGAGTAATGATCTTGTCAATTTTATCAGTTAAAGAAGAAGCGTTCAGCTGATGATTCTCCTTCACAACATTTTGAACTAATGGGCTGATAAAATTATAACGTTGCAGTGTTTCATCAATCTGAAAACGCATATCATTATAATCATGATTTGCCCTGATTGTATTGATGTTTTGTTTCGTTTCAGCTTTTAAAAATGAAAGATCATCCACATGATGTGCCCAAAGTGAAGCTTGATAAGGGTTGTCAATAGATTCACTTTGTAAAATCTCTTTGATTACAAGTTTTTCAGCTTCATTTTTTTGGAAAGCATATGCCTCTGCAGTTGAAACAGGCTGTTTTGTAACCTCAAGAACCGCTTTTTTCAATAATTCAATTCCTTCTCCAGTTCTACCATTGATAGAAATGACAGGGACATTCAATTTTTTAGAAAGCTGATCAACATCTGTTTGTTGTCCTTTTTTTACTGCAATATCACTCATGTTTAGCCCAAGCACAACAGGGATATTCAATTCCTGCACTTGAGTCAACAGCAGTAGATGTCTTTCTAAATTAGTGATATCAGCAATATAAATAATGACATTTGGGTAATCCTTTGAATTAGGATTCGCAAATGTATTCAGCACTACTTTTTCATCTGAGGAAGTAGGGTATAAACTATAGGTACCAGGAAAGTCAATAACAGTAGCATCCTGCCCTTTCCTCAAGGTAGTTGAACCCACTTTTTTATCAACCGTGACCCCAGGGAAGTTACCCACTTTTTGTCTAAGGCCGGTAAGTTGATTGAAAACGGATGATTTACCCACATTAGGATTACCTAACAGAGCAATTTGAAGTTTGTTAGTGTTCATATATGTTATTTCTCCAAGGTAGTCGTTAAAACGGTTTTAGCTTCCTGATGCCCAATTGCGAAAGATTGATTCTCAGATTTTATATATAATGCACCTTTAAATGGAGCTTTTCGAATTACTGAAACAGGTTTACCGGGGTAAAGCCCTAATTCAATAAGTCTGCTGCCGATGACTTTGTCTTTAAATTCTGAAATGATTCCAATCTTACCTAAAGGTAGGCGATCTATACTCACTAAACTGCTTGTTATACCCATTTGCCTATATGGAGTTTTATTTAGACTTATTATTGATAGGCAAATGTACGATTACATCTTTACTTTTAAAATAAAAAAGAAGGTCTAATGCAATATTAAACCTTCTTTAAGAGACTTATTGAAGGTTGCTCAATTAATATCCTGTTACTAACCCTTTGTTCTTCTCGTATTCTTCTTGTCTGGTTTGTTATTTTTAAATGACTCTGTTGATTTATCACTACGAATAATGTGAATTTTATCTTTGTCTGTATTTTGTATTTCCCTTCTCCATAATTTTCAGAACTACCCAGTAGGTTATATTGAAAACTATTTTTCTTAAGTGATGCAAGCAATCAGTTATTGTCTTTTTGATACAGATGATTTCTATTCATAGCCATTGGAATTATATTTCAGGGATTCAAAATCAGGTTGCCTTTCTACAAACCATTTTTTCTTTATTATCGAAATTCAAAAATAGTTTGGCTACAATGATTTGGTGGAATGAATGAACTCTGAAATATCCAATTTCTTTAGTCCTTAGCATTAATACAATAACGAATATAAATGTTGATAAAATATATGAGATGTAATGATTAATCTGACCGGCTTGTCTTGTTTATAATAAATATTTTCACCAATATACAGAATGGTATAATCCAATATAAACAACATGCATTCAACCACAGACTATCAATTCATCTCAGAAAATCTATACGTTCCTGTAAAAGACGATCAGCTTTTCGTTAAAAGGTATACACAAACTACAGCAAAAGAAGCCATCCTTATGATCCATGGAAGTATGGAGAGCGGAAGGATCTTTTATTCATTAAGTGATAAAGGATTAGCACCATTTCTTGCCGAAAAAGGCTTTGATGTCTTTGTGCCTGATTTTAGAGGAAGAGGAAATAGCACGCCTGCAGTTTCTAGGCAAAGTAAAAACAAGCAAATTCATGCCATAGAAGAAGAAATACCGACATTATTGCATGAGATTAGAAGTCACCACCGTTGGGATGTGCCAATACATATTGTGGCTCACTCGTGGGGTGGAGTTTGGATGCTGGCTCATATTGCAAGGCATCAGCAGTTAAACATAGCTTCAATGTGTTTGTTGGCCACTAAAAGAAGTATTGTGGTGGATTCTTTTAAGAAAAGGTTTGAGGTGGATTTTGTGTGGAGTGTCGTTGCACAGTTGATGACAAAGATCTATGGTTACTTTCCGGTGAAAAAAATGGGGATAGGGCAGGAAAACGAATCCAGAGGGATATATGAAGATTGTAAGAAGTGGGTGTATGCTACTGATGAATGGATTGACCCGAGTGATAAATTTGATTACCTCACCGCATTTAAGAAGGCTAAAAATATTCCTCCTACTTTATATATGACGGGAAAAAAGGAATATTACTTAGGGCATCAGAAAGATGTGAAGCGATTAATGAAAGAAGTAAATAATCCTGAAGATAAATTTATGTTGCTTTCAAAAGAGAACGGCTATGCTTTAGATTATGATCATGTGAATATCTGTACAGCCAAGGAAGCGGTGCAAGATCATTTTCCAATCATTTTTGAATGGTTGAAAAATAGAGGGAAAGCGAAAGCTTAGACATAAAAAAAGCACTTCCAATTGCTTGAAAGTGCTAAAACTGTTGGGCGAACGATGGGATTCGAACCCACGGCCCCCGGAACCACAAACCGGTGCTCTAACCAACTGAGCTACGATCGCCGTTTTAATGCGATGCAAATATAGCAGGTTTATTTTTAATAACACAAGCCTTTTTGCATATAAAAAGCGATTTATTTTATAAATCGCTTAGATTCAGTGGGAAAAAGTGGGCTCATGACCCTAGAAAGGGTCACGAGCTGTATAAACATCCCACATTATATTAAATCCCTAATTACTTAAGGAATAACATTTCAGAGTATTTCGGTAATGGCCACTGAGCGTCATCAACGAATAACTCAAGACGATCTACTGCTTCACGGATTGTGTCGAAGTATTTGTGCTTGATGCTATCGCAGAACTCAACAGCTTGAGCATTAGTGTCCTCGATTTCAAGAACTCTATCACGCTCGATTACCATTGCTGCAACACCTTCTTTAGCAGTCTTCATGAAACCAGTTACTTCAGAAATAGTAGTAGTGATTGCAGAAGCATCTAAACCAAGGTCTTTTAATTTAGCTGCCGAGTCAGCTAATGTAGAAACATAGTTAGCAGCAGCAGGAATTACTTTGTTAAGTACGATTTCCTCCATTGCTTTAGACTCGATATCGATCTTAGTAGAGTAGATCTCTGACCATACATCGTGACGAGCTTCGATTTCTCTTTCGCTGAATACGTTGTGCTTAGCGAAGATTTCTTTTGCTTCTTCAGCAATGAAGAAATCAAGAGCACGAGGAGTATCTTTTACATTAGAAAGACCTCTTGACTCTGCTTCGTCAACCCACTCTTGAGAGTAACCGTCACCTTCGAAACGAATAGCTTCAGATTCTTTGATGTATTGAACTAAGATCTCACGGATCGCAGCTTCTTTGTCTTTACCGCCAGCGATAGCAGCGTCAACTGAAGCTTTGAATTGAGTTAATTGCTCAGCTACGATTAAGTTCAACACTGTCATTGGAGTTGCAGTGTTTTGAGTAGAACCTACTGCACGGAATTCGAACTTGTTACCAGTAAATGCAAATGGTGAAGTTCTGTTACGGTCAGTGTTGTCTAACTTAAGACCAGGGATCTTGTCGATACCTAATTCGATGAACTCATCGCCACCTTCAGCATAAACAAGTTTACCAGACTCAGTAACTTCGTTTAAGAAGTCAGTCAAAGTAGAACCTAAGAATACTGACATGATTGCTGGAGGAGCTTCGTTTGCACCTAAACGGTGATCGTTACCCGCTGAAGCAATTGACGCTCTCATTAAGTCACCATAAACGTGAACTGCTTTGATAGTGTTAACTAAGAACGTTAAGAAATATAAAGAACCTTCCGGTTGGAATAAGTTACGTCCTTTATTAGTGATTAATGACCAGTTGTTGTGCTTACCAGAACCGTTCAAGTTAGCGAAAGGCTTCTCGTGAAGTAAAACAGCTAAGTTATGCTCACTAGCAACTTGTTCCATAACATCCATCATCAACAAGTTGTGATCTACAGCTGTGTTGATTTCTTCGTATAATGGAGCTGCTTCGAATTGACCTGGAGCTACCTCATTGTGACGTGTAGTTACAGGAATTCCTAATTTATGACATTGTAATTCAAAGTCTTTCATGAATGCTGCAACACGTGGAGCAATAGAACCGAAGTAGTGGTCATCTAATTGCTGTCCGTGAGGAGGCTTAGCACCAAATAAAGTACGACCTGCAATGTATAAGTCAGGACGTGCAGCGTAGAAAGCTTTGTCTACTAGGAAGTACTCTTGCTCACAACCTAATGAAGCAGAAATACTTGTAACACCTTCTTCGAAATATTGACAAACATCAATTGTCGCTTTGTTAATAGCTTCTTGTGCTTTTAACAAAGGAGTTTTGTAATCCAATGTATCTCCAGTGTAAGAAACGAAGATAGTAGGGATACAAAGCGTTTTGTTTGTAATGAAGATTGGTGATGAAGGATCCCAACCAGTATAACCACGTGCTTGGTTTGTTGCACGGATACCGCCGTTAGGGAATGAAGAGGCATCTGGCTCTTGTTGAGTAAGTGTTGAACCTTTGAAAGTTTCAATACCTTTTGTGTAATCAAAGAAAGAGTCGTGCTTCTCTGCAGAAGATCCAGTTAGTGGTTGGAACCAGTGAGTGTGGTGTGTAACACCTTTAGAAACGGCCCATGTCATTACTGCAGATGCAACAGCGTCAGCAGTAGCTTCGTCGATTTTAGTACCATACTTTACTGCAGATTCTACTTTCTTGTAGATAGCTGGAGCAAGTGCAGCTTTCATTTGAGGAAGACCGAAACAGTCCTCGCCAAAATAATCTGAGATTTTGTTAGACGGTGCTTCAACTTCTTTTGCTGTTCTAGCTGAAGCTGTCTCAAGGGCGTTAAAACGAAGATTTGTCATTGTAATGTGAGATTAAAAAACTATTGCTAGAACGCTCTAAATAACGCTAATAGTAGGTTAGGAAGTTTGTTCATTAGCAGAAGTCGTTATAATTTGTTTACGGTGTAAATATCACTCCGATTTTTAAAAAAATCAAGAAAAAATTGAATTTATGGGTAAATTCTAATCTAAGTAGGTGCTAATTAATGATTTTTTTAAAAAACACTGTGAATTTTTGAAGATTTTGATTGAAGGTGAAATTTCTTTAAAAAATATCTTTTTGCAGTTTAAAAAGTAAGTTTTTAGGGATATGTGATTATAAAATTACCCTATTTGTTTGAAATGTAATTGTAAATTTTGTGGGTTAGGGTGTTTTTTATAGGAGATAGGGTAAAAAAGAAAGCCGATGCGAAAATTCGCACCGGCTTCTATTTATGTATCTATAATAATTAATTACTAGAATGCATATACAACTGCTAAAGTACCTTGAGTAGCTGAACCAGTTGCTTCGTTGTCACTGTTAGAGAAGATATCCATATCAGCAGAATCCATTCTTAATTCTGGAATTACCATTAATGGACCTAATGCAATGTTTCCTGATAAAGTGAATGCGTTAACAGCTACAAAGTTGTCAGTGCTTGAATTTTTTGCTTCTGAGTCATATACTTTAGCATTGTCTTTGAAATACTCATAACGAGCACCTAAAGCAAATGTCTCAGAGAATGCATATTGTAAGTAAGTTGCTACACCTGTGTATAATTGATCAGCGTAAAATCCTTCGCTTGCATCTGTGTAAGCATCAGACTTGTCAGCCCAAGCTGCGTTTAATCCTAAGTAGAACTCGTCAGAGATTTGGTAACCTGCTGTTAAATCAACAACAGTTCTTGTTGAAGAGTAGAAACCATTGAAGTATAAATCTAAACCGTCAGCTGGAGCAACATATAATTGAGCACCTAAACCACTCATACCTAATTCTGGAGATGCACTGTATGAATCCCACTCGTTAGTGAATACACCTAACATTAATGCTACTTTGTCTGAGAAAGAATAATCAAACTTTAAACCAGCATTTTGGAAAGGACCATTCGAGAATAAGTAAGAAGTAGAGTAGTTGAAGTTACCTGTTGGAGAAATTACTTCATAACCAACAAATGTACCCATGAAACCAGCTGTAGCTGAAAGTTTTTCGCTTAATTGGTATGAAGCATATAAGTTTTGGATGTGGAAGTTTCCGTCACCAATTGAACCATTACTTCTTGGACCGAAAGATAAATCAGCCACAAATGATGCTTTACCTAGAGACTGTGATAGAATAACATTTGCCATACCTAACCCAATTGAATTTTGAGCTTCATTGAATGATACAGGAATGTTTGGACTTTGTAATCCAGCAAAGTCATAGTTGTAGTATAAATCTACTGAACCTGAAATAGATAATTTATCAGCTTCTTCTTCAGTTGCTTCCTCGGTAGTTTCTGTTGCTTGAACTTCAGCGTTGTCATAGTTATCTTGAGCAAAAGCCATTGAACCTGCTACCATTAGAGGAGCGATCAAAGAGAATAATTTAGTCTTCATTGTAGAAAAATTATAGAGGTGAATAATAAATTTTTTGAAGTAAATACAATGCACACAAAATGTAAATACTTGATTTTAAATGTCATTACCTGTTGGAGTAATGAGGTATAATATAAGTGAGGTGAATAATAATTGTAACGGAACTAACGGGTTGCGTATACAATATCTTGAAGGGAAGGAGGGAAGTTGAACTCCCTCCTTAATGTTTATGTCTTAGTTGTCGAAAGTGATAGTATAACCACGGATACCGTGCTCATGACTGTCAAGACCTTCAGATTCATGCTCTTCAGATACTCTTACGCCAACTGTAAATTTCAATCCGTAGAAGATTGCTAATGATGAAGTGAATGCTACCGCACCGTATGCTGCCACACCGATTAATTGTGTAACGAATTGATCCATACCTGCTTTTGCACCTAAAACACCAATTGCTAATGTACCGATGATACCACAAGTTAAGTGAACTGAAACTGCACCAACACAGTCATCAAGCTTGAACTTGTCCATTGTAACAGCAGAGAATACTACTACAATACCACATACGATACCGATTAGGATAGCTTCGTTTGGAGACATTTGGTCAGCACCAGCAGTAATACCTACTAAACCAGCTAAGATACCGTTCAATACCATACCTAAGTCATAACGCTTAAACATGATGTAGCCACCGATCCAGCCACCAACACCACCTGCAGCTGCAGCTAAAGTTGTAGTAACTAATACTAATGAGATTGATTGAGGGTCTGCTGAAAGAACTGATCCACCGTTGAATCCGAACCATCCGAACCATAATAAGAATACACCAATTACTGCTAACGGAACTGATGAACCTGGCTTGTCAACAACTTTACCGTTTACATACTTACCTTTACGAGCACCAATTGCAATGATACCTGCTAATGCAGCCCATCCACCAACTGAGTGTACTACTGTAGAACCGGCGAAGTCATAGAATCCCATTTGAGATAACCATCCGCCACCCCAGTGCCATGAACCTAGTACAGGGTAGATAAATCCTACTAAGAAGAAAGTAAAGATGAAGTAAGAAGTGATTTTGATTCTTTCTGCTACAGCACCTGAAACGATTGTTGCACAAGTTGCAGCGAACATTGCTTGGAATAAGAAGTCTGTCCAGTAAGTGTAAGCACCGCCTGCATAGCTAGGAGATAAATCTGGAGTTAAACCCCATCCTGCGAAACCGAAAATTCCATTGAACTCTCCTGGATACATAAGGTTGAATCCGAACCATGCGTAAGAGATTAATCCTACTGATAAATCCACAGTATTTTTGAAAAGGATATTTACTGTGTTTTTAGCTTGAGTAAAACCAGCTTCCACACACGCAAAGCCTAAAGCCATGATAAATACTAGCATAGTAGAAACTAGCATCCATACGTTACTCGTTGTTAAACTTACTGTTTGTAGTTGTTCTGCAGTAACTGCTTGCGTTACTGCCTCAGTTGCCAATGTTGCGTCGGCAAGTAGGTGAATTGTTGAGAACATTGCAGTCAAAAATTAAAAATTATAGATAGTATTTAAAATTCTGTCGTTGAGAGTGAAACACCCGCTTATTGAGGGATACTCAATAAACGGATCACTCACATCTATAAAAGGAAACGACTACTCAGATGGATATCTTTTCGTTATGTCTCCCTTGATTTCTAATACAATTGTAGAGGTAAAGATCTATGTTTGCAAATCTTAACATGAAAAATTGACCTATTCTTATAAAAAAATAGATAATTTTTAAAAAACAGGGTGTTTTTTTAACGATGTTTCAATGGAAAGTGATAATTAATTGAGGTTGTTGGTTGAAAATTAAGCTTATAAGTGTTAATTGGTAATTATAATTGAGAAGTTAGGGTTAAATTTTAACCTTCCTTCTGAAATTTTGTGTGGATTTTCTGAAAAACCCTTGATTTTAGAGGTAGACCCCTTCTGGATTAGTGATTTTAACTGTGCTTTTGTGATTTTTTTACCGAAAATCTCATAGTTTACCCTAAAATCACACCCATTTTTCCAATTTCCACAGCCAAAAGCTGTTTTTCCCTCTAAAATCTGACCTTTTTGACATTTTGGACAGATTAACGGTTTTTCTTCAACTTTTTGGAAAACGATTTTATATTCATCATTTAATTTGAGAATACCGTTGACAGTAGCTCCCTCTATTTTGATACCTTTAATTTCTGGAGTGCTTCCTTTTATAATTAAGGATTGTATTTGCTTATCAGTAAGTTTTTTATTTTCATATTTAAAAGGAATAAGAAAATCACATTCTTTATTCTTCCATCCCAAACAACCATATGCCGCATTCCCTTTCAATACTTCTCTTGTTTTACACTTAGGACAAGTCAGGTTGATTTCCTTTTTCTCTGCTTTCTTTTTACTTGCGGTAGTGGAAACTTTAGGTAAAGACGAAGTAGGTGTTTCTATTTTGAAATTGGAACGACGCATTTTTACATTTTGTACCACTTCTGTTACCATCTCTTTAATTTCATTCATAAAAAGATTGATATCATAATCACCATCTTCAATTTGACGAAGCTTTTTCTCCCATATACCCGTCAGTTCGGCTGATTTTAATAATTCGTTTTGAATCGTCTGTATCAGACTTAAGCCTGCTTGAGTAGGAACCAATGACTTTCTTTGCTTCTCTATATATTTTCTTTTAAACAATGTTTCAATAATATTGGCCCTTGTGGAAGGACGCCCAATACCATTTTCTTTCATTGCTTTTCTTAACTCTTCATCATCAATGCTTTTACCGGCAGTTTCCATCGCTCTCAGTAGCGTAGCTTCTGTATAAAGTTTTGGAGGTTTTGTCTCCTTATTATTAATGAATGGTTTGTGAGGTCCTTTTTCACCTTGCTGGAAAGTCGGTAAAGTTTGTTCTTCTTCCTCTTCTCCCTTTTTCTTCTTTCTTTTCTTTTCCTCCTCTTCTTCTTTTTTGAAAAGTATTCTCCATCCAGGTTCTAAGATTTCTCTACCTGTTGTTTTGAAATTCACCTTTTCCACTTTACCTAACACTTCAGTCTTTGCTACTTTACAGTCTGGGTAAAAAGCGGCAATAAAACGAATAGCCACTAAATCATATACGGCCGCTTCCTGACTTGTCAATCCTCTAGCCGCTATTTTAGTAGGTATAATAGCGTGGTGATCGGTTACTTTCTGATCATTAAATACCTTTTTGGTTTTTCTGAAAGGTTTGCCAAAAAGAGGTGCCGTTTCCTGAGCAAACTTTGTCAATGCCTTTAAAGTAGGACCAATTTCTGGATATAAGTTATTAGGGAGGAAAGTAGTATCTACACGGGGGTAAGTAAGAAACTTCTTTTCATACAGGCTTTGAGCAATTTTGAGAGTCTGTTCTGCAGAGAAACTGAACTTTTTATTGCACTCCACCTGCAAAGAGGTCAGGTCAAATAAATAAGGGTGTGTCTCATTGCCTTCTTTTCTCTTAAAAGAAACAATTTCAAACTCTTTATCCTTTATATATTCAAAAGTAGCCTTTACTTCCTCTTCTTTTTCGAATCTTCCCTTAGTCGCACTAAAAGTGACCTCTCTGTATTTGGTTTTCAGTTCCCAGTATTTTTCACTTTTGAAATTCTGAATTTCCAAATAGCGGTTTGTGATTAAGGCAAGAGTAGGGGTTTGTACCCTTCCTATAGAAAGCAGTTGTTTATAGCCTCCATACTTAATAGTATATAAACGTGTAGCATTAATTCCTAACAGCCAATCACCGATAGCTCTTGCACTTCCGGCAGCATATAATAAGTCAAATTCTTTTTCAGACTGAAGATTTTGAAACCCTTTGCGAATAGCTTCTTCTGTCAGCGATGAAATCCAGAGACGTTTTACAGGAACTTTACATTTTGCCTGATGAAGCACCCATCGTTGTATTAATTCTCCTTCTTGGCCGGCATCACCACAGTTAATGACCTCAGTGGCATTTGTAACAAGATTTTCAATGATTTTAAACTGCTGCTTTGTGCCGTCATTATCAATCAGCTTAATGGCAAATTTCACAGGAACAATAGGAAGCGTGACTAAATCCCACCTTTTTAAAGTAGAATCATAATCGTGTGGCTCCTTTAAAGTACATAAATGACCAAAAGTCCAAGTGATTTGATAACCGTTCCCTTCAAAATACCCGTTCTTTTTTTGAGAAGCACCTACAATTTTAGCGATTTCTCTTGCTACACTTGGTTTCTCGGCAATACAAACTTTCATTTCCTTAATTCGCTTCGTTTAGAATCTATTTCTTATCTGAAATCGTGAAAAAATGGAAAATATATCCTGTTTTCTTAAAAAACAAGCAGTAAATAAATATTCACTATAAATAAGGAAAGTACTTTATTAAAATAGACGTTATGAAATTAATAATGATGGAAGCCTGGTTTTGATTTGAGCTGACATAAACATGTGAATAATTGAAAACAGAACAAACATGTGGAAAGAGCCCTCGTATACTTTATTATTCAAACGTTCAATCGATAAAAAATTATTCATTATGAGATCATTATCTAACATTATATTTGTATTTATACTCGGTTTTTTCACAATGCATAGTTCATTGGCTCAAACTAATAAAGATATAGAGAGAATTATTAAAGATGCTGTTGAAAACAGAAAATCCAAAAATCCCATGGCAGAGTTACAAACTGTAATGGATAATTTCAGTGAATCAGCTTTAATTAATGTTACTCATGTTTCTTTAGATGAAAGAAAGTACAAAGAGACAATGACAAAAAGCGAATATCAATCGCTATATGAAAATATGTATAAGGAAAACATCAGAAGAGATTACCAATTAGAAATACATGATATTCAAGTTCAAAGAAATACGGCTGTAGCTATTTTTACATTAGATTATACTTTAATGAATGCTTCAAATGGCAAAGTGATGTCAAAAGGAACGGAGTTTATTGTTTCTACATTAATTGTAAAAGGGTCTACTTGGAAATTTCTAGAACTCAATGTCACAGATGTTGAAAGTGAAAAATATCAAGGGACATGCTCATGTGAAGTTCTTTCTAATGAAAAGACAGGAAATGTGGTAGCGAGAGTAGTGGCACCGAAAGGGGATCATTTTCAAAAGGATATCCATAGTGTCCATAGAAAAAAGATCAATGATAGAGACCTGTTTATGGTGCAGGGTGTGAAATTTGAATGGACGGAGAATTTGGAAGTTTATGTTCTGGATCAGGAATTGAAAACAATTCATTTATTAGATACAGCAAAAAATTATGAAGAAGTGGTGCAGAAAATTATAGCGTATCTTTATAAAGATGAATGTTTTGGCCTAAAAGTTCAATAATGATTTGATGAAAAGGAATTATATGAAGAATATGATTCCTTTTCTTTTTTATAAAAAAAAATAACTCCTAACTTATATTATTATTAAGCTTGAATAAAAAAATTAACCGAACTAATTATGAGAAAACTATTTCTATTCACTTTTCTTACTGTTCTAGTTTCTGTTTCTTCTTTGTATGCTCAATCTGGAAAAGATTTGGAAAAACTGATCACAACAATCATTGAGAAAAATAAGAAAGGACACAGTAAGGAGAATGTGGATCAAATGATGGAGTATTTCCGTGCTGATGCCATTATTAATATCTCCCGCATTTCAGTGGATAACAAAAGGTACCACAATGTACTAAGAAAAGGAGATTACAGAGCTATTTTCGTCAATCAGTACAATCAAAATGTACATAGAGAATCTGAAGTAGAATTCCATTCCACAAAACTTCAAGGAGGTGTAGGTGTCTGTGTTTTTTCATTAAAATACACTCTTTTGGCTGATGGTAATGGAAAAGTATTATCAAAAGGAACAGAGTACATCACTGCTACTTTTCTTGCAAAAGAAGGGAAGTGGTACATTTTGGAATTAAATATCACGGATATTGAAGAAGAACAATTCCAAGGAAAATGTACTTGTGAAGTTTATTCTAATCCGAACACAGGTAGTGTGATTGCAAAAGTAGGTGCACCGAAAGGAGATCGTTTTCAAAGTGAAAATCACAACATCTATTCAAGAAACATTAAAGGAGAGACTTTTTATATGGTAAAAGGTGTCATTTTTCAATGGTATAATAAGAAAGAAGTTTGGACAGTGGACTCTTCTTACAAAAAGGTAGAGAAAATTGGAAAAGCAAGCAACAAAAATGAAGCAACAAAAATCTTGATGATGTACACTTATAAAGATGAGTGTTCAGATATGCAGATGATATTCTAAAGTCACAGTTTGATTGAATTTGCTCTAAAAAGAAATCCCACAACATGTATTAATGTTGTGGGATTTTTAGTGGTGGTGAATTTTTATTTTAGGCTCCTTTTTTATTTGGATTAGGAACATATAAATGGTCAGAGAGGATATAATTGATATCCATGTTTTGAAGCTTATTGGTGATATCAAAGTAGGTCTTATTAAAATCCTGATAACTTTTTGCGAAGAACTCAATTTCGTAATGTGGTCTATAATCAATTACTCTGAAGTTGTATTTTTCAATGATGTGATAGACCTGTTTCCGGTTTTCTATAAGCAGTTTAAAGGTTAACATAAATTAAAAGGTTAGTGATTTGGGTTAATACGACTTTTGTACTTATAAGAATAATAAAGATTTCTCAATTTATGTTCATTTATCTAAAAAGAATAAAATAGATTAATAGATTTGTACAGTATAATGTAACCGAACATATAGTTCAGATGTGAACAATGCAAAAGTACTTTAGAAATCCTTAACTAACTGATAATGAAAAGTGCTTGAAATTATGAATGGTTGTTGTAGATACTTGTTTTTATAATACTTTTTAAACTATGAAGTCGGTTATCCAGTTAAAAGACATATCAAAGTCCTATTCCACAGACGAAAACGAAACACAAGTTTTGAGTCATGTCACACTAAATATTCACGAAGGTGAGTTTGTGTGTATCATGGGACCGTCTGGATGTGGTAAAACAACCTTGCTCAATATTGCAGGTTTATTAGATGTGCCTTCAAATGGTAATGTATTATTTCAAGGAGAAGAAGTAAGTAAAGCGTCTTCCAAAAGAAGAGCTGAATTGAGAAGGTCTAATATTGGTTTTGTATTCCAAAGCTTTAATTTAATTGACGACCTCACAGTATTCGAAAATATTGAACTTCCATTGGTCTATCAGCATGTTTCTCCTAATGAGAGAAAATTCAGAGTGGATAAGATCATGGATCGTTTGCAATTATCTCATAAAAAGAATGCTTTTCCAACACATATTTCCGGAGGATTGCAACAAAGAGTGGCTGTAGCCCGAGCAGTCGTTTCACAGCCAAAATTGATTCTGGCTGATGAACCAACCGGAAACCTGGATTCTGAAAGAGGAAGAGAAGTAATGGAAATGCTGACAAATTTAAATGAACTAGGAACTACTATTTTAATGGTGACGCATTCGACTGCGGCATCTGATTATGCTTCCAGAGTCATCCATTTATTTGATGGACAAATTGTAACCGAAAACTTAAATAAAGGGAAGTAAGAGTGTTACGTAATTATATAATCATAGGAATTAGAAACTTAGCAAAACATGGCTTGTACTCATTGGTCAACATCGTTGGTATGTCAATGGGAATTGCCTTCTTTGCTTTACTTTTTTTGATCGTTAAATACGAATTGTCCTTTGATAATAATCACGTTGACTCTGAAAGAACCTACAGAATTGTTGAAGTGATTGATTCACAAGATATTGGTGAGCGCTCAGCAAGTGTACCTATTGCTTTAGGTCCTACTATCAATGATTTGTATCCTAATTACGTAGAAAGTACCGTCCGTTTTTTCAATCATCAGGTGTACTCTCATATGATTTTTGCGAATGGTCAACAGTACAACGAACCTAGTTTATATTTTACCGATAAAGATTTTTTCAAAATATTTGATTTTCCTCTTGTAAGAGGGAAAAAGTCAAACGCTTTAGCTGATCCTCAGAGTGTAGTGATCACTACAGAAATTGCCCAGAAATATTTTGGCGAAGAAGATCCATTAGGAAAGAAAATCCTTTATGATAATCAATTCTACTTAACAGTTACCGGTGTTGTTGATAAATCAAAAGTACCTACTCACCTTGATTTTGAGCTGTTAGTTTCCTTTTCTACATTATTGATTACCAATAAGAATATTATGAAAGGGGATCTCTGGCAATGGAATCCATGCTGGACTTACGTTTTATTGAAAGATGATGTGAAGCCTGAGGAATTAGAGGCTGATTTTGATATACTGCTTCAAGACGAAACAAAATTTCCTGAATATTTAAGAGATTATGTGCAGTTGTATCTTCAACCTATTGAAGAGATACATTTGTACTCTGATTTGGATTACGAAATGTCTCATAATGGGGATTACATGTACATCTACATCTTTTCTGCAATTGCACTTCTTGTATTGATTATTGCTGCCATCAATTTTATGAACCTTTCAGCTGTAAGGTATTCTACTAGAGTACGAGAAGTGGGCATCAGAAAAGCAATTGGTGCAGATCAATTTGAAATAATCATTCAATTTTTGGTAGAAGCTTCTATATTGAGTGTGCTTTCTATGTTTGGAGCATTGGTCTTCATGGAATTATTATTTCCGTATATCTATCAAATATTAGGAGATAACACCATTAAAATCAATCAGATTGATACAAGAACGCTGACCTTGTTGATTGGAGGCAGTGGTCTGTTTGTAGGAGCTTTGTCGAGTTTTTATCCAATGTATTATCTATCAGGCTTCAAACCGATAGATGGACTGCAAGTCACAAGGATGCTGGGTGTAAAGCAGAAGAAGTTTAGAAAGTGGAGCGTGATAATTCAGTTTGTGATTGCCATGTTTTTACTTTTCAGTACCTATGTTGCCCGCAAACAGCTTAACCTATTGAAAGATGCTGACCTTGGTTTTAATATTAAAAATATTGTAGTGGTCCCATTAGGTGAAGTGAGGTATTCTTTAGAGCAATATAATAATATAAAGAAAGCTTTCTTATCCGTTGATGGGGTGGAAGCTGTCAGCGGTATGGATGAAGTATTGGGTGTTTTGGTACAGACATTCCCTTATGAATTTTTGAAAGAAAATATCACTTTGCCATCTTCTTTTTATTCAGGATTGATCATAAGAAATGATTTCTTCGATGTCTTTAATTTTGATTTGCTAGCTGGGGAATACATTCAGAATAACAATCAATGTGATCATGGAGAAGTGCTCATCAATGAATCTATGGTGAAGTATTTAGGTTACAAAACACCAGAAGAGGTGATCGGAAAGGCTTTTTACAACAGGGCAGGAGAACACATCGTAAAAGGTGTATTGAAAGATTTTCATTATGAATCTGTTCACAAGGAAATAGAACCTTTTATTATAGTGAAAAATGACACTAGACTTTGGAAATCTTTCAATGTGAAATATATGGTGTTGAGGTTGGATAATATTAGAAACTGGGAGCTTATAGAAGGTCAACTTTCTATGAAATGGTCACAGCACATTCCTTATACATTAATGGATTCGTTTTTATTGAAAGATAAAGTAGAAGCATCTTATCAAAAAGAAGAGCGTTTAGCAAAAGTTTCACTGATCTTTTCAATTATAGGTGTCATAATTGCCAACCTAGGTTTATTTGGCCTGGCATCCTTTATTACGGTTCAAAAAAACAAAGAAATTGCTATTCGAAAGGCACTCGGAATGGAAAATTTTGAAGCCATGCTATTTATATCAAAAGAATTCTTTTTCCTGGTAGGAAGTGCTTGTTTTATTGCATGGCCATTATCCTACCTCGCTATGAAATTATGGCTGGAAAATTTCCCACAGCAGATTACCATTGATATTTATGCTTATTTGTTTTCTGGAGGGGTCACGTTATGTCTTACTTTCGTGACGGTAAGTTATCATGTTATCAAAGCTGGAATAAAAAATCCTGTAGCAGACTTAAAATCAAGTAATTAGAAGAGGTGCTTTGTTGAGGTCTAAATTATTAGTTTAAATTTCTTAAATTTGCTTAAATTTGATTTCTATACCTTAATATTCTCCAGCTTGTGGGACACGACAAATATACTCAATCAGCAATACGCAATCTTACATTGGAACAATACCAGCAATCCTTTGATGAGATTTTTGCCTTTGCATTAAATATAGAAGATACTAAAGATCAAGCTAACTACTTATCCAATTTAATGGCTGTTTCAACACAGTTTATTGATATTAATCAATGGTATGACTTACTGGAAGAAGTATTGCAGTTTATTGAATACCCAATTCCTCAAGACGTAGGTCGTTTACATAGAGATTTATCTTTACAGCAATTAAGGTTATTAGAAAATATAGGAGAGAATTCCATTACGGATACTTTAACTAACTTAGACCGCTATGAACTTCAAGAAAGTGAGTTAGGTCTGAAATTGATGGCTCCTATTGCCTTGTACGCTAGAATTGAGAATTGGGAAAAGTTTAAATGGATCGCTCTTGAACTTGTTAACCATGCTATAGAAAATGGAAAATCTGATGTGACGGCATTAGGATGTATGGCCTTATCCAAATATATGATTGCAAGGTATGAAAGTGTACCTGAAGCAATGGAATATGCGGAGTCTTGTATTTCTTTTATAGAGCATACCAATGACAAATGGCTATTATCACGTTTAAAATGTGATTTTGCTACTTTCATTATACCATGGGCCACTCTGACAGCAAGATCTTTTGAAGTATTAGAACAGGCTTTTGACTTGGTGAAAAACACGGAAGATGAATATCAAAAAAGTGTGATTAAACTAAGATATCTTCAATACCAAGTTTTCTGTGGGTATAGTCTTGAGAGCGCTCAAAAGTTGCTTACAGATAAGTTTGGTGATGCTGAAATGAAAACGATGCCTGCCACTGTTCTCTCTCTCCTTCAATTGATACAGCTTAATAATATCACTAGAGAAGAAAGTAAAGAGAAAGTTATCATGATTTTGGATAACGAACCTTCTCTTTATGAAGGGAACTTGCTTCACCCTATGTTATTGCTTTTGAAAGCAGTACATTTAACAACGGTGAGTGATGATCAAAAAAATAATTTAGATGCGCTTAGGAGGATTTTGGACCGTTTTAAGTATTGGGCAGGATATTCTAATGAGGTGTTCCAAGGATGGGTGTTTTTTATGGAAGCAGAATGGAGATGGGAAAGTAAGGAGTTTGATAAATCAGACCAGCTCTATTCTTCTGCTTTTGAAACTATCGCTATTCAGCAAAGTGCTATGAAGTGCCTGATTAAACTCCGACAGCTATCTCAGTGGGTGAAAAAGGAAGGTAAAACAGAAAGGACATTATCTTTATTTCAAACCACTTTGAAGCAGTATGAAATCTTTGGTGATGCTGAAGCAACAATAGCTTTAAAAGACCGTTTCAAAACAATATTTGATTAATAAAAAAGCCTTCCCAAGACATGAAGAATTGTGAAGGCTTTTAGAGGGACTACTGATGTAATATTTTATTTGTTTTGAACTAGAATATCTTTTTCTTTTTGCTTGATCAATTTTAACTGCTCTTTTGCAGCAACGCTGAATTCAGCAGGAAAAGGTTGGTTGAAAGCCAATTTAGCTTCCTTATATTTCTTTTCTTTGATTAGAATCATTCCTTTTAGAAATGAACTTCTGTATTTTACTTTTGGTCCATTGTAATTGATTAATTCTTCTAAAAGTTCCATCGCCTTTTCGTTGTCATTGATGGCATGATATGCTCTTGCCTGCATAAATTTAACATCTGGAAGAGGGATGCCATTCTGATTGAATTCCTCAAGATGTTTAAAAGCATTGTCAAAATCTCCGAACTTCAACTCAAAGTCAATCAGATCAGCCAGAATTTTAACCTTTTCAGTATTGTCTTTTTGTATGCTTACTTTATGCTCCAAAAGTTTAATTACCTCAGAACGATTAAGTTTATTTTCTTCTAACTCAATGAGCAGGTCGTAAGCGGGTTCAAAAGTATCATTCATTTTAATGATAGAATGAAGAATACTGCTGGCTTCATCAAGGTTGTAAATTTGATAATAAGCAGATGCAACCTGATAAAGGTATTCTGGTGTCATTGCTGACAGTTTACTTCTTAATTTGTCATCTCTGATTTCCTTAAAAGCAATATTGGCGTTTTGGTAATCTTCTAATGAATGATGAGCCACTCCCAACTCATAATAATAATGTTCGTGCGCCTTTCCTTTTTCTTCCTCCATCTGTGCAATTGCCAACTGCAGACTACTTTTGGCCAATTCATAATTCTTTGTAATGTAATTATGGTATTTGGCGTCCATGTATAAAATATAATTATTGTTAGGAGCAATTTTTTTAGCGTCTTCTATATGTGGACCCGCCTCATCAAAGCGTTTCTTCATTTCAAGAATATTGATAATTCGGGTTTTATAGGCCAATTGTTTATCCTCATTTGTTGTAACCCTATATGCTTCATCAAGATGCTTGATACAATTATCATAATCCTTTTTTTCCTTATAAAGTAAGGCCAATTTAAGATGAGCATCAATATAATTGTCATCTACTTCAATGGTCTTGAGGAAAGTCTGTTCAGCTTCACTAATCTTATTGGACTTCAGATAAACCATTCCTAACTTATATAAGTATTTTGGATTCTGATCATCTTTAGCAATGGCTACCTCATAAGACATTATTGCTTGTTCATATTTTCCAGTCTCAGCAAATACCTCACCTTTTACATAATAATCTTCGGCGTCATTTTGAGCGAATGTAAGTGTTGTAGCACAGAAATATAAAATTACCAATGGTATGAATTTAAAGTAATAGTTTCTCATTAGGGTTTCTTTTGTGAAAGTAATTGGGTATCATTCGATTATCCTTATATAATTAACGATTTTAATAAGAATAACTACCCAAAAGTTAGTAATATTTTTTGTTGGAAGTATGTTTTTATGGAAATTCTTACTTTTTTAAATTTGCTGATTGAAGAATAATTAGAATTAATTGAATTATTAAAATAGTGGAAAGTTCAGTACATCATAAGTGGAAAGATCACTTTTCGGCATTGGAAGTGAAAGTAAATAATAATGCAACATTGGAGAAAGTATTGGATCAAATCATTGATATTCTCATTCAAAGAGCCATCAATATTGATACAGTAAAAGCAGGGATGTGGGCCTCTTTACTGGAAGAGAATTCAAGAGCTTTTGGTGTATTATTACTGTTTGAAAATAAGTTGGAATACATAGGTGCAATTCCTGGAGAAGGGAAGCTTAAAAATTGGGAATGGGACTTTAAACTGTCACATATAGAGAAAGTGGAAGACGCAAAACTGGGTATTGTGAGAGAAATGCAACTTCAATATCAAGGAAAGAAATTCTCATGGAATGGTATGAAAGGTTTCGTTCCTTCAACATTTATTTCCACTCTTGAAAAATATTGGTTTAACCAATAGTACTTTTCTGAAGTCTTTGTCTTAACTTAGAATAAGTACGTTGTACGCTAAGTTTTTACAGCTTTTTAGTTTCTAGAGGTTAGGAATCTTTGATGCTTTATAAGCTATAGTTGATATTATGTTGAACATTTATGCCACCGTTTTCTATGGTCTAAGTGGTACAGTATAGCTATTGACATTGAAGAATAAAACGTTAAGAATTTCATGATTTGGAGCCGTAATCAATGATTTTTTGATTGAGCAAAACGAGTTTAATAGCATTGATGCAGGAGGAATGGAATTTAGTTTTTGCTTTCTAAGCCTTGAATTTTACATCGTTTTGTTTCAAGACAAAGTGAAAAAGAAGGCGAGTTGAAAGTAGATCTTGAAAAGCTTATAGAACTGTTTGATTTGAAGCTGATAAAAAGCTAGTTTGTAACGTATTGAGTACTTAGTACTTTCACAACACCAAACAATAAACAATCACTAACCATTCAAAGATGAAAAAGATCAAAAGACTTCTAATTGCCAACCGTGGTGAAATTGCCGTAAGAATTATCCGTTCCGCGAAGGAATTGGGGATTTTTACTCTGGCAATTTACAGTGAAGCTGATGAAGAAGCACCTCACGTATCCCTAGCAGATCAAGCGGTTTGTGTCGGTGAGGCTACGGCGGCAAAATCCTATTTGAATATAGATTTGATCATCAAAATATGTCATGAACACCAGATAGACGCTGTTCACCCCGGTTATGGTTTCCTTTCAGAAAACGCCACATTTGCACAGAGAATCACAGAAGAAGGGATCACATTTATAGGTCCTTCAGCACATGCTATTGAGGTGATGGGTAGTAAGCTTGAAGCTAAAACTACTGTAGCAAAATACAATGTGCCTTTAGTGCCCGGTGGAGATGAAGCAATTGAAGATATTGAAGCAGCAAAGAAGATGGCTGACGATATCAAATATCCCATTTTAATCAAAGCAAGTGCTGGCGGTGGCGGTAAAGGGATGAGGGTCGTAGAAGATCCTAAAGATTTCGAATCTCAAATGAAAAGGGCCGTTTCAGAAGCAACGTCTTCTTTCGGTGACGGAGCTGTTTTTGTGGAAAAATACATTCAAAATCCTCGACATATTGAAATTCAAATACTTGCAGATCAACATGGTAATGTAGTGCATCTGTTTGAAAGAGAATGCTCTATACAACGAAGACATCAAAAAGTAATTGAAGAAGCTCCTTCGGCTGTGCTTACATCAGCATTGCGTCAGCAAATGGGAGAAAGTGCAGTGAATGTAGCAAAGGCATGTGATTATGTAGGAGCGGGTACAGTAGAGTTTATTTTAGATGAAGATAACTCTTTTTACTTTTTAGAAATGAATACCCGTCTGCAAGTCGAGCATACTGTTACTGAAGAGATCACACAGATAGACCTTGTGAAAGAGCAAATCAGAGTAGCTGAAGGTGAAGAATTGGGTTATACACAAGAGGATTTGAAGATGAATGGACATTCAATTGAAGTCAGAGTATACGCGGAAGATCCTTCTCAAAACTTTTTGCCCGATACAGGAGTTTTACACAGGTACATTGAGCCTGCAGGAAGAGGAGTGAGAGTAGACAGTGGTTACACTCAAGGAATGGAAGTTAGCACTCACTATGATCCAATGATGAGTAAATTGATTGTTTGGGGAAAGGATAGAGCGGAAGCTATTCAAAAAATGTTGAGAGCCATTGACGATTATAAAATCACAGGACTTGAAACTACACTTCCATTTTGTAAGTTTGTACTCCAGCACGAAGCTTTTACTTCTGGTAACTTTAGTACAAACTTCGTCAGTAATTTTTATAAACCTGAATATTTAACCTCAGCACTTACAGAAGAGGAGGAAAAAGTGGGAATAGCTTTGGTTTCTGAATTGATTTTTGCTGAAAAGAAAGCAGAAGAGACCTCAGAATTACACAACTTGCTAACTCCTTGGAAGCTGAGAAGATTGACTTAATAAAGTAATGATAAAGAGACTTTTTTTTCTTTTTGTTCTAACAAACGTATTTTTTTCTTGTGCTAAGTCCACAGAGATTTCTCAAGAAGAATTTGATATGAATACTTGGAAAGCAGACCCTATGGCATGTAACGGTGATCGTGAGAAGCTAGAGGATGATTTTCTTGCTGTAAAAGATAGGTTGATAGGAACAAGTATCACAGATATCAGAAAGGTACTAGGTAAGCCTGATAGAGTAGATTTAGACAATAGATCTACAAAGCAATATGTATATTTTGTCAATTCAGGTGGACAGTGTGATGGGATGGAAGGAGAAGTTGGAAAGTCTTATAAAGTATTTTTTGATGCATTGGAGTTAGTGAAAGAAGTAACTCCTATACTATAAGTATCAAAGGTATATTTTCTTTTTTTAATTTAGATTTTCCAAGTATAAAATTTGGAAACAAGTACTAAGTCTGGTACTTAATATGAAAAAGAGTGTCAAAATAGAAGTTGACACTCTTTTTCTAATTTCAATTGTAAGTAAAATAGAGTATAAATTACTAAATTCAGTGAATTGTGATCATTGGCCTAAACAACTGTGTATAGAAAGTTGATAAATGGAAAATGGTGTTAAGTACTGGAGTGTAATATTTTCATGTACTTAGTAATTTGTTAATAGTAAATAGTGTCCTTTTTTATCCTGCCTAAAAATAATTAGGTAGACAAGAAGTATTGATGAATAGGGATGTTACTCGAAAATAAAGCAGAAGTTGGATTATAAGTTTTTAAAACAGCTAGTAAAGCAAGGGGAGGGACAGACGATCGAGTTTAAGAAAAAAGCTGCCGATCCAATCAAAATAATGAAAGAAGTAGTTGCTTTTGCGAACAGAGAAGGTGGCTATTTGATTGTTGGTGTGACAGACAATGGACGTATTGACGGATTTATAGATATAGAAGGAGAGAAGTTTGTTCTGGAAAAGGCAATTCATGAACATATTTCTGAGAAGATTGATTATGTGATTCATGAAGTGAGTATTTCAAGTACACATCAAGTGCTGGTTTTTGAAATTCAACCTAACGAAAAGAAACCTGTTTTTTTGTGGTATAACTTAAAAAGAAGGACTGGCAGGGCCTATATAAGAGTAGTTGATAAAAGTATTCAGATGAGTCGTTTGATCAGAAGGTTGTTGAAAGAAAAATCCAAAAACCAAGTGAATACTTTGGAGTATGGTGAAAATGAACGCTTGGTTTTGCAGATGCTTGACCAGACAAAACACATCACATTATCTGATTTTATAAGAGCTTCCAAACTGGAAGAAAATCAGGCAATGAGCGTATTGATCAATATGTGTCTCACCAATGTGATTGTACCGATGCCCATGGACCCAGAAGACAGATTTATCATGAATATTGTGAATTAATTACTGTCCTCTATTGATTTTAATAAAAAATAAAAAACACCTCAATGTACATAACCTAAAATACATTGAGGTGTTTTTTTTGAAGTGCAAAGGAATTACTTGATAATCAATTTCTCAATACTTTGTTGTTTCCCAGAATTGACTTTAATGATATACATCCCTGTGGTAAATAAAGAAGAAAGGTCCAAACGATAGTTGAAAGCTATATCGTTGCTACCGTTAATAACATCACCGAAAATCAACTTACCTTCTTTATTTAAAATTTGGATTGTGGTCTGACTTCCTATGTTCAAACCACTGATTTGTAAGCTGACATTTCCATTATCTGCGGGATTAGGAAAAACAGAAGTTCTTAATACATTTTGATTATTTGAAGGGTAAACCACCAAAGGACCAAAAGATTCATTGATACCATCAAAATCATATTGTATAAGCTTGTAATAGACTTCATTTTGATATTCATTTTCATCAATAAAAGTATATTCAATCAAAACATTAGAGTTGCCACTTGCCTCAACTTTACCCAGTAGATTCCAATTTCTTCGGTCCGTTGAAGAATAGACTTCAAAGTGAGAAGCATTAATTTCTGTAGCAGTAGCCCAATTGATCTCAATTGCATTGTCTAAAATTGACGCTGAAAATGAAATTAATTCCACAGGTAAATCGTAACCATCATCTTTCAGTTTGTCAGAAATATATGAAGGCAGGTCATCAATATTGTTGCCTTCTCCGCCTTTATGATCACCGTCAATGTCAATTGAGCCCGAAGCATAAGGAGGTTGATCATGTGATCCATTACCACCTGTAATTGTACCATCACCTGAAATATTACCCAAAACAATCAGAAAGACATGCTTAGAGTTACCATTGCTATTGTTGTATTGCAGTGTACCATCAATGAAAAGATTGCCGTTGATGACCAAAACAGAAGATTCTTCAATAATTACAGTTTGACTTTCATCAATTGTTAGATCTCCTTCAATTACACTGTAATGCGACAATATGTTGTTATTCACGTTGCCACTTCTTCCGTCTAAGTGATTGAAAATGACAGTTGTGTTTGCTCCTCCATTAGAAGCTGTAACTTGGACATTGCCTAGACTTGATGAAATATCAGGCCAAAGGGCACCTCCAATAATAATATCGCTATTGATTGTAGCAGGAATGTTCTGTGCCCACGAATAATTGAATAAACTTATAAGTAGAAACAGAGATTTAATAAGTAGAAATTTGTTCATCATCTTTTAGTTTAAATCGGAAATGATTGAAATCGGTTTTATTAGATTTATGTGCTAAAAGTGGATAAAGAATATAGGTAAAGCACATTAAAATCTTAATATAATTCAAAATTAGTATTGAAAAGTGTTAACAACAAGCAGTTCATTAAGTATTTTTAGTTAAAGTGAAACTTTTATAAGTGACGCCTAACTATGTGAATTATATTTTTTATTGATTAGGAAGTTTGCTGTAATAAAAAACTCCCGTAGAAAGATTATTCTCACGGGAGTTTGGTTTGTCTATCGTTACTTTATAATGATCTTTTTGGTATTTTGTATAGTGCCTGAGTTGATTCTTAAAATATATAATCCTGGCTGTAAAGCGACTTTGTCACCGATTTGGTAGACAGTTGAGGTTACAGCGTTGTTATCAATAGTGTCATTTAATAATACCTTTCCGTCTTTATTCATTAATTGAAGAGTAGTGGTGGCTCCTAAACTCATACCACTGATCTGTAATGACGTTTGGCCTGTAGTACTTGGGTTTGGAAAAACAGTAGTTTCAAAATTATTCTGCGCATTGGATAGCTTTACCGCCAAAGGACCAAAAGTTTCGTTTTTTCCATCAAAATCATATTGTACCAATTTGTAGTATACTGTTGTATGAAGTCCGTTGCTCTCATCCGAAAAAGAGTAGTCAATGCGTGTTGAAGTATTCCCATTGGCTTCAACTCTTCCTTTCAAATCCCAGTTTCTTTTGTCGGTTGATGAATAAACTTCAAAATGAGAAGCATTAATTTCTGTAGCAGTAGTCCAGTTTATTTCTATGTTATTTTCTTCTTGAGTAGCCGTAAAAGAAACAAGCTCTACTGGTAAATCATAACCATTCAATCTTAATATATCTTTAATGTATTCGTCCAGGTCATCAATGTTATATCCTGATCCTCCTTTGTGATCACCTGTTACAACAATTTCACCCGATGCATACGGTGGTTTATCATGTGTACCTAAGCCTCCTCTGATTGTTCCGCTTCCACTGATATTACCTAATACAATCAAATAAACATGTTTAGTGTTACCATTGTGGTTATTAAACTGAACAGCACCATTAATAGTAAGATCGCCATTCACAATAAGATAAGATGACTCTTCTATAACTAGGGTCTGATCAGCATCAATTACTAAATCTCCCTCAATTACACTGTAATATTTCATGTCGTTGTTATTACCTCCTCTTCCATCTAAATGATCGAAAGTAACAGTGGTATTAAAAGGTACACCTTGTTTGATTTCAACATCACCAGTACTAGAAGATACTTCAGGCCATGAAGATCCTCCAATTGTAATATCTTGATCAATGATAGAATCGATAGTTTGGGCAAAAGAGGTATTAGAACTGATAAATACAAGGGTAATTAATTGCGTAAGTAAGAATTTGTACATTTTGAAATATTTATAACTGGGTTTCTTAATAAAATCGGTTTCGTGATACTTGCTTAAGGATTATAAATTAGGTTTAATCATGGATATTTAATATTTAATCCTTAGTAAAGTGCAACTAACTCTCAAACATGGCTTTTTTATAAAAAGTTCAGAGTGGATGGTATTTTAATGTCAATTTTAGAGTAAATCGTCTTTTTTGTAGAAAAAAATCTTTCTTTGACTGTTTTTTCGGGAATAATCACTTGTGTAATAAATGTGTAAGAGTTGATTGTTGTGAAGGGAATTGGATTTTTTATATGAAAAAAGCCCCCAAAAAGCGACAACACTTTTTGAGGGCAACTATATATAACTCGTAAAATTGAAATAAACCTTTAGATCACTCTATAGTTTGCGATAAGTACTTAGTAATGATTCACAGGCTTTTTCTATTCATATTATTGTATCATAACCTTCTCAATACTCTGAGAAGTACCTGAATTGATTTTCAAAATATATAATCCTGGTTGTAGGACAGTTTTGTCTCCTAGTCGATAGAGTGTAGAAGTAATGTTATTGTTCTCTATAATATCATCCAAAATAATTTTCCCGTCTTTATTAATCAATTGAAGAGTAATGGATGCACCCGAATTGATCCCCCCGATCTGCAGTTGAGCTTGTCCTGAAGAACTAGGGTTTGGGTATATAGAAGTGTTGAATGTATTTAATTCATCAGAAAAATGAACAACTAAAGGGCCGAATGTTTCATTTTTTCCGTCAAAATCGAACTGAACTAATTTATAATATACAGACGAGAAATGTTCTTGATCGTCTGTAAAAGAGTAATCAATACGTGTTGTGGTGTTGCCATTTGCATCCACAGTACCAATTAAATTCCAATTGCTTTTATCAGCTGACGAATAAACTTCAAAATGTGATGCATTTTCTTCAGAAGCTGTTGACCATTCTAATTTGCATGTATTATTGATTTTAGAAGCGGTAAACGAAATCAGTTCGACGGGAAGCTCATTTTGCCAATTTTCAGGCAATTCGTCATCTAAGATATCATTGACTGTATTGTCAGTAATATTTAATGGGCTATCTACATTACCAGAAGTGGTGACATTGTCAGTGTCTAATGTACCTCCAATGTAAGCTGGCAGTGCACTTCCACCAGGGCCAGATGAAACACTTCCATTTCCAGTTACATCTCCAATGATTACAACGTAGCCATTATTGTGAAAACTGATGTCCCCGTTGATGATTACATCACCTGTAACAATAAAAAGAGAGGCATTGCTAATGGTAACACTAGCTCCATCTTCAACGGTTAAATTTCCTTCAATAATTACATAGTTGTCATAGGTGTCATCTCCACCGCCAATTCCTAATATTGTCTCTGCTTGGAGTTTGTTAGAAAAGTTAACACCGCTTGTAAATGTGATATCTCCAATGTGTTCATAGATGCCACTATCACCAGCTCCTTGTAGATCTTCATGAGTGTCTCCACTGCTTAGATCATTATCGTTGTCATCATCAAGACTGATGTTTTGTCCATAAATGGTAGGAGAAAAGAATAGAAGTGTTGCAAAGGTAATAAAAACACGAAGCTGAGTGTTCAGTGTTGTTAGAGTGTTTTTTATTACATGTGTAAATGAGTGAATCATAAGTGTTTGGGTTAATAAAGGTTAAAGCCTTGAACTTTTTTGTGTGTACGTTCAATATACTGATATGTTATGAAATATTTAATTTATCTAAGAATTGTGATATTGATTTCTTCATTAAATACAACTGAAATAGAAACAAATTTTATTTTCAAATAGTTCACTTATTTTCTTATTTAACACATTTACAGAGTTGTAATGTCGATTGCTATTGTGTGGAAATCTACTATATGTTACATTATATTGCTTCGTAAGTTCATGCTGTAAACTGTAATTTTATGTGATTATTTAAATTGATCTGAGCTTACTAATGAATGCTGAAGCTATGATGGCATAATCGTATTAGATGAAAGGGTATAAAAAAAATTCCAGAAGAGTTGATGTTTCTTCTGGAGTTTTGATCAGATATATTCTGTTTTATTGAACTATAATCTTCTTTGTATCTTGGAGTACACCTGAGTTCACTTTTAATACATACAAACCTGGTTTCAACTCTACTTTATCACTTAATTGATAAATAGCTGAAGTGATGTTATTACTGTCAATTGTATCGAATAGAATTACTTTGCCTTCTCTATTAATTAATTGAAGAGTTGTAGTAGCACCAAGGTTCATTCCTCCAATTTGAACAGAAGTGTTTCCTGTGTTGCTTGGATTAGGGAAAACGGCTGTAGTGAAGGTGTTCTCATCGTTAGAGAATTGTACAGCTAAAGGCCCAAACGTTTCATTTTTACCATCAAAGTCGTATTGTATTAGCTTATAATAGACTGTTGTTTGATAGTCTTCATCATCGGAGAAAGTATAATTGATTCGTGTAGACGAATTCCCATTCGCATCAACACTGCCAATTAAATCCCAATTTTTATTGTCTTTTGATACATAAACTTCAAAGTGTGAAGCATTTTCTTCAGAGGCTGTAGACCAATTCAATTTTACTTCACTTTCAGTTTTAGAAGCTGTAAATGAAATAAGTTCTACAGGAAGTGAAGTGTCAACATCTTCAAAATCTAATATATTATTTACTGTGTTGTCTGCAATGTTTGCAGGACTGTCTACATCTGCATCAGCAATAATATCAGAGTTTTCAACATCACCGGCAATATATGCAGGCAAAGCACTTCCTCCACTACCATTGTCTATGGTTCCACTTCCACTAACGCTTCCCATTACGATAAAATAACCACTGTTGTGAAAACTTGCTGATCCTTGTATGATCAAATCTCCTGTAATGATCAATAAGCCATTGTTGTTAATTGATACAGTAGCACCACTTTCTACAGTTAGGTTGCCTTTAATAATCACATAATTACTATAGGTATCATCTGCTCCTCCAATGCCTGGAGTAGTAGACATTTGCAGTTTGTTGACGAAGTCGAGACCATCTTTGAAGGTGAGGTTTCCAGTGTGTTGATAGACTCCACTATCTCCCGCACCTTGAAGCGTTTCGTGAGTATCACCATTGCTTAGTTCGTTGTCATTGTCATCATCAAGTTCAGTTTGTCCAAAAACAACAATAGGAAAAAATAAAAAAACGGCAAAGAAAGAATTAAGTAATATTTTAGACATAGTGAATTTATTTTGTTAAGTAAAGCTTAATCGAAATTTAAAGTAAATACGCGGGTCTGTTAAGATTTGTTTTGAAAACTTGTCGTATTTATTAGAAATGTAGCTTATGATTCTTTGTATTGTGCAATATTAGTGTAAACAATTATTAACAACAAAAAGTTCCAAATCTTTATTGTTAATAAAGAGACTGTTGTAATGTTTTGTAACAATTGCATGTTATTTTATTTGAAAATGACTGACAAACAGAAGGAAAAGAAAAAAGGCCTTCAAAATTGAAGACCTTTTTATTTAACAATATGTTTTTCAGAGACTATGCCTCATCATAAGCCCATTCCACACCGGCTTTGGTATCTTTTACCACTACACCCATGTCTTTCAGTTGTGCTCTGATAGCATCTACTTTATCATAATCTCTTACTTCTTTAGCATTAGAATAATCTTTGATAATATAATCCAAAGCCTGGAAGAAGTGATCAGGAGTTTCTTCTTTTAATCCCAATACATCCTCAATAAAAGTGATATAATTAGAAATCATATCATTGAATGCCTTTTCACCGAGTTGAGCAGCAGGAATATTACCTCCATGAACAGCATTGATTTTTTTCAATAAGTTGAAAATACCAGCCATTGCCACAGCAGTATTGAAGTCGTCATTCATTCCTCTGTAAATAGAGTTAACGATGCTTTCAATATTTTTGGCTTGCTTTTCATTGATTTCAACACTGTCATCAGCCTTGTATTCCATACTTTTCGCTAGGCGAAGGCCATTCATTACTTTTCTGTATCCTTTTCTTGCCGCTTTCAGTGCATCATTAGAGAAATCCAATGTACTTCTGTATTGTGCTTGAAGAATAAAGAAACGGATAGTCATTGGTGAATACGCTTCTTCTAACAAGTCATGCTTTCCTTCAAATAACTCTTCTAAAGTGATAAAGTTACCTAAAGACTTACCCATTTTCTGACCATTAATAGTGATCAGATTGTTATGTAACCAGTATTTGGCTGGCTCCACATGATTACAAGCATGAGATTGTGCAATTTCGGCTTCATGGTGAGGGAATTTTAAATCCATACCACCACCGTGAATATCAAAATGATCACCTAAGTACTTTGCACTCATTGCAGAACATTCAAGGTGCCACCCAGGAAAACCATCAGACCAAGGAGAGTTCCAACGCATAATGTGTTCTGGTTCTGCTTTCTTCCAAAGTGCAAAATCCACTTGGTTTTTCTTATCACTTACCCCATCAAGATTACGAGTACCTTCAAGCATTTCATCAATATTTCTGCCTGATAGTGCACCGTACTCCTTGTCTTCATTGTATTTTACGACATCAAAGTATACCGAACCATTCGACTCATAAGCATAACCTGATTCCATAATTTTCTGAATCATCTCAATTTGCTCAATGATATGTCCAGTGGCACGAGGTTCAATACTTGGAGGAAGAACATTCAATGAGTTCATGTCATTGTGGTAGCGGTCAGTGTAGTACTGTACTACCTCCATTGGTTCAATTTGCTCCAGCTTTGCTTTTTTTGCAATTTTATCTTCACCCTCATCGGCATCTCCTACAAGGTGTCCAACGTCTGTGATATTACGCACATAACGTACCTTATAGTCTTGGTGCTTCAAGTATCTAAAAATAACGTCAAAAGTAATAGCAGGTCTTGCATGCCCTAAATGTGCATCACCATATACGGTTGGACCACATACGTACATTCCAACAAAAGGAGGATTAATTGCTTGAAACAGTTCTTTTTTACGTGATAACGTATTGTATACTTTTAGTTGTTTTCTTAAATCTGGTTGCATGAGCGCAATATTTATTTTGAACCTTATGGCGTCACAAAAATGCAAAATATTCCCTTAAGAAAAAGAGAAAATACACAGTGATCCATGCAGGAAATTTGTTTTTATGTAAAAATAGGATAGGGGTAATTGAATTTATACGGGGATGCATAAATTTAAACATTGACAATCAACAACATCGTAGGATGGTGATTTTTATCGGGGCGATATTTAAAATGCTTTTCATAAATTACCTTCAATTGATAGTCAAAAGTAATAAAATAAAGTTTAGAAATAAATGAAAAAAGCATTATTTCAATGGAGTGGTGGAAAAGATTCTTCATTTGCTTTGTTTAAAGCCTTGAAAGAGTGGGAAATTAAAGGTTTGCTCACATCGCTTTCTGCAGAGTATAAGAGAATTAGTATGCACGGAGTGAGAGAAGAACTGTTAGACCTACAAGCTGAATCAATTGGTATCCCTTTGTATAAAATGCATATAAAGGAAGATACTTCACATGGCACTTATGACAGAGAACTAGCAAAAAGTTTAACCCCTTTTGTAGAAAAAGGAATCAAAGACCTTGTATTGGGTGATATTTTTCTGGAAGACCTGAGACAGTATCGTGAAGAAAAAATGACTAAAGTAGGATTAAAATGTCATTTTCCACTTTGGGGCGGTGATACCGACCAATTGTATAAAGAATTTGTAGCTGCAGGATTTAAGGCTATTGCGGTAGCTGTAAATGACACGTTGGGAGAAAAGTTCAACGGCAGGGTGTTGGATATGGATTTTTATAATGATCTGCCAGAAGGAATTGACCCTTGTGGAGAAAATGGAGAGTTCCACACATTTGTATTTGATGGTCCTATTTTTTCTGAACCTGTAAATTTTAAAGTCGGGGAAAAAACAATTAGAGAATACAATTATAAAGATGCAGATGGAAATGATATTAATTCAAAATTCCATTTCTGTGACTTACTGCCTGCTGAATAAATAACTATTATTCCAAAATTATTTTAAAAAATATGCTTTATAAAATGTTTAAATTAGTCATTTGTAAGGCATATTTTTTATGGATCAGTACCAAACTAAACACTTATGTTAAAAACACTTCAGCATATATTTTATTTCACTTTCGCATTGTTTTTTGGATGTCAGTCGTCCACTATTGACAAAGAAGCCATTATCAAAGAAGTTTCTGCACTAGATACTATTGAGAAAAGGGAGTGGTATTTATTGAAAGTTTTGGAGGAAGATCAGAAAGTGCGTAATGCTACGTTTTTTCAAGAGGTGGTTACAAAGTATGGTACTGATTCTCCAGAATATCAAGAATTAGGACAAAAAATGATGGATGTTGATCAGGTAAATCAATATAAAATTGATGTTTTTATTCGTCAGCATGGCTTTCCATCTCCGGAAAACTATACAGGAATGGCCATTCGGAGTCCTTTCTTTGTTTATCAGCACATTACTGATATTGATAAGAGAAATAATAAAGCTGTCGTTTTGTATAGAGCATATCAAAACGGAAAAATAGATATTGACTTATTCAACCTTTACCTTGGGAGAACTTATTTTCATGTATTTGGTAAAAACCTTGTAATGGAAAATCCCTATACATCTGAGCAAGAACTAGAAGAATTAATTAAAACACTGGATTTAGCTGAAAAACTAAAATAATCAATGAAGGAAACTGTAAATAATCAACTGAATATTTTCCCAGAAAACATCTCATTTAAATACTCTTGGCGATCCTATCAGAAAAGGGTTCTAGATGAACTGAATACCCATCTTACAGATGATCATTTACATGTGATAGCTCCTCCTGGATCTGGAAAAACAGTTTTAGGATTGCAAGTAATGCTGGAAATCAACCAACCTACCCTTATTCTTACTCCTACTATCGCAATTAGAAATCAATGGATTCAACGGTTTTGTGATTTATTTCTTCAAGTTTCAAACATTCCTGATTGGATTTCTAATGATATAAAATCGCCCAAATTCCTTACAGTTTCTACTTACCACGCATTACATGCACTGTCAAGTAAAGAAGACGAGTCTGAAGAGAAAGAATTTCAAGAAAATAATTTTGAAGGATTCAATTTTGGAACCATAGTATTGGATGAGGCACATCACTTGAAAAATGCTTGGTGGCAAACTTTGATCGCTTTAAAAGCAAAATTGAAACCCAAGGTGGTAGGACTTACTGCAACGCCTCCTTATGATGTCTCTTTTTCTGAATGGGAAAGATATATTGAATTGAACGGTCCGATTGATACTGAAATCAGTGTTCCAGAGTTGGTCAAAGAACATAACCTGTGTCCTCATCAGGATTATATTCACTTTTCTCAGCCTACACAAAGTGAACTGTCCCTTATTTATAACCATAGGGAAAGTAGAAAAACAATAGAAAATGAAATAGCATCAGACGGTTTTCTCATCGATTACTTATTACGTTACCCGGCAATCGAAGATCCGAAATCAAACTTGGAGTGGATTTATGATAATATAGAAATCTATTCTTCAATTTTAATCTACCTTTCCTCTAACGATGAGGAGCTCTCTGCGTTTCATTTCGAATTGACAGGAAATAAAAAGAAAACATTGCCTCAACTGGATAAGTATTGGCTCGAAGTGCTTTTTAATTATTTGATTTTTAATGAAAAAAGGAATGATAAGTTGTTCTCTCAACATATCAAGAAAGTGGAGCAGTTTATCAGAATGCACGGCGGTATTTCAGGGCGGAAAGTAGTGTTAGAAAGTGATGCCGAAATAGCTCAGCAACTAAAATCAAGTATTGGGAAAATCGAAAGTATTTTGTCCATTGCTCAATTTGAGAACAACACATTGGGGGAAAGTTTAAGAATGGTAGTCTTAAGTGATTATATCAGAAAGGAATACCTAAATGAACAGATTGAAATTGACAAATTGGGTGTAGTTCCCATTTTTGAGTATTTGAGGCGAAATCTTAATACCAAATTATGTGTGCTGACAGGTTCATTGATTATCCTTCCTGAGGGAGCAGTGAGTCCATTGAAAGAAAAATTAGAGGCGTTGAATATTGAATTGATAACAACTCCTGTCAAGCATGATTCTAATTATGTCTTGATTCATTTGTCTGAAAAACTAAAACACGATATAGTAGAAATAGTAACGCAGTTGTTTGAAAAAGGATGTTTCAATGTAGTGATTGGTACAAAGGCCTTATTAGGAGAAGGCTGGGATGCACCTTGTATTAATTCATTGATTTTAGCAAGTGTTGTAGGTTCTTATGTATTATCCAATCAAATGAGAGGAAGAGCGATCAGAACGTCACAATTGGATAAAAGTAAAACCAGTAATATTTGGCATTTGGTTGCTGTTGACCCAACAAACACGAATGGAGGCAGTGATTTTCAAGTCTTGAAAAGACGATTTAGAGCTTTTGTCGGGATTTCAGAAAGAGAAATAAAAACCATTGAAAACGGTATTTTGAGAATGGAAATTCCAAATAAATTTACTCCTCAAACGGCTGAAGAAATGAATCAGAAAATGTTTCAATCAGCCGATGAAAGAGACTTGCTTCGTGAGCAATGGGAAGAGGCTATTGAAAATGGAGTGGAAATTACGGAGGAAATTAAAATGCCATTTGATAGAAAAGAGAAGGATTTCCACCGTCAGAAAAAGTTCTATTTCAATGTAACTATGGGTTATATGCTGTTGGAATTAGGACAGTTGTTTTTACTTCATTTCTTAGACATTTATGAAATAATAGATGGCCTAATGTATGCAGAGAGTAGAAATGACTTGTTGATGATACTTTGTTTTCTTGATATTGGTGGACTTTTTTACTTTGGGAAAAAGCTTTTTAAAACTGCTAAAATCTACTTGAAATATAGAGATGTAACGAAAGATATTCAGAAAATAGGCAATGCACTTTTGCGTTCTTTGATTGAGACTAAGATTTTTTATTCAGACCCTGATAGTTTATCTGTAAAGACTTTTGTGAATAATTATGGTGAGTCTTTTTGTTATTTGGAGGGCGGAAGTACTTTTGAGAAGAACTCTTTTATCAGTGCCTTGGAGGAGATTGTGAATCCAATTCAAAACCCGAGATATATCGTTGAAAGGTCTAATTCTTTTTTCCATTTCTTTTCTCAAAAAGATTATCATGCAGTACCTGAACAATTAGGAAAGAAAAAAGGAACAGCTGAAATATTCCATAAGAACTGGAATAAATACGTCAATCAATCAAAACTTTATTTTACGAGAAGTGTAGAAGGTAGGAAACGCTTACTTCAATTTAGATTTAATGCATTTTCTTCAGCAGTATTGGAGAAAGCAGAAAGAGTAAGCAGGTGGAAATAAATTATTCATTATTGGCGGGTTCTAGATCTGGCAAGTGCCTCATAATGAATTCAATCAGTCTTGTGGGTTTTTTACCCGTTATTTTTTCATAGTTAGGGTGAATCTCAGTTTTATAATCCAACCTTTCCAACATCATGAAAAGCACCAATAAAGATATTTCTTTGTACTCTAGACCTTTTCTTTTGAGTGATTTTACAAACTCTTTGAAAGTAGCATTATAAACTACATCTTTCGGCAAAGTAGCAGTTAACTTAGCGGTAACTTCCATAAAGTTTTTGTTCTCATTGCCCATCAGCGGAATCGTTTGATTTTTATAATCATCAAACTTATAAATGAGATTCACAATGGCATCACCAACATTTCTTGCATCAATCCAATTCATTTTTCTGCTGAGGTGAGGAA
The DNA here is from genome assembly GCF_001583495.1 of Flammeovirga sp. SJP92. Taxonomy (GTDB): domain Bacteria; phylum Bacteroidota; class Bacteroidia; order Cytophagales; family Flammeovirgaceae; genus Flammeovirga. Next base: position 528,950 of record NZ_LQAQ01000061.1, on the reverse strand, counting down.
TGGCAATTTTCTGATCTTCTTGAATTTCTCTTTTAAAGAAAGTCGTCAAGTTTTGCATGAAATAAGTGGCTTGTACGATCACATAGTCAATACCACTTTTTCTGATGAGTTTTTCCACTTTATGATGTGGAAGAATCACACTGAATTTACCACGGTATACAGAAGAAAATATGATTCTCGATACTCCTGAAGATTTACAGGCATCAATAAAAGAGCTGAAAGAATGCTCAATTTGATGGATGTGACGAGGGATAATTAAAAAGACAGTCTCAATGCCAATCAACGTTTCTTGAAATGATTTGACATCATTGAAGTCAAGATAACGGTACTCAGCGTCCTGAAGGGGTAAATCAGGATCGTGTCTTTGACCAACTACAATTTTTGTTTGTGTATGACGAGCAAGGTATCGAAATACTTCTTTTCCGATAATACTGTTTAAACCAGTTATTAACACCTTGTTCTTCATTTGTAGTTGATTTATTACATTGTGTAATGCAAAAATAGAGAGTCTAGTTTAAAAAATCTTCATTCATTAACCGATATAAACACCTTCTTTAAAGTCGTTCAGATAATAATTTTGAATAAGAAGAAAGTCGAATGAAAATAGGTGGTATTGAAAGATTGAAGATAGTCTAATGTTTGATTTTCAGTTTTTTATATAAAAAAAGGAAGAGGGTAAATAAACCGCTCTTCCTTTTGTAATACTATTTTAATGCATTCAGCAATATTTCTACGGGGTGCAATGCATCCCTCTCTGTTCCATCTTTAATCTGATGCCTACAGCTCGTACCTGCCGCCGCAATAATTACATTGTCATCGAGTTTTCTAATCGTAGGGAATAATACAAGTTCTCCTACATCCATAGATACTTTATAATGCTCTTTTTCATAACCAAATGAACCGGCCATACCACAACATCCAGATGGAATAATCTGAACTTTATAATTTTTAGGTAAACCTAGCATCTGCTTGCCTGTCACTTGTGTACCTGTTGCTTTTTGCTGACAGTGAGTATGTAATTTCACAAGCTTTTCTTCTTCAGTAAACTGATCTGAAGTGATTTTTCCAGCCTTGATTTCTCTAGCTATAAACTCATCAATCATCAACGCATTTTGAGCAAGGTTGGCCGCGTCTTCTTTCTGATGAGCATGTACTAAATCAGGATATTCATCACGGAAAGCCATAATTGTTGAAGGTTCAATGCCGATCAATGGAGTTTCTTCAGAAATATAAGTTTTCAACATATCCACGTTTTGACACGCAAGGTCTTTCGCTTCTTCAACAAAACCTTTAGAAAGGAATGTTCTACCACTTTCCACGTGAGGTTGCCATTCTACTTCATAACCTAGTTTCTCCAATAAGGTGATCGTTTTCAGACCAATTGGAGTGTCGTTATAATTGGTAAACTCATCACAGAAGATATATACTTTCCCTTTGCTGGCTTTCTTTGGAGTATATTTTTGCAACCAACTCTTAAAAGTATGTTTATGCACTTTTGGAATTGATCTTTCAGGAGCAAAACCAGCGATTGACTTGAAGATACTTCCTGTCAGTGGGTTGCTGACCATCCAGTTAAATAAACCTGGAGTTAGCATCGCCATTTGTGTCAAACGAGGGAAGTAAGCAATCATCCTTGCTCTCATTGGAGCACCATTCGCCTTGTAATATTGCTGTAAAAACTCTGCTTTTAGTTTTGCAATATCTACATTTGAAGGACATTCAGACTTACAACCTTTACATGATAGACAAAGATCCATCACTTCATAAATTTCTTTATGGTTGAAACGGTTGATAGTGTAAGGAGCTCTTAAGTATTCTCTTAAAATATTAGCTCTAGCACGAGTTGTGTTTTTCTCGTTTCTAGTGGCCATGTAAGAAGGACACATTGTTCCACCAGTCACTTCTGTTTTTCTACAAGCTCCAGCACCATTACAGAACTCAGCCGCTCTGATAATACCTTGAGAAGCACTGAAGTCTAATGTAGTTTTGATTTCAGGAGTTTCAATACCTGGCATGAAACGAAGACTCTCATCCATAGGAGGAGTATCCACAATTTTGTTCGGGTTGAAAATATTATCAGGGTCCCAAGATCTTTTTGTAGCTTCAATTAATTTGAAATTCTTTGAACCTACCATATATTCAATAAATTCACCTCTGAGACGGCCGTCACCGTGCTCGCCACTTAGTGAACCTCTATATTTCTTTACAAGTTTGGCAATTTCATCAGCAATCACCTTGAACATTTTGTTACCGTCCTGTGTTTTTAAGTCTAAAACAGGTCTAAGGTGCAATTCTCCAGATCCAGCATGTGCATAGTGTACACAGAATAAGTCATACTTCTTCAATATCTCATTGAATTCAGCGATGTAGGCAGGAAGGTCTTCAACATCTACAGCCGTATCTTCAATTACAGGTGCAGCTTTAGGGTCGCCAGGTACATTTGAAAGTAGTCCAAGACCTGCTTTACGCAAATTCCAAACTCTTTTTACGTCCTCACCTTCCACAAGTTTGAAGTAGTGTCCCATACCGGCTTCTTTGTAAGCATTTTCGAGAGCGGCTGCATCAGCACGCATCTCTTCAACGGTATCTCTAGCAATTTCGGTTACCAAAACTGCTACAGGGTCTCCCTCAAGGAAAAATCTGTTTTGACGGTGTTCGATACTGTTTTTTGTACAGTCTAGAATATATTTATCCATTAATTCAACCGCTGTAGGATTGAATTTCAGGGAAATAAGGTTTGCTTTTAACGATTCGTCAATTGAATCAAATTGAGCACACAACACACCTTTGTATTTAGGAGGTGTAGGGTTGCAGTGCATTTTGATTTCAGTAATGAAAATTAATGTCCCCTCAGAACCCGCAATCAGTTCACAGAAGTTAAACGGCTTACCTTCTGGATTGAAAGGCTGCATTCTTGCAAGCAAGTCAATGGCGTATCCTGTATTTCTTCTGGGAATAGAAGGTTTCGGAAATTCTTTGGCAATTTCAGCTCTAACTTCTTCAGGAAGAAGCATTTCTTTGATTTCCTTGTACAATCTGCCTTCAAGGTTGTCTTGTTGCGTTTTAGCTTCAAATTCCTCCGCTGTTACTTCTTTGAAAACGGCCTCAGAACCATCACTTAAAAAGCCTCTTACCTCAATCAAATGGTCTCTAGCAGATCCATATTGTACTGAGTTGGAACCACAAGAGTTATTGCCAACCATACCGCCAATCATGGCACGGTTAGCCGTAGAAGTCTCAGGACCAAAGAATAGGTCAAAATCTTTAAGGTGTTTATTCAACTCATCACGAATAACGCCCGGCTGTAATCTTACCCAACCCTCTTCTTTGTTAACTTCAAGAATTTTGGTGAAAGTTCTTGAAACATCAACGACAATACCATGTCCTACTACTTGTCCTGCTAATGAAGTTCCTGCAGTTCTAGGGATTAGGGATGTGTTGTTTTGGTTAGCAAATGTGATAAGAGTTTTGATGTCTTCTTCATCTCTTGGAAAAGCGACAGCTAGGGGCAGTTCACGGTATGCAGAAGCATCAGTGGCATACAGTGTTCTCATTACGTCGTCGTAATGTAATTCTCCTTTAAGTTGTTGACTTAAACGTTGAAGTAGTGCCTTTCCAATATTCACTTTTGCTGTCATAATCTAATATTTTGAAAGTTTGAAACACAAAATAGACTGCTAAAATCTATTTAACTAAAAGCTGTTAGTTCTTTCTTTTAATTTTTTAATCAAAATTGTTCAATTGAGCCAATAAGACAGTTCTATAAAATAATATTATTTTTGAACTAGTGCTTAAGTGCAAATATAATAGTCATTGATGAATTATGTTCAATAAAATAGATTTAGTATTTTGTAAAAGGAATAGGATATTTCCTATATTTGGCATTATTTTTTCATTTTTTAGTTTGTTAATAAAATTTTAAAAGAAACTCTATCGTTATTTAAACAGTATAATATTAATGAGTAGTAGGCTTTTTTTAATCTCAAGTTATAATTTTTGGATGAATTTGATACAAAACATATTTGCTAGCTTTTTGATGTTGTCCATTATTTGGATGGTTAGCCCTACTATGTCCTATGCTCAGTATTATGATGATTCTGAAATGCTTGAAGATCCATTGGTTAAACCTCAAATATGGAAACTACTCAAGGAACGTCCTCAAGACGAGTACTTGTGGGCAAGGTATTTTGGTAAAGATCTTTTTGATATTACACCTGAAGAATATCAGATGTATGAGGTATTGAAATCAGATTTGATGAATACCGATAAGAGTTATCAAGAGGAAATTGAAAAAGCAAAAATGGAGCGTCAAATGGCGCAACAGACTTTTTCTCAAAGTGATTATGATCAATGGACTAAAAATATCAGTGTGAATTTTGGTCAGATTGAAGTTTATTTTACTGAGCGTTTCTCAGCTATGGGAAGTGAATATGTTTCTTATTATGAACTTTATCCCAACGAGGACTACAACTTGACAAAATGGGTGGATGAACACGAAGCCCGTTTGAAAGAGTTAGAAGAGTTGAAAGCCATCAATGAAGGTAATTATTAATCACTTTCTACTCTTCTAAAACTATTTATCTCCACTCCACAACATGACCTCTTTCTCTGGTCAATAGTTGTTCTGGAACACTTTCTTTAATACTATCCGATAATACTTTTATCAAACCTGCTTTTGCGTAATTCCTTGCGTAGATTAAACTTACTTCACGCATTGGTCTTTCATCCACAAAAGTTCTGATTCTGTCTTTAGCATCTTCGGGCAATTCATCCACTGCCAATTCAGGCAAAAGCGTAAATCCACCTTCTTTATCTACCAGACGTATCAACGTTTCAAGAGATCCACTTTCATAAGAAATAGGAAGAGTGCTGTTCATTTTGTTCGTATTCTGATAAGAACAAAGGTTGATTACTTGATCTCTGAAACAGTGTCCTGCACTCAAAAGCCAAATATCCGGCGATGTAAGGTCTGCAATGTTTACCTCCAACTGTTGCTCAAACTTATAATCAGGGTTGGTATAAACCACAATATCTTCATAGAAAAGAGGCTCTTCGGTAATGCCGGGTTCATGAATTGGCGTGACTAGCAACCCCACATCAATAGTGTCGTTATTGAGCGACTTAATGATTTGTTCTGATTGAAGTTCTTTGATCTTTAGTTGCAGATGAGGGAATTTTCTTGAAATGGAACCTACAAAAAGTGGAATTAAATAGGGAGCTAATGTTGGAATAATACCAATTTTCAATTCTCCACTAATTTCACCTTTGTAGTCTAGAATTAAATCATTGACTTTTTGAGCTTCCTTCAAGACAATTTTCCCTTGTTCAATAATTTTTTTACCAACATCAGTTGGGATAATGGGTTGTTTTCCTCTGTCGAAAATGACAACGTCGAGTTGTTCTTCCAGCTTTTTAATCTGCATACTCAAAGTAGGTTGAGTGACAAAGCAAGCATCTGCCGCCGCTGAGAAACTCTGGTGCTGTTCAACCGCAATTATATATTCAAGTTGTGTAATTGTCATCTGTTTATTCTTTGTTCAAAAATACCAACTTCCTTTTAATTTGAAGTAAAGATTTTAAACTTTGATAAAACAAATAATTATTTTTTTAGTTAATAATTGCAGAACAAGAAAGAATAAAGGTGCATTTTTAGTTCGTTAAACTTTGTTTGAAATTGTTTAAACATAATATGTGATAATGAGTTTAAACTATTTTAGAATGTTTTTAGATAATAGCTTCATCTCTCGTAACTTTGTGAATTGAAATTTGATACGTATTTTTCATTCTGCAAACTTCTATTATGAAGCATTTTAGTTAAAGATGAAAGTAACAGTATCACGTAAAGCACATTTTAATGCGGCTCATAGATTACACAACGAACAACTCTCAGCTGAAGAAAACCGAAAGATGTTTGGCAAATGTAATAACCCGTATTATCATGGACATAATTATAATCTCATTGTAAAAGTCACAGGTGAGATTGATCCAATATCAGGATATGTAATTGATATGAAAATATTGAAAGACATTATTCAAGAACATGTATTGGATTACTTAGATCATAAAAATTTAAATGAAGAGGTGAAGGAGTTTTCTTCTTTAAATCCAACTGCAGAAAATATTTGTGTGGTAATCTGGAATATTCTCAGAGATCAGTTAGATGACAAATTTGCCTTAAAAATTATTTTGTATGAAACAGAACGGAATTTCGTGGAATACCCTTCAGCCTAAAGAAGTGGAGATTCATAACGATACTATAATAGATGAAATAGGTGATAACCACATTGGGACTTCTCATGACACTCCAATGAAGAAAGACGCTTTTGAGCTTTCGGATGAGGAAAAAATGAAGAAGATTTCTTCTCATTTCAGAGAAATTATGGATACGTTAGGTCTTGACCTTACGGACGATAGCCTCAGTGGTACGCCTGATAGAGTGGCAAAAATGTATGTCAAGGAGATTTTCAGTGGTTTAAATCCTAAGAATCGTCCTGATATCAAGCTGTTTGACAATAAGTACAAGTATGATGAGATGTTGATTGAGAAAAACATCCATTTTTACTCCAACTGTGAACATCACTTTGTGCCAATTATTGGTTTTGCACATGTAGCTTATATCTCTAATGGAAAAGTAATTGGTTTATCAAAAATCAATAGAATTGTACAGCACTATGCTAAAAGACCTCAAGTACAAGAGCGTTTGACCGTGCAGATTGCTGAAGATTTGAAGAAAACATTAGGCACTGAAGATGTGGCAGTATTGATTGATGCAAAACACTTATGTGTTTCTATGAGAGGTATTGAAGATACCTATAGTGCTACAGTCACTTCACACTTCAGCGGAAAGTTTAAAGAAGAAGCTACTCGTAAAGAGTTTTTGGAGCTTATTCCAAAGTCTTCTGAATAATATATACTGTAAATACAGCTATTACTTACCGAAATTACATTCGAGGTTGCTTTATTTTTAAGGCAACCTCTTTTGATTTACAGCTTTTCCTTTTTATTTTTAATTAAGTACTATACAAAAATGAATTGATAATTAATTCTTGAATATTTTTAGTGAGTACAACTTTAAAAAATGCATGAATAGTAGCTCTATTGATCGTTTTTAAAAGGTAGTAATTGCAAAATAACAGAGGAATTATTAATAAGTAATTTTGTCTTGGTACTTAAAACAAGCTTATATGTTTGTTAACCCAATTTACATTTTCAAAAGAAATGTAATGGATCAAGCTAATTACTTTTCAAAGCAAAAAATTATATAATGAGAAATAAACTACTCTTCATTTTTACCTTCTTATTCATTTCAAATTTTTCAAGTGCTCAGATACATTTTGGTATTGGTGGTGGCGGATCATCAGGGGTTGGAGACCTTTCCCCTTTTTCTAGTGCAGGTTTTGCCGCTTATATTGAGTTGAGTTATAATGTCAATGAAAAATTTGATGCTGTCTTAGCGGGGCATGTTAATGGCTTGGCCGCTATTCCTTTTGATGCATCTTTATCACAAGCTTGGTATCAAGTACCAATACTTTTAGAAGGAAGATATTTTATTCTTTCAAAAGAGGCTGAAACCACTTTTCATCCTTATGTGCAAGGAGGTTTGGGAGCTGTAAGGTCTTTTTATTTGAAATCAAATGGACCAAATAAAGATCCTGAGGTCATTGATAAGTTTTGGAAATTTGGAGCAAGGATAGGGGCAGGAACTCTGATATCTATCTTTAATGTTCAGCTGAACTATAACTACGGAGGAAGTTATGAAGGCAATACATTGAGTGTGATGGACCTGACACTCGGTATCCGTTTTTAAAAAATAAAGAAGCACACATTCCAAAATTAGAAATGTGTGCTTTAAATTTATGTTTATATCTTTTATTTGATGTATAACGTCAACGGTTTATGTTTGACTTTTATACTCCGAAATGGTTTATGACCATTTTTTTTGTGTATATGCTTTTTCCATTTTCCTCAATAATCAACATGTAAGTTCCGGTTGGCAATAAACTTACATCAAACGTTGATATTTGATGGTTAATAGAATTTTGATTATCAATAGTAGTTGTGAATCCACTTTCAAGATTCACAAGTTTGTACGTGACATCCGAAAACTCGTTATTTTTAAAGTCAATATGGAATTGAGTATTGGCCGGAATCGGATATACATGTATAGGTTCATTTTCTGACGTTACTTTATTGTTTATATCGCTTGCATTTGCAACAAGACCCATAAATAACATTACAGTAGAAAGTAAAATGTATTGTAAATTTTTCATAAGTAACAATCTTATTGTTCAGAAAACTAGAGAATTACTTAGATTAACGTGTGCAGAGAAAAAAGTTAATACTTGTTTCAACTTATTCACAAAACATTTATTTTTTCTCTTCCTCCACCAAAATTGCCTGACTATTTCTGATGTTTCCTTTACTATTGGTGGCGTGTATAATGACATTTCCAGAGTAAATCAGCATATTATTCATCTTCACTTTTAAGATATAAGCACCGGCAGGGTAGTGGTGGACATCAAAAAGTGCTTTATCTCCCTCAATTTTCGGTTTAATGTCCCAAATAGATTCATTTTCAGTGTGATGAAGCTTAATATCCAAGACGTCACTTTTTTGAGATTGGAAATCTATTTTGAGATAATAATTAGTGGGGTTAGGGTGTACCTTTTCAATTCCAAACTCTTCTTTGTCTAGATGATTTGCTAACAGGTGTCTGCACCATACAAATTCTTCTCCGTCTTGCTGTACCACTCTCAGACGATAATATGTATCTTTATCCTTCTCAAAGTTGTCGTCTTTCAATTCATAAGGATTTTCTGAAGAAGATTTTCCACTAGCGGTTACTCTGCCTAATTCTGTAAAATTTTCCCCGTCATTTGACTTATCTACAATAAAATGACTTGAATTTCTTTCGGTGGAGGTTTCCCAATACACAAAGGTTTTCTCATTTTCAACCTCAATATCAAAATAATCTACTATGGTCGGCAACTTTAAATGATAAGCAGTGATTTGATTGCAAAACATTTCATTTCCTTGACAGCCAGAACTTGTGATTTTACTTAAGTTGCCCAGTATATTATCCTTGTATTTATTTTTGACTACTAAATCACTCTGGATATGAATAACAGCATTATCCCCAATTTGTAATTGAGCATTTTTATCTAGAAAATGAATATTTAGATAAGTAGAAGAAACATGTCCATTGAGTGTTGTGATGTAATTATCTATCTTAATGAAAATTTCATGGGCATCAATACTTCCGATTTCCTTTAATAAGAATTCTCCACCTGTAGCGTTGACAATTGCTTTTTGGACTTTTAAAGCACCTTCTATTAATAATGAACTTTTAGAATTAATGCTGAGCGTATTCGTAATGAAAATACTTCCGTGGTTAGTGACTACAAACTCACTTTCGTTGGAAACATCAACAGCACCTACCACAAGCTTTTCAGCATCTAGATTAAAGTCAATAATGAAGGATTTGTTTTTTACCAATATAATGGTCTCCTCAGAAGGTACAATATTCGGTGACCAGTTATTGGGGTTTTCCCATTGTTCTATACTCGTATACCTTTCCAGTGCTGGTTTTATACTTGTATAACTATGATCTGGAGTGGTAGCAAAAGTAGTGTTGAGAATAAATAGAATGATCAATAGTGTTGATACGAATTTCATAATTCAGGTTTAGTTTAAAAAACTAATAGTTACTTTTTGTTGATTCAATATCAAAGTAGATACCTAGGCACCAAAGCGTAAGTAATTTGGCTTTAGTGCCTATATTAAAATAATCATTTTTTTGATCAAAAAGTTGATATGTTACTAGAACCTTATCAAAATGATATTGAAAATTAAAAATATGCAACTTCCTAAATGACTTCCGTCATAAGATTCCCTCATCAGCAAAGCTGAAATAGTTGTCATTCCCAAAAATGATATGATCCAGCAATGGGATTTCAAGAAATTGACCTCCTTCTTTGATTTTTTTTGTCATAGAAATGTCTGCCTGACTTGGTTTGACTTGCCCGGAAGGATGATTATGCACTATAATAATAGAACATCCTTGGTGTGATAAAGCTTTTTGAAAAATGATTTTAGGGTCAGCCACAGTGCCCGTCATTCCTCCCATACTCACCTTTTCTAGGTTTTTAATATGATTTGATCTGTTTAGTATAATCACCCACAATTCCTCATGATTGAGATCTAATAAATAAGGAGTGATGAAACTATAGATGTCTTTGGAACATGTGATTCTTGTCCTTTCTGCTTTTTTGGTCTCTTTTCTTCTTCTGCCAAGCTCTAAAGCAGCAATAATACTGATTGCTTTAGCATCTCCAATACCATTGATGCTCTTTAAATCTTTGACGGTGAATTGAGCCAGAGAATTTAAATCATTGTCTCCCTTGTTGAGTAGAAGTTGTGCCACCTCAATGGCAGATAGTTTTTTTGAGCCTGAACCAAGCAAAATAGCTATAAGCTCTGCATCTGTTAAACTATGTCTTCCTTTGAGTTGCAATTTTTCCCTTGGTCTGTCTTCTTCTGCTAAATGTTTAATAGTAAGCCTTTCTTCTTGAATCATTTTATAATAGTTAGCCCAGTGAATACGTACTAAGGACGCAATACAGATTGAAAAAATATTGTCTTAGTACCAAACTACTAATATAAAACAAAAGAGGTTATCATTTATATGATAACCTCTCCCAAGTATGAAATGAAATAAATTATTACTTATATTTTTATCTAAATTGATATCTTTATTAAAGTACAGAGAATGAATCTGAGTAAGATACTCCATCAATGATTAATTCAGCTGTATATGTACCTGTAGGTAATGTTGAAAGGTCAAAACGCTTTACGTTTTTCGCACCAGCTACAAACTTTGAATTGTAAACTGACTCACCATCGTTTGTATATAATTTGATTTTTACAAAACCTTCAACCTCTTTTCCTAAAATGATGTTTAGGTTTTCTTTTACTACAGAGATTTTGAACTTTTGGTTTGAAGAAGCTAATTGATAATTCATCATAACGGCTGTATTTGAAGGCGTTACAAAAAATTCTCTTACTAACAATTTATCTTCAAAGTTCATTTTGAATGTATATTTTCCTTCAGGTAAACTTTTGAAATTAATATCTTCTTTTACTTTTCCTGAAGCGATAACTCTTTTTGAAGTGTAAACTTTTCCTTCAGCGTCTTCAATAATGAAATTAACTTCTTGTCCTTCTAAGTTTTCGAAAATAATTGAAGCAGAAGTCCCATCTGCAGATGCTTTGAAGAAATATGAAATTCCGTTGAATGGGAAGTAATATTCTTTTGCAGATAAACTAAGGGAGACTAATAAGGTAGCAAATAAAATCGTGATCTTTTTCATAGTATTATTTATTTAATTTTTCGTTTTTTCTGTTTTGATTACATTACAAAGGTGTGTGATTATTTTCTTTTGTCAAAATCAAAATAGTCGAAATTAATTAAGTGTAATTATGTATTTTAATATTATAATATTTTGTATGGAGTACACTTATTTACTTTATAATCAATAAGTGTAACTTGATCCTGCTAGTTCATTAGGAGGATGATGCTTTCGTTGGAACTATGTTCGTAAAGTGTATCTGCGTACACTTAAAATGAAATGATTGAAATAAAAAATGTTAAAATTAATTGTTAATATTTGGTTCACATAAAAAGGATAAAATAGCTGTCAAAAAGCTAGTTTTTTGCTGTTAAATAGCTTGATTATCTGTTACTTAATCGTGAATAAAAGTAAATGAAGAGTTTGCCTTTTTACTCATTCTATAGGTAAGCGTATAATTAAAAAATAAGATATGGATAAACTTTTTAAGTACTAAGTCAAAAACGTATTAATAGTGGTTCTATTAATAAGTACTAGGGCAGAAGAAAAGGGATAATTTTAGGTTAATATTATTTATTCTAATCGAGGCAGATTTGCAGAGCATAGCCTTAGTTACGCGATAAAAATCTAACGAAGAGTAGGATAAAAAAGGTAAGATAAAATGTCTGTTTTCTTCTGTCCTAGTACTTACGTTTTTTGAAGGAAGTAATCGCAAAACAATAAATAGAATTAGTATTAGATAATTTTGAATTTGTACTTATAGTTAATGAAACAATGCTTCCTCTCTGACTTAATGATAAAACTCTTTCTAGTTATACATCTTTTTTCCTTCGTAAGAAAATGAGCTATCCAGCATATTTTGATGAGATTAAAATCTCCACGATTTATAACATTTCAAATGTATGACAAACCAAATTATTATCAAGTTACCATCTTCCTCATTTTGCTTTAACATAAAAAGGAAGGAAAGAAGCTAAGACCTGCAAGTCTAAAATTAAATTCTATTGCTTCAATGATTTTGAACTCACTTTAAGTGAAAAGTAATATTAATTTGGTTCACCCTATGAAGTTCTTTATACTTTTCCTTCAAGACTGAATGTAGTAGTATTATTAGCTTTTTAATCAGAGGCTTTTTGTTTCACTTTGTGTTAAGACAATTCTTAAGAAGAAGTGATTGTAGAATAAGGTGGGTTCGTTTAGATATTTATTGATAGTTGTCGATAATATTGTTCACAATTAAAGGTGTTGAAACATTCCATATTCTTGAATACAGCATGAAATTATAATTTTATAAAATATTACAAATAAAAAAAGAGGTTGTCACTGAATGACAACCTCTCCCAATAATGTATGAAATGAAATAAATTATTACTTATATTTTATAAACAATCTTAATGATATCTTTATTAAAGTACTGAGAATGAGTCAGAGTAAGATACTCCGTCAATGATTAACTCAGTAGTATATGTACCTGTAGGTAACTTAGAAAGGTCGAAACGTTTTACGTTTTGAGCACCTGCCATAAATTTAGAATTGTATACAGACTCTCCACCATCAGTGAACAATTTGATTCTTACAAAACCTTTTACCTCTTTACCTAAAATGATGTTTAAGTGATCTTCAACAACAGAAGTTCTGAACTTTTGGTTAGAAGAAGCAAGGTGGTAATTCATCATTACTGCATTTTTTGATTCAGTAACGTAAAAGTCTCTTACTAATAATTTGTCTTCGAAAATCATTTTAAAAGTATATTTTCCTTCTGGTAAACTTTTAAAGTTGATATTCTCTTTTACTTTTCCCGATGCAATTACTGTTTTATTGATATATGTTTTTCCAGCAGCATCTTTTACACTAAAATTAATTTCTTGCCCTTCTAGGTTTTCAAAGATTAATGAAGCAGAAGTTCCATTAGAAGAAGCTTTGAAGAAATATGAAATTCCGTTGAATGGTAAATAATATTCTTTAGCAGTTAAACTAAATGATACTAATAATGAAGCGAATAGAATTGTAAACTTTTTCATAGTATATATTTTTTTATTTTTTATTTCTGTTTTGATTACATCACAAAGGTGTGTGATTATTTTCTTTTGTCAAAATTAAAATGATCAAAATTAATTAAGTGTAAAAACTGTATTTTATATTATAAAGTTTTGTATAGATTACACTTATGACTTTTTTATCTATTAAGTGTAAGTTGATCCTTGAACATCATACGGGGTATGTTAATAAAGCAGTGACTTTGTTTGTAAAGTGTATTACGATACACTTAAAGGAGATTTTTTAAATTAATAAATGTTAAAATTATTTATTCATATTGTGTTTACATTGAAGTGACAACTTCTTCATTTTGAAGGGCTTTTTAATGTGAAGTTTTTTTAAGGAAGATAGATTACTGAAAGAAAGTGTTGGAACAGATGGGATGATAGCTAATGTAGCTCAGGAGTGAATCAGAATATTGATGAAATATGTAATAAGAAATTTGATGTGAATTAATTTCTTGTTTGAGCTTTAGTACATTGTAAACTCAATTATAGTCAACTTTCAATCGGCTTTTTTACAAGTAGGTCATAAATAGGTTGGAGTAACTTTAATTGATTGTTGGCGGAAGTTTAGTTATCAATTCAATTCATCTTTATCAAGGGTTATTTTGATCACTAAATCAGTAAAACAAAAAAGAGGTTGCCACTGAATGACAACCTCTCCCACAAAGTATGAAATGAAATGAATTATTACTTATATTTTTAACTCTTTAAACGAGTATTATTTCTTTCTTGAGTAATTCAAAAGTTTATTTCCTTTTGATTACATAACAAAGGTGCATGATTATTTTCTTTTGTCAAAATTAAAAACGTCGAAATTTAATAAGTGTAAATTGTAATTTTAAATATTATTAATTTTGTATTAGTTACACTTATTTAATTTTCATGTATTAAGTGTAAGTTGATCCTTGTGTTTAATAAGGTGTCTTACTCTGATTGTAAAAGTTTGTTTGTAAAGTGTTAGTACGTACACTTAAAAAATTATGACTAAATTAAAAATTGTTAAACATGTTTTTTTGATGATTAAGGTTACCTTTTTTAGATTTTTTCTGTGAATTTTAGCCGATTGTTCTTTTGAAAATAAAAAATGATAAAACAAAAAAGAGGTTGCCACTGAATGACAACCTCTCCCACAAAGTATGAAATGAAATGAATTATTACTTATATTTTTAACTCTTAATCGAGTATTATTTCTTTTTTGAGTAATTCAAAAGTTTATTTCCTTTTGATTACATTACAAATATGAGGTAATATTTTCTATTGTCAAAGTATATTTGCTTGAAATTTACTGTTGCGAAAATTCGCAAATCCTGTAATTTGTTTTGTATATGGAACACTTAATTAATTATTATATTGGGTATTTATGTCTGTACATGGATCATATTTTGACTTAACAGCGAATCACTGTGCATAAAGTAGTTAAGTGTTAGATATTACACTTCTTAGAATTTTTTTTCAAAAAACCGAAAAAAAGATAGAATTTTTATTTTTTAAAGCATTAAATCAGATTTTTGAGTAGTATTGCCACTGAAATTTGTTCATTTACAATCACACATACTAGTTTAAACATATATAATACAAATGAATAATTCCTCTCGACATATATTAATGGTAAGACCTGCGTCTTTTGGTTTCAATGAAGATACTGCGGTTGATAACGAATTTCAAGAAACAAACTTAGACTTTTCTAATTCAGATTATGTGGAAAGTGCGCTCAAAGAATTCGATCATTATGTGGCTACTTTAAGAGCAAATGACGTAGATGTCACGGTAATTGACGATACTCCAGAACCTAAAAAACCTGATAGTCAATTTCCTAATAACTGGTTTACAACGCACAGTGATGGAAATATATTTCTATATCCAATGCGCCCTTTAAATAGAAGGCCTGAGAAAAGAAAAGATATTATTGAGTTGCTGGAAATGTGTTTTCACGTTTCAAAAGTGACTGATTTATCAGAATACGAAGAAAAAGGGAAGTTTCTTGAAGGAACGGGTAGTATAATTTTCGATAGAGTTCATAAAATTGCATATGCATGTGTATCGGGTAGAACAGATCAGGATCTTTTTGAGCAACATGCTGCAACATTAGGCTATGAGGCTGTGACCTTTATTTCTGTTGATGAAAAAGATGTACCTATTTATCATACTAATGTGATGCTTTCAATAGCAAGTGATTTTGTTGTGATTTGTGGTGCTTCTATCAAAGATGCTGATGAAAAAGCAATGCTTTGGGAAAAGTTCAAGGCAACAGGCAAAGAGATTATAGATGTAAGTTATGCCCAATTGAAAGACTTTACTTGTAATGTATTGGAAGTGACTGATTTAAATGGTAATAAGAAAATTACCATGTCATCAAGAGCTTATCATTCTTTCACTCCCGAACAGATAGAAGTGATGGAGAAATATGTGAAAATCATTCATTCTCCAATAGAGACCATTGAAAATGTTTGTGGCGGAGGTACGAGGTGTATGATGGCAGAGATTTATTTAGATGAGAACATCCACATTTCCTAATCTCTTCTTGAAGAAAGCTTCAAGCTGAATGATCAAGATATAATATAAAAATACGCTTGCCCCAATTTTGTATCTGCTCAAGGATCCCAAATTGGGGCTTGCTATTGCTAAAAATGCTATAGTGCAGAGTGAGTACGCTAATAATAATCCTGTCATCAATAAATTAGATCTTGAGATTTTCGTCTTTCCTGTAATAAGGAGATAGACATTCATAAGCATCAGCAGTAATACAAGAAGGTTTTCTGAACTTATGATCACATCAAAAAGGTGTCTAGAAGTAAAATAATTGGGGTAGAGAAATGGAGTTAGCATTGCTTCTGGGGCGGAAAGTAGAATACCTTCCCAAGTATTACTCATTTTTTCTAAATGAATTGCATAAGTATCTTGTTCATTTAAACTCAGTTTCTGATAATTATCATAAATAGTTTGTGGAAATCTATCCAAATTGAAATGATATTCAAAATTGATCATAAATATTCCTCCAACAATGATCAATGAGAATAGTATCAGTATATACTTTTTGCTGAAACGTGTTTTTTTCTCCTTTAAATACATGAAAAATAGTAAGGGAACAAAGAAGAGTAGATACCCTCCGAAGTAATAAAACTTCAACTGTAACAGGCTGTAAAGCGAAAATAATAATGCTAGAATAGGAGCCAATTTAATTTTTCGAGTTATTAAATCTATTGATAAACCTAAGCTGAAATATAAAAAGGGGAGTGCTAATGCTTCTTTAATGACGCCGCTGCTCCAGAAAATGATTGTGGGGAAACATAAGTTGGCTATTAAAAAGCTAAAGGCAGTGGTGGGGTAGAGTTGCTTAACTCTTTTCAGTAAAAACCAGAAACCACAAAAACTGAAAAATGACATGTATAGTGACATTATCCAGTAATTTCCGAAACAAATAAGGCTTAAAATACTTCCAAGAATAGTGAAATAGACAGTGGAACTATTACTGAACATCAGTTGAGACTTGATTTCAGGTGGGTAGTAATAAGGTTTTGAAAACACAAAATCCAGATAACCGGAAAAGTTAGTTTTTGCAATTTCAGCTAATTTTACCGAATCAGCATGCAATATAAAAGTATCACCTCCTTTGAAATAAGTGGAATAAAGGTATCCAAGTAATAGACCCATTATTAGTTTGACCAATAGTGCACGGTCATAAATCAGAGGATACAATGAAGCGTTTTTTCTTCGGTGTAAAAAAATACCGATGATCAAAAGGAGGATGCTGAAAATACTCATAAAAAAATGCTGCAACATTTGAATTGTCTTCAAAATATTGCAGCAATATAATTACTTCAAACGAATAATCTAATCCTAGAAGATGGCCTCAGCGATATCTTTTACAGAAGTAGATCTACCCATCGAATAGAAATGCATACCTGGAACACCATATTCAATCAGTTCTTTTGACTGTTTGATACCCCATTCGATACCCAATTCCTTGATCTCTTTATTATTCTTACACTTTTTAGCTTCAGTCAATAATTCCTCAGGGAAATCTAACTTAAAGATACTCGGTAAAAGTGTCAATTGCTTTTGAGTAGTCAAAGGCTTAATTCCTGGAAGGATAGGCACTGTAATACCTGCCGCACGACATCTATCTACAAAATCAAAGTACTTTTGATTATCAAAGAACATTTGAGTTACGATGTAATCAGCACCTAATTCTACTTTCTTCTTTAAGAAGTCAATGTCTGAAGCCATGTTAGAAGCATCCATGTGCTTTTCAGGGTAACCTGCTACGCCAATGCTGAAACCACCTTTAAATCCTGCTTGATCAGCATATTTAAACTCACCTTCGTTCATTTTAGTGACATGTTCCACCAGCTCAGAAGCATAAGCATATCCTTCAGGATGTGGAGTGAAAGAAGCTTCACCTTTAACAGCGTCACCTCTTAATGCCAATATATTTTCAATTCCTAAGAAATTTAATTCAATAAGAATGTTTTCAGTTTCTTCTTTAGAAAAACCACCGCAAATGATATGAGGAACAGTATCTACTTTGTATTTGTGCATAATGGCAGCACAAACGGCAACTGTACCTGGTCTATGACGCTGGATTGATTTTTCAAATAAGCCGTTTGATAATTCTTTATAAACGTACTCCTCTCTGTGATAGGTAACATCCACAAATGCAGGGTTAAACTCCATTAGCGGGTCAATAGCATCAAATAATGATTGGATACTCTTACCTCTTACTGGGGGAAGTAGTTCAAAAGAAAATAATGTCTTTTTATCCTCGGCTGCTTGATTAAGACGATCTATAACTTTCAAAGGCTGTAATATTTAGTTTGTTCGAAACATAAGTACTTGATTACAATCGCTCAAATACATAAAACGTGATCGCAAAGTTATTTTCATCTGTAAGCTTTACCAAAAAGAAAGTGATAAATTTTCTTTTTTTTGATGACTTTTTTATAAAATCTTCAATAATACTCTTGAATGTCTGTGAAAATGAAAGAAAATTAAGAGGTGAAAGGGAAGAATCTTTTTGTGAAGCTGATTTTTCATTATAAAAAAACAATCCCTATTCATCTTTAGAAAAATAGGGATTGAATAAAAAGCTCTTATAAGTCAGCTTTAAAGAGGATTGTTTTCTATGAATTCACTGCCTTCATTCTTGAAGAATTTGGTAGGGATTTCATTTCTCAGTTTGATGTATTTCGCATAATCGCCTTCAAAATCAACTCTCTTATCGATAGTCTCATCAAAACGATCCAATAAGCATAATACAACTTCTGATACTTCTCTAACTGCATTGCTGTTACCTGCATTGCCAGTAATGTAATCAGCATAGCCATGCATACGGCAATATTCAGTGAAAAGCGGGCTTCCTTGTCTTCCGACCATAAAACGGGTACCTACTTCTCTCGCTAAAGAAATATCAAGGATATCATCAAAAGTGAAAAGGATTTCTTCTGCTTTTACGCCAGACATGCTGTCTACTAGCGGAAGTACTTTTACTTTGTCTTTGACTAAGTAACAAACAGCATCAAAATGTTCTCTTTTGGCCCATTTAAATGCAGCTTCGTTAAATTCTCCAGTTACAACTGCTGTGAAAGGGATTTCACCGTGCTCTAAGAAGTAGCCAAAACGAAGCATATTTACACCCATAGAGTCCACTTCACTAAATGGACTCGGCATTGCACCGCCTTTTACACCACCGTTAAAAACACCGTCCCAGTCAAAGATTAATCCTTTGACTTTTTTCAATTGCTCTAAAAGAGAAGAGGAGGCGGTTACAAACACGCCTCCTCCTTCTTCGAATAATTCTTCTCTCATGGTTAGAGATTAGTATTTTACGATATCTTGAACGTCTAATAAACCAATAGCTTTACCGTCAAGTGTCACTACTAATTCATCAACTTGCTTCTCTTTGATTAAGTTTGATGCAGCGAATAATAATTCGTGAGCATCGATAGAGATAGGAGCTGTTAATCCTAAATCACCAACTTTGATGCTTGAAACATCACCACCTTTTTCAGATACTAAACGACGTAAGTCACCGTCAGTGAAGATACCGATAGCAGCGCCGTTAGCGTCTACTACAGTAGCAGCACCAGTTTTGTTGTTTGTCATTACTACTAATGCCTCAGCGATTGTAGCGTCAGCAGTGATAGTAGGGTTGATGTCAGATAAAGCATCACCTACACGAACAGTCATTAAACGAGTATCGTTGATGAACTGATCAGTACCGATTTTTGTGAAGTGGTTCTCAGTTAATTGAGACATGATCTTCCAAGGTACAGTAATAGTGTGAACTCCGATGTCTACAGCGTCACGTACGTGTTGGATAGTACGAACTGAAGAGAACATGATTTTAGTATTGTAACCGTAGTAGTTTACAGCTTCAACACAATCTTTCACTAAAGATAAAGCATCATGACCTTGGTCTTGTAAACGACCAACTAGAGGACAAACATAAGTTGCTCCAGCTTGCATAGCCATATACGCTTGTTGTAAAGTGTATACAAGGTGAACGTTCACTTTGAAACCTTCTTTTACAAGCATGCTACAAGCTTTAAGACCTACTTTAGAAACAGGAATTTTGTAAACAGTAGTTTCACGGTCTAAACCTAACGCCTCTTGACGTTTTGCTTCAGCAACGATTTCTTCTGCAGTGTCACCTAATGCTTCGATTTGAAGAACAGGAACAATTTTCGACAACTCAACGATAGTACCGTCGATATCAGTGATACCGTGACGAGCCATGAACGTAGGAGTTGTAGTTAAACCAGTCATGAACGGAAGTTGTTCAAAAGACGATTTGATCTCATTGATCTCCGCAGAATCTAAATATAATTCCATACTAGTAAGTATATATTTTGTTTTTTTAAATCGGAAAAAATGTTGAAATAAGTTACTAGCGGTAGCTTACTTCGATATTGTGTAATTCAATTAGAGGTTTCATGAACTCTTCTAATTGATTTACATCTAATTGACTTGCCGCGTCACAAAGAGCTTCGTTAGGGCAAGGGTGAGTTTCGATAAATAAACCATCGATACCAGCCGCTACACCAGCTCTAGCCAATGTGCTTAAGTATTGACGAGCTCCACCTGTTGGATCTGCAGAAGGGATACCGTACTTACGGATAGAGTGTGTTACATCAAATACTACAGGGTATCCAGTTTGTCTCATTTCATAGAATGAACGAGGGTCAACAATCAAGTCATTGTAACCAAAAGAATAACCTCTTTCCGTTAAAATGATATTTTTGTTACCTGTAGATTCTACTTTTTGAGCAGGCTTGATCATGTTTTCAGGAGCTAAAAACTGACCGTGTTTGATATTTACCACTTTACCTGTTTCAGCAGAAGCAACCACAAGGTCAGTTTGCATACATAAGTAAGCTGGAATTTGAAGAATATCTAAAACCTCAGCAGCAGGTTTTACTTGGTCTGGATAATGAATATCTGATACAAGAGAGAAACCAAACTCATCTTTTACTTTTTGAAGGATTCTTAAACCTTCATCGATACCAGGACCTCTGTAGTAATCTACTGAAGATCTGTTATCTTTTTGGAAAGATGCTTTGTAGATCATCGGAATGTTCAAACGTTCCGTAACCTCTTTTAATTTCTCTGCGGTTTTCATCATGATACTCTCGTCCTCAATAACACAAGGACCAGAAATCAGGAATAACTCGTCGGCTCCACAGTTGATATCGCCAACTTTTACAATGTTTTTACTCATCTGTATATATTGCTTTTGTATTGGGTGTTGCCCTAACTTAACGGACTAATCTCCAACGATGCGCAATTTAATTTATTTTTAAATTAATGCCCAATGATAAACGTTAGCTATTTGTAAATTTTAAACTAACTTTTGCATGATTTGTCTTACACGCTCCAAATCTTCCTTAGTATCAACAGGAATGCTATCATGCTCTGTTATACCAACCTTGATTTTATAACCGTGCTCCACCCATCTTAGCTGTTCCAACGATTCTAATTTCTCTAAGTTTGTAGGCTCAAGAGAAGAGAATTTTGCTAATGCCTCTTTGGTATAGGCGTAAAGACCGATATGCTTATAAAAAGTGGTATGCTGCATCCACTCTTTAGGATCTACACCTCTTACGGTAGGAATTACCGCTCTACTGAAATATAATGCGTCTTTGTTGTGATCAAACGTTACAAAAACTTCACTGTTGTTGATCAGGTCTTCTTCATGAACAACCGGTAAAACCAAAGTGGCAAACTCCGTGTTTTCATCAAAGCTTTCCATCAGTTCAGTCAGTTGAACAGGTTCAAGTAGAGGTTCATCTCCTTGTATGTTCACTACAGCATCAAAGTTTTTACCTGTTTGCTGGTTGACGATTTCCAATGCTTCCAAACATCTTGAGGTACCATTAGAATGATCAACTGAAGTCATGACTACGTTTCCTCCAAAAGATTCAACTGCTTCAACAATACGAACATCATCAGTAGCGATATAAACATCATCCACCGTTTCAATAGCACGTTCATAAACATGTTGAATCATAGGTTTTCCACAAATATCAGCAAGTGGTTTCCCTTCCAATCTGGATGATCCGTAGCGAGCAGGAATAATTCCTAAAAACTTACGCATATTTAAATTATTGATTCTTATTCGATTAGAGTTGAAAAACCCTAAAAATGGGCACTTTAACTCTTAAGTGGCTACAAATGTAATATTTTTGTTTTTGTTGACACCAAATTATTAAGAAATGATAAATTAAAAGTTTTCATCGTTATAGAATGGAAATTTGCCATGTCTTGCTTCCATACGTTGAAGAGGCTCTCAAAATGCAATTCTTGTTTTTCAATGTCCTTGGAAGATAAATTGTATAATTTGATCCTGTAATGATGTATGGTATTTTATCCAATAGTAAGCGTCCGTCTGTTGTATAAAGTTCAAAAGACATCATCCCTAGGTTTCTTGATAAAGCTAAATGAATTTTGCCGTCGTTCACCGGATTTGGATATAATTTACCTTCTTCCAATGTAGAGACCACTGAACTTAGTGGGTTGTCACTTTTTACCTCAATTTCTTTTGAAATAATATAAGTACATCCAGCTTTGTTGGTCGCAAACAATCTTAACTCTGAAAAACCAGTAGAAGTGAAGGTAGGATTGACAGTTATATCGTTGGTTTCTCCAATTTTCTGATCGTCTAAATACCATGTCCATGTAGTGGCACTGGCATTCGCATCAAAAGTGGCTGTGATACTTTCATTGACATAAGAAATACTGTCAGACATCGAATAGTCATTGAATACCGAATCAATTATAACTTGTGTGAATACTTTTTCAATTGTACCTGCAGTTCTCTCGGCGCATGTTATCCAGAAAGAGGTGTCTCTTTGATTGTCATATAGCGTAAGTGATTTTCCTGTATGAGCTAGCTGTGTCAATAATTCATCTTTATAGAAATGATAATTATTGCATCCGTCTGGCTGAATAATAATGCTGCTGTTCACGCACGTATAGATTGTTGGTTCAACTGTCAATATTGGAATCACTTCACCTTGCAACTGGACAGTATCTCCATTGTAAACAAATCTTCCTTGAGATTGAACATAATAATAATCAATGGAATCAATAAGTACCTCAAATTGTCTTCCTCTTCCTTTTAACTCTTTTGTTCCATTTTCATTTTTGAAGAGTGCTAAAGAATCAAAATTACTGGTCCTGATTGGTACATATTCTCCTTCATAAGCTTGTTGATACTCAATTTCTGGAGAAGAGCCTTTCAACCAATATTGAGCGTAAGGAAGTATACTGTCAATTTGTGAATAAAGTTGTGTTAGGCTATCGGCAGCAGTGATTAAGAAGCCAACTCTAGCGGTTTCATTTGCTTTTAGATTTGGAATACTTAAACTGATCACACTTGATGTATTGGTGCCAACATCAGGTTCACCAATATTTGTGGTGCCAATTCCTGAAGAAACGGCTTTTATTTTATCACTATCTGAGAAACCATCTGTAATATCAATAGCACTATTGGTGCCGTCTGTATTGTCAATTGCCTGAACATTAATATCACCTTCATTCAATAAAGTGATGGCGGCGTATTTTCTTTCATTGACGTGCTTTACAAAGACCATCCTTCTGCTTTGATCGTAATCCAATATAGAGCTGTCAGCAGGAAAAGTCTCTTCAGAAATGGTAGTATATTCCATCATCCAATCCATAAACAGGCCAGCATAGAGGGTGTCAATTTCCTCGTTTGATACATTTTTTATAGCGAGTTCTGTGAAAAATTCACTATTGATATAAAAGTTGTTGGCAGAAAAATAGGTTTGATTCACTTCAACTGATATAGGGGAATTGGACTCAGTGTCACCGTACATCATCGTGTATGCGTACATCGGGTAATTCTCATCCATGGCATATTCTCTTAAATAGTTGATAAAAGTTACGCCTTGAAAGTCACTATTTCTTGTATTGGCATAAATATCTGTATATGTAGCATCAGATACTCTATCTTTTGTAGCTAAAATAACTCCAGCTTGTCTTGTGAGATGATAATGATTGTAGCTGAAAGAAGAGTTTGGAGTGAAGTAGCTCAATCCATGTTCTTTTCCAATTGTACCATCAGGACGGAAAACGCCAGTGATTTTATTGAAGTTGATGAATTGTTCAAGGGTAATATTCATTTCAATATTTTGCCAGTCTTTATAAACATAATTAGAAGAGCTGTCAACAAAATTAATTCTGAAATAAACATTTTCTTGCAGGTTGGCTGTTTCACTGATTTTGAATAAGAAAGGAGCGCGGTTGTTAGAAATTACTTGCCCTTCACTCATTTGACCTATAAATGTTGTGTCAGAAATTGGAGTATAACTATTGTTATAAGATGTCATAATGGCTTTTAGATTTCCAGAGTTACCATTTAGTATATTTCTGAAATCAAACCAAATCGCTAAAGTATCCCCTTGGGCTATGGCGATATCGCCAGTTGTATGATGTTCATAGTGTAAATTTTCTGCTTGAACAATATGAGCACTGTCTTTATAGGTCAATGCTCTGTAAGCATCAGCTAAACCATAACCAAATCTATATCTGTCTTTCGCGTTGTTTCCAATGGAATAAAATGAAGTGTCTGACGTAAAACGTAGAAGTTGTTTTACCTGTTTGGCGGTCAGTTCTGGATATTCACTTCTGACAAGAGCGGCAATTCCAGCCAAAGTAGGAGAAGCGTATGAGGTGCCACTTGTGTGTTTATAGCCGTTGTTGACCGTTGTAGATAAAGAATTATCTGTGCCAATCAATGTGATATTATAACTTTTCGTGAAATCTCTATTGTTCTTATTTTCATCAACGGCTCCCACAGACATTACATTATCATAAGATGCTGGGAAATAATTTGTCAGTTCTTGATTGTGATTGTTATTTCCGGAAGCGGCAACAAATAATACGTCATATTCAGGGTCTTCTGTATAAAAGTCAATGACCTCTTCATAGGCCTGTGAACTGATATTGGGAGCACCCCAGGACATATTAATAATATCAGCTCCGTTTTCCGCTAGATAAACTAAACTACTCAATGTGCTTCTCACAGCAAATATCATTTTAGCATTGAATCCAATACCAGCAATACCTTTTTGGTTGTCAGGAGTGGCGGCGGCAGTTCCAGCTACTTCAGTTCCGTGATTTGAACCTGTTAGATCATCACTGTTGTTGGCAAAGTTATACCCATAAATATCATCTATATAACCATTATTGTCATCGTCAATTCCTGGAGAGCCATTCAGTTCAGCCTCATTAACTCTCAAGTTATCTTTTAAGTCTTCATGGTCAATTTCAAAACCGCTGTCGTGAATACCAATCACAACATCTTCACTGCCTTTTGTAATGGCCCATGCTTGCTTTAAATTATGATTGACAATGTTGTATTGATCGGTGTACCTTGGATCATTCGGAGTGTATTCATCAATGGTTTGTAAGTCCTCTACATAGACTTCTACTTCAGCATACTCCACAAGAGGGTGTTTTTGAAGCTCCTCCAATGTGTGTTGTATGTTGGATGAATTATCAAGGTGTATTTCCAAAATATCAGGTCTTTCTTTTTGAAAAATCTGATAAAAAGAAAATGGGTTCTTAGGTGCTGGGATAATATGTGCATACTTTTTTGGTGCTAGCATAGTAGCAGGAAAATCCCTGTCTTCCAAAAATGTGGAAGACCAAGGTTGAAGAATTGTAGTGCTAGTACTTTTAAGTTTGGCGTAAATCACCACATCATTATTATTCTGAGCATTACTTGCAAAACTAAAAAACGCAAGACCTGTAGCAATGAATGATGTAATGAGGATTTTATATAAGTATATTCCTTTCATGGGTAGAATACGGTCTATGAAAAGCATTGACAGACAACTTTTAAAGCGGTCTTTGCCGAAATCTTTGTAAAATTAGGACAAATATATTATTATCAATAGTTTTAAGATAACACAAAATCCAATAACAAGAAAGAATGCCTTTGAACAAAGTTGTGGAACAAGCTTTATAAGTTCATAAGGGCATCAAACATTACTTTACAACCAATAAATTATGACAACACCTAAACGCACATTCGATTTTCTTTATGTACAAAAAGAGCACTTTCCGAAGGAGGATTGCGTAGCCTACAAACAAAACGGACAGTGGAAAAAGTTTTCTACTGATGAAGTCGTAGAAATCGTTAACAATCTCAGTATAGGGTTTCTTGAGTCGGGCTTAAAAAGTGGTGATAAAGTTGCAATCATCTCAGCCAACAGGCCAGAATGGAATTTCATTGATTTAGCCTGTCAGCAAGTCGGTATTATTTCAGTGCCCATCTATCCGACGATCACTGTAGATGATTACAGCTACATTTTTGAGAATTCGGATTCGAAATTTGTTTTTGTAGGAGATGAGGATCTGTTTCAAAAATCAACTGAAGCAGCAGAGAAAGCGACTAACATTGAGAAGATCTTCACATTCGATAGAATAGAAAATGCTCCACATTGGACGGAAGTGGAAGAACTTGGTAAAGGCAAAGAAAGAACTGAGGTAGAGAAGATGATGGCAAGTATTAAAGAAGATGACTTGATGACCATCATTTATACATCAGGAACTACAGGAAGGCCAAAAGGTGTGATGCTTTCTCATAAAAATGTAGTATCCAATGCAATTGCGGTATCATCGGTTTGCCCCATCGAAAAAGGAAAATCAAAAGCTTTGAGTTTTCTGCCGTTATGCCACATTTATGAAAGAACAGGTTTCCATTATTTCCTTCAGTACGGTGTTTCTGTTTATTATGCCGAAAGTATGGAAACAATCGCTGCCAATCTGCAAGAAGTGAAACCCGATGTATTCAATACAGTACCGCGCTTGTTGGAAAAAATCTATGATAAAATTATAGCGAAAGGTTTAGAAGCAAGTGGACCGAAGCGTGCTATTTTCTTTTGGGCCCTCAACTTAGGCCTCCGTTATGAACCAAGAAAAGATCAAGGCTTTATTTATGATAAACAGCTGGAATTGGCCAATAAATTGGTTTTCTCAAAATGGAGAGAAGCCTTGGGTGGTAATGTAAAAGCAATTAATGTGGGAGCAGCGGCACTTCAGCCTCGTTTAGCTAGAGTTTTCTGGTCAGCAGGAATAAAACTTTGTGAAGGGTACGGGTTGACGGAAACATCTCCAGTAATTGCAGTAAACAGAGCAGAGGAGATCGATATGATGGTGGGTACAGTTGGGCCATTGATTGAAGGAGTGGAAGTGAAAATTGCTGATGATGGGGAGATTCTTGCTAAAGGCCCTAATGTCATGATGGGATATTATAAAAACCCAGAGAAAACAGCAGAAGTTTTGCAAGATGGATGGTTCCATACGGGTGATATTGGTGAGTTGGTAGAAGGGAAATTCTTGAAAATTACAGACCGTAAAAAGGAAATGTTCAAAACATCAGGAGGGAAATATGTAGCACCTCAATTAATTGAAAATAAAATCAAGGAATCTTATTTTATTGAGCAAGCAGCGGTGATAGGAAATAATAGAAAGTTTCCATCAGCACTTGTAGTTCCTAATTTTGATGGACTGAAGGAATGGTGTAATCTTCATCATATTAATTATACCACAGATCACGAAATGATCAAGAATGATCAGGTCCTTGAAAAAATTGAACAAGAAATTGAGAAAGCGAATAAAAACTTTGCTCAATGGGAAAAAGTGAAGAAAATATCGCTTGTTGATCATGTTTGGTCCATTGATTCAGGAGAGGTAACACCTACGTTGAAATTGAAACGGAAGGTGATCAATGAGAAGTATGAGAGCATGATTGAGGAAATGTATCAATAATTTTTGAAGAGGCTATGAGGTGAAATTCATAGCCTCTTTTATTAGTACTTAAACTTTTTATTCTTTACTTTTATTCACCTGTTTAGAAAAAGCAAACTAAATTTTGTCTGACAATAACAACAAACTCATATTGAATTCTCACAAGAATGAGATATTTCTAGCTTGGTCTATAGCAGGAATTAAATTTTTTTTGAAACTTAAAAATCAAATGTTACTCAACATCACAACTACACATCAGCCTGCGTCTGTATTGGGGTTTATGTTGCATAAGCATCCCGATAAACTGCAAACTGTAAAACTGTCCATCGGAAAAGCACATGTATTTTACCCCGAAAGCTCAGAAGAGAAAACAACAGTGTCTTTGTTATTGGATATTGATCCAATAGACATGGTAAGAGGAGGTAGAAACCTGTCAGGAAAAGGATTCGCATTAGGTCAATATGTGAATGACCGACCCTATGTGGCTTCGTCATTTATGAGCGTAGCCTTATCGAAAGCTTTTTCAACAGCGATGAACGGAAAGTGCAGTCATGATCCCAATCTTGTAGATGTTGAGATGCCCTTTGAAGTAAGTTTAACTTCACTGCCAGCTCCAAAAGGTGGGGAATTGCTGATTAGAAATATGTTTGAGCCTCTAGGTTATGAGGTGGAATTGGAGCGTTATACGTTGGATGAAAAATTCACGGAATGGGGCGATAGTAAATACTTCACATTGAATTTGAAGCATACTTTGAAATTGAAAGACCTGCTTTCCCACCTGTATGTTTTAATTCCAGCATTGGACAATGATAAGCATTATTATGTGAGCAATAATGAAGTTGAAAAACTTTTGGACAAAGGAAAAGAATGGTTGAAAGATCATCCTGAGAAAGAACAGATCACCAAAAGGTATCTTTTTAATTTAAGCCACCTTTCAAGAAAAGCCTTAGAACAACTTCGTGATGAGGATGTCGAAGAAAATGAGGTGGAGGAAAATGTGAAGAAAGAAACATTGCATACTCAACGTTTGAAATTGGTTTTGGAGAAACTTTTAGCTTCCGGGGCTAAAAATGTGATTGATTTAGGTTGTGGAGAAGGAAAACTGATCCGAATGCTGATCAAGGAAAAACAATTAGAGAAAATTGTCGGAATGGATGTTTCCTATCAAGATTTAACCAAGTGCAAGGAACGTCTGCATTGGGAGGAAATGGCACCTAAGCAAAAAGATCGAATTGACCTTTTTCAAGGAGCATTGACGTACCAAGATGACCGTTTGGCAGGGTTTGATGCAGCTACGATTGTGGAAGTGATTGAACATATGGATGAAAGCCGTCTTCAATCTTTTGAAAGGGTTGTATTTGAATTTGCGAAACCTAAAACGGTTTTTCTTACCACACCAAATGGTGAGTACAATGTTCTTTATGAGAGCATGGAAGAAAATACTATGCGTCATACAGACCATCGTTTTGAATGGACAAGAGCAGAGTTTGAAACGTGGGCGAATAAAGTAGCCGAAACGTACAATTACACCGTTTCATTTTTACCAATCGGAGAAGAAGACAGTAAAGTAGGAGCTCCATCACAAATGGCAATTTTTAATCATGGAAATTAAAGTACCTGAATTATCATTAGTACTTCTTATCGGTTCTTCGGGTTCGGGTAAGAGTACATTCGCATCAAAACATTTTAATCAATACGAAGTCGTGTCATCAGATATTTGCAGAGGCATAGTGTCTAATGATGAGAACAGTCAGAAAGCGTCACAGGATGCTTTTGATGTATTGAATTTTATTATAGAAAAAAGGCTGAAGAACGGCCTGCTTACGGTAGTGGATGCTACCAACGTTCAGAAGCAAGCAAGAAAGAATTTATTGAATCTTGCTAAAAAATACCATACGCTTCCTGTTGCCCTTGTTTTAGATATGCCTCAGAAAGTATGTGAGGAAAGAAACAAGGAAAGGGAAGATCGTAATTTTGGCAATCATGTTATTCGAAATCAACAACAGCAACTTCGAAAATCAATCAGAGGTTTGAAGAAGGAAGGTTTCAGAAAGACTTATGTGTTAAAAGGAGAGGAAGAGGTGGAAGCTGTCACTGGAGTGGTAAGAGAAAAACTCTACAATGACAAAAAAGATGAGCATGGTCCTTTTGACATCATAGGTGACATTCATGGCTGTTATGATGAAACAATTGAATTATTAGAGAAACTTGGTTATGTGATGAATCAGGTGGAAGATAATGGTTCAAATTATGGTATAGAAGTGACACACCCTGAAGGTAGAAAAGTGATTTTCTTAGGTGATTTAGTGGATAGAGGGCCAAAGTCTCCTGAAGTACTGAAGTTGGTGATGAGCATGGTCAGAAGTGAAGTTGCTTTGTGTGTGCCTGGTAATCATGACATCAAATTACAAAAGAAACTGAGTGGTAGAGATGTGCAATTGAAGCACGGATTGGAAGTAACGATGGAACAGTTGGAAGGTGCTTCTGATGCATTTTTAGAAGATGTAAGAGAGTTTCTTTACAGTCTAGTAAGTCATTATATTTTAGATAATGGAAAATTGGTAGTTGCTCATGCAGGTTTGAAAGAAGAAATGCAGGGAAGAGGATCTGGAGCAGTACGATCATTCTGTCTTTATGGAGAAACTACAGGTGAAATTGACGAATTTGGCCTACCTGTCAGATACAATTGGGCTTCGGAATACAGAGGTAGTGCGAAAGTGGTGTATGGTCACACTCCAGTTCCAGAAGCAGAGTGGTTCAATAAAACTATCGATATTGACACAGGTTGTGTATTTGGAGGGAAATTGACCGCATTACGTTATCCAGAAGAAGAATTGATTTCGGTGGATGCTGCAAAAGTGTACAGTGAGCCAGTAAAACCTTTGGAAGCGGGAAGTTCATCAGGCATGTCACATCAGCAAGAATATGACGATTTGTTGGTGATTGATGATGTCATTGGAAAGAGAATAGTGCAGACAAGGTTGAGAAATAATCTGACCATAAAGGAAGAGAATTCTATTGCTGCACTAGAAGTAATGAGCCGATTTGCGATTAATCCAAAATGGTTGATTTACTTGCCTCCAACTATGTCTCCTTGTGAAACGAGTGATTTACCTAACTATTTAGAACATCCAAAAGAAGCGATCAATTACTTCAAAAAACGTGGAGTGGAGCAGTTGGTTTGTGAGGAAAAACACATGGGTTCAAGGGTTGTTCTTGTGGTTTGTAAAAATGAAGAAGTTGTACTGAAGCGTTTTGGTATTGAAAATAAAGGTATCGGAGTTTGTTATACTAGAACTGGAAGAAACTTTTTTAATGATCAGACAATAGAAAAAGAATTCTTAGGTAGAGTACAAAGTGCCTTAACAGAATCAGGGTTCTGGGAACAATTTGATACCGATTGGGTCTGTTTAGATGCTGAATTGATGCCTTGGTCTGCTAAAGCACAGTCGCTGTTGAAAGATCAATATGCTGCAGTGGGCACTTCTGCTCAGAAATCACTGTCGGCAGTAGAGGCGGTATTGCAAAAAACACAAAGCAGAGGAGTGGAAGGCATTGAACAATTATTGTCAAAAGTAACAGATAAAAAAGGAACAGTTGACAAGTATATTGATGCCTACAGAAACTACTGTTGGGAAGTGAAATCAATCAGTGATTATAAATTGGCTCCATTCCATATTTTAGCCACAGAAGGTCATGTTCATGTAGATAAAGACCATCAATGGCATATGGAAAAGATCCAATCGATTTGTGAAGCAGATAAGGAAATTTTCAGAATCACACCTTATAAAATTGTGAACACAAAAAGTGAGGAGAGCATTCAAGAAGTTATTGATTGGTGGACAGATTTGACGGCTAAAGGTGGTGAAGGAATGGTGGTGAAATCCTTCGACTTCATTACTCGTGGTAAAGATGGATTGCAACAGCCTGCTATAAAATGTAGAGGAAGTGAATATTTAAGAATTATCTACGGTCCGGAATATGATTTGCCAGAAAATCTTGAAAGACTTAAAAATAGAGGGCTTTCAAGAAAGCGTTCCTTGGCGTTGAGAGAATTTGCTTTGGGTATTGAGAGCTTAGAGCGTTTCGTACAACAAGAACCATTGAGGCGAGTACATGAAACAGTTTTTGGTGTTTTAGCTTTAGAAAGCGAAGAAGTAGATCCAAGGTTGTAAATTTGTTCTCAACAGGTCTAAAATAAAAACCTCTCATCGTAGTTTTTTACGGTGAGAGGTTTTTTGTTGAGTTATTTTCTTAGTGAAAGTGCCGTTTCATGAAGGGTGGCATCATCCGCAATTTTCTTCAGTAACACTTCAGCTTTTTTTCTGCCGTGAACCAAATACTCATCTTCTTTATTCCATTCCAACCTAAAAAGTCTTCCTTTAGAAGTTTTACTCACGCCAATTACACGAGCGATAGGCGCTTGGATTGGAATATTGTAAAATGAAATCTGTCTGTCAAAGTCTTTTTGTAAAACCTGCTTTTCAAACGCCTGACGCATATTTCTAGAAGTAGTTTTAAGGTCCAACACTACTTCACCTTCAATAAAAAGGTCGGGTTTTGCTTTACATTCTAAACCAGTAAGAGGGTCTTTCCAGAAAATACATTTTTCAATTAATACATCGGGGTGCGAAAGCAACTCATTCAAAAGAGGATAATTTCTAGCAGTAGCGGCTATTCTTCCAATTTTATTGGCTTGAGGAGCTGTTAGCTTTTTTTGCATATCCATCCATTTTTCAGGTTCTAAAATTGCGGTATGTAAATATGTGCCTTCTCTCAAAGCTTTTTTAGGAGTAAAAGGAGGTTGATTTAAAAGGTGCATTTGAGCATTTTTCAAATCGGTATTGGCAAGGGCAGGGTGTGCTCTGTATTCCGCCTCTGGCATATCTACTATATCGTAAGCAATTTTTGACATATAAATGAGTTTTTTCTGTCTTGCAAAGATGCAGTTAACTCTTGTAACTCACAACTCTTTTCTTTCCGTGAGATCTCAACTTTTGTGATTGAAATTCTTAAAAAGTTATGAATGACAGCTTGAAAGAAAGTTTTTTGGAGATAGTAATCACAAAACAATAAAATACAGCAAATATATTGGAGTACTTCGTTAAATTTACTCAGAATCCATTTCAAGAATTATCAAAAGAAGGTTGTGCTTTTGGTATCGGTTAGAAGAATGATAATATGGCTTTAATTAGTAAGAAAAAATTACCTTATCCGGTTACAGAACCGTTAGAATATTTTTTAGATCAGTACGATAGGATCTCTCCAGTAAATATCAAGTATGAAGATCTGACGCGTTTTAATAATGCAATTCCACTTTATGACTCACAAGGGGAGGATACTTTGTGGATTACGGTATTTTATCCACAGGATGATATGGAAGAATTGTATAAAACGCTTAAAAAACTTTATGCATCTTTGAGAGCCGATGGTAACCTTACGGTCATGGAACACCTTTTCGTGGATAGGGTAGATATGTGTACTTACGGTAATACCAAGCCATTTAGAGTAAGAATTGTAAACCGAATCAATGATAACTTTGACTACTTCTATATCAAAGTGGCCGATGCTTCAAGGATTTATGGTTTAGAATTAGAAGATATTTTATCACCGAATAAGGTGAGTTATCTTGTGACAGAACAGACGCTCATTGAGGAGCATATTCCGGGTATTCCAGGTGATACGTTTATCAATAGTTATTTAGAAGATGGTCATCAAAATAAAACGCGTTTGACAAAGGAGTTTGTGAAATTCAATGAAAGATGTTTTGTACAGCTTCTAGGGGATATGCACTCTTCAAACTGGGTAGTTTTAATGGTGCCGGATTTTGATGAAATCAACTACAGAATCAGACCTATTGATTTTGATCAGCAGAGTTATGAAGGAAGAAGGAATATTTATATGCCACAATTCTACCGTCAGAACAACGCCATTTTAAAGCTCATGATGGGTAAAATTTCTTGGGAATCTGTAAGACAGTACCAAGCCGAAGAACGTTTTATGATTGCCAGTAGGGTAATGGGTTTCCGTCACAGAGCAAAGGATATTTTAAGAACAATGCGTAAAGATGTGATTGCTCCAAGGGATAATGTGATGTCATTGAGACAAGACCTTTCAGAGCATTACAAGAGCTCAAGATTTTTGAAATGTGAGAATATGGGTGAAATTGTAACTGAATCTATTGAGCACGTATTAAGAAGACAAGACAAGTATAAAGACATGTTTGATTCTTCTCAATATGAACAATAAGCAAACAAGGTGAGGAGAACTTTTGTATAAGAAATTACTTCCGACTAATACATTAAAAAAGGAGATCTAGTATTTTAAAATACCGGATCTCCTTATTTTTTATTTTTAGAAAAACTTAATTTTTCTCTACTTTCTCTAATCGGTACCCCACACCAATGACACCGTTTAATTCATCTGGTCGCATAAAATGTGAGATTTGAAAAGTATAATTTCCTTCCTTTGGAAATTTGAAATTCTTTTTCAACGTAACAGAGTGGTTATAAATAGCCCCCGTACTTGAATTACCAATAGATTGTTCAACCTTACCGAATGGTTCACCTGTTTTCATTTTGAATAATTGACAATCTTTCATTGTTTCCGCAATTAATGTGTCAACTTCATCAAGTGTACCATGCTCAACTAACGAATATTTGATGTAAATATTCTGGAATGGATAATCATTAGTATTTCTAATATAGGTAATCAAATTGTACTCACTACTGAGGTCTTCTACATCAAAATTAAATGATGCTAAAGAATCTACATTCCAAGATTCATTTTCATAATCCACAAACTCCTCGTGCACCATTTGAGAGTCACAAGAAGTAAAGAATAATGATAAGATTACACCCAAGAAAGGTAAAACTATTTTAGTAGGATTACTCATTTGTATTGTTAGGTCTTCTACGTTTTCCTCTGAAATTACCTCTTTGAGGTTTTTTGTTATTACCTCCTTCTTTTTTAGACTTCGGCTGTTGTTGCTGTTTAGGAGCGTTATTAGGTTTTTTACCTTCATTTTGCTTTTGCTCAGCGTTGTTTCCTTTTTGTCTATTCGGGAAGTTGCCTCTTTTCTTAGCAGGGCCATTGTTTTGTTTTTTGCGAGGCTGATTTTTCTGACGTTCGTTTGGCTGTTGGCCTTTTTTATTGTCAGTAGCCTGTTTGTTTTGGTCCTGCTTGCGCTTTCCTTTATTCTTCTTTTGAGGAACAGGCTGTTTTTCAAGTACAGAACTTAATTTCTGTTCCTGCATTACAGCAGTCTTGTCAATCGTATTTTCCTCCAATGTTTCAGGGAACTTACCTCTCTCATTCATTTTTGAGATTTCATGAACCCTTTTGGTAGAGATAGCATGCCAAGTTGTTTCACCTTGGAAACTGAACCACATTCTCTTACGGAAAATATCCACTTTCTGAAGAATGGCTTCGCCTTTCTGTGTCTTTAAGTTTTTATCCAACAAAGGAATATCTACCAAAGCATCAATATAAGTCTCTAACTCATAGTTCAGACAACATTTCAAACGCCCGCACTGACCAGATAACTTACTTGGATTTAAAGAAAGGTTTTGATAGCGAGCAGCAGAAGTAGAGACACTTTTGAACTCTGTCAACCACGTAGAACAGCATAACTCTCTACCACAAGAACCAATTCCGCCTAACCTACTAGCTTCTTGTCTTAAGCTGATTTGACGCATTTCTACGCGGATCTTAAATTCGCTTGCCAATACTTTAATCAGCTGACGGAAGTCTACTCTGTCATCTGCAGAATAGTAGAAAGTGGCTTTGGAGTTATCTGCTTGGAAATCAACATCAGAGAGCTTCATTTGTAACTCCATGTCTTGAATGATTTCCCTAGTACGGTATAAAGTAGGAATTTCTCTATTTTTTACCATTGCCAATTTCTCCAAATCTTTAGGAGTAGCATGACGAAGGATATTCAAAAGTTCATCTTCCTCTTCATTTATTCCTTTCTTGATCAGCTGTAACCTTACTAAGTCACCTTGTAAACTTACATGACCAATATGATGACCATTTCCAGTGTCAACAACTACTGGATCGCCAGTGTATAATTCAAGGTGTAGGTGATTTTTAAAATACCCCTTTCTACCACCTTTGAATTTTATTTCTATTATATTAAAACGTTGCGATGAGGGGAGGTCCATGTCGCCTAGCCAATCGAAAGAATTCAATTTACTACAGCCTCCAGAACTACAGTCGCCATTACTGCCACATCCTGTTGGTACCCCACATGCTCCCGTTGCACACGATTGACATCCCATATCTATCTATTTTTAGTCTATCTTTCGATAGGTTTGGCAATTTAGCCGAATGCAAAAATGCATTAAAAAAATTAATATTCCGATTCTAATTTGAATGGAACAAATTCACTCACACTGTGTCCAAATTTATGAAGTTCACGTATAATTGATGAACTTAAGTGTGAATATTCAGGTGAAGTGTAAATGAAAACAGTATCAATGCCATTCACATATCTGTTTGCTTGAGCAATACTGTTTTCGTATTCAAAGTCTGTTGTATTTCTAAGCCCTCTTAATAATACACAGGCTCCAAGGTCTTTTGCTACTTTGGCCGTAAGATCTTGGTATAAAATGACTCTGATGCTTGGATTATCTTTAAAATAATCCTCTATCAATGCTTTCATTTTTTCCGCAGGGAAAAAGCGTTTCTTTTTGGTGTTATGACCTATTCCAATGACAATTTCGTCAAATAGTTGTGTACCGCGCAGTGCAATATCTTCATGTCCTTTTGTAAAAGGATCAAATGTGCCAGGAAAAAAAGCAATTCTTTTCATTTATATAATTTCATATTGCCTATAATATCAACGGCAGCATGTTGATGAGGCTCTTGGTCAAATTGATAAGCATAAAGTACATCTTTTGGTTTATTTCCGAAAGTAACTTTGCTTATAAATTTTCTTAAGGTGTTAATTTCTTCAGCGTTACTGTTCAATTCTCCCCAAATATAAATTTCAGTATCCTTCGGTGATAATTGTAATTCATCTACCACAAAAAGAATGAAATACAACATGTCTTGAGCAGTTTTGTACTTAAACATGTTGGCAAAAGAAAGGGAGTTATCTTGATTGGTATTAATGATGCAAATGGTATCTGTGTCAATGTAACAGTGAATACCTGCAGCAACATTGTTGACTTCCTGAATAAAGCTATTGGCGTAGTGATTATAAGAAATAGTAGAGTTACTGTACATTTCATTAAACCACTCCTCCAATTCAGAAGGAAGTGCATAAACCACAGAAGCTCCAAAATTAGTAGCATTTTTGAACACTTTGTCCTTTTTACTGCTAAACTTTGAAGACAGTTTTAAAATATTCTGTTCAGTTTCCTCATCAGCAACATCATCAGGTACAAAAGCAAAAGATGATAGAGCTGAAATAATGTTCACTTTTTTCCAGAATGCAGCATTCAGGAAAGAGTGTTTCTGCACTATATTGTGCAGATTGACGATCAAGGCAGTGGTATTCATTGCCGTCTCGTATGAATAAGATTCAAGAGCTAAACACTCGTTGTTTTCAGGGTCGTATACTCCTATAACAAGACAGCTTTGATGTATTCTCAAATGCAAGCTGTATTCAGCTAGTCGAGCTACATCAAAGCTGTTTGAATGTACGGAGTATCTGACTGATTCTAATAGCAGATCTTCCAATATTATTCCCAGTTACCTGCAGTAGTTGCTTCGTCTAACGAACCAAACTTAAGAAGTCTTCTTGTTGGTGAAGCATTAGTTTCTTTACGTTGTTTGTCAAGCGGGAAACGATCCACACACTGAACATAAGAAACCATTGCGTTGACTTTTTTTCTTACTTCTGCAGAAAGTTCAAATTCTTTACCGTCTTTACCGGCGATATATTTTAACTTCGATGCGTCAAAATTACCATATTCCTCAACAGGGAAAATCTTTTCTCTTACTTGAGTTGCTCCAATTGTATCATACACAATACGAACTGAGTCTGTACGTGTGAAGTACAATGGATCATCCTTTGTACGAGGTTTGATAATTTCTTTCTTTTGTACGTTGTAAATTGTGTCATTATCAATGAACATCGCTAACGTATCCCAAGAAGCAGTATATTGCTTGTATCTTGATAAATAAGCTGTCTCCGCATCACGGATCATTTTTAATTGTTTGATCACACGTGCTTCGGACTTCTTAATCTGCTCACTTAACTCAATAGTGTCGAATACGCTATGGAATAACGTGTAGCCTAAATATACTACAACTGGCACCATTAACAAAGTAAGTATTTTTGTTTTTGTCATTTTTCTACAAAGAGTTTGTTGTAATCTTGCTGCGAACTAAATACTAGTCCAAAATGAATTATAAGAAAATAAAATCAATGCAAAACTTTATCGTCAAGATTCAATTCAGACATTGGCAAATTTAATTAGTTTTCGGATAAAAAATA
Source organism: Flammeovirga sp. SJP92 (assembly GCF_001583495.1). Lineage (GTDB taxonomy): Bacteria > Bacteroidota > Bacteroidia > Cytophagales > Flammeovirgaceae > Flammeovirga. Next base: position 490,836 of record NZ_LQAQ01000061.1, on the reverse strand, counting down.
ATCTCATTAACCTAAAACTTGTTACTGAATCTTTATTATTCGTGTTTTTTTTACATTATCATCTAAAAATGGCTCAAATCGTACATTTTCTGAAGATTTTTTCTTTTTTCTTTAACAACTTTTATATTTATTTCTACTCTTTTTAACGGTTTTCCTTCTCTGTTAATTTCTAATTCAGCAATTTTTTCAACGACATCCATCCCTTTAACTACCATCCCGAACACTGTATACTCGCCGTCTAGGTGATGTGCACCGTCTTTTGATTCTACAATATAGAACTGTGAACCGCTTGAAGATTTATCTGGATTGATTTCGTCATTTTGGCGTGCAGCGCCCACCATTCCATAATCATGTAGGAGAGTAGAATCGAATTCACTGTTGATGGTATATCCAGGATTGCCAATGCCTATTCTTGTGGAATCACCGTTGGTTCTAGTATTTGGGTCTCCTCCTTGAATCATAAAATCTTGCAATACTCTGTGAAAAGTAGTGCCGTTATAAAAGCCGTCTTTGGCAAGGTGGAGGAAGTTTTTCTTATGATTGGGAGTTTCGTCAAAAAGGACCATTACAATTTCCCCATAAGTGGTTTCCATATGTATGACCTCATCTTTTCCTTTTAGTTTCTTTTTACTTTGTGCAGAAGACACATTGATAAAAAAAGAACATAAAAAAATGAGAATATAAAATGATAATGAGAATGAACGCATATTTTTGTGCTTGAAAAACATTTTTTTATTTATGGCGAAAATAGACAACAACAACGATATTCTGAAGAAACTTTTATGGTTACTGCCATCATTTTTGTGGTTCTTGATGACAATCAAGCTATTACTTACAAAAAGTCCTGTAGATGGAGATAGTTTTTTACTTAATCTACCTTATGGTGATAAAATAGGCCACTTTGGTATTTTTGGTATTCTGACAGCTTCCTTGATGTTTTCATTTTGTGGAGGAAAGTTCTTCAATAATGAGAGGAAGCCTATAATTACAGCTGTGTTAATCATTATTTTTTCTTGGGGAATGCTCACAGAATTATTACAAGGGCTTCTTTTAGATGCTAGAGAAGGAGATTTTTGGGATTTTGTTGCAGATGCCAGTGCAGGAGTTATTGGTGTTTTTTGCTATGAATTATTGCATAAAATCATCAACATTGTTCCTATCTATAAAAAGATAGAGCACCAATTATAATTTTATAATTGGTGCTCTATATTATTTACACGGAGGAGTGATATTACAATTGACAGTGGTCACCGTCACAGAATTTCTCTGCCTCTACATCTTGTCCTTGCCCTAAATCATTAAAGTTAAGTGGCTTGATGTGTTTTGCTAACTCCTCATACTTGTCCTTAGAAATTTCTTCATAAGGCATTTGAGGATATACAGTATTTCCTAACTCTAATTTTGGTAAGAAACTGATTGACTTCAAGTGATACTGGAAGTAGTTCAAGATAGGTTCAATTTGATTGGCTTCATCTTTCTTGAATGTAACTGTAACAGAAACTTGGTTGTCTGCCCAGTATCTTTGCAAGAATGCAGCAAGGTGAACTTGTTCCCAGATGCCTACTTGATTTACAGTTCTTACGTTGTCAATACTTACCGGGATAGAAACAACCATTGTGTCAGATTCGGAAACACTTGGCTCAACATGGTAGTTGGCGGCAATACACTTCTCAATCAATGGAGATTTCTTTGATAGACGAATACGACGAATATAGTGATTGCTTTCAGGGTAGTGCATACCAGGAGTAACACCAGGAAGTAATGAAACTGTACCTGAAGGTTTCACTGAAGTAGTTTTTACAGATGGAGTCACACACAACCACTCAGAATAGATTCTATCCCAGTTTTGGATTGTTTTGTAACCATCATCACACCAATCTCTGAATGTATCTAAACCTTGGTTCTCAACAAACTGAGCAATACCTGACATAGAAGTACCAATTCTTCTGTTTCTTAATAATACTCTGTTTGTTTCAGGCCAGTGTGTATTTGTTAACGTTACAGTTTTTGCATATAAATAAGCAAATTTCAACGTTCTTAAATAATCTTCTTTACTAGTAGCTCTTGTAGGGAAAGTCTCTACTAAACAGCAAAGCTCATAAGATTCCAAAGTTTGTTCAGCACAAGGGTTAGTACCCATTGCTCTGTTGTCTTTGTTGTCAGGAGCATCGCCCATACGGCCAAACTTACGCATGTTGTCTAACCAGATGTAGCCAGGTTCTCCATTTACAGCAGATTGTGCCGCTACTTTTTTGTAGTCCATTCCTACATGAGAGAATACGGAGTTATTAGAAGACCATCCGTATTCAGAACGGTGTGCTGAAGATCCTTCCATCTGTTGTGTTTCAGGATTCCAACGGTAGTCTTTTAATTTTAAGTATTCGTCATCATCAGCTTCGCCAAATACAATTTCAGCAGAACGTCTTACATTACCAGCAACTACACAGCATCCAATCATGTTCATGATGTCAACAATATCAGTCACTGTAATTGTAGCGTCTTCTGATCTGCCTTCAAACATTGCACGGATTTGATCGTGAAGTTTCAATAAAGGACCTGCACCAGATGCAATACCACCAAAACCTTTGATTGGTAAGCCCGCTTCTCTAATTTTTGAATAATCAAATTCTACATTCACTCTTCCTTTGTGGAAGAAAGAATCTAGTAACATTCCAGTACTGTTTACCCAACCTTCTCTGCTGTCAGGAATAACATAAGTTACTTTATCTTCCTTGTTGGGTTGATAAATAGTAACAGTTCCTGCACCTTTCGTATCGAAACCTACACCTACACCTAACATTGACATGTCCATCAAGAACTCAAAAGGTTTTGTTGGATCAGATGCCATTGTTTCTGTACTTACAAAAGAACAGTTATTCAAGGCGGCGAAGAGATTTCTTTTAGTAGTTAGTTCAGAGCCCATTGCCCAAAGACCACGTCCAGGAGGTAAAAACTTCATGTTGAACATGCGGTCGTACATTTCTTGTGCAGAAAGTTGTGCTTTGCTGTCATCCCATCCTAATTGGTACTTTAAGATGTGGTTTTTCTGGATGGTATATGTACCCTCAACGACACGTCTCACTGTTTCCCACCATACTTCGTTAGTTCCGTCGTCTTTTAAGCGGGAATAAGTACGCATGTATACTAATTCTCCAAGACCATTGAAGCCGAATGGAGGTTTAGTATTTTTGTACTTTTCGAGGAAATCATCGTTCAGAATAAATTTATATGTCATCATTATATTAGAAAAGTTATAGTGCATCGAAACGGCTAAAAATGCACGAGTAAACTGGAATTTATATCACTTTAATAAATTAATAAAAATATATCTAAAATCGCACACAATGCTTTTTAATTTATTGATATTTATTTGTTTATCAATAAATTATGTAATTCTAAATATTTTCAATTGATAAATTAAGATTATCGAGTTACACCAATACAAATAATAGATCTCAATGATTTGCTGTGTTAACATTTGTCTTAACATGTTCTACAAAATAAACGAGGTTATTCATGAAAATCAATGTTGCATTTTTAATATTTTATTTTCATGAGATAACTATCTGAAAATAAAAAAAAACTTTCTATAATATTTATTGTGAATTAAGATGTCAATTGTGTAAATTTTGGTGGAATAACCAATTAGAAAAATAGCGGACTTTACATTTTGACCCAAAAATATATAATCAAAAATTCTTCAATAAGAAGACTGTTGTTAGCGTGGCGTATCTCATTAATGATCTTATTGAGTAGTTTGTTATACTTTCAAACGGCCTATGCACAATGGCAAAAAGTAACCTACAATGAACTTAATGGATTGCAGAACGGTTTGGTGAAAGCTGTTTGCAGTGACAGTCTAGGTTTTATGTGGTTGGCAACAGATGATGGTTTGATCCGTTTTGATGGGACCAACTTTACGCAAGTACAAGAAGGATTGCCGAGTAAATATGTGAAAAACGTTTTTACTACTTCATCTGGAAAAACATTGGCTACAACTGATATGGGATTGGTCAGAGTAAATACAATTCCAAATAATCCTACAGTTGATGTTATCCTTAGAGGAGATAACTATGCTTCAGATACGTTGATGTGGTATCCTAAGTCTATATTTGAATGTATTAACGGTAAAATATGGGTGTGCGATAACCATGCGATTTATAAGCTGAATTCTGACTTGTCAATATTGAATAGATATCAGTTTTCTGAAAGAGATTTGCCTACAAATTTCCAGCGCTCATTTGCAATATTAGAAGATCCTGTACTGGGGTTATATACTTTCTCTGAAGCAGGCTACTTGTATAAGTACAATTCTAGAGAAGATAGATTTGACGAGGTGCCTCTTTTAAGTACAAATGAAAGAGTGAATCATGCTTTTTTCTTTAGAGGAAAGATTATTGTGGCTACTCAATCAGGAGTGATGGAAATTACGCTCAATAAAAATGGTACAGAAATCCTTTCGAAAAAGTTGATAATGACAATTTCTGCCTCCTACATTACTCAATATAATGATGAGGAGTGGATTGCAGGGACATGGAGTGATGGAGTGTATAAAGTGCGTGTCTTAAAAGAAGGATACGAGGTTGAAAAAATGGATTTTATAAAGCAAAAAGTAATTTCTTACGTTTTTGTTGATACATCTCATAATATTTGGCTTGCCACAGACAATGGTGCATTATATCTCAAAGAACAGTACTTTAGTTCACCTTTTAAGAAATACACAAATGGTTATATCCAATTTGTAATAGAAGATGGAGATAAAGTAATATTTACGGATGGAAGCGAAGTTTATTTTTGTGAAAACGAAACCAACCGTTTGTTGGATAAGTGGTCGATCCCTACTGAATATGGGATTGCATTGAGGATGATTAGAATTGATGAGGAGTATTGGTTTGCAACTAACTTAGGTGATTTTCTAGTCTACTCTTTAGAAGGGAAGCTTTTAAGAAGGGTTGAGTGTTCTGAGTACGGAGGTGCGATTTATGATCTGGCGTATTCTCCAAAATACGGTCTTTGGTATTTACAAGATCACAGTGGTTTGTACAACCTGCATAGAATGCAATATCCTTCATCTTATGATCGAAGTAAGGGGGTTGAAGGAAAGATTAATACTCTCGATATCATTGATGGTGAGTTATATCTTGGTGGTAGTTCAGATAATTCCTATTTCTATAAGTTTAATAGTAAGTCACAGAAGTTTGATAATTTAAGTAAACCTGTTGCTATTACAAGAAATGTAGCTATTGGTATTAATGATTTTATAAAAAGTGGGGATGATTTTTATTTTGCGACCAACTTTGGTTTGGCAAAATTCTCTCAAGATTCTCTTGTAGATTGTAAAATTAATAATCTTAAACTAGGAGCGGTAAAAGCAGTAATACAAGATCATAGAAATAATAATGTGTTTTGGCTTACTAATGCCAACGGTCTGATTAGAGTGGAAAATTGGAAAGATTATTTGATTTTTGATGAGATATCAGGGTTGCCTAGTAAAACCATGACATACAGAGGCATTCTTCTAAGTCAGAATGATGAAATGTGGGTGAGTACTGCTTCTGGAATTGGTGTTTCAAAAAAAATAGTGAGTATTCAAGCTACTCCAACACCTATTTTTACTTCTATCAAAAATTCCAATTTTAATTTTAATAGTCAGGATAGTCCCGAGATATCCAAGTCGTCATATATTGAATTTGAGTTTGCCAGTTTGTCTTACCCAGGGAACTTGATTCAATATAAAATAAGGTATAATCAAGGAGAATGGAAGAATCTAGGCTGGACCAATAAGTTTATTGTTTCTGGTTTGAAAACCGGTAAATATACTTTAGAGTTAATGGCAAAACAGACTGGTGAATACCATTGGAGTAAGCCAGCACGGTTTTATTTTATTGTGACTGAGAGGTGGTATCGTACATGGTATGGGATAATTGGAGCATTTTCTGTTGTATTTGGTGGTATTTTTATAGTCTTTAAATTGTACGATGAAAAAAATCAGCATGACAAAGAAATTTTAGAAAAGCTGGTCAGTGAGCGTACGGAAGAGGTAAAACAAAAAAATAAGATTCTATCCAATCGAGAGCTGATTCTTAAAAAACAGGTTGCTAAGTTTATGAACTTAAATAATGTTCTGGAGAGGAAGCAGAGAGAAATGGAAGAGCAACTGGATTACGCTAATTCTTTACAGTCTGTTGTTTTACCTTCGGTTGAAAAAATGAAGAAGCATTGTCAAGATTCTTTTATTCTTTTTATACCTAAAGAAACTGTTTCTGGAGATTTCTATTGGGAAAAATCATTTGAATCTGAAGGAGAGGTGGTTTCTTATTACGTAGTTGGAGATTCAATAGGGCACGGTATACCTGGTGTTATACAATCTATAATAGGGTTGGATTTGGTGAATCAGGTTGTTAATGACCAATATGTGAAAACAAATGAAATACTAGAACAACTAGATTCGAAACTCTTTGAAATTGCAGAGAAAGATCCAACTATGATTGGTATGGACCTCGTTGTACTGAGAGTAGTGAAAAAGGAAGGTATTATAAAAGTGGAGTTTTCAGGAGCGAAAAGACCATTGTTTTATATAGAAGATGGTGAGCTAGTGGAAGTGAAAGGTACAAGAAGGGCAATAGGGGATGAGCCTTCGCATGTAAAAGCAAAAGGATTTAAAGTCCATGAAATGGAACTCAAAGAGAATACGCTCTTGTACCTTACTTCAAACGGTTTCTATGACCAATTTAACAGCAAAGAGAAAAGAATCGGTATATCTAAATTTAGAGATTTATTGACAGGACTATCAGCTATTAATCAATTAAGCGATCAGAAAAAATGGCTTAATGATTATTATTTAAAGTGGAAAGGAAAAGCTGAGCAAATAGATGATATTACAATTCTTGGGTTAAAATTATAGTGTAGTAGTTGTAGTGGTCATGTTCTTCTACCCTTAGTAAGGTATTTTGTCACCAGAGGAGAAGATGTTCTTAAAAAAACTGAAGAAAGATTTCTCTTCTTGCTTGTATCTCTTTAGTTCTCTTAGTAGAGATTTTCCTTTTGAAGGAGCTGTAATGATCATATCAAAAGAGTCTGCGGGGAAATTTCTATAGACCTTACTTTTACCTGCGTGCTTTCCTCGCTTATAGGTAACTTGAAGTGTCTTTTTTTGTCTGTCATAAATTAAGAAATCGATAAGAGTCGATTCTGGTGTGATGATTTTTTCAACGAGTATTTCTCTCATAATTTGTATAGTTTCAACAGATATTATCTTTGGAGTTTCAGATGATTGCCCATAAGATAATAGATCACAATTTTTTTTGTATTATTTTCTGTTATCGTCTCCCTCTAACATACTCAGATAGCTAAGATATCGAGAGGCTGCAATTACGCCTTCATCAACAAGTTCAAGTACTCTACAATGCGGTTCATGAGTATGAGTACAGTTGTTGTATTTGCAGTCATGCATCACTTCACGAATTTCTGGGAAAAAGTGACCTAATTCATTTTCTTCAATTCCCATAATTCCTAATTCTTTAATACCGGGTGTATCTATTAAATGACCATTATGGTCTTTTAATTCAAACATTTCGGCAAATGTTGTAGTATGTTTCCCCTTATTGGCATAAAGGGAGACTTCGTCCGTTCTTTGGTGCACATTTGATGCCAAATTATTTAATAGTGTTGACTTTCCAACTCCGGAGTGTCCAACAAGAAGAGATGTTTTATCTTGAATGATTGACTTGATCTCATCTAAGTTGCTGTTTTCCAGTGCGGAAATTCGAATACACTTGTAACCTAGAGGTTCATAAATACTTTTTAAATCATCTAAATATGCTCTGCTTTCATCGTCCAATAAGTCATCTTTATTGAATGCGATGTAAGTAGGAACATTGTAAGATTCCGCGGCAACCAAAAAACGGTCGATAAACCCTAAAGAAGTTTTCGGCAATGCTAGAGTAGCTATAAGAATAGCTTGATCTATATTTGCGGCGATAACATGTCCATGATATTTTTTTCTAGTCGATTGTCTTAAAATGACATTTTTCCTAGTAAGAATATCATGGATAATTACGGTATTTTCAATTTCGTCTTCAAGAGAGTATTCTATTAAGTCACCAACCGCAATTGGGTTGGTCAATTTCATTCCTTTCAATTTTAATTTGCCTCTCAAGCGTCCTTGATAGCTTTTTTTTGTCTCACAGTCAATGACAGTGTACCAAAGTCCCGTTGATTTAGTGACTAAGCCTTCAAACTTTTCTACTTCAACTTTTTCGACTTGTTTTTTCTTTTTTGATGTACTTTTCTTTTTTGCCATTGAGTGATAAAGAAGGTAAATTAAATTATTTAAATAAGGAACGAATTCAACTTAGAATGCAAAAATACCTTATTTTATTGAATTTTTTACAAGACCTCTTTACAAAAGTCAATGATTTTCTTGGTGCTTCCCAAGTTTTCTTCAACGTACTTTTTTGTAATATTTCCTGTTTGTAAACGAAATTTTTTGTCACTGATTAATTGTTCAACTTTATTAAAACATTCTTCTTCGTTTTGTAAATTAAAAGCACCTTGTCTTTCAACAAGTTGAATAGCTTCGTTGAATTTTGAATATTCTTTTCCGAATAAAACAGGAATCCCAAACGTAGCAGGTTCAAGTATATTATGAAGTCCTTCTCCAAAAGCACCGCCTACATATGCAATGTCTGCATACTGATATAACGATGATAACATACCGACATTATCTATGATCAATAGTTTTTTATCTTTAATGTTCTCTAATGTACTATTTGAGTATTTAATGCCCTTTTTTGAAGAGAAGGTCTCAAATATTTCATCGATTTTTTTATCTGAAATTTCGTGGGGGGCAACAATTAACTTTAAATTGTCGATGTTGTTGGCAACTTTCCTAAGTGCCTGTATATCTCTTGGCCAGCTACTGCCTACTACCATTGTAAAAGTATCTTTACTAAAGGCTTCCGCAACTTCTATAGAAAGAGGTTTTTGGCATATTTCGGCTACACGGTCAAATCTTGTATCTCCTGCTATTACTTTGTTGTTGATGTTGATAGAAGATAGCAGGTTGTAAGAGTTTTGATCTTGAGTGAAAAAATAATCAAATTGTTTCAACATGTTTTGTTGAAAACCACCTTTGCTCTTAAAGAAAGCTTGGTTGCTTCTGAAAATGGTTGAGAAAGAAATAATGGTGGCGTTTATCTTTTTTAGCTCTTTTAGGTAATTGTGCCAAAATTCATATTTTACAAAAAATGCAATTTTTGGCTGTATATACTTTACAAAGTTTGAGGTATTGGTTTTGGAATCTATTGGTAAATAGTAAATGTAATCAGCGTATTCGTAGTTTTTTTGAACTTCATACCCACTTGGGGAATAGAAGGTCAATACAATGATGTAGTCTGGAAACTGTTGCTTGAATGCTTCAATGACAGGTCTTCCTTGTTCAAACTCTCCTAAAGACGCGCAATGAAACCAAGCAACAGCTTTATTGTTATTTGAGAAATCATCTTGTATCTTCTGAATTAAATTTTTTCTTCCTTCCACAAATAATTTTGCTTTAGGATTTAGTAAGGCAGCTACTCTCATTGCTCCAGAGTAAGCGTGTATGCCAAGGTTGTAAAACTCTTCTTTTAACATGACGCAAATTTATCAATTTATATCAATTAAAAGAGCGATTTTACTTGTCCGATTTAGCTTATAAAATCAATTTAATTCAAAGACTAAAGCTCGTATACTTTTAAAATCTGTTTTAACTCCTTTCTAGCTAAAAATATTCTGTTTTTAACTGTACCGATTGGAATGTTTAAACGTTCTGAAATCTCATGGTATTTGAATCCTCTGAAATACATTACAAAAGGTCTTTTGTAAATCTCATCCAAATCTTCAATTGCTTCTTGTATATCATCCATTGCAAAGTTGCTGTAAGCATCATTTTTCTGCTGGATGTTTGTGCTATTGATGAAGTGTAAATTATCAGTAGTGTCAATAAAAGTCTTTCTTCTAGATGTTTTTTGGTAATCTGTCAAGAAAGTATTTTTCATGATTGTAAATACCCAAGCTTTCAAATTTGAACCTGTAGTAAACTTCTCTTTGTTCGAAAATGCCTTCAACATTGTTTCTTGGATTAAGTCTTTTGCGTTTGAGTGATCCTTTGTGAGCTTCATTGCAAATGGTTCCAATGAAGGTATTAAAAACTGTATGTGATTGTTAAATTCTACTGCTGTCATAATTATGTTTAATGTTTTGGTGATTTGTTTAAACAATAATAGAGGTTAAAAATTTATTATCAAAATTTTGTTTAATAAAAATTATAAATGATTAAACAAAAATGAAAAATAGTTGATTTTGTCATATTTATAGGCCTTGTATAAGTAGATCTTTATGCTGAAATTGAATGCAAACAAAGACTTAACGATAATGCTATTACAAACTATTTCGATCCTGTTCTGGGGATTTTATGCACATGTTACAATCAATACGGAAGCGGTATTGATTCTTCCTTCAGAGTTATTTCCATTTTACAGAAGCCAGCTTTCAGAAATTAAAAAAGGAGCAGTCAGGCCCGATCAACGCAGAGGCTTGTTAGAACGTGAAGGAGGGAGACACTATATAGATATAGAACACTATTCTGATTCTATACTCCTGAAAACCATGACTTATGATGAAGCTTTGTTACGTTACGGGGAACAGCACTTAATAGAAAATGGGGAGGCTCCATGGAATATAATCCGCTATTATTATATGCTGAGAAAGGCTTTTGAAGAAAAAAATGAAAAGTTGATTATTAAGTATTCTAGTGAGGTGGGACATTATATTGCAGACCTTCATGTGCCATTGCATACCACCGAAAACTATAATGGGCAGTTGACAGGTCAGATTGGTATTCATTCTTTTTGGGAATCAACCTTGCCAGAGCATTTTGGGAATTACTACTCTTTCTCAGATTTGGAGCCTTATTATATTGAAGATATCAAAGAAACTGTATGGAAAACGATGAGAGAATCCCATGCTTTAGTTGATAAAGTGTTGAAGGATGAGAAGGAAATAGTTAAACAAATGCCTTCGGGCTCTGGGATGACAATAAAAAGGAGAGGAAGAAGATTGGAGGTGCAGGCTTCAGAGGAATATGCAAGAGCTTATCATGAAAAATTGGGCGGTATGGTTGAAATGAGGATGCAATTGGCGGTTCAAAGAATTGCGTCTTTCTGGTATACTTGCTGGATAGATGCCGGACAACCAGAACTTAAGCTTATAAAAGCTCGCGTGGATTAAGTGAAGGAAAATATTAGAATGTTTCAATAAATAAAAAAATGTTGTTAATGCAGAACTTTTCTTGAATTGCTGATGGTTATACAAGTATAATTTTGTTAACCATCCAATCATGAAACAATTACTCTTACTTATTTTTTCGTTTACTTTCTTATGTATTTCATGTCAGAAGGAAAATGAAACGACACATGATGTCCCTTCTGAAGAAGAGGGCTTTGAAGCCATTCAAGTGGATCCTTCATTTGATTACTCCACAAACGCAAACTTTCTATTCTCAGTTCACCAGGATTATACGGAATCCAATTTGCCAATAGAAATTTACACATCTGATTCTTTTGATGAAGGAACACTGATCAGTAGAGTGGCACTGAATGGAAAAGATCCATTCACTTCAACTTTTAATTTAAATAAAGGATTGACCAAAGTATATATCAAAGTCAATAAAACTGGTATCCCTCAGTTTTATGAATTTGATGTACAGCCTGGTCTAAATCGTTTGACAGTAGATGATAATTCAGTTTATGATAACACTCTTGATAATGAGTTGAGTTCTTCTTCAAGAACAAATTACAGTGGAACACTTTATGACGTATATGGAGGCTGGAATTCGCAAGGTTTACCTAACTACCTTACGGATCCTGATACTGTACCTCAAGATTTATTAGATGATATTGATGCGTCATTACCAGAAAGAAGACCTGTCCCTACTTACAATCCTGATTACCTTGTCAATGTAAACTACGATACCAAAATCACAGATTCTTCTGATGTTTGGATCACTTTTGTACATGAGGGTGCAGGCTGGAGAAACTCTCTAGGGTATTACACCTACACAACGGGTAACCCTCCTTCCTCTACAGATGATATTGATAGTATAAAAATGGTATTTCCTAATGTATCATTTTTACATTCAGGAGGTGAATTGGAAACTGGACACAAGGTCTACTTGGGTACTTTTGATGCTAACACCTCTATTGGTTGGGTGTTGATACCTAATGGTTGGAATGGCAGTACTTCAGAAGCTACTTACCGTAATCAAGTGAAGTACAGTAACTATTTACTGAATACAAATTCACCTGAAGGTTTCCAACAGCACATGGTAGCACTTAGTGATGTGGAAAGAGAAGTGGTACTTTTAGGTTTTGAAGACATTTCTAGACCTAGTGGAGACAATGACTTTAATGACTGTATGTTCTATTTGACGAGTAATCCTTTTGCTTTTGACCTTACAGATATTGGAGAAATTACAATGGCAACGGATACTGATAATGATGGAGCCTATGATCATGAAGAAGAATATCCGGAAGACCCAGAGCGTGCCTATGATATTTATATCAACAACAGGACAAATTATTCTACATACGGTTTTGAAGACATGTGGCCGGAAAAGGGTGATTATGATTTCAATGATGTAGTCATAGGTGTCAACTTTAAAAAGGTAGTCAATACAAACTATTACATTAAAGATATCATTATGCAAAGTGAGCTCTATGCTATTGGAGGGCATTATCATAATGGGTTTGGAATTGAATTCCCTTTCAATGCTGCCGCAGTCAGTACAATATCAGGGCAAGTTTTAGATCAAGGTGTAGTAGCTGTAGGTGCAAATGGGACTGAAGTTGGTAATACGAACGCTTCGGTGATCTTTTTTGAAGATGCTTATTCTCTGATGAGTTCAAGTGATATTTTGGTGAATGTCAAACCCACAGGAAATTATGTGACACCGCATCAGTTTACAGTTTCTATGATTCTGAATTCTGGACAGATATTAAATTCTACTTTCTCCGATTATCCTAATCCATTTATTTTTGTAGATCAAGACAGAGGAAGAGAGGTACACATGCCAAATCAACCGCCAACGGAATTAGCTAATTCTGCTTACTTTGGAACTTATGATGATGCAACCAATGGGACTGCAGGTTTTTATTATAAAACATCAGCTAATCACCCATGGGCAATTAATGTAGTGGCAAATAAGTTCGATTATCCTTTTGAAGGAATTGAAGTGACTGATGCCTATAATCACTTTCAGAATTGGGGGGAATCTAATGGCCATAATTACCCTGATTGGTATCAGAGTTCTAACGGTTATAGAAATGCAGAAAAAATTTATCAAAAACCATAATAGTTGAATTTTAATACTTAAAGCCTCAAGCTTCGTTCTTGGGGCTTTTTTTATATCATTTATATGCGTTTTTTTGTATTGAAAAAAATAAGTAAGTATTAAGTCAAAAATAATTGATAACTAATTTTGTCTAAGTACTATATCTAGAAGAAAGAATTTAATATAAAATCCAACACTGATCAGCGGATTGGGGGAGGATATAAGATACGATGTTCAATAATTATTATTTCCTCAGACAGCTGAGTCAGGCATTAAAAGAAAGATTGGTAGGGATGACCCTTGGGGCTTGTTTTAGCCAGAGTAAAGACGAACTGATGATTGGTTTTTATAAAGGCGTACAAGAGCAATGGATAAGAGCATCACTGATTCCTAATTTTAATTTACTCACTTTCCCATTAGATTATCAAAGAAAGAAGGTCAACAGCATTGATTTGTTTAAAGATGCAATAGACCAAGAAGTTGAAGATATTATTCAATATGATAATGAAAGGGCCTTTTTGATCAAAATGACTAATGACTGGGGGCTTTTATTTAAAATGTATGGCAATAGGTCCAATATTCTTTTGATACATGAAGGCGAGGTGCATTCCATTTTCCAGAAAAGGCATATTGAAGACCAGAATATGGAAATTAATGCTTTGGATAGAGAGATTGATCAATCCAAGGAAGCGTTTTTTGATGGAGGAATAAAAGCGACTTATCCAACTTTAGGACGTGAAGCGAATGCTTATTTGGAATCTCAAGGTTTTAATGACTTATCTCTTGATGAGCAATGGACAAGACTTTCTGATTTAGTAAAGAAGTTGGAGTCTCCACGTTATTTTGTGGAAGAAAAGGATGAGCAAGTACAGTTTTTATTATTCCAGCTGGAAGATGCAGAGACATTGTTGGAGTCAGATCATCCTATAGAAGCAGCTAATGAATTCTATTATAGATTTTCAAAAAGGTATTTTGTAGAAAGAGAGAAAGGGCCACTTTTAAAGGAAATAGATAAACGATTAAAGCAATCTAAAAGTTACTTGAAGAAGCATTATGCGAGGTATGAAGAGTTGACTGAAAAAGCTCGATTTGAAGAGATAGCCAATATTATAATGGCCAACCTTCATAATATTCCTCCAAGAACTAAGAAGGTGACATTGTTTGATTTTTATAATGAAGAGGATATAAAAATTAACTTGAATGAATTATTAACTCCACAGAAAAATGCTGAGACTTACTACCGAAAAGCGAAAAATCAGAAGCTGGAAGTAAAGAATCTCGAAGGCAACATTCAGCAGAAGGAACAGGAGATGGAGGAGTTGAAGGTACATAGAGACGCATTAGATCAATTTGAGATGGTGCGTGAAATCAGAAAGTACATCAAGGCAAACTCTCTGCAAAAATTACAGAAGAATGAGCCTATTTTTCCATTTAGAAAGTTTGAGTATAAAGGTTTTGAAATTTGGGTAGGCAAAAATGCGGTCAATAACGATTTGCTGACACAGCGTTATGCTCACAAAAGAGATTTGTGGTTGCACGCTAGAGATGTAGCAGGATCACATGTAGTGGTGAAATGGAAATCGAAACAACCTAATTTCCCTGTTGATGTAATTGAAAAAGCAGCTTCAGTTGCTGCTTATTACTCACAAAGAAAAACAGACACACTTTGTCCTGTGATTTATACTCCTAAAAAGTTTGTAAGAAAGAGGAAGGGAGACCCAGCTGGGCTAGTTGTGGTAGATAAGGAAAAAGTAGTATTGATAGAGCCTGCTCCGTTTTCTGGAGGTTTGAGCTAATCAAAGTCCTTAATGGATATTAAACTACGATGTAAACTGAATGAATTTTTTAATATACTATTTATGAAATAGTAAATAATTTGACTGAACTATTAACTTTGTGGATTATACACAAAATGAAATCACAATATTCATGAGCAATAATAAAGAACACTTAGCATTTGGAAAGAAGAATTACAAGTGGATGCTTTTCGGTATCCTGTTAATTGCTGCAGGCTTTTTTGTAATGTCATTGGATTCAGAACCAATGGGATTCGGTGTTTTAGGCTTAACAGTGGGACCAATCATCGTAATGAGCGGTTTTGGTTTAAACTTTTATGCTATCCTTGCCAACCCTAAATCAGAAGAAAAACTGAAATAAACAGACTAAAACCATATTTAATTTAAATTATCAATGAATATTTTTGAAGCCATTGTTCTTGGTATTATCCAAGGTCTAACGGAGTTTCTACCAGTAAGTAGTAGTGGTCATTTAGAGCTTGCAAAGGTAATACTTGGGGACACTAGTGTCGCAGAAGAAAGTATGATGATGACTGTAGTACTTCATTTTGCAACGGCATTGTCTACAGTGGTTATTTTTAGGAAAGATATATTAGAGATCTTAAAAGGTTTGTTCCAGTTCAAATGGAATGAGCAAACTCAGTTCTCTATCAAGATTATTCTTTCAATGATTCCAGCCGCTTTTGTCGGTGTATTTTTAAATGATCAGATTGAACAACTTTTTGGAGGTGCAGTTTTATTAGTTGGGTGTATGTTGCTGGTTACAGCTGTACTTCTCATTTTAGCGGATAAAGCAAAAAACACGTCTAAGAGTGTAGGATATAAAGAAGCAATCATTATTGGTATTGCGCAAGCAATTGCCATTTTACCAGGTATTTCAAGATCAGGTGCTACAATTTCTACTTCAGTACTTTTAGGTATTGATAGAGAAAAATCAGCACGTTTTTCATTCTTGATGGTTGTGCCTTTAATTTTTGGTAAAATTGCTAAAGATATTTTAGATGGTGCATTTTCATCAACTTTCGAAGTAGTTCCAATGACAGTAGGTTTTGTGGCTGCTTTCGTTACAGGTATGGTGGCTTGTACATGGATGATTTCACTAGTAAAGAAATCTAAATTGATGTATTTCTCTATTTGGTGTGCATGTGTAGGTACTATCGCAATCATCTATTCTATTCTTAATTAAGATATAAACGTATGCAGGATTTTGATTTTGTAGCAGGAGAAACTGTATTGGTGGATAAGCCATTGGAATGGACTTCCTTTGGTGTAGTGAAAAAGTTACGCTGGGAAATGAAGGTGAAGAAAGTAGGGCATGCAGGTACTTTGGATCCTTTGGCTACAGGGCTTTTAATATTGTGTACAGGAAAGAAGACAAAAACAATAGATCAGATTCAGGGAAAAATCAAAGAATATGAAGGGGAAATGGTGATTGGAGCCACTACACCTTCTGTTGATTTGGAAACTGAAGTAGAGAACGAAGTAGATTTCAGTCACATCACTGAAAAGGACGTTCACGATCTATTGCCTCAATTCACAGGTAAGATTATGCAAGTTCCGCCTATGCACTCTGCTATCAAAGTAGACGGGGTGAGAGTATACAAGCATGCTCGAAAAGGGAAGGAAGTGAAAATTGACCCTCGTGAAATTGAAATAAAAGAGTTAGAGATTACTTCCATCGACTTTCCAAAAATCCAATTTAGAATGGTTTGCTCAAAGGGAACTTACGTTAGAAGTTTTGTAAGGGACTTTGGAGAAGCTTTAGGAGTTGGAGCTTATATGTCAGGTCTTCGAAGAACAAAAATCGGAGAGTATGATGTGAAAGACGCCAAGTCAGTAGATGAATGGATTGAAGTCATCAGAGACTGGAGAAACAGACAAGAAATAAAGGAGTAGGGCAACCTATTCCTTTATTTCTTTTGGAGTAAGTACCTGGAATAGAGTAAACGGCTATTTTATCTTATCTTTTTTATCCTACTCTTCGTTAGATTTTTATCACTTAGCTACGGCTATGCTCTGCAAATCTGCCTCGATTAGAATAAAAAATAACAACCTAAAATTATCCCTTTTCTTTTTTCCATGTACTTATTAATTTTGATTTGGTACTTATATAATTACTTTTGTGCTTGTAATTGATAACAGCGATTTTTGAATGAAAGTACATTACGGTATAGAAAATTTCACCCCTTTAAAGAGGGCAACAGTAACAAGTGGTACTTTTGATGGTGTGCACTACGGACACCAGCAGATCTTGGCACACCTTAGAGCGGTGGCAAAAGAAGATCAGTCAGAAACGGTATTAATTACTTTCTGGCCTCACCCAAGGTTTACGATTCAACCAGAGGAAGCTAAAAAATCGCTGAAATTATTGACCAACCTTGATGAGAAAATTGAACGCTTGAAGTTGGAAGGTATTGATCATCTGATTGTAATAGAGTTCAATGCTGAGTTCTCTCAAATGACTTCTATGGACTTTGTGAGGAAAATATTGATTGAAAAAATCAATACTACAAAATTAGTGATCGGTTATGATCATCGCTTTGGTAGAAACCGTGAAGGAGGCTTCGAATACCTGAAAACGCATCAAGATCAATTTGGTTTTGAAGTAGAGGAAATCACTAAACAAGAAATAGAAAATGCCGCAGTAAGTTCAACTGCCATTCGTCAAGCTTTATTGGAAGCGGGAGACGTTCAGTTAGCAAGCAAATACTTATGCTATAATTATAGCTTTGAAGGAACTGTTGTTGGAGGAAATAAGATTGGCAGAAAGATCGGTTTCCCTACTGCAAATATTCAGCTTCAAGACCAATTCAAATTACTTCCCAAATCAGGCGTTTATGTCGTACGAATTTTAGTGGATGAAGTGTGGCACAATGGTATGATGAATATTGGAAGGCGTCCTACGGTTACAGAAGGCATTCAGCAGACAATTGAAGTCAATATTTTTGATTTTTCATCGGATATCTATGATCAAAAGGTTAAAGTTGAATTTATTGATCATATCCGTGATGAAATGAAGTTTGATGGTGTGGAAGCATTGATCGAACAACTTCATACGGATAAGAAAGTAGCACAATCAATGCTTTCAAAAGCTTAGACTATTTTCGTATTACTTTATTGCTCTGTTTTAAAAACAATCCATTTTTTGATTTCATCCAAAAGGAGAGGAGATAACGTCTGTTCAATTTTTCCATATTCATTAGGCAGACCTGTTTCACAGTCTTGAAAAAGATGATTGAGCCCTTGTAGCTCCATTATTTTATAATCTTTATTTCCTGCTTTTTGAAGTGCCTTTTCTATCGCAGGTAAGTTTTGAGAAGCAATAACCTGCACATCCTTCGATCCATTTAATGCTAAGACAGGACATTTTACATTTTGGAAATATGTAGCGGGATCAAGTCTTATAAATTCCGTAAACCAGGGGCTGGAAAGTGATTGTACAATATTGTGTATTTGTTGATCACTAACTTGAGCATTTAACTGATGTTTGAAATATTCTTTTAAGCGGTCATCAAGAGGTTGTTCTTTTCTAATGATCATATCATAAGCTTCACCAAACATTTTTTGATTTTGAGCAATTATGGTAGGAGGAACTTTACTTTTCTCTTCTATTATTTTCTTTTGTAAAAGCATTAAATCTTTACCTTTTACACCCGGGCTCGCCATCAGAATCATGAAACCTGCAGGAACTTTGTTTGATGCAATTGCTGCTTTTATCCCACCTTCACTATGTCCTAGAAGTCCAATTCGTTGGGGATCAATATCCACTCTTTTTTCAAGGAAATGAAATGCTTCCACTACATCATTGGCAAAATCGTACGTTGTAGCACTTGAAAAATCACCAGTAGATTTTGCGGTGCCTCTATCGTCAAATCTCAATACAGCAAAACCACTTCTTGTCAATTGATCTGCAAGTAATAGAAAAGGTTTATGTCCTAGTATTTCTTGATTTCTATCTTGAGGGCCACTCCCTGAAATAAGAATTACGGCAGAGTATTTTTTATTTTCTTTGGGTCTAGTGAGTGTACCACTAAGGGTGATATTTCCATTTTGGAAAGTGACATTAGTCGAAATATAAGGAAAAGGAGCTTGAGGTTCCTGTGGTTTTGGTTTTTCAAGAATAACATCAAGGCTTTTCTTTAAATGAAGTGGAAGAGAGGCGCCAGCTTGTTGAAATGTTCCTTCTATATTATCGTCATCTAACACATTGCCTACGTACTTAATACCAAGGTTAGGAAGTTCAATAGTTAAAAATGGATTCTGGTATTTGATGCTGTGTATTGGAATACCTTTTCCTCCTTGTTCTGGAACATCCATTGTACCTGAAAATTTGTTATTATCATGTTTAATATGAAAAATAACAGTCAGTTTTCCAGTTGGAATTTCGAGTTCTCCCTTCCAGGGCCCTACTAGGTTTTGAGCATTTATTGTATTACTAAGAAGAAAAAACAGCATAAAAATATAGAACGGGATAATGTTATTTTTCATATTCTTATTTAATTGGTAATGAATATTTTAAGTGTGTATTTGAAAAATATTCTTATTTATAAATGATTAAACGTTCACAAAGAAGCGTAATAGTAAAGTTTACAACCTTGATTGTACAATTTAATTATAGAATTAAATTTTGTTAAGTGTTTAAAAGTATTATATTTGTAAATATATGTAAATAATTGTAATTAAACGTGACTGACTATGGTACATCAAATTAAAAAGTTGTTGACAAGTCATAGCTACTTTGGTTTAGGATTATTTTTAGGATTACTGTTAGGTTATTTTTTAGCGTTTGTTGTAGTTAGCTTTTATTTAAATTAGAGTATTAAAAAAGTTTCAACTGCTCATGTGAACTCTGTTGTTCATCATCATTACTACTAAAATTACTGACACTTATCCCTAATAATCTTACATTGAACTTCTGTGGCTCAAGTTCATCTAAAAGGTGATAAGACTCTTGTAATAAAAAGTTATAATTACTAATTCTTTTTTCAAAGGTCTTACTTTTGGTATGCGATTCAAAATTGTGAAGCTTTACTTTTACAGTCAAAGTTTTACCGTACTTATTAGCATTTGTGATTCTATTCCAAAGAATCTCAGCAATTCTATTTAAGTGCTTTTTCATTGTGCCCACATCTGCTATGTCTTTAGAGAAGGTGCGTTCGGCACCTATCGATTTTCTTTCACGAGAAGGTTTTACTTTTCTATTGTCGATACCTCTCACAATATGATAGTAAAACTTTCCACTTTTCCCAAATGTGTCAGTAAGGTGTTCCAAAGGCCACTTTTTTAGGTCACTTCCTTTGAAAATACCTAGTTTTTTCATCTTTTCGGCGGTAACGTTGCCAATTCCATAAAAACGATCGATCTGAAGTTTCTCTAAAAATGCTATGGCTTCATCAGGTAATATAACCGCCAATCCATTGGGTTTATTGATATCTGAAGCTGTTTTGGCTAAAAACTTATTATAAGAGACACCTGCACTTGCAGTTAAATTCAACGTATCACTAATTTTTTTTCTTATTTCTTCCGCCACTTGAATAGCAGAGGCAATACCCTTTTTGTTTTCAGTGACGTCCAAATACGCCTCATCTAAAGATAAAGGTTCAACAAGGTCTGTATATTCGTAAAATATTTTTCTGATTTGTTCAGATACTGCTTTGTAGACATGAAACCTAGACTTTGTAAAGATGATTTGAGGACATTTTCTATACGCCAAAGAAGAAGGCATAGCTGACCTGACACCAAACTTTCGAGCTTCATAACTTGCAGCCGCTACAACTCCTCTTTCTCTACTTCCGCCTACAGCAACGGGTTTCCCTCTGAGGTGAGGAAAATCTCTTTGCTCAATGGAAGCAAAAAAAGCATCCATATCAATATGAATTATCTTTCTACTCATTATATCTCAAAGGCTTTTGACGACTTCCATAACGGTTAGAAAATCGCGGTATGGTAAAAAGTAGAAACGGAAGCAATACCCAATGCGTTTTCACCAACTGTTGATTATACTCCTTTCCTTCAAAGGGCAGTAATGAAAGTATCAGCCATTGAGGAAGGTAGACTGCATAAGTAAGTACAACATAAAGAAGATACTTTAAATAGCCGTATTTGTACCATTTCAATGCTTCAGAAAGGTACATTTGAATAAAAGTATTTCGACTGCTTTTGGAGCTGCTATTGGTATTATGAATGACTTGATTTTTTGTGTCAAGATAGAATTTTCGACCCTTTAAGCGGTGGGTGAAAAGCTCAATATCTTCAGCGTATAAAAAAAAGTCAGGATCAAATCCTTGAATATCTTCATACAAGGCTTTTTTCATTATAAAATAAGCACCTGAAAGTGATGTGATACTATGTAGCTTCCTTGGTCCTAGTAATTTAAAACAGAATGGACTCTGAAGAAAATAATCCAAAATACTGTCTGTTTGATGGAAGAAATAATATGGAAAAGCAAGCGGTTGCCCTTGATCATCGATTTGTGAAACGCTGACAACATCTATTTCCTCATTTTCCAGGTACTGTACATGATCTTTTAGTAAATTATGGGTAATGAAAAGATCACTATTGACAAATGCTAAATACTTCCCTTTTGCCTCTTTTGCTCCATAGTTATTAGCTCTTCCAAAACCTTCATTTTCTATTTGATGGTATAAGACCTGAGGAAATGAGGAGCAAAATACAGCTTTATCATTGGAGTTTTCAGAATTATCAATCACAATAATTTCAGCTTGAAAAGTAACATTCAACAATGCCTCTTCAAGATGCTTTAGACATTTCAGGGTAATTTCTAAAGTATCATGGTTAATGATGATAATTGATAAAAGTGGGTGCAAATTTTAATCCTTATAGTTTAATCAAAATAGCGAACATCATAACTTTTGGAGACAAATTCAATCGTTTCCAAATCTGCCATTTTATTCACATACACAGACATTACAAAGAAGATATTAGCCATTGTGTTCAATAAATCAGGGACAAGGCCATCAACTTTTACGTCCTCAAATTTAGCAATTTTGTAAGCCCATCTAGTAGAACTTTTACTTTTTGAACGACAAAGATTCAATATACCAGATAACTCAGTCCCCAAAGGAAGGCTGAACATTTTGGTTTCTTTTTCTACCATTGCTTGATATTTATCATGAATACCAATAGCTCTATCAATATCTTCTGATGTAACAGCCAAGTTTCCTCTAATTGATCCATTGACATGATAAGCCATTTCACAAAGCCAGATTAATTCCTTTTTCATTTCAGGAAATTGACCTGCTTTGGAGTAAGCATAACCAATATGACTTGCAAGAGAATCTGTCTCTACTTCAAAATCGCACTTAAAACTGGTCTCCTTTAAGTAAGGATAACACATTCTAACTTTTTTACTCATGATAATGAATTTTAAGGTGGTTTATTGCTGTAAAAATACCTTGGATTTTTTATTCAAAAAATGATAGTGATTTGTTTCTTCAAATAAGTAGAAAAGTTGTGGATGTACTGTTTATTTTTGTTTAGTGAAAAAAATCTAATTAACTGTTTTTGTGAAGTTGTTGTGAATTAAACTCATTTATTTTGTATGATATAAAACTAAATAAAAATGAGAAGATTAGCATTAATTCTGATAAGTATTTCATTCATAGTTTCTTGTTCTAATGATGTTGCACCTTTAGGAGGGAATTTTGATAAAGTACTTTATAGTGAAACAAAAGATACTTTATATGTTTTTTACTCCAATACCAACTTCGAAGCTTACTTGAAGCCTACGAATGAGTTTGTAAGAGGTTCTTGGAGATATATTTCAGTATCACCTGATGGAGGTCAAACTATATTAGGAGCTTCAGGTTTGAGAAGAAGAGCTTGTGATGGAATTGCACTTTCTGGATTTCCACTGACTGAGGTAGAAATCACTTCACTCGAAGTCGCTCCTTCAGAAGAGTTTGTATATTGTGATTAGATGATAAATAGTAAAAAGTCCCATTTAGGTTAGATATCTAAGTGGGATTTTTTTATTCGGGATAAATATATGGTAATTGTGAATATAGAAGCTATTCTATCAAAATAATCAAACTTAACCTTACCAATTTTTTGAAGAGCAAATGATCAACATCAAATTTATATTTATCATCTTTCTATGGACATTTTGTTTATCTAGTATTTCAGTGTATAGCCAAATTAAAGTAATTCAAAATGGAGATAAATTAGAAGCAACGTTTGATGAAAATGTTATTTCTAAACCCGATTATGATGAAGTTATGGGTTTCACGGAAGACATTTTGTTGCTTCGAAGAAAAAATGTGTATTCTTATTATACATTAGATGGGACATGTATTTATAAATCGAAAGCAGATTTAGCCTATCCATTTAAGCATGGAAAAGGAAAAGTAATTGTGAAGTCAATACCCAAAGTGATCAACAGAGAAGGAAAAGTTGAATATAATGGAACATCTTCATTAAAGGATATTTTGATTAACCCCAAAAGTTATACACTCATTACCTGGACAGGAAAGTATGGTCTATTAGACTCAGACTATGAAATAAAATTAGATACTGTATCCCAATATATATCGAAGTTCAATTATGGAAACGCAGTAATTCAAGGAGAGGATTACTTTTTTACCTATAGCCTTTCAGGAAAATATAAATATTCAGATCAAAATACTAGAATAGGCATAGTCAATGAAAATGGAGAATTTATAGTCAATTATGGCAAGTACATTGCAATCTTATACATTGATCGTAATGATTTTCAAACTATTAGAGCAGATGGAGAACATGTAAAGCTTTCATTCGAAAAAACAATGTTTTCAAATAAGAATGAAAACTTGAATGTTGTATCAGATAAGTATAAAGCTAAACTAGGTATAGATTTAGATACCTGTTCAAATACTGAGTATGATAGATTAACTATAGTCAAAGAAAACAATCAATTAAATATTTTAATCCCAGAAAAGTTTCATGAATATATTAAAAGGGAAACTTTAAATGAGTATTTAATTCAAGTACAAGTTTTTCATAAGGAAAAAAAGGAATGGATTGATATTGCAATTAGGGATGATTATTATGCTGATCATTTTATAGATTTTAACTGTTTGAAACTATGCCAATATTCAACCAATAAAATTTCAGGTAGTTACAAAACAAAAGTGAGGGTAGTTTATTCTAGAACATTAAGCAAAGAGAAAATATATAGTAATATCATTGAAACAGGAGTGAATTATCAATTGTTCTTAGTGGATTGGAATGAACCCAATTGGGAGTATTAAATGTCAATAAATGACTAATTCAATCTCTGTAGAAGCGTAGCCTTGCTACGCTTGTATGAGTGAAAAATAAACTTTGAAGTTTTTTGTGGGCTTCAATGATATACAGTTGTCAAAATCTTATTTTATTAAGTAATTGCGTAGCAGGCTACGCTTCTACATAAGCAATCTATTATCACACCAATAAATAAAAGACAGTAGCTCTTATTGATTTTAGAAAAGCAAACAAAAATATTTGATGAACGAAAATTTTAATTTAGCAGAATATTCTTTGTTAGAAGGAGGAATATCAATACATCTAAACCCCAATATCTTAGAAGAATATACCAAGTGGTATTTAGATAACAATTATAGGGTTTATACCATTGAAATGTTGAATCGTAAAAATGAGAATGAATATAAATATATTGCAGAACATCTAAGTTTATTTGATGCCTATGGGTGTCAGGGAGAGTTCTTAGAATATTTTGAAAATTTTATTGATTATGAATTTAGTGGTAAAGCCATCATACTTAAAAATTTTGATGATTACTTTATTAGTAACACCAATAGTGCATATATTCTCCTAGATACTCTTTCAATATTATCAAGAAAGTTATTAATAAGAGGCTATCACCTCCTTATTATTTTACATTCTAACGATCCCAATTTCCAATTAAAAAATGTTGGCGGTATTCAACCTGACTGGAATGCAAGAGAGTGGTTTACAAGTAATAGAGTAAAGCAGTAGGTTAAAAAAATTATCAGCAATATGGTGTATGTATTTATTGGAAACGGAGCAACTTTCCCAGCAGGAATCTTTAATTCTTACGTGGAAGGTGAAATGTGGATAAGCAATACTAAAGTATCAGGTATTTTGACAGAAATGCCAGTTGGAACTGGTATTTATGATTGGGCTATTGAAAATGAATTTTTTAAAATAACTAAGGAGTATCAAAAGGGAAGTAAGTTCATACAGAAATTTAGTAGTGCTTCACTAAATCATTGGTATTTTGAGAATGGTTGTTTACTTGATTGATTCAAAGTGAAAAGCTCTTTTCTCTACAAATCATGCAAAGAAAAGAGCTTTCTATATATTTAGTTTTTTGAGGTCTATCGTATTACTGCAAATTTCCCCACATTTTTCTCAACACCATCAAGGTCTGTGGCAAATATAAAATAGACTCCTGTCGCAGGTTTTGTACCGCTGTCCAATCTTAAATTCCAAGAAGTACTACCTCCATAAGATTTTCCATCCCAAACAATATTTCCTGCTGTGTCAGTGATTTTTACGCTAGCATTATCTACCAATCCATTGATCGTTAAAACACCATTATAGTTCGGTCTTACGGGACTTGGAAATACTTTTATTTTATCAATCGATCTTGAAGGTTCAGTAGCATCAGACCTGTAAGAAACTGTGCCATTGTCGGTTCCAATAAAGACCTCACCCGTTTGAGGTTGTATACCAATTGTTTTTACTTCATTAGACAATATTGGAGAATTTTCTTGGGTGAAATATTCAAATAATTGCCCGCCGTCTTTACTGAATAACCATAAGCCGTTGCCTGTGCCAATCCATTTTCTATTACCGCCATCTATGCCGTAGCTTAATACTCTTTCCCCTCTTAATAATGGAAAACCATCATATCGAGGTAATGCAACTGAGAATTCATTGACTTCTGAAGGCGAGAATCCAAAATACTCAGCACTTCCATCTTCAGTGCCAATCCACATACTTCCACTGTTGTCCATTTGAATGGTGAAAACCACATTGGAAGGAAGCCCGCCACTTGTTTGGTCAGTGGTTAAAAAACGTGTGCTTCCTTCTTTAAAAGTAAGCAGACGGTTATTTTCTAAGATAAACCAAACATCGTTTTGTGTTGAATTTTGAGTAGTGATAGCTGGGGAATTGATGCTCGAATTTCTGGTATGAGTCCATTTGCCTTCAGTGTCTCTTTGGTGAATATAAAATTGAGAACTTGTCCATAGATTTCCGAAAAAGTCGAAAGAAAGGCTTTTTAAATTTGCATCGGTTCTCCCTTCCAGCAAGAAAGGTGTTTTGATGACCTCAAAACTTTCGTCTGTGAGATTATAGGCTAAAAGACCATCTCCATTACTTGCAAAGTAGATTGTGTTATCAAATTCATTAAATGCAACACCATAAAAAGGAGCAGTAGCAGGAATGGCTACTACTGAAGTTCTATCTTGAGAGGTATAGTTGGTCCATTGTCCGTCCTCGAAGATAGAAAAACTACCTACCGTAACGTTCGGGTCGTCAGTTGATGGAATCATCACTATTTTTTCATTGGCATTGATGATTTGTCTTGTCACTGGAAATAGTGGACCTGATGGAGCAAAACCTTGGATTTCACCTCCATCGGATGAAATGGAAATCAAGCCGTTTGTATTATCAGCTACCCAGGCTCTTCCTTCATCATCATCAAGTAACTGTCTTGGAGCAGGAACTTTTGGATCGGACCAGATTGAAACCTGATCTTCTTCATCAATACGGTAAATTTCATCTGCTCCTACAAGTGTTATATCATCTCTCCAGAAATCAAGTAAATATACACTCTTGGTATAATTGAAAACGGTAGTTGAGGTGCCGTTTTCATATTTCTTTAATGCATTATCTTGGTTATTGGTGTAATATAAAGCGTCTCCTGCCCACAATGCTGACCTTGTAGAGAAAGAGGATAACGGAACAATCAAATGCCAGTTGTTAAAGTCTTGTTTATTGACATTGGGATCTGAAGATGCACTTTTAATCCCTTCATTAGAGGCAATATAGAGTGAGTCTGAACTGAATGTAATATCAAAGACTGCGTTTTCAGAACCATTTTGTCCAATAAAGTCATAAGTTTCTTCCACAGTAAAATTCTCAGTATTGATTTTTGCTACACCAAAACTGGCACAGACATATAAAAATCTGCCGTTAACTCTCAATCCATAAAATGCTTTATTGGGGTATGAAGTGTTGAGTAATGTTCTCATATTTACAATCTCATCATCCGTTATGAAATCCAGATTTCCATTTGCATAAAGAACAATCAACTGGTCCGAAGGAGCCGCGTAGCCCAATGAAAGTATATTGGTGTCACTTAATCCATCATCTTTTGTAAGAGTTGTAATGATACTGTTATTTCTTCCATAAGAAAATAGGGCATTATTGGAAGCACAAAAAACTTCATTATCTGTGATTGCCACAGAATGGGCATTACTAAAGTTGAGGTGTGAACGCCAAGTTTTTACAGGAATATTTTGTGCCCATCCAAAATTGAATGAAAAGATAAATAAAATTAGTACATTCAAGAATGTAACTTTAAAAAATGATCTCATGAAGAATATTGATGTTTAGAATTAGCAAGATAATAATCTGTTAACACTAAACTTTGAAAAATAAGGAAAATTTATAAAAATCTACTTAATGCAAACGGTTGAAATTGTTTTCAACTTTTTAATAATAATAAATCAAATTATGTTTGTTATTAGAGTATGTTTGAAAATCACTTGAAGTGAAATTTTTTGTCCAATTTACTCTAAATTAATATAGCAGAACCTCGTAAGTATGAAAATTGTAAAAGCTGGCATCGTAGCCATTTTAGTTTCAATATTGGGAATAAGTTGTACTCCGAAAGAGGAGGGGGCAACACTTGTAAAGCAAGCTAGTGTTCCTAATATGAAGCCCGCAAGTGACGTAAAATTAGCAACAGTTGAACCTGCATTCTGGTGGGCAGGTATGAAAAATGAAACAGTTTTATTAATTGTTCATGGTAAAAACATTGCAACTTCATCCGTTCAAATTGATGAAGAAGGAATTGGTATTGAGAGTGTGAATACACAAGACAATCCTAATTACTTATTTTTGAATTTAAATATTGCAAATGCAAAGGCAGGAAAGTATCCTATCAAATTTAAAGCAGGAGCAAAAGAACTGACATACGAATTTGAACTAAAGCCTAGAAATAATTCAACAAAAGCTCAGGGACTTACTTCTAAAGATGTAATGTACCTAATCATGCCGGACCGTTTTGCCAACGGCAAC
This sequence comes from Flammeovirga sp. SJP92, assembly GCF_001583495.1. Taxonomy (GTDB): domain Bacteria; phylum Bacteroidota; class Bacteroidia; order Cytophagales; family Flammeovirgaceae; genus Flammeovirga. The sequence continues at coordinate 462,399 of NZ_LQAQ01000061.1, read as the reverse complement.
CCAGACAATGATTCACAAGCTGATTTAACGCAGAAAGCCAACCGTAAAGACAGAGATGGAAGACATGGTGGTGACATCGCAGGGGTTACATCAAAGTTAGACTATCTAAATGATCTTGGAGTAACTACAGTTTGGTTAACACCATTCTTGGAAAACAATCAGCCAGATTGGTCTTACCACGGTTATGCTATCACTGATTTTTATAAAGCAGATGGCCGTCATGGTACTAACGCTGAGTATAAAAACATGGTGGATGAGGCACACAAAAGAGACATGAAAGTGGTGATGGACCTTGTATTCAACCACATTGGTAATGGACATGATTGGATGAAAGACCTTCCTGCAAAGGATTGGATCCATGAGTGGAAAGAATTTACAAAGACGAATTACAAAGGTGAGGCTTTATCTGATCCAAATGCTTCTGATTTCGATAAGAAAATCATGACTGACGGTTGGTTTGACGGTCACATGCCTGACTTGAACCAAGGTAATCCTTATTTAGCAAAATATTTAATGCAAGCTTCTGTTTGGTGGATTGAGTATGCGGGTATCGATGGTATTCGTATGGATACTTATCCTTACAACAAGAAAGAAATGATGTCTGAGTGGGTAGCGTATGTGTTGAGCGAGTACCCTGATTTCTACATCGTAGGTGAAACTTGGTTGCCAGGCGCTACTTGGGAGTCGTACTGGAAAGCTGGCGGAAATAACCGTGATGGTTTTGTATCTACATTAAAATCTGTTTCTGACTTCCCAGTTTGGGACGCATTAAATAGAACATGGAGAAACAACTGGAGTATCACTGAAGTGTATAAGACATTGACTGAAGATTTCTTATATGATGATGCTAACCAAAACAAAATCTTTATGGACAACCATGATGTAGACAGAGCATTTGGTGTATTCAATAAGGATATTCCTAATATGAAATTGGCGACTTCTTTCTTACTGACAACAAGAGGTATTCCTCAAATTTTCTACGGAACTGAGATCTTGATGTCTAAAGGTGGAAACCACGGTGATTTGAGAGAAGATTTCCCTGGTGGATGGGCAGGAGATAAGCGTGATGCTTTCACTGCGGAAGGCCGTACAAAGAAAGAAAATGATTTCTTTAACTATATGCGTACGATCCTTCAGTGGAGAAGAACTTCTAAACCAATTGCAGAAGGCAAGTTAAAGCATTGGGTACCATTCAACGAAGTATATGCTTATGCTAGATATACTGACAGCGAAACGGTATTTGTGATTTTAAATAACAATAATGATGAGCAAACGTTTAATACGGACCGTTTCTCTGAAGTGTTGAAAGGAAATGCAAAAGGAAAAGATATCCTGACAGGTAAGTCTGTAACTATTGGAAGTGAATTTACAATTTCAGGAAAAACAGCAATGATTATTGATTTGGGTAAGTAATAAATTATTCAACGCAATAAAAATAGAGTTAGGGAGAAATCCTTAGCTCTATTTTTTTTGTAAATAAAATTGTAAATTAAGCATATACAAATTTTTTAAGTGCCAGAAAAAAGAAAAGATGAATTGATTTTCGATTTCAATTCTGGTACTCTATAACGAATAAACAAGGCGATTTGATGAGCGATTGGCAAGATAAATTAAGACAGAGACTATCAGAACCAAAACCTGGACGTGACGCACATGATAGAATGTCATCCTTAAAAAGACAAGATGAAACTCCTTTTGAAATACCAACAACTGCACGAAAAGCAGCAGTATTAATTTTATTGAAAGAGGAAGAAGATTCATTGATTTTTCCATTAATACAACGTCCTTCTTACGATGGTGTACACAGTGGACAAATGGCTTTTCCTGGTGGGAAATATGATGATACAGATGAGGATTTGATTGAAACGGCACTTAGAGAGTGCTATGAAGAAATTGGAGTTTGTGTGGAAAGAAGCAAGGTTTTAGGAACACTTTCAGATATTTATATTCCTCCTTCTAATATGCATGTAGTACCAGTAGTGGCCAATTACAGTGATGTTTTTCAATATAATATTGATGAATACGAAGTAGATAAAGTCGTTGAAACTTCTATCAGTCATTTACAGGATGCAAATAATTATAAGGAACATATTGTTGATTTAGACAATGGTGTGAAATTTAAGACGCCTGCATTTGATGTATATGGCCATACTGTATGGGGAGCCACTGCTATGATGTTGAGTGAATTATTAATGATCATTGAAAAAATATAGCCTATAGTACCCTTCGCTTTCAGTTGACCTAATTTACCAGTTTATTGACCCAATATTCCAATAGTGTCTTTCTTCAATGCCCGTACTTTGTAATATCAAAAATCAATAATTGCTATTACTATTATGAAAAATAAATCGAAACAAAGTACAACGGTATTCATCACGGGAGCAAATGGTGGAATGGGTCTTGAAACAACCAAAATTCTATTTGAAAAGGGATATGGTACTATTATACTGGCTTGTAGAACAGAAGAAAAAGCAAAGGGAGCTAAAGATAAAATCTTACTGGAAGCTGTAAATAATAATGGAGCAGATGCTCTGAAGACATATGGAGGTTTTGATATGAATGCTCCTCAATCTATTGAAAAAGCGGTTAGTGCACTACCTTCTGATCAGAAAATTGATGTTGTATTCTTGCAGTCTGGAGGTGTTATTTTTGGAAAAGATTTCGAATACATCCATTGGAAAGGTAAGAAAATAGAAAAAACAATCTTCCAAAATGTGATTGGTGGCTATATCGTTCTTCAAAACTTAAAAAGAAGAAATTTATTGTCAGAAAATTTCAGAGTGATTTATGCAGGGGGAGAAGGAGCAAGAGGCATTCCGGGCATGATGGATAAACCCACTTTCAACTCTCCAAAAGTATTGAGAGATTATATTGAAGGAAATCTCAAAGGGCAAAAGTATCATGATATGAATGCTATGGGAACCTCTAAATTGATGAGTGCCCTTCTTGTAGCCAAATTAGCACAAGAGGCCCAACAAGGTGAAGAATATATCTGGTTTACGCCTGGATTAACATACGGTACTAATGGCTTGGCCACAAAACCTGCTTTTGAAAGGTGGTTTTTAGAAAATGTTGGCTTTAACATCATGAAATGGTTGGGCATGGCACAAAGCCCTTTTCAGGCAGCAGAAAAATATGTTAGTGCTATTGATGGTTTGAGAGGAGAAAACGGAGATATTTTAGGTTCTCCAGAGAAGAAAACACTAGGGGCAACAGTTGATCAAAAACCAATGAATTCGGCTTTTACAGACCAAAACTTAATAGATGAATTTTACTCGATTGTACAAGAAGTTTATCCTGAATTGGAAGTGATAAGATAAATATAAATGGGGTGTCGCAAAATTAGAATAATTGGATGTCATAATTTCAATTGTAGTTTTTGCAACACCCTTTTTCATTGTCTAATTGTTATGAGTCACTACTATCAATTCTCTAATGATTGTGTTGATATTATCTCCTTCTTGTAGATAAGTCCATGCTGCTTTAGTACCTATTTTGATGTAGGCAAGAGTAGCATTATTCGATTCATAAATGTCAACATTAACCCCTCCAAAGTTCAATTGATTTTCTTTATGAAATTGATGAACATTAGTTTTCGGAAGGTTGTCAACAGTATTGTAAGCTATAATTATTTCACCATTATGATACCTACTGCTGATTCTTTTATATACTTCAGGGCCACCTTTGGCGAAAAGCTGAAATGAAAAGAAAATAATGCTAATAAGGGTAAGAATATATTTCATTGTGAGTTTTAAAAGAGATTTACAATACAATAATGTTACAATGTTACTTATTTGTGTTTAATCATAACTACTCTATTTAAAGATATTTATTTTAATTAAATGTCTTTTACTAAAGATGTGTTAAGTAATTGAAATTAAATTTATTACCATTCAATTTTTTCTTTATTTAAAAAAGCCGCAATCCCTTTTTTGCAATCTTCATTGCTTCTTGCTTTAGCATTAGAAACAACAGCCAGATTCATCGCTTCTTCCAAAGGTAGGTGCCAAGTAGAAGCAATAAGGTGTTTGGTGTCTGCTTTGGCTTGTAAAGAAGTTTCAGAGATCAATTTCTGAGCGAAATCAAAAACTTCCTCATCTAGATTTTCAGCAGAAGTAATACCGTTGATCAGTCCATAATCCAATGCTTTCTGAGCAGTGATGACTTGTCCAGACAGCAATAGTTGTTTCGCTTTTCCTTCGCCAATTTTTCTAACAAGAAAAATACTGACAATGGCAGGGATAAATCCAATCTTCACTTCTGAATAACTGAACTTGGCTCCACTCTCTGCAAAAGCAAAATCACAAACAGTAGCCAATCCGCAACCTCCCGCAATAGCGGCACCTTGAATACTCGCTATGATGATTTTTGGATAATAATAGATTTTTAAGAATAACTCTTTCAAGTGGTTGGAGTCTTCTAAGTTTTCCTCATAAGAGAAGTTTTGAAGATCTTGGATGTAAGATAAATCCGCACCCGCACAAAAAGCTTTTCCTTCTCCTGTAAGTACTACAGCTTTTACAGTGTTATCATTTTCAATAACATCTAAGGCTTCCTTAAGTTCAGAGACCAATTGATGGTTGAGTGCGTTGCGTTTCTCAGGCCTGTTCAATGAGATGTAAGCTATTTGTTGAGTTTTCTTATAGTTAATTAATTCCAACGTCATTCTATGTGTTTTTTGTTAGATGGTGATTTATAACACTTTAATTTACTATTAATATGTCTTATTTTGGCATATCAATCAATGAAAATTATTCTTGAGTGTTATTTAATTTGCTGATAATGTAATATTTACAGTTATAAAGTAAGATTAAAAATGGATAAGAAAAGTTATTTTTCACTGCATATAACTTTCTTATGTAACGCACACATTATAGTTGGAGAAACATATTAAGCATTATAAACATATTATTATTTTCCTGACGAGCTATGAAAACCGATATAGAAATCGCTAGAGAAACCGTCTTAAAACGTATTTATGAGGTAGGGAAAAGTATTGGAATTCCTGAAGAAGATCTGATTCCTTATGGTCATTATATGGCTAAAGTACCTTATGAACTACTGCAAAAGAAAAGAGATAACAAGAAGAAACTCATTCTTGTAACAGCGATCACTCCTACAAGGGCCGGAATTGGTAAAACCACTACTTCTGTAGGTTTGGCATTAGGTTTACAACAGTTAGGACACAATGCTATTCCTGCATTGAGAGAGCCTTCATTGGGTGTTTGTTTTGGCATGAAAGGCGGCGCGGCTGGAGGTGGTCACGCTCAAGTATTACCAATGGAAGATATCAACCTTCATTTTACAGGTGATTTCCATGCGATTACTTCAGCCAATAATATGATTTCTGCTTTGGTAGATAATCATCAGCATTTTGAAAGAGCTTCTGGTAAGCAGTTGAAGTCAATCAACTGGAGGAGAGTACTAGATGTAAACGACAGAGCACTTAGACAAATCGTTACAGGTTTGGGTGGTATCGGAAACGGAGATGTTGCCGAGGCAGGGTTTGATATTACACCTGCATCTGAATTGATGGCTATTTTATGTTTAGCTGAAAATAGAGAGGACCTTCAAGAAAGAATCGGTAATATCTATTTAGGCTATGATCATAATAATGATCCTGTTTATGTGAGAGATTTAGGAGTTGAAGGTGCTATGGCGGTATTGATGAAAGATGCCATTCACCCGAACTTGGTTCAGACGACAGAAAATACTCCAGCCTTCATTCACGGTGGACCATTTGCCAACATTGCTCATGGTTGTAATTCTGTATTGGCTACAAAAATGGCCATGAATTATGCGGATTACACTATTACTGAAGCAGGTTTTGGTGCTGATTTGGGTGCTGAGAAATTCTTCAATATCAAATGTAGAAAAGCAGGTCTAAATCCAGATTTAACAGTGATTGTCGCTACTTCACAAGCATTGAAACTTCATGGTGGTGTTGCTTTAGATGACATCAAATTACCGAATATTGAAGGCCTGAAACTAGGTATGAAAAACCTTGAAAGACATATTGAGAATATGCAAGGCTTTGGTCAGACAGTACTTGTTACTTTCAATCAATATGCTTTTGATACTACAGAGGAAATGAACTTTGTGGAGAAATGGTGTAATGACAAAGGTGTTGAGTTTGCGGTGAACGACAGCTTTATGAAAGGTGGTAAAGGAGCTACTGATTTAGCACAAAAAGTGGTAGACGTGATTGAAACAAATCCATCAGGACCTTTACAGTTTACTTATGATTTGGAAGATTCTATCTATGAGAAATTAGATAAAATTGCAAAGAAAATATATAGAGCAGACGGAATCAAAATGGATTCTAAAGCTTTGAAGAAGTTGAAAAGAATAGAGAAGTACGGTATGTCTGAATTGCCAGTTTGCGTAGCGAAAACGCAAAGCTCGTTTACAGATAATGCAAAGATCTTAGGAGCTCCTACGGGAGGTTTTCATATTCATTTTGAAGATTTATTAATCAATAATGGTGCAGGTTTCATTGTAGCTAGAGCAGGCAGTATCATGAGAATGCCTGGTCTTCCAAAAGAACCTCAAGCCAATAAAATTATGTTTAAAAACGGTCAGATAGAAGGCCTTTCATAAGAATAGAGTTTTACTTGATCAGTCCCCTTTTAAAAGAATATTACTTTTTGAAGGGGATTTTTTATTCTTTTGTACTCCATGTAAACCAATTGACCACTTTATCATTTTCTAATAAAAAACCGATGTTACCATGTTCATAAACAATGATAGAAAGCGGTTTCTTATTCCACCGGAAAGTTGGAAAACCATAATATTGAGATGAGACAATTTTATGGTAGTCGTCATTGAATTGAATGCCTTTGAAAGTTGAGCTCTGATTATTATCCAATGCAATAATCATTTTGATGGTTTTGCTTTTTCCTTTGTAGATGTAGTTCAATGAGGTTTGATTATCCTTATAATAAACGTAGGCCCAGTTTCCCAAGTCGATACTCTTATAAGTTGAATCACGAACAATAGTGGGAACTTTTGTATTATCAATAGATTCTTGATCAGGATTTATGGTTATAATTTGATTGATTGTATTATCATCTTCAGTAAAATAACTAGAAACCCAACTTTTGAAATCCTCAAAATACGAACTCTCTTTATTCATTTCTGCTTCTAAAACTGCAATATTGAATTGATTGATATCAGAAGTAGACGTTACTTGATCAAAAGCTTTTTGAGCATTTACATAATCTTCATTCAATGCTTTACTGATTCCTTTCATCAAATAAGCATTTTCAGATAATGTTTTTCCTTCTTTTTCTAAGAATAATTGAAGTTCATTAATTGTGCCTGAAGCACCATCTTGATTTCCACGAATCGAATAGGCACAAGCGAGGTTGATATAAGCAGTTTCGTAGTAAGGATCAATGTGGATGGCTTCTTTAAAAAACTGAATAGCTTCGTCAATCAATTTAAAATCATGATTTCTTTTTGAAAGTGTTGGCAGTTCGTTTATACGTTTTACTCTCACATCAAATTCAAAAGGATAAATATAAGGGTAAGCTTCTTGATTATTGTTTTCGTTAAGGTAAATACTCAAGTTACAAACGCCTATATTATTGTGGATAATTTTACTAGGGTAGTGGTTTAAAATAAATTCTAGGCAGTTTTTGGCTTCTTGATAATGATGTATTGCATAGAGATTTTGCCCCATCCTATAGATATTAATAAATGCATTGGTTTCATTAATAGCATTTTTGACAATCTTTTGCCTGTCTTTTAAATCAGGGTACCCCGAAAGTTTATCAGATTTGCCATATGCTTCATAGATTTTATTTAGGATAACAGGGAAAGCTTTTGGGGTATTATACCCAGCTACAGCACCAAAAAAAAGACTGAATTTATCGGCTACATCTTCTATTGCTTCTTTATCATGTTTTCTGAATTCATCGTTGAAGCCAAAGTGATCATTATGATCTTCATAATAATGACCTAATTCATGACCAATGACACATGCCAATGCACTTAGAGAATCGTTTTCCATTGTGATGCATAAATCATACGCAGCCTCGTCCAAGCAAATAGAATGTTCTTTTTCTCCCGCAAAGTACATGGCTATGTTTTTTTTGTTTTTGGTAATTTTTAATGCAGGAATTGTTCTATTATCTCCTTTTGCCATGGCAATTTTATTCAATACTTTTTCTGCAACAACATGTTTATAATGATGTTTTGGCAAGTATTGAGCATTACAAGAGAAGGCTTGTAGCAAAAAGACAAAATAAAGAACAGGATAAAAAAGTAATCTCATTATAATACTTCTTCAGTTATTTTTAAGATAGAGCTAAGTTAATGAATTGTTTAAAAGTTAAAATAATTAAAAATATCTTATTTCTGATAACATTGTGCTGTATTGTTGAACAAAGCAAATGTGAAAATGTACTAAAACAAGTTGAAGTAGTATTCATTTATTGGTGTAAGAACCGTTAGGTGTAACTTTTACAAATATCGCATGAAAACTGTAGTATCTTAATAAGAGGTGTATTGTAAATTAAATTATTATTAAGTGAATATTTAATGTTGTGATTTCTGTAGGTTGTTATCTATATTTGGTTGTCAAATTTGTAATATTTACACTTTTATTTTGACAATTTTAAAAAACACTAACTGCAATTTAGCAGTTAGTTTTATGGTGTAAAAGACTATATATCCTTGTTTTAACACATGTTAAAACTTAGGAACAACCTTTACCTTTGTAATGTCGTAAAAGATATATGTAAGAATAAGAGATTTGAAATTTTACAAGAATGGTATTTGAAGTTGAAGTTATTTCAATATTTCATTATTCTTATCAATACTTATCAAAAGTTATTTAAATTAGGATAAGTAATTCAAAAAGAGACAAATAAAGATTTTAAAAATATAAGTAATAATTCATTTCATTTCATACTAAGTTGGAGAGGTTATCATGATAATGGTAACCTCTTTTTGTTTACCTAATTTTTCGATATTTTTGGAGTACATCGATTTTCAAACTTCTGACTATGGAATATCAAGAGAAACATATTACATACAAGGGGCAACCCGTTTTTATTAAACTTTCTATGCCTAGCTTTGATCGTACATTAAAACAGTACGTAGAAAATGAAGCTTGTTTTATGTTTGTCAACAAAGGGGAAGTAGCCGTAAGAACTCCTGATGATTATTTTAAGGTGAATCGTCAACAGGGAATGTTGGCAAAGTGTTTAAATTACTTCTTTGAGCCAGTAAAAGATTCAAAGCATTGTGATGACGGTATTGAATCTGTTGGTATCTTTTTATATCCTTCTATTGTCAAAGACCTGTTTGAGTTTGATTTTACACAATCAACACATAAAGTAGATTATAATGTAAAGCAGATTCAGATTGATAAACTGTTAGAGAATTACAGAGAAAGTATCAATCTGCTATTAGAAAACCCATCACTAGCAGATGAAAGCTTAATTAAGGCAAAGCTGAAGGAGTTTATCTTATTAGTATCCAAATCTACAGAAGCACCCAATGAACTGGATTTTCTTTCAGCTATTTTTAAACCTACAGAAGTAGCCTTTAAAAAAGTGATCCAGCAAAACCTTTATACCAATTTATCCGTGGATGAATTGGCTTCTCTTACTCAAATGAGCACTTCTTCTTTTAAAAGAAAGTTTAAAGAGGTGTTTGAAGAAAGTCCAAAAAAATATATCAATACTAAGAAAATCGAGAAAGCAGTAGAATTACTTCAGAATACAAATGATAGGGTTTCTGATGTCGCTTATGATGTGGGGTACGATTCTTTGGCTACATTTAACCGAAATTTTACGGATTTAGTGGGGAAATCACCCTCTGATTTCCGTCTGGACCAAAATGAGAAATCTTTGAGCTAAAACGATCAAACACTCCCTGAATTTTCATCGACTTTTGTTTTACACAATTACAAACAGAAGTTATGAAACAATCAAAAACAATCAAGAGTTATCTCGTACTCTCAGGACTATTACTTTCATTTATAGGGGTTTCTTCATTGGTAATGCCCGTGGAAATGAAAGCCACAGGAGGAATAGACCTTTCTGGTGGAAATGTAAATGCACTCAATGAAGCTAGAGCTTATAGCGCTCTCCTTTTCGCTCTTGGATTAACGACAATCACCGGAGCATTCAATTCTAAGTTATCTTATCTCTCAACTTTAATTCCAACAGTCGTTTTCTTATCCATCGGTTCAGGAAGACTAATCAGTATACTTTCTGATGGAATGCCTGTAGAGAGCGTCATCAAAGCGACTGTATTAGAATTCATATTAGGTTTTGTAGGCTTTTATCTCTTCCAAAAGAAAAAAGTGGAAGCTAGTACACCTTTATTTTCATCCTCAATTTAATTCACCCAAAATAGATACAATCATGAACAAAGTAATAATGATCACAGGTGCCAACGCAGGTATCGGTAAAGAAACAGCTCGTCAATTAGGTAAAATCAATACCACTGAGAAAATATATTTGGCTTGTAGAAATTTAGAAAAAGCAAAAGTTGCTCAAGAAGAATTGGAGGAATTGACAGGAAGAAAGGTCTTTGAAATTATCATTATGGATGTTTCTCAACCTGATTCAGTGAAAAAGGCAATAGCACAGCTAGATACTTCTATTGATGCTTTAATTATGAATGCTGGTGGATTGGGAGGAAAAACTCCTGAAAAAGCGACAAAAGATGGTGTAACAACTATTACCGCTTCCAATTTATTAGGGCACGTTGTTTTAGTCGATGAATTGATCAAAAATGATAAGTTGAAAAATATTGCATTGTATGCGAGTTCTGAAGTGGCAAGAGGAGTAAAGAAAATGGGAATGGAGCAGTATCAACTGAAACAAGCAAGTGTGGACGAATTCACTTCACTTTTTGATGGTTCAGCTTTCGGCAAAAAGTTCGACCCTGTATTAGCGTATTCAGGGGTAAAATTGAGTGGCACATTGTGGATGTCATCAATGGCAAGAAAGTACCCAAATATAAAATTTATCAGTGTAAGCCCAGGGGGAACACGAGGTACAGACGGTTTTAATGATATGCCTTTCTTACAAAGAATCATGTATAAATATGTCGGGATGCCGATCATCATGCCACTTTTAGGCCTTTCTCATAGTTTAGAAAGTGGAGCAAAGCGATTTGTTCAAAGTATCAATAACGAAAAATTAGAGAGTGGAGTGTTTTACGCAAGTAAGAAAAATGTATTGACAGGACCTTTGGTGGATCAGAGTCCTTACTATAATGGTTTTAGTAATCCTGTATATCAGGATAATGCCAATGAAGCAATACATCGATTTATCAATTAAATTTTATAAGTATTTACTTAATTTTAAGGTGGTGAATTTTTTCATCACCTTTTTTTATGACAAACAACAAAACTGCAGATGAACTTAATCGTTTTTGATATTGATGGCACGCTGACTGATTCTGTCGAAATTCATATTGGAGCCTTTAGAAAAGCATTAAAAATACTTGGGGTAAAAGAAGAAGGGTTCAACTTTAAAACCTATAAGCATCATACGGATTCTTATATTTCAAAAGTAATTTATGAAGAGCACGTACAAAAGCCTTTTGATGCTGAGGTGCAAGCACAGTTTGGGAACATCCTCTTCTCAGAAATAAATCAACATAAAATCGAAGAAATTAAAGGGGCTTCCCAATTAATACAAAACCTCCAAAAGAATAAGAATTATGGTATTTGTTATGCCACAGGATCATTGCTTGAGCCAGCGAAACTAAAATTAGAAGCGATTGGAGCTACATATGATCCTTTACAATTAGTACCTTCAAATAATATTTACGAAAGAGAAAATATAGTTTCCAAAGCGATAGAAAATGCAAAAGAATTCTACAAAGTAGAGCAGTTTGATAAAATCTATTCTATAGGAGATGGATTATGGGATTTGAAGACAGCTCAAAACTTAGGATTAGAATTTATTGGAATAGGAGAGGAGAATGAAGCAATCATGCGTGAAAATGGTATGAAAACATTTCACATAGATTTGACCACGTTCACCCCGTAGGGGCGGTCCTATGTGACCGCCCGCCGAACCACAACAAAAACCATCGTCAAAATATTTTCTACATAAAAAAACGGCTTGAAAACTAAATTTCAAGCCGTTTTTAGTAAGCAAAAATCAATAAAAGAAATTACTTCAATTTGATTTTACGCATACGAATATTTTCAGGAGTAACCTCTACTAATTCGTCTTCTCTGATGTATTCCATACATTCTTCTAGAGAGAATTGACGTTTAGGAGCGATCTTAGAGTTGTCATCTGAACCTGCAGCACGCATGTTCGTTAATTTCTTACCCTTGATCACGTTTACTCTTAAATCCATTGGTCTGTTGAATTCACCAATTACTTGACCTTCATAGATTTCCTCAGTAGGATCTACGAAGAATACACCTCTATCCTGAAGCTTATCTAAAGAGTAAGCAGTAGGAGTACCAGTTTGGTCAGAGATGATAGCACCGTTAGTTTTCGTAGACATTTCACCTTTGAAAGGAGCGTATTCTTTGAAACGGTGAGTCATGATTGCTTCACCAGCAGTTGCCGTTAAGATGTTGTTTCTTAAACCGATGATACCACGTGAAGGAATTTGGAATTCTAAGTGTTGCATGTCACCTTTTGGCTCCATGATCAACAATTCACCCTTACGTTGAGTAGCCAATTCGATTGCCTTACCAGAAACCTCCTCAGGAACGTCAATAACTAATGTTTCAATTGGCTCGTGCTTCACGCCGTCAATCTCTTTGTATAATACTTGAGGCTGACCTACTTGAAGTTCGTAACCTTCACGACGCATTGTTTCAATCAATACGGCTAAGTGAAGAATACCACGACCATAAACAATAAATCTATCTTCAGAATCTGTAGCTTCAATTCTTAAAGCTAAGTTCTTTTCAGTCTCTTTATATAAACGATCACGTAAGTGACGAGAAGTAACAAACTTACCTTCTTTACCAAAGAAAGGAGAGTTGTTAATCATGAACAACATACTCATTGTAGGCTCTTCGATAGCCATACGAGGAAGTGGCTCAGGATTTTCTACAGTTGTGATTGTATCACCGATTTCGAAATCATCGATACCAACAATTGCACAAAGATCACCTGCGTGTACTTCTTCTACTTTCTTACGGCCTAAACCTTCGAAAGTCTGAAGCTCTTTGATATGTACTTTCTTGATTGTACCGTCAGCTTTTGCTAAACCTACAAAAGATCTCTCTTTTAAAGTACCTCTAGTTAAACGACCGATAGCGATACGTCCAACGAAGTTAGAGAAGTCTAATGAAGTGATTTGTAACTGAGGGTCACCTTCTGGAGATGGAGCTTCTGGTACAAGATCAATGATGCCATCTAATAATGGAACGATTGAATCCGTTTCATTTTTCCAGTCATCACTCATCCAGCCATTTTTAGAAGAACCGTAGAAAGTTGGGAATTCTAATTGCTCTTCAGTAGCGTCAAGGTTGAAGAACAAGTCAAATACTTGGTCATGAACTTCGTCAGGACGACAGTTTGGCTTGTCAACTTTGTTGATTACTACGATTGGTTTTAGACCTAATGAAAGGGCTTTACCTAATACAAAACGAGTTTGAGGCATTGGACCTTCAAAGGCATCAACTAATAGTAATACACTATCAGCCATTTTCAATACACGTTCTACCTCACCACCAAAGTCGGCGTGACCAGGAGTGTCAATGATGTTTACCTTTACTCCCTTGTATTCGATAGCAACATTTTTAGAAAGGATGGTGATTCCTCTTTCACGCTCTAAGTCGTTGTTATCAAGGATCAACTCACCTGTTTCTTGATTTTCGCGGAACAATTGAGCCGCGTGTAGCATTTTATCTACTAATGTGGTCTTGCCATGATCGACGTGGGCGATGATAGCGATATTACGGATACTACTCATGATAATTTTTTATGAACGTGCAAAGATAATAGAACTATTAAACTATTATAACTTTCTTTTGATCTATTTAGAATCAATTCATATTTATTTCTAATGAATTGTATTTCATGCCATTATATGTTTACAGAGAATTAACAATAAAAGTTTGCGAAATCGGTTGCGGAAGTAGACCTTTGTATTAATAGTTGAAAACGATAACAATTAGAAGTTGTTATGCTGAAATGTTACCCTTTTTTCTTAACTGAGTAAATAACCTAATCATAATTATGTCAACAGAAGTCAAGTATTCAAAGTTCCTAATCGGATTATGCCTTAACAGTGGAGATTCTCTACAATCAATTGCCAGAAATTTTGGAATTCATGCGAATAGAGATGAGATTAATAATTTTGTATCTATGTTAGAAATGGATGGATTTGTTTCTAAAATAGAAAGATCTACCAAAGAAACTTTTGCCTACCTTTCTCAAAAAGGAAATGATAGAGCAATGAGTTTAATTAACGGTGATGCTTAGATAAGCATTCAATTTATAAGGAAGTAAGCTGTGGTCTTTTCGGAGGTCACAGCTTTTTTTACGGTTTTTCGGTATATATAACTTTTAATGAATTGATAAAGAGTGTTTTTAGTTAACGATTATTTAAAGCATCTTAAAAGAGAATTGTTTAAGATTAAATATCGTTAAACAATGTATCTTAATATTATTATGCACGTATAAATCGATTGTAACCAATAATCAACAACTGTTAAACCTTAACCTAAATATGTTATGTCAAGTGAAATCAAATTCTCAAAACTATTAGTAGGAATATGTCTTAATAGCGGTAATTCTTTAGGTGATGTCGCACGAAACCTAGGAATTTCAATGACTAATGCAGAGTCGGAAGCATTACTCAATATGATGGAAAATAAGGGGTTTATTGACCATCCTGATATTTCAAATAAAAAAGCATGTCCCCATCTAACATTGAAGGGAATTGAACAAGCTAAATCCTTAATGGATGCTAGTATTTGAATTGACAATAAGAAATAGATAAACGACATATAAAAAATGGGCAGGATAATTTAAAAGATTATGCTGCCCATTTTATATGTAAAAAGGGGATGTTTATGGAATAAACTTGGTATTGCCTTCATTATAAATCAAAACACCGTCTCCGAAAAGTTCTGTAGATTGAATGAAGTCATCAGTAATGATTTCTCCTTTCGCATTGGTTACTTTCCCCACATTCTTGATCTCAAATGTAAAAGTGCCGTTTTGATGTTCTTTTACTTTATAAAATAAAATATTATTAAGAGGTTGTCCATCCAACCCAATCATTCTCCAAAGTCCATCTTTCACTTTCTCAAAACCTTGATCCTGTGTTACATCACCAGTAAGAGATACTACTTTTCTATGCCTCCCATATTTATTTTCATAAATCTCTTTTTCAGTTTTAGTGAACACTTTTGTGATTTTGTTTTCGTTGATTGTTCTATTTAAAAGCCATTTCTCACCTGTTTTTACAAAAGCAATTCCTGCTGTATTAAATGCCGTGACTTCATCAAAATCAACATCATAAAGTTCGATTCCATTCATAGAAAGGTGTTTTTCATAGCCAATGCCTTTTGCAATAATATGGTTTGAATTTACAGCTTTAATACTTTCAGAACTTAAAATACTACCTAATACTTTTCCTTGCTGATTAATAATAGAAGTCTGGTTTACAACTGCTATTTGATCATAAAAATCAGAAGCTTTACTGTATTGAATAGGAATGATTAACTTGTTAGTTTTATCAACATATCCCCACTTACTTTTCTGGCAAACGGCGGCTAAGCCATTCGAAAAGGATTGAGCATTGTTGTAAGTGGGCTGTATGATCCATTTTCCTTTTTTATCAATAAAGCCATACTTTCTGTCTTTGGCTGATTTACCATCTTTTTGTGCAACTGCCATTCCTTCAGAGAAAGGAAGTATTTTTTTGAAGCTCAATTTAATGATCACCTTTCCATTACTGTCAATAACTCCTTGAAGTTTAGACTTCCCTTTTTTAGAGACAATAGCGTAATCTTCACCAATATGATGATATGAATAATCGTTATTTTTCTCAATAGAAGAAGTAGTCACAGGCTTTGAATGAACTGTTTCTTTGCTCCATTGTCCATCATCAAGCAATGTGTAAACAAGTGATGTATCTTGAATTAATTGTGAATATTTAGAAGATAAAGGAAGTGCTTTTGAATAAATGAAATTTACAGTGGTATCGCCTTCTTGATTGATCATTCCCCATCTTTTGTCAGGTGTTTGACCCACAAACAGACTTTGATTCACCTGAAATAGTTTAGGGTAAACAAAAGGAGAGACTTTATTGCCTTCTAAGTCAATTAAACCATTTTTTCCATTCAATTGAGCGATGGCTACTCCGTTGCTGTCTGTCCAAACTTTTTCATAACTGTCACTCACAGTTGTGTACTCAAAAGGTAGAACTTCTTTACCGTTGGAATCGACAAAGGAAGTTTTCCTTTCTTTATTCATTACTTTGGCAATGCCTTTATGAATTGTCCATACTTCTGTAAAGTTGCCAGTGGATAAATATTCTGCTTCCAAAACTACTTCCCCTAAGTAATTGACAAAACCATGGAGGTTGTTTTTATTAATGATTGCCAATCCTTCTTGTTTATCCCAAGCTCTCTGAAAACCAATAACTGAGGTATATATAGGAGGAATAATAACAGTACCATCTTCTTTTATAAATCCTTGATATTTATAAGCCGTGATTGTTTTTCGGTCTACAGGATCATAAATTGGCTTTCTTTCCATCTTGGCAATTCCATTGATGAAAGGATGTATTTTGGAGACTTTAATTTTTGGTGTAAATGCCCATTTGTAGGCTCTTAAGTATCTTCCCCAAGCACCATTTAATTTTACATTTGCTCCTTTTTTATCTAGTTGGATTTCCTGATATTTGCACTCTAATACTGTTTTCCCAGAGGTGTTCACTACACCCCATTTACCAGAAATACCAGACCCTTTTTTGACTTTAAACCATCCTTTTTCACAAAGAGAAATTCCATCATAGGTAATTGGGATGACTATTTTTCCCTGTTTGTCAATAGCACCAAAGTAGCCGTTTTTCTTTACAATAGAATAACCTTCTTTAAAATCGGAAGCTAAAGAATACTCGGGATGAATTACATTTTCAGCATTGATATCAATAAATCCATAGCTGTTGTTATTTCTTGCATGGTAGTAAGCAAACCCCTCATAGAAGTTGCCAATGTCAATCATGCTGTAGTTCATACCATCGGCTTGAATAGTTCTTTTGACGTCGCCTTCCTTGTTGATCAAGCAGTCCCAAAGTGTATCAACAGAAATTCTTGCCCAGTTGCTTTCTCCAAAATCTGCGAAAACAATATCTTTAAAAGAATCACTGAATAATATTTCTCCTTTTTGGTGATCAATCAGGTAATACTTTAAAGTGCCGTCTTTTTCTTCTCTACGAGCGATTGAAAGGTTATCCTTGTCTTGTTGAACGTAGAAAAAGGACCTGCCTTCTAATAATTCTTTTCCATTGGGAGCTATCAAATAATAATCTCCCATAATTTCTATCCATTGTGGAGAAGTAGCACCGCTTTTGCTAAACTCTTTTTTTAAACCTGTAAGGTAAAATCTTTTCTGAAAGACTTGAAAGTCTGCTTTTTTATTGAAATCCTTTTTGCTTTTAAGACTGCCATCTTCTTCCACTAAAATAAATGAAACAAGGGGGGTATTGGGATAAGTAGCCAGAAGTTGTTTGTTCGCTACTACTTTGATGTCTTTGAATTCAACAGGCAGAGGTTCTGAACCATTTAAATCAATAAAGCCTTTTTGATCACCATTTTTCACAATAAAAATAGGATTATCCTTTAATAGAGTGATTTCGTCATAAATGGGTTTGCAGATGAGTTCTCCATCTTTTTTAATGATTCCTTCTTTGCCATGAGAAGTTACTTTTAAATACATTCCAAAAGGAGAGATGTGATCATAAAACTCATTACTAAGAGGAGAATTTTGTTTATCTACAATTGTAGCTCCTTTTGCATTCCATACTACATATAATTGGTTATTGACCACTTCAATTCGATCATATTCACAAGGAATTAAAGTTTCACCATTGAGGTCAACGATACCAATTTTGTTGGCTCGGCCCACTTTAAAAACCTCATCTTTTTGAATATATGTGATGAATTGATAGGGGTAAGTGTCATTTGAATTTTGTAGAAATCCCCATTTTCCATTTTTTGAGACAGGTGTTAAAGTCTGTGACAAGCAGAATAGGGGAGATATCAGTAAGAAGATAAAAGTTAAAGTTCTCATCTAGGATTGATAGTAATTGTTTGGATAGGTAAAGTCGAAAGTCATGCCAAATAATGAGCAAATTGTTGGACTGATGAATAATATTCCAACAAAAAAGGAGATGCTATTTGTCATAACATCTCCTCGGTATTTTCAACCAAAGCAATAATTAAGCAATTACTTTGAAATATTTTTTCACCTTATCCACTTTTTCAAGCAATTCATCCTTCTCATCGGCAATAATGGTAATGTGTCCCATTTTACGCTCAGGTTTAGTGAATTTCTTTTCATAAAGATGGACATACACACCAGGAATGGCTAAAATCTCTTCTACACCTTCATATTTAGCTTCACCTGTATAACCTTTTTCTCCTAAAACGTTGACCATAGCAGAAGCACATCTTCTACTTGTGTCACCTAAAGGAAGGTCTAGGATTGCTCTGATATGTTGGTCAAATTGAGAAGTGATGTTGCCTTCAATCGTTTGATGACCACTGTTATGTGTTCTTGGTGCAATTTCGTTTACAATCACATTTCCTTCTTTGTCTACAAAGAATTCAATGGCTAATAAACCTACATAATCTAATTTTTCAAGAAGATCATAAGCAATGATTTTAGCACGTTCTTCCACTTCAGAAGGAATACTGGCAGGAGAAAGTAAGTAGTCTACTAAGTTGCTTTCATGATAAACGATTTCAACAGCAGGGAAAGTTGTGATATCTCCGCTAGGGTTTCTAGCAGCGATGATAGAGATTTCTTTATCAATATCCACCATTTTCTCCAATACTGAAGGAGCGTCAAATCCTTTTTCGAAATCATCTTTAGATTTCATGACTTGTACACCACGTCCATCATAGCCACCCTTGCCTACTTTCATTACAGCAGGAAGGAAATCTTCAAACTCTTCTAATTCGTCTTTGGAGTCAACCAAAACAAATGGAGAAGTTGGAATACCATTATCTAGATAGAATTGTTTTTGTACTCTTTTATCTTGAATCATCTGAATATGATGAGGTTTTGGGTACACAACAATTCCTTGTCTTTCAATATCAATTAATGCTTGGGCGTTTACGTTTTCCATTTCTATGGTTAAAACGTCAACGTCTTTGCCGAATTCTACAACTGTGAAATATTCATTAATTGAGCCTTCAACAAATTGGTGTGCCATTGCCTTACATGGGGCATTGGGATCAGGATCTAAGGTTTTCACTTGAATATTTAAATTCATAGCGGACTGTATCATCATACGGCCTAATTGCCCACCTCCTAAAACACCTATCTTTTTCATGGTATAATTGAAATGATTGGAGCATACTCAATAAAGTATGCAATTGTGATTGAGAAATTTACTTTTTAGAGCAGAATTACTTTTCTAAAAAGAAAAATAATCCTGCTTTATAATTTTAGATCAGACTGTTTTATAAGTCAAATCCAATATCTTTTCTGAAGTACTTTTGATCGAACTGAACCGTTTCTGCTGCGGCGAAAGATTTTTGAAGTGCTTCATTCATATCTTTCCCTTTGGCAGTCAATGCAATCACTCTACCTCCGCTAGTAATTACTTCACCTAATTCGCTGAAAGTAGTTCCTGCATGGAAAGGAATCACATCTTGTACTTGTTCAATTTCTGTGATTTTCTTACCCTTTTGGTAAGCTTCAGGATATCCTCCAGACACCAACATTACTGTTGATGCAAAATCTTCATCAATTTCAATGCTAGCTTCATCAAGTTTTCCTTGTGCTGCTAAATCAAGAATTTCAAGTAAGTCACTTTTCACTCTTGGAATTACTACTTCCGTTTCAGGGTCACCCATTCTTGCATTGTACTCAATAACGTAAGGTTTGCCATCTACTTTGATAAGTCCGAAGAAGATAAAGCCAACGTAGTCAATACCGTCTTCCTTTAAACCATCAATTGTTGGTTTAACGATAGTCTTGTCAATTTCTTCCATAAAAGCTTTATCCGCAAAAGGAACAGGAGAAACAGCACCCATACCACCAGTATTTAAGCCAGTGTCGCCTTCGCCAATTCTTTTGTAATCTTTTGCTTCAGGAAGAGTTACGTAGTTTTTACCATCTGTAATCACAAAAACAGAAAGTTCAATACCGTCAAGGAATTGCTCTACAAGTACTGATTTACTTGCTTCGCCAAATTGACCGCTCAACATTTCTTTCAATGAAGCTTTTGCTTCTTCCAAAGAGTTGATGATCAATACGCCTTTACCTGCTGCAAGACCATCTGCTTTAAGAACGTATGGAGGCTTTTGCATTTCTAAAAATGCATAACCGCTGTCAAGAGTTTCTAAAGTGAATGTTTTTGATGCTCCAGCTGGAATATTATGACGCATCATGAACTTTTTAGAGTAGTCTTTACTACCTTCTAAAAGAGCCCCTGCTTTCTTAGGACCAATTACCTTAACATGAGAAAGGCTTTCATTCTCTGCAAAATAATCAGCTACACCTTCTACAAGTGGTGCCTCAGGACCAACAATCAACATGTCGATGCCTTCTTCTTGAACGAATTGTCCAAGTTTTTTAAAATCAGTAGCCGAAATACTGATATTTTGTGCAACTTCTGCAGTTCCAGCATTACCTGGAGCGGCATATAGCTTTGTTAGCTTGTCGCTTTGGGAGATTTTCCACGCTAATGTGTGTTCTCTACCCCCAGAGCCAAGAATGAGTACTTTCATTTCCCTAATTCTTGAAGTTTTAGTATACTGTATAATTGGTAAACAGATATAATTATCAGAAACTAATTATGTCTGTATACAATGACGAAAAAAAATATAACGCGAATATGCTAAAAAAATACCCTATACCATACTATTTGACTTGTTTTTCAGTGCCCTAGTGCTATGAAACTCATAATTTATTGTTGAAATTCGAAATGAATGCTCACTAAACCCTAAAAATATGAAGGCAACATTGATTAGAGAAACGTACTCTAAATTTCAGACGAGAGGCAAATTGACTATTGTAAACGATGATGGTAAAACGATTTTTGAGTGTGACACTCTTGAATTGCCATGGAAAGAAAATAGAAACCGAATTTCTTGTATTCCAGAAGGAGAGTACAAGGCAGTGTTCAGAAACTTTGGTAATTACGCCAACAGATCTTTCCATATTCAGACAAAAGATGGAAAAGAAGTACCCGGAAGATCCAGTATTTTGATTCACTCTGGAAATTTTTTCACAGATACAAGAGGCTGTATTCTAGTGGGTAAAAGTTTTGCTGATATTGCTTTAAAAACAAAAAAGAGAATCATCGAAAAAGATGGGATACTTGATATTCTGAATTCAAGAAAGACAGTAGATGAACTTCTTAAGATAGGAGATTCCTTCTTTATTGATGTAAAGTCAGCAAACACAAAAGAACCAGTCCCAATAATTGAGGAAGAGGATTTTGAAGAAATCATCAAAGAAATAGGACCGCTAAAAGTGGGAGATACTGCAACGGTTAATGTAAAGTCAAGTTTAAACCTTAGAGATAAGCCGGCAAAAGAAGGTAATGTGATTGATCAATTATTGAATAACCAAAAGGTGAAAATACTGGAGGATCACGATGAATGGTTGAAAATCATAGTAGAAATTGATATTGAAGGGTGGGTGTCTTCTGATTATGTTCATGAACAAGACGGGAAGTTTTTTGTGAAAACTAAAGGGAGTAATCTAAATATTAGAAAGGAGCCTAAAGTAGGAGATAATAAAGTTGTACCGAATGGAGTGCCGAATGGAACAGAACTTTTGATCAAAGAGCAGTCGGAGAAATGGATGAAAGTAAGTGTGGTAGGCAAAGAAGGGTTTGTGTACCAAGACTATTTGAAAAAGTAGTATTGAAAAGGTTAGAAATAGTATTTTTCGCAGAAATGTAAATAAGTTTAAATGAATATTTGTATAAGTGTAAAAAATAAACTTATTTAGTACTGTCATTAAAGACAACAAAGTATAGAACATAATAAAGCGTAAGCTTTTATAAAATATTCGATTAGTTGGAAGTTTGTTTGTTAGTTTAGTTTTAGTGAAAAAGAATCTATAATTTTTATAGATTCTTTTTTTATTCTAAAGTGTTAAAATTACGTTTTTATTTTGATGATAAATATTAATTGTTGAAATTAAGACTCATTAACACACTTCTTTTAACATTACCTGTTTATATGACCGTACACTCTACTAAATCTTATTACCAGAATTCTTTCATAACTAAGTCTACAATTACCTTAAATTATTCTTTGTCAACTGTTAATCATCAAATTACAAACGAAAAAATAACACTAAACGAATGCAAATCATTGCTTTATGAACGTTTTCTCTCATTGAGAAAAACAAAGAAACATGTGTCATTACAAGATTGTATTGATGGATTATCTAAGGAAATACCTTTGGAAATTCTAGAAAAAGTTGATCTCCTATAATTAAGAAAGAATTTAAAGTACCAATGTTAAATTGGTACTTTTTTTTGTTTTTATAAGGATTGTAGCTTTTTATTCCGTTTCAAATTTCGATAATAATGTGTGATTTATTTCCTCTCCAAAAAGTTCCCTCAGCTTAGAAAAAAAACATTTTAAAATATAAGAATATAAAGTAATTCATATCATTTTTCTAATAAATTGTATATCATACAGTTAATTATATTGTACAATTGAAATATTTACAATTATTTAGAGTTATTAAACAAAGTCGCTCGGCCTTGAATAATATAAATATTTCTTTCCTATATAAATCGCTAGTCCCATGAACATATACCATAAAATCACATTAGAAGGAGAATTGAAGTATTCTGATATCAACTTTTCGGTGTATTTAAAAATTACATCAAAGCACAACTTGCTTAGATACGATATAGAGACAAATGGAGAGCGATTGACAGAAATAGAAAGGTTGAAATTACTGAAGATGGGAATCAATCAATTTGCTGAAACAAGAGTCTATGAAACTTTTCTTGAGTTTAGAGAACAATGCATAGAAGCTACATTGGATGATTATTACACAGTACTTTCAAAAGAATTATCTTTTGACTTGATCAAGGATAAACTAATGGAATTTGACATATTAAATACAGAAGTAGAATTGAGAAATGCTTCTTAAAGTAGATATTAAAATATTACAACCCATAAAATAGCTTATTGCTTTAAAAATTAGTTGGAAGTTTGTTTGTTAGTTGAGAAAGAACCTGTAAGATTTATAGGTTCTTTTTTTGCTTTATACCTTTTTGATTTTTCATTATACAAAGAAATTAATATTTGGGTAAAATTATATTTTGGGAAATAACAACGTGAACTAATATTCATTTATTAAATTTCATTTACTAAAAATATTCTATAATGCGGGTTTAAATGAGTTTAAAGTAAGAAAACGTTGTACTATTCCTTTATTAGTGTGAGTTTTACTATTATTTTTTTGTGGACTTACTTGAAATTTACTTGTTTGCAAACGTGGATTTAACAAAGATCTGCTAGAACATTTATCGCTGACAATTTAAAATAGTAACCTAGATGATTATCAAATTTAACTTCGTGTATTCAGACCAATCTTCAAATGAAACAATTTACGGAACACTTAAAATAACACAATTAGAGGGGGTGATGACTCCTATCTATGATGTGATTATTAATAGTGAAAATGATGAAGTTGATACTTTTGCATTATTCAATATTGCATTACAACAATATGTAGAATCACGAGTTTATGAATTGTTCAGCCAATCAAGAAATTTAAATCTTTTTTATACTAAAGAAGATTACAAAGATATAATAGGACGAGAAGTTCCATCTTTTGTAGTTGACCGTGTTTTAGATAACATGACCAACTTGATTGAAGATGTTGAGGTGCGTCAGGCATCTTAGTTGAATTCAACTCAAATCCTAAAAGATTTTATTAGTTGAAAGTTTGTTTGTTAGTTTAGTTTAAGAGGAAAGAGTTTTCGAGTTTCGGGAACTCTTTTTTTAATTATACCTCAAAAATAAAATTTATTTAGGGGATAAAAACCAAACTTGCATAGTAGTTGCATAGGAGTTTTATATCTTATCAAAACAGAAATCTAGATTAATGCCTCGTAATTTTTTTTATAAACTAATATTAGTTGCTTTTTTGTTGTGCTTTTCCAAGGAAGGTAAAGCACAATATGCTGTTTGGAAGGCAGGTATTGGATTTCAATCTGAGAATATTTTTTCAAGTAAATGGAAGGAAAGCATTACTTCCATGAATACAGCTACAGGAGTTAGTGCACCGAAGCTGAACTGGGGGTGGGGATGGAACCTCTCTTCTGATTACCTAGTGAAGGATGGACTGGCGGTTGGTTTTCGTTATGCCAATACTTACTATTCTAATTCTACTAATTCAACGTTTGAGACCGCTTCTTCTGAAGCTAAGTTTGTAGATTTTACGATCTATGGAGACTTTTATATTTTAAAGTATTTTCAAAATTCCTTTTTACCCTATTTTCAAGAAAGCTTTTTTGTAAGAGTAGCACCTTCTTATCACTCAAGTAAGATTACCACTTCAAGTGAATTTATTTCTGAAACAGATACTGTAGGATCATCAGGTTCCAATGGTACATCAGGAATTGGCCTCGGATTGGGTATGGGGTATACTAAGTATGTTACTGATAGAATTAGTATTACAGGTATGCTGAATACTAATTTTTATTATGCTAAATCAGCCTCTCAGCTTCCTAATAATGGAATGTTGGATTATAATGGAAGTACTAATTCTTCTTTCTTCCTTACTAGGATGTCGGCAGAAGTGAAAGTAGCTTATACCATAAAACAAAGAAAGCCACTTTGCCCAATAAAGACATGTGGAGTGCAACAAGAACATTCGCATGCAGTTTTAGGAGGTGCTGTGGTGAGAGGTAATATATATAAGTATAGACAAAATCAGAAGTATGGAGATGTTCATAGAGGGCAAGTTGAACGCTCAAAACGTAAGAAAACAAAATCTGAAAAACAGCAGCAAAAACTACAAAAGAAAGAGAAAAGGAACAGAAAGAGGTTGAAAATTATTGGTGCTGGCCATTAGTTTTATTCATATTAAGATAATAATTTCAGAAGAAATACTACATTTGTATGTTTTATCAGTAGCCGGTCATTATTTCGAGTTCGAGAATATTATAAATATAACCGGTGATAATAAATAGTTTATTTTAAACACATTCATGACAATACACAGGGAAGGACATTCATTACTTATATCGTTGTTGATTTTACTAACTGTCCTAAATGCGCCACTTTATTATTACATGCCTGAAGCTAAAACAGTGCATGCAATAAGTTTAACCGTAAGTGTTATATTCTTTTTATTAATTCTTCAGTTCTTCAGAAATCCACGAAGAACCATCCCTCAAGGAGAAAATCTTGTGATTGCACCTGCCGATGGCAAGGTGGTAGTAATTGAGGAAACAAATGAAGAGGAATACTTCAATGAGAAGAGAATTCAAATTTCAATTTTCATGTCTCCATTGAATGTTCATTTAAGTAAAAACCCTATCTCTGGAGTAATCAAATTCTTTAAATACCACCCTGGTAAGTTTTTGGTAGCTTGGCATCCAAAATCAAGTACAGATAATGAAAGAACCACTTTTGTGACAGAAAATGGAAATGGTATTCAAGTACTTTATCGTCAGATTGCTGGAGCTTTGGCAAGAAGAATCAGATGGTATGTAAAAGAAGGAGATGAAGTGAAACAAGGAGAAGAGTTTGGCTTTATCAAATTTGGCTCTAGAATCGATGTTTTCTTACCTTTAGATGCAAAGATTAATGTCAATTTAGAACAAAAAACAAGAGGTGGAGAGACGATTATCGCAGAGTTGCCTTCCGCTTAGTTTAAAAAGATATTTAAAAAGCTCATTAGACAATTAAAGTTGTTTAATGAGCTTTTTTGTTTCTACAGTGTAATACTGAGACCGTCATATGCGAGTGATACATTTTCAGGTAGACTTTTTTCTACTTCAGAATGTAATCCAAGTCTATGGCTTATATGTGTTAAGTAAGCTTTTTTAGGCTTTAATATTTTAATTACATCAAGTGCTTCCGCAAGGGTAAAATGTGATTGATGAGGTTTGTGTTGCAGTGCATTCAATACTAATACATCAAGATTTTGTAGTTTTTGCATCTGATCTTCTTCAATTTTATTGGCATCTGTGATATAAGCAAAGTTATTAATTCTGTAGCCCATAACGGCTAGTTTTCTATGCCAAACTTCTACGGGTGAGAGGGTCGTATCGCCTATGGTAAACGTTTCATTTTTTCTTACTTCATGAAGTTCTACAGAAGGTACACCCGGATATTTGTCTTCTACAAACATATAACTGAACTCTTGTTTCAGTTGATTAAAAACTCCTTCAGTGCCATATAGATTGATAGGTTTCATATCATTAAGGAAATAAAAACCGCGTATATCATCCATGCCTGCCGTATGATCTTTATGTTGATGTGTGAAAATCAACCCGTCTAGCTTTGTAATTCTTTCCCTAAGAACTTGCTGACGGAAGTCAGGTCCAGAGTCAATAATCAGACTTTTTTGGTCGTTGGTTTCAATATGTATAGAGGAACGCAGTCTTTTATCTCTGAAATCAATGGATCTACAGACTTCACATTCACATCCAATAATAGGAACACCTTGTGAAGTACCTGTACCTAAAAATGTAATTTTCATCATTACTGAAAAAATGAAGTTGTCATTATAAACTGAAATCTTCTTGTGTTACAGTTGCATATAGTTCTTGATTCTTTTCACTAAGCAGAGCACTGTCAATAGTGATTTCATTAAGAATGTCAATCATGGATTGAATCTTCCCTTCTTGGCTGTAATATTTATTAATAATGGCCACTTTTGCATTTTTGATTAAACAATAACCTGACTTGAAACTTCCTTTTTCATAACGCAAGTTATAATCTGTTTCTGCAAATAAATCTTCAAGTTTAGTTTGTAAACCTTTAGTGGGCTTAAGAATAACCTTTTTTGTATTAGACATAAAAAAACTGAATAAATTACATCTCGCAATGTAGCTCATTCAGTTGATATCTTTGCAGATAAGTAAGGATTTTTAATTATTTGTGACTTTGTTTACCACATTGACTAAGTTATCAAAGTTCAATGGTTTTGGTAAATACTCGTTGATACCCACTGCTTTAAAATCGTCCATGCTGTAGTTTTTAGCATTACCAGTGATAGCTACAATAGGAACATTATTTTTTGAGTCATCATCTAAAGCTCTAATTTTCTGAGCACACTCCATGCCGTCCATTACAGGCATATTAATGTCTAAAAGTATAGCATCATAATGGTCTTTGTTTAGTTTATCTAATACTTGCTGACCATTTTTAACTGAGATGATTTCGTAATTTTGGAATTGTAAAACTTTTCGAGTGATATTTTGTATTACTGAACTGTCTTCAGCTACTAGTATTTTTTTTCCCATTTGTAAATTATAGTTTCAGATTGATTACAGAAATTTAGACTTTTATGAGTTAGAGTAAATTAGAATTTCTGCTTTATTTGATATTACTAACTTACTGATAAAAATATAAAAAATATTTAATGAAATTATCAATTGACATTAATAGTCTTAAATAAAATAGAGAAATTCTAAGATTATATTTGTAGAATTATAAACTTTCCTTGATTTTAAACATACTCAATTCAGATTTTACATATGAACTTTATAATGATAAAACCTTTTATTATCCTATTTAATATTCTTTTGTCAATAGGCATCAGTTTTCACCCTATTCATTTGAGTGTTTGTGAGATGAATTACAATCAAGAAACCAAAGGAATGGAGATTGCAGTGAAGGTGTTTTTTGATGATTTGGAAGATGCAATTGTTTTAAGTGGAGGTCCAGAACTACATCTTTTTACAGAAAAAGAACATTCTCAAAGCGATCAATTAATTTTGGAATACCTTCAAAAGAACCTGCAATTGACGATCAATAAGAAAGCAGTGAAGTTGAATTGGGTAGGGAAAGAAACAGATGAAAGGCGAGATATTCAATCGCTTTGGGTGTACTTAGAGGTACAGGACGTTAGAAAAGTAAAGGACCTTCAAGTGAAAAATACAATTCTTTATGACGTGCATCAAGACCAAAGAAATATGTTGCACTTAAAGTGTAATGGGAAAAAAGTGAGTTGGTTGTTTGATATTGAAAAAATATCTGAAACAATTCACTGGTAATCGTTGACAAATCGCCCAATAGATTTGTATATTAAACTAATGAATCAATCATTCAGGCTAAACCGATAGATGTTACGCATAGCATTACAATATGAAATTACAAACATATAAGCAGGTCAGTTTTATACTGATACTATTGTCAATCAGTTTCCTATTTCAAACTCAAGCGCTAGCAACTCACATTAGAGCAGGTGACCTTACGATGAGAAGAACTAATGATGCTTCTCTGACTTATGAAGTGACCGTAATTTTGTACAGAGATGTTACCGGGGTACAAGCAGGGGAAGGTACGATCTCTTTTGGGGATGGTACTGATAATGCTATTGTATCTCCAGAGGAATTAGGATTTACACAAGATGGAGAAACTCAGATTATTCGATACAGAGTAAGTCACACTTTCCCTTCGGTGGGAAATTACAAAGTGAGTTACTTTGAAAGAAACCGTAACCCAGGTGTGAGAAATATGGAAATTTCATCAGAGACACCTTTCTATATTCAATCGGAATTTATGATCAACCCAGTATTGGGTTTGAATAGTTCTCCCTTCTTACTTATTCCGCCAGTTATTAAAGGTGCCGTAGGACAGAAGTTCGTTCATAATGCAGGTGCTTTTGATGTGGATGGTGATAGTTTATCTTATCGTCTGACGGTTTGTTTGCAAGGTGAGGATACTCCTGTGCAAAACTATCGTTTTCCAGATGATCCAAATGAAGACTGGTCAAGAGAAACAGAAAATTGTGAAGTACCTCCTGTGTTTTATATTGATGAAATAACAGGTGATCTGGTATGGGATGCTCCTTTTGTTTTTGGTGAATATAATATTGCATTTTTAGTAGAAGAGTGGAGAGACGGGATTCGTATTGGAGCGGTGAACAGAGATATGCAGGTGATCATCACAGACCCTCTTAATTTAAGACCTATTATCGAGACACCTCCAGATACTTGTGTGATTGCAGGTACTGAGCTGTTCAAAAATATTTTCGCGAAAGATCAGGATATGCCACCATGTTATAATCCAGATTCAACAATAGATTGGGGGCCTCATCCACTCGAATTAAAAATTGCTCAGAAAGATGTGAACATCAGCCCTTATGTTGATATGGGTTTTGATGTAACTTATTCAGGTATTAATGATAGTGAAGCAGATGGCGCTTTCAGATGGACGCCAAAGTGTGAAGATATCCGATCTGCACCTTATCAAATTACCTTTGAGGCGATTGACCAAACTCAGCCAGGAAATACCGATTTAGGTACTTTGGAAAATTGGAATGTACATGTGTTAGGGCCACCTCCTGTAGGTTTAGCGGCTAACCCACCCACAGCTGATGAGCTTGAGAGGTACGACAATAAGGTTACATTGACATGGGATCAGTACGAATGTTCTAATGCCAAGGAAATATATATTTATAAAAAAGTAGGTTCCTTGGATTTTGAACCTTCATGTGAGACAGGGTTGCCTAGTTGGACAGGCTATGAATATGTTTCTCAAGTTGACGCCACAGAAACCACTTTTATTGATAGAGATGTAGAGCAAGGCGTAACGTATTGTTACAGAATATATGCTGTTTTCCAGTCGCCTCAAGGAGGAGAAAGTGTAGCTTCACAAGAGGCTTGTGCTTTTATTCCTGACTCACAATACATTGTGAATACAGATGTGAATGAAACAGGTTCTGATGATGGGGAAATTTTGGTAAGATGGACTAAGCCTTTAGATGTAGCGGATTTTTCAGGAGTTCAATACAACATTTATAGAGGTGAGGGGGTAGAAAAAAATGAGGATAGTGATTATGTAAAGTTGAATAGCAGTCCTCTTGGGGTAGAAGATACGACTTTCACTGATCGTTTATTGAATAATGTAAATCTCCATTATCATTACAGAATTGAGCTATTGGAAAACGGGTCTCCGTCAGATACTACATACATTGCTAATTTTATTAAACTTAGAGCTTCGTCAGGGATAGACTTTGTGGATTTATCATGGGGTGGTACTGTTCCTTGGAATTTGACACCTGATTCAGTAGTTCTGGCTAATGGTTTAACTGTTGGTGTTTATCATTATATATATAGGAAAATTGAAGGTGATGAACCTGATTATTCTTTATATGATAGTGTTTATGTAAACCGACAGGGACTGAGATATACGGATAATGGTACAAACTTAGATCCTCTTGATGATCGTAAATTGTATTCATATTATGTATCTACAGTGGGATCTTATGAGCAGTCCATTATTGCAGAGCCGTTGATCAATAAGACGCAGGAAATCACAGTAGAATTATTGGATACGATCCCGCCGTGTCCTCCAATTTTGACCTTAAGAAACCTTGAAGAGGGATTTTTGATGGACAGTTGCGTAGCTGGGCCAGATACTGATGGTGAACGAGCCTGTGCAAAAGACAGATTCTCAGTTGAGCTTACCTGGAATAATCAACTCGGAAATGGTTGTGATGAAGATATTGTGAAATACAATGTTTACTTCTCCCCGAGAGAAGCATTTACAAAGTCTGATTTTGGATTGCCTTTAGTTACAATTGATCATCCAGATGGTCAGCCATTGACACAGAGTATGTTGTATGAAATAATAGACAAGGAATATGTGGCAGGTTCTTATGCTGTAACAGCTTTGGATAACTCCGGAAATGAAAGTGCTTTGAGTAATATTATTGTACAGGATAACTGCTATTATTATGAACTGCCAAATGCATTTAGTCCTAATGGTGACGGTATAAATGATACTTTCATTCCAATGCGATGTCCTCGATTTGTGAAATCTGTAAAGTTCAAAGTGATCAACAGATGGGGGACTGTAATTTATGAGTATGACAGTGATGATAATAATGGTAATGTTGAAATCAATTGGGATGGAAAAACAAAAGGAGGGAATACCTTCGAACCAGGAAATTATTATTATGAAGCAGAACTTGTCAATTATAGACTTCATGCTGATGACGAGGAAGTCAAAATTAAAGGAGCTTTTGTAATTTTAACGGGTAAAGACCAAACTGGAAAATAATGATTTTCAACTCTGAAGTTTTGTGGAAATATCAGTTTTTGAATCAATAGAAGTTCTTTATATGATAAAATTTACAAACTCATGTTCAGATTGGGGAGATTTTCATTAAAAGAGAGGTTTTAAACATACCCTTAATCATAAAATAATTCTATTTTTGTAAAAGTATTCTAGTAATAGAATACTTTTACTTTTTTATAGGGGCTTATTTTAATAGATATTCCAACGCAAGTATTTAGATTACCTTTCTACTTGCCATAATTTTGGTAAACCAGAAACATATCAAATGAAATTAAAAATCATCATAAGTGGGGGCGGTACCGGAGGTCATATTTATCCTGCTATTGCAATTGCCAATGCAATTAAAGAACAGCGTCCAGATACTGAAATTCTTTTTGTGGGTGCAGAAGGACGAATGGAGATGGAAAAGGTACCTGAATCAGGTTATGAAATTATGGGTTTGCCAATTGCAGGAATTCAACGAAAACTTACCCTTAAGAATCTTTCTTTCCCTTTTAAGTTGATGAAAAGCTTGTGGAAAGCAAGTTCAATTATCACTGATTTTAAACCTAATGTAGTAGTAGGAGTTGGCGGTTATGCTAGTGGCCCTATTATGTGGAAAGGACAATCAAGAAAAATACCTACTGTTATTCAAGAACAGAATGGGTACGCAGGATTGACCAACAAAATTTTAGGTGGAAAAGCTGAGAAAATTTGTGTTGCTTATCCTGGAATGGAGCATTACTTTCCTAAGAATGTAATCTCTTTTACAGGAAATCCAGTTCGTCAGGATATCATTGAATTGGAAAGTAAAAAAGAGGAAGGTTATAAAGAGTGGAACTTTGATCCTAATAAGAAAGTAGCTTTTGTTTTTGGTGGTAGTTTGGGAGCATTGACTTTAAATGATAGTATGGCCAACGGTGTTCAAAAGTTATTGGATGAAGGAATACAAGTAATTTGGCAAACAGGGAAGTATTACTATGAAAAGTACTATTCTCAATTTGGAGACAAAGAAGGATTACACGTAGTGTCATTTATTAAAAATATGGCCAATGTTTATGCAATTTCTGATATAGTGGTAGCAAGAGCCGGAGCTTTGTCTATTTCAGAACTTTGCTTAGCCGGGAAACCTTGCATATTGGTACCTTCGCCAAATGTAGCTGAAGATCATCAAACCAAAAATGCTACAGCTCTTGTCAATGAAAATGCTGCGGTTCTTGTAAAAGACATTGAAGCAAGAGAAAAATTGGTAGATGAGGTACTGGAATTAATAAAAGACGAGGTTAGGTTGCAGTCTTTAAGCACTGCCATTCATAAACTTGGAAAACCAAATGCGGCCAATGATATTGCAAATACTGTAATTGAAGCGGCAGAGCGTCATTATCAAAGAATGAATTAAAGAAAAATGTTACCTGCATATATATATTTTTTAGGAGCTGGAGGAATAGGGATGAGTGCTTTGGCACGTTGGTTTAATGCCAATTCCTATGAAGTGGAAGGGTATGATAAGACCCCAACAGATCTTACATCAAAACTGCAAGAAGAAGGAATTAATATCGTTTTCGATGACAGTGAAGAAGCATTATCTGAAAAGTTACTTTCATTACCCAGAGAAGAAGTACTAGTAGTTTATACACCTGCAATTCCATCTTCGCATAGAGGAATGCAGTATCTTAAGGAGAAAGGCTATACATTGAAAAAAAGAGCTGAAGTGTTGGGAATGATTACAACTGACAGCTTTACAATTGGCATAGCAGGTACGCATGGAAAAACAACCACTTCTTCAATGCTCTCTCATCTTTTGAAACATGCCAATAGAAATGTTTCAGCTTTTTTAGGAGGTATTAGTACCAACTATGGCACCAATATGCTATTGGGAGATAGCAGTAAAGAGGATCATATTGTAGTGGTTGAAGCAGATGAATTTGACCGTTCTTTTTTACAACTTTCACCTAATATCATTGGAGTAACAAGTTGTGAAGCAGATCATTTAGATATTTACGGAGATGAAGAAGCGGTTTTTGTTTCATTTCAAGAATTTATAAACAAACTTCCTCAGGACGGAAAACTATTTTTAGAAAAAAGTATTCAAAAATTAACCCCTCAAGAAGGTGTGAGCTTAACAACTTATGGTATTGAAGGGGGAGATGTTTTTGCTTCAAACCTTCATGTAGAAAAAGGAGCGTTTGTGTTTGACGCAAAGATCAATGAAGTTGTTTTGGAAAGCGTAGCACTGCAAATGCCTGGCTATCATAATGTAGCGAATGCATTGTTGGCTATGTCTATTGCCTTGCAAATTGGTATTACACCAGAAGAGGTAAGAAAAGGGATTGAAAGTTACAGAGGAGTGAAGAGACGTTTTGAAAAGTGGGTAGATACTCCAAATAAAGTGTATATTGATGATTATGCACATCATCCTACAGAAATTACTACTTTTATCAAATCGCTGAAAGCATTATACCCAGAAGAAAAAATTACTGTAATCTTCCAGCCTCATTTGTATTCAAGAACGGCTGACTTTGCAGATAATTTTGGTGAAAGCTTAACATTGGCAGATGATGTTTGGTTGTTGCCACTTTATCCAGCTCGAGAAAAGTTTGTAGAGGGTGTCAATTCGGAAATGCTTTTAGGGAAAATCCTGCATGACAACAAGCGTATTGTCCAAGATGAGGACCTGTTGTCCGAAGTGAAAAAATACGATGGTAAAGTTATTGCAACTGTTGGAGCAGGAAATATTGATCGTTTTATAAAAGATATAGCTCAAATTCATAATGAGTAGTCTATGAAAGAAAAAAAATCACTATCACAATTTTTCTCTCAAAAGGGAGTCGGAAGTATTTTAGTACTTCTTGGCTTGCTGATCGTCTTTGTACTTTACACAGTTACGAAAAGAAACGTTTATACTTCAGACGGTGAGTTGATCATTAATGTCACTAACTATAATGCTCCCCGATTTGTAGAGGATACTGAAGTGAAAGATGCTATTACAAAAATGAATTTAGAGAGAAAAGATCTCAATCAGATTTCCATAAAGGAGATTGAGAATTCTCTAAATGCCATTCAATTTGTTCGAAAAGCAGAAGTGTCACGTGATGTTTCTAATAATTTGATTATTGATATTGAACAAGATAGACCAATTGCAAGGGTGATTACTCCTTCTGGAAAATCAACTTATATCAATAAAGAAGGAAAGCTAATTGGACTTTCTAAAAAGTATGCCGCTCGTGTGCTTTTAATCACTGGAGATGGTGCAGAGAAATTAATGACTCACAAATACTGGAGTGAGGAAGCATATGGTCAGAATTTATTGTATTTTATCAATAAGTTAAGCAATGACCGCTTTTGGAATGCACAGCTGACCCAGCTGGATTTACAGAGAGATATGTCTATCATTGCTTACCCTCAAGTAGGAAAAGAACGCATTGAATTTGGAAAACCTTTGGCTTTTGATCAAAAGCTTGGAAAATTAAAAGTATATTACAATACTATTTTGACATCAAAAGGCTGGAATGTATATAAAAACATTAAGTTGCAATACGATGGTCAGATTGTATGTAACTAGGGGTGTGTTGAATCAATAAAAAGAAAGATTCAAACAGAGTCTGCTTAATTTCAATTTGAATAATTTGCTTTTTTGGCTACATATTAGGAAATTTTGATTTTTTAATAGTTTACGGATTTAAAATCCTTATTTAATAAATTAAACCCACTAATTACTCATCATAAATTTGTTTAGAGTATGGAAGAAGAAAAGATAATCGTAGGGCTTGATATTGGAACTACAAAGGTGTGTGCTGTAGTTGGCAGAATGAATGAGTATAATCAATTGGAGATACTCGGGTTAGGTCATTCTACTTCGGAAGGTGTTCGTGATGGTACGGTGAGTAATATCGCAAAAACTACTGAAGCTATTGATCAGGCAATTACAGCTGCTGAACAAGACTCGCAAATTGAAATCAATGTAGTGAATGTGGGTGTTGCCGGTAAACACATTAAAAGTTTCCGCCAACATGGAAGTATCACTCTTCCACATCAAGAAGACGAAATCTCTGTGACAGATGTTGAGCGATTGACCAACGATATGTATCGTGTCATCACTGAGCCTGGTACTGAAATTATACATGTATTGCCACTTCACTATACTGTTGATAGTGAGGAGAAAATAAAAGATCCTGTAGGTATGGCAGGAGTAAAATTAGAAGCCGATTTTCATATCGTTACAGCCAATTCTAATTCAATACGAAATATCAAAAAATGTATTGAAAGAAGTAACTTGGAATGTGATCAGATGATGTTGGAGCCGTTAGCTTCAAGTATGGCAGTACTGACAGAAGAAGAAAAAGAAGCAGGTGTAGCGATCATTGACATTGGAGGTGGTACTACTGATATTGCTATCTTTTATGATGGAATCATAAGACATACAGCTGTTATTCCTTTTGGTGGAGACATTATTACTTCGGATATCAAGCAAGGTTGTGCAGTAATGCAACATCAGGCTGAATTACTGAAAGTGAAATTTGGTCAGTCAATGGCTGTAAATACCAATGATGCTGATGTAGTTGAAATTCCGGGTATTAATAATAGAACTCCAAAAGAGATCTCTATTAAAAACCTTGCTTATATTATTGAGGCAAGAATGGAAGAAATAATTGATCTAATTCAGGCAGAATTAAGAGACTCAGGTTATTTGGATAAACTAGCTGGAGGGTTGGTTTTGACTGGTGGAGGATCAAAATTGAAGAATATTCAGCATTTATTTGAATATAAAGTAGGGTTAGACACAAGAATTGGCTACCCAACTGCGTTTTTAGGTAAGAGTGACCGCTCTGAAAAGGTAAAAGACCCAAAATTCTCAACAGGATTAGGGTTAGCTTTGGCAGGGTTTAAAGCTTTAGATCAAAGAGAATTAGAAAGACCAAGAAGTATTTACCAACAGGAGGTGAAAACTGAAGGAACTTCTGACCGTGTGAAGGTTTCTGAAACTACAGGACCTAGAGGAAAAAATATTTTCTCTGACTTCCTTCAAAAGGCGAAGGATTTGTTAATTGATGATTATGATGACACTGAAGATTATAAAGATTAGCCAAGAAAACATACGTTAAATTGGATTGTTTTTATTAATTCTGTATTTTCATTGGAGAAAATGACCATATTCTACTAGAAAAGTGGAATAATGTGTCATTTTTTACGAATAATGCTATTATTTTAGCATTTTGAATTTTTGATATGAATAAACAATCACTTTTGTGATTGAATAAATAAATTTTTTAGAATCTATGGCTGATACGAGCTACGAGTTTGATATGACAAGCAACCCTACAGCTAACAAGATCATTAAGGTGGTCGGTGTTGGTGGTGGTGGCGGTAATGCTGTTCGTCACATGTATGAACTTGGAATCCATGATGTAGATTTTTTTGTGGCTAACACAGATAGACAAGCATTGGAATCAAGTCCAGTACCCAATAAAATTCAATTAGGAGTTGAACTTACTGCAGGTTTAGGAGCAGGTGCAAAACCAGAAATTGGTAGAGAATCTGCAATGGAAACAAAAGATGAAATCAAATCATTCTTGTCCAATGGCACAAAAATGGTTTTCATTACTGCCGGTATGGGTGGCGGAACAGGTACAGGAGCCGCTCCTGTGATTGCTGAAATTGCAAGAAGCTTGAATATTCTTACTGTTGGTATCGTAACGATGCCTTTCAGATTTGAAGGTAAGCCAAAAGAAAGAAGAGCCCTTCAAGGTATTGAAGACCTAAAAGAACACTGTGATACTGTTCTTGTGATTCTAAATGAGAAATTGAAAGAGGTTTACGGACGTTCTTCAATGAGAGAAGCGTTTGCTCAAGCTGATAATGTATTGGCACGTGCAGCGAAGTCTATTGCCGAAATCATTACTGTAGATGCATACATCAACGTGGACTTTGAAGATGTGAATACAGTAATGCGTGATGCTGGTACTGCCGTAATGGGCTCATCAATTGAGTCAGGAGAGGACCGTGCAATTCGTGCTACTGAAGCTGCAATTGCTTCACCATTATTGAACAACACTGACATTACCAACGCTAAATACATCTTACTTAGCCTTGTGGTTAGTGATTACGATAACTTGGATATGAGTGAGTTGGAACAAGTGACAACTTACATCCAAGAAAGAGCTGGAGACGAGGCCGAGGTTATCTTTGGTGTGGCTAAAGATGAATCATTGGGTGATGCTATCAGCGTAACTGTAATTGCTACAGGTTTTGAAGAAGATAAAGATATCAAAACGACCAGCGATTTTTTTAGCAAAGGGGAGTCAGGTTCACAAAGCACTAGAATAAGTACGCCTATTCCAGTAGCGAAACCTACTTCAGAAGTTAAGGAGGAAAAACCTCCGGTTGTTGAAGAGAAACCTGTGGAGGAGGAAAAACCTCAGCAAGTTGAGGCTTCAGCGGCTCCCCAACCAGAAAAAGAAGAAGAGCCTAAAAAGGTAGTATTTTCTTTAGAGGATGATTATGTTGGGAATAATGTAACTCCTGAACCTAAAAGTCCTACTACTTCAGATGATGTTTCTAAAGAAACAGAAACTCCTCATCTGAGTAGTTACAAAAAATTTGAATCAGTAAAGGATATTTCAAATGAAGATATGAAAGATCTTCGCGACATTCCTGCTTATATGAGAAGAGGTGTAAAGCTAAACCCTCCATCATCAGAACAGGAAGATGCTGAATAAATAGCCTTTTCTCTATAAAAAACGCCATTGAAAGTGAAATTTCAATGGCGTTTTTCTTTATTGAGTTTTTTGTATCCTATACCGCTCCTTTTTTATTGAGTCTATGTTTGTAAACTAGATTTAGTAATGTACCCGAAATAACGAGGAACATACCAATAATAACTTCTAAAGTGAAGAATTCTCCAAAGAAATACATTCCGTAAAGAGCGCCATAAATTACACTCGTATAATTCATACTTGAAACCGTCAGTGCATCATCATCAGATTGATAGGCTTTCGTTAATAATATTTGCCCGATTTGTGATAAAACACCAATACTTAATAAGGCAGCCCATATTTCAATTCCCTCAGGAACAACCCAATCAAAATAACTCCAAATACCTGTGATAGGAACCGCTACAAATGGAAAATAGAAAACAACAACAACGGGATGTTCTTTTCCTTTTAGTTTACCAATGACGGTATAAGCTGCCGCAGAACCAATAGCTCCTAATAAAGCAATGGTTAGAAATACAGGATCTACTCGTGGATCAAAGCCTTTGATGAAAACCACACCTACAAT
Source organism: Flammeovirga sp. SJP92 (assembly GCF_001583495.1). GTDB lineage: Bacteria > Bacteroidota > Bacteroidia > Cytophagales > Flammeovirgaceae > Flammeovirga. The sequence continues at coordinate 423,710 of NZ_LQAQ01000061.1, read as the reverse complement.
ACTGATTCCGAGGAATAGAAATTGAAGTGGTTTAAGTGGTTGCTTCAAGAAAAGCATCGCAAAAAGTGCAGTAAACAAAGGGGCTAAATTTTGTAAAACAACAGCTGTAGCAAGAGGAAGGTTCTGGAAACTGGCAAATACTAATACAAGAGAAATTGTACCAAAAAAACCTCTCAGTAAAAGCATTTTTTTATTATTCCCCCAAAGGTAAACCCCTGCTTTTTTGAGTGTCACATAGCTAAGAACGAGAGAGGTAAGTGCTCGGAAAAAAACGACTTCTTGAGGTGGTATTTGTGGAATTGACTTTACAATCAACTGCATAGTGGTCATCACCAATGATGCTAAAAGCATTTGTTTGACGCCACTTCCAACTTTTATATTCATTATTTTGTTAAGATTTTGCTATTCAAACCCCAAAAGTAGTGGATTCCAAAGGCTTGATACCCAATTTTTAGTTTTTATTTGTCAATAGAGGTTGTGAATTGATAATAGTCAGTTGTGAATTCAATTTTGCTGACGAAATTTGCAGCAATCTATTATAGACATGAACATGCACTCAAACGAAAATATAGAAACTTGTTATCACTGTGGGGAGGACTGTACAGATGAAATTATAAAAAATGAAGAAGGTAAATCATTCTGCTGTAATGGCTGTCATATGGTTTATGATCTTTTGCAGGAAAATAATTTATCTGATTACTATCGCCTGAATAATCAACCTGGTGTAAAACAAAAAGGAAAATCTCAACGAGAGAAATTGGCTTATTTGGATGATGAGACCATTATTAAAAAGTTGATTGATTTTTCTGATGGACGAATTGCCCGCCTTAGTTTTTATCTTCCGCAAATTCACTGTTCTTCATGTATTTGGTTGTTGGAAAAGCTCCCTGAATTGAGTGAAGGAATTGCAGAGTCAAAAGTAAATTTCTTGAAAAGAGAGATTTATGTGACATTTTTAGAAGAAAAACTTTCTTTACGTGATGTAGTGGAATTGCTGATCAATTTAGGATACGAACCATTGATCAACCTTGAAGACTTAGAAAAAAATAAGAAAAATAAAGCAAAGAAGGCACAAGAAAAGTCCTTTTATATCAAGCTAGGTATAGTAGGTTTCTGTTTTGGTAACATTATGATGTTGAGTTTTCCTGAGTATTTAGGAATTACGGTAGAAGACCAGCATTTTATTGAGCTTTTTGGATATTTGAATTTAGTGTTGAGTATTCCAGTTTTCTTTTATGGAGCTAGAGATTATTTGACATCCGCTTGGCATGCATTGAGACATGGAGGAGTGAATATTGATGTCCCTATTTCCTTAGGTATTTTTGCTTTGTTTTTACGTTCAGCCTATGAGATTTTATCAGATACAGGTGCGGGTTACTTAGATTCCTTAGGGGCTCTGATTTTCCTTTTACTGATAGGGAAATGGTTTCAGCAGAAGACTTTTGATAATATTTCGTTTGAAAGAGATTATAAATCTTATTTCCCTATTGCCATCACAAGAATTGTGAATGGTATCAATGAAAATATTCCACTTTCTAAGTTAGAAGTTCATGATACATTGCAGATTAAAAATGGTGAGCTAATACCTGCTGATTCAATTTTGAAAAAAGGAGAAGGGAGAATTGATTATAGTTTTGTGACAGGAGAATCAGTTCCAATCCGAAAAGTTTCCGGCGATCTTTTATATGCCGGAGGAAAGCAAACAGGAGGTGTAATAGAGATTGAAACTACCAAAGAAGTTTCTCAAAGTTATTTGACTCGCCTTTGGAATGAACAAACTTTCCAAGAGGAAGCCATAAAGGATTTATTACAGTCCAAAACCAATGTATTAAGTAAGTGGTTTACCATTGCCATTTTGATTATAGCTTCTATAGCCGGTGCTTATTGGTGGTCTGTTGATGGTGCAAATCATGCTGTTAATACTTTTACGGCCGTTTTAATTATAGCTTGTCCTTGTGCATTGGCTTTGAATGCTCCTTTTGCTTTAGGAAATGCGATGCGAATAATGGCTCGTTTTGGGTTATATACAAAAGATACTATTGCTGTTGAGAAAATGGCGGCAGTAAACCATATTGTCTTTGATAAAACAGGAACGATTACCTCAGCAAAAGAACAATCCATTTCATTTGAAGGAGAAGAATTATCGGAAGAACAATTACAACTTGTATACGCTGTGACTTCTCAATCGACTCACCCGGTTAGTAGTCGAATTGCTCAACATTTAAAGCAGTTAGATAAAAAACTGAAGGTGGAAAATTTTGAGGAAGTACAAGGAAATGGTATTCAAGGAGAGGTCAATGGACATGCTGTTAAACTTGGGAAAGCTTCTTTTGTGAATGCAGACAAGGCAGGGAAGAAAACGTTCCAAACGGTTTCGTATGTCAATATCGATGGGAAAGTGTATGGCAAATTCTTGTTGGCACAATCTCTTCGTGATGGAGTAGATACATTATTATCTTACCTTCATGACAGAGGTTATAAAATCTCTTTATTATCAGGTGACAACTCATCAGAGAAGGAGAAATTATCAAAATCTTTCCCAGAGGGGACTGAAATGCATTTTGATCAATCGCCAAAAGATAAAATGGACTTTATAAAGAAGAGTCAGGGAGCAGGAGAAACAGTATTGATGATTGGTGATGGATTAAACGATGCAGGAGCTTTAAAACAGTCTGATGTAGGTATTGCAGTGGCGGAAGATGCTCATCAATTCTCACCAGCTTGTGATGCCATTTTAGCAGCTCAAAAGGTAAATCAACTGAACCGTTATTTATCTTTCTCAAAGAAAGCCATGGTGATGGTGTATTTAGGCTTTGTTGTTTCTTTATTATATAATGTGCTAGGCTTATCCTATGCTGTTCAAGGAAACCTTTCACCTTTAATTGCCGCTATTTTAATGCCATTAAGCTCTATTTCAGTGGTGTTGTTAGGGACGATTGGCACGACTTGGTTTGGGAAGGTGTTTCTGAAGAAGTAAAATTAAAATTGCGTTGATTATTTTAGATCATTCTATTGTAACATAGTGTAATGCGAAAATAATTGCTATAATGTTTATATATTTGGAGTTTATCATGGTATTTATAATTGATATTAAAAAGCCGTGATAAACTCTTTTTTTTAAGCTAAAAACTGAGTACCTGGAATAAAGAAAAAGGACATTTTATCTAATCTTTTTTATTCTTTCCATGTACTTATTAATTTTTTAAACCTAATATATTCAATGGCTAAATTTTTTTATTCGTTCATTATTTCAATCCTATTTACTTTTTCAGCCTTTGCCCAAATTAATTTTGAAAAGGGATATATTATTAACAATAATGATGAAAGGCTAGAGTGTTTCATCAAAAATGTAGAATGGGCACAAAACCCGAAGAAGATTGAATATCAGTTGTCACAAAATTCAGAGGTGAAAACAGGTACTCTTGAAGATCTAAAGTCTTTTGGGATTGAGGGAGAGTTTAAATATATCAAAGAAACAGTACAAATCGATCAATCAAGTAATAACCTTGCAAATCTAAAAAAGCAAAGAGATCCTTTCTTTAAAGAAGAAACCGTTTTTTTGAAAGTAATGCTTGAAGGGAAAGCGTCTTTATATCAGTATAAGGACAATAAAGTTTTACGTTTTTTTCTTCAATTAGAAGGTAAAGAAATTGAGCCTCTAGTCTACAAAAGGTATAAATCTAACGATAAGATAGCTCATAACTCTTATTACAAACAACAGCTATACCTTAATTTAAGAACCAATAACATCACTATTGCTGATGTTGAAAATATTGATTATACCCTCCGAAAGATCAAGCCTGTAATTCAGAAATTCAATGGTAATACGCCATTGAAAACAAAAGATTATACGGCTAAAAAGAAAAAGAATGCGTTTCATATTTCAGCTAAATTAGGTTTGAGTAATAATGGCCTTCATATTAAAAATAGTAATAGTAGTAAGGGTATAAAATTTGACAATCAAATAAATTTTAGAGTAGGGGCAGATTTTGAATATATTTTACCCTACAACAAAAACAAATGGGGCCTACATATTGAACCAACATATCAAACTTTTACAGGGGATAAGTCTCAACAAACTACAGATGTTGTAGGAAGAATTATTAATTATTCAGTGAAATATAGCTCAATAGAATTACCGGTTGGTGTGCGTTATTATTCTTATTTGAATGAAAATCTAAAACTATACTTCGGAATAGCTTATATTTTTGATTATTCGTTTAATTCTGAAATTACGTTTAAGAGGGCAGATTCTTCTGATTTGTATGATCCTTTAAAAATAAATTCAAGAAGAAATGTGGCTTTTAGTTTAGGACTAAAGGTATCAGATCGATTTATAGGAGAATTGAAATACTATACAAATAAAAATCTTTTAGGTAATTATTTGTATTGGCAAGCAGCGTATAATTCAATAGCATTTACAGTGGGTTATACTATTTTTTAATAGATACCCCAATTCAAATTAAAGGCCTTCTACCTGCACTGTACAGATAGAAGGCTTTTTGTTTGTAGTATTTTAAGATTACTGAAGAGAAGAAATTTCTCCAAAACCACTAATATTTAGTTTAGAGTCTTTTGGAACACCCTTATATCTGATATTACCTACTCCCGATATACTTGCATTGAGCATATCTGTAGCCCAGCATTTGACATCACCAGCCCCACTGACAGAAACATCAGCATGGTTTGTTTGCGTCTTAGTCATATCAATATCAGCAGCACCGCTCAAAGAGACATTAACAGATTTGGCTTTACCATGTAGTTCAACTTCACCAGCTCCATTATGATTTATCGTAAGCTTTTTCACATTTACATCACCTGTAAACAGGCCAGCTCCACCTCCAATAATAACCAATTCCTTCGATCTGATTTTTCCACTACTTTTTATGTTTGTAAAACCTGAATATTTAATAGATTTTATTTTTTTCTTATAAGTAATATCAATTTCAGCTCTTATATGATCGTTGTTTCCTTGGGGTTTGACATAAAGAGTACCATCGATTACTTCAGTAACAACAGAGCCTTGATTACCATTCAGCATAACAATCTCAGCTTTATTCTTTTTGCCTGCTGTAAGATTCACTTCTAAAATTCCTTTGATTTCAATCTTCTCAAAAGAACCCAAATTGCGAATATTGTGGTCTTGAGCCTGAAGGAAATTCGAAATTAATAATAGGAAGCTAATTGTAATCAGTTTTGTTTTCATTTTTTGTGAAGTCAAGATGAATATATTGTTGTGATTTTATTGAATTTGAGAGATGTCGCCAGATCCTGAAACTTTAATTTTTGTTCTTTCTGGACGGCCTTTATATCTGATGTCACCTGACCCTGAAACTCTAGCATTGATCTCTTCTGTCGCCCAGCAATCCACATCGCCAGATCCACTTACAGAAATTGTAACAATTTTAGATTCCATATCTTTAGCATCAATATCAGCCGAACCGCTCACAGAAATACTAAAAGTAGCTGCTTTACCCTTTAGGTCCAGCTCACCAGAACCGCTAAGGCTTGCTTTTATTTCTTCAACTTCTACTTCACCACTAAAACTTCCTGAGCCACTGCCTGCTAAAGATAAGTTGTCTGAAAGCACAGTTCCTTTGCATTTGATGTCAGAAGAACCAGAGAAGCTTACACTGTTGATTTTATCTTTATAGGTAATTTCAATGTCTGCTTTTACATTTCTTACACCTTTCTTAGGTCGGATAGAAAGTTTACCACCTGTAATTTCCGTGATAACATCAGATGGTTTAGTACTGCCATATAAGCGTACAAGGGCTTCATTTTTTTTGCCTGCAATAAGTTTTACATCCATCGAGCCACTGATTTTGATTCCTTCAAAAGAACCTAATGAGCGAGTGTCTGTTTCTTGAGCATGAACAAATGATGAAAAAAGAAGTGCGATGCTTAGGATAAATAATTTTGTTTTCATTTTTTATTGTATTTTTGCGACTCATTGTTTGTTATGGATAACAACAATTAACAAATGAATATTGTGTGAAAATAATTGTATATGCCTTAAAGACATAAGAAATTCCTAATGGTTGCATGAATTTATTATGACGACTGTAAGAGGGTTACTTTTGTCATCCTTTTTTAATAGAAATATACTGTTATTCGTGTTTGAAAAATTGATACATACATTATAATAAATAATACTATCTCATGAACGACTTGAAACAAGAAGACTTCGAGGTGAAAAAGTTAGGCAAAGCCACTTTAGTATCTCCTATTTATAAAAATTACGCAGACGAAGAGATTAGTAACGAATTATTCATCGATGAGTCAAGAAGAATCGTATATGATGCTTCTTTAAGTAGCTATAAAAATAATCTAGAGTCAGGTGTAGAACCAATTTCTTTCTTAAAAGCAGGACCTAGAAAAGATATATATTTCGATCCTTCGAAAACAAAAGCCGCTATTGTTACATGTGGAGGTTTGTGTCCAGGTATCAACAACGTAATCCGTGGTTTGGTAAATGGTTTATACTATAGATATAAAGTAAGAAACATTTGGGGTATTCAGTATGGTTACCAAGGGTTGATTCCTGAGTATGGCCATGAAATGGTGAAATTAACTCCAGAAGTAGTAAAAGATATTCACTTATTCGGTGGAACTATCTTAGGATCATCAAGAGGTCGTCAAGATATTTCTGCTATGGTTGATGCTCTTGAAAGAGAAAACATCAATATTCTTTTCACAATTGGTGGTGATGGTACACTTTCGGGTAACCACGTGATCAATGAGGAAATTGAAAGAAGAGGATTAAAAATCGTTACAGCAGGTATTCCTAAAACGATTGATAATGATGTAAACTTCATGACAAAAACTTTCGGTTTCGATACAGCATTTACTACGGCTGCAGCAGTAGTAAGAGATGCTCATAATGAGGCGACAGGTGCTTACAATGGAGTGGCAATCGTAAAACTAATGGGTAGAGATTCTGGTTTTATTGCAGCGAATGCAGCACTTGCAATGCCAGATGTAAATTTCGTATTAGTGCCAGAAAATGAATTCGATTTACACGGTGAGAAAGGTTTCTTAGCGGCATTGAAGGAAAGAGTATTGGATCGCCATCATGCATTGGTAGTGGTAGCGGAAGGTGCTGGACAAAACCTATTTGAGCATGAAGATGTGAAGAAAGATAAGTCTGGAAATATCAAGCATAAGGATATTGGTGTTCATTTGAAAGATGAAATCAACAAATTCTTCAAGAGCGAGGATATTGAGGCAACAGTAAAATACATTGACCCTTCATACATCATCCGTTCAGAAGTTGCAATTCCTGCAGATAGTGTATTCTGTAATGATTTAGCTTTGAACGCCGTTCACGGAGCAATGGCAGGTTTGACAGATTTCGTAGTAGGTCGTTGGCATAACCAATTCACTTACTTGCCAATTCCAGTAGCGACAGCATCAAGAAAGAAAATTGATGTAAATGGTCCATTATGGTGGGCAGTATTGGAGACAACTGGTCAGCCTCTAAAAATGAAGGACGAGTAATAGACTTTATTAAGTACTAAGTACTTTTTATATAAGAGAAAGGTGTCAGCAATGACGCCTTTTTTTATTGAGGAAATTTTCTTTTCTAGTACGTTGAAAAGTGAGTTCTCTAATTTTTGATGTTTAGTAATCAAGAGATTTCTGACGATTTATAGGACACGAATGACGGTTATGCTTAACATTCGCACCATTGGGCTTACTACCCAATTAGTATGGTAGTGCTATTATCGGCCTTGAAGGGAAAAGCGTTAAGAATTTCATGTATTGAGCCGTTAAAAATGATTTTATTGTTTGAGCTTTAGCGAGTTTAAAATCATTTAGGCGAGAGGAATGGAATTTAGCTTTTGACTTCTACGCCTAGATTTTTTGCTTCGTTTTTCATCAATGGAAAAATGAAGAAGAAGGAAGCTTGAAAGTAGATCATAAAAAACTTGTAGCAATATCGATTGAAAGTTGACGATTTAGTTTAACCTGTAATGTATAAAAAAAGAGCACCCGTTAAGATGCTCTTCAAAATAAATAGTATAATGTTTTGTTATGGTAAAACAGGTGCTTGTGAAACTTCTTCTGGAATTTTAGAAGTAAGTGTTCCTAAGAATGCTGAAATATTTGAAGCTTGCTCATCTGTGATATCAACATTTGACTGAAGCTTTGCCATAATTTTTACTGCATCCTCTAATTTCTCAACTGAACCATCGTGGAAATAAGGAGCTGTTTTAGCAATATTTCTTAGTGTAGGTACTTTGAAATGGTACTTGTCATTTTCTTGACCAGTTACTTCTTTTCTACCTTCATCATGTTTCTTTGAACCTGTCATATCCCAGTAGTTACCATATACACCAAATTTTTGGTACATATTACCACCTAGCATATTTCCTGAGTGACATGTCACACAACCAGCTTCCTGGAAATCTCTTAAACCTTGTGCCTCTTTTGCAGTCAATAGGTAAGAGTTGCTTTCTTGAGCAAGGAATCTATCAAAACGTGAAGGGAACAATAATGTTCTCTCAAATGAACCAATTGCATTACCAACATTTTTGTAAGTAAGTGGCTGTTTTTCGTTAGGGAATGCTTCTTTGAATAATTTTACGTATTCAGCAACTTCGCCTAAACGGCTTAACACTTCCTTTTCATTTGGCATTGCGTGCTCAATCGGGTTCAAGATTGGCCCGATAGCTTGCTCTTCAACGTCTTTTGCTCTACCGTCCCAGAATTGAACGAATTGTAAAGCTGAATTAATAACTGTTGGTGAGTTTCTATCTCCAAATTCTCCTGTATCACCTGGAGAAGTAGGTTTGTTGTCCACTCCAAAAGTGGCTAAATCGTGGCAAGAGTTACAGCTAATGTTACCATCTTTTGATAAACGAGTATCAAAATAAAGCATCTTACCTAGTTTGATTTTTGATTCGTTGGAAGGGTTCTCTTCGTTGATGGCCTCTGTTGGTAAAACACCAAACATAGACGATGCGATTTTCCATTCTTCTGCAGTAGCTTTTTCAAGCGTCTTTTCAGATTTTTTATTTCCCTCTGAACAAGAAGTTAGGGCTGCAGTTAGTGATAGAACGTAAAGGACTTTTCTCATTTTCTAGTTTTAGTTAAAATGTAAATTATAATTGAAAGGTATAACTACTATTTATTTTTTGAGTGAGATAATATTTCTGATTTTAGCTAGTGCAAAGTTAATTGATAACTGCTTCTTAATTTATTTTTTATGTGAACAACATTAAAAAAGGTACAAATTCTATTTTTTAAAGGAAAGCTATTGCAAAAAATAATAGATAGTAATAATAATTTTGTTTGAGTACTTATATTTGAAATATATAGGAACAAGATAATCAAAATGAAAGTATTAATACCAGTTGCAGGACGAGGTTCCAACTTACGCCCTTTAACCAATACTCAACCTAAGGCTTTATTGCCTGTTGCAGGGAAACCCGTTATAGCTCATATTATAGATATATTTATAGATGCAGGTTTTGATGATTTTATCATCGTCATTGGCTATATGGGGACCCGTATCGAGTCCTTTATTCTAGAAAATTATAAAGACACAAAAATCAACTTTGAATTTGTAGTACAAATACCAAGGGAAGGATCAGCACATGCCGTTTATGTAGCAAAGAACTTTTTTGAAGAAGAAGAGGAGTTGATGGTTTGTTTGGGTGATTCTATTGTGAATCTTGACATTCAGCAAATGCTGGAAAACCCAAATTCTGTAGTAGGTTATCAAAAAGTAGACAATCCAGGACAGGTAGGAGTAGCAGAGTTGGATGCTAACGGTAAAGTAAAGCGTTTCGTGGAGCGTCCTGTCATTCCAAAGTCAAATTTGGGATTGGTTGGTATTTATAAAATAGTGGATATTCCAGCTTTTATTAAAGGATTGGAATATGTGATTGATAATAATATTACGTCTCAGAATGAAATTGTCATTACGGGTGCTATTCAGAAGATGGTAGCAGAAGGCTGTAATTTTGAGGTGCAAGAAGTAGAAAATTGGTACGACTGCGGTGCAAGAAATTCTCTTTTAGAAGCAAATGCTACATTATTGGGAAGGCCAGGTTTCCAGTTGACTACTACAGATGATATTAAATGTGAGAACTCTATCATCATCAAACCTGTAAAAATCGGTAAGAATACAGTAGTGAAAAATGCCATCATTGGTCCCAACGTTGTAATTGGTGAGGAGGCTATCATTGAGAATTGCATTATTGAAAATTCTATTATCGGTGCTTTCACAGATCTGAAAGATTTGTTACTGAAGAATTCTTTGGTTGGACATGATTCAACTTTGAAAGGTATTGCACAGAGTTTGAATTTAGGAGATCATACAGAAATCAATTTTGGGAACAAAGTCTAAAGCAGAAGAGTGGGATTCTTTTTATCAATCTCATAATGTATTTGGTAAAGCCTATCCAGAATTAGTAGAGTTTCTAAAACAAATCAATCCCAAGAAGAGTTTGTTAGACTTGGGTGCTGGGCAGGGGAGAGATGCTATTGCAGCTCAACAGTTGGGTTTTGAAGTAACAGCTGTAGATATCTCTAAAGAAGGTATTCAGCAAATTCGTGCAAATGGAATTAGAGGCGTTGTTGATGATATTTTTAATTATACATTAGATCAAAATTATCAAGTTATATTACTTGATGCAGTGATTCATTGTCAGCCTGAAGATCAAGAAGAGGAAAAAAAGCTATTTAAAGCTATTGAAGAACATTTACATCAAGAGGGCTATCTTCTATTGCTTACTCATCAATGGGATATGAGAGAAAAGTACCTTGAAGACCTTTTTAAAAAACAGTATCCAACGTTACGTTTACAATTCAATAATTATATCGAACATATATTCACACCTCCTCAATCGGAGGAAGAAAGCATTATGGAACTTTCCTTTATGTGCTTTCAAAAACATAAAAATCAATGAAAAAAACAGCATTAGTTACTGGAGCAACTTCAGGAATTGGTAAAGCTACAGCGGAAATTTTCGCCGAAAATGGAATTAACCTGATCATTTGCGGAAGAAGAGAAGAGCGTCTAATTGCATTACAACAACAATTGCAAGATAAAGTGGATGTACACACTTTGACTTTTGATGTGAGAGATAAAGAAAGTGTATTTTCACAAATAGAATCTTTACCCGAAGCGTTTCAAAAAGTAGATATTTTGGTGAACAATGCTGGAAATGCTCATGGCCTTTCTCCAATTCATGAAGGAGATGTGGATGACTGGGACGCTATGATTGATATTAATGTGAAAGGATTGCTTTATGTTTCAAAAGCAATTATAGAGCAAATGAAAAATAGAAAAGCAGGGCATATTATCAATATTGGATCTATTGCCGGTAAAGATGTTTATCCTAATGGAAATGTTTATAATGCGTCAAAATTTGCTGTTAATGCTTTGAATGAGGCGATGCGTTATGACTTAAATGAATTTGGAATTCGTGTGGGAGCAGTGCACCCTGGGTTGGTTCATACTGAATTCTCAGAAGTGAGATTTAAGGGAGACAAAGAAAAAGCAGAAGGTGTCTATCAAGGTTATGATCCATTGTATGCAGAAGATATTGCTGATATCATTTACTTTATGGTTTCAAGAAAACGACATGTAAATATTGCTGATTTAGTAGTCTATCCAACAGCTCAGGCATCAGCAACTATAGTGAATAAACAATAGTATTTCAATGTTTCAGAACGCTATTAGTGTTGATATAAAAAGAATGGATTTTGTATTAATGATTGAATCCTCATCCTACTAAATAAATGAAATGAGTAGCAATTTAATGTAATAGATTGCTACTCATGTCTCATTAATTTTGACTATAATATTTTAGTGAGAAAAGTTCTGAATGAATATCCTTAAAAACCTTTTTTTGCCTGTTATACACTTTAGCATTGATTTTCACTTTATCTTCAAACCAAAAGCTGATTTGAGACTGTAATTCTCTGATTCTTCTATCAAGATACAATGAAAGAACAGGTAGCTGAAGATCACTTTTTTTCCAGATTACACTTGTCAGCTTTTTTTGATTTTTAATATCATGAAAAAATTCTTCCAAGCTATTTCCAGCTTTATGAACTTGATTATTGAGTGCTTCTTTGAAAAGTTTGTTGGAGTCTGATAATACGAAAGTGATCTCTCTGATATTTTTAGTTTCAATTAACTGATTGATTTCTTCCATCATCATATGGTCAAAAGAGATGGAGTTGCCAAGGGAGGAGCAAAAATAGTTTTCCTCATGAAATGTACTTTCAATTACTGGCTCTAGATGGTCAGTAGGGCAAATAAAATATAAATGCTTTCTCATTGTGCCATTGAATGTAGTTTAGATATAATTCGAAGTGTGTATGATGAATCAGTGGTTACTTAACCTTTCATACTCCAAACAACTTAAAGATCTCCTTTGTTTTAATATTAGAGATCTACATCACTGCAGGCGTTATTCTAACTGAATATAATAATAAGAAAAATAACTATAAATGCGATAGTGTTGCAATTATATTTTGTAATTGATGTAAAGATTGAAGGTAGAAAACAAGTATTACATTAATTAATTTGAATTACAGTTAGGGCATATTCCTTCAAGAACAAGCTTAGTACTTTCTATTGCAAAACCATTTTTACTGCGTACTTCTGGTATCTGAATTTCAGACATACAAAAAGTTTTTTTACACTCTTTGCAAATAAAGTGGGCGTGATTGTGTTGGCTTTGTGTAGATGTGGTATTTGTTAGTGCGTATTTTGAAACATTATTGATGTCTGGAACTCTGTGGATAATTCCTTTCTCTAAAAAAGTGTCTAAAGCCCTGTAAATAGTTACTTTATCAGGCATGCATTGTATTTCTTCTTTGATGTCTTTATGTGATAATCCATGCCCTTTTTGCAAGAACAACCTCAATAGTTCTATTCTGAAATTTGTTTTTCTAATTCCATAACTGGAGAGTAAGTCAAATATATTCTGCTCGTTTTTCATGGCACAAAGATAAAATAAATAAAAAAATAAACACAACAATGTTGCGTTTGTGGAAATGATTTCTCTATTTTTGCAACATGTTCGCATTTAGTGTAAAATTAGATTAATTACAAATTATAATCCAATAATTGTTTCTGATTGATATACACTAGACATCTCTTTTCACAACAAACTAATTTTCAATGTTTATGAACAAAATTCTTTTTCTTTTCTTATTTTTTATCACTTCACTTGGCTTAATAGCTCAAGAGAAAAAGGAGTGTAGCTATGAATTGAAAGGGGTTGTTCTGGATGCTGAGACAAGAGAGGCACTTCCTTTTGTGATGGTGAGTATCAAAGGAACAAAGCAATTTACCTTGACGAATAACGAAGGAGAGTTTCAGTTGGATGGGTTGTGTGAAGCTTCTAATTGTTTGGTAATTACTTGTACAGGATATTGTAATACAACCTGTGATGCGACTTGTCAACTTCATCATAAGGAGGAGAAAAAGCATGATTCTGTAATCTATCTTAAGCCAGATGTTGTTGCATTGGATGCTGTGACGATTACCGAAAAAGATCCGAATGTGGAAGGAACGGTAACAGTGGCGCAGTCTAAGATTGATAATGAGACCTTAAAGTTAAAACCTACACAAACGTTGGCAAATGCAATTTCAGAAATGGCTGGAGTTACATTTACAGCCGCTGGTAATAATGTGCAACTTCCTGTTATTCATGGTCTTTATGGGAATAGGGTACTGGTTTTGAATAATGGTTTAAAACATGGTTTTCAAAATTGGGGATCAGATCATGCACCTGAAATAGATATCGCTTCAGCAAATAATATTACGGTTATAAAAGGAGCATCGGGGGTTAGATACGGTCCGGAAGCATTAGGAGGAGCTATTATTGTAGAAGGCAGTTCTTTGAATTTCAATCAGCCCTTGAATGCAATGATTGGAACGGGCTATCATACCAATGGTAGAGGTTATTTTGCAAATACAGGAATAAGTCAAGGTTTTAGAAATTTCAGTTATCATATAGGTGGAGGGTATACTCGTTTTGGGGATCGACATGCTCCAGATTATTCATTAACCAATACCGGAAAAGAAGAAAAAGCATTTAATGCTGGTGTCAAATACAAATACAATGCATTCGATTTCAAACTTTATTATAGTTTCGTTGATCAAAATCTAGCATTGCTAAGATCATCGATTGCAGAAAGTGGAGATTCCTTTGTAAGAGCAATTAATTCGGACCGCCCATTGATCATAAAACCTTTCTCTTATGATATTAATGAACCTAACCAAGAAACACAGCATCATTTAACCAAAGCAGAAATCAATTGGTGGTATTCAGATGAAGAACGTATCGTTTTTAGAGTAGGAAGGCAATTGAATCAACGTAATGAATATGATGTAAGGAGAAATTCATATAAGCCTATTATCGATCTAGATCTTACCACTTCAGATTATCAATTGGAATGGTATCACAAAAATTGGCTTCAGTTGAATGGGATCATGGGATTGCAGGTTTTCACACAAGACAATAATAATAATCCAGGGACAGATACCACACCTTTTATTCCTAATTATAACACTTTACGCTTCAGTGGTTTTGTGACAGAGCGTTTTACAAAAGATAAAAATACTTTTGAAGTTGGAGTGCGCATGGATTATGAGAACAACAACGTCAGAGGTAGAGATATCAGCCAAAATGTTTTCCGAGATGATTATAGCTTTCTGAACTTGACTACATCTTTAGGATTAGTTCGACAGCTCTCTGAAAATGCGACTTTTAGAACCAACTTTGGTACGGCTTGGAGAACGCCAAATATGGAGGAGTTATTCAGCTTTGGACAGCATGGTTTTAAATATACTTATGGTATGCTTCGCTATTATATGAATGAAAATGGCGATTTGAAAACAGACAAAGTAACTCCATTAAGCGAGAGTGGTGTTAGGCCAGAAAAAGGTTACAAGTGGATCAATGAGTGGAAAATAAAACAGAAAACGAATGATTTTACCCTCACTGCTTATACACATTATATAGAAAATTATGTGTATGAACGTCCGCTAGGAGTATTAGGAACCGTTCGTGGTCCAATGCCTGGTTTTATTTTCGATCAATCTAACTCCTTATTTATAGGAGCAGATTTTACTTGGCAGAAAAAATGGTCAACAGCTTTAAATGGTCGTTTGGGATTGAGTTATTTATGGTCAAAGAATGTGGAGAGGGATGAACCTCTTATTAATCAGCCACCGATTCGAACAACTTATAATCTAAAATGGTCCATTAAACCTTTTTGGTTTTTGGAATCGGCTTATTTGTCCTTGGAACCAAGTTATACATTTCATCAATTTCAAGCTCCAAGAACTATCGATCCTCAAGATCTAATAGATGGTGAAGTTGAAATTACACCTGAATCAGAAATTTTTGATTTTAAAGCAGCTCCTTCGGGTTATTTTCTTTTAGATGTATCCTTTGGGTTCAAAGTGAAACAACTAACTGCCAATATTTCTGTGGAGAATACTTTAAATGCTACTTATAGAAACTACCTCAATCAAATGAGGTATTTCGCAGACGAAATGGGAAGAAACTTCCTCTTCTCTCTCAATTATAATTTTAACGCTAAATAGTAAACAAATGAAAACGATCAACTTTTTCAAAAAGTACAGCCTTGTTGCTCTTCTATTATCAGGTTGTTTTTTCACAAGCTGTGATAAAGATGACGATGTGCCAGAGCCAGAAAACGAATTAGAAGTGATTACTGATGTGAAATTGGTTTTCACAAATACTGCAGATGACACAGATGTAGTAGAAGCTACAGCTCAAGATCCTGATGGTCCAGGTGTTGAAGATTTAGTCATTAAAGATGCGATCAACTTGGGAACAGGTAAAACATATGCACTTTCTTTTGAAATCATGAACAACTTGGAAGAGCCAGGTGAGGATATTGGTGAGGAAATCAAAGAGGAAAATGATGAGCATCAATTCTTTTTCGGTTTCTCAACAGACGCTTTTTCAGATCCATCAGGAAACGGAAATATTGATACTGCTTCTGATGACATCAATTATAACGATACAGATGATAATGGAAATCCTGTAGGTCTTTCAACGACATGGACTACTTCAGCTTCAACGTTATCAAATGGAGAGTTCAGAGTTGTATTAAAGCATCAGCCAGATGTGAAAACATCTACTTCAACAGTAAACGATGGTGATACTGATTTTGACTTAAAGTTTGTATTAAACATTCAATAAAAAACAATGGAAAACAGTTCAAAAGTAGCACTTGAAGAGGATTTGATACCACAACTTCAGTTTGATAAAAGAGGTGGGTTATTACCCGTTGTAGCACAAGAGTTTGATACGGGGCAAATTCTGATGCTCGGCTATGCCAATAAAGAAGCTTTTGATTATACACTGCAATCAAAAAAAGCAACTTTTTGGTCTACCTCTCGAAATGAATTGTGGACTAAAGGGGAAACCTCTGGGAACTACTTGAAGATTATTAAAATCATGGTGGACTGTGACCAAGATGCTATCATCTATCAGGTGAAACTGATGGGTGGTGGCGTTTGCCATACTTTCAATCAGGAAGGAGAGAATAGAAAAGCATGCTTCTACAGAAGCTATGATTTAGAAGAAAATAAATTACAATTTATAGACGGAATGGAATAGATGGAACAGGTAGAAAAACTAAAAATTGAATTAGAGGGAGATAATCATATCATGACAAGCGTTGATACACCAATGCTTCCAGATGCTTTTGATAAGAGTGAAGACGAAAAGATTGAAATTATACAAGAATACTTTTCAGGTATTATGAAAACCTTGGGACTTGACTTGTCTGACGACAGTTTAAAAGGTACTCCCTACAGGTTTGCTAAAATGTATGTGAAAGAGCTTTTCGCAGGTCTTGATCCTAAAAATAAACCTTCATTATCAGTCTTCGATAACAAATACCAGTATGATAAAATGTTGATAGAAAAAAATATCACTTTTTCATCAGCTTGTGAACATCATTTTTTACCTATCGTAGGAAAAGCTCATATCGCTTATATTTCTTCAGGTAAAGTAATTGGTATTTCGAAAATCAATCGGATAGTAGAATATTATGGTAAACGTCCGCAAGTACAAGAACGTATGACGCTTCAAGTTTATAATGAACTAAAGGAAGCCTTAAAAACGGAAAGTATTATTGTGGTAGTGGATGCCGAACACCTTTGCGTTTCATCAAGAGGCGTTAAGGACAAGACAAGTTCAACAGTAACCATGGAATACGGAGGTAAGTTTAACGACGTATCCTACAGGGAAGAATTCCTAAGGTTATTAAAAGATTAATAAAGTCTTAGTTAATTAGAAGTTATATTGGATTTGAGCTCCTCCCTTAATTTTTAGGGGTTGAGCTTTTTTTTATTTAAAATTGAATATCATATTTCTCAATTCTAATAACTACTTTTACTGCATCACTTCTTTTTTTAGACGAATAATGAAAAATTGGGTTTGTCTTAGGACTGGTAATTTGAGTCAGGTTTATGGTAAATTGAGGTGACTTATTGCTACTTTCTCAGTAAGTGTAATCCATTCACTTTTATCAGGATAATACTAAATATCTTCTTATTTCATAGGACCATTCTACTGATTTTCTTCAACTAATTTTCTCTCTTGTCGTCTTTTCTGAATTAAACGTCGAGCAGCTTCAATAGCTTCAGGTACCATAGTGTTTTGGTGGATTATCAATTTTAATTCATCAGAGTGCACTTGGTTGTATTTTTTCTCAAAGAATTGAATTTGAAATTCATTACTTTCCACTATTTCTTCTTCACTTTTCTTATGGAAACTTCGAAAATTATCCATGAGGTTTTTGTTTGCTGAGAGATGAAAAATAAATAATGCCAACGATGATATATCTATAAAAGATACATAAAAAGTGAAAGAATAAAATTGGGTAAGTTGAAAAATACTAGTCATTAGTACTACAGCAAATACATGCTTCCAGTAATCAATTTTCAAGAAAAGAAGTAAATACGTAATTGATACACCGGTTATAGCTAAAAGGTATTTGATATTGATAGAAAGGTGAGAGCCTTTGGTAATGGTTTCATCTTGATACATAGTGAGGTTAATCTCAAGAAAGTACAAGATTGATAATAAGGTGACAATTCCTAACGGAATAAATTGCATTAAATTTTTAGCTTTCATGTTTGGTCAGCAGTCTTATTAATAGATTCGAGTAAATCTAAGAATAATACTACTTCATTTCAAACTTACCCTCTTTCAAAAACTTACAATGCATTTAATTACAGTGTCAATAACTTTCTAAAAATTAAAGTCATCGAAAAATATATCTCGATGACTTCTTGAAAAAGACTAGCTCAACCAATCTGATAAAACGTTGATAAACCGAGGGTGAATTAAATAACCCACAGAAGCGTGAGGATTCGATTTTCCATCCTTAACGGCGAGATTGTAGATTTTATCCTTTTCTTCTAAAAAGTTCTCTTTTTTAATAAGGTTAAGATCAATCATTTCTTCAAAATCGTCTGCAATATGACTATCGTGACATATGTAATCGTCTTCTGCCGAAATGTTGATCCATTTATGAATAATGGTAGGGTATTTTCGTTTTTGATCTTTTGAAACCAGTTCTTGCTCAAGTTCTCTGTTATCACAATTTTTGGGTCGAGAATAGACACGCAAGCTAGTACCTCTGAGGTTATCTTTTACATGTATATCACCAAGAGGAGAGCCTAAAGTGACAAACAGATTTACCTTATTATTCCCAATATTAGCATTGAACTCATTGAGGTGTGATAGTTGCCATAACACATCATAACTAATGATGGTGCCAAGGCTATGAGCAATTAGCATAATCTCGTCTCCTTGTTGTAGGTATTTTCTTAGAGGATAAATTAACCTTTCTTGAACGAGGTTATTGAACTCAGAATCCTTGTTCCAATATTCTATGACATCTGGAGCTTTTGTTTTTATAAGTGATTCTCCAATATTAAATAAGTTAAGAGAAGAAGAGAAGAGATCTGCAAGTCCCTCATTGATGTAGCCGAAGTTGTGAAGCTCATCATATTTTTCTTTAGTGAAATCTTTAGCCTTATAGGTTTTTAAGGTTTTCAATGTCTCTTTCCTTAATTTGTCATCTTCATATTTGTTACTGAAAAACCTTTTGTTTGTGATGTCTCCATAATAAATAAATTCCTTCTCACAGTTTTCAAATTTTTTAACCATGTCATCATCGATGTCTCTTTTCAATCCGTGGGCAATAGCATCATACCATATTGTTCTAATTTGTTCTTTTCTTGGTTTTTGGGCACGTCCATGAATTATTAAAATTCTCTTTTTTGGGCTCATAATAATGGTATTTTAGTTAGTAGTGAAATCTTTGGGTGTTCCTTATTAAATATACAAATAAATCTGTTGTTAAAATAATAAAATAGGTTAGGTAAGTTTGCCAAGAAAAAAAGAAGTGAATGCTGTTATATCGGTTCTGTTTTTATTAGAAAGTAACCTAAACCGAGTTGCTTAGTATTGTAGTTGTGTCTGATTTATTCTGCAAAAAGCTATACCATAGCTAAGAGGTTGAACTTTGTGTTACTAGAGAATGTGATATAAAATTTTGGGCATAAAAAAAGGTGAAAAGATTGATATCTTTTCACCCTTACTTAAGTGATAAGCGTGGATTAATAAGGTAGTAAGTTAAATGTAAGTTCAACGTCATCAGCGTATTCCTCACCACTTTCTAACATGTCCACATCATTTTCTTCATAATACCAATTTACAACAACTTGTCCTTCTTTGTTGTTTTGGTATTCTTCAAGCAGCGTCAGAATCTCTAAAAACCTTCTAGATGAAGATGTATTAAAGTATGACATCTTGAAATTCATCGTAATTTCTTTTCCCGACTCTTCTAAATAGTCTTCAAGCCAGCTAAAAATAGGACCAAAAAATTCTGTGGTATATTCGTGATACGATTCCCCTTCTATCTCTAAAACTCCTGTTTCAGCATTGAAATCAATTCTCGGAATATAAGTTGATCCGTCAATATGGAAGTTTTCCATGCTATTCTAATTTTGTAGTTCCTTGTTAACTCTAACCGATAATATAAAAAATGATCTGGTCTCGTCGTACTCTTTTATATTAATTTCAATCGGGTTACCTGATTTACGAACCATGTCAATAAATCCTAAGTTTGCCCCTGGCTTTCCCTCTCTTTGAGGTGCCTTACGTTGCTCACGATAGAATTCTTTTAGTTTTTCAGGTGATAGTCCATTGATGTAATTAGCCCTTTCAATCAAAGGGGGAACTTCTGTCTTGACTATACAGTTTCCCGAAGTAATTATATAATGATGATCATCTTCTGCTATTGCTACAATTCCCACGCCAATATCTCTTCCGTCCTTCTCTGAGTACTGTTTTTCTGCAGAATAGTGATGAATATTTTGTGCCATTTCAATTACTATTGCAAAAAGGCGTTTTGCTATAACTCTACTTTCGGGAGTGTTGCGTAGACTTTTACCAATCAATGCAAGTACATCCTGAGAAAAAATTCCCTGGAATGCAAGCGATATTTTTTTCATCGCTAATTGCTGCTTGAAAGTTTTTACGCTAAAATGTTCCATGTACCCCATAGATATCCTTGGTATAATGCGTTAATTTCGTTAAAAAAATTCCTAATAATCAATAAGCTTCCGTAATATAATTACATGAGTTTGCGAGTAGATCAATAGTATCTAAACTCAATAATACTATTTTTTTTGTAAATATTTAAGAACCAATAAGATTATTATTATTTCTTTTAAAAAGCTTATTACTATAACGTCAAAAAAAGATTATCAGTATATAAAACTTATCTTTATTTTTGCAATTAAAATACCAAACACGAAATTTTAAGTCTTAAAGATGAAAAAGATATATATAAGTCTATCATTATTAATTTTTTCCTGCTTATTTAATCCATTATTCGCTCAATCTAAAATCGTTTTTGATTCTCTTGTACACGATTTTGGAGACATCAAAGAAGAAGATGGAGATGCCGAAACGATCTTTGATTTTACCAATCAAGGAAATAAACCATTGAAACTGACAAGTGTAAAGGCAAGTTGTGGTTGCACAACTCCCAACTGGTCAACGGATGAAGTGGCAGTAAAAGGAAGGGGATATGTACAAGTAAGTTATTCTACAAAGAATAGACCGGGACCATTTACAAAGACTATTTCTGTGAGAACCAATGGCAATCCACAGGTATTAGTGCTGACTATTAAGGGAAATGTGATTCCAAGACCAAAAGGCCCTAAGGATTGGTATCCAATGGAAATTGGCAATTTAAGATTTAAAACTACTCATATTTTAGTAGGTAATATTTTAAATACTAAAAAAGATACTGTGTCTACTATTATTTATAATCAAGGTGTATCCCCAATCAATATTAAATATAATGAGGTGAAGGTTCCTGATTACATTAAAGTATGGGGTACTAAAAACAGATTGGGATCTAAGGATACGACAACAGTCTACATCAGTTATGATGCTTCTATGAAAGATGACTATGGCTATTTATTTGAATATTTTCAGTTGCCGACTTCCGATTTGGAAACACCAAAAAAACGTATCAATATCAGTTCACATATTAAAGAGGATTTTTCAAGCTTAGCAGAAGATGGGAGTACACCTACTGTGGAGTTTGATAAAATGACACAGCAATTGGGTGAAATGAAAGCTTTGGATAAAAAATCGGTAGCATTTACAATTTCAAACACAGGTACTTCTGAGTTGATTCTGAGAAAAGTAAAGGCCAGTTGTGGTTGTACGGCTACAAAACCTCAAAAGACAACTTTGGCACCGGGTGAAAGCACAAAATTGGATGTTACTTTTACGGCGGGTAATTATAATCGTCAAGTAAAGAAGTCGATTACAATTATCACTAATGATCCAAAGAAACCTGAAAGCACATTGTATGTTGAGGCAGATGTGAAATCTACGGAAGGAAACTAAGAAATGACAAACAGAATAAAAGTATTGATAGGAGTGAACCTGTTGCTGATTGTGGCAATAGGTTTCTCTTTTGTTGATTTTTCAACAGCAAACAAACCAGAAAATGTAGCCTTTTTTAAGGTTGAAAACCTAGGTGATATCACCCAGTTTGATATTGATGGGCACTCTATTCAAAAATTAGAAGATGGGAGATGGGTCATGGATGAAATCGTGGATTTATCTCCTCAGAAAGTAGGTATGTTGTTTCAGGCTATTCAACAGACTAAAATTATTGAAACAAAGGAAAAAGGATTAGATAAAGGAAAAGAAGTAGTGATCTATATTTCTAATATTCCGGTCTTTAACGCTAAAATTCAATCAGAGAGTGATGCAGTGTCATTTGGTGAGATCGATGGAAAGACATACGCCATTGAAGTGCCAGGTCAGTTTGTCAATTTAGAGAAAATATTTTCCCCTACAGAAGCAGAATGGAGGGATAAGACCATTTTTAGGACTTCATGGAAGACATTGAAGTCCTTTGATATACAGTATGATAGAAATCCTGAAAATAATGTTCTAATTACATTCGGGAAACAATTTTATGATGTTAGGGGAGTGGATAATTTAGATTCTGCAGCCGTTTATCAGTTTATTACTGCATTGCCAAATATCAAAGGAAACCACTTTGAGGTAAGAGAATCTTTTATTGCTGATACAGTTTCAAAATACAGACCTTTCTCAAGAGTAGTGTTAGAAGAGCTTGTTAAAGCTTATAATGTTGAGGTTGGAATTTATCCTTTTGAAAATAAAGTGTTTGCTTATTTTCCAAAAACAAAGGAAGTGGCGGAAATCGATTCTAAGCAGATTCAAGATGTGCTCGTCTCTTGGCATTTCTTTGATGCAAATGATCCCCGCAAAAGAAAATAAGTTATGATTGCTTTCTTCGATTCTGGTTTAGGAGGGTTATCCGTTTGGAAAACATTTCAAGCACAATATCCTAATTACACTACACTTTATTATGCGGATCAGCAGTACATACCTTATGGCTCAAAAACCAAGGAGGAATTAATTGAAAGAGCGGTAAAGATTACAGATTTTTTCATTGAAAATGGAGCAAGTATCATAGTAGTTGCTTGTAATACCGCCACTGCTGCTGTCATCAAATCACTTAGAGCACAGTATAACATTCCTTTTGTTGGTATGGAACCTGCCGTAAAACCTGCTGCGTTATCTTCTAAAACCAAAGCCATTGGGGTTTTAGCCACAGAAGGAACGTTTTCTGGAGAACTATTTAAACAGACCAAAGAGAAGTTTACAAAAGGTGTAAATGTCATTGTTCAACCGGGTTATGGCATGGTGGAATTAGTAGAAGAAGGTGCTGCAGGTACTTCAAAATCACTTGATGTGCTTACTCCTTTGGTAACGCCAATGATCAATGAAAATGTGGACCAGATTGTATTAGGCTGTACACATTATCCTTTTTTGAAAGAAGATATTCAAAAAATAGTAGGTGAAAAAGTCAACTTAATTGATCCAGCGCCTGCAGTAGTGAAGCAAATCAAAAGATTAATGCCCAATGTGACGAATGAAGAAAAAGTCATACATCAATTTTTTACATCAAGTCCCGACTTGGTATCATTCAAGGCGGGAGTAGAAAAATTAATTGGTAATAATAACAGCGTAAATTATTATACTTCTTCCATTTAATTTTCATGAGTTAAAACAAACTGAATAAATAGGAGTAAAGCACTGTATAGATGTAGTGAATAATGTTGCTCTTTATTAACTAAATTTCATTTCATCTTCCCATTAAAAGCCCGACCTTTCGACTGTTAAACATACACTTGTCGAAATGAAAAAATTATCAACCTACACAATTTTATTAACCCTATTATTTATACAATCGCTTTCACAAAGCTTTGCCCAGTCGCCGAAAGAAAAAGGTTTGGAGGCTATTGATGAGGGTGTAGTAGCATCTACCCTAACTTACCTTTCTTCTGATTGGATGGAGGGAAGAGAAGCAGGAAGACCAGGAGCCTATAGAGCGGCGGAATATATAGCAAGCATGTTTGAATTTATGGGATTAGAGCCTGCTGGAGACGTTGTCAATGGTAAGGCAACTTATTTTCAAACTTTTGATGTTTTAGAATATAAAGCGTCAGAAAACCAGTATTTATCGATCAAAAATCAAAAAGGACAAGAGTTTTCCTTTACAAATCATACCGATTATGAAGTTAAAGCGGCCCCAAATAGTATAAATGGCCAAGGATCTCTTATCTTTGTAGGCTACGGAATACAGGTGGATTCATTAGGCTACAATGATTTCGCTAAAAAAGAACTCAAAGGAAAAATTTGGGTGAGACTAAAAGGAGTTCCACAAGATGGAACAGTTGGTAATGTTATTAACGATTTACCCCAAAAACAAATTCATAAATTAAAAGAAGAATTAGCAAAGAAATATGGTGCATTGGCAATTATTGAAATTGAACCGGATGGAAAACTACCTCAGCATGCACACAATATTCCTTTTAGAGATAATAGGAAATATTACGAGGGAGATAGACCATTATCTTCATTTTACGATACAAGGTTATACAGTCCTATAAATGAAGTGAGTGCGATACCACCTTTATTTATGGGAGGAGAATATATTATGGCATCACTGATTGAGAAAAGTGAAATTGAAGCTTACAGGGCTTCGATTAATTCAGGTAAACTATATAAAGCGTCTTTATTGGCTACAGATGCTACCTTTAAAGCAAATAGTGATGTGGAAAGAAAAAGAGTGAGAAATGTAATGGCCAAAATTGAAGGTACAACACCGGATAGCTTGGTGATGATAGGAGCTCATTATGATCACTTAGGAAAAAGAGAAGGATACGTTTGGAACGGTGCGGATGATAATGCTTCTGGCGTGGCAGCTATATTGGGTATTGCCAAAGCAGCAAAGGCTACAGGCGTAGCACCTAAGAAAACGATGCTTTTTGCAGCTTGGACAGCTGAAGAAAAAGGATTGCATGGTTCAAAACATTTCTTGAGAAACTTTGAAGATAAGTCCAAGATCAAAATGTATTTGAATTTTGATATGATTGGTAGAAGAGGAGATTGGCATAGTAAGGATAATCAAGTAAGCTTTATTTATAATGCTGAGAACCCTTCTACATGGGAACTTAATGCCCAGAATATTGAAAAATATAATATCAACCTTGAAATGTTTGATGGCAAAACGAAACAAGGAGAAGCAGGAGGTTCAGATAATGTGAATTTTGATAAAGAAGGA
The DNA here is from genome assembly GCF_001583495.1 of Flammeovirga sp. SJP92. Lineage (GTDB taxonomy): Bacteria > Bacteroidota > Bacteroidia > Cytophagales > Flammeovirgaceae > Flammeovirga. Next base: position 398,495 of record NZ_LQAQ01000061.1, on the reverse strand, counting down.
ATTCCTTATTTCTGGTATCATACTGGAGGTCATGAAGATTACCATCAAGTTTCAGATCATGCAGATAAAATCATGATGGATAAGGCAACAGAGATTACAAAATTGAGTTATTTGACAATTTGGGATATGGCTCAATAGAGTTCATATAAACCAAAAAAAGAAGAGTCATCCTATGTAAATAACAACAAGGGATGACTCTTTTTTTATCATTGAAAATGGATTTCACTAGTTGATTTTTGCCAGCATTTCCATTTCTTCTTCCAATTTGGCTTTTTCTTTTAAATCTCTCACTTTCTCCTTTTGTGCTTTTTTTACTGCTTTCCATTCTTTACCACTGACTACATGCGTTTTATCGGCTTTTTTCATTGTCAAAATTGCTTGAGTGGTAGGAATAGGGGCAACGGCACAAAACAGAGGATTGGCAGTAACTGCAAGTGTCCATCCAGCTACAGCAAAGGTTTGTGATGTACGTGATTTTTTATATCTCTTCGTGTTATAGTATTCCAGAACATGCTCGTCCATTTCTTGTATCATAAGATTGTACTCTTCAATAAAATCGACTGTCTTGTCATAAGTATCTAATGATTCATATCTGACATATTCTATCTCTTGAACAGGTATTTTATGGTATTCTTTATCTCTTTTATATACGATCTCTGTTGAAGTAGATTTCTTTTCTTTCAACTCAGCTTTTGTCAATGAAACAAGGTCTCCATTTTTCATATGAAGATTAATATTATCGGCTTCTGTTGGAATAGAAATAGCAGAAACGATAGCTTGAGTAAGTACTGCGATTGGCATGATGTTTTTAATTTAATGCTTGTAATCTTTACATAAGTATACGCAAATGTTTAATTGACAACATTGTATATTAGGTCAAATGTTTTACTTATTAGCTCAAAATGACTTGCTTTTACTCCTTTTATAGGTGGAAATGTAGTTTGTTTAGTATTAATCATTAATATATATGATTGTTATTGTAGACAATTTGAGCATAATTTGATGTTGGTTGATCATTTTTTGAAGGCCCAAGAAAAGTCAATTTGATTCCTTTGTATTAGACGAAAAACGAGAATCAGATATGAAAAAAATTACTTCAAAAATGATTTGTGGACTCTTGAGTATGTTCACACTTTTATCGGTAAATGTTTTTGCACAAGAACAAATACCCCAACCCATTCAAGAATTTAAAGGTAAAATCGGAAGAACTTATGCAGAGTCAGAATCCGATTATCCTCAGCCTGTAAAACCAAAGGCAGGATCGCCAAACGTGATCGTAGTAATGCTGGATGATGTTGGATTCGGTCAGAGTTCAACTTTTGGTGGTCCAGTAGAAATGGACAATTTGGATAAACTTGCTGATGAGGGATTAACCTATACAAGATTCCATACTACTGGTATGTGTAGCCCAACTCGCGCCGCTTTATTGACAGGTAAAAACCACCATGAAGCAGGTTTCGGGGTGATTTCAGAATTATCCACTGGTTTCCCAGGCTACAATAGTATCTGGCCTGATGACGCAGCTTCTATCGCTCAAATTTTACAAGGTAACGGTTACAGCACCTCCGTTTTTGGTAAGTGGCACAATACTCCTACTTGGGAAGTGACACCTAATGGACCTTTTGACCGTTGGCCGACAGGTTTAGGTTTTGATTATTTCTATGGTTTTAATGGTGGAGAAACAAGTCAATGGGAACCGGATTTATACAGAAATACAACTCCTGTAGATCAACCTTATTCGCCAGAAGAAGGATATCATTTGACAGAAGACTTAGCAGATGATGCAATCCGTTGGATGAAGACACAAAAGTCAACGAACCCTGATCAACCATTCTTCTTATACTTCTCTACAGGTGCAGCACATGCTCCATTACAAGCACCTGATGAATATATTGCAAAGTACAAGGGTAAGTTTGATAATGGTTGGGATGCCATGCGAGAAGAAACCTTCAACCGTCAAAAGGAAATGGGGATAATCCCAACGAATACAGAACTGACAGAGCGACCTGAAGTGTTAGAAGCTTGGGATTCGTATTCTGAAGATGAGAAAAAAGTATTGGCTCGTCAAATGGAAGTTTATGCAGGTTTCTTAGATCATACAGACCATTATGTAGGTGAAGTTTTAAAGGCAGCAAAGCGTTTACCAGGAGGAGAAAACACAGTAGTGATTTATATTGTGGGTGACAATGGACCTTCAGCAGAGGGAAGTATGACAGGAACAAGTAATACTTTTTATACTTATAACGGTTTAGGAGGAGATTCTTTCCAAGATCAATTAAAAGGTATTGATGAGTGGGGAACTGTAGAAACCGAACCTCATTATGCAGTGTCATGGGCATGGGCTGGTTCATCGCCTTTCAAATGGATGAAGCGTGTGCCTTCTCACTTTGGTGGCACAAGAAATGGTTTGGTGATTTCATGGCCTGAAGGTATTCAAAACAAAGGTGAAAAGAGAACGCAGTTCCACCATGTTGCAGACATCACGCCAACTATTCTTGAGATCACAGGAATTGAGCAACCTAAAACAGTAAATGGTTTTGAGCAGACTGAAATGTCAGGAATTAGTATGGCTTACACTTTTGAAGATGAAGAAGCGAAAGGACAAAGAACAACTCAATATTTTGAGATTGAAGGTTCAAGAGCCATTTACCATGAGGGTTGGGTAGCCTCTGGTTTCCATGGAGTTCCTTGGGTACTATCAGGTTCAAAAGGGTTTGATGATACGAAGTGGGAGTTGTATAATATTGAAGAAGATTTTTCACAAGCCCATGACTTAGCGGATCAATATCCAGAAAAAGTGAAGGAATTAGTAGCACTTTTTGAAGACGAAGCAGAGAGTAAAGGAGTTTATCCTATGGATGATCGATTTATTGAAAGAGTTGTTGTTCCTGATCGTCCTTCATTAAATAATTCAAGAACAAAGTTTACTTATTATGGCCCTATTGAAAGGGTGACATATAGTGCCTCTCCATCAACACCAAGTAGAAGCCACGATATAGATTTAAAAATAACGCACAAAAAATCTGACGAAGGTGTTTTAGTAACTGACGGTGGTGTTGAGGCAGGGTATTCACTTTATATCAAAGACAACCGATTACACTACACTTATAATTTCTTTGGAAAAAAACATACACATATTATTTCTGAAGAATTACAAGAGGGAGAGTTGGAAATAAAAGTGATCTATGACCAAATTTCAGGAGTGAAAGGAGGAGCAGCAAAAGTGACTTTAGAGTCGAAGAAAAAGGTTTTAGCTTCAGGCGAAATACCAAATACTGTACCTGTCATTTATAGTGCTACAGCAACTTTTGATGTGGGTAAAAATACAGGTTCAAGCCCATCACCTTTATATCATGGAGATTTTACTTATACTGGCGACATTCAGCTTGTAGAGTTTACTCTGAAATAAGGTAGCCATAATGACTCTACTCTCAAGGAGTAGAGTCATTATTTCTTAACTGATTAGGGGTGATTTTATATTCTTTTTTAAAAGTTGTTCCAAAATGGGCTACTGATACGAAACCTAAGTCAATACTAATTTCAGTAATACTTTTATTTGAATATTTAATCTGTTGATAAGCTTCTAATAATCTATGTTGATCAAAAAATTTCATCACAGTGGTGGAATAAACAGTCGTAAAATCCCTTCTTAGTTTAGAAACACTCAAATGAAAATGTTTAGCAATTTCTTCTAATTTAGGTTTTCGACTAAAATCCTCTAAAATGTATTCTCTTACATCAAGCATCGTTTTATAATCCTCAGGGTGAAGTTTGGGGTCACTTTTAATTTCTTGTTCCTGTTCTTTCAAGACAGTGAATAATCTCCCAAGAATTTCAAACAGTTTCGAAAGGAAAATGGTTTTTTTGAACTTTTCTTCTTCATTGAAAAAGGATAATTCTCGGATCACCGTTTCAATTTCTGGGATCAAAGGATAGTAGATATAACTTTTGATTACTCTATTTTTAAAACCTTCAAAGTCAGATTCTTCAATAAACCAAGTTTTCAAAAAGTCTATTGGACACTTTACCGCAAACCATTCATACCAAATATCAGGGTGGAGTTGATTTTCATAAAGAAAGTTGACATCGTAAATGAATATCCCTTTACGAACGGCTGCTTTCATATTATTTTTCTTATCAAAGACACCTTGATATCCAATGCGTATAGTGATGTAATTTTCTTTATGAGTACCAATGCTTTCATAGGTAAGTCTTTCTGTACATTTCAGTTTCATCAAACCCACTATAATATCATTAGGATAATTGAAATGAGTAGCTTTACAATTGATCTTCTCATTTTCAATGACCATTGATTCTCCATTCCAATTTCCGCCATAAAGATCACTGATGTATTTATATACAGCATGTGGTGTTATATCATCTCCTTCTAACTTATGCATGCTTGAATTTACAAAATTTAGAGTATGAAAAAGAAGGTATTAAATATTCATTATCAAATTAATTTTGAGGCGTTTTAATGTTATCCTTAAGTTGATTGATTTCAGCTGTAAAGTCATCTCTATAATTTTTATGGACTCTTTTAAGGTAGATATAGTGTTTTTTTCTTTTGTCCTCTTCAATGATTTCGAACTTATCCTCATTCACTAAAGTAATGCTTTTGATATCTCTTTTGTTGATGATTATTGTTGAACTCAAAGAGTCTCGAAAAATTAAATGGTCAACAGTGATTTCAGCATTGAAAAACTGCTTTTTGTTTTTAAGTAATAGGTAAATTAGACCTAAAAAGAAAGTAAAAATTAGCGTGTATCTTAAATAAACATCTTGATGGGACTTGAGTATTAAAAATATAAACCACCATACACCTAGTTTTTCAGTTATTCCAAAATAGAAAGAATGGTAAGGGTATATTTTTCCATGATATTCACTCTGAAAGATTTTCGAACCGATAAAGGTGTCTATATCAAATAAGATATGAGTGACGATGAGCAATGGAAAGCTCCAAGAAATCAGTTCAAAACGTCCACTTTTATAGGCAATAAAAGCACCGAATAAAAGAATGATTGAATCAGTAAGATAGATGAGTTTCTTATTTTTCATTATAATTCATCAAGACAGGTATTAATGATTTCTTCAGGATAGTCATTGAGTTTAAGAATTTCAATAGCATTGAATCTACTCAGTTTTCCTTTCTTTAATTTGTGGTCAAAGTAAATTTTTTCATCTTTTACGATTTCGGAAAAATGCCAAAGTTCATATCGGTCTGATTGTAATTCTGTCAATTCCAGATCATGCGTTGCCACGAATGTATAATGATTACCTTTGGATAAGTAAGATAATATCGCATTGGCACTTTTGATACGTTCTATTGTATTTGTTCCTTTGAAAAGTTCATCCATTACAAATAAGCTTGGAGTAGATTCTTGGGAAGCCTCAACGATTTTTTTGATAGATTTTACCTCTTGTAAATAGTAAGAGGTGTTTTCTTTTAAACTATCATTGATTCTAATGCTCGAATAAATCTTAAAGTAAGGAGCATTGTAATGTTTGCCAAAACAGAAATCAAATGTTTGAGCGAGTAGCGCATTGATAGAAACCGTTCTTATGAATGTTGTTTTTCCAGACATGTTAGATCCTGTCAGTAACATTCCTTTTTTATTGAGTGAAAATGAATTGGGGGTACAATCTTTTAATAAGGGGTGTACTATTTCTTCAACATGAAAGTGTTTTGAAAAATGAGACTGACATGTAATTAATTCACCAGATAGTACATTAGCAATAGATTGAGCAGCATCAATTTGACCTATATATTGAAAGAGTTCATCTATAGTATTCTTATGTTTCTCCAGTTTTTGTATACAACTATAAAATGCAATCACTTCTACATTGAACAGAATTTTTAAGAGTTCAATATTCCAAATCAACAATTGGGCAATTGGATCTTGGTCATTGTCAGAAGTGAATTGGATGAAGTAGGAGTAAATTTTTAGTTTCTTGAGCTCTTTCGTAGAGACATTGTTTATTTCATTTTCAAAATAAGGCTTTAGCTTTGATTTCACTTTAAGCATTTTGAATAAAACGGAGAGTCCTTCACTGTAATGATCAACATTTTTCTTATTAACATAGTGCATTGCCATATTGATAATAAATAAAGGAATCACTAGCAATAATAATGGTGAATGCCATATTGATAGGACTATTGAAATAAATGTAATAATGCTACTCAAAAAGCAAAACCAATAATAAGGTGGAGCCTTGATATGTGGGTCATGAATAAGCTTTTCTACATAATACCCTCTAGGTGTTGCCAACTGTTGTAGGATTGATTGAATTTGGAGCCGTTCCTTTTCTTTATGTTGAAAGAATTGAACAAGATTAGAAAAGTTAGATTTTTTGTGAGGGTACTGAATGGTTAGAAATTTATAATATAAAAACTGTTCTCCTATACTCGATAGGGTCCTATTGATAAACCTAAACACTTCATGAAGGTCAAGATCAACAATTGTATTTTGAGATATTGACTGATAAGAGGTTAAATGATGCCCTGTTTTTAAAAAATACCTTTCCGTTCTATCAAAGTTAATATACCGGTCTTTATCACTTGTTCCCCAGTTTTTTATCAGTGTGTTGTATTTCTTTCTTTTTTCTTTACGAAGTTGATAATACTGAAAAATAAGAAAAATAGAAGCAAAGAAAAAGGTGATAAATAGTAATGAATCCATTATCTCTGAATTAAAATAATATCCTCATCCCCGGTCATTTCAGGCGTTTGTTCTCTATTGTTTAATCGTCTTGCCATGTAAGGCACATTATCAACAATATAGGCTTTCATCTCTCCTAATGTCACTTTTCTGTCTTTATTTGTATCTGCAGCACCTTGTAATCCTTTCAAATAATAATACGTGAATAGTGAATGGTACTTTTCATTATACCAAGAAGAAACTTGTTCTGAAGCGGCGGAAGTAAGAATGACTACGTTGTCATCTCTGAGTACTTTATTTTCTGATTTGATAAATACTGGCGAAATGTTTTTCAAGAGCATACCACCCTCAGAACTGCCACTGAAACAGGCATCCACTACAATAGTGAGGGATTTGTAAGGTACCAAACTCAAGTTTTCATAAAAAGTGTCTAAAGAATATCCATTGAAGTGAATCAAGGAAGGATCTGTATCTACAGGTACAAAATAACCTTTGTTGGTCTCAGGGTTGGGAGCTCCATGGCCTGAATAATAGATATAAACATCAGATACATTTGGCTTTACATAATTGAAAAGCTTTCCTTTAGCATTGCCCTTAATACCGAAAATTGCATTGAAATCGGCCTGTGTTGCATCTTCTACATAAATGATATTACCCTCCTTAAAACCCAGTCCATTTTTCAGATAAGACTTCATCACTTTTGCATCATTTCTAGCAAATTTTACTTCAGGTACATCGTTGTTTTTGTAGTCTCTATTACCGATGATTACAGCAATAGCATTTTCATTAACCTTCCCATAAGAAGGAATATTTTTGTCTACATCACTCAATGGGAAGTTGTCAACTGCTTTTGGTTTCACCTTTTTCTCTTCCTTGACCTCAATGGTATTTTCCTGTTGTGCAAACATTGTTTTTTGTGAAGGAGAGATGGAAGGAATACTGAAGCTTGTTAAATCTACTTTTTGTCCACTTGATCTGGCCCAGTTACACTGCTTGACAAATTCTTCAAAGTTGGCTTCAAACAAGCTGTGCGTAAAATCTTTGATATTGGAAGAATAACGTTTTTTGGAAGTTTCCTTAAAAGCCACCAATACGTCTGAAGAAGCGGCATCTCTGAAAAGAAGGTACAATTCAAAATAGTTGCCCTGAGAGGTTTTGTGTAATTCGTAAGACACCTCAATGTATGTACTCTGCCAACCTCCCAAAAGTGCAGATTTGATTTTGGAGTTGGAAAGATGGCAAGCATTTTCAGATTGTACTTTACGCATAGGTGATTTAGTATCGACTACATTATACGCATTGTATTTATAAATTTCCTCAATGGCTTGAATGGCCATTTTTGTATTGTATACATTATAATTATCACAGAATGATTCACTTTCCTGTGTGTAAGGGAAGACAATAATGGAATTTTGAGCGAAAGCAAAAATGGGAATAAACAGTAATAATGATAGTATCGATTTCATTTAAATATATTAAATATTTGTTTTTTTGTTGTTCAATTTAATGATGAAGATAATGAAATAATTTTACAATAAACTTACAATCAGGTAATGCTTTTGCCATTAATAAATAGTAATTTTGAATAACAAATAACATATATATCCAAAAAATCCTATACACCGTAATTTATGATAAATCAAGAGAAGATAGCAGCACTAATCAACAGTAGTAATTACATCAGTAGAGATTTAAGCTGGCTTCAGTTCAATTATAGAGTTTTATACCAAGCACAAATGTCTTCGAGAACAGTTTTCGAAAGACTGAAGTTTTTGGCCATTACGGCTTCAAACTTGGATGAATTTTTTATGATTCGTGTAGGGTCGCTTTATAATTACATTGATTACGGAAAAAGGAGAACGGATTACTCAGGGTTAAGGGAAGATCAATTTAAACAAAAGCTATTTGAAGATATTCATGGTTTCTCAAAGCAACAGTCACAATTACTGTTGGAAGAGCTGCAACCTGAATTTGAAAACAATGGCTTCAAGATTTTGGATGTAAAGGATCTGAATGATCATGAGAGAGAGCATGTAGACCAATATTTCAACAGAATGGTTTTCCCTATGCTTACTCCGATGGTTTATGATACTTACCATGCTTTTCCTGTTTTACAGAATTTGCTGACCATTTTTGGTGTAGTGACAACGGATAAGAGAGAAGTAACAGGAAATAGAAGAAAAATATCATTTGTTCAGATACCTAAAAACCTTCCTAAGTTTTTCCAAATAGAAAGAGAGGATTATTGGGTATTTGTACCTATTGAATCTATTATCGAGGCACACATCACACGTCTTTTCAGAAATGTTGAAGTAGAGTCAGTAGATTTATTCAGACTAACAAGAAACGGTGATTTCACTTTGGATGAAAGTGACGATTTGGATACGGACTTTTTAAATGAATTAAAATCAAAATTAAGAACGCGTAAAACGGGTAGGGTTGTGAGAATGGAAATCACAGCAGACCCAAGTCCAATGTTAAGAGAAGTCTTAATGGAGCGTTTTGATATAGATGAAGACAATATTTTTGAATCTCCAGTATTGTTGGATCATACAAGATATTGGCAGATTGTAGGTCATAAGGCATTTGCCTATTTACAACCTACGTCTCCTCAGTTTACTACTCCTGTAGCAATGCAGAGCATTAAGAAAGGAGACAGTGACAATATTTTTGACCGCTTGAAAAAGCAGGATATTTTTCTTCATCATCCATACAATAGCCCAGACACAATGTTGGAGCTATTGGAGGCAGCAGCAGATGATCCTAAGGTATTAGCGATCAAAATGACAATTTACCGCCTGGCAAAAGACTCTAGAGTAACGAAAGCTTTATTGGCTGCGGTAGAAAGTGGTAAGCAAGTTTCGGTATTGTTTGAGGTGAAAGCTCGTTTTGATGAGGAAAACAACTTACAGGAAGCAAAGAAATTACAAGAGGCAGGGTGTTTTGTAATTTATGGTATGTCAGCTGTGAAAACTCATACAAAGCTGATGCTTGTGGTAAGAAATGAAGGTGATCAAGTAACAAGATATGCTCACTTGGGTAGTGGCAATTACAATGAGTCTACAGCAAAATTGTACACTGATATTGGTTTATTGACTTCCAAAGAAGCATATGGAGAAGATGTATCAGAATTCTTCAACGCCATTACAGGTCACTCTCAACCGAAACGCTATAATCAAATCCTTACAGCACCTCGTCAGATGCGTAAAGGTTTTATCAATTTAATTGAACAGGAAGCTAAAAATGCCAAAGATGGTTTGCCGTCAGGAATTGTTATTAAAGTCAACTCATTCCAGGATGATAAAATGATGGATGCACTTTATGCCGCATCTCAAGCAGGTGTAAAAGTTCACTTAATTGTAAGAGGAATTTGCTGTATCCGTCCAGGGCGTGAAGGATTGAGTGAAAATATTACTGTGAGATCAATCGTAGGTGATTTCTTAGAGCATACGAGGTTGTTCTATTTCCATAACAATGGAGAGCCAATTGTATATGGAGGCAGTGCCGATGCAATGACAAGATCATTTGACAGAAGAATTGAATCACAGTTTGAAATTGTAGATCCATTGTGTAAAAAAGAAGCCATCAACATCCTAGACTTCAATTTGAAGGATAATGTCAATAGCTTCGTAATGAATGAAGACGGATCTTATACTAAACAGAAAATCAAAGAAGGCGACCGTTCGTTCAATGTCTTCAATGAGTTCTATAATGTAACTCAGAAAGTAGTCAACAAATCAAAAATATTTTAATGAATTATACCTATCAGCAGATTCTACCCAAAATAGCCGCGTATTGTTCCTATCAAGATCGTTGTCAGCAAGAAATTGTGAACCGATTAATAAAGTGGGAATATGACGAGGAAGATATTCCAGAGGTTTTAGCATGGCTGAAGGAGAATAAGTTTTGGGATGAAAAAAGGTATGCTTCTTCTTTTGTAAGAGGCAAATTCAGAAGCAATAAATGGGGGAGACGCAAAATTCAGATGGCTTTACATCAGAAGGGCGTCTCTCCTTCTTTAGGAAAAGAGGCCTTAAAAGAGATCAATGAGGAGGAATACTATGAAGTGGCTTTAGGTATTGCACTCAAAAAGGTGGAAAGACTCATAGAAAAAGGGGAAGAAAACCACTTGGTTAAAGGTAAAGCACTTCAGCATTTAGCAGGTAAAGGTTTTGAAACAGAAGTCTGCTATAATGCGGTGGAAGATGCACTTTTCGAAGTGAAAAATAAAGAGGAATAATGAATTCTTCTAAAACATAGAGGAGGCGAATTGAAAAGAAAATTTTGATTCGCCTCCTTATTTTTTATCATTGGAGTGATGCTAAATTCTCACTTTACAAGAAATCTCTCCTTGTTTCGTATTACAATAACCAATAAATTGTGAAATGCTTTCAACAATCTATTCAGCAAACTAATTTTTTAAGGATAGACGTCATTGTGTTTATTCAACGTTCAAATGCAATCTTCCCTTTGGTCGATATGCAGATAATAGGTGGCTAAATTCAATTATAAAAATGAAAATCAACCTCATAAATATTATTCTGTTTTTTTCTATTTGCAATTACTCGTATTGTATGAAAATTATATATCCTAATCAATTTGAAGTTGAGGTTCAGTTATTACATGAAACCCAGCTAAATGAACTTTTAAAAGTTAATAATGGCAAAATACATGAATCCTTAAGTAAGGAATTGACAGCTCGGACTTATTCTATAAGTTCAGACCAAATTATTATTGAGTTCTATGATAAATCAGGAGTATTATTAAAAGGTGAAAAAGATTTTAATAACCTCAAAAGAGTAAGATTCATTAAAAACAAAGTTGATTTTCTCAAACCCAGAATTTCATACTATATACGGTTATCTGAAAAAGAAGCAGATGATTTAATAAATCAACTTGATGGAAAGCACTTGACAAAATATAAAGCTGAATTTGAAGAATACTTTGGATTTAAAGTTTTTCAATTATCAAATGGTCAAGTGATTATAAGATATAAAGATGAGTCAACATTATATGAAAACTTGCATGCTTTAGCATTTGATAATAGAGAGGTTTTAAATATTCATTATCCTAATGGGTATGAATCAGGTAAAGAGGAGTTTATAAATGGTATACTTCCAATTCAATTCAATGTCAATAATTATATCGTTTACCCAAATGATGCGGAAAAAATCATAAAAACGCATGAGTTAATTAAGATAAAGGAAAATATCAAATTTGATAATAATTTCAAGAGTATTCTGTATAATTCCCCCAAAGGATATTTAATCCTAATAAGTGACTTTGAACAGTTGAATGTTGCTGGGACTGCTAAAATCGGAATAGGTACAGCACATATTTTTTACACTATGGAAAGTTTTACAAATGAATACGAAAAAAAACTTAATTGGCGAAATGAATATGAAGCAAACCCTGAATTAAGAAGAGGAGTCCATATTTATAAGGATTTATCGGAGAAGTACGGAAGGGACTATCCAAATCATACAATGGAAGAACTCAAAAAACTTCCTGCAATTCTAAATTTTGACTCGACTTATTTGAAATTTGACAAAACATGTATTTCAATCCTGTCTGAATCTATTAAATGGAATTATGGAGGAGATGAGTTTCTAAACCAAATAATTCATCCAATTTTATCATATATAGGTGAATATTATAAATCTAAAAAGAGAGGTGACTGGAATATGAAATTAGATGGAGAAGGAAAGGTTTGGGAGCCTTGGTTTGTAAACTCAGAAGGGAAAGAACTTTTTGATATAATAAACTTATACAAAGACTTTCATGAAGCTGAATATGGAATTCCTATGGTTGAATTCTACATCCAGTAAATAAATATTACACTGTATATGAGAGTCTTACTTTTTATAATAACTATAACCAGTTTTTATTTTTCAATTTTTACGATTCAAAAACAACATTAACTATCATGGGTTAGCATGTGAATTTTTAGATTCTACGAAGATTTCTAAAGATTCTATTCTAGTCTATCACAGTTATTATGATAGACCAAATAGTTATGATGAGGAGTCTGAAGTTTTTTGGACAAAAGAGCTTGGTTTATTAGGAGTGTATAATTCAGGAGGATGGAGGTCTTTACTATTAGTGGATTATGAAATTGACTCTATTAATATGAAAGATCGGTTATATAACTATATTATTGAGAGGCACAAAAAAAAGAAATTTAAAAAGTAGCTAATATCAGCTAAAAACAGCAAGTCTGGACCGATGTGCCCTCGCTCGCAGTTCAGTAACTTCGTTATGTAGAGAATAAGTGAAAATAAAGAGGAAGATGAAAGAAGAGATTCTATTTATAAGTAACCTGATTGACATTGATTCTGGACATATTCAGATTAATAAAAAGTTGTTTTATTATAAAATGAGTTTTGAAGAAGCACTCAACCAGTCTGGAGATTTTAAACATGAAACATTAGACTATAATAACGGCTACAAGTGGATTAATTTAAAAGAGGTTGAACTATCTGGTGCCTTTTTTCATTTTAATTTATGTTTCAAAAATGATCAGCTTGATTCTATTGACTTTGGATTTTCTTTACTTGACGAATTAAAAAAGACATGGGCAGATTGGACTGAAGGAAATGAACAAAGGAAAAAGGAATTATACAAAAGGTGGTTAACTGATAATCTGAGCCCAAAAAGAAAATTCAAATGGGGTAAGATTGAAACATATTATGATCCAAAAGGCGGAACAGCTGGAATTATGATAAAATATAAATAGTGAAAAGCACAACACTGTAAAGATCTATAGATTAGACTGTAGTAAATTCAAGTGCTGTAGCTTCGTTTCAACTTTCATGTAACTTGAGAAGAAAGTGATAGGAAATAGGTTACTGTTCTAATAAGCAACGTAATTAAAGTATAAAAACCACAAAAATTGAAGACTTTATAAAAAGTATAAATGACTGTAATCCTAAAAGTAGACATTCCATTTCGTTACGAACTTTTTCTAGATTACTTTTCCTATCATTTTAGCCAAGATGTACTTGAATCAAGTATTAGAATCGCATTCTTTACCAAATCTGTACTCTATCTTCTTCTTTCCTCCACATTCCATCATGTTCATGCACATCAAAAGCTTCATAAAATGGCGTGAAATTAGAAAGAGGTCCATTTACTCTGTATTCTCCTGGAGGGTGAGTTTCTGTCATTAATTTTTGACGTAGCACTTCAACACGAGTTTTAGATCTCCAAAGTGTAGCCCATGAGATGAAGAAACGTTGCTGAGGCGTGAAACCATCAATTTTTGTGACGTTCACATTCGCCCCTTGAGTTTGTTCTAGTGCATGATAAGCCATGGCTAAACCGCTGAGGTCTGCTATATTTTCATTTAAAGTGAGATTGCCATTGATGTTAATTCCAGGCAGTGGTTCATAACGATCAAACTGATGAATGAGCTTTTTAGTTCTTTCTTTAAAAGCAAAATAGTCTTTAGAAGTCCACCAGTTTTGTACATTTCCTTCAGCATTATATCGTCTGCCTATATTATCAAAACCGTGAGTGATTTCATGTGCAATTACGGCTCCAATCGCTCCATAATTAACGGCGTCATCTGCTTGGTAATGGAAAAATGGTGGTTGAAGAATTCCAGCCGTCACTACAAACTCATTATAGAGTGTATGATAATAAGCGTTGACTGTTTGAGGAGTGATAATCCATTTTTTCGTATTGCTTCCGCTATTAAAAGCATCAATCTTTTTCTGGAAAAGCCATTGATTAGATAGAATCACATTCTCATAATAAGACTTGCCCAATTTTAAGGTTGAATAAGAGGGGAACTTATCAGGATAACCAATTTTTATGGTTAAACTGTTTAGTTTCTGCAATGCACTTTCTTTGGTTTTGGAGTTCATCCATTCAATATTCTGAATATGTTCCTCAGCAGTAAGCAAAATGTTATCAATCATTTTCTTGACTTTGATCTTTGCTTCTGGAGGAAAATATTTGGCAATGTATAATTCACCGACAGCAAAGCCTACCGCTTTATTGGTTGCTTTTAATACCGCTTTCCATCTTTCGGGCTGTTCCAGAAGTCCATCTCTTTTTTTTCCAAAATACCTAAAATCTTCCGTAACAAACTCATTGGATAAGTAAGGTGCCGCATGATGTAAAACCCTCCACAATAAATAATTTTTCACCTTAGAAATACCATTCTTAAGAATAATAGCATCAATACTCGAGAAATAGGTAAGATTGGTGACAATGACGGTGTCAGTCTGAATACCAATTTCTTTATTGTATTGTTTCCAAACTAATGACTGGCAAATATCGGTGAGTTCTGGTAATGATTTAAGATTGTAATACTTTTCGTTGGTGTGATTTCGAATAGAAATATTGTACTGTTCAGCAATATCTTCTTCAACAGCGTAGGCACTGCTAGCTATGGTAAAAGCTTGCTCTTGAGTATAGCCCAATAATTGAAACATTTGCTTTATATGGTCCACATATTCCATTCTCATGGTAATGGCATTGGAATCTTGCAGTGCATAAAAGACAGTATTATGTATGCTGATTCCTGAAAGCTCAAGGAACAGACTTTGTTTATTATTTCTATAGGAATCTTGGAATATGGTCGGCTTGAAGAAAGGATGAATACCTTTGGTGTGCAGTTGTGTGATTACTTTTTGAAGATCGAAAAAATTCTCAATTGCAATAATTTCTCTGAGAATAGGGCGGACAGGATCCGCTTTTAATTTTTCAATCTTTGAAGTATTCATACCTTCATTAAAAAATGAGAGGGCTTTGTCTGTATTTGAGTTTTTCCCATAATTCCCTTTCTGGAGAGTAGATTCCAGTAATGATTTTATCCTTTTATCATTTTTTAATCTTAATGCAGAATAATTGCCCCAAGTACCTCTGTCTTTGGGTATAGGTTCCTTGTTCAGCCAATTTCCATTTACGTATTGATAAAAATTGTCTTTTGGAGAAGTGAGTGTATCAAAATCACTTAAATCAAAAAAGTGTGAAGGATGAAATTGTTTACTTTGTTCTTCCTCGCAGGAAAAAAAACAAAGTATAGGAATGATTAATATGAGATACAAAGTTCTTTTCATACTTCTAAAATACAACCTGAATTGAAATTATACTTTTATAGAAGTAAAAAAAGCGTTGTTGTATTATAAAACTAGACTTAAAGTCTTTCTATAATACCATTCTTTGATGGCCATAGCACAGTCTCTAGCCGATGCAAAAGAATCTACCGTGATATCCCTGAGGTCATTGGAAGCCTGCATTAAAAATACTCTTTGGGAAAGAATATAGGAGATATAAATAGTAAGGTGTTTTCCTTCAATCGCCAATTCTATAAAGCCATCTAGTTTGTTGCCGTTCGAAAACATTTTAGTAATATCTGTCTCAATGCCTTCTTGCAACAAGTATTCTTCCAGAAGAAAGAGATTTTGTTGCTGTACAATGGCAGAGTTTCTGATTCTCATCTGAAATTTATGAAGAGAGTCATTGATAGCTGTGGCTGAGTATGTTTGTTCTAAAACTTCTTGTTGATGAGTAAGAACATACAGAGGCTCATGAATATCTTCTAAAAAGTCAACATTGATGGAGAGTTGATGGAACCATTGTGATTCCCATTCCAGAAACAATGGAGAAGGGACAATACCTGATACATCAAAAGTATTGTGCCATATATTATAAAAGAAAGCTTCGTTTTGGATCAGCTCAAGTTTTGTTTCATTTAGCTCTCCTGCAATTTTTTGTACCGCTCCCAACTTTTGACGAAGAATAGCATTTGTTGATTTTTCAGGCTTGAATTGGTCCCATTCCCGCCATGTATAATCTTCCCAATCAAAGAAGTAAAGATTATTCAGACGTTTTTTATAATCAAAAACGGAGTCTTCATCTAACACATAACCAGGATAATAGAAGCTTTTCTTGGTCATCTGTGCATACTCTATTTCAAGGAGCATGGTAGTGATACCCAATGATTGTTTGCTATACTCTGGAGCAAAAAGGGCCAGAATACTGCAGATAGAATCTTTGCCTAGATCCATAAAAGAAATGGCGGCAATCTTTTTTCCATCGAGGATCTGGAGTTCCCAAGTTTCAAAAGGGGACTCTTCATTGCCTTCTTCAAGAAAATAGTTCTTCAGAGAGGTAGGAGAATTTGGAGATTGGAAACGGCCTTTATGTTCAGCATACATTTTTTCTTTTTCCTCTGTAATTTCCAAAGGCTGTATTTTTACTTCATATTGGCTGTTTTTGCGTATTAGTTTTCTTTGGCTTTTTGAAAACTTAAAACCGTCAAGTGCTACACGTATGGGCACGATGGAGTAGACATGATTTCTGAAGTAAATCATCTCATAGCGAGACATCATTGGTCCATCTCTAAACCAAGCCTCTTCTAAATACTCATCTAATGTCTCACCTGTACAGTCTACAGGCATAAAATAATCAAAAGTCATCGTCATTTCGCCACTTCACGTTGCTTCTACTCCCAAATAAAAAATGAAATACGTACTTTTGCATGACGAATGCAAAAAGAATCTCGTTTGAATCTTCAAAAATGAAGTAATTTTAACGAATATATAAAATCTGAGTGAGATAATTGTGGAACTAAACAAGCAAAAAATAGGAGTTGTTGGTGGTAACCAAGGATTAGGGAGCTGGGTTGTGAAATTTTTCAGAGCACAGGGAATCGAGACAAGGTTTTCATCAAGGGGAAAAGAAAGTGAATTTGAGTCGAATAGACAGCTTGCAGATTGGGCAGATATTGTGATCCTAGCAGTGCCTATCTCAGCGATGTCTAATGTGATGGAAGAAGTATTCCCATCATTAGATGATAAATATTTGGTCGATTTATGTTCAGTGAAAAAATTTGTGGTGGAGAAATATAAATCTCTAAGACAAGTCTATTCTGAAGTATTGCCAAGATATCTTTCTATTCACCCTATGTTTGGTCCTTCAATCAAAAGCTTTGATGGAAACGTTGTCTTGTTCAATCATGTAGATGGGGCAGAGGACTTGGCACAAGCTTTCAAGGAGTTTTTTACTTTTCATAAAGGGATTGTAAAAGATGTTGAATACATCAAGCATGACAAGCAAATGGGATTAGTGCAAGGCCTAAATCACTTCAATGTTTTCGTTTCAGCCAAGACAATGGCAAGATATAACGAAGACTTTGAAGATATTAAGAGTGTTGCTTCCCCTCCTTACAGAATTTTTATCGTATTTTATACTCGATATGTCATGCAGAATCCATTGCTATATGCTGACATTCAAATGAGAAATGAATTTGTGTATGAAGTTGTGCGAATTTTCAGAGATGAAATGAACAAACTGTTTGACATCATTCAGACAAGAGACAGAGATTCGTTTATCGATTACATCTCTGAGATGCAAGGGTTCTTCTCTCAAAATGAAGGGGATATTGAAGTCTCAAGTCACTTAATGCAAAAGTTGAGTGAAAGATTGGAAATGTAATACTCTGCTGTAAACAATTACACATTTTACATTGTTGTAAGTTTAGAAAAGATAAGAAATTATTTACTGCTTTTTTCAGAAGAAGGGAAAGGATAAAAATTGGGAAGTGAAGTTCACTTCGTAAATAGATATGGAAGAATATAGTCAAGGTTTAGAATTGATTAAAGAAGGTAAGTACACAGAAGCGGTGTCTTACTTTAATGCTGTATTAAAAGAAAACGACAAGAATGTTGGAGCTTTCTACCACCGATCAGTGGCTCGTTATAAAATGAAAGCTTATGATGGTGCATTAGGCGATATCAACAAAGCGATTAACCTTCAGCCATTGAATGCAGACTTTTTTGCTCATAGAGGAATTGTATTGCATATGCAGGGTAATAGCAAAAGAGCTATTCTTGATTTTGATAAAGCTATTCAGATAGAACCACAAAATCCTTTTAGATATTCAAGCCGTGCGTTTGTAAAGGCACATATGAAAGATACTAAAGGGGCTATTTCTGATTATGAAAAAGCAATTGAACTGGACCCTGAAGATGCAATTGCACATAATAATCTTGGTTTGATACAAGAACAAACTGGGGCTTGGGACAAAGCACAGGAACATTACAAGAAATCCAATGATCTTGTAGGTTATGAAGGTATTGACCCGGAGAAAAAAGAAATCACAGAGCTTCTTGAAGACTGGAAAGAGGAGAAAGCAAAGCAAGAAGAAGAGCAACGTCAGCTGATTCAGGAAAAAGCGGCGATTTCAAAAGCTCAAATGGAACAGCAACAAGCAGTTGGTGGTTTTTGGGGAATTGTAAAGAGCGTTTTCACTGATAAAGCCGTTTTTCAAGAATTTGTTGGTTTCATCAAAAACGGATTTAAATTACCAAATCAGGATAAATAAGTACATTGGAGTACGACTACGGAAATTGATTTATTCACGCCAATTAATTGAATTCAAGTAAGAAATCATTTTGCTTTTTAATTAAAGAGTTAAGGGAACTTTTATAATTGGAATGTAATCCTTTATATTAAGTAAGAGTATTGTGTTATGAGATGTACAAATTGACGGTTTTACTCTCACAATGATAACTTTCAAAGCATTAGATCAACACTCTTTCTTAGAACCAATTAGAGTTAACCTTAAACAAAACTTGATTATCAAAAGAGATGAGCGGAACAAGCAATTACGTTAAAAAAGAAGAAATTAATCATCTTAATGACGAAGAAATGTCGAAAAAGAATACCTCTCAGGAAGAAGTAAAAGATTCGGCAAACTTACTGCCTAATAACACTACTGGAGACGATAGTACCGTTTCTAATCCATCAGCTGTTCATGAAGATCAGACTTCTTCAAAAAAAGAAGAAGAGGAATCTGAAGATTTCTATTACAGACCAGAGGATTTTAATCTCACCGAAAAAGATTTACAATCTCTAAACGAGTTTGATGAGCTTCGTATAGAAGTAGATCCCAAACAGACAGCATTGAGAATTGATAAGTTCTTGGTAGATAGAATTCCTAATCTCTCAAGAAATAGAATTCAAAATGGCTTAAAAGAAGGACACTTCTTGGTGAATGGCCTGCCTGTAAAACCGAACTATAAAGTGGCGGCAGGTGATGTAGTGATGGTTTTTATGCCAAAACCAAGAGCACAAGAAATTGAACCTCAAAACATTCCTCTTGATATTCTATATGAGGATGAGGATTTATTAATTGTCAATAAAAAGCCAGGGATGGTTGTACATCCAGGTTTTAATAATACATCAGGCACATTAGTCAACGCCCTTTCTTATCATTTCAAAGACCTTCCTACTTCTTTTAATGGAAGTGATAAACCAGGTTTGGTTCACCGTATTGATAAGGATACTTCAGGTTTGTTGGTAGTAGCCAAAACAGAGCACTCTTTAACGCATCTTGCAAAGCAGTTTTACGATCACACCATCGAAAGAACTTATAATCTTTTGGTTTGGGGTACTTTTCCAGATGAAGAAAAGGAGGGGACAGTGAAGTCTTTGATTGGCAGATCTGCTCAAGATAGAAGAGTCTATACTGTACTTCCAGATGATGCCACTTATGGAAAGCATGCCATAACACATTACAAGGTTTTAAAAGATATGCGCTATGTAAGTTTGGTAGAGTGTAAACTGGAAACAGGAAGAACACATCAGATCCGTGTTCATATGCGTCATTTAGGGCATCCTTTATTTTCAGACGCCATGTATGGAGGCGATAAGATATTGAAGGGTGTGAGCACAGGGAAATACAAAACATTCGTTGAGAATAATTTCAAGATCTGTCCTCGTCAAGCATTACATGCCAAATCTTTAGGTTTTGAGCATCCAGTTACAGGAAAGTGGATGCAATTCAATACAGAAATTCCACAGGATATGCAAAGGCTAATCCGAAGATGGGAAGACTTCTTAAGATATGGTTAAAAAAGAAAAGCCTCACATATAAGTGAGGCTTTTTCTTTTTGAGAAATATATGATAATGGACTATAAAGCAAACTGAGCCATTTCCTCTTCAGTATATTTATGTGATTCTGAAACATTGTTTTTGATTTCATTAATCACAAAATCTACTTCTTCTTCTGTCAATTCTCCTGCTTTCCAGAACAATACCGTTCCATCAGCATCCACTAACAAAATTGGAAATGTATTATTACAATCTCCTGTATTCCAAGCGTCTTGAATAAAGCGTTTAGGGTCAGTAAGAATCAATGCATCCGCTTCTTGTTTCGAACGCTTTCTTACTTGACGTGTCATAAAACGAATAATTCCGTTAGGATAAGGAGAATCTGCTAGGTTAACAATACCATAAGCTAAATACTCTTCTTCTGGGAACTTCCATTTTTTTACTTCCTCAATGAAATATTCATTTTGTGAAGGTTTATCTGGATCAGGATAAAAGATTAATGTTACTTTTTCTCCTATACCTGGTGTTACCGCATCATTGTTATTCAAATCACGGATATCCACTTTTTCTATTTTGTCACCTCTCTTTAAAGTGCTTTTTTCTTGAGCTTGAACAGAAATAGTTGTGAAAGCTATTAGTACAAAAGAGATAGAAAGTTGTAAAATCTTTTTCATGAGTTTTTTTCATTTAATACAGTTTTAGTAACGGAGCTATTTTGTTTGGAGTTGAACTTATTTATATTTATTAAGTGACTCAAACTGTGGATATGAATAAGAAAAGATCGTTTTGTATTATGTTGACATCGAGGAGGTGTTGATAATTAATAGGTTGTAAAGACAGTCTTAAATCACCTTTGCTCAAACAAAAAAAGCCTTCCCGTGCTGGAAAGACTTTTATTGCGAAATACTAAGATAAATCGTTAGATATTATCTTAATCTATAATTATTCATTGGTGTTTTTGAGTTTCTTATCAAAAACATTTTTGTTCAAAAATTCATTGAGTTGATCTACAGTGTAAGAGCTTTCGATTTCTCCAGAACTGTTAATCTTGATGTCAAAGCCTTCTAATTCTCGATTGACTTTAGGCTTAGCTTCTGTACGCTTAAAGTGATAGCGCGATTTAATTGATCTAATCATAATAGTTAAAAATTAGGTTTAAATAAATAGTAGTTGCGTCTTCTAAAAAGACTATGATAGTAGGTTGTGCTTTATGCACTTATTGGATCATTAAGCTATTGCAATTTACTGAAAATGCTGTAATTGAGCTAGTTGATGTACAGAATTCAGGATCTTTCAATAAAAATAGGTCGTTTAATAGAATATGTCTTATTTTGCGTACAATTAAATCTTACAAAATTAATACTATACCAAAAATTGAATATATTAGAAATCAGGGGTGTAACGAAAAAATACGCTAATCATACCGCTTTGGATAACGTTTCTTTGACAGTTCCCAAGCAATGTATCTATGGTTTGCTTGGACCTAATGGAGCGGGAAAAACGTCTTTGATTCGATCAATAACTCAAATTATCTCATTGGACGAAGGAGAAATCTATTTCAATGGACACCCATTACAACCCGAGGATGTATTAAGAATGGGCTATTTGCCTGAAGAAAGAGGACTCTACAAAAAAATGAAAATAGCGGAGCAGATCATTTATTTAGCTCAGCTTAAAGGCATGTCTCTTCACGATGCGAAAGCCAAAACAAAATTCTGGCTGGACCGCTTGGAGTTAAAACCTTGGTACAAGAGCAAAGTGGAAGACCTTTCAAAAGGAATGCAACAGAAAGTGCAATTTATCACTACTGTGATCCATGAACCTAAATTATTAATATTAGATGAGCCTTTTTCTGGTTTTGACCCGGTCAATGCACAGTTGATTAGAGATGAAATTTTCCGTTTAAGAGATTTAGGTTCTACTATTATTCTTTCTACACACCGAATGGAATCTGTAGAACAGCTCTGTGACCGCATAGCTTTGATCAATAAGTCAAAAAAAGTATTGGAAGGAACACAATTCGATATTAAGAATGCTTATAGAAATCATCAATTTGATTTAATCACAGAAAAGGAAGTGTTGATCAATACTACTCCTCATTCCGTAATTTCACCATCAGAAAAAGAAATGTACGGTTACAAACAGACATTAAGGCTTATTGATGCCTCTCCCAATCAACTTCTTGAAGAAGCAGCAAGCCAAAGCACAATTTTAGGTATGCAGGAAAACATTCCAAGTATGCATGATATTTTTATCGAGGCGGTACAAAACGGGAATATTAAAACGACTTCTGAACAGCAATAAACATATGAACAAAATTCTATTAATAATTAAAAGGGAGTACTTGACCAGAGTGAGAAAGCGCTCTTTTGTAATCATGTCTATTTTAGGACCGTTGTTGATTATTGCTTTTTATGGAATCATTATATGGGCAAGCATATCGGATGGCGATCAAAAGGAAATTGCAGTGGTGGATGAGTCTGGTCTTTTTGAAAATGATTTTGACCACAATACCTCCTCTTTTAAGTTTCTGAGAATTTTTGGAGGGCTTGATCATGGTAAGGAACAATTAAATAATGGAGAAATTGATGGATTTTTATTTATACCAAGAGATTTTTCTATCAATAATACAAAAGGTGTTGTGCTTTTTGAATCCAAAGGGTTGGGGGCTAAAGCAGTCTCTGAATTAGAACAAAGGATTCTCAAAAGGGTAAAAGAATTGAAGCTTCCACAGTTAGGTGTCACTGAAGCAGAAATCAAAGCATTAGACCAAGCCATTCCCATTAGAACAGTGAGTTTGACAGGAGATGGTGAAGAATCAGATAGTAATGTAGGAATTTCCAGTATTATGGGAATTGTGGGAGGATTGGTGATTTATTTCTTTGTCTTTATGTATTCTACCATGGTGATGAAGGGAGTTTTAGAAGAAAAAACCAGCCGTGTGGTGGAGGTGATTGTTTCTTCTGTAAAGCCATTTCAACTGATGCTGGGGAAAATTATAGGTGTTGGAGCTGTTGGTTTGACACAATTATTTTTGTGGATTGTATTGGGGGTTGTGGCTGTAAGTTCGTTATCAACTTTTGTAGATGTGCCCTATGATCAGTTTGAACAAACAAAAATGGCACAATTAGACAATAATATGCAGGCCCAAGTAGAGCAAGTGGAAATCGATAAGATCACAGAGCTTTATTATTCTATTGAAAGTTTTGATTTTGCAACAACCACTTTAGTATTTATCTACTATTTTGTTTTTGCTTATTTGATGTATTCTTCATTGTTTGCCGCCATTGGAGCAAGCGTAGACAATGAAACTGACTCACAACAATTTATGTTGCCTGTGACTATGCCTTTGATATTGGCGATTTCACTTTCTGGAGGCGTAGTATCTGACCCGCAAGGGTCAATGGCCTTTTGGTTGTCAGTAATTCCTCTGACTTCACCTGTTGTGATGATGATAAGATTACCTTTTATTGGTTTCGGTACTGAAGTTATTATTTCCATGGTGACGCTTCTTTTTGGTTTTATTGGAGCACTTTGGGTAGCAAGCAGAATTTACAGAATTGGTTTGTTGACTTATGGTAAAAAGCCGACTTATGCAGAAGTTTTCAAATGGATGTTCAGAAACAATTAAACAAAATGTTTAATTACTAGGACAGAAGAAAAGAGAACAATTTTGGGTTGCTATTTTTTATTCTAATCGAGGCAGATTTGCAGAGCATAGCCCTGTTACGCGATAAAAATCGAACGAAGAGTAGTATAAAAAAGATAAAATTAAAAAGACGTTTACTTTTGTTCTGGTATTTATAAGTTGACGAAGTGAGGTTTAGAATGTCATCTAGCCAAGATGAAGTTCGAGTATTAAGCAAAGTCATTAATGAATTTTCATGTGTTTTAGGTCAATTTAACAGAGGAAGATTCAATATCATTTATTTAGAATATTTATAGCCTGTTTTACTTTTAATTAGAGAAGAAGGCTTTTATATTTGTAGCCGATTAAGGAAATTTTAAAACTTATCTTTCCAAATTTTTATTTATGGAACTATCAGTAGTAGTACCTGCAGCGATTGTGGCCTTTACGGTCTTGATCCTGTTTTTGGTTTTCGTACTTCTATTCGCACAGATGAAGTTAGTTCAAAGTGGTGACGTAAAAATCGTTTTAAACGGTGATGAGTCAAACCCAGTAGTTGTTGCTGCGGGTTCAACACTTTTAACGACACTTTCAGCGCAAAAAATCTTTTTGCCTTCTGCTTGTGGTGGTGGTGGTACGTGTGCGATGTGTAAATGTCGCGTTACAGACGGTGGTGGAGATGTACTCCCTACCGAAGTAGGTCACCTAAGCCGTGCCGAACAACATGAAAATGTCCGCCTTGCTTGTCAGGTTAAAGTAAAAAATGACATGCAAGTAGAAATACCAGAAGAAATCTTCGGAATTAAGAAATGGGAGTGTGAGGTTGTATCTAACTACAACGTGGCATCTTTTATTAAAGAATTCGTAGTGAAGCTTCCTGAAGGTGAGACACTTGATTTCGAGGCAGGTGGATATATCCAAATCGACGTTCCTGAAGTAACTGTAAACTTCAAGGATATCGATATCACTGCTCACCCTCGTATGGGTAAGAAACCAGACGAATACCAACCAGAATGGGATAAATTCGGTCTTTGGGATCTTAAAATGGTTAACGATGAGGAGATCTTCAGAGCTTACTCAATGGCTAACCACCCTGCAGAAGGTAACATTGTCATGTTGAACATCCGTATCGCAACTCCACCTTGGGATAGAGCGAAAAACGGTTGGATGGACGTGAATCCAGGTATCTGTTCTTCTTACGTATTCTCACGTAAGCCAGGTGATAAAGTAACAGTTTCAGGTCCTTACGGTGAATTCTTCATCAAAGAGACTGACGCTGAGATGATCTACGTAGGTGGTGGTGCAGGTATGGCGCCAATGCGTTCGCACTTATTCCACTTATTCCACACATTGAAAACGGACCGTAAGGTACAGTTCTGGTATGGTGGTCGTTCTCGTCGTGAGTTATTCTACGAAGAGGATTTCAAGAAGATCGAGGAGGAATTCCCGAACTTCCGTTTCTACAAAGTATTGTCTGAGCCGCTTCCAGAAGATAACTGGACGCCTAAGAAAGATATGGATGACAGAGAAGGCGATGGTTTCGTTGGATTTGTTCACCAAGCTTTAATTGACAACTACTTAGGTAAGCATGATGAGCCAGAGGAAATCGAATTCTACTTCTGTGGACCTCCTATGATGAACGCAGCGGTAATTAAGATGACTGAAGACTTCGGTGTACCGAAAGAAAATGTATTATTTGACGACTTTGGTGGTTAATCAATACATTCAGATATATACAAAGAAAGACTGTTCGAAAGGGCAGTCTTTTTTTGTTAAAAGCAGAAATTATGATTTATGTTATGTTTAAAGTTGTTAACTTTAGAATACCCTAAAATGACAATTGAATTATTATTAAAAATACTATGATGTAATTCATTACAATTTTCCTGATAACGTAATACATAATGTATAGAATTTCACTCTTCCTTCTAATTATCAATCTGTTTATTTTAAAAAACACTTCTACTGCAAATGATGATATAACTCCTGATTCAATAAATTTCCTAAAAGATCAAGGTAAAATAGAAGAAGCAAAAGGACTTGTGGCAACTTGGCTTAAACAAACAGAAGACCGGTTCGGTGATGACGCTATAGAAGTGGTCATTCCTCTTTTGATGTCTTCAGAACTCTCTATCCTTTATTATGAGTATGAACCTGCTGTAACTACTTTAGAAAGAGCTATAGATATAATGAACCTTTCATCTGGTTGGTTGTACCCTGACTATGCTTTAGCTCTCAATTATCTGGCATTTTGTAAAATAAGCCTGGGAGATAAATTTGCAGCTTTTCCTCTGCTCAATGAAGCAGAAATGATTTATTACAAAACACTTACGCAAAAACACCCTGATTATAATTTATGCAACATCAATAGGGCAATACTCAATCTTCACTTGGGAGAATTTCAGAAAAGTGAAGACTTTTTTATAAAGTCATTTCAATTTTTAGAAGATAATAGAGTAGAGATTCAAAAAAGTAAATCAATCAGTGCAATTACTACAGAATGGTTGGATATACAGTTTGCTCATCTTTACATTAAATGGTATAAACCTGAGAAAGCCTATTCTCTATTGAAAGAGGCACAAAGGAATTTGGTCAAAAAAGAGCTAGAGAAGAGCCCGGTGTACTCTATGTTGCTTGAAACTTTAGCATTGCATTATTTCTATACAAATGAATATAAAATGTCTTATTCTTTTCATGAGGAATTATTCAATCATCGAAAGGAATTATATGGTGAGGAGCACATTGCTACGTTGATGGCATCCTTGGAAATTGGAGAAACACTATCAGAAATAGGCTACCTCGATAAGGCTCTAGATTACTTCAAATCGACTAAAAAACAGCTTGGGAAAATAAAAGAGCATGTCAATTTTAATGCAAGAGTATTGCTGAATATAGCGGACATCTATATACAAAAAGGGGATGCTGAAACAGCCAAAGACTATTTGGAGGAGGTGAATATTTCTCAAACTACTAAAAGAGAACTGTACTTTTTCTATTTAAAAGTGCAAGGTGATATATATTTTACCACTGGAGATTTCATCAATGCGGAATTGAAATTGATGGAACTGGTGTCACTGGTAAGACAAGAAAAAGTCTTTTTTTCGAAGCATTACAGTAAAGCGATAGTGACGCTGACCGAACTTTTTATCACCATGGGCCGACTTCAAAATGCTATTGGTTTATGTGAAAGTGAAGTCAATTTCCTTAAGAAAAGGGGGATGGATAACAGTGCTATTT
Organism: Flammeovirga sp. SJP92; assembly: GCF_001583495.1. Lineage (GTDB taxonomy): Bacteria > Bacteroidota > Bacteroidia > Cytophagales > Flammeovirgaceae > Flammeovirga. The sequence goes on along the minus strand of NZ_LQAQ01000061.1, from coordinate 371,122 downwards.
TTCTTGATCTCAGGTTGACTTTGCTTACTGCACAACTATATGAAAAGCTGATTGATAATGCTTATACAATGGAACAGATCACAAATATTGAGGATACACTTACTCGATTTGTAAATCCCAGTCACCCATTGTTCATTAAGACCAATACATTAAAAGGAAATTTGGCGATCAATAAAAGGCAATTAGATTCTGCAATTTCATTTTTTAATAAGGCTATTGAAATAGCAGATAAGCATGGTGTGGCAGAGATGCAGTTCCAGCGTATTCAGATTATTGATCAAAAGGGCAATATTTATATTGAAAAAGGTGAACTCAGTAAAGCGTTGGATGAGTATAGAGTTCTCAAAGGAAAGTTCTCTGATGAATCAGTTTATTTTCCTGATTTTCTAGGTCGGATTGCTTATGTAAAAGCATTGCAAGGGAACTGGGGAGAGGCAAAAGAATTGATCATTAGAGGTGTAGATATGCGTTTGAATCAATATAATACCCAACTCAATTTTACCAGTGAGGATGAGAAGATCAATTACATTCACCATACCTCAAGCATATTCAAGTATTTTTTTAGTTTGATGTCCATGACTGAGGGATATCAATCACCTTTAATGGTAGAAAAGTGTTATGACCTTCAAGTCAATTATAGAAAATACTTTCTAGAGGAAGCGATTATACGGAAAAAGACAATTGAGCATCTCGGTGATTATAGAAAAAAGATGAATTTTACTAATTATGTAAGTAACCTTGACCGTCAGAAATCTCAGCTAGCCACAGCCAATTTCTTTTCTATCAAAGAAAGAAATGATTTGTCCATTGATACCTATATGATGACTGATCGAATCAATAATTTAGAAAAGTCACTGAGTTTTGTTGCCAAATCTGATCATGATTCATTAAAAGTAAATGAATATCTATCATGGAAAGATATACAACGAAATTTAAAAGAAAAAGAAGTGGCAGTGGAGATCATTAAGCTGAATAATATAGATCCTGCCACAAATTTTTATGTAGCAATTGCTATTTCTAAAGAATGCAAAGCACCTAAGTTTATCCCAATTGGCAATGCAAAATTGCTGGAAAATGATTTGTTCAGGATCTATACTAAAGAAACAAAACCCAAAAGGAGATATATAGTTCACCCAAAAAATACTTCAAAGAAAGTTTCCTCTTATAAATACTATTGGCAACCTATAAAAGATGGCCTTAAAGAGCTGGAAGGAAAGTTTGATAGAATCTATTTGAGTAAAGATGGAATTTACAATGTAATTAATTTGAATGTTTTATTTAATGATAATACTGAAAAGTATCTTATAGAAGAGGAAGATATACATTTGGTGATTTCTACTTCTGATATTGATACAAAAGATCAGTTAAGTAAATTCAAAAATAATGATATTTGTCTATTTGGTAATCCATCTTTTGGAGAAAATGTGGATGACTTTGGTGTGAGGGAAGTTTCTGAAGCAACAGGAACAGAACAGGAAAAATATACTTTCTACTTAGAAAACCTTCCAGGAACGGAAACAGAACTAGAAAATACACAAGCATTATTTACAAGCAGAGGATGGAATGTAAGTACTTACTATCAAGATAAAGCCACAGAAGGTAATATCAAGAATTTACCTTCGTCTCCTACTATCATGCATATTGCCACGCATGGTATTTATATTGATGAACTAATCAATCCAATTCTTCATAACCCTTTATTGAAATCGGGACTATTTTTTACAGAAATATCAACCAATAAAGACAAGTCAGTAAAAGAAATTTATCAAAGCGGAAATGATGGAATATTGACGGCCTATGAAGTAAAAGGTTTGAATTTGAAAAACACTTCTTTATTGATACTGTCCGCTTGTCAGTCTGGAGTTTCAAATATATCAGATGGAGATGGAATCTCAGGCCTTCAGTATGCATTTAGTATTGCGGGGGTAGAGTCAATTGTGATGAGTTTGTGGAGTGTTGATGATGTTGCCACTCAAAAACTGATGAATGAGTTTTATGAACAATGGTTTCAAACTAAGGATATTGATCGGGCATTTAGAAATGCACAATTGAAACTAATGAAAGAATATAAAGATCCTTACTTCTGGGGTGCTTTTGTAATGGTGCATTAGAAATTGATTAACTCTCTTTTTTAAAACCTGAATTCGTTTTTTTTGATCGAGTTCAGGTTTTTAACTTTTCTATTGTCACAACTTTAAAATTTGAGTTGTCTTTATAATATAAAAGTGAATATTCATTCAAATTGTAAAGCCATGTATCTATTAACCCGTGACAGAGAAGAAATCTGGAATACAATTACACACGCTGTTGGTGTATTATTGAGTGTTGTAGGACTGTTGTTGTTGCTTTTGAAAGCGAACACAACTTTTGACTATGTGGTATACAGTGTCTTTGGAGCAAGTATGATTATTCTTTATTTGTCTTCCACCTTATATCATTTGGTTGCCTTTGAGAAACTAAAGCAGTTTTTAAGAAAATTGGATCATAGTGGTATTTATCTGCTGATTGCGGGCACTTACACACCTTTTGCTTTGCTTTCATTAGAAAATAATGGAGGAATCACAATTGCCATTATCATTTGGAGTATTGCCTTTTTAGGGATGATATATAAGTTATTTTTCAAGATAAAATACGAGTGGATTTCAGTTTCCTTATATATGGGAATGGGGTGGCTAGCCGTATTTAAATTAGGAGCTTTATATCATGAACTAGGAGCTGGGTTCTGGCTTTTAATAGGGGGAGGTGTTGCTTATACCTTGGGAGTAATTTTTTATGTGTGGGAGAAGTTGAAGTACAATCACGCAATATGGCATGTGTTTGTATTGGCCGGAAGTATTTTAATGTACTTGTCTATTTATTTATATACTTAACGAAGAAATAAAAAAAGAGGCAAATCAATTTTCATTTGAATTGCCTCTGAAATTTATATGAATCGAAAGTAAAAATATCCTCTTGCTTTAATTGGCTATTTGCAAGGAATAATAAAAAAATCGATTACTGAAATATTATTATGTTAATCGTCTTATAATCCAAATATAATATTGATTTAATGCTAACATTTAAAGCCGATTAAAAGGATATCATCAATTTGTTTACTTCCATTTTTCCATTTGTCAAACTTATGAACCATATTTTCTTTTTGTTGTTCTAATGGAAGATTACTCCAGTTACAAAGATCTTCAATGAGTTGTTTTCTCATATATTTCTTATTTTCCTTACCTCCAAATTGATCTTGAATTCCATCAGAATAAATATAGAACGTATCAGTTGCCTCAATAGTAATGTTGTGTTCTTTATAGGTTTTCTGTTTGTTTTTCATTCTATTACCTCCAACATGTCTATTGGTTCCTTTATAGAATTGGTGTTCTCCATTTTCTTTGACTACCAATAAAGGGTTTTTAGCACCAGCATATTGCAATGATTTTTTATCATGAGCAATAGAGCAGATGGCCACGTCCATCCCTTCACGAGACCATACATTCTCTTCTTGATGCAGAGTTTGTGAAATGTACTTATCAATCTTAGCCAATATTTCAGAAGGGGAAGTAAGTCCTTCAATATTGACTACCTGATTCATTAAAGCATTGCCCATCATAGACATGAAGGCACCCGGAATACCGTGCCCAGTGCAATCAAGCGCGGCAATAATAGTGCATTGATCTTTTTGGCCCACCCAATAAAAATCCCCAGAAACAATGTCTCTTGGTTGGTACATTACAAAATGTGCAGAGAAAAAGTCTGAGAATAGCTTTTCAGTAGGAAGCATAGCATTTTGAATACGCCAGCCGGCATGAATACTTTCTTCAGTCTTTTTACTTTGCGTTTGTAATGAAGTAAGGGCTTCCTCCAGTTGATTGGCTGTAGATCTTATTTCAATATTCTGTTCTGATATTCTTTCATTTCTAGCCTCAAGTTCAAGGTTAGTCCTTTTTCGCTGTGTAGCATTTTTATACTGTAATCCACCTACTACTACCAAAGAAACAATCAATAGTAACAAAGAGGCGGCTGCCCAGTATTGTTTATCAATTAATGCTTGCTGAAGCTGGTTTTTCTGCTCGAGGATTTGAATTTTCTGTTTTGCCGCTTTTTCAGTTTCAATCAGTAGATTTTTCAAATAAGAACGGTCCGACTCCAAAGTGTTGACCTTCTTTTTTTGTTGATCAAGGTAATTTTTTAATAAATAAACAGCCTCTTCTTCATCCAATTGATTGATACTGTCCAAGAAAGAGTAGTGGTTTTTCAACTCTGATAATGCATCTCTGAGTTGTTCTAATTCATCTTGATCAGGGTTGCCAAACAGCTCCAACTCCTCTTTTACAGCGGCGTTATATTGACTTTGGGAAATTTCTCCTCTGTAGTATTTCACACTGTTGAGGTAAGACAATGCTTGAGAATAGTAATTTCTAAACTTCATCACATCATCAAGACTTTTGTATTCCTGCTTCAAAACAGGCTTGTATTTATACTTTTCTAAAAGCTTTACAGAAGAGCTTAGTTGACGGTAAGCATCACTGATTTTATTCATTCTTAGATAAACTCTTCCTAAAAATATTCTAGAAATACCTTCGAAGTACTTATTTCCATTTTTCTTACTGCTAGTGACTGCTTGCACAAAGTATTTTTTGGCTTTTGATAAAGTGGGATTGCTTCCCAATGAATAATCAATTCCTTTACCGATAATAGAGAGAATATAGGCATCTTTAATTTTATGTTCAGTGGCAATCTGTTCTGCTTGTTCAAAATAAACTAATGACTCTTCTTGTATTTCAAGAGAAGTGTATAGAAAACCGATGTTCAGACAGGCAATAATCTCAAAAGAGGGTAATTGAAGCTCATGAGCTAATAATTGTGCTTCTTCAAAAGATGATTTTGCATTTTCAAAATCAAGACTCACTCTATAGGTGGCACCCAGATCCAGTAGGAAATTGATCTTCTCGGATTGCTGAGGAAGTTTCTCTGCCAACTTCAATGCTCTTTTATGAAAATCAACCGCCTGAGAGAAAGTAGAAAATTCCCTGAAAATAATGGCTTTGGTGTTGTAAGCCATTGCCAGATATTCATTATTCGAGATTTTTTTCGCGGTGCGAATAGCCTCATTGATCAACCTGAAAGGTTCTTTTTGTGAAGATGGATTTTTTTCGACTTCTAATAAAGCCATTGCTGATAGTACTTCCACTTTGTTGGCACTATCTTCCAATTTCATTCCTTGTTCTATACTGAACTGTTGTGTACTGTTATTTGATGCCATCAGGTTGTGGCATAAAACCAAGCTGAGCCCAAGCAAGACTAATTTGTAAATAGTTTGCACTGTGTTTTATTATAACGGTTTAATATTTAATTCTGAAGGTTTACCCTTTTGCTGAGCAAAGATTTAACCAATTTTTGATTAATGCAGGACCATATTCCTGAGAGACTTCAGGATGGAATTGTACTCCCCACCAATTCAAACTTTTATGTTTCATGGCTTCGTTCTCACAAGAATCAGAATTTGCCAATAAATCGAAGTTTTCACTTAAGGTTACACTTTCACAATGGTCTTCTTCAAAAGAGCTATGTTGTGGAATTGCATCAAATAAGGGAGAAGGAATATTTTGATTTATGATTTCTGAGCTTCTAGCTTCTTTTGTTCTTTTGATATTTCCTCCTTCAAGCATTCCTAGAATTTGATGTCCAAAACAAACTCCTAAAGTGGGAGTTGTTAGTGTTTTTAAGATTTCAAATTTCTTCAAATACGGTTTTGGATCCACTTCTGTCAATAAAATAGGAGCACCACTGATGATAATCTTATCAGCACTTTTCAAATGTTCATCCGTAAGATCGTCAATAGTTATGATAGAGTAGTTAAGATTTTCCTTTTCTAAGATCTCACCAAAATGTTTTGTTTTTATGCTGCCGCAATTAACAATCAAATGTTTTATACCCACTAGAAATTTATTTAGTTACAAGTTCCAGATTGAAGATATAAAAAAGCCCATGGAATTAAAAGTTCCATGGGCATGTTAGTTTGAGAGTTATTAGAATCTCTCTGTTTTGATATGACAATAAGGTTTTGATTTCTTTTTGAAGTAATACATCTGATGGTATTCCTCAGCGTCCCAGAATGTGGATGCTTTTGTTACTTGAGTAGCAACATCGTACCCCTTATCTTCTAATTCCTTGATTAATTTTTCTGCAATTTCTTTTTGATAATTAGAAGTATAGAAAACCTCAGATCTATATTGCTTCCCTACATCTGGCCCTTGTCTGTTGACCTGAGTAGGATCATGAATTTCAAAGAATAGTCGTGCTAATTCTTCATAAGTGACTTTATTGGGATCATACTTGATTTCTAAAGCTTCAGCATGACCTGTGTCTGTATAGCAAACTTCCTTATAAGAAGGATTATTCTTTTCTCCTCCAGTATAACCAACTTGTGTACTGATTACACCTGGTAACTTTGCAAAGTAATATTCTACCCCCCAGAAACAACCACCGGCAAAAATGGCAACATTAGTTTCTGCTGTTTTTTCTTCTTCAGCAGGAGTGAAACTCAAAGAGGCAGAGTTTACACAGTGCCTTGTGTTTTTTGCAGTCAGCCCTTCTCCTATAAAAACATGTCCTAAGTGTGCGTCACAATTGGCACATAAAATTTCAGTTCTTCTACCGTCAGCATCCGTTTCTCTTTTAACGGCACCTTCAATTTCATCATCAAAACTTGGCCATCCACAATGAGAGTCAAATTTATCGTCTGATTTATAAAGTGGCGTATTACATCTTTTACAAGTATAGGTTCCATCTTCAAAATGTGCATTATAAATACCTGTACCCGGACGTTCAGTTCCTTTATGTACAATAATATATTTTTCAAAATCTGTAAGAGGGTTAAACTTTGTTTTCTTATCCATATCTTGACTTAATGTAATGCTATTGAATGCTAATAATAATGTAAGTAATCCGAGTATCCTTTTCATAATGTTTAATTTAGGTTTGTATTATTCTATGAATACAATTTTACGGAAGTATCTACACAAGAAATGTGGTAGAGTTCACATTTGTTTTGAATTGTGGTTTATTTAACACTTTTTACGAGCAAATTTCCTTAATATTAAATGACTTTTTTGAGAATTAAACAGACTAAAACGAAGCAACGATGAAAATTAAACTTCTAGGTACTCTATTTTTTATACTCACCAATATCAATGTATTACAAGCAAGCCATCAAATAGGAGATCTAATTATTTACAACGGTGACACCTCCGCAACATTTAGTTTTTTATTGGAAAAATACCTTCAGGAAGAAACATCAGATGATGGGAAATTATTTGGTTTGAGTTTTAGAGAAGGGGCAGGATTCAACTGTTGGAGAGGATATCAAGCTATTTATTTGATTGAAAATGATAGTCTTTTTCTAACCGATATTTTAAAACCATTTGAGCTCACACGTGAGAAAACAATCAATAAGTCCGAATCTCTTTCTAAGATGAAGGCTATTTTTAACGATAAAGTGATCAATGATAGAGTTTTTATTGATTGGTTCACAGGTAATGTAGTAATTCCTAAAGGAGATGTGCTGAGAAGAAGAGGTGCAGTGCCTAAAACTTTTGAAGCAGAATTAAGAATGAGTGCTGAAAAAGGTGTGCTGTATGATATTAAAATGATCAATAATTATGAAGAAGTTCCCAATGGTATCTCACGCCGTTATAATGATAAAAAGAAGATTACAGATGCTGTATTGGATGTGATTAAGAAACTGGATCAAAAGGGGGAATTTGATTGTACAGGGCATTTTGATATCCTAGTAGGAACCAATGGAAAGATCAGTGATGTATCACAAAGAAGTAATTCTAAAGAAGAAGAGCCTGTGAATACTGATTGTTGTGAGATGATTAAATTAGAGTTACAGTTATTGTCATTTGATATTATCAAAGAAAAGGGAGTGCCTGTAGAAGAACATTATTATGTACTTATTTTACAGAAAGAAAATGGAGAAAAGATTTATATGATCAATGGTCAATTTCATTCTTAAGTAAGGGAAATTTTAAAAACCATTCATTAGTTTTGAATTTTAAGTAAATTGAAATAAACGGACTTCATTCAGATTTCATCACATTAATGATTAATAACAAGATGGGAAAAATTAATAAAAAGTGGAGACCGTTTCTTTTTGCATCAATAATGGCTTTTGCAATGGGTTTCTTCATGTCTTTAATATTGACATGGGTGAATACAGGATGGAACGAAGGTTTTTTGATAAGGTGGGGCAAAGCATTTGGTGTAGGAATATGTATAGCATTTCCTGTTTCAATGGTTATTGCACCTGTCGCAAATAAGATTTTAAATAGAATCGTCGAAGAGTAAATACATAAAGTCGAAATATTGACTTACTAATCAATGTTAGAAACATCTTTTTATAAAGCACAAAAAACTCCACAATTTTAATTGCGGAGTTTTTTGTTGAACTTATTTTAGTCTTAATTTTTAGGTGCGGTTTGCAATGACTGCAACACTTTATCTATACCCAAAGAAGAACCTTGTACAGGAGGGAACTCTTTGAACGTTTCTAAGAATTGAGCGGTGAACGCTTGTGCCGGTACGAAAGTCCACATATTATCAGCAAACCAACGGATGTATAATGCCGACTTGTATGAAACTTCATAAGGATCTGCTCTTAAGTTGATTAGAATTGGCCATGAAGGCGTTTTTCTATAAGCTGTATTGATGGCCCCTTCCATAATAGCAAAATGAAGTTTCCAATCTTTGTATCTTAATGCGTTTAAGTTGCCCGCTGCATCAAAATAAAAGATTTCATTACGAGGAGCCTCTTTTATATTACCTTTCCAGAATCCCATCTGATTGTAACCATCTAGGTGTACTTTGAAAGTCTTATCACCCGCTTTATATCCTGTCAACAATTTTTCTTTTACATCTGAAACACCTGCCGCCGCCAAAATCGTAGGCATCATATCTTCATGTGAATAAATGTTGTTGTCTACCGTTCCTGGTTGGATCACACCAGGCCAGCGAATGGCACAAGGTACTCTAAATCCACCTTCCCATGTTGTTCCTTTTTCTCCAGCAAAAGGAGTAGAGCCACCATCAGGCCATGAGAATTTTTCTGCACCATTATCAGTAGAATACATGATCATAGTGTTATCAATAATACCAAGTTCTTCAAGTTTAGCCAATACAATACCTATATTTTTATCATGCTCAACCATACCATCAGGGTAAAGTCCAATACCTGTAACACCTCTGCTTTCTTCTTTCAGGTGAGTCCAAACGTGCATTCTTGTAGCACTAAGCCAAACAAAGAAAGGCTTACCATCATTGTGTGCTTTTTCAATAAAAGCCAATGCAGCTTGAGTAAATTCATCATCCACTGTTTCCATTCTTTTACGTGTCAACGGTCCTGTATCTTGCACACGGCCATCAGCATAAGAATGGATCACGCCACGTGGACCAAATTTTTTGTGGAATTCAGGATCTTTAGGGTAGTAATATGTCTCAGGCTCCTCTTCTGCATTTAAATGGTAGAGGTTACCAAAAAATTCATCAAAACCATGGTTGGTTGGTAAGTGTTCATCTTGATCACCTAAATGGTTTTTTCCAAACTGCCCAGATGTGTACCCAAGAGGTCTGAGTAGCTCAGCAATTGTAGGTTGATTGTCTTTGATACCTTGCTTACTTCCAGGCATACCAATGGTTAATAACCCGGTTCTAAAAGGATGCTGTCCTAATATAAAAGCGGCTCTTCCTGCAGTACATGATTGTTGAGCATACCAATCCGTAAACATTGCTCCTTCATTAGCAATACGGTCAATGTTTGGAGTTTTGTACCCCATCATACCATGATTGTATTTGCTGATGTTGGCCCAACCAATATCATCACCCCAAATGACTAAAATATTGGGTTTCTTGTTTTTATTTTTCTTTTGTGCATTAGAAGAGAATGCGAAGATGAATAGTGTTAAGAAGAAAAGTAATTTTCTCATAGTTAATGGTTCTTATATATAAACAAGTTAAGTTTCAATGGGTAGTGTTTCAAATGCCGATTTAGGTTGATGAGCAATTGAAATGAGAAGTTTTTGAGATTTATTGTCTAAAAACAAATAAGTACCTATCAATTCATCGATTAATAGGTACTTAAAGTTAGAACATTATCAATTAATTCCAATCGAGTTCTTTTCTTTTCTGCCAGTAGATTTCATTTTCCTCATATATTTCATCTAATATTTGAAGGTCAATCATATCTAGTTGTACTTCAGCTCCTTTTAGGTTCTCCAACAGCATTTTTGATGTGGAAGCACCACTAAGTGCTACAGAAACCCACGGTTGAGAAAGAACAAAAGCCATGGCTATTGCATCAATTCCAACCTCATACTTTTGAGCAATTGATGCTAGTTTCTGTTTGAAAGGTTGAAAATCTTCTTCCTCATTTCTTTCAGTAAGCCTTCCGTTGGCTACCACTTCTTTAATGATGACGCCCCACCCTTGATAAGCGGCTTCTTCCAGCATTTTAGAAGCAGATCTTTCCAATATGTTATAGGTAGCTTGTACAGATTGGAAAAGGTGTTCTCCTTCTCTTTGAATCTGTAATGCTTTTTCTAAAGTTTCACTTTGCTTTTCACCGCTCAATGAGAGACCGATAATTGTCCCTGTAGACTTAATGTCCCAAAGCTGTTGCAGTACTTCTTCGTTGTCTAAAACTCCACTTTCTAAAGTGGCAGAATGTATATGGTATATATTTAACTCATCATCAAGAAGACCTACACTTTCTACCCACTGCTTTTTTAAAAGGTCAAGATCGTGACTTTTGATTTCATGGTGTTCTGCTTTCACATTCCAATCTGCGGTATATTCATATCCCCATTTTGATCCTACAACAATTTTTGATGTGTCTTCTTGTTTGTGTAGCCAGTTTTGTAAGAATTGCTCTCCTTTTCCGTAGCTTCTTGCCGTATCAAAATAACGAATGCCATTTTGAAGTGCAATATCCATCACTTCCGAAGCATTCTTTTGCATTATGTCTATATCGTAGTTATTGTTAAGGTCGTCTCCATGGCCTAGGTTTATATATCCGGGTCTTCCCAACGCTGCCAATCCTAATCCAACTCTTGAAACATATAGGTTAGTTTTACCAAAAGGGATAATTGAGTTTTTATTCATAAATTTTTCAAATTCAAATAAGTGTTTTAGTTCTAAGTCAATAAACAGATTTAGGATTAAACTACTTATGATATTAATAGAATAAGTATTAGTTCATTTTCTGAACCGATCCATTGATTGAAAAATGAATACCCTGACTTAATTTTCAATCATTAAAAAATATGGACATCCAAAATGCGGTCTTTTTTTCTTAAAAACAAAAAAATCATATCGCATTATTCGATTAAAGATTAAATAATCGATTCTATGCAAAAATATCGACCTTCAGTAGGTGTGAAACGATGTTTTTTTCTGCCTTTTGTCAAGTATTTTCAACTTTTTTGAAATTATTTTTTCTGTATTAATTACACTTTATTTTATGTGTTATTGAAAAGAATTTAGTGGGTTCTTTTTAAGATTTTAAAAATAAAGTCCATCCTTTGAAAAATTATAAAAATGAACTTTTTTAAGTGTAAAAAATACTTTAAAAAAAGTTTGGTAATAATAAGGGTAAGATATACATTTGAAGTACAAAGCAAGAGCATTAGTTTAATCATATATAAACACAATAGACATGAGAAATTTCACAATAGCAACAGTGGTTATCGCGGTAGGATTCGCAATCGCTTTCGCGGTTTCAATATAGATTTATACCTTAACCAATAAAGACATATAATATACTTAACACTTTAGCCTATTGAGTTTACTCAATAGGTTTTTTTTGTTATTTTAGTATCTGCCAAAACAAAATTTATTCATATTAATTCTTATTATTGTTTTGCGTTTACTTCATCTAATAGAACTTTCACAGAAATCTCTCTTATATAGCTTTTAGAGCGTTGTATTCACAATTAGATTTGATTATTAAATTACTTTTGGCTTAATACTTACAAAATATTACAGATAAATAATGAAACATGTCTCTCAATTTGGTCTACCTAAGAAGCGAAAACAAACTTTAGATATTCTTGAAAAAGCATTTACTGAAGGAAATCTTGATCCTCATGATTATGAGAACAGATTGGATATGGTAATGCAAGCTGATTCTGTTGAAAAGTTGGATTTGGTGCTTTCCGACTTTCCTGAAAATTATGTAAAAGAACCTAATGCAAATAGTAACAAACCTCAGGTGATTGATCCAGAAAATGTTGCACCTCAAAATCATAATAAGTTATCTTTAAATGTGTTAGCAGGGAAAAGCCTTGTGATAGATAATGTTAATACAAGTTCATCTAGGATTTTTACAATTATTGGAGAACAAAATATCCGTTTCAGTGACCAGAATTTGCAAAATACCAAATCAGATTATGAGGTAGTGACCATAGTAGGGGAGACGAACGTAGATTTGAGGAGTAAGTGTTTGGAAGGTGCTGTAGTTAGACTACGTATGACAAAAATTGTTGGAGAGGTGAACATCAAGGTGCTTCCAGGGACAATTGTTGAAGATCGTACGAAGAAGTTTTTGAGTGAATACACTCATGTGATGAAGAGTAAAACATGGAAAAGTAAAATATATAATGCTTTTACATCCAATAAAGAAGATGCAGTGCCTACAGTGACTGAAAAAGTAAATTGTCATTTAATATTAGAAGGGGTGAGTATTTTGGGTGCAGTAAATATCACTGTTTATGATGTATAGAAACTGATTTTAAATTGAAATGTGATCATAATTCAATCTATGGACATCATTTCAGGATAAGCTACTTTGATAACAAAGTAGCTTTTTTTAGGTGAAATTTGGTGAGATCAATCGGTAGAGAGGAGTAGAAATAGAAGTGATTGTAGGTTGTGCAACTATTTGTAATTTTCTATATTTAGGAATGCTTGAACTACATTCACTATGTAGTAGAACAGCAAACTATTAAACTATCTTCTTCATGTCAAATACTCAAAAAGAAAAACTTCAAAAGAAGGAAGAAATGGCTATCCAGAAAAGTCTGCGTCAATGTAAGCATAAACTGATGCAGGCACAGCTTATTTTAATCATCATAGGTAGTTATCTACTTTTTGGTGTTATAATAGGGTTTGCTGGGGGAGAATATCTTTTGGCAGGGATTAGTGCAATAATTTCTATTCTGTATTTTACACTAGCTTTTTACGTTTCAAAAGCACCAGAATATGCCATAATCATTGGGTTGGTCACTTATGTATTCATGGAACTTATCAGCTTTTTTGGGTCAGACGAGTCGTTATCCTCTTTTGATTTTGTTAGAATTCCCATTTTTATCTATGTGCTCGTCGTAGCCTATCATGCATCAAAAGAGATGTTTGAAATTAAGGAGAAGCTGAAATTAATAGACGCCTACAATCAAGAATATACCACAGAAGAAGCACTGTAATATTTGTGCCTTCTGCTTCAAATAGATGGAGTTCTTAAACTTATTTTTTGCATGTATATCACATGCTATTTGTAAACTATTTAAAGTATTTTTTATGTCAACACTTTCACAACAAGAAAAACTAGACAAGCACGATGAAAGAATCAACTACAATTTAATGCTTCAATGCAAGGATAAATTGAAGCAAGGACGAATGATTCTTTTTATCATAGCTGGATTTCAATTATTTGGAATTTTTGGAGGACTGTCTGCTAATAGCAACATCATTGTAGGGTTGTATGGTACTATCTTGGTTTCCTTTTGCGCTCTTGGGGTTTTGGTCTCAAAAAAGCCAAAGAAGGCAGTTATGATAGGTCTCGTAGTCTACATTGTATTAGATGTTTTAGGGCTGCTACTTGGTGCTTCTTTTTCTATTTTTGGAGCTATTATTAAGGTGGCAATTATATCGGGTCTGATTAAAGCTTATATCGCAGCAAAAGATGCAGAGGTTATACAGCAAAAGTTAGATGATATAGAGACGAGAAAACAAGAACGAAAAAATGAAAATGCTTAGAAAACAATCTAACAGGCATTTTTGATTTACAATTTTAATAGTCGTTGTCCTTTAACAAAGGTGACGACTATTTTTTTTGTAAAGGGAACAAAATAAACATAATCAGTTGTTTCTGTTATAAAAACCTTCCTTCCTCAATAGGAACTTAGAGTTAATTTCATTATATTAATTTATCAACTCAACAATTATGCTTACTGTTTTAGTAAGTCTGTAAACTTTACCTTTCAAAATACTATATTGCTCATGCAGGCTCCTCAACAAATTCTAGAGAAAGAAAATAAATTACTTGATTTATGTGAAAGACAGGACAATCATCTATTAGTGAATAGGATGATATTGGCCTTGATGGTTCTTGCCCCATTTTATGAAATTTATGTTCATTACACCTACAAAAATATTCTACTACTAAGCGTCTATCTGCTTATGATTGTAGTTTACCTTTTAGGTGCATATTTCTTTGATCAATACCTCACAAAAACTGTGATAGGGTTGGTATCTGGAATAATCGTATTAGAAGCTGTTGCTATTATAATGGCACATGAATCACCTAACCTATTATGTATACAAATCAAGTTTATGGTGGGGTTCTGTTTATTGAAAGTTTATTTTAATGCTAAAAAAATAGCTTCAGTGAAAAAGAATTTACAATTCAGACAAGCCGAAATTGAACTTCTAAGAGAGGAATTAAATAACAATTATAAAAAGACACTGCAAGGATTGAGTGTCTATGTAAACCCATTACACTATTAGAGCATGTTTGTCACCTCATTGTGGCTTCCAAACATGCTCCTAAATTACTTTAGATATGAAGGTACATTGGGCATTGGCGTACCTGTTTCAGAGAGATTATAAAGCCATGAATTTTGATATTCTAAGGCTAAACTTCTGTGATAAGGGTGAATAATATTCACGAACGGTGTGTGAGGTTCAGTGATAAATTCCATCACTTTTCGAATAATGTTCACATCATCTTTTGTTAACTTTTCCTTTTGAGCACCAGAATGAGGACAAAGTTTGTCTAATGCCTTTTCTGCTAGCTCTTTATGATCGGGCAAGATAACACTCATATATTCTGCTATGAAACCAAACTTCATTGACTCACGCAGACTTGCCTTAATGATGGCAATGATGTCTTGCTCTTTTTTCGTTAATGCTCTCATGATAGTCGTTGTATAAGTTATAAGTTACCTAGAAAGAACGCACACAAAAAATGATATACCGCTATATCAACGTCCTGTATGCATTATATGAAAAATTCATTAATTTAGCTAATTTTGATTATGGATATTCAGTGTTAATAGTTTTAAATTGCGATATTCTTAATAATTAAACCTTTTTAATGTAAATATATTAATACTAGCTTATGATTTACCATATACTAAATGGCGACAGCAGCTTTGAAATCTGGAAGAAGAATAATTTTGAAGGTTCTTCTATTGTTTTCAGAGAAATGCTTGTGGAAGGGAACTGTTTTGGCCCCCTTTTTACAGCCTCTTTTTTTGAGTCAAGAACTAATTTTCTGAATTCCAATTTCAATATTTCTTCCAATGAATATGCTTCAATCCTGCTTGCCGAACTACAGCAACTCAACCACTTAAACCCCGAAGACGAAATTGTATTATGGTTTGAACATGATCTCTTCTGCCAAGTTAACTTGATGGCGATTCTTGCTTTCATTACTCAAAAGAACTTTGTATACCACAAGATCTCTATCATCAATACGGAAAAAAATAAAGGACTGGGTGAGTACAAGATTCAAGATTACCCAAGGCTTTTTGAGGAAAGGTTGCCACTTTCGGAGAACGACCTTGAATACGCTTCTCAATTCTGGGAAAAATATACTGCTGATGATTTGAAAGATTTCCTACTGCTCATTCATCATCACCCCGATAGTTTTGCTTATCTTAAAGAAACCATGATTGCACATTTAGAGCGTTTTCCTAATCCGCGTACTGGTTTGAATAAATTGGAAAGGAGGATTTTGAAGTTCTTGAACGATGAGCCTTTGACCTTATTTAAATTGATTGGTAAACTGCTTCGAAGACAAACATGGGAAGGTTTTGGAGATTTGCAGTATGAACATATCATCAAAAGGCTTTCTATGGATTTGATCGAGTTGAAAGATGGGAAATACTATTTGACCTTGAAAGGGGGACAGGTGTTGAGAGGAACTCAAAAATATGATGACAGTACTTTATCCTATATGTTCTTAGGAGGAGCGGTGCGTACAGATTATTATTTTGATGGTGTTAATAATTTGGTAATCGAAAGGAAATGATGCACTTTTGCATTCGAATTTTTACGAGAGCAGAATGAAACAATACCACGAATTATTAAACAGAATCTTAGAGGAAGGAGCTGAGAAAGGAGACCGTACAGGAACGGGTACAAGATCAGTGTTTGGTCATCAAATGCGTTTTGATTTATCAGAAGGTTTTCCAGTTTTGACGACAAAGAAGTTACACCTTCGTTCCATCATTCATGAATTGTTATGGTTTTTGAATGGAGATACTAACGTAAAGTACCTTCAGGATAATGGCGTAAGAATCTGGAATGAATGGGCTGATGAAAACGGTGAACTAGGTCCTGTTTATGGTAAGCAATGGCGTTCATGGGCTGGTGCTGATGGAAAAACAATTGATCAGATCTCTTGGTTGATCAATGAAATCAAAACCAATCCTAATTCTAGACGTTTGGTAATTTCTGCATGGAACGTAGGGGAGTTGGACGAAATGGCTTTAATGCCTTGTCACGCTTTGTTCCAGTTTTATGTAGCAGACGGTAAGCTTTCATGTCAGTTGTACCAAAGAAGTGCTGATGTTTTCTTAGGTGTGCCTTTCAACATCGCTTCTTATGCGTTATTGACGGTAATGATTGCTCAAGTTTGTGATTTGGAACCAGGAGATTTCGTTCATACGTTAGGTGATGCTCACCTTTATAACAATCACCTTGATCAAGCTAAATTACAGCTGACAAGAGACTTCAGGTCTTTACCAAAAATGGAAATCAACCCTGACGTTAAAGATATCTTCTCTTTCAAGTTCGAAGATTTCAAATTGACAGATTACGATCCACATCCACATATTAAGGCAGAGGTTTCTGTGTAATCGTTGGAGTGTTGAAAAAATATA
The DNA here is from genome assembly GCF_001583495.1 of Flammeovirga sp. SJP92. Taxonomy (GTDB): domain Bacteria; phylum Bacteroidota; class Bacteroidia; order Cytophagales; family Flammeovirgaceae; genus Flammeovirga. Next base: position 353,975 of record NZ_LQAQ01000061.1, on the reverse strand, counting down.
AACAGGCTATTTTATTATGATAAGGTAGCCTGTTTTTTTATTGATATTTCTTGCAAACGTTCTATGACCTCTAAAAGCCATAAGTATGAATTGTGGTTTACAATGTACTTATGTACTGCTTGTACACTATTCACCGTACACATCGTACGCTGTATAGTGTACAGACAGTACGGTGAATAGCGTACGATGTGTACGGTGGGTAGTGTACGGATAAGTTTGACTGAATAAAAGTGGGTTTGTAATAAGAGATGTTCCAAACATGCTCACCTAAATGATTTTAAACTCGCTAAAGCTCAAACAAGAAAATCATTTTTAACGGCTCAATCCATGAAATTCTTCACACTTTTCTCTTCAAGGCCGGGGTAGCACTACCAAACTAATATAGCAGTATATCCAATGGCGCAAATGTTAAGCGTAAGCGTCATTTGTGCCCTGCAGATCATCAGAAATCTCCTGATTTCTAAATATCGTATAAATAAATACTAAACTTAGATTACAGTGTAATTAGTGATCCTCAAGAAATTCTGTAGTCATGATATTAAACGTGAAGAGATTACTAATACCCCGCAGCTTGTCCATCCTTTCTACTCTCACTTGCTCCATGATATACTTTTTTGATATCATCCCAAAGGATAGCCTGATAGCCACCATAAGCACCTCTTGTAAAACCAACTTGATGTCCTCGGTCCATTAATCCTCTCACTGTTTCATAAGGGATACCAGATTCCACTCTGATCATTCCTTTATTTTCAGTGGTTTCACCTGTAGGAGAGGCACCGCCAGTGTGGTCCCAGCGTGGAGCATCGCCAGCTTCTTGTAGGTTCATGCCGAAGTCAATTAAGTTCATTACAATTTGAGTATGCCCTTGAGGTTGGAAATCACCACCCATTACACCAAAAGAAACATACGGCTTGCCGTCTTTAGTGATAAATGCAGGAATAATGGTGTGGAATGGTCTTTTGCCTGGTTCGTAAGTGTTAGCTTGCCCCTCAGTTAGAGAGAATAACTCACCACGGTCTTGGAGCATAAATCCTAGTTTTGGAGGTACCATACCTGATCCCATTCCTCTATAGTTGGATTGGATCAGTGAAACCATATTTCCTTCTTTATCGGCAACGGTCATATAAATAGTTTCGCCGGCACTGATTTTTCCTGCTTCATAAGTAGAAGCTCTTTTGCCAATTTCCTTACTTCTCTCAATCGCATATTTTTCAGAAAGTAAAGTAGACAAAGGCACATCATAAAAATCCATGTCTGCATAATATTTGGCTCTGTCTTCAAAAGCTAATTTTTTGGCTTCTGTAAAAAGGTGGAGATGTTCTGCACTGCCGAAAGGAATTTTAGAAAAATCATATTGCTCCAAAATCTTCAGCATCTGAAGTGCCGCTATTCCTTGACCATTTGGAGGAAGTTCCCAAACATCATAGCCTCTATAATTAATCGAAACAGGATCTAACCACTCTGAATGATGAGCTTCAAGGTCTTTCTTGCTTAAAAATCCACCTTGTTCCTTTATGAAAGTACCAATTGTTTTGGCGATTTCACCTGTATAAAAAGCATCTCTTCCACCTTCCGCAATTTTTCTATAAGTATTGGCTAAGTAGGGGTTTTTATAGATTTCGCCCTCATTGGGTAGCGTACCTCCATTTTGGCTGATGTAAGTATCTTCTATATTCGGAAAGCCTTTTGCTTGATACCTCGGAATAGACTTCTGCATATACCATGCAATCAGTTCTGTCAGAGGGAAACCACTTTCAGCGTAATTGATGGCAGGAGTTAGAATTTCCTTCATCTCCATAGTTCCGAATTTTTTATGCATTTCAAACCATCCGTCCACAGTACCCGGTACGCTGACAGGTAAAGGCCCTAAGGCAGGAATCTTTGAATAGTTATTCTTTTTGAGATACTCTAAAGTCAATTTTTTAGGTGACCTGCCACTTCCATTCAAAGCGTAAAGTTTCTGTGTTTTAGCGTCCCATATAATGGCGAAAATATCACCACCAATACCACAGCCTGTAGGTTCCATCAACCCAAGTGCGGCATTAGATGCAATGGCGGCGTCTATGGCATTTCCTCCTTTTTTCAGAATATCCAATCCAACCTGAGTTGCTAGAGGATGAGAAGTGGCCACCATGCCGTTTTGTGCCAAAACCTCTGAACGAGTTGCAAAGGTTCTGCCTGTTACTCTGTCTTGTGCATCAATATAAAATGAATGAAGTAGTAATAGCCCTGTTAATAAAAGGGGTATAAAGTGTGTTTTGAAGTACAGTTTTCTCATAATAATTGAATTGATATTAAATACTTTTGTTTTAGTACTCATAAGTTAAAAAACAAAATCAATGGAGAGGGCGGATACAATGATTATTGCATATATCCCAACAATAAACTTTGTAGGTCCTCAATTGTTTCTAACTCATTTAATTGTGTCTGTAATTGTTGCTGTTTCAGTTTTTCACTTTCTCTTAGATGTACGGCTTCTCTTTCAATACCACTTCCAGATTTACCGACAAAAAGATTATAGATATAATGTTCTTTTGGACCTCCAATGATTTCACTTTTTTCCGCTTCCAAATCCTTCAATTGCTTTTCTAGAAGTTGTAGTAGTTTCTCTGATTCATCTTCTTTAAATTCAATTTTTTCCTCTGAAAAATGAGTGCTATACAAATCAAGCAAAGTTGTAATATCCTCTTTATTCTTTGCTTCAGTAATGATAGACATTAAATGATGTCTTTCCTCTTTTTCTTGCTCTTCCTTCACTAGGTCAGGGTGAAATTTCTTTGCTAGTTTTTTATAAAGAGAATGAACGGAAGTATAGTTGATTGTTGTTTTCTCTCTAATTTCAGCTTTTTGAATTGCCTCTTTTTGGAGTTTCTGCTTTTGTTTACTGAACAGATAAGGTTGTATTTTTTTGTCAAAAAGAATTTGAATTTGATGTTCATCATCTATCATACTTTCCCAGTCTTCCTCAGAAAGCAAGTGCTCTATTTGTTCAGCGCCAGCCAGTAATGTCAATTGCTTTTTGATTTGCTCTATCCTTTCTTTTCTCTTTTGTGATTTGGTTTTCTTAGTAGAAGTATTTTCAGCAACCATTTGAAAATCGGGAATGAGCTGATCAAATTTCAATGTTTTTCTAAAAGGAGATTGCAATCCTTCCACAAGGTAGTGCTGTACTAATAATTGAAACAGCTGATGGTTTTTATTGGTCAGTTTTGCCTCTTTTCCTAAAAAAAGCAACCGTTCAATATAATTATACAATACCTCAAATCTTACCGCTGATACTTCTTCTAAATGTTGCTGATAAGCTGTTTTCATTAAGTTGACTTCTTTGACTAACAGCGAGTTCCTTTTTTTCTTTTTTTGAACCTCAAACCATAGTTTCGTCAATTTATCCTCATTTGTTTTTGCCTTTTTCTTAGGTTTTCCTTTCCTGATTTTAGTAAATGAGATTAATTTCATGGTTTGTGACTATTTTTGACAACATTAAACTTAGTCCTAAAAATAGAAATTACTGTTGCCGAATGACAATAAATGAAGATAAAATAATCAATGTAGACCATGATGATGAGATTTCCTTTCCTAATAAAATCGCCGTAATGGCGGGAACTACTTTTAATGGGAAAAGGATCAATTCAAAATCACAGTATGGACATATAGACTATCATTTTTTTACTTTACTGAATGATATTCAGATTATAGTACACGACTGTATCATTGAAAAAGAGGTGGGAGTTCGTCATCATCCGAAAAAGGATGCTGATTTTATTTATATCATGCTTTTGAGAGAAGGGAATATCACACATATCTATGAATCTGATTCAAAAATTGAAGTCTTTGGGCCAGGAAAGCAACGAGGAGTGATGATTTCTAACTTAAGGAAGTCTGTGATTAATTATGGAGCTGAAGGTACGCATTCACAGTGGGTCACATTAATGATTAAGAAGAACTTACTGGATGATTATTTCGGTGATCGTTTTCAAGAGATTAAAGAGTTGATTCATAACCCGGAACCGTGGCTGTTTTTTGAATCACATACTTATGAGATTGCTACTGCCTTAGATAAAGTTTTTGAAGCTGAAAGAGAAAGTATTTCCTATAAGTCCATTGTCTACAGCCAGGCTATTTTTATACTAGGACAAATTTTTGAGTTTTTGACAAAGCGTGATGTGGATGACGTTAAAAAGCTAGATTCTTTTGATACCGAACGTCTTTTTTCTATCCGTGAATTTATCTCGAATGACCTTTCCAATCCTCCTTCATTAGAGTTAATCTGTGATGAGTTTGGTATCAGCCGTTCAAAATTGATTAGAGATTTTAAAGCTGAATTTGGAAAGCCCCTTTATCAATTTTACACACAATTAAGAATGGATGAAGCACGAAATATGTTGATCCATCAAAAAATGACCGTTACTGAGGTTTCACAAGAATTAGGTTTTAAAGGAATTTCTAAATTTTCAGATGCCTTCAAAAAACATTATGGAATGTCACCGAAAGTAATGATTGAACTGAAAAGTTAATCATAATCTGATACCAAACTATGATAGCCTTAACAGGAGCCACCGGACATGTAGGGTATGTGTTGCATCGATATCTTCAAAAGGAAAATTTTGACCATAAAGTACTTGTAAGGTCAAAGACCAATAGACTTCAAGGGGTGGAGCAAATTGTAGGCGATTTGACTCATCAACATAGTCTTCAACAGTTTGTGAATAAAGTAGATACAGTTATCCACAGTGCCGCAGTGGTTTACCCCAGGTATGGAGAGTGTCAAGATGTCTATAATGTTAACTATATCTGCTCTAAAAATCTGTTTGATTTGGCTAAAAAGGCAGGTGTAAAGCACTTCATTTTTATTAGTTCAATTCATAGTATGGAAGTTCCTTCGGATGGAGTGTTTGATGAATCTGCTCGATTAGTGGAAGATAAAACGATAAGTTATGACTATTCCAAAGCACAAATGGAGCGTTATTTAAATCAGCAAGAAGGAATGAAAATTACAATTCTAAATCCAACATCAATTATTGGAAGCGGGGATTTTTATTTCAATGGCTTCAATCAACTTTTTCGTTTAATTCATTCTTACAAGCTCCCAATGTTAACACAAGGAGGCTTTGATGTTGTGGATGTTAAGGATGTCGTAAAAAGTTGTATTTTTGCTGTACGAAATGAAGTAGAAGGAAAATATATTTTGGGTAATACTTATTATTCTATCCCTGAAATTGCAAAAATGTATGGAAATATCTCACAAAAGTTAATAACTCCTATTGAGTTATCAACATCTGTTATGAAAATGTTGGCAACTTTTACTGATTTTGTGGACAAGTTTTCAAAATCACCGCTTCCAACTAACTCATATTCAATTAATACACTTTTAGAACTTAAAAATCCTATTTCTCATCAAAAAGCAGTGAATAACCTTGATTTTAATCCAAAAGTTATTCACAATTCTTTGCAAGATATTCACAAATGGATTGAAAATGAGGAGTTTATCATAGACTAATTTGGAGTTTATTCACAATCATGTGAGTCGTTTGGTGATTAACTCCCTCATAATCTTTATATTACCACTGTTTTGTTCATTTTGAGTTCATCTAACCTTTTGAAATTGAATTATTTAAGGTTTTTAGTAAAATTGCACAATTGTAATCCCTGTTATTTTGAAGAGAAGATTCAATTTTCTGATTTAGAGCTTGGTAATTTTTTTCGAATAATTCCTGATCAAAAAGTGTGTGATTGATCAGTGCAATTTGAAAAGCTTCAATAAAGCCTCTTTTCTGTGTTACCTTTTTCATTTTTAATAGATAGTATATTGAATGATAAGGGAACCTTGGCAGTTCCCTCGTTGATAATTTACCCTAGAATGTATAATTGATACCTAAGTTGAAACCTACCCAAACTGCTTGTGTATTTGTTTCATTAAATTCTTGATGGATCATTGTTTCTGACGGAAGTGTCAACGTTCCAAAACTTCCGTTATCACTGCTTCTTACTTCAGAATAATAACCATTCAGTGAAGGGCCACCTACTACAGCAATGTGGTCATTGATTTTATAATGATAATTGAGGTCTAATTTACCCATCATATTTATTTTATTGTCTGAATCAATTTTATCTGCTCCTTGATAAGGTAAATAATGATTTGCAGTCAAATCAATGGCCAATTGATGTCTACCATTTCTAGAAAGGTTTCTCAATGTACCAAAACCTAAACCTACACTGTGATTTGTTGTGGTAGATACATAATCGGGAGTGTATCCGTATTTGAAAATCGTATAGAAGTCAGTTGTACCCATTTTGTAGCTTAAGCTAGCCACATTAATTTCTCCCGCTGTCAGTTCAATAGCATAGTAACCGTTTTTCACTATATTGATTAAACCAATTGGAGTGCCTTTCTCTACATTTTTGCTGATGTTAATTACGCCGAATTGTACACCTGATAAAGTATCTGCGATATTGACTACACCAGTTTGAAGACCATTTACCTTCTGAAGTCCCACGTTTACAACACCTACTTGTGCACCACTAACATTTCCTTTTGTGAAGTTACTGACACCTGATACCACAACTCCATTTTGATTTCCCAAAGTAACGTTGCCTACGCCTCCAAATTGAAAACCTGTACTATTTTCTTTTGAAGCATTGGCAATCCCTGCAATTTGTACCCCTTTACTATTTCCGTGAGTGGCATTGAAGAGACCTGCAAACTGAGCACCTTTGACATCACCTTTTGTGGCATTAAAACCACCGGCAAATTGTCCACCTGTCACATTACCTTTATTGTAAGCTCCAAAACCGCTTAATTCTCCACCTTTAACGCCAGCGTTGGCACCGAATAATATATTGAACGAAGCAGTATTTTCTACATTTATGTTTGAGCCGTTAGAAGAGATGGGGTAGACAAAAGCTACACTTGCTTTCTTTTTTATAACTTCTTCTTCTTGTCCTAATGCTATGTGATAAAGACTTAATAAAGCAACGATTGATAACAGTATTTTTTTCATTTTGTTTTTAAAATTAAGTTTAGTGTTTTGCTCTTTTGCTGAGCTTCGATATAATGACGCTTGAAGAAGAAAATACCCCTATTGGCAAATGAAAAAAGATTGATTTTTTTTGATAATAGCTGTTTTTACTATTGAAAAAGGTGTTTTTTTCTGTTTTAAGAATGATTTTGATTTGAAAAACTTACTTTTGAATGGGTCTTCCATTAAAAATCAAATCATGAAGCCCAAATTAGAATGAGACCAAAAGTTTCAATAGCATTCTTCCTAAAAAGAGAGTAATAATTCCACAGTTTAGGGAATAGTTGCATATTTGTAATCAAGGTGAGTGTTTAATATCCCACTTAACAAAAACTATATTTTGGTAGAAGAGATCATTACAAAAGATAAATTTGAAAAGCTGTTTAGAGAGCAATATCCAAAGCTATGTGCATTTGCCAATACGTTCCTGAAAGATATTCAAGCCTCGGAAGATGTGGTGCATGATATCCTTTTCAAGTTATGGGAAAATAGAAAAACGTTGCAGATTGATATTTCTATCGAAGCTTATTTGTATAGGGCCGTGAGAAACAAATCGTTGAATGTTATAAGGCATATTGAAGTCAAAGAACAATATAAAACTTATAATGAGGAGGCAATTAATGATGCTTCTAAAAACGATTCGGATACATTGGAAAGCAGTGAACTGGATCTGAAAATTCGTGAAAGTATTGACAGTATGCCGGAGAAAAGGAAGGAAATATTTCAACTTTCTCGTTTTGAGGGCTTAAAATATGCTGAAATTTCAAAGAAGCTTAATATCAGTGTAAAAACGGTAGAAAATCAGATGTCTTCAGCATTGAAGTATTTGAGATCTGAGCTCACAGGTTTCTTTACAGTGTTAATTCTGTTTTTTTTGAAAAATTTCTAGACTTCGAATAGGGGTAATAATAAAGTGACGTGTCATATCAGTGATTATGGAGAAATATAATAACATAGATGAAGTTTTACTTACAAAATACCTTCTCAATGAAACGACTGAAGAGGAGGGGAAAGAGGTAAAACTTTGGATCGATTATTCAGCTGAAAATAAGGCTACTTTCGAATCCTTTCAGAAGGTTTGGGAGGCCAGTCTTTCTGCATCTATACCTGAAGTAAGTGTGGATGTGGATAAGGCTTGGAATAGAATGAATACAGCCATTGATACAGCTGAAGATAAAACGAAGGTGGTTCAGTTTACACCTTGGAAAAGAATTGCTTCTTCCGTAGCCGCTATTGTTTTACTGGCGGTTGGTATCAATTTTTATGTCTCAAAAGAGGAAAGTGTTGATAATACTTTTGTAGCGGTAGAGGTTTACAAAGTGGATCTTCCAGAAATGACAACTTTAAAAGATGGGTCAGCTATTTCTATTAATGCTAATTCTACATTGTCTGTGGCTTCATTTGATGCAAACAGCAGAGAAGTGACGTTGGACGGGGAAGCTTATTTTGAGATTGCACATGATGAATCTAAGCCATTCATTGTACATACTGCAAAAGGCGATATTACGGTATTGGGCACCAAATTCAACGTAAAAGCGACTGCTGAAGACGTGACAGTGACAGTGACAGAAGGGCTTGTGAAATTAGAGGCTTCTACTACTGAAGAAAACAGTTTTGTTTTGCTGGAGAAAAATACTGAAGGCTCAATTGATGTTGAAAATAACGCTCCGTTCAAGGAAGAGAATGTTTCAATGAATAATTTATTCTGGAAAACAAAAGCTTTGAACTTTCATAATGCATCTTTTGCAAAAGTGATCTCTACTTTAGAAAATGCTTATAAAGTAGACATAAATGTCAATAGAGAAAGCTTGAATAAGAAAAAGCTGACAGTGGACTTTAAAGATAATAGTATCGAAGAAGTCTTTGAGATTTTACAGGCCACATTAAATTTACAGGTTCAAAAAACAGGTGATAAAGCCTATTACATCGATTAATGAAATACCGATTATACATTTTATTTTTTTTACTGTCAGTAATAATTTCAAATACATACGCTAACAAATTTGATGGTGGTGATGTACTGCAGCGTATCATCAGTATAGACATAAAAAAACAATCATTGGAAGCGGCCTTGGATGAAATCAAAAATCAAGGTGGCTTCTCTTTTTCTTATAATCCTTCCATTCTTGATTTAGGAAAGGAAGTGACTTTTAAAGGTCAGAATGTAACAGTGAAAGCCGTATTGACGAATATTTTAGGCTACGATTATGAATTCAAACAGATTGGTACACATGTTATTATTCGTGAAGCTTTTTCTCTGACCATTAGGCCTATTGACCAAAGGAAAAGAAAAACACGTGAGGAATTACAACGTCTAAAGGAAAATATCTTGCTGAAAGGTAGAGTTGTGGATGATTCTACTGGTGTTGGTCTTGAAAACGTGGTAGTCTATGATGAGACCCAGAAAGTATTAACTCTTACTGACAGTATGGGCTATTATGCTTTAAATGTACCATTGGAGAGAATGCAGAAAGGTGTTTATTTCCGTAACCGTGGTTATTATGATACAATGGTGCAGTTCAATCCTGCTGATGATGAAAATGAGGTGGTCTACAATGTAGGCCTTTCGCCACATTACAAGAACTCTAACCTGATTGATTTTGATTTGGCTTCTTTAACAGAAGGGCAGAATCCTCATCAGTTGAATGTTGTAAAAACATTTGTACCGAAAAAAGTAGATATTATTTCCAATAGCATTGAATATGTGGAGAGGAGAACAGCGCAGTTCACATTGGTACCTTTCTTAAGTAATAATAATTTTCTTGGAGGTTCTTATGTTAACCGTATTTCATTTAATACGCTTTTAGGTTATTCTGCAGGAGTAGACAGAGGTGTTGAAATTGGTGGTTTGGCCAATATTAACCGCTTCCATATGAAAGGGGCACAGGTTGGAGGATTGACCAATATTGTGGGTGGTGATGTGGCAGGAGCTCAAGTAGGAGGAATTGTGAATTATAATTTAGGCAAGGTAAATGGTGTTCAAGTTGGAGGTATTACTAACATTGTAGCAGATTCGGTGATTGGGTTGCAAGTTGGCGGTATCAGTAATATTGTTAGAGAAAATGTAAGAGGACTGCAAGTTGGTGGTATAACAAGTACTACAAGAACTTCTATAGAAGGGTTGCAGTTGAGTGGAATTTATAGCTATTCGAAAGAAGTCCGTGGAGGTCAAATCAGTGGTATACTCAATACCAATCAACGTGATATTAAAGGGCTTCAATTGGCAGGGATAGCCAATTATACTCAAGATATTATTGGGTGGCAAGTGGCCGGAATCTTTAATCATACATCTCATGAAATCAAAGGTGTACAATTGGCAGGTATTTATAATTATGCAGACACCCTCAAGGGAGTACAGATTGGTCTTATCAATGTTGCGGTAGATGGAAAGAAAGGCGTGCCAATTGGTTTGTTCAGCTATTATAAAAATGGTTATCATTCTATTAGTTATCATTTGGATGAATTCAGTATGATGAACATTTCTTTTCAAACAGGAACAAGGAAAATATATAATTACTACCGAGCAGGTGTCAGCACGTTCACTCCAGATTATTTAGATGGCTATCAGGGTTATCACATGGGATTAGGTTTTGGGTCTTATTTAGCAAAACGCCTATTGACTGAAATAGGTGTTCATGGTAACTATAATTCCAATACTTCTGAATTTGAACATACTTATGTCAGATGGAGTTTGATGTACGAACAGCCAATATGGAAGGGAATTTCTCTGACTGCGGGTCCATCAGTGAATTATGACCCTTTCCTCAGAAATAACGAATATGTAACTCCACCATCATTTTATTCAGAGCAAACAGATATTGGACACTTTTGGTTAAGTGGTACTGTTGGTATTAGGTTTTCTTGGTAAGAAAATATTAAATTGACTTAGTACTTAAACTGAATTATTGGTTGTTAAATGAAGAGAGAGGAAGCTTGAAAGCTAGTGGGAATTTAGTTTATAACACGCTTGATAAACACTCTAACTTTTTTGTGATGAATCAACAATTGTTTGAAATAATAGGATGGATTTGGATCAATATAGCCTTAATCACATTTTGTATACTCTTTTTCTTTAAAGTTGTAGCACCATTTGGCCGTCATACTCGATCTGATTGGGGGCCGGTGCTTTCAAACTCATGGGGATGGTTTATTATGGAAATCATTTCAATCATCGGATTGTGGAGTGGTTTTCTGATTACAGGAGGAATGCAGTCTCCTTTGATTGCAAAAGTTGCAATGGTATTTTGGACGTTGCACTACATTAACCGCACTTTTATTTTCCCCTTCCGAATGCCGAACAAAAAGAAAAAAATGCCATTGGTTATTGTCGGTTCAGCAGTGTTTTTCAATAGTATAAATGGTACGCTTAATGGTATTTTTTTGGGTCAGGGCTGGTTTTATTTTTCGTTTCCATTATTTGTTGCTGGAATGCTTTTGTTTGGAATTGGAATGTATATCAATATCAAATCTGATAATATACTTTTGAATTTGAGGAAACCTGGAGAAACACATTATGTTATACCCAAAGGATTTTTATTTAAGTATTTAAGCTCTCCAAATCTCTTTGGTGAAATCATAGAATGGACAGGTTTTTTCTTGATGGTGCCGAGTGTAGCAAGTTTGAGTTTTCTGGCTTGGACATTGGCCAATCTAGTTCCAAGAGCGAGAGATCATCATGAATGGTATTTAAAAACTTTTAAAAGTTACCCATTAAACAAAAAGATACTTATTCCTAAGATTTGGTAATCGATATAGCATTGAATAGCCGTTTTTAACGGATGAAGCTCCTTTAATGAAACATTTATAGTTTGATGAAAGGAGCTTTTTTTACACCTGTGTACATTGTTAAGAAACATTAGCGCTCTAAAGTATTGTGAATCAATGAAAATATATTCCTTTGCAGCGGAATCAAGCTTTCAGGAATTATATAATATTTCATCGACTTCACTTTTGTGGTTTTATATGCTGCAAAATCAAACTTATAAACTAACTAATTTTTATTAAGTACTAAGTACTAAGCCAAAAATAGATGATAACTAATTCTGAATTATTTTTTGTGAGTACAACGCTAAAAAACGTATTAATAGTTCTATTAAAAGTTTTTTGAAGGAAGTAATCGCAAAACAATAAATAGAGTTAGTATTAGATAATTTTGAATTTGTACTTAAAAGTGACTTCCTTTCAATTCAAAAAGATTGATGTGTGATGGTCAGAAATGTTGTATGATGTACTCAAAAGATTGAAAAATTATTTATCAGGCTACATTAAACACTACGTTTTTTTAATTAAATGAATAATCAAAATAACTTTTTGGCTACGAAGTTAAAGCTCATCTTTTACATGCTGATCGGTTTTATCGTTGTAGATATTCCATTGGGACTACATAGGGAAGCAATAATGCTTGGAGTTCATGCTTTGATTTACGCTCCAATGCTTTATATTCCTTACAATAAAAAACTTAAAAATTATATACTTCATGTATATATAACCATTATTGTACTTTCTTTCTGTATTGTACAGGGAGGTGTTTTTTCACCTGTTATTTACTTTTTCTTGTCTCCAATTATGTCGGCTTACCTTTCCTTTGGGGCTAAAGTTGGGAGATATTTTGCTACAGCGGCATTTGTATGTATTGTTACACTTTTTGTGATTGGAATTTTAGGTTTGAATCCATTCCCTCCGCTAGATGTCGGCAATATTAATATCCACATCTTCACCTTTGCCATTATTATGGGTGTAGGAATGGATGTACTTATTACAATCACAAATTATAATAAGTTGCGTGATGAAGCAGAAAAGATTTTAACAGACCATCAAAATGAAATCTTACAGCAAGAGGAAGAACTGAAACAGCAACAGGAAGAAATTATTGCGATTCAGGAGCAGGAAATCAAAAATGAAAAACGTGAGAAGCAACAGTACGAATCGGACAAGATAAAAGCAGAAAATAGTTTAGAAGCCATTAAAACAAGTATTGAATATGCTTCTAAAATACAGTTGAACACCCTTCCTTCGGATAAAATTTTAAAAGACTATTTTGCAGAATATTATATCTATTACCAGCCAAAAGATACTGTTGGCGGAGATTATTATTATGTAAATAATTTTATGGGAACAACGATCGTCGCAATGATAGATTGTTATAACCAAGGTCTGACAGGTATGCTATTGGGAACTGTGATTACTTCTTACCTTGACACACTTCAAAGACTTCCTTCTAGTCCTACAGAGTTGATTTATGAACTGCACCAATACATAAGAGATAACTTTAATTATTACAGCAACCTTAATGAAAGAGGCTGTAATATGTCAATTGTTTATATTGAAGATCATCATATCATTTACTCTGGAGCTAGCGGAATTGGTTATATCGTCAATGAAAATGGTATCATGCCACTGAAAAGCTCTGACAGATCAATTGGTAAAACAGTAACTGCTAAAGCATCGATTCCTTATAAAGACTATGAATATGATATTTCTTCTGATGACGTGATTATTTTGTCTACAGATGGTTTTGTAAATCATAAAACGAAGAAAGGAAAAGTTGTAGGACATGATACGTTAGAAGGATTGATCAAAGGTTTTTATAATGGATATCATGAGTCTTGGAAAGAAAGTTTTGAGAAATACATTACAGAAAATTTTGCCAAAGAGCAAGAAGATGACATAACCGTTCTTTGCTTTAATCTGACTTAAGTAAGATGTGATGACATTTTAGCTATTTTGGTAAGGAATTCCATAAAATCGAAAACACCCTTCTGCAATAATGACTGCAAAAGGGTGTTTTTTATTAGGAAAAGCGTTTAGTTATGTATTGTGGTGACTTTCCCAATTTTTTATATCCGTAATATTATCTGTTTTTTCGAAGAGGAGATGTACAAGTGCATGGATTTTAAAGTCAATATTTTCCATATTTCTCTGTATGATACGTAAAGAAGCATCAACATCATTGGTGTCATCAAACTCTTGTTTGAGCAGTTCAATGAGCCCCAGAGAGGTGGTAACCTGTCCGCGGATATCATGCGAAATCATATCTAACGCTTTATTGAGCCTTTGATTGTTGTTTTTCATATCTCTGATATAAGAGTAAGTTTCTGACTCGTCATTATAGATGTTCAAAATCAGATCATTACCTATTTTCTTCAGTTTATTGGCTCTATAGAGGATTTTTCCATCCGGTTTTTCATAGGCACGGAAAGGGATTGTCATTTCTTCATTTTTTAGAAAGACTTCCTCCAATTGTTCAATCAATCCAAAGGCAATTAACTCAGGATAAATATCATGAAGGTATTTTCCTAAGTGATTTAAATCAAAGTTGTCCAATAAAACACCTACTTTATTGATGTAGTAGATCTTGAATTTATTGGGGGCGATTCGTTGGTAAGCGGCTACGCCTAACGTAAAATCATCATATAGTTTGAGTAGGTCATTTTCCATAGTATTAAAGGGTTCGGCGTGTTCAGTTTGTATTATGTGTGCAGACTATCTTGGTATTATTTACTTGGGTAATAATGTAATGATAAATGAATAGTACTATAATTTACAGAAATTATACAACTATCTACTTGTGATGTAAGTATTTATGTGTTTTTGTAAATAAAATTAAATGAATTTAACATTACGTACATTTAACTTACTCAAAAAATGGCAAAAGTCTGATTTTTACGCTCTTATTGTCAATATACCTAAACCTCAGTATTTTAATCAGAAAAAAGAAGAGGATAGTTTCTTTATAACAATATTCTTTATACCTTTGCAACTCGAAAATTTTTGTACGATAAATCTTATCACAATGGATTTAATTAAAAAAGTTGAAAAGGATTTCTCATCTAACATGGAGAGACATCCCGCTTTCGGCGCAGGAGATACAATCGAAGTATACGTAAAAATTAAAGAAGGTAACAAGGAGCGTGTTCAAAAGTTCCAAGGTACTGTAATCCAACGCCGTAACAAAGGTAGTTTGGGAGAAACTTTTACTGTACGTAAAATCTCAAGTGGAATTGGTGTAGAGCGTATCTTCCCATTAAACTCTCCAAACATCGAGAAAATCGAAGTGTTGAGAAAAGGTAAAGTAAGAAGAGCAAGATTATTCTACTTACGTGGTCGTTATGGTAAGGCTGCTAAAGTTAGAGAGAAAAGATTCTAATCTTTTATCTTGGCTTTTTACCAAAGAAATACAAAACCGACTTTCTATTACAGAGAGTCGGTTTTTTTGTTAGAAGAATGACATTTTAAGGATCAATCATTCTTCCTACTTAATGCTTAATTCTTAACTTTGAAGCATGGGTAAAGTATATTTCGCTTCTGATTTCCATTTGGGAACACCTACATTAGAAGAAAGTCAAAAAAGAGAAAAAAAGATCTGCCGTTGGCTGGATATGGCCGCTAAAGATGCTGAACATATATATTTAATAGGAGACCTGTTTGATTTCTGGTTCGAATACCGTTTTGCTATTCCAAAGGGCTTTTTAAGGTTTCAAGGAAAGTTAGCGGAGTTAGTTGATAAAGGTATCAAGATTTCAATTTTCACGGGAAACCATGATATGTGGATGTTTGATTATTTTGAAAAGGAATTGGGCATCAAAATTATCAGAGAACCTATTGACGTAGAAATCTACGGCAAAAAGTTCCATATCGGTCATGGCGATGGTTTAGGTCCAGGTGATTACAGTTATAAATTTCTGAAGAAGGTATTTGCCAATAAGCTTTGCCAGTGGCTATTTGGTTTCTTGCATCCTACTATCGGTATTGGTATTGCCTCTACTTGGTCCAGGCACAGCAGAGCTTCTGGAGCTAAAAAGGAACACGGCTTTATCAGTAATGAGAAAGAGATCATATGGGTGTATTGTCAAGAACAACAGGCTGAAAAGTACAGAGATTATTATATCTTTGGTCATAGACACTTGCCACTTGAATTGGATTTAGATCAAGGAGGGAAGTATATCAACACAGGTGAATGGCTCTCTTATGATACATATGCAACATTTGACGGAGAAAAAGTGGAACTGCTTACTTATAAAGAGTAGTTTATTTCTTTTTGTATTCCTTTTTTCAATAACATTGCAGGCACAGCAATTACTTTATGAGATTGAAGTAGGCGAGGTGGCATCTGTGGATATTGACCGGAAGGGGTATATTTATGTTGCAGATGAACAGGGAAATGTAAGTCAGTGGATTGAAGGAGAAAAGAAAAGATGGTATTCTCCTTCTTCTCCTGCAGAAGTGCAAATAGATGCGTGGGCCATGCTCAATACAATACTTTTTTCAGAAGACTGGCAAGGCATACGTATCCTAGGGCAGCAACTCACCGAACAGTCAGAGTATATCTTTGATCCTAATTTAGTGGAATATGCATCAGTGGCTACCAATGCAAGTGATGGTGGTATTTGGCTGTATGATCAAGGAAGTTTCAGACTGAAAAAATATTTTCCTGATGTAAACAGCATTTCTATTGACGTTCCATTGGAGCAGTTGATCAACAGTTCTTCATGGGAGCCGATTTGGATGCGTGAACATCAAAATAATCTTTATGTTTTAGACCAATACAGGGGGATTTTTACCTTTGATCTCTTAGGTAATATTTTGTCAGAACCTTATGCTGTCAAAAGAGCAAAAGTAATAGGGCTCACTTCTGAGGAAGTGTATTGGTTAGAAAAAGACGAATTGCATTTTAAAGCACTTTACAGTTTAGAAACCCGCTACATCAAGTTGCCTTTGAAGAAGGTGGATTACGCCTTATATGATCATTCTTCAAAGAAGGTATTTTGCTTCAAGCAGAAAAAGATGTACGCTTATCAATTATAAAGAATGGATTTGTATGCAGATTGGCAGAAAAATGCCAAATCAAAGTATAAAGAAAATCAGACATTTTTAAAACGACTTAAAAAAGTCAAGAAAGGAAAGCAGATTGATCAAATTGTCAATAATGCAGATGAGGACGCATTTGATAAGTTTGATTGTCTGACTTGTGCTAATTGCTGTAAGACCATCAGTCCTGTGGTAACTGCTACAGACGTGAAAAGAATTGCCAAGCATTTCAGAATGAAAGAAACAGAGGTGATTTCTGAGTACATGCGTGTGGACAGTGATGGTGATTATGTAATGAACCGTCAGCCTTGTCCTTTTCTTGGAGCAGACAATTACTGCTCAATTTACGAGGCGAGACCAAAAGCGTGTAGAGAGTATCCGTTGACACAAAACCAAGGTTTCAACCAAAGACCTGCATTACATGCCCGCAATACATTAACATGTCCTGTTGTATTTCATGTAGTGAAGGAGTTGAAAGACAAATTATAATCAGATTAGAGAAAAAAATAATTATTGAGTAGGGTTTTCTGTTGTCATTTTCCCTTTTAAGGTTGAATCAAAACTTTATAATAAAATGAATACTAAATCAATCCTTTCTCTTATTCTAGTAGCTGTATTAGCTTTTTTCTCTTGTTCAAATGACAATGAAGTTACTCCTGCTTCACCTCAGACAAGTGTTTATCAGAGAACAAATCTTGATCAAGATTTTAAATGTGAAATAATGCTGTCTTCTGATGGTAAATTTGAATTAAGAACATCGAAAAATGAGTTTGCTAAAGGAGATTATTCTAAAGCGGCCAAGATAAAACCTAATGAGCCACAAGACTATGTTTTACATTATAAAATGATTAAAAAAGATTGTGATAGTGACTGGGAAGATGAAAACATAGATCAGTTAATGGAGTTTGAGTTTTATGATGAGATTAATGCTTTTACGGTTGAAGAATGTAAATAATAAAAATGGGCTTGAAATCATATCTAGATTTCAAGCCCATTTCATTTTTTGATGATTGATAAGTTTCCGTTGTTGCTAGGGTTAAAAACCAAATACAACGTCAATGGTAGCTCCAAAAGTAGGTTCGCCAGATTGAACATCAACGCCAGGAGAAAGTGTGAAACCAGTACTCCAGTGCCTGTTGATAGAATAAGCCAATCCCGTTTGTACAATAACAGAACCTACCCATTCTCTATGAGTCTCCACGTCAGAAGTATTGTAGTCGTCTGGGTGGGGAGCATCATGCAGTTCTACATCTAAATAGTGTTCGTCATGGTCAGAAGGAACTTCATGGTCATGAAATCCAAAAGTACCACCAAC
The DNA here is from genome assembly GCF_001583495.1 of Flammeovirga sp. SJP92. Taxonomy (GTDB): domain Bacteria; phylum Bacteroidota; class Bacteroidia; order Cytophagales; family Flammeovirgaceae; genus Flammeovirga. The sequence continues at coordinate 335,837 of NZ_LQAQ01000061.1, read as the reverse complement.
ACCCACAAACGTACCCCATCTTGAATGTCCGATAGGAATCTCCCTTACCACAACAGTGGCGTAGTGCTTTCCTGTAAACTCAATAGTTCCTTGAAACTTCGTTAGATGAGCAAAATAAATTGATCCAGTAAATTCATAATTCCCTGCATTGTTGTAGGAAATTTCCAATTCATATCGATTATGATGCTCCTCTTTTTTATGTTCAAGGTGATGTTCTTCTTGTTTCAACTCACTGTTCTTATGGTGAGAAGATATAGAAGAAGTAAAATCTTCGTCGTTGCTTTCAGTGTACTGATGTAATTCACTTTGCTCTGTTTGTGCTTCACAAACAAAACTGAAGCCTGCTAAACAGAAGGTCAAAGTAACAATTCGAAATAAAGTATTCTTGTAATCCATATCAATGATAATAATGAATGAGTTGCATTAGGCTATTCAATATCTACATGGTAACAAAGCGTAGATTTGAATTTTAACGCGAAATTATCATCAATGTTTGTGATTAAACAATTAATATAACTTAATTAAGAATTATTCTCAACTGCTTAGTGTGATTCTTAAATTAATCAAAAACCAAATACCAAGTCTAACGTCATGCCGAAGTTGGGCTTGCGAGTTATAACATCAATACCAGGTGAAAGTGTAAAACCAGTACTCCAATGCCTGTCTAATGAATAAGCCAAGCCTGATTGAACAATCACATTACCACTCCAGTCTTTATGTGTACTTTCCTCTTTCGGCTGTGGCTGATGCACTGCGTTGCTAGTTTCATCATGCTCTTCTTCAAAACCAAAGGTAGAGCCAAGACCAACAAAAGTACCCCATTTAGAGTGACCAATAGGTATTTCACGAACAAAACAACCTGCAAAGTGATGTCCTGTCAGTTCAACTGTTCCTTGAAATTTAGTGAGGTGGGCAAAGTAAACCGAGCTAGTGAACTCTAGATGGTTACCATTGTTATATGATAGTTCCAGTTCAAAGTGGTTTTCATGATGTTCACCTTCCACTAAGGTTTTATCATGTTCGTCTCCATTTTTTTGCTTTTTCTTTTTACCATCTTCGTCAGCAAATACATTAATGGGAGAACTTATCAAACAAATAGTCGCTAATGCGAAAACGTATAAATAATTAGTAGACACGTGAAGTTATTTTTAACTTATGATAGTTTATTTTTCAAAACATAAGTAAATGTATTTGCCGGAAAAACAAAATGACAACAATTGTAATTAACAAAAATTACAAATTAAGGTGTATTTTGATTTACATCCCAAAGCTGTGCTTCCTTGGTACTTGAATTACTGACAGTATAACTGTATCGGACTGAAGCATAATGAAAGTTTTCAGGATTTTCGTAAGGCTCTATTGTACAAGTGCCTCTATACTCAAATTCCTGTATACTCACTTTCACCGTATCACTTGCCCTGGTAAATACTCTTGTCTGACCATACACAGGAGGTTCTAGAGGGTAGCGGTCTAGTACAATAACTTTTGCCGTGAGTGCAGTGCTGTTATTCCAATCAAATTCTATCGCCCCTTTCTTGATGGGGTAAGCTGTAATAGGTTTACACGAATGAAGTATAAAAGGAAGGGAGAAGAAGGTGATGAGAAATAATAACGGCTTCATAATTAATTCTTGTAAGTGTCTGGATCAATGGCTTTAGGGGTCCATCCTGTTAAAAACTGAAGTATCTTGTTTTTATCATATCCACTGCCTTTTTCTAAGTAGGCTGAGTTTTGTGTGTGGATGATTTTTCCATTTCCATCGATGATGATAAAAACAGGATAACCGAATCGTTGAGGAAAGTGAAGATACTCCATAGCAGCAGGATTTTTATTCTCCTTACTCCAGTTGACAAGTACTTTAATATAGTTCTCATCCATGATTTCACTTATTTCTTCGTTATTATGTGTGAATTCTGCATAAAGTTTACACCAACTACACCAATTTCCTCCTACTTTTACGAAAACATGTTTATTTGATTTTTTTGCCAATTGAACCGCTGCTTTAACATCAGCAATTGCATCAGCATTGGGGTCATATTTTTCTATTTGACAGTAAGCAGCATTGGCTAAAAAAGAGAGTAAGGTGATAAATAATATCGCTATACTTTTTTTCATTTTTAGATTAAATTTTTGTTCGTAAATATGGAATTTTCACCAGAATATGTAGGTTACTTAGCCTCGCTATTATTAATGATATCTTTCTCCCTCAAAAATGTTAAACTTCTTAGGACAGTTAACAGTATAGGATGTATCGTTTTTGTAATATACGGTATTATGTTAAGTGCTTGGCCAATCGTAATCACAAATGGTTTTATTGCCATGATAAATATATTCTATCTTGTAAAAGATAAAAAATAATTGAAGGTAAGATAATCAGTGTTTTAGAGACAATTCAATATATTAACCATTATTAATTTATTGTCATAGAATACTCCCTTGGCAACAAGTAAAATCACTATTGTGATTTCAATTTTCAAAGAATAATTCTTTCTAAAATCATTACGCTGAAAGGCACAAAAAATCCATCATTATTAATATTTAAAAATAGTAATAATGATGGATCATTTAGTTTAAAACTACTGGTTCAAAAGTGATCTGCACTAGTAAATGAAATCTCTTTTCAGAGGCATCGACATACAGTGTGATCCTCCTCTAGCTCTAGAAAGCTCAGCGGAAGGCAGTAATATTAACGTATTCTGTACATCTTCCGGAAGAATTTTTTCCTGAGCGAAATCATGAAGTAAATCTGCTGCCTTTACTACTTTCATCCCATGCTTCTCAAATCCTTCAGAAGTTTTGTCATTTCGGTCATACCCAATCACAACGCCTTCTTTCAGTGCAAGCACATTACAAGAGTCCGTCCACTGTTCTCTTCTACCATGTGGAAATTTGTTGTTGCCTGAGTAGATAAATTGAGTAGGTTCTGTAGCGTGCAAGTCGTTAAGACTGATATCATTCAGAAGGTCTTCCAAGTAATCAAAACGAATAGGTTCATCATAACTCTGTCCTTTTACATATTGAAGAATCTCCAATTCATTTTCACTTCTTGAGTTGCCAAGAGAAGGAATAAAATCTCCCTGCTCTTTTTTCAAGCCCTCTTTAGAGAAAGAACCAAACATCACCCAAAGGTTTCTCTTCACTTGCGTAAATGTTGTATCAATGTGCATGTAAGCTCTTTTTGCAGGAATTTTAACTACAGTTACTTTCTCTACAATATTTCTTTTATGCATTTCGTGGACTACCTTGCTAGCGGCGTGTACTGAAGTTCTTTCACTTACACCCACCAACAGGTGATTAGGGGCAACCATCATTACATCACCGCCTTCAATAGTTACAATCTTCTGTTCCTGCTCCTCATCGTCTAATAAGAAGAAATCCTCAGGGTCTGTGATTTCAATAACCTTGTCAGTATATTCAGTAAACATTGGATGATTGAAGAAGATGTACTTCATAATGATCGACTCTCTAGTTCTTGCCTTTTTCTTAGGCTTGTTGAGCAAGATATGATCATTGACAGTAATGCCAAGGTCTCTTGTGAAGATGAAGTTTGGAATAGGAGGGAAGATCATTCGTTTATCTGGAAGAATACCAGAAATCATCGTCCTTGCCAAAATAGAAGATTCCAGCTCCATTAATTCATCTTGCAATGAGTAAGAAGTTCCTTCGTGCGCACAGATTGAAGCAATCATACGGCTTCTGATGTCATTTTTTTCTAGAATGTGAGCAAGTAGAGCTTGTGGTTCAATAACCTTGTCGCTATTGAAATAATCTTTTTTGTCTGGTTTATAGAAATGTCTTTGTGCTTCAGGTAAGTCTATAGAATGAATACGAGGATGAATGTTTTGATAGTCTAAGAAATAGAGAAGAATTTTCAAGTAGAGATCATATTCTTTTTTTCTCATAGTCTCTAAGTGAATGATATCCTCAAAAAGCCAATCTTGTGCTTTTGTAGGAATTACCTTGCCTATTCCCTCATCAGGACTATGTATCATTAATCGTCTTAAAGTTCCTACTTCAGAACTTACATGAATGTCTTGGTTAGTATGCATGTCGCGGTAATCAGTTATACGTGAAAGGATCAAATATGCGTTAATCTGTCAATTCAATCAAACAAAATATTATTTAATTTTAAACGTATAATTTACGTATTAGAATCATATTCAAATGATGATGAATATTAGTAAATATATTTAAAAATTGAATATTTTAAAGAAAATGACTGAATTATGCTTTTTTTTCTTTTGTTATATTAAACGTAATATCTACATTTGATGAATAATTCAATTATTAATGAATTTTTTCTGTGAAAAATAAACGTATTTTTTACAAATAATTCAAAGGTTTAAAATTTAACTATTTGTTAATATTCTGTTAATCAGTTTATTAAGGTATGTAATTTAAATATTGCCATAGGATAGTGATAAAATTCCTAAATAATGTTGATCGAAGTCACTAGAATCTGATAATATAGATTGTAGTATTGTATAGTAAACAATAAACACAAGCAACAACACATCACTCAAACTGTCTACTATCACAACACAGAAATCAACCCATTAGGTACATTTTATTAATTGTACTATTATAATATTTAATTACGAATTAAAACCTACCAATATGACAGCGACACACAAATTAGCCAGTAAACTTTTAGCAGAGTCTAAACAAGTAAATCGCGATCTATCGATAGCCCAATTGGTCGCAGAAGCAATTAGAAATGGAGAAGGTGCTCTCAGCTCCACAGGTGCAATCATGTGCGATACCGGCAGATTTACCGGTAGATCTCCTCAAGATCGTTTTATCGTAGAAGATGAGTACACCAAAGACCGTGTTTGGTGGGGGAATATCAATAAGCCATTCCCTCAGGACAAGTTTGAAGGCTTAGCCAGCAAAATGGTCGATTACCTTCTCAATAATCAGAAGTTGTATGTCAACAACGTTTATGCGGGTGCAGACCCTGCTTACCGTATTAAGGTAAGAGTTGTGACACCTCTCGCTTCTGTTTCACATTTTGTGAACAATATGTTCATCGTGCCTTCTGCAGAGGAATTGAGATCTTTTGGTGAGCCTGATTACGTAGTACTTCAAGCGCCTGACTTTTATGCGAACCCTCAGATTGATGGTACCCGTCAAGGTAACTTCTCCATTTTGAACTTTGGAGAGAAAACTGCACTTGTGGGCGGTTCTCGTTATACGGGTGAAATCAAGAAAGGAATTTTCTCAGTGCTGAATGCTTTATTAATTGATGACAATGTACTTCCAATGCACTGTTCTGCCAACGAAGGGTTGAAAGGCGATTCTGCCGTTTTCTTTGGACTTTCAGGAACAGGTAAGACCACTCTGTCTGCAGATCCAAACAGAAACCTTATTGGTGACGATGAACACGGCTGGTCCGACAAAGGAATTTATAACTTCGAAGGCGGTTGCTATGCTAAGACTATTGATCTCACGAGAGAAAACGAGCCAGAGATCTGGGATGCCATAAAATTTGGTGCAACCTTAGAAAACACTCGCTTCTTCCCTGGAACATCCGTTGTAGATTATACGAATGTGACTGTCACTGAAAATACACGAGTATCTTATCCAATTGATCATATTGACAATGCTAAGATTCCATCAGTGTCTGAAACACACCCTAAAAATATATTTTTCCTGACTTGTGATGCATATGGTGTATTGCCAGCCATTTCTAAGTTGACAAAGGAACAGGCAATGTATCACTTCATGTCAGGCTATACTGCTAAAGTAGCAGGTACTGAAGCAGGGGTTACAGAACCTACACCAACGTTCTCTGCTTGTTTTGGTGCTCCGTTTATGCCACTTCACCCTTCTGTATATGCTATGAAGTTAGGTGAAAAAATGACAGCACATAAAACCAACATCTGGTTGATCAACACAGGCTGGTCAAATGGTCCTTCTGACAAGGTAGGTCGTACGAAGTTGAAATATACTAGAGCAATGATTACAGCGGCTTTAGAAGGTCAGTTGGAGAATGTTGAATTTGTGGAGCATCCTGTATTTGGAGTTCAAGTACCGCTTGAGGTTCCTGGAGTTCCAAGTGAAGCACTAGACGCTAAAGCATCTTGGAAAGCCAACGGCTTTAAGAATTACGATGCTATAGCCATGAAGCTTGCTACTAAGTTTGTTGACAACTTTAAGCAGTTTGAAGTAGGATTGGAAGATCTATCTATCATGGAAGGTGCTCCTAAAGTCACAGAAAAGGTTTAGCATCGGTTTATAAGTACCAAGTCAATATTATTTAATATTAATTCGAATTATTGTTTCGCGATTACTGCCTTAAAAAAACGATCAATAGAACCACTATTCATTCGTTTTTTTACGTTGTACTCACTAAAAATAATTAAGAATTAATTATCAATTATTTTCGGCTTAGTACTTATATCTCTAGGACAAAAAGTAAACTTATGTCCTAGTATTTAACAAAATTAATAAGGCTGTCACGAAAGTGATGGTCTTTTTTTGTCTTAACGCAGAAATGAAAAAGAGGTGGCTTGAAAGTAGAATATAAAATGATTGCAGAAATTTCAATTGATAATAATTAAGTGTATAGTGTGTCTCGCTATCATTTTCTTATTGCAACCGGTAGAATGTATTGTATAGTAATATTGTTATGAGATTTTAGGTGGAACAGATCTTAAAAGTAGTATCTGTTGCCTCTTATGAAGAGATTATTTGAGTATAGAATTAACATTGTCAGAGAATAAATTCAAGTGAATTATTAATAAATCTTAAAACACGGAGTCGTTATCTTGAAATAGTATTAGTACAGAATCCCTTTTTTTCTAGTGATATTTCATCCCATTTTATTAAAATTTTGTGTTAAAATTGATTTTTTTTAAATGATTAAATAAATGAGTGTTTCAAGTACACTTATTTGTTAAGTTGTTGATTTTAAGTTATTTGTTTTGTTTTATTTAAGTTATTAAATTGTAAATAAACATAAATTTTGAATTTGCATTTATACACATGTACCTGCTATGTTTGAATTAACAGAAAAACAAAAAAGCGCAAGTTCAACTGTTCATAAAACTTATAAGAGTTATAAAACACACTATTCATAATTAACTCTTCTTTATTCTATCGCAAATCTTAATGGAATGAAAAATTTTTTACAATCTAAAAATGCTCTTTCGTTATTTGTGTGCGTGTGCTTGATGTTGTCAGCATACGTTTCAAACGCACAAGATCGAATGATAACAGGAAAGGTAACATCTGCTCAGGATGGCAGTTTATTACCTGGTGTCAACGTAAAAGTTAAAGGGACTTCAACCGGTACAATTTCAGATTTTGATGGTAACTATAAGTTGTCAGTACCTGAGGGGTCAACAGAATTAGTTTTCTCTTTTATTGGTTATACTCAGCAATCGGTTGTAATCGGTTCACAAACTACAATCAATATCTCATTAGAAGAAGACGTTGAGCAACTAGAAGAAGTAATAGTTGTAGGTTACCAAGTACAAAAGAAATCAGTAGTAACAGGTGCTATTGCTTCAGTGAAATCTGAAGATATCACACAAACACCAATTCAAAATGCTGCTCAATCATTACAAGGTAGAACACCAGGTGTTTTAGTAACACCAGTTTCAGGTCAGCCAGGTGCAGGTATTGATATTAGAGTACGTGGTACAGGTTCAAACGGTGACAATACTCCTTTGTATGTAGTAGATGGTGTACAGATGGATAACATCAATTTCTTGAACCCAAATGATATTGAATCAATTGAAGTTCTAAAAGATGCGGCATCAGCAGCAATCTACGGTTCAAGAGGTGCAAACGGTGTAGTATTGGTTTCTACGAAGCAAGGTAAATCAGGAAGAACAATCGTTTCTTATGATGGTTACTATGGTATTCAGGAAGCATGGAGAAAAACACCTCTATTGGATGCTAATCAGTATATGATGTTCCACAATGAAGGTTCATTGAACTCAGGTGGAGCACCAAGGTTCACTCCTGAGGAAATGGCAGCGAATACTACTAATACAAACTGGCAGGATGAGATTTTCCAAACTGCTCCAATTCAAAGCCACAGTGTTCAAATGTCAGGTGGTACGGAAACATCTTCTTTCATGGCTTCAGTTGGTTACTTCGGTCAACAAGGTATTGTAGCTCCAGAAAAATCAAACTTCGACAGATATACAGTTCGTTTGAATTCGTCGAATAAAATTTCAGAATATTTCAGAGCAGGTTCTAATATCACATTCTCAAGAGAAGAGAAAAAGGGTATTAATGAGCAAAACCAATTTGGTGGAGTTTTACAAAATGCATTATTGCATGACCCGTTAACTCCTGTTTGGCAAGATGATCCAGATGTAATTGCAGAGTATGATACTTACCCAGTGAAACCAGCAAATCAAAATGGAAGATACTACGGTATTTCAGATCAAGGACTAAGAGAAATCGTCAACCCAATGGCAAGAATCAATAATACTTATTCTGACGATGCCAGCAACAAGTTCTTAGGTAACATCTTTGTGGAAGCTACGCCAGGAATCAAAGGTTTGAAATTCAGAACAGATTTTGGTGTTGATATTGGAAACTGGGAAAACAGAGGATATAACCCTGAGGCATACTACAACAATGTAAATCAAGTAGGAGCATCAAGTGTTTATCAAAATGCAGGTTCTTATGTTGTATATCAGTGGGAGAATGTATTGTCATACAACAAAAAAATGGGTGATCATTCAATCGATGCCTTGATTGGTACAACATTGAGAAACGGATCAGGAATTCAAGTAGGTGCAACAAGAAACAACCTTCAAATTCCAGGTTGGGATTATGCATGGGTGAATAATGGTACAGATGATGAGACTCAAAAAGGTAATGGTAAGTTAGACTGGCAAAATAGATTAGTTTCTTTCTTTGGTAAAGTAGGTTATAACTACAAAGAAAAATACATGATCACAGCGATTGCACGTTATGATGGTTCATCAAACTTTGGCCCGAACAATAAATTTGGTTTCTTCCCTTCAGTACAAGCTGGTTGGATCATTTCACAAGAAGAATTCTTGAAATCAAGTGATGTTGTGAATTTCTTAAAGTTAAGAGGTTCATGGGGTAGAGTAGGTAACGAAAGAATTGAAGCATTCGGTTACTTAGAGTTATTTGGTGTGACGCCATCTTACCCTTACGGAACAGCGCAGACAATGGTGCCAGGTTATGGTATTACTAGAATGGCCAACCCAGACTTGAAATGGGAAGCAGCACAAGAAATTGACTTAGGTGTTGATGTTGGATTCTTAGATGATAAAATTACAGCAACATTTGATGTGTATTCAAGAGAACGTCAAGATTTATTAGGTACACTTCCAGTACCAGGTTTTACAGGTGTTTCTGGTCCTAATTATAACTTAGGTACTGTAAGAAACCAAGGTATTGAATTAGCAGTGACTTACTCGAAAAGATCAGGTGACTTCCACTTTGATATCACAGCTAATGGTTCATACAACGACAACAAAGTAATGGAAGTTGCTAATGGCGATGGTAGAATTCCAGGTCCAGGTTTATTCAATACTCAAGGACAATTGATGATGGAAGAAGGACATACATTGCCTTACTTCTACGGATTCAAGACAGATGGAATTTTCCAGAACCAGGGAGAAATTGATGCTCATAACAAAGAGGGAGCTTTAATCCAGCCAGATGCACAGCCAGGTGATATCCGCTATGTGGACTTAAATGGTGATGGTGTAATTGATAACGAAGATAGAACAAACATTGGTTCGCCAGTTCACTCTTGGACATACGGTTTGAACATCAGAATGGATTACAAAGGATTTGATTTATCAATGTTCTGGCAAGGTCAAGCAGGTGCAAAACTAGTAAACGGTACATTAAGGCATGATTTAAGACAAGGTCAAAACTACCCAACTCGTTGGTTAAACCGTTGGACAGGTGAAGGAACAACAAACTCTTTCCCAAGATTCAGTTATGTAGATGCGAATCACAACTATGATTACTTGAACGATATGGTTCACGTTGAAGATGCTTCTTACTTAAGACTGAAAAACTTACAGATTGGTTATACATTACCAGAGCATATCAGTAAAAAAGCAGGGATGAGCAAATTAAGAGTATATGTTTCAGGTAACAACTTGCTAACATTTACAGAATACACAGGAATGGATCCTGAAGTAGGTCATGGTGGAGCATGGTTTGGATTTGACAACGGTTCATATCCACAAGCAAGAACATACTTATTGGGATTAAATGTTTCATTCTAAGAAAGGAAAAATCAAAATGAAAATTAAAGATATATTAATCGCGGGAGGTCTTGTATTGGGAGCAATGTCAATGACTTCATGTAAAGATTATTTAGAGCTTACTCCAAGAGATTCTCAAACTTCTGATACATTTTTCAGAACATCAGTAGAGGCAAAACAAGCTTTGGTTGGTATCTACGAAAAACTACGCTCAGATTATAATAGAGTAGAAGAAAGATCTACACCAAACGAAGTAAGAATGTTTGATATGGCCATGGGAGATGACGCCATGGTTGGTGGTGATCCATCAGGTCAGGATATGCTTTATTATCAAGAAATCAGTAAGTTCAGAGCACAAACCAACAGTGATGCGGCTAAAGTAGCTTGGGATAAATGTTTTGGAGGTATTCAAAGAGCAAATACTTTATTAGCTAACTATGATAATATCGAATTTAGTACTGCTGAAGAAGATCTTAAAAATAATATCAAAGGCGAAGCTTTATTCTTAAGAGCTCACTATTACTTTGAGTTAGCACGCTTGTTTGAAAATGTCCCGATGTACACTGATATCTTGGTGGGAGATGCATGGAGAGAAGTAAAACAAGTTTCTCCAGACGAGTTATACGCTCAGATTGCAAAGGACATGACTGAGGCTATTCCATTGATGGCTGAGACTATTCCTGAAGGAGAAGAAGGAAGATTGACAAAATACGCAGCGGAAGCAGAATTGTTGAAAGTGTTCTTATTCTACACTGGATATTATGCTAAGAGTGAGTTGCCTGTAAAAGATGGTACAGCATTGACAAAAGCAGATATGGTAACTGCAGCTGATGATGTTATCAATAATTCAGGAGCCGTATTAGCAACTAATTATGCTGATTTGTTCAACCAAAACGGTAATTATAACAAAGAGGTGATTTTTGAAATTGCCTTTGCAAATACAGGTTCAGGTGATTGGGGCGATTGGTCTTTTGGATCTATCTTATGTCAAATGTCTGGTCCTCGTGCACACACTTCTGATTCTTTCCAACAAGGATGGGGTTTCATGGCTCCAACACGTGATTTGGAAAATGCTTTTGAAGATGATGACCTTAGAAAACCAGCTACAATTAAATACTCAAAAGATTTGATTGATGAGGCAGGTTCTACTTACCAAGCACATTATAATTTCACTTCAATGCATACAAACAAGTATACAACACATACTTGGAACAAAGCAGAAGTGAATACTGAATTGAACTGGGCACAAAACTATCATTACATCCGTTTAGCAGATGTTTTATTAATGGCTGCTGAGTTGAATTTAGATACAGACGCCGCAAAAGCTTCTGGTTATTACAACCAAGTTCGCCAAAGAGCAGGTTTAGGTGCTAAGTCAGCAGTTTCATTAGCAGATATTCAACAAGAAAGAAGAGTTGAATTAGCAATGGAAGGTCACCGTTACTTTGATCTTTTAAGAAGAGGTTTGGATGAAGCCGAAAGTGAAATCAATGTAACAGGTTATACTCTAACACCTCCTACTGATGAGTCTGCTCAATACGTTGACGCGGCAGGGAATAACATGACAGGTGATATTGGAGATCCTGAAACATACAATGTGACTTTTGATAGAGCAAAAAGAGGTTTCTTGCCAATTCCACAAGTGGAAATTGATTTACATCCTCTATTAGTACAAAATGCTGGTTATTAATCATCACCTCTAAAGAATAAAAACAATGAAACAATATATATATTCATTATTAAGCTTTGTCATCCTAATGGGGATGGCAGGCTGTTCAACAAGTGATCCGGAAGTAGGACCAACTCCAACAGAAGCCGATTTATCATTTACAGTCACTCCAACGGCTGATAATCCTAATATCATTGAATTTGCCAATACAACTTCAGGTTCAATTGCGTTCTGGGATTTCGGTACAGGAGCAACAGCAAAAGGTGAAACTGTTACAGCGGAATATGCTGTGGAAGGAGACTATGAAGTGACAATGACTGTGATTATGAGCGGTGGTCAGGCTTCAAAGACACAAACAATCAACATCGCACAAACGGATTTTACTTTATTAGATCGTGATGATTACAACTTCTTGACTGGAGGTGGTTCTAATTTAGAAGGTAAAAACTGGGTGTTTGATAAAGCGACTTTAGGGCATATGGGTATTGGTGACCCGGCTTTGGAAGATCCTAACTGGTGGGCAGCAGAGCCTAACCAAAAAGATGGTAGAGGTGCTTATGACGATGTGATCAACTTCAACTTGAATGGCTTTAAGTATACGCTAACAAATAATGGAGATTCTTATGCTAAAGATTACATGGCTGATTGGTTTACTTCAAGAGGCGGTACTTTATTAGCAGATGATGATGACCATACTTATGCTATCGATTTCAATGACCAAACTGCATGGACTTGGTCAATCTCTGATAAAGACGATGGTAAATATTTATCTTTTGGAGGTGATGCTTTTCCTGCTTGGCATACAGGTGGTACAGAGTATAAGATCATGAAATTGACAGAAGATGAGTTATACTTAAGAACAATTGGTGGTGATGGAAATGCTTGGTACTATGGCTTTATTCGTGAAGGGTTTGAAAGACCAGTTGCCCCCCCAGTAGAGAAACCATTGGAAGTAAAAGACTTGTTTGATGATTTTGCAGGCAACACTAATACAACTTTCGTAACAGATGCAGATTTAGTATTTACTGTTGGTGTTGAGAATTTTGATAACCTTGGAAATTCAGCAGAATCAGTTGGGAAATATGAGAGAACTAACACTGAAGGTGATGGTGGATGGTGGCAAAACTACCAAACAGAACTACCTTATAGATTAGATTTAACGACAAGAAATAAGTTCTCTATGAAAGTTTACTTCTTACGCAGTAATGATTTCACAACGCCATCTCCTGCAGATAAAACTCCAGATTGGTTAGGTGAAGTAGCTATGGCACCAACAGTGGCTTTACGTTTAGAAGATACAAAGCAAGGTGGCAATGCATGGCAAACAAGAGCAGAGTCTGCTTATACAGTAGGTGAGGATGAGATGGGACATTGGATTGAAATAGAGTTTGATTTCTCAGCACAAAGTGAAAGAACTGATTTCGATAAAGTAATTATTCAAATTGGTGGAGAAGGACATATCCAGCCAGGTACATTCTATATCTCAGATTTCAAATTACTTTAAGAATTGAAGACTTTAGGTTGCTAAATATATAGGAAGGGAATCTCCATCGATTCCCTTCCAAAAAGTGTCTTGTTGATAAGTTTTAGAGTATGTATGCTTCATTTTATACTTTTTTAGAGAATTAATTAATAATTGAAAAATTCAAAAATATAGTGTAATAATCACGTATATTTGAACAGCTAAAAATTATAAATGAATATTACTTATTCTATCACTTTAACTACCTAAATTTATTATAAGAAAATGAAACAAAATTGGACTAAGGGTATTGCATCTCTTGCTTTGTGTGCGGTACTGTATGGATTTAATACCCCAGAAATTTCAACTCCTGAAAAAAATACAGAAGAGATTGAAATGATTGTAAATAGTAACCTAACTATCGACGAAAAAGTAGAAAAGATTCTTCACCAATTATCTCTGGAGGAAAAAGTGGGTCAAATGACGCAGATAACTCTTGATGTTATTACCAAAGGAGAAAATGTATTTGTAAGCGACGAACCTCTTAAGCTGGATAAGAAATTGTTGGAAGAAGCAATTGTGAAATACAAAATTGGATCTGTACTTAATACGGCTAATAATAGAGCTAGAACCACTGATAAATGGAATGAGGTAATTTCTCAAATCCAGAAAGTAGCAATGAAAGAAATTGGTGTCCCAGTATTGTATGGAGTAGATGCAATACATGGTACCACTTATACTGCTGGGGCTACATTTTTCCCTCAGCAAATTGGAATGGCGGCCACTTGGAATACGGAATTGAACCGTCAGGGTGCTGCAGTAACAGCTTATGAAACGAGAGCAAGCTCAATTCCATGGGATTTCTCGCCTGTATTGGATATGGGACGTAATCCTGCATGGCCACGTATTTGGGAAACATATGGTGAAGATGTTTACTTGACTTCTCAAATGGGTATTGCAGCAGTAGATGGTTATGAGGGAGAGAACAACGACCTGTCTGATAAAACAAAAGTAGCCGCTTGTATCAAACACTTCTTAGGGTATGGCAGTGAAAGATCAGGAAAAGATAGAACACCGTCTTACTTGCCTGAAATTGAATTAAGAGAGCATTATTTGCCTTCATATAAAGCCGCTATTGATGCCGGAGCTCATACTATCATGATCAACTCCGGTATTATCAATGGCACTCCAGTACATGCTAGCTACAAGTATTTGACGAAGTTGTTGAAAGAAGAACTTGGTTTTAAAGGGCTTGTGGTGACTGACTGGGCAGATATTGAAAACTTGCACAATAGAGATAAAGTAGCGGATACTCATAAGGAGGCCGTTAAGAAATCAATCAATGCAGGTATTGATATGTCTATGGTTCCTTACAACTTCAAGTTTGCTGAAATGCTTGTAGAACTTGTCAATGAGGGTGAGGTGCCAATGTCAAGAATTGATGATGCGGTTCGTAGAGTATTAAAGGTGAAAATGGAACTGGGATTATTTGAAACTCCCTATCCGTCTAAAGGAGATTACCCTAAGTTCGGAAGCAAAGAACATGAGCAAATTGCTTATAATGCCGCTTCTGAATCAATTACTTTATTGAAGAACAATGATAATATTCTTCCTCTGAAGCAAGGAACTAAAGTATTTGTAGCAGGTCCAAATGCGAACTCTATGCGTACATTAAATGGCGGATGGACTTATTCTTGGCAAGGCGAAAAAGTAGAAGAGTTTGCTCAAGATTACAATACAATTTTAGAGGCTGTTCAAAACAAGTTTGGAAAAGAGAATGTCGCTTTTGCTTCAGGTGTAGAGTACAATCATGAAGGATTGTATCACGAGGAGAAGAACATTGATATTGATGCAGCTATAAAAGCTTCTGAAGGTTCTGATGTGATTCTATTGTGTTTAGGAGAAAATACTTACACAGAGACTCCTGGTAATTTGCACGATTTGTACATTTCACAAAATCAAAGAAAATTAGCAGAGGCATTGGCCAAAACAGGTAAGCCTGTTGTATTGATTTTAAATGAAGGACGTCCGCGTTTGATTTCACAATTTGAAGAAGATATGGCTGCAGTTGTACATACTTACCTTCCTGGTAATTATGGAGGTGATGCATTGGCAGATATTCTAGTAGGTGATGTGAATCCAAGTGGTAAATTGCCATACTCTTACCCAATGTATCCAAACGCTTTAGGTACTTATGATCACAAACCCTCTGAGGCTTCAGAAAAAATGGAAGGAATGTACGATTACAACTCCTCTTTACCATTCCAGTATCCATTTGGCTTCGGTTTAAGTTATACTACTTTTGATTATTCGGATCTTAAGATCTCTAAAAATGAAATCACTCCTTACAGCGACTTCAAAGTTTCAGTGACCGTGAAAAACACTGGAGATGTTGAAGGCAAAGAAGTAGTGCAGCTATATACAAAGGACCTTTACGCTTCGATTACACCAGACAATAAGCGTTTGAGAAGATTTGAAAAAGTCAGCTTGAAGCCAGGTGAGTCAAAAGTGGTAGAGTTTACTTTAAATGGTAAAGATTTAGCTTTTGTGGCAGAAAACTTGAAATGGACGGTTGAAGCTGGTGAATTCAAATTAATGATTGGAGATGAGTCAGTTTCATTAAATGTTTCAAAGACTGTTGAATTCGAGAAGAACTACTTCGAGAATTAAACAATAGATGAATAGGATAAAGGGAGTTTGATTCGTTGAACTCCCTTTTTTTATCAAGAGTTCCTGCTGCTTCAATAAACTTCCACTTTTGTACTGTACTGTTCAATATTAAATAATGTGATCTTAAAGCGTATTCTGAGTCTGACTAAAAAATAACACAGTTTATGCTCCTATTCAATTCAAGAAAATGAAAAACTTAATAATAAACATAATGTTGTTGTCTTCTTTGATTTCATGTGAAGTTAAAAAAGATCGCCTGACTGAAACAGCGGACCTTCAGGAATACCAATTGGTGTGGTCTGATGAGTTTGACTATGATGGACTTCCAGATTCTTCAAAATGGGGTTATGATATTGAAGGAAATAAAGAGAAATGGGGAAATCAAGAATTACAAGCCTACACTGCTAATCGTACAGAAAATGTAATTGTAAAAGATGGGCATCTTACCATCACTGCACTTAAAGAAGAATACCTTGATCCTGTAAGTGAAGAAAAGTTTGAATTTACTTCTGCACGTCTTCATTCTAAAGGAAAGGGAGAGTGGCAGTATGGCAAGTTTGTGATCAGAGCAAAGCTACCCTCAGGAAGAGGAACCTGGCCTGCCATATGGATGTTGCCAGAAGAAAGTAAGTTTGGTGATTGGCCCAAAAGTGGTTCTATCAATATTATGGAACATGTTGGACATGAAAAAGATCATATCTATGGTTCTGCCCATACTGAAGCTTATAATCATTCAATGGGGTCTCAAAAAATGGTAGGTATTTACATTGCTGATGCCGAGGAGGCGTTTCATGAATACAAACTTGAATGGGGGCCTGAACAGTATTCTATTTATGTGGACAATGAAAAATACTTTACATTTAGAAATGAACATAAAACATTTAAAGAATGGCCTTTTGATCAAAAATTCCATCTGTTGTTTAACCTAGCTGTAGGTGGTATGTGGGGTGCTCAAAAAGGTATTGATAAAGATATATGGCCCCAGCATTTATTAATTGATTATGTACGTGTATACCAACTTAAATGAAAACAACTATGAAAAATATAGTACTACTTCTCTTTTTCTCTCTATTAATACATCCTATTCAAGCTCAGGAATGTTATGAATTAGTTTGGTCTGATGAATTTGAATATAACGGAGCTCCTGATCCTGAGAAATGGAGCTTTGATATAGGAGGAAACGGCTGGGGCAATAACGAAGATCAATATTACACTGATCGTTTGACAAATGCACAAGTATCTGGAGGTGCTCTGAAAATTACCGCCCGAAAGGAAAGTTTTGGAGGCAAGTCTTATACTTCTGCAAGAGTAATTTCAAAAAATACGGGTGATTGGCTCTATGGAAAAATAGAAGTGAGAGCCAAACTTCCAACAGGGCAGGGAACTTGGCCTGCCATATGGATGTTGCCTACAGACTGGGAATATGGTGGATGGCCAGCATCTGGTGAAATTGATATTATGGAACATGTTGGATATGACCAAAATGTGGTTCACGCCACAGTACACACAGAAGCTTACAATCATTCCATAGGAACTCAAGTCGGTAAAAGCATTACTGATTTGGATGTATCTACAGCTTTTCATACTTATAAATTGGAATGGACAGAAGATGAAATAAAGGTATATCTTGATGATCAGCAATATTTCACCTTTTCAAAGCATGGAAATTATCAGCAATGGCCTTTTGATAAACGTTTTCATCTCTTGATGAACATTGCCATGGGAGGCAATTGGGGAGGGGCAGGAGGCCCAACTGATGATTCAAAATTACCGGCCACAATGGAAGTGGAATATGTAAGGGTTTATCAAAACATAACACCTGAGTTAAGTATTACTGGACCAAAGGTTATCAGCAAAGGAGAACAGTCTATCTACACGGCCTCTGGGGCTATAGGAGAAGTGACTTGGACTTTACCTGAAGGAGCGGAGATCATAGCTGGAGAAAATACAAATAAAATTACTGTACTCTGGGGGGATGAAGTTAATGGATCAACCATTACTGCTTCTGTAGCAGGGGAGTGCAATACCTATACTTCTTCTTATGATTTGAGTATCAACCAAGGTGTACCCACTCAATCAACATTAACTTTTAATTCTAATAATGAAAATGGAAGCTCATTATGGCTGACGCAGGCACAGGTAGAAGGTAGTTCTGATGCTGTAGATCCTAATTTTGAGGTGAGTAGCAATGATACGTTGACTTGTGTGAAATTTGATGTCAGTGATCCAACTTCAAATCCTAGAATTGAATACCACTTTAAGGATATTTATTCCTTCGAGAATCATAATAACTTTAGTATTAATTTAAAATTCGGAAAAGGATTAGCACCCAAGATGTTGAGAATTGATTTATTGGATGCTTCTGGTAATGTGATTGATGGGGATATTTTTGAATCTAATTTTAATCAGCTAAATGATGATTGTAACCTATGGAGTTTGAGTTATCAATATGATCCCTCAAAACTGGATTTGAAAGAAATTGGAGGTATTAGAATGTATATCAATTACGGTATTTTTTCAACTCCGAAAAGAGGAGCTTTTGAGATAGGTAGTTTTACTTTTTCTGAAAGTGAGAGTTCAGACACCAGAATCACAAGTGATGATAATTGTGGTTGTATCGATGATATTCCCTTATCTACAGACAGCTTTTCGAATGAAAATGTAAGAGTGTATCCCAACCCAATTTCAGGAAATGGATCATTAAAAATATTTGGAACAAGTGTTGACGAGATTGAAATTATGGACCTTCAAGGTAGAGTTATAGAACATTATAAAAATGTAGTTAATAACACAGTACAATTAGAGCAGTTAAGTGCAGGACTTTATATTATCAATGCTTATTCGAAATCAGAGCAAATAACATTAAGAATGATCTGTGAGTAACAGTTTTATTTTCCAATAAATTAGGGTCGAAGTATTATACTTCGACCCTTTTGGCTATAATGAATTTTGAATGTCAGCTTAATTATCAAAGCTTAAAATAAACTAATGATAGTAGGACATATTGAAACTAAATTGTCAGTTGTTAGTAGTTTATTAAGATCTTTATACTAACTCTTTTTCAAGAACGTCTGCCCAAGTTTTCATGTAAGTGATAGCGTCCTCTTTACTGCCTTTTTGCAAATACCTAAATCCACCAGGCAGTTCGCTCAGTACTTTTGTATTAGAAAGGTATTCTAAGTGAGGAATATCTTGTACTTCCAGACCTGCATCTAGCAGTGTATCTATCATATTGTCTACAGGCATACCACTTGCAGGACAATAGTCATGGGCAAATTCACTCCACTCGTCTAATTTTTGACGCTGTGCGGTATAGTAAATATCTTTGGAGTCCATAGGAGTAATTGCTTGGACTAAATGCCCACAATTGCATTTTCCTACATGTCCCCAATTGTAATCTTTTCCTGATGCTATATTGGAGGCTGCTTCTCTTAATTTATTGATCAGTAGTGTGTTGGGTTTTGCCATGTTTTTATGAATAAGATGTGAAACATAAGTACCAACAAAGAATCAATTTCATGATAAGGTAAGCTTCTTGACTATGCTCAATACTTCTTCTGATTCTCTAGTACTTGCAATAAGAATTTTGTGTTTAAGATGATGGTTTTAATAATTTAATTTTTTTTGGGAGAATTCCTTATTTATCTGGTTTTCATGTAATATTCATCAAAAAAAGGGATTGTTATAACTGAAAATTATAACAATCCCTTTAAAGCATGTTTAAAACATCTCTTTTAGTAAACATTCACGCTTTCAGAACGGGAGTTTATGAATTTCATCAACTATAGAACCACTATTTTTTCAGAAATTAATTTCCTCACAACCTAAAATGGAAAATATTTACTTCTAAAAAATATATTCCAAACATGCTCTTATGAGAGTAAACCGATGATCAATTTATTTTTTTGGGATATAATAAATAGTTTGTGTTGGTGAATAAATACCGAAAGTGACTCCACTGACAAGTCCATTTAGGAAACTAGTATTCGTTTTAATAACATAGTTTTCTTGATTATCAGGTAGATAATCTGAAGGGTTTTGACGAGCGTTGTCTAATGGAACTAGTCCGAAAAGTAAATGATTGGTCCAGACTTTATTAACTTCTTCTAAAGTGTCTGTAGGTTTTGCGTCACCGACAAATAGTCTAGTGTTATAACACGACGTAAGCAACGTCATAAGGACAAGTCCTGCTATTAATTTTTTCATTTTTATTTAAGTTTTATAGTTAGCTCTCACAGCTAAAAATATCTAAGAATTTACGACTAATAAAAGAGTCCATCATTCCATTAGTGATTTTCTTATTTTATGAAAAAAAAACCTTCATTTTCTACAATTGAAAATGAAGGTGACTTGCTATTATTTTGATTCAATCTTAAAACTTTTGAGCTGGAGGTCGCCTTTGATAATGTAAAAAATGATTGTATTCTCTCCTTCTTGTAACTTAAGAGTTTCTGATTGTATGGTTTTCCAGTTCTTGGAAGTACTTGGCAGTGTAGTAATGATATTTTCAAGACCAGAACTTATTCGAACCTTGGCCTCTTCTCCTTGATTCTGATAGGTTATTTTAATGATGCTACTTTGCTTCTTGTTGGTTTTGATGGTGTATTTCATCCATTCGCCTTCTTCAGTCCATGCAACAATAGGAGTATTGTCTACAATTTTTATATCTACTCCATCATTTCTATACTGAAAACCAGTATTCCAAAGTGCTCTTTCTGCATTCATATCAATATGGTAGTTTGCTGAAATCTTGTCATAATAGGCAAAATGATTCTTGCCCATGTCATAATCTGCAAAAAGAATATCCTGATTGGTTTTGTGCTCTTTGAATGGTTTTGTTTTGTCATTGTTGATCTGACCAATCATAGCATAAATTACATCATTTGCCACTTCACAGTTTTCAATTTTATGGCTTTCAGCATAGTCCATAACTGCTTGGAAAGTTTCCTCTCCTGATAAGTTCTCTCCTTTTTCCCATGCACCAAGAAGCTTATAATAAGAGTCAGGTGTTTTTACTTTCAAAACGTTATTGACACGTTGCTTTTTGACCGGCCACCATGACCATCCAATATTATTTTTCTCAAAAAGTGAAATACAATCAGAGAACCATGTATTAGAATTTTCACCTGCTTCACTCATCCATAGAGGCATTTGATATTTTTCTCTCATATCAATCCACCCTTGAACAGAAGCGTCAGTATTAAAAGTCCAGTATTTATGGAAGGTTATTGCCATATTGTCGTCTGCATTTTTTAAATCATGTTGGTCGAAGCTTTCATAATTATTGCCCCAGCAGTTACCAGAAATATAGACAATATGGTTTTTATCCACAGTTCTGATTGCTTTCGTTAACCTTGCATGTAAGTCCCAAATTTCATCATTATCATTACAGCCACATCCATTATCCGATCCAGTGTTTTTGAATTTCCAATTGGGTTCATTGATAAGATCATAACCTCCCACCCATTTTTCATCTTTATAGCGTTTAGCGATTTTTATCCATAGCTGTTCTAATTTCTCTTTGTTTAATTCACTATCCCATAGAGAGGGGAGCGATTCATCATAATCAGAAATATTGGCATCCTTACCTTGACCACCTGGCGCTCCA
Source organism: Flammeovirga sp. SJP92 (assembly GCF_001583495.1). Taxonomy (GTDB): domain Bacteria; phylum Bacteroidota; class Bacteroidia; order Cytophagales; family Flammeovirgaceae; genus Flammeovirga. The sequence continues at coordinate 314,208 of NZ_LQAQ01000061.1, read as the reverse complement.
TGCATATCAAAAATCAGATACATTTCATTTTCAGTACACCATTCCATTAATTTGTCTGTGTAATCAAATCCTTCCTTTAACCAAGTATGCTTAATTTTCCCATTTTTCACTTTTTCCGCTTCAATCGGTAATGTGAACCATTTGTAGTGAAGGGCAACTCTTACCGCATTAAACCCCCAAGCTTTCATAGAGTCGAGGTCGGTTTTTGTGAAATGGTTTTCCAGCCAAACATCATAAAACTCAGCAGTTTTCTCCTTGCCTATATTTTCTTCGAGTTTAGTTCTGAACTGTGTATGCGTATTGATTTTTGCATCGGTGGACTGCATCATATAACCTTCTTGAATCATCCAGTTGCCAGTACCAATACTTCTTATGATTACAGGTCCGTTGTTATTGACGATCTCTGTGCCTTCAGTTCTTAAAAAGCCTTGTGCAAAACACTGAAGGCCTATAATTGATAGTGTGATAGTAATAAAATAACGTAACATTTCATTTATTTATTTAGATCAAAAAATACTTTGTATTCTGTAGTAATATCCGCTTTTTTAAGCACAATTCCTTGTTAAACTATATCAATAATAATTATCTTTTTTAAGGTCAGATGATACAAAAAAAGAGGCTGATTTAAATGAATAAATCAGCCTCTCAATATGTATAAGTTTAATTGCTTAAACTATGATTTCAATGTACGTTTAGTTTCAGTGATTTCGAATGCTTCAACAACGTCACCCACTTTGATATCGTTGTAGTTGGCAATACTTAAACCACACTCGTAACCGAACTTCACTTCGTTTACATCGTCTTTGAAACGTTTCAGTGCTCCAATTTCTCCACCGTCAGTACCACCGTAGATTACAACACCTTCACGGATCAAGCGGATTTTAGAGTTACGCTTGATGTAACCGTCTGTAACGTAACAACCGGCAACTGTACCCACTTTAGAGATTTTGAATACTTCACGAACTTCAACGTTACCCACGATTTTCTCTTCCATATCTGGCTCAAGAAGACCTTCCATAGCCGCTTTCACATCGTCGATAGCGTTATAGATTACAGAGTAATGACGAACTTCGATACCTTCGTTTTCAGCAAGCTTTCTTGCATTTGGCGTAGGACGAACTTGGAAACCGATGATCATTGTAGGGTTCTCCTTGTCAGCTGCTGCTAATAGGATATCCGATTCAGTAAGGGCACCCACACCTTTATGGATAATTCTTACTTCTACTTCATCGTTAGAAAGTTTCAGTAATGAATCTGATAATGCTTCCACTGAACCATCCACGTCACCTTTGATGATCAAGTTCAATTGTTGTAACTCACCTTGAGCAAGACGCTTGAATAGGTCTAGGTTAGGACGCTGAGAAGCTCTTAAGCTTTGCTCACGTGCTAATTGCTCACGCTTGTTAGCAATTTCTCTCGCTTCACGTTCTGTATCTAGTACATTCAGTTTATCACCTGCTTGAGGAGCACCTGAAAGACCTAATACCTGAACTGGTGTAGAAGGACCAGCTTCTGCTACTCTATGACCTCTATGGTCAAGCATTGCTTTCACTTTACCATAGTAACCACCAGCAAGCATTACATCACCTACTTTCATTGTACCTGCTTGAACAAGAACTGTTGCTAAGTAACCACGTCCTTTATCAAGAGATGCTTCAACTACTGTACCTACAGCGTTTTTGTTAGGATTAGCTTTCAATTCTAATACTTCTGCTTCAAGAAGTACACCTTCTAGTAATTCTTCAATACCTTGACCGAATTTTGCAGAGATTTCGAAAGCTTGGTATTTACCACCCCAATCTTCAACAAGGATATTCAATGCTGAAAGTTGAGTTTTAATATTATCTACGTTCGCATTTGGCTTATCTACCTTGTTGATCGCGATTACGATCGGCACTTCAGCTGATAATGCGTGGTTGATTGCTTCTTTTGTTTGAGGCATTACCTGATCATCGGCTGCTACTACGATAATAGCAACGTCAGTTACCTTAGCACCACGAGCACGCATGGCTGTAAAGGCTTCGTGACCTGGTGTATCAAGGAAGGCAATTTTCTTACCTGTCTTTGTCATCACATCATATGCACCAATGTGCTGCGTGATACCACCTGCTTCACCATCAGCTACGTTTGCATCACGGATGTAGTCAAGTAATGACGTTTTACCGTGGTCAACGTGACCCATGATTGTAACGATAGGCGCTCTTTCTTGTAAATCTTCTGGCTTATCTTCTTTCTCCAATGGAGCATCAACTTCTTCTTCTGCTGAAGCGAATTTAGCCTCGAAGTTATATTCAGTAGTAATCAACTCGATTGTCTCTTTGTCAAGACGTTGGTTGATTGAGATGAACATACCATTATTCATACATGTCATGATGATATCACTTACAGGGATATCCATCATTGTTGCTAGCTCACTTGTAGAAATGAACTCAGTAACTGTAATGATATGCGATTCTGCTGCCTCTCTTTGTAAACGTGCTTCGTTTTCCGCTTCACGCTTATTCTTTTTGGCTTGTTTATGTTTACCACGAGTAGATTTGAATCCAGACTGATTAAGCTGTTGGTTCGCTTTCTTCATTCCAGATTGGATATCCTTCTCTGATAATTTGCCTTTTTTCTTCTTGTTGTTTCCGCCTTTTCCGCCTTGTCCTCTTTGTGAAGTAGCGTCCGCATTACGGAAAGTTTTTTCTCCTGGCTTGTTACCACCTTGGCCTTGACCTTGGTTTCTGTTACCACCTTGTCCGCCTGGTCTGTTACCACCTTGGCCTTGACCTTGGTTTCTGTTACCACCTTGTCCGCCTGGTCTGTTACCACCTTGGCCTCCTTGGTTTCTGTTGCCACCTTGTCCGCCTGGTCTGTTGCCACCTTGGCCTCCTTGGTTTCTGTTACCACCTTGACCGCCTTGTCTGTTGCCGCCTTGGCCTTGACCTTGGTTTCTGTTACCACCTTGACCGCCTTGTCTGTTGCCACCTTGGCCTTGACCTTGCTGTCTACCTTGAGGGTTTTCAGAATTTCCTACAGGAACGCGTTTTCTCTTACGTTTTTTCTGAGGAGCACCTTTGTCATCCGATGAAGCTACTGGTTTCGGTTTTTTCTTACGGCGATTTTCAAATGATGAAAGATCGACTTTACCGACTACAGTAAGACCTTTTAATTCATCGGCCTTGGCGTTGATTGTAGAATCAGTTGCACCTGTTGCACTATCAGATGATTGATCTTGACTTTCGCTTGCCGTTGCAGGCGTATTCGCTTTCTCAACTTTTTGAGTTTGCGGAGGATTTTGTTCTTTTTTCTTCACTTCTTGCGTTGGTTGCTCAGATTTCTTCTCTGGAGCTTTATTTGCTTCTTTTGAGGTTTCTTGTTTCGGCTCGCTTTTTACGGGCTTTTTTACCTCAGGTTTTACTTCCTTCTTCTCTTCTTTCGGCTTTTCAGCTTTTGGAGGAGTAGCAGGAGTGCTGGCTACTTTCTTTTCCTCAGCCTTAGGAGCAGGTGCAGGAGTTTCCTTTTTAGGAGCTTCTTGCTTTTTCTGTTCAGGCTTTGGAGTTTCTTGTTTTGGTTTTGGTGCCTCAGCTTTCTTTTTATTTTCATTGAGATCAATTTTCCCAACTACTTTAAGACCTGGGCGACCACTATATGTTTCTGGTTCAGCCTTTTTAGGTTGACCTTCTTTTTCGCTTTTCGTATTTTCGGATGTAGCAGAATTCTTGATGATCAGATGATCGTCTTCTTTCTCTTCTGTTTTTGGTCCTTTTTTCTTCTTAGACTCAATAACAGTATTTCCTACCTGTGACGATATAGAAATTTGAGATGCTTCTTCTTTTTCCTGCATTGACTTTGCATTCATTTTTTTAAGCATTTCAAATTGCTCAAGCGTAATCTTCCCATTTGGAGAAGGAGAATCAATTTCGATATTCTTCTTCTTCAGCTGCTCGATTATCGTTGAGTGTCCAACGTTTAATTTCTTGGCCGCCTGGCCGATTCTGATCATCTTTTGATCTGCCATATATTCCTTTTCGTAATACTAATTCAAATTATTGCTTCACAGCAATTCAATTTAAAGCCGAAGCTTTATTTTTTTAAACTATCAAGTTTAAATGAAAGGAGTGATTTCAATGACAACCCGAAATACATGAATACTCCTAAAGTGCAAAGATATAAGTTTGTTTTTTAAATCTTAAATTAAATTGCATGTGAGTACTACCTTTTTGCACTTATTATTGGATTTCATTCCAAAAAGACCCAAAAACACAGCAATGTTCACAATTATTTGTAGAGATAAAAAACAATAAACATAACAAAGAGGAGCCTATAGAATTTTAAGCTCCTCTCTTTATACTCTAAACAAAGATCCTAAAATAGGAATCTAAATTATTTAGAAATAGCTGCAATTACTTCATCAACAGTTTCTTCCTCTAAGTCTGTTTTTTCAATTACAGCCTCTTTTGGAAGTGACAATACATCTTCTTTTGTGATAAGACCTACTTTTTTGAATTCGTCAATGATCCATTCTTCAATGTCATTTTTGAACTCGTCTAAGCTTGGGCTTTCACTTGAAGCTGCTTTGTTTTGAACTGCAGTATTTGTAACCTCTGCAATATCTTCATCAAGAACATCATCACTATAATCTACTTCGAAGTCATCCTCATCATCCATCATTTCATTGCTAGGTTGGTTTTGAGGAGCTTGTTGTTGTTGATCATCTTCAAACTCTTTTCTTAATGTATGCATGATCGCAAGAATCATTTCCTCTTCAAGGTCAGTTCTCCTTACTAATTCATCCACTTCGTGATCCAATACCGCTTTTGCAGTATCCAATCCAATATTTTTAAGTTCAAGAAGCATCCAATCATCAAATACATCATTGAATTCCATCAAATCAATATCGAAATCTTCTACTTCGTGCTCTTGTAATTCTCTAAACACGTCGATCTCATATCCTACTAACATTGATGCTAATTTGATATTCTGACCACCTTTACCAATTGCTAAAGAAACCTGATCTTTTGGTAAAACTACCTCCACACGTTTCTCTTCCTCATTTACTTTTACAGTATTGATGTGTGCAGGGCTCAATGAACGTCTGATCATCAAGTCTAAGTTGTCAGTGTAGTTGATAACGTCAATGTTCTCATTCTGTAATTCACGAACGATAGAGTGAATACGAGAACCTCTCATACCAACACATGCACCTACAGGATCAACACGGTCGTCAAAAGATTCCACTGAAACTTTAGCTCTTTCACCTGGCTCACGAACGATGTTTCTGATCGCGATTAAACCGTCAAAGATTTCAGGAACTTCTTGTTCGAATAAAAGACGTAAGAATAAAGGAGAAGTACGAGAAAGAACAATCTTAGGGTTGTTGTTGTTCATTTCCACTCTGTCGATTACCGCACGGATGTGGTCTCCTTTTCTGTAACGGTCTTTTGAAATCATCTCGTTTCTTGGTAAAGAAAGCTCATTGTTGTCTTGGTCAATAATGATTAACTCTCTACCTAGTGTTTGGTAAACTTCACCCATGATTAGTTCACCAACACGCTCTTTATATTGATCAAAAAGAACCTTCTTCTCAAGGTCTTTTACTTTTTGAATTAATGTCTGACGAGCAGTTTGTACCATTCTTCTACCAAAGAAATCAATCTCAACCGCTTCTGCTACTTCCTCATCTACCTCAAAGTCTTCCTCGATTTTCTTCGCATCCGTCAAGTGAATTTGTGTTTGTGGATCAAATTCATCTGCATCATCTGCAACGATCTGACGGTAACGCCAAATCTCCAAATCACCTGCATCTACGTTGATAATTACATCAAATGTAGCGTCATCACCATATTGCTTACGAATCATTGTTTTGAAAACATCCTCCAAGATTTTGATCATTGTAGGACGGTCAATGCCTTTCATTTTGGCAAATTCCTTAAACGATTCGATTAGTTCCATGCTATTCATATCTGCAACTGTTTATTTTTTTCGATTTTGGTTGATATTAATTATTAAAATGATACTTCTACAACTGTACTTTTGATGTCGCTGAAAGGAATAATCATTTCTTTAATCTCAACTTTCTTTTTTCCTTTTTCTTTAATTTCAGCATCAATAGTGACCTCTTCTTCTGTAACAGCTTTTAATTCACCAGTAAACTTCGTTTCGTTGCCTCTAGTGATCGTTACTTTTCTACCTACATTTTTGTTGTATTGTCTGTGTAGTTCTAAAGGTTCGCCAACACCAGCTGATGTTACTTCAAAATTGTATTCATCTTTGATAAGATCTCTCTCGTCAATTTCATGACCTACACCTCTTGAAATTTTTGTTACAGCTTCAATTGTTACTCCCTCATCGCCGTCCAAGATAATTAAAACTTTCATACGGCGGCCAGCTTTCACTTCCACTTTAACAACATATAAAGAATCATCTTCTAAATGTGCTTCAACGATCTCTTTTATTTGTCCACTTAAATCCATACAACTTTACTGTATAAAATTTTAAAAATTTAGTTTGTCCTGAAATAGTCTTCTATTTCGAAACTTTATTTAGTTAGAATTAACTATTCACTAAAGCGTTAAAATCCAGCTCAATATAAATAAAATTCTAAAGGTCATCTAAAAAAAAGCAAACAAAAAAGGGAGCTAAATTCGCTCCCTTCTAGATGCTTTTTCGTGATGTTGTCACAAAGATACTTAATCGAAATTAAATTGCAATAGAATTTCTAATTTCTTAGTGACTTCGCATATTTTGTAATCGCTTCAAGCTCTTCGTTAGAGATATCTTTCTCACTGAATGAGAACATAATTCCCTTACCGTTTCTTACAAGATGCTTGATTTCAGCGTCGCCAAGCTTACTTTCTGATAATTTTGGAGCATTACTTCTCTGTGCATCTCCATCAATACCATGACATTGTGAACATTTCTTAGTGAACAAGTCCTTTCCTGATAATACTGTTCCATCAGCTGTTTCTACAGTGTCAGTTCCACCTGTCAATTGTTTCTTTGCTGAAGCTCTGTGCATTTCGGCCATACCGTATGCCATGATCAAGCAGAACAATGAAAGCACCATCAAGATTTTATTGAATTTTTTAGTAGCAATGACCGCTAATGGAATGGAAGCGACTACTAATCCAAATTTGATAGTTAAAGCTTTAGTATATAATGGAATAACATATAATAAATACCCACCAGTTGCTAAGAACAAGAACGAAATGATCATTTCAGGTACTTTCACAACTTTGGCAAACTTTTCAAATTTATCTTTTCCTAAGAACATCAAAACAGCCTTAACAAGATAAATTAATAAGAATAGTGATACGATTATTCGGTGCGTAAGAAGTAAACTCATGATTAAGTTATATGTTTTTTGAAGTTTAGTAACCTATAATTTTTATGCGATGCAATATGCATCTATTTTTTGAAATATGCCTTCATTTTTGGTGATGAATATCACTGTTTTGTGTAAAGACTGTATTTTTAATGCTTAAATAACATAGATTGAGTCATTTTGTTTTTTAATCTAAAAGCAGATTGATTTCTTTCCCCACCTCAGAACCTATTGCTACACCCATACCACCCATTCTTACTCCAATGGCGATTCTATCGGAAAGTAATTTGACGATAGGGGCTTTCTGATCACCAAAAGCCATAATGCCGGCCCATTTCATGTCGATATAATGAGGGGTTTGAGGTAAAATAACTTCCTTTAATAAGTGTTTTAAGTGTTCAATAATTGGAGTAGTGGTTTTCATGGTAGTCGTAGTTTCTCCCTCATAGTCGAGGTTTCTGCCTCCGCCTAACAAAACTCGATTCCCAACATTTCTAAAGTAATAATACCCTCTGTCCATATGGAAAGTCCCTTTGAAAGGTAAATTTTTGATAGGATTAGTAATTAAAACCTGCCCTCTGCCAGGATAAACTTCCAATTGTGGCAATAGTTTCTGGGCAAAAGCATTGACGCAGATAGAAATTCTTTCGGTAAAGAAATCTACCTTTTGGTATTGGTTTTTGCAGTTTACAATTACTTTATCACCATCATCTGTAAAATCAATCACTTCAGTTCCTGTTATGATCTCAACACCCATCGATCTTGCAATATCAATTAGACCTTTCATCATTTTTCCAGTATGGATCTGTCCTTCAAACTGATTCAATAAGAGGTGTTTTACTTTGTCTTTTTTAAAGCCGAAAGCATTTATTTTTTCATTTTTAATGGCAAAGACATTGGTATTAAAAATTGGATAAAGCAGTTGGTTAATTTCTTCGATTTTTTCGATATGCTTTTCTTGTTTCTCAGTAATTAACTCATAACCACCCCATTGTTGGAAATCAAAATTAGCGTCACCTAATCTATTTCTGAGTTTCTGAAGCCCTTTGTATCTTCTTTCTACAGTTTCTAATACCTTGTTAGAAGACATGTTTTTCAGATCGTCACAGATTTCTGTCAAACTGCCAAAACAGGCAAAACCTGCATTTTTGGTGCTAGCGCCTGACGGAAGAATCCCCTTTTCTATAATAAGGACTTTTTCATTAGGGTGTGTTTCTTTGTATTCAATAGCTGTTGTGAGGCCCACAATACCACTGCCTACTACAATGAAGTCATATTGAATAAAACTCTCTTTTTCCCAGAAGCTTATCATGCGTTTGTTGTGTTTGTGTGAATTGGCTATTTTTTTGTAATAATTGGTTAATTGAAATATTTTGGAGTTCAAAAGTATCTCTATTGCAAAATAAAAAACTATACTGTGAAATAACAGGAAAAGATCTATGGCAACTAAAATTGTAAAAAAAGGGAAGGGAATTCGCTTAAAAGAAGCAGCGGAAAAAAAACTCAGCAAGATTAAGATTGGTTTGGGTTGGGAAGTAAGAAGAGGAGGTCAGCTGGATTTGGATGCGTCGGTCTTTATGTTAGGGGAGGATGGAAAACTTCCAAGTGACGAATATTTCGTTTTTTATAATAATCTGGAATCACCGGACGGAATGGTGAAGCACAGAGGGGATAACAGAATAGGAGACAGCGAAGGAGATGATGAGGAAATTTTATTGAATTTGCCTTTCATATCGCCTGTTGTAAAGGAGTTGGTATTTATTGTAAGTATATATGATGCCAAAAACAGAAGACATAACTTTGGCAACCTGGATGAAGCCTACATTAGAGTATTGAATCTTGAAAATCAGGTAGAAGTGTTGCATTATGATCTGGATGCCGATTTTGGAGATGATACCGAAGTGGAGTTTGCAAGACTTATAAGAGAGGATGATGGCTGGCGTTTTATGCCAACAGGCTATGGTTCAAAAATAGGACTTCAAGGCTATGTAGATAAGTATATTCCTGAATTGTAATTTGAAGTATCTTTTTGTTCATCTTGTTTTTTTTCTCATCTTCGCGGATAAAATTATGGTGAAAACTCTTAAAAGAAGGTGTTTTTTATTCACGTTGCCTTCTTTTATAGAAACTGATTATTTACATACAACCAAAACTTAATACATAGATCAAAGAAATTAGCATGAAAGTAGGAATCATAAAAGAAGGAAAAGTACCTGAAGATAAAAGAGTAGCATTAACTCCAGCTCAATGTGAGGAAGTATTGGAAAAATACCCTGAAGTAGAAATCTACGTACAGAAAAGCCCAATCAGATGCTATACCGATCAAGAATACCAAGATGCAGGAATTGCTGTTGTTGACAATGTAGACGACTGTGACATCCTTTTGGGTATTAAGGAGGTGCCTATTCCAGAATTGGTTCCTAATAAGAAATATTTCTTCTTTTCTCATACAATTAAAAAACAACCTTATAATAGAGAGTTGCTGAGAGCAATCTTGAATAACAACATTGATATTGTAGATTATGAAGTGTTGGTAAGAGAAGATGGATCTAGAGTGATTGCCTTTGGTCGATTTGCAGGGCTTGTTGGAGCTTATAATGGCTTATTAGCTTATGGAAAGCGTCATAATATCTATGACTTAAAGCCTGCACATCAATGTCATGATTTGAATGAATTGTGGATTGAGTGTAAGAAAGTGAAGTTGCCCAACGATTTTAAAATTGTGTTGACAGGAAGTGGTAGAGTGTCAAACGGAGCAGTTGAAACGTTATTGGCGGCAGGTATCAAGAAAGTAAGTAAGCAAGATTACTTGAATGAGACTTTTGATAGCCCGGTATTTGTACAGTTAAGGTCTAAAGACTACCATGAGAAAAAAGATGGAGGTGCATTTGAAATTAAAGACTTCTTTGCTAATCCATCAGATTATAAGTCAACTTTTGGAGATTTCTTGCCAGTATCAAATATGTTAGTAGCAGGAGCATTCTGGCACCCTGCGGCGCCAGTATTGTTCACTAAAGAAGATACTCAAAGAGAAGATTTTAAAATTGAAGTTATTGCAGATGTAACTTGTGATATTGAAGGTTCAATTCCAAGTACAAAGAGACCTTCAACTATTGCTGATCCATTGTACGATTACAATCCGGCAACAGGAAATGACGAAGAGGCCTTTTCAAGCAAAGACAATATTACAGTAATGGCTGTAGATAATTTACCAAACGAATTGCCAAGAGATGCATCAGAAGCATTTGGTCGTCAGATGATTGATAATGTATTGGAAGATCTTTTTGTGACTCCTATTGGTGTAGTGAAAGGAGCGACCATTACACATGATAAAAAATTGACAGAGAAGTTTTCGTATTTACAAGATTACGTTGACGGGAAAGAATAAAACGTAGGGGCAGACCTATGTGTCTGCCCACTGTATATATAAAGCATAGAGGTTGTTCACAAAGAATTGAACAACCTCTTTTTTTATGTAAAAATTCATTATTTCGGTACAAATGTGAAAAAAGTCAAAAAAAATACTGATGTAAGATAATGATGTGATTCTTCATTTTTTCTGAGTGTTAATCCTTTTTTTGGTATTGCTAGGGCAGTTTGCCATTTTTCCTTGATGTAAAGTATAAGGTTTGTATTCATTGTTAAGTGTAACCTTTTTTATGGTAATTAAGTAATATTAACCAACATTACAAAAACCTAATTTACCAAAATAATGAAAAATATTACCCTAATAGTATGTATATTAATTAACTTATTATCAGTTCATTTACATGCCCAAACACCTACAAAAATAAATATCCAAGAAATTAGAATTATAGAAGAAGAGGAGACGCCAATATTAATAGCTTCTAATAGTAAACCTCAAAGATTAGAACATCAAAAAAGTGTATATGTAGATAACTCCGGAACTTATGTCAATAAGTCATTGCCATTATTTTTAAGTTTTTCAACATCAAAAGATAGTAATGCTGAACATTATCAATTAAATGAATCTGAAGAAATAAAACCCAATGAAGCTCTATATCTTGATACTGAGGGTCCTAATTACATCCGTTCAAAATGGGCTGTAGATCCAGAAACAAAAGAATATATTTTACCTAAGAGAGAAGTTAAATATGAAGTGATTGCTGATAGCAAAGCGCCAGTTTCTAAGATTTCTTTTGATGGAACTAGATTGTATGATAATGGTGTAGAAGCATTTTATGGTAAAAACCTAATGATGCATTTAGTAGCTAATGATACCTATTCAGGTGTTAAGAATATTTATTATTCATTGGACGGAGAAAACTTCCATGAGTACGAATACTCTGTTTCATTAGCAGAAGAAGGACAGCACATTATTTACTATTATGCAGCAGATAATGTAGGTAATCCAGAAGAAGTACGTACATCCACTTTTAAAATTGATTTAACGGCACCCAATTCTATGGCAAATTGGAAAGGTTTGGTATTCAATGAAAATATCGTTTCTCCATATGCTACAGTAAGGTTACAGAGTGAAGATGTAATGTCAGGTGTAGATCATATTGAATTCAGTTATGATAATAGTGCTTATCAGGAGTATACATATCAGCCTATTTCTTTGAAGGACTTGAAAGACGGAGAGCATGAAATTCATTACAAGGGATTTGATTTAGTGAATAACGAAGAAGTTGAAAAGACATTAAGTTTTTATGTAGATAAAATTGCACCTGAAATCTCGCATGAAATCATTGGTGATCAATATGTAGACGAGAATATTCGATATATTTCTCCACGAACAACATTTAGTATTTCATCAACAGATAATAAGGCAGGAGTAAAGCAGGTGTTATACAGTCCAAATGGAGGTGCAAATTATACACCTTATACAGGAACTGCTTTTACGTTGAAAAATGAGCTTGGAGCACATCATATTAGTTATAAAGCTTCTGACAATGTCAATAATATGACAGTAGTGAAGACCATTGAAGGTACTGAAACATTATTTATGGATAATGTACCCCCTTCATCATCATATGAATTCATAGGAGAGCAATTTGAGCATAGAGATACTTTATTTATCACTTCTAAAACTCAAATTAAGTTGACTTCATTGGATTCTCATTCTAAAGTGAAAGACACATTTTTTGCTATCAACGGAGAGTCAAATAAGACTTATAGCGGTGCTTTCACGGCAGATGATGAAGGGGATCAGACCTTAACATTTCATGCGGTTGACAATGTGAATAATGAAGAATCAGAAAATGAAGTGAAGTTCTTTGTTGATAATGAAGGTCCTGAAGTACATGCTAATATGAGTATTGAACCTATCGGGAAGCATGGAGAATTTGATGTTTATCCAGCATTTACAAAAGTTTATTTAGGTGCCACTGATACACATGTAGGTACAAAGGAAATAAAATATTCGATTAATGGTGGGCCAATGAATTTGTACTCTAGTGGTTCCAATTTAGACATCTCTGAAAAGGAGCACTTGAAAAAAGATCAGCATTATGAGATAAAAGTAGTGGCCTATGATAATTTGGGGAATGAATCAAAGAAGACTATTGAGTTTTACGTAGGACAGCATTAAAAAAATAAGGGAAGAAGTATCTAAAATTTCTTCCCTTATTTGTTATTTCTCCCAGTCCACTAAGTTTTGTTCACTGCTGACTACACCGTCCTCATCCATGTAAATGTAGTTGCCGTCAACAAGTTCCAATCCACCAACGTTGGCGTGTAAGTAGATCTCTATCGGTTCATCAGCTTTTAAAGCTTTCATAGGATAACATTTGTTGGCAAGGATGCCAATTCTCATTTTATTTAAAGCTTCAGTGTGCCTGTAATTAGCATCTGTAATTAATCCCTCCCATTCTTGATGCAGAAGAGCATAAGCAATTTCTTCATCAATGAGTGCATCCATCTTATCACATTCCCATTCTACCACTAAAACTTTTCCTTTACCATTCTCTTCTTCGAGCCGTTCTAAAACAAGTTGAGGGTTGTTAGTTTTTAAACAAACGGCTTGTCCATGAAAGTCTATTTTCTTTCCTACTTTTTCAAAACTACCTGAGGCTACCTTTACTTCTTTTCTGAACTGATCACAGAGGTAGCTAGTTTGGATTTTTACTCCGCTGTCAAAAGTAGTATTTTCTAAAAACGATATGGTGTCTTTGGCCGACTTTGCAGGTATTTCCTCCATTGGAACATGCCCCACACCTTCGTAAATAATCAATTGTGAATTGGGTAGACTGAATTGAAATTTGTAAGCATTCGCCAATGGAATCCACCGGTCTTTTTCACCCCAAATTATTAAAGTAGGAGTGTCGAGTTGTTTAATAAGATCAGAATGGTCCTCTATTGAACTATTGGCAATATTCAAGAAAGCTTCTTTGTTCCCTTTTCTAGAGAAAATTTCATGGTACCTTGTAATCGTTGCTCTATCCACTCTTTTAGGATTTCCGTAAGCATTTTTCAAGAAAAATTCGATAAAACTTTTCGGTGCTTGTAAATATTCAGCAAACCCATGGAACATTTTAAACTCCTTAATAATAGGGTTTTGAACTAATTTAAAAAGTAATGGAATTGAATCTTTATCATTAAAACCCGCTGCATTAAGCAGGATGAGTCTTCTAACTTGTTCCTTGTATCGGTGAGAATATTCCCAAGCAATCCAGCCTCCTAATGAAGAACCGGCAAGGTAGAACTTTTTAACTTCTAGTTTCTTAAGGAAAGTGTTGATGAAATTAAGGTAAATATCAATAGAATAAGTTCTATCAGGTCTTGGTCCCGTAATGCCAAATCCAGGAAGGTCCAATCGAATGACTTTATATTTTTCCTTTAATGTTTCTGTCCATTTATCCCAAGTATGTAATGATGAAAAAGTACCATGAAGTAGAACAATTGGAAAACCTTCTCCCTCTACTTTATAATGTACTTTCATGCCTTCTAACTCCATAAAGTTAGACTGCTCATCTGTATATTTTTCTATAATATCTATAGCCATTTTTTTCTTTTTCTTTAATTGTGAATATACATTCAAAAAATTACAATTCTAATTAAATAGCCATATTAAAGCGGGTGTATTTGTCAATTTTGAGTACTTCTTTTTTAGTGTTTAAACTAAATGTATAAGTATTAAATCAAAAGTATTTAATACTAGCTTTGTTTATTGGTTTGTGATTACTTCTTTCAAAAAAACGTATAAAAAAATAGTTGAGAGATATCTGGAAACGAGTTTACAATGTTAAAATGTTAATATAAATCAGACTAGAATCATAAAAAGTCCTTTAAACTAAAACCTCAATCTAAACTCTGACGTGAAAATAGTTAGAGCTATAACTAAAGTTTGTATTGTATACAACTAGAATTAATGAACTACTGATAATATTTACGACAATAACTCTATGAAAAGTATCTTATTAAGCATTTTTACTTTCGGACTTGGAACAACTTTCTTTTCATTAAATCAGAATGGAAATAAAAACAGACGTTTAAAAGTAGGTTTTTATAGGTTAGAACATGATGATTTAATTTTTGAGATGTCAGTATCTCCATCAGGACAGATTGAAGAAAGATGGAAATCTAAATCTCCCGTTAAAACGCAAAAGAAATATGTCTTTAAAGGAGTAAATCAATTACAGAAAACACAAACTCCTGCTTACTGTTTAGACGGTGAAATTTCTGTCGTTGAAAACGGTCAAGTGAGTTTTAGTGATGATTTTATTAAGCTAAAAGTGTCAAAAGAAAACCAACCCGTCAATACACATGGGTTCCCTTATACATTTGTAGCACAGGATCCTAGATGGACCATTTAATAGAATTATTCAAACTTTAAGAACCTTGGTTTCATAGGTTTGAAATCTCTTAATGGAAGGTCAATTACTGTAGTAAGCAGTACTTGAAATGGACTGTTGTTGAAGTTGGCATTAGGGAAATATTTCAAATCAAGTGTAAGTGTATTGAAAACCAGATTTTCATTTCTGGTTCTGATACCTGCTCCAAAAGAAGTGAAAAGATCATCATTAGAAAGGGATACTCTTTCTGGGTCTTCAAGAAAACCAACTTGGAAACTCTGATAAACGGCAAATTTAAAACCATAGAAAAATAATGGAGTGAACCATATATTTTCTTGTTTTAATTGAAGTCTTCGTGTTCCTTTTTTAGAATTTCTATTGATTTGAAAATTTGAGAATACATCGTTATCTATAAAGTATAAATAGTCTCCAGGTATTCGGTCATTGCCATCCAAAAGATCAATATCGAGGAGTAAACGCAAGAAACTTTCTTTGATTGCGATGAGGTTGGTGAAATAACTGAAATTCAGATGAAAGGTTTCTTGCCTATATTTATTGGTCATGAAAGAACCAATTTCACCTCTGATTTTAAAAAAACCATAGGGTGTAAATTGACCTACATCCATGGCCATACCTAGGTAGGGTCTTCTTCCTAAAAATTCATTTTTCTCCCATCCGCTTGTCAAAGAAACTAGCCATCCGTGCGGAACGTCCTCCGTTCTACCAAAACCTTGTAAATAATTGAGTTTTCTATAATTACGTTGGTTGAGTGTGACACTAAACGCGTATTGATCCTTGTGATGAAATTGATACAAAGTATCTCTGCTCACTTCTTGTGGTCTATTGAAAAAGTGAATATTATCTACACCCATACTGAATGTAATATTTTCATTTCTTTTCTGATTGATGTGGAAGGAACGGCCAATCCACCCACTCAGGTAAGTATATTCTAAAGGTTCCCAAAACCGTTCAGTACTATCAATGGGGATAAAAGCACTATCAGAAGTGGTATATCCGTAAAGTCTGCTGAGGTTTTGAGCTTCAAATCCACCGGCTGTTTTTGTATTAGAAGTGATGAAATCTTTATATGCACTGACACCCCAAGTTGATTCTAGATAATTATTATAAGAAATAATATCAAGGTCTATGAAACTACCATTGATGTTCTGGAATTTATATTCAAAATTATATCCAAGTGGCTCAGGTTCATCACTTTTTACTACGGCCCCGATATAAGCGTATTGACCCGTACCCAAGAAGTTGTTGTTGTATAATCCGAGTTCAAAGTCACTGAGGCTATTATAACCACCTCTCACACCAATGGTCCATTGGTCCTGTGTAATAATATAGACATCAAGGTAAGAGTCGTTTACTTCACAAGCATATATGGAAGCATCTTTGATAAATTGCAATGCACGGAGTAAACGTTCAGAATCATAGAAATCATCATCATTGATAACGTCTCCAACATTAAATACGATGTTCTTATCAATAACTCTTTCCCTTGTTTTAGCGTGTAAACCATTGGCAGTTCTTGTTGCCCTGGTGGTGATAATAGGATAAGGTTTTTTTACTTCAGCACCAAAAGGAGGCAAGCGGACATAGGTAATGCTCCTGACAATTTTACCCTCAAAACACATTCCTGTACTTAACATTTCCTGAGAAGTATCTAAAGAATCACTGTTCTGGTTTTGCTTGACCAATAATAGGTTTGAAAGTTCTTTTGTAAGTCTATTTTTTCCTAAAAACTGATGAAGTTTATTATAAAACTGTTCCGTTTGAAGTACTGCCGAAGAATCTTGATTAATAAGGTGAGGAGGTAGAAATAAGGTTGTGTCATGTGTAAACTTGTACACTGAATCTCCTAAAACGATAGGTACATAAGCCTTCACCTTCACTTTTTGCAAAGTGCTATCTTGTTCTTGAGCTTTTACTTCGTTAGTAAATAGTTTGGAAATGATAAAAGCTAAAAATAATGCTATTGAAAGATAGCGATGTTGCGCCATTGAGTAAGTTTAAAAATAAAAACAGTAATGCAATTTAATAAATTTATATTCTATTATATAATGAGCATTCTTAACTTTGTATAAAAGTAGTAAGTGCTAGAGCAAATGTTTAATTCCTTTACTCAAGTGCTTTTTAATGATTAATGTAGTCGACCTTAAAAGAATGATTAGATATTTTTCCTTGGGTGTATTATCCGTTTTATTACTATTTGCTGGAGGAGCAATGCTTTTGCCATCTGAATATAATGTAAAAGAACATGTGTATATCAATGCACCTAGAAGTGCAGTTTTTCCATACATAGAAAATCTGAGGAAATGGAATGATTGGGCTTTTAAATTGGAAGAGGAAGGCAGCAGATTGAGCCCTGAATATCATGGGCCAGATGAAGGAGCGGGGGCAATGCACACTTGGATGTCATATGATGGGTCAAGTGCGGAATTGAGAGTTTTAGAATCAGAACCTTATGATAAAGTCCATCTCCAAATGTCAACCAATGAAGGTACATTTATCTCAGAGATGATTTTTACTTTGGAAAAAAGTGGAGAAGGTACTTTAGTGACGTGGAATGAAAAAGGAGATTTTGGTTTCCAGTTAGTGACTAGAGTTATCGCTTTTGTAGCTGATTATGAAACAAAAGTAGGAGAACAATATAAAGCGGCTTTAGAAGAATTGAAGAAAGCTTCGGAAAGCAATAGTTAGAGGAAATCGTTTTTATATCAAAAAAGGCTTCAGAATCTAGATGTGATTCTGAAGCCTTTTATTTATGCTTTAACAATTGAATAAATTACTCATTTGTTTTAAATCCTAATACAAGCACATCATCAGTTTGTACTAATTCATCGTCCATCCAGTCATTAAATGCCCTACGTACGGCATTTCTCTTTTTAGACATATCTAAAGCATTATTGTCGTATAGCATCTTAAGGAATTTCTCATTGCCAAATGCTTGTTTCTGCTCTCCACCAACTTGTTTGTGATAACCATCAGTGAATAAGAAGTATTCTGCATCGTCATCTAAACTGAAAGTATGCTTGCTGAATGGTGTTTCATTTTCTTCATTGCCACCAATTGATGAAGGAGTACCTTTAACAATAAAGAACTTACCATCTGCAATTCTTGCCATTGAAGTATTTGCTCCTGCAAATTCCAATGTGTTGTTCTTTCTGTCAATCACACATAATGAGATGTCTAATGAATCGTGATTGTCATTAATTTTCTGATTCAAGTGAACTGTGATTCTCTCATTCATGGCCTCAAGAATCTCATCAGGTGAAGTAATGTTTCTTACTTCAACAATCTCTCTGAACAATGAAGTACCAATGATACTCATCATCGCACCCGGTACACCGTTGGAATTACAGTCTACTGTGGCAATAAATACTCTTTTATTACTTTCATGGAACCAGAAGAAATCACCTGATACAATATCTTTTGGTTTATGGAAGATAAATGAGTTAGGTAGAATGTTCTTAATGTAAGTACGGTTTGGAAGCATTGCACCTTGAATCTGCTTTGCATATTTGATCGATTCAGTGATTTTCTGAGAAGTAGATTGTAATTCTTCTTTTTGTCTTTCGATCTTTTCGTATTGTACTGCATTGTCAATTGCAATGGCAGATAATACGGCAATGTTTCGGAGTAAGTTTACTTGTACGTCAGAGTAAGAGTTTTTCTTGAAACTTTGTACAGTAATTACACCAATTAATTTCTCATTTGTTCTTAATGGAAGATAAATAATTGAGGAAGGCATTTCACCTATGGCCTCAATTTTATCTTTTGTATCAATGTAATCGTAAACATCAGTGGTAATATCAGATATTACGATCTCCTTATTTTCTTTTAAACATATTGAAGAAAGTTTGGTGTTGTCATTCATATTGTGAACGAACTCAGGAAGTCGATTTCCTTTCTCAATTGCACCAATAAACTCAATATGCTGTTTTCTGTGTGAGTAAATACCAATACCGAAAGTAGTGGCATCCATAAGGTTATTTACATTTTCATACACCGTTTCAATTACACTATCTGTACTTAAACTTGATGAAAGTGATAAACCAATGTCAGATAATAATTGTACGTTTTTATACGCTTGCTCAATTTTATCTTTGTTTTCTTCCAGCTCATTTTTTTGTTGCTGAAGCTCTGCTGTTCTTTCTGAAACGACCTCCTCTAGTCCTTCATACGTCAGGGCGTTATCCAAGGCAATACCAATATAGATGGCAATGTTTCGGAGAACGTTAAGGTCAGTGTCTGCAAAAGCATTCAACTTATAATTCTGAACCGTGATAAAACCTAAAGTACCTTCTTTACCTATCAAAGGAAGATAAATTACTGATTTTGGAAGTGAATCAGGATTATCTGTATTAAGTTTAGCATTTGGTAAATGAAGAGAATACTCTGAAATAATATCATTGATTACAATTTCCTTTAAAGTTTTGAAACATAAAATAGACAGCTTGCTGTCGTCGTTTAAGGAAATTGCTTTTGGTGGTAATTTTTCACCATTTTCAATATTTGCCATGATGTCCATTACACCTCTATCTCTATTGTAAATACCAATTGAGAAAAGTGGAGCATCAATCAAGTTGTTTAAACTTTCGTAGGCAGTATATGCAATTCTTTCAATGGAAAGGTTGGACGTAATGTCCTGACCAATCTCACCTAAACTTTTTAGGGTAGTATAGGCTTTTGAAAGTTGAGCTTCTTGTTTTTTGGTAGTGATAAGGTGAGTTTCATCTTTCACTTTGGATTGCTTTGACAATTGGAAGTTGTCAATGGCAATGGCCAGGTATGAACTTAAACTTCTTATCAGATATATATCTGATTCAGTATAAGCATTGGGTTTTGAACTTTGAACGGTCATTACACCAATTACACTATCTTTAGCTAAAATCGGAGCATAAATGATCGATTTTACTTTCTTACCAACTCTAGGAGCTGTGTTGACGTAATTAGGAATGTAATTTTTGATTTCTTTGTCAAAATCATTGATAAATACAGTTTTACGTGTATTGAAGCAAAGTGTTGCTAATCTATTTTCTTCCTTCAGGCTACAGAAGTTGAAAGGTAACCTTTCTCCATCTTCAAATGAGCCAGGGAATTCTAATCTTTGCTCTTTATGGTTTAAAACACCAATATCAAGGAACTGGGCATCAATAATTGCATTAATTTTATTGTATACCGTTTCCACCATTTCCTCAACAGATGAAGTAGTGGCAATCACTTGTCCAATTTCTCCAAGAGTCACTAAGTCTTCTTTAGAGAGGATACCATTATTGTTTGATGAAGCTACTGATTGTGATGGAGCTATTTTATTTAATTTCTGAATTAAAATAGCGATTTGAGGTGCAATAACTTGAATAAACTTCAAGCTTTCAGCAGTTACGTTTACTTCTTGAGACTGTTCAAGCATCAAGAATCCAATCAATTCATCATCATTTCTTAGAGGAATGAAATCTAGAAATGAAGGTGAATATTTTTTGATGTATTCATCTGCTTTAATTTTATCTCCAACCTTATTTAAGTCTACAGCAACAGGGTTTTTACTTGCTACTATTTGTTTTACAACACTTAAAGGCAATTGATCTGCATGGGCAAGTTGATTACTCTCAAAGAATGAAACTTTATCTTCTCCGCGTAGACCACTAGCTTTTAGTATAAAGTTTTCATTGTCATTAATAATGACAGAAACCTTCTCTGCTATTGTTTTCGATTTCGTTAGGTCAATTACTTTCTTGCATAACCCACTTAACGTGAGTTCTTTAGAAAGATCTTGATATATTGTTAATGCTTGATCTAAATATCCTGTTTTCATAGACAAATGAAAAAATAAGGTAACCTCAAAAAGTTTCTAGTGTAGACAATTGTTCGAGCTTCTTATTGAAGTGGGCAACAAATTGAATGTAACTGTATTACACCGGCTTAAATTTAATAAATTTATCTCCAAAGTACTAATTTTTCATGTTTAGGTGCAGCTTATTTGGTGTATAAAAAGCAAAGCGATAACATTATGTAATGTTATCGCTTTGCTGATTTGTTGAATATATGTTTAGGAAAAGCCTTTAATCGTCCTTTCTAGTTACTCTTATAATACCATCAATATCAGAGATTTCTTTAATGACTTTTTCAAATTCATTTAAGTTTTTTACTGAAATTTCAATGTTTCCTCTGAAGATGCCATCGTTTGATTCGATTGAGATCGAACGGATGTTTACCTTCATTCTACTTGTAATAATTCTAGTGACATCATTGACTAAACCTATACGATCTGTACCTTCAATATCAATTTTTGAAATAAACGAAGCTTCTTTTTCACTTGCCCATCTTGCCTTAATGATTCTGTATCCGTAGTTGGCCATCATGGCTACAGAGTTTGGACAACTTGTTCTGTGAATCTTAATGCCATTATTAATAGTAATGAAACCAAAGATATCATCACCTTGAATAGGGTTGCAGCAATTGGCAATAGAGTAGTGTACATTGTCCATGTCTTCACCTATCACTAATTCATCATCATCCTTGCGGATATCTTTGATTTTAGTTTTGAATTCTTTGGCAGAATCAGGAACAATTTTCTTTTTCTTTACATTATTGGTATGGTCAAGGTGCTCTTTGAACTTTTTGATTTCCTTATGCTGGATAATCCCTTCACCCACCTGATAATAGAGGTCGCTTTCACTGCTGAGATTAAAGAAATCTCTCAATTGCTGTGCTATTCTATCATCGTATTTTATTTTCAGCTGTTTGAATTTTCTATCAATAATCTCACGGCCAATCATGCCGATACGTTTACGGTCGTCTTTTAAGTGAGATTTTATTTTTGCTCTGGCTCTTGAAGTCCTTACAATCTTCAACCAACCTTCATTGGCTTTGGATTGATTAGCAGTTAAGATTTCAATTTGATCACCATTATTAAGCTGATAACTTAATGGTACTAATTTACCATTAATCTTTGCTCCAAGACATTTGGCACCGACTTCTGTGTGAATATCAAAAGCGAAATCAAGCACAGTAGCTCCGAAAGGGAAGACTTTTAAATCACCATTAGGAGTAAAGACAAAAACTTCTTTGTTGAAAAGATTTGTTCTGAAATCATCCAAGAATTCAACAGCATTCACCTTGTCGTTTTCCATCAAAGAACGGACTTCATTCAGCCATTGTTCAATACCTTGTTCAGAACTTGCTTGTCCTTGTTCTTTGTATTTCCAGTGAGCCGCATACCCTTTCTCCGCAATTTCATCCATCCTTTTAGAGCGGATTTGTACTTCTACCCAGTGGCCATTATGTCCCATTACAGTAGTATGCAACGATTCATAACCATTAGATTTAGGCATGCTGATCCAATCTCTTAATCGGCTAACATTTGGTGTATAATAGTCTGTTACTATGGAATAGATGTGCCAGCAAGTTGATTTCTCGGTTTCTCTTGGGCTTTCAAAAATGATACGGATCGCAAATAAATCAAAGACCTCCTCAAACGGCACCTTTTGCTTTTTCATTTTATTAGCAATGGAGGTGATAGATTTGGTTCTTGATTTAATGGTGTATTTATACCCTTGATTGTCTAGTGTTTCTGTTAGAGGTGTTTTGAACTCATCGGTAAAATGTACCCTAGCGGATTCAGACTCTTTTAATTTTTTAGTGATTTCATCATATAGAGGTCCATCAGAATACTTTAAACTAAGATCCTCTAATTCTGATTTGATATTGTAAAGTCCTAATCTATGTGCTAACGGAGCATAAATATACTCAGTCTCAGCCTTTACTTTCAATTGCTTGTCCTTTGGCATAGACATGAGTGTTCTCATGTTGTGCAGTCGGTCAGCAATTTTAATAAGTACTACCCTTACATCTTCAGAAATTGTCAATAACATTTTTCTGAAGTTTTCAGCTTGCAAAGAGCCTCCTTTTTTACCAGCACCTGAGATTTTGGTCAGACCATTTACAATTAGAGCTACTTTAGAACCAAAAACTTCTTCAATTTCCTCAATAGTATGATCAGTATCTTCCACAACATCATGTAATAATGCTGCCATGATAGAAGTAGTACCTAAGCCAATTTCTTCAGTAGCAATAGTGGCTACAGCTACAGGGTGATATATAAAAGGTTCGCCAGACTTTCTTCTCATTTCTTTATGAGCGTCTGTAGCAAACAAAAATGCTTTCTTAATGTTTTTTACATCGTCACTATCGTTCAAAAAAGGACGTGCTTTACGCAATAAATTTGCGTACATTGATAATAGTTCCCTTCTTTCCTTTTCTAGGTCGATATTCATCTTCAAGTCTCCCAACAATTTTTAGATTCAATCTTAGTTGTAAGTAATAATAGTAGACTACTATTTTTACTTGAAAATTTAAGTTGCAAAAAAAAAGCAATAATACCTACATAATACTAAGAAAGTGCTTTTCTTCCACCGTTTTTTAAGAACTGACTCCTAAGAATTCCCCAATTCTATTGTACTGTCATTTCAGTTTGAATTAGTCTCAACGTTTTATCAAACTTAGTATAATTCTCAGAAGCTTTTTATTGTAAAAAACAGGGATTTTACTGCTTATTTTCCACTCAATTTCCTAACTATTAATAGGTTTGTTTATAACAGTTGTTTGCATTTTTTTAGGCAAAGTGCAATGATTTTAATAATGAGTTGATTACCTTTGCATCGCTTAAAATGAGGATATGTGTTTATATGTTTCGTTTTAAGAAGATGGAAAGAGCTAAATTGCTATTTTACATTTTGTTTTTCAGTGTGTTAGTGATTTTGTTAGTCTTGAAATCTAGTCTTGTGGAGGGTAGGAGGTTGTTGAATTTATAATCAATGATTTTTTAGTTCAACACACAAATTATATGATTTCTACACAAGAAATTATTTTTATTTAGAGTTTTGTTACACCAAAAATCATAGAACTTTGGAATTCAAATTAGATAAACAAGAGAACTCATACGGTTTACTATCAGTAGTTGTTGCTGAAGCGGATTTTATGCCAGAATATAAGAGCAGATTGAAGCAATATGCTAAAAATGCAAATATGAAAGGTTTCCGTAAGGGTAAAGTGCCAATGTCAATGGTACAAAAAATGTACGGTAAGCAGTTGAAAATGGAGACTTTCAACGAGTCTGTAGGAAAAGCTGTTGACACTTACTTGAATGACAATGGTATCAAACCTCTTTTCCAACCAATGTACAAAGGAGATTTTATCACTCCTGAGCAACTTGGAGCAGAACAAACTGTTGAATTCGAATTATTACTTCCTGAGTTTGATTTAAACTTAGAAGCTTTAAAAGCTGAAACTTTCAACTTAACTGTAACTGATGCAGATGTTGAAAACACTATCGCTAAGTTGAAAGAGTCTTACCCTAAGAAAGTAGACGTAGAGAAAGCATTAAAAGGTGACTTGATTACTGCAACTTTCAAATCAGTAGAAGGTGATTTCGAAAAAGAAGGTGCAGCATTTGATCTTGACGACAAATTAATCACAGGTAACGTAAGAAAATTCTCTGGTAAGAAAGTAGGTGATGTTGTGACTTTAGACATTGAAACAATGTATGAAGATAACAACCGTCTTCGTTTATTCTTAGGTGGAGATAAAGATGAGGCTGAAGCTTATAAAGGTGACTTCACAATCGAAATCACTAAAATCACTCGTTCTGAGGAGCCTGAGTTAAATCAAGAATTCTTTGATATGGTAATCGGTCCAGATAAAGTATCAAACGAAGAAGAATTCAGAGCTGAATTGAAGAATACTATTGCTGAAGTAAACACTCAAGCAATTGATAACGTAACTAACGACAACGTAAGAAATGCAGTTGTTGAAGGTACTTCAATCTCATTGCCTGCAGAATTAGTGAAGAAAGTTTACTTACAGAACAATCCTCAAGCGAAAGAAGAAGAGTTAGCTGAAAGCTTACCTAAATTCGAAGAGGCTGTGAAGTGGAGAGCAATTTCTGATAAAGTATTTGCTGATAACGATATCAAAGTTGAGAAAGAAGATGTTGAAGCAGCTGCTTTAACTGCAATCAAAGCTCAATTCGGTAGCTTTATGGGTGAGGATGAAGAGCAAATGGCTGGATTCGTTCAGAACTACTTACAAGCTGAAAACGGTAAGTACTTCGAGCAAACTTATGAGCAAGTTTACAACGAGAAAGTATTTAATGCTTTAAAAGAAAAAGTTGCTTTAACTGCTGAAGAAGTAGATTTAAAACAATTCGAAGAGTTCTTGACAAAGAGAAACGAAGAAGCTGCTAAGTAATTAGTGCTTTAGTTAAATAAATTAAGGGAATGTCTGTAAAAAGATATTCCCTTATTTTTTTGCTCTTAAGTATTATATGACCAGACTATATTAATTAATGCTAACTCTATTTATTGTTTTGCGATTACTTCTTTTAAAAAACTCACAACCACTCTTTATATGTTTTTTAGCGTTGTACTCACAGAAAAAAAAATTTAGAATTGAATACGGTCTATTTCTGACTTAGTACTTAATTTAAAATTTATGCATAAAAAAGGGTTGAGATAAAATGATATCCCAACCCTATTCTGTTATCTATTTAAGAATGTTCTATCTCGCTTTCTTTAAAGGTTTTCTTTGAGATGGAACTGTGATTACTTCAATATTATCATTTGAGTTCTCTTGTTCTGCATTCTTTTCTGAAGGCATGTATTCTTTGTCATGCAATTTTGTTAGAGTGTATCCTAACAAACAGAACGTAGAAAGAATGATAGCACAAGCAGTTCCTGCATAACCTAAGTTTAGCGTATTGATGTAATACGAAATGAATGCAGTGATTATGGATAAGCAGTAAAAGAATAATACCGCTTTTGCTGGTGTTAATCCAAACTTCACTAGTAAGTGTGAAGAGTGGTCTTTTCCTCCAACATAAATAGGCCTGCCAGATCGAATTCTATTGATAGTTACAAATGTTACATCGAAAATTGGATAAGCTAACAATAAGATAGGAGTGATAATGCTGATATCTATGCTTGTTGTTACTGTCCAAGATTGCATTACACCTATCATAGAAAGCATATAACCCAAAAACATACTACCTGAATCTCCCATGAAAATTTTAGCATTAGGGTAGTTGTTTGGTAAGAAACCAAATAATACTGCGGCTAATACTAAACTGATTAAAGCAACTTCTTCATTGTGGAAATAAATGATAGAAAGAACACCAAATGACAGTGCGGAAATAGCTGCAGATCCAGGTGAAAGTCCATTCATATTATCCACTAGGTTCAATGCATTAATCACACCGATGATCCAGAAAAATGTAAATAAGTGGCTAATTACTGGTGGTAGGAATGAAACTGATCCAACAATAAAAATAGCTATCGATGAAGCTAATAGTTGGAAAAACAGTTTTACTTTCGGCTCCATTGCTTTGGATTTATCATCATAAGCTCCTGTAAAGAAAATAATCAGTGAACCTGAGTATAGCCACAATGCTTTTTGCTCAAAAGCTTCAGTTCCATATACAAATAAAATACTACTTATAGCTACTACAACTGTAAGTGCACTTGCGATGTATGAACTGTTAATTTTGTTTCTAAATAAAAAGCTTACGCTTATTAAAACACCAATTGTGACAGGAGCAGACCACCATAAAGGTAGAATTTCTATTAGTGTAGATACGATAATGAAAGAGATCATAATGCCTATACCTCCCATTAGCGCTGTAGTCTTTGTGTGAAAACGGTCGGCTCTAGGCTTGTCAACTATATTAAATTTTATAGCTTGTTTAATCAGAACCCGTGTAATTGAAAAAGATATAACTGCACCTAATACAAGGCTAAGCAATAATGTTAATTGATTCATAAGTTAACTCTTTGTACGTTTCAGTAAGGTCTTGTACAAGACGGTCAAAACTATATTTTTGAAATGTATTGTTTTGATGCTCTTCTACAAAACGATGGTTATTGTCTTTGGAATTTAAAATGTTTAATGATGCTGAAGCCATTGCCTCATCATCGTTTGTTTGAACTAAATAATTTTTACCAAAATCTGTAAACAGGTCTGGTACTCCACCCACAGCGGTAGAAACAACAGCAGTACCACTAGTCATAGCTTCAATAATTGAAACAGGCGAGCCTTCATTATTAGAAGTAAGCAAAACTAAATCCAAACTTGAATAAATGTCTGGTAAATTTTTTAAGAAGCCAGTGAAAGTGATAAAATCCGAAGTGTTCATCTCTTTGCTATAAGCTTCCAAGTGAGGTCTGTCCTCTCCATCACCAACCATAAAAAAGTGAGTATTAGTGTCTTTCTGGTGTATAAGCTTTGCAACTCTAATGAACATTTCAAGGTTTTTTATCTGTGTGAAACGGGCAACTATACCAATAAGTTTCTTATTTTTTGGAATAGAGTAGCTTTCATGTAAGAAATCCTTGTTGTTATTATCATAAAACCTCCTTAGGTCCAACCCTAAAGGGATCATACTGTGTTGTTCTTTCTGGCCAATTCCAAAACCTAATATTTCCTCTTGTTGTTTGTCTGTTATAGTTATAATTCTGTCTGTGCTTTTGGCAAGACTACGTTCAATAAAAAGGAATAATTTGGTTTTTAATGGCGAGAAATAACCGTGAAATACATGTCCATGAAATGTGTGGACAGTTTTGGTTTTTGTGTTAGAAATGAAATTATAGAGTAAAGCCGCTCCTCGGCCGATAAACCCCGCTTTTGCAGTGTGGGTGTGCACGATATCGGGCTTGTATTTCAACATTATTTTTAGAATGCGAAAAAGAGCTTTAATGTCATTGACTAATGATAACTCTCTTTGTAATTCTTGTATATAATTAACCTCAACTCCTCTTTCGGAAGCTAAGTATGACATATCTCCTTCGTTGCTAGGAATAGGTCCAGCATATAACTTTGACTCGAACTCTTCATTTTGTAGTTGATCCGTAAGCAAAACAGTATGGATTGCCGGCCCTCCAACGTTAAGTCTGGCAATTATTCTAAGAATTTTTGTTTTCTTCATCTAAAAAGAATAGTGAACTACCTATTAATTATTTAAAAAGATAGGGGACATTAGGAATGATAATAGGTAAAAGACCTACTTAAAAAACAGATTTAAATATTCATTATTAATAACCACAGCACAAATATATGTATAAATATTGCAAAAAATGTGAAAATCAAGAATTAAAGCGGTTCTTTTTAGTTTTCAAAAACGAAAAGTGCGAACTTACTTTGATACATTTCAAAAAGAATTTACTTTTACCTTGTTCTCTATCAAAATTAGTTCATCTCTTGATTTTTTCTAGACTTTATACATAATGTTACTATTAATTATATAAATAGTGATTCTATTTGTAAGATTATGGAAATAGAACTGCAGGAAATGGAACAGGGTAATTTTGTTGGAGTGCAAAACGCTTTTTTAGCTTTAAAATAATAGATCGATAAAATGACAAAGAACATTACAAAATCATTTTCATTCTTTTTATCCGGTGCAATTGCATTGTTTTTTACGTCTTGTGGTATGCAAGAAGAAAATGATCAACTAAAAGCTACCAATGCAAAACTTCAAGAGGATTTGGCTAGAGCGGAAGCTGCTGCTCAAACTTTAGATGAGGTAGGTGCATTGATTGACTCTATTGATGTGTCAAGAAACCTTTTATATGTTGATATGGAGCGAGGTATTTCTGGCAAAACATATGAGGAGAAGATTCGTGCTATCGATGCTTATATGCAAGAGTCTGAAAATCGTATGGAGCAAATGGAGGCAAGCTTGGCTAAAGCAAACACTAAAAACAGTGCTTACGCTAATACGATTAGAAAGTTAAGACAGCAGTTGGATCAGAAGACACAAGAAATCTCTGATTTAAAACAGCAAGTAGATAAATACAGAACTGAAAATAAAGCATTAATCAAAACTGTAGATTTACAAGCAAAAGAACTTTCTGATAAAGAAATTCAAATTCAAAAGAAAAAAGAAGAATTGTCTTTGTTAGAAAATAGAATTCAAGAGTTAATGGTTCAAGCAAAGAAAACGGAGGCAGATGCATTTTATGCTCAAGCTGAAGCGTTAGAAGAAGCTGCAAATAGAACTAAATTAGCTCCAAAGAAAAAGAAGGCGACTTATGCTGAGGCATTAGAGCTTTATAAAAAATCTTTTGAAGCTGGACGTAAAGACGCTTATGATAAAGTGCAGGAATTGTCGGAAAAAGTGGATTAATTCTTCCTTTACATCAATCTACAGAAAAAAGCAGGTAGCGAGAGTTACCTGCTTTTTTTGTTAATGAAGTTGTGCATGCTGTTTCCTAAAGTTGCATTCCTTAATTTTGCAGCATCTTTTTCTTAAAAATAAAGAACAGACATTAAATGAAAAAAGTATCTCAATATGTTGTCTCTCCGAACGTTGCTTTCGATGATGAGAATTTTAAAGCGTTTATCACAAAAAAAGAAGGGCTGAATGACGCGGAAAACGTGGTTGTTCGGATGACGAGGCGATCTATTGATGCTCGAAAAAAGAAAGTAAAAGTAAATGTAGAGGCAGAGGTTTTTGTAGACGAAAAGCCAACATTAAACATTGCTTATAAAAAAGATTACCCCAATGTTACTGAAGGGAAGAGGGTAGTTATTGTTGGAGCAGGCCCAGCAGGGTTGTTTGCAGCATTACGTTTTATTGAATTAGGGATAAAACCTATTGTGATAGAAAGAGGTAATGATGTACAGAAGAGAAGAAAGGATTTGGCTAATATTAATAAGAAGAATATTGTCAATGGAGATTCTAATTACTGCTTTGGTGAAGGTGGTGCTGGTACCTATTCTGATGGGAAACTATATACCCGTTCTAAAAAGAGAGGTGACTTTAGAAGAATCTGTGAGATTTTTGTAGCACATTCTGCTTCAGAAAAAATTCTTGTGGATGCTCACCCTCATATTGGAACCAATAAACTGCCAAAAGTAATTCAAGAAATGAGAGAAAGTATCTTGAATGCGGGTGGTGAAGTTCATTTTGAAACACGTGTTGAAGATTTTATTCTTGAGAGAGATGAAATCAAAGGAGTAGTTACTCAAAATGGAAATCAAATTACAGGAGAGGCAGTTTTGTTGGCTACGGGACATTCAGCAAGAGATATTTTCAGATTGTTAGATCAAAAGGAGATCACAATTGAAAGAAAACCTTTTGCTTTGGGAGTCAGAATTGAACATCCTCAAGGATTGATTGATAAAATTCAGTACCATTTGAATGATCGTGATAGAGGAGAGTATTTACCTGCTGCGGCTTATTCTTTGGTTTCTCAAGTAGGGTATAAAGGACAAAAAAAAGGTGTTTTTTCTTTCTGTATGTGTCCGGGTGGATTTATTGTACCTTCTGCTACTGCAGAGGGAGAAGTAGTGGTGAATGGTATGTCACCTTCAAGAAGAGATTCAAAATTTTCTAATTCAGGTATAGTTGTAAGTGTAGATGATGAAGATTTTTCAGAATACATCCAAAAATATGGAAATCTCGCAGCAATGGAATTTCAAGCTGCTGTAGAGAAAAAAGCGTGTGAAGTAGCAGGAGGAACACAAGTTGCACCAGCACAACGTTTATCAGATTTTGTGCAAGGTAAAATTTCCTCAAGCTTAAACGAAACATCTTATCAGCCTGGTTTGTTATCTGTAGACATGAAAGAAGTCTTGCCAGAGGCTATTGCTCATCGATTAAAATTCGGTTTTAAAGATTTTGGTAAAAAGATGAAGGGCTATATGACTAATGAAGCACAGATCGTAGGTGTGGAGAGTAGAACATCGTCACCTGTTAGAATACCAAGAGAAAAAGAAACTTGTGAGCATGTTTCTCTGAAAAGACTTTTTCCTTGCGGTGAAGGGGCAGGATATGCGGGAGGAATTGCATCGGCCGCTATGGATGGTGAATTATGTGCAAATAGAATAGCAGAATTATATTGCGGTGTAAAAGACGCATCATTAAAATAAAAATAGATGAAATCTAAAATTGCTGATATCCGTAAGGATTATTCCAAAAAAGATTTAGATGAAAAAGACGTTTTAGACAATCCAATTCAACAATTTGAAATTTGGCTGGAAGAGGCTATTAAGGCTGAAGTACATGAACCAACAGCTATGAATGTGGCTTCTGTGAATAGTGAGGGTCGAATTTCTTCAAGAATTGTATTGCTGAAAGGTGTAGAAGAAAATGCTTTTGTTTTTTATACTAACTATGAAAGTAACAAAGGTCAATCTCTTCAAGCATCCAAAAGAGCTGCTTTAAATTTTTTCTGGCCTGAACTGGAAAGACAAGTTTGTATTGAGGGAACCGTTGAAAAAGTGAGTGAAGAGACTTCTGACACTTACTTTGAAAGCAGACCTTATAAAAGTAAAGTAGGGGCTTGGGCTTCTGAGCAGAGCAGTATAATTTCTTCAAAGAATGTTATTGTAACTCGTTTTGCTAAGTATGCCGCTAAATTTATAACAAATGTTCCTCGTCCTCCACATTGGGGTGGCTTTGCAATCACACCTACAAGAATTGAGTTTTGGCAAGGAAGACCTTCAAGGTTACACGATAGAATTGAATATTTAAAAGATGAAGAAGGAAATTGGGGTAAAAATAGACTTGCACCTTAATTTTTTGTTCATAATTGATGGAAAAGGCTTAATCACTGACTGTGATTAAGCCTTTTTTATTGCCAATTCGTGAATTTTTATCTTTTTGGTTTGAAAATGAACCAAATAAATGATAAATGTGTTTTTATATAGGTTTTTAGGGTTTTATTTAACCTTTTGCATGATAAAATATGACTAAAAACAGATAATCAGGTGTTATTTTAATGTTTTTGCTAATAAAAAATGTATTAAAGATTTGTATAAATCATTATGAATTATATAAATTTGTAGCATCGGAAATAAAAAAATACTCACACTCACCTATATTTATTATGATTTCTATTAAAAAGGTAGGCCTTAAAGGTCTGAGTTTATTACTGTCCGCATTTTTAGTGCCTTCACTAACATTTGCACAGGAAGCAACTATTAATTCTGGAGATACAGCTTGGATGCTTGTAGCAACAGCTCTCGTAATGTTAATGACTCCAGCAGGCTTGACACTATTCTATGGTGGTTTAGCACAACGTAAAACAGTATTGAATACCATCGGTATGAGTTATACTGCTTTTTGTACAGGTACACTGGTATGGGTAATCATTGGCTATAGCTTAGCATTCGGAGAAGGAAACGCATATATTGGAGATTTCACTTCTTTCTTATTAGCTGACGTTAAAATCACAGACGTAGCAGGTACAATTCCAAGAATTTTATTCATTATGTTCCAAGGTACATTTGCAGCAATTGCCGTTGCTCTTGTAAGTGGATCAATCATTGAACGTGTAAAATATTCTACTTGGATGATCTTCTCAGCATTATGGGTTGCATTAGTTTACTCACCAATTGCCCACTGGGTTTGGGGCGGTGGTTTCCTAAGCAACGATGGTGAATTAGATTTTGCAGGTGGTACAGTAATTCATATTAACGCCGGTATTTCAGGTTTAGTTTTAGCTTTAATGCTTGGTAACAGAATCGGTCACGGTGATGAGCAATCAGAAAAACCTTCATCCATCAAATTAATGGTACTTGGTAGTGCTTTATTATGGTTTGGTTGGTTCGGTTTCAACGGTGGTAGCCAATTAGCTGCTGATTTTGTTGCAGCTAATGCAATGCTAGTGACAAACGTAGCAGCAGCAGCAGGCGGTATGGCTTGGTTATTAATCGAGTGGATGACTGAAGAAAGAAAGCCTACATTATTAGGTTCTGCATCAGGTGTGATTTCTGGTTTAGTGGGTATTACTCCAGCCTCAGGTTTTGTAGATGTATCAGGTGCTTTAGCAATTGGTTTGATTTCAGGTGTAGTTGGTTTTTACGGTGTAGTGAAATTAAAGAAAGCTTTAGGATATGATGATACGCTTGACGTATTTGGTATTCACGGTTTAGTGGGTATTGTAGGTGCTGTTTTAACAGGTGTATTTGCAAATCCTGAAGTAAACGGTGCTGCAGGTTTATTATACGGTAACCCTGGTCAGGTTTTAGTACAATTGAAAGCAGTGGTAGTGACAATCATTTTTGCAGGTGTAGCTTCAGCAATTCTATTTAAATTGAGTACTTTACTTACTGCAGGTGGTAGAATTGACGCTCATACAGAATCTGAAGGTCTTGATGAATCTTACCATGGAGAGAAATCTTTCGACTCTATGTAATAAAAAAATATATCCCTAGGGAAGAAAAAGAGGTATTGCGTCATGTAATACCTCTTTTTTTTATATTTTTATTTTCTAACAATACTATTTGGGCAACATACTATTAAATAGTTCAACTTTATAGTATGAATGTTTACACTGTTCACATTAATTTTTTATACGTTGAGACTAGCTTCTATAGATATTGGCTCTAATGCCATAAGATTTCAGATTGTTACAACACATATAGATAAAGCAGATGAGATTGCTTTTAAGAAAATTGAATACATGCGTTTTCCCCTTCGCCTTGGAAAAGACGTATTTAAAACCGGAAAGATATTAAGACCGACTGAAGAAAAGTTAGTCAAATTGATGAAAGTCTTTTCCACTTTACTTGATTTATATGACGTGAAAGATTACATCGCCTGTGCTACTTCTGCCATGAGAGAAGCCGCCAATGGTAAAGAAATAGTAGATAGAATTTACTATAAGGAAGGCTTGAAAATTGATATTATTAGAGGAACTACTGAGGCAGAGATGATTGCTCTGACACTTGACCCTTATATCCCGATGGGAAATGTAGTACATATTGATGTTGGAGGTGGTAGTACAGAACTGAATATCTATCGCCATAAAACCAAAGTAGCTTCAAAATCTTTCAGAATGGGTAGCGTGAGAAGACTAAGTGGAGAAGATCTGGAAGCTATGTTTGGTAAAATAAGAGAATGGTATAATACAGAATCATCTCCATATTTCAATGAAGATGAAGAGGTGATAGCTATTGGTACAGGTGGAAACATCAATAAGCTTTTCAACCTCTCCAAGCAAAAGAAAAGTGATGATAAAACTACTTTCTTAGCTGAGTTGAAAAAGATAAGAAGCTGGCTGATGGAGTTTACTTATGAAGAAAGAGTTAGTAAGCTAAGGCTCAATGAAGATAGGGCTGATGTAATTATTCCTGCTTCTAACATCTACATGACGTGTATGGAAATTGTCGGAGCAGAAAAAATTATTGTTCCAGGAGTAGGGTTGAAAGATGGTATTCTACATTATTTGGTTAAACATAGAGACTACCCTATTTAGAGATAGTGATTTTGCAGAAATATCCTGATTTACGTAAAGTGAGTCAGGATATTTTTTTGAAAAACAAGTAGATTATTATGTGTATTTGATAGGACATTTTTAATAAATCATCATTGAGTAATTGAATTTTTTGAGATACTTCTCCAATCATTTTAAATTAATATAGATGCACTTGGATTTGCTAACTGCTCAATCTATTAATCATGAAAATGAAAACCTTAATTTTTATTACTCTACTATTTCTTTTTTTTAGTTGTTCCAATGATAAACTCTCTGAATATACGGCTTTAACAGTTCGTCACAAAGTTGATTTGGAAGTGGATCATTTAAAAGATGTCATTCTACCTTTTCAAAGTATCACTCAAATAGATCATTCAAGACTAGCAAAAGATGCTGGAGTTTATACACCACCTTCTATTGTTACTATTTTTTCTGATAAGAAAGTGAATGCCGCGCTTTTGCAGAAAAACCAATTGATTGGAGTGGATCTTCCTTTTAAGGTATTATTATATTCAGAGCCAGATACACAAAAAGTAACATTGGCTTACACTTCAGCAGCGTTTATCCAAAGGCGACATGCATTGAAAGGGGAAGATGTGAAATCTTTTCAAAATGGAATTAATAACGTGGTGGAGAAGTTTCCGATTTCAATTCTTGCAAAGGATTGTGATAGAAGAGTAGAGAAGGAGTACGGGTTGATTATCCAGCAATCCACAAAACCTTTTAAGCAGACAATTGTTGATTTAAAGTCAGCTATTTTATCTCAAGGAGACACTCAGATGTTTGCAGATATTGATTTTCAGAAAGAATCCAAAGAAGTAGGAATAGACATTCCACCAACTTACTTGATATTATTTGGAGGCCCAGCTCCTGGAGGTAAAGCCATGAAGAGTACTCCTCGTTTAGGTTTGGATGCTTTTTGTCAAAAATTATTGGTATATGAAAAAGAAAGCGGAGAGGTGTATATCGCTTATAATGACATTGAAGCCTTCTCTGACCTTTATTACGATACCAAGACATTTCCTCAAATGATCATTAATTATAGACTGGGATCTACACTTGGAGGAGCTGTTGATTGATACAGAAGTGAAAAGTCAATGCATATTATGAAATATGGTAACTACTAAAAAACTATTTCTCTTACTGCTATTCTTGCTATTTCTTTCCATAGTATATGGACAAGAGAAAATACAGAAAGAAAAACATCCATTTTATTTTGAATTGAATATTGATGAGGATCTTTTTTTGTTGAAAAGTACGGATCAATTTTATTCTTTTGGCACGGCGATTCAATTTGGATGGAAGGGATTGGATAATAAGTTTACAAATTCTTTCTTACCCAAATTACCAGACAGTCATCAGTTATTTACACTGGGTATTGTCCACAAAATGTATACTCCTAGGGATGTTGAACGTGCAGAAGTGGATTCAACTGATATTCCTTTTTGTGGTGTAACTTATCTAACATTAGCACACAGTTCCATGAATCCATCTTTGGGTTTGGTTTTGATGACTCGATTAGATGTAGGAGTTGTAGGAGAAATTTCTGGGGGACAAAGATTTCAGAATGGCTTTCATTCTGCAATAGGAAACAATGAAGTGGCCGGATGGGACAATCAGATTGGCAATGGTTTATACCTTAATTATACTGCTGTTTTAATGCATAACCTTATTTCTTCTTTCTCTTTTTCTGAAGCATTTGTTGGAGGGCGTGGGACAGTAGGAACAATGGATATTTCATTTGAAGGATTTGTTTATCTCAGAGTGGGTATTTTCAACGATTTTTTTATTCAAGGGGAAAGGCCGTATTCTAAAAAAGCAGATCTCAAGACATTTTATAATATGGTAGATAAACCTTATGCTAGAATGAAATATCCTAATACATTATGGTCAGACGACCCTATTTTAAGAGAGAAAGCTACTGCAACTTGGTTGTCTAAGAATTTTAAGCCATTGCAAGTATATCTGAAGTTTATCAGTGGAGGAATTTTGAATGTGTATGACGGAGAAATGCAGGGAAGTTTAATACCTTTTGAATCGTCGCCTTATACCATTTCTTCTAATCAGATCCCTACATGGCAACATAGATTATCTGTTGGAATTGTGTTTTCATACAAGTTCGGAACTTTGGAATACAATTGGGATAGAATTACATATGAGCCTGATGATAAGTTTCCTCCCTATTATCCCAAATGGGGACGGTTTAATTTAAATTTCAACCTTTAATTTGAAGTGGCTGAAGTTCCAAACCAAAATACTTAATTTTAGCTTGGAACTCCTATATATTATACCAATTCAAACTCTTGTTCAAGTCGACTGTAGTCAATTCGAACAGGTTTGTTGTGATCATTTAAGGCAACAAAAATAAATACGCTTTCCATCACCTTTTCTCTGGAGTCAGAATACATGTCTTCAGAATACATTTCCAGAATCACACGCAATTTTATTGGATCTGCTTTCTCTACTTTACCAATAACTTCAACAATACTATTGGGTGAAATAGATTTTAAAAACTTAATGTCTTCCGTTTTTAAGGTGAACATTTTCTGTCTTGTGAATCGAGTAGCCGTAATATAAGCTACTTCATCCATCCATTTCATGGCTTCTCCGCCAAATAAAGTATTATTTGCGTTTAATGTATTTGGAAAAATCGCCCTACACTGTCTCGTTACTGTTTTTCTTATTCTCTCTTCCATAACTTTTGAACAAATTGTTATGAAAGTTAGATAGATTATTAATGATAAGTAAATTTAAGATGAATGTATATTCATATAATTACGAATCCTAAACAGTAATTGGAGTTTGTTATCATCTTTTAAGCTTGAGCAGACTTCTCTTTGAAAAATAGGCTTGTCATAAAGTAGAAGCCGGCCAAACTTAGGCCTAATAGGATAAGGGCATTTCCAATATTCAAGAAGTCGCAAAGGAAACCAAAAACAAAAGAGAGTAAAGCAGTGAAGACAGTTAAAACAAATGAATCCACAGAAAGTACAGTAGTCAGCATTTCAGTGGGGCTTTCATCTGCTATATATCCTGTTAGAATTGGTTTTCTTAAGCTGTCTGTTACATAAACAAGGGTGAAGACCGTAATTGCTATTAAGTGAAGTTGTATTTCATACATCAACCCTGCAAGGATACCAAATAGTAAACCAATTACAAGCGTATAAGTAATAAACTTTTCTTGATTGGAAATCTGTTTTTTTACAGATTTAGAAATAACAGCGGCTCTTGAGGTCATCATGTAAATCCCGAAATAAAGAATGCCGACAACTAAACCAATTTTTTGTTTTTCATCATCTATAAAACCTAGAAAAGGAAGTGTGAGAGCAAATGTGGCCATCATTGGTTGAATAAAATCTTTTGAAGCTCCTAGAAAAGAAGATAATACGGTGGCATTTGTGATTACCTTGATCAATTGTCTTTGTTTTAAAACTACCCAAAGCTCTTTAATAAAATTGGACTGTGTCTTCTTTTTCTTCTTTTTTCCTCCTTCATCCAAAGATTTAGGGTAAGTGAGAAGGTTGAAGAAGTTGATGATATATGGGATTACGGAATACAAAAATATACTCTTAAATTCCCCGCTATATAAAACAAGAAAACCTGCAATCAATGATGAAATGCCACTCCCAAATTGTGCCCAAGCTCTAGTGTTAGCAAAGTAGTCGGTTTTGAGGTGCAACCATTCTTTCTCTTCCAAATAACTCACAATAATGGCTTTATGAGATCCGCTTCTTAACGTTTCTCCTATTCCAAAGATGGAGAAGGCAACAACTAGCAGAAAGAAATTAGTAGAATAATAAATAGCTATAAACGAGACAATATACGCAAAGAATGATGTGGCTAAAGATAGTTTTCGACCTAATATATCAGCTAGTATACCTGTGGGGATTTCTAAAAAGAAAGCAACCAGTTTTCGGATGGCATAAAGGATTCCAATTTGAGTATAAGAAACACCCATTTCTGAGAGATATATGATCATAAAAGGATCGAAAAACCTCAGGTTCTTAAGGAATCCGTACATACTGAAACGCCAGTACATGCTGTTTTTTTGTATGGATGTAGGGGCTGTCATATTGAGATAGGCCTAAAGGTGTAGTTTTAGTTTGTAATTGAAACGTTGGAATCTGTAAAGGGCACGAAGTTAATTTAAATTGAAATGGTGTTGTACATCGTTTGTATTAAGATTATGTTTCATTTTTCTAAATGACTACTTTCTTAACAGGCAATTTTACCCAGCTTTTTTGATTATTTTCTACTTCAATTGATAAAATATAAGTGCCGTGATGGATATTTTGAGTAGAAATGTCAATGACTTCACTTGGTTTTTTACTCCATCTTTTGATCGTTTGTCCCTTGAGATTCATCAACGAAATCAAGCATCTTCTGAAATGTATTTCATCAAATTTAAGGATCATTTGATGATTATTTGGACTAGGGTACACCATGATGTTGGTGTTGCTGATGGTTTCTTCAATATTGATAACCTGTACTTGCTTTTGAGCATATTGTACTCGCGTACTAATATAATCCTTGATGCCATATTCAACATGTCCACCAATAGGTTGATGAAAAGCATAGTCAAAATCCTCTAGATTCCAATCGTAGCTGGAGGAATAAAAAATATCGAGTTGTATAAAAGGTCTTAATAATTGGTGTTGAGAAGAAAAATAAGTGTCTAGTTTTTCGTTGTTGAAACGATGGGCAATCAAGTAGGAGATATATCGATTGTATTCATTTTTGTATTTTGGAATATTCAAGATTTTACTAATCAACGGTCTTGCTTCAATAGTATGGTACCAATTATTCAAATCTTTTGTGGCCCAGTCATAACCAATCCAATCAATTCCTAAGGTATTGTCTAAGTTATGAGGAATGTAAGTCCAGCGGTTCTGATGGTCATTCCAATACAAATAGAAGTTATTTTTATTATAGGAATAATTATCCCAATGCCCGACTAAATGCTCAATGGCAATTGTTTTGATGTAGCGATTAATATCAAAATTAGCCTCTAAATAATGTACAAGCGGTTCATCTCTTAAGATATTTATGCTGTCAAGAAAAGCTGCAAGCAGGCCTTTATCTCCGTGATCGTCATTAATAATTTGGTAAATTTCTTCGTTGCAGTAGATATTTGGGTCATTAATAAGGTTGGCACCATAATTTCCTTTAATTAAAACACCGTCACTGGAGCAAAACCTTGAAGCAAGAAAAGTAGTATCGATCACTTCTGTATTGAGATATAAACCAAAATAAACCTCATTGATATAAAGTTCAATATGACTAGAACGTGCTACAGGAATATTTTCATCTCTGAACAGTTTTAATAATGCTTTTTCTCTTGAATGGGTAGGGTCGTTTTTTTCAGCTTTAAGATTGAAATTGGCTACTTCTTTAAATTTTCTATGGCGGTCAATATGGTTGAACGCTAATTGAAATGACTTCTTTGCGGCATATCTTGAGGTAGTTCCTGTAAGTCGTATGCCTACATTTTGAAGAGAATCTGTGATAAGAGAGTTTGAAAAGCGGAAAGAACAGCTTTTGAATTCAAGGTTCTCCTCATTTCCTGACCTTAAGAGAAACTCGAGGTCAAAGACGTTCATTTGTAGGTCCACACGGCTAACTTCCCCTTCCGGAAACAATATCCCGTCAGAAGGGTTAACACTCTGAGCAAGTGTTATATTAAATGAAATTATAAGACCTATTGTCATTAAAATTTCTTTCATTATTAACCGTAAGTTTATTTCGTAAATAAAGTTAACTATATTTGCCGTGTTATTACGGGGAAGTAGCGGGCTTAATTTACCACTTCTTCTTTTAACCTGCAATACACATTGT
Source organism: Flammeovirga sp. SJP92 (assembly GCF_001583495.1). Lineage (GTDB taxonomy): Bacteria > Bacteroidota > Bacteroidia > Cytophagales > Flammeovirgaceae > Flammeovirga. Next base: position 274,045 of record NZ_LQAQ01000061.1, on the reverse strand, counting down.
TAAATACCACAACACAACCATAGTCGATGAAGATTGATTTAAACAACTTCGAGAGATTTGAGGCAAGGCATAATGCGCCCAACCATACTCAAATCGAAGAGATGTTAAAAGCATTAGGGGTATCAGATATTGATGAGTTGATTGCTCAGACTGTCCCTGAAAAAATCCGCCTGAAAGAGGCTTTAAACCTTCCTGAACCACTTACTGAGTACCAATTCCTTCGTCAGTTCAAGGAAATTGCTCAGAAGAACAAAGTTTACCGTTCTTATATTGGTATGGGGTATTACAACACGATTACACCTCCTGTGATCTTACGTAATATCATGGAAAACCCAGGTTGGTATACTGCATACACTCCTTACCAAGCTGAAATTGCTCAAGGCCGTTTAGAAATGCTTTTAAACTTCCAAACCATGGTCACTGACCTGACTGGAATGGAATTGGCAAACGCATCTCTATTGGATGAAGCGACTGCAGCAGGCGAGGTAGTTCACATGTTCCATGGAGCTAGAAAAGGAGCGAAGAAAAAACAAGCAAACAAATTCTTTGCAGCAAACACTTGTCACCCGCAAACTTTAGATCTTCTAAAAACACGTTGTACTCCAATCGGAGTAGAGTTAGTCATTGGTGAGGTAGCAGAATTAGATGTTACAGATCCTACTTTATTTGGTGTATTAGTACAATACCCAGATACTAACGGTGCAATCAGTGATTATACTGATTTCATTGCGGCAGCGCATGAAAACGGTGTTTTAGTGGCTATGGCTTCAGACCTATTGGCACTTACGGTTTTAAAAGAGCCAGGTAAAATGGATGCAGATGCTGTAGTAGGTTCTGCTCAACGTTTTGGTGTTCCTATGGGATACGGTGGACCTCACGCTGGTTTCTTAGCTACTAGAGATGCTTACAAACGTCAAATTCCAGGACGTATTATCGGTATTTCTAAAGATAAGGACGGTAATGAAGCGTACCGTATGGCTTTACAGACACGTGAGCAACATATCAAACGTGAACGTGCAACGTCAAATATCTGTACTGCACAAGTACTATTAGGTGTAATGGCGGCTGCTTATGCAATTTACCACGGTCCTGAAGGTTTGAAAACAATTGCTTACCGTACGCATGGTATGGCCAACCTTTTAGTAAAAGGAGTGGAGCAATTAGGTTTTGAGGTAGAAAGCAAAGACTACTTCGACACAGTTAAAATTAAAACAACGCCTTTACAAGCAAAAGCAATCCGTCTTTTGGCTGAAGAAAGAATGTCGAACTTCCGTTACTTTGAGGATGGAACGATCGGTCTTTCTATGAACCAATCGACAGACGTATCTCACATCGAGGATATTATTTCTATTTTCCAAGATGCGTTAGATTTAAATGTACCTGTAGACGTTCAGGCGTTAGCCAATGATATTGAAGTTGCAGTTCCTTCTGCTTTACAACGTGAATCAGAGTTCTTAACACATCCAGTATTCAGCCAATACCACGCTGAACACGAAATGTTACGTTACTTAAAGCGTTTAGAGAACAAGGATCTTTCATTAGTACATTCAATGATCTCTTTAGGATCATGTACAATGAAATTGAATGCAACAGCAGAAATGATTCCTGTAACATGGCCAGAGTTTGGTCAGTTGCACCCATTCGCTCCAAAAGAGCAAGCACAAGGTTACCAAGAAATCTTCAAAGACTTGGAAGCTTGGTTATGTGAGATTACTGGTTTTGATGCAATGTCATTACAACCAAACTCAGGTGCAAATGGTGAATACGCAGGATTATTGACCATCCGTGCTTACCACGAAGCACAAGGTGAAGGTCATAGAAATATTGCTATTATTCCTTCATCAGCACACGGTACTAACCCAGCATCAGCAGTGATGGCAGGGATGAAAGTAGTGATCGTGAAATGTGATGAGGCAGGTAACATTGATGTAGAAGACTTAAAGGCAAAAGCAGAACAACATTCTGAAAACCTTTCTTCATTGATGATCACTTACCCTTCAACGCACGGTGTATTTGAAGAATCAGTAATTGAAATCTGTCAAATTATCCATGACAATGGTGGTCGTGTATATATGGATGGAGCCAACATGAACGCTCAAGTAGGATTAACTTCTCCTGCTAACATTGGAGCAGACGTTTGTCACTTGAACTTACACAAAACATTCTGTATCCCTCACGGCGGTGGTGGACCAGGAGTTGGACCAATCGGTGTGGTAGCAGATCTTGCTCCTTACTTGCCAGGTCACGCAGTAATTGACAACAATGTAGGTGAAAATGCTGCCTCAGCAGTTTCAGCAGCACCTTGGGGTTCTGCTAGTATTTTACCAATCTCATATGCTTACATCCGTATGATGGGTGCTGAGGGATTAACAAATGCTACAAAAACAGCGATCTTGAATGCGAACTACATGCAGTCAAGATTGAAGGAGCATTATCCAGTATTATATGTTGGAGCCAACGGACGTAACGCTCACGAGATGATCGTAGATTGCCGTCAGTTCAAGCCAGCAGGTATTGAAGTGGAAGATATCGCAAAACGTTTAATGGACTATGGTTACCATGCTCCAACGGTTTCTTTCCCAGTACCAGGTACATTGATGATCGAGCCTACTGAATCAGAAAGCAAATCAGAGTTAGACCAATTCTGTGACGCAATGATTGCTATCCGTGAAGAGATCCAAGAGGTGATTGACGGTAAAGCGGATGCAGTTGAGAACGTATTAAAGAACGCTCCACATACACAGGCAATGACCATTACAGGAGAGTGGACACTTCCTTACTCAAGAGAGAAGGCGGTTTATCCTCTTCCGTATGTTCAAGCCAACAAGTTCTGGCCAACAGTACGTCGTATTGACAGTGCTTTCGGAGATAGAAACTTAATCTGCGCTTGTATTCCAGTAAGTGATTACGAAGAAGCAGAAGCTTAAATTTTAATTATTACAATTTGATTTAAGTACCTTTTTAGACACCAAAAATCCCTTCCTACTTTAAGTTTGGAAGGGATTTTTATTTTTAAATCTTTCGACCATTTTTCTTGGTAGTACTTGTACACTATTCACCGTACACATAGTACGCTGTATATTGTACAAGCAGTACGGTGAATAGCGTACTATGTGTACGGTGGGTAGTGTACTATTGTATTCAGCAAAAATTGAAATTTAAGCTATCCAATAATAATACTATGCTCAATTCCCCCGTTCTCATATTTAATGACCATTGACCTTTCAATCAACTCCGCTTTATCAGGTAAATGTTGTTCTGCAGTAGAATAGAGCAGATGCCCGAACCATCTTTCCTCAAAACCATTGTTTCTTCTTTTTCCAGAACTCGTCTTCGTAAAAACTTCTTTCATTCTATCAAAAACTTGATCTAAAGGAGAATTCACTAAGTCTTCTGGAAGTGGGACGTTTTGATCAAAGTAAGTATTCAGAATTTTAAAAGAGAGGAGCGTAGCTTTATATCGATCAAAGAAACTGTCTGGATTGTATCGGTTGATAAATCGGTCTTTATTTCTCCATGTTCTATTTTCCTTTTTGTAATAAGGGGAATTTAAAAGTGAATCAATGGATTGTTTTTGTACCATATTGGATAACAACGGACCGTAAAACGCTTTTCGATTATCAGAGTAGTTACTCTTTTCCACTTTTTTAGTAGGAAGAACTGCTACTGCTAATGATTTTGAGAAATCCTCAATGGTAACTTTTTGACCTAAAGCCAACAGAAGATCTTTGAGTACGATAGGTGGAACATGGAAAACGGTTTCAATTTTATAATAACTCGAAGCATTGATTTCATTCCAAATCACATCAATAATCAACTGATATTCTTCCTCCTCAATGATTCCCCAGATAACAGAAGAAAAGAGGTAACGTTGAATCCCTTTTTGATCTTTGTCCTGAACCCTTTCGTCTTCAAAAGTATTCTGAAGTGTTAGTGAATAGTCTAAGTCATCATACGATAAATTTTCTTTTGGAGTAGGCGTTTCAATATCTAATACAAGATTAAAAGAAGCGTTTCTATTTCCTGATAGATCTGAACTGATGCTTTTCTCTAAACCATAAGCCACTTCTCTTTCAATTACATCTCTGCCATGTTTAAGGTCGATGAATGTTTCATTATGAGAAACCTTACGTCCAACGCTCCAATTCCCAAGTTTTACACCCACTGATAAAGATTTACTAATCTCTAAACCTTTACCCGACATATAACGATTGACTTCAATACTCTTTTCTTGAATTAAATCAGAAATATCTAATTTCAGTAATGAAGAAATATGCTTCGTAAGAATGTCACTAGAAACATAAGCATCTAGCATACTGCTTTCCATAACAGATTTTCTGTAAGAATATTCTAATCCTAATTCCAACTTCATTTTGAGTAGAAGCATGACCTTTTCTTTGGCTTTCTGTACCTTCTCCTCATAATCATTCAAGAAGTCAACTATTTCCTCGATAGGTGTTAAAGCTGGAATATCGATTTTTTGAAGAATGGCTTGTACATAAATATCTTCAGCATTGTTTTGTATTTTCTCTTTTACCTTCTCAATAGAATCACCAAGGTAATCTATGATATAGTCATCAATAATTGATTCAATTTGTTCAATGGCTTTAGGAGCTAATGAAATGCCTACTGAAGCGGATAAACCAATTCCTTTAGAGCTTTTCTTTTGCTTATTAAGCGTAATATGAAAACGGTCATCCGTCTTTTTGATGAAACAATTGAAAGCATCCTTCTTTGAAAAAGAGAAACCAATTTCAGAGGAAGCACCTACATTAAAAGCATTGGATTGCCCACAGCTTGTAAGAGCAAAAACAGGTGCTAAGATGGAAGATAAAACTTCTACAAGGTCAATAGATAAGGCCCCTTTAAATTCTCCATTTAAAGAAAAACCAACACCTTCATGTTCATCAAATGAATTCCAGAAATTACTATTCTTGCATTCGGTGAAAATCTCTTTTAAACTATGCACCTCGTTGGCAATAGTTTCCACAGTGCTTTTGTGATTAGGATGCACTCTACACCAATTGATTGTAATATCTTGTTTCCCTTCAGCTTCCAATGAGAAGTATTTTGAGGCGGAAGAATTGGCATTGCCTTTCAAATGACCTTCAATCAAGTACTCTATGATGGCATGATTCGAAATAAGCTTTTTATAGGGATGATTCTCATTAAGTATTACATTTTCATTATCTTCAAAATCATCACTGCTATTAAATACATTAATTTTAAAACTACTATTAGCACTTAAGTCAATAAAGAGGTTGTCATCAAAAACAGGAAGGTTTTTCTTATAAGGAGTATCAAAAATCTGATTATTGACCACTTCAAAATCGACATCGCTCAGTGGAGTAGTAAGTGATTGTAGGGTATTAGTTAATTTAGGAAGATGACTCAATACGTTCATAATTAGCTTTAATAGATGATCATTGAAAAATGTAATAAGTCCTGCAAAATGGGGTTAGACCATAATTATGGCAGGGCTTATCAATATTAGGAAATATAAACCCGAGGAACAAATCTATTTAAAAGGCGAATAAACCTACATTCACCCTAGAAAGTAATATTCAATTGACTTAGTAATAAATCATCTCATACGTTACTATTAGTCTTACCTTAAAAACGTGTTTTTAGCGTACTTTTTCTCTGGAATTGTATTTTTTAAAGAATATAACTTCATTATTCCCTCATTTTGAAAACATTATCAAACCTCTCCGTACAGATAGAAAAATTTAACTCGAATAACTATACGCTATGAAAAATTTAAAAAACCTTATTTTATTTATTATTTCATCAATTTTTATCATTTCATGTACTACTGAAGAGAATGAAGTTACTCCAGAAACTTTTGATAATGGTACCGTAGATTTAACCCAAAATGAACATTTTGATGCTACTTGGAACATTACTACTGGAGGAGAAATTTCAAGTATGGCGTTTACAAGTGAGGGGTTAGCTACCGTACAAGGAACAGCTTCAAATACTAGAACATTATTAGAAGAGAAAGATTTATTGTTTTATGGAGAATACACTGTAGAGTCTGATACAATAATCGATTTAGAGGGGTATGGCACTGTGAAGTTACTTAATGTGGATGGTGAGATTCAAATTGAACTAATTAAAGAAGATAATCCTGATGAAAAAATAAATATGTCTATTGAGGTGGATAAGAAGGAATTTTCAGAGAGAACAGCTTTCTTAGCCAATGTGTGGAAAGATACGGAAGATGATTTCTATGTATTCTTTACGAAAGATGGGGCTATTATTAGCTCAGATGGAAATGGTATCTGGGAGTGGACTGATGAAACTGAAGAAACGCTGAAAGTGAAAATGTCGGATGAGATATTCCAAGCCAACCTTTTAACTTTAACGGAAGAGAATATTGACCTTACATTAAGTTTTGAAGAGGAAGGTGTGACTTATACTGATACAATTAGTTTGGTTAGGGCAGATTATGAAGAATTAATGGAACATGTGGAAAGAGAGTACAAGAAGGATGATGAAGACGATTATGATGTTCCTAGTTTTATTGCAGGAAAAGGAAGTGTGAGTATTGATGGAGAGGTATTATTTAAAATAAAAGGTGCTGCAGGAAGACAGAATGAAGTTTTTGATAATGATTCATCTGGAAGGTTCTTTGATCTGGTATTTATGGAAGATATTAAAGTCTTAGAAGAGTTGGATGACTATGAAGGAGACGAGTTTATTGGAAATATGTTGTCAATCGGTTTGACTACTTCCACTGAAGCACCTAAAAAGATTATTGGAGATTATACTTCAGGTGGTGAATGGGAAAATGCCACAGATGCATCTGATTATGGAGTGCAGTTTGCTGGAGTGACTACCATGATCAATGATGAGTTTGCAGTGTATTTAAAAGATCATGGTGATGGTCTTTCGGTGGAAAACTTCACAATTAAAGAAGGAAAAGACGGTACAGTAGTAATCGATGCGAAATTCAATATTCATAAGGAGAGTAATGACCTTGAAGAAGTAGGAGAGAAGGCCACTGTCACTTTCCATTATGAAGGAAAACTATTTTTTATCACAGAAGATTTATAAAAATAAATAGTATAGAAAAACTCCCTGTTTGAACTAAGTTCAGGCAGGGAGTTTTGATTTATAGTAAGAATACGTATTATCTGTTTCTACCGTATTGCTCATGAGAACTAACCCAATCAGAAGAAGAAATAGCAGAGGCTAATGAAATTTCACCTGCTAAAACTACTGCGGCAACAATTTCAGCAAACTTGTGCGCTTTTCCTTTGCCGTAGCAATCTAATAACTGAAGACTTTCTTTTTGGGTGCCAATTCCCGTTCCTCCACCATAAGTCGCAATGATCAAAGAAGGAATTGTGATTGAAAGATATAAATCACCTTTATCTGTCAGTTCAGTATAAATGATACCGGCACTTGATTCAGACACATTCGCAACATCTTGTCCTGTGGCAATAAACATTGCTGTGATGCCGTTTGGCGAGTGCAATCCAGTATTATTTACACCAGACAAGAAAGAGCCAATAGCGGCAATTCTAGAATGGTGATCTAGTTGCTCTGGATCAACTCTCATATATTGTTGTAAAACTTCTTTTTTCAAGGTCACTTCAGCCGTCACTCTTTTACCACGAGTTCTCATGATATTGATTTGAGACGCTTTTTTATCTGTCGCAAAATTTGATTCCAAGAAGAAGTTTTGAATTCCAGAGTATTGATCTAAGATCCAGCTACAAGCAGCAAAAGTGGCTCTGCCAACCATATTCTGACCTGCAGCATCTCCAGTTTTAAAGTTAAATCTTAAGAAAGCGAATTTATTGGATAAGAAATGATCAATATAAACAAGGTCAGCGATAGAAGAAGTACTTTCAGCTTCCGCTTTGATTTTGTCAAAATTGAGTTTGATCCATGCTACAAAATCTCTAGCTCCACGTGCGTCAATAAATTCGAAAACAGGAGCACGTTGCATGGCATCATCTACAACAGAAACCTTAATTCCTCCACACATATTCGCTACTTTCATTCCTCTATTGTAAGAGGCAACTAAAGTTCCTTCCGTTGTAGCCATCGGGATCATGAATTCACCAATAGCATGTTCGCCATTTACTTTAATTGGACCTGCAAAACCCATGGGAACTTGCGCTACTCCCGTAAAGTGTTCGATATTTCCTCCTAATTCATGTGGATCAATGGAATATTTTCCAATATGATCAATTTTAGCTCCTGTAAATTCCTCTACAAATTCCTGTCTTTTTTTAATGATAGGTTCACCATAATCATCCATTTCGTCTCTAGGGATCTTCACTTCAGTATCTTTTTGCAGTGTGATTGCATCAGTTACAGCAAATTTTAAGGAACCAAAAGGAGATGCTTTTACAGAAATTTCCACTTCATGTTTTTCAATAGCTAGTTGAGGGTGATCCAATACTTCAATTTTAATCACTGCTCTTAGTGGAAAATCAAATCGGTTATCAGAATTAATACTAGTTGCCTTTACATCTTGTGTATTCGATGTATGCAAAACAATTTTTTCTTTGCTGACTTCTTTTCCATCAATTTTAATATGGAGAAGTTCTTTTATTTCAGCGTCTTTGAGTCTATTTTTGATCGAAAACTCAATTCCACGTTCAGTGTTGTTTAGGCTGCCACGTGTGTATAGTTGCTTCAACAGCATACTTGGGATAAACATAGTTTATTTGGTTTTGCAGTGTATAATGATATAGTTTAGTGTTAAACGATATTAGACCGTATTGTATAAGCAATTTAATAATATATATATAAAATGAAGCTATTAATTTTAAATGGGCCGAATTTAAACCTGCTAGGTAAAAGAGAGCCAACGATTTATGGTAATACAAGTTTTGAAGAATATTTCGAGCAACTTCAAGCTGCTCTGCCTGAAGCAGAGATGGAATACCGTCAGAGTAATCATGAAGGAACATTGGTTGATATTATTCACGAAGTGGGCTTCAGTTATGACGGAATTGTCTTAAATGCAGGGGCTTATACACACACTTCGGTGGCTATTGCTGATGCTATTGCTGGTGTTGAGACTCCTGTAATTGAGGTACATATCTCTAATGTTCATGCTAGAGAAGCATTCAGACATAATAGCTTTATGGCTAAAAATTGTGTTGGAACTATCGCAGGTTTAGGCTTAAAAGGATATGAATTAGCCGCTAGATATTTTATTGAAAAATAGCGATAAGTAAAAAAATAAATGAATGATTATTCTCTTATTCGTTTTTTAGTGGTTCTTTGGAGTTTGTATAATCTTGAACTTTTTGAAGTAAATTATCTTTTTTAAACGGCTTTGATATATAATCATTCATTCCCGCTTGTTTGCATCTTTCAAACTCACCCTTCAGCGCAGAGGCCGTCATGGCTATAATTGGAATATCTTTTTTGTGGGCAGGGAAAGAGTTTCGGATTTCTTTTGTAGCAGAATATCCATCCATTTCAGGCATATGCACATCCATAAGAATCAGGTCATAATCTTTTTCTTTGAACTTTTCTAAAGCAATTTTTCCATTTTCTGCTAAGTCTGAAACATACCCCCACTTCTTCAGTAAACGAAGTACTAACATCTGATTGACTTCATTGTCTTCTACAAGCAATATGTGCTTGCTTGTTGGTTCTTCTACTACTTCGGTTAAGTTGTTCTGTTGCAATGTATCTGTTGATACTTTTGCCTCCTCTTCATACTTTTTGAAGGTGATCTCAAAGTAGAATGTACTTCCTAGATCAACAGTACTTTCTATGTACATTTTTCCTTCCTGAAGCTCTACAAGTTGTTTTGAAATACTTAATCCTAGTCCAGTGCCACCAAACTTACGTGTAGTTTCATTAGAAGCCTGTGTAAAACTATTGAAGATGTGATCAATTTTATCCTTTTCAATTCCAATCCCTGTATCCTTTACAGAGAATTGCAATGTAACTTTATTATCATCTTCAAACTTATTTCGGACAGAAATAATAATACTTCCATCAAAAGTGAATTTTACAGCATTTGAATAAAGATTGATGAGTACTTGTTTTAATCGGACTGGATCTCCAACTATTTTCTCTGGTACTTTCTTAGAAATATCAAGGATAGTATTCAAACCTTTTTGATCTGTTTGAATAGAAAAAGCATCCAAAATAGAAGAAGTAACTTCCTTTACATTGATGACTTGTTCTTCGAAAGAAAGTTTTCCAGATTCAATTTTAGAAATATCCAATATATCATTAATAACAACCAAAAGGTGAGAAGCAGAACTTTTCAGGACTTTCAATAAATGTTGTTGTTCATCGTTCAGTTCCGTGTCTTGTAATAAATCAGTCATCCCCATCACGCCGTTGATTGGAGTTCTGATTTCATGCGACATATTGGCTAAGAATTCCTGTTTAGCTTTTGCTGAACTCTCTGCTACTTCCTTGGCGTGAATTAATGATTCATTTTGAAGTTCAATCTTTGAAAGCATTCCATTGAAAGCATCAATCAATAATCCAATCTCATCATCTCTACGATCTTTGATTCGGATAGAATAATCTTTTTTCTTTGAAATGATATTTGCAGTTCTCTCTAAATCAAGAATAGGTTTTGAAATACTTCTTTGTAATGGTACGGACAGCGTGGATACAAATATCAAAACGGAACCTACGATCAAGAAGAACATGAAAAAATACGTAGTAATTCTTTCGCGAATTGAGGTTAGTTGAGACCTTAAATAGACGGTGTTGATTCTTCCATTTTCATCAAAAGTACTCACATAGATATCCAGGAAATTTTCTAGTAGTGCAAATGTGGTGTTGTTTTGAGAGAAACTAGGTATAAAATCGGCGTGTGAAATCTGCCAGTCTTTATCAAGAATAATCCTATTATAAAGATCATCATTTTTCTCTTTGGCTTGTGAGAGTGCCGTTTTACTATAAATTGCAAACAGCCTTTGTTCTTTATCAAAAATAACTCCGGTAACAATTTGGGGGTTATTACTTAGGAGTTCATTTAAATTTCTTTGTGCAGGAGTAAATTGCTGTAACTCAACTGAAGCATCATTATTGTCACCAATAATCTTTGCCAATTGTTTGGTTTCCTTAATGAAGTTTTCTTTATACTGCTGGAAATCGTAAGCACAAAAAAGGATAGTGGAAAAGGAAGATGCAATCAAACTTACAAACATGATGATACCAATAAGTTTGTACCTTAAAGATTGCGATAATATTTTTTTAATCTGGGTCATAAGGGATGATGTCACTTGCGAGATTTAAGAGCTTCACATCAATAGTCAGCTGCGCTTTATTAGCTGAAACAATATTTAGAGTGTAGAGACCATTGGGCGTTAAATTGATTATACCCCCATTTTTACAAAAGTTAGGGATATTGTCGCCGATTGTCAATACAAAAGAGTTGTTTCTGCTGTAAATTTCCTGTAGAAATGTTTTTACTTCTTCGTTTTTAAAGCCTTGAGCCATAAAAACAATATGTGAGCCCTTAAGTTCTCTGATGGTTTGTGCTCTTCTGATTTCCCAAGCTCTGCCATTCACATACCTATTTCTAAACATATTATCAATTACATCTCCAAAAGGATCATCTCCCAATATCCCAAGCACTAATTTGTCATCTTCCACAAATGCTTTAGAAGGCCAGTTGACGTATTTCGCAAAAGTATTGATAATACCGGCCTTTCTTTCATATTCATCAAACTGAGCTCTACTTTCTTGATGGGACACAAGAATAAAGAGAACTGTCAATACAGATACTAAATGAAGTGGTGATATGTTTAGAAAAGGTTTTTTCAAAACTTATTTGATTATGATAGATAATTTCAGACATCCAATGTCGTCTGAACTCATTTTAGGTTTTTCTACAACTCTAACTTTCCATTGCTCAACCCCTTTAGATGCAAGATAATTATTAATGGAATTGATTCTCATTTGAGTTAAAGTATCAGTTTCTTTGATTTCGTTATTATCGTCTTCTTGAGTGAAATGAATAATTTCTAATCTTAAATCATTTCTAGGTTTTATAAATGAAGCGATGTCGTTTAGTGTTCTTTGATCTTCTCTAGAAATATCAAATTCATTTTCAATGAAATAATACCTCTGATCTAATATACTTTTATTTCCTTTAGATAAACGTACTACTTTTTCTCCAGTATCACCTCTCATACTGTCCAATGATGTTAAAAGGTCAGGATTTGCTTCATTAAAAGCTCTTTCAATGAGATCTAATAAAGGAGTGTAATAAGGATCTGGACTGCCTTCTGCTTGTTGTGAGATAACAGGATCTAAAGTAGGGTCATCTAAAGCATTCAAAGAGGCTAGACCGTCTTTATCAGTTCGGTCAACAATCATATCCATCAGCATCAGCAGTGCATCATATCTTGCATCCGCAATATCTTCTTTCTTATCTTTTATCTGATCAAAAGTAGTAACCTCAAATTGTGATTCCTGCGGGATTATATCATAACCCACAGTTTTGTTGAGCACCACAATATCTTTCATTTTAAATGTTTTAATCAGCTGATATCTATAGGTGTCTTTCGGAAGGTCAATTTTAATGTTGTAGAGCTCCAGTTCATTATGAGTGACTGTAATCGTATAATTTTTCCCTGGTAGAAGAATCATAAAGAACTTTCCAGTAGATGGATCTGGATCATAAACATACTTTTTATAAGTAATATTATCCTGATCTTTCACCGTCAAACTAATAGGGATTTTTTGACCATTTTTTTCTACCTCAATATTTCCTGTTACAATAGCCCTTTTCATCTTATGAACAGGTTTGAAAATAGAATAAATGTCAAATCCGCCTATAGCATCTTTATTTTGTCTATTGGATGAAAAGTAAGAATACCTTTTACTTGGAATCTGAGAGAATTGCACTTCATCGTAAGGTGAATTGATCGTGATTCCCAAGTTTTGAGGGTTAGACCATGTAGCTCCTTCCTTTACAGATCTTACTAAATCAAACCCACCAATAGATTTTGTACCATTAGTAGAATAATAAAGTGTTTTATTATCGTTGTGAATAAAAGGGAATACCTCATCATATTCACTATTGATGGTTGGCCCTAAATTGATAGGGTTAGACCAATCGTCCTTTCCAATTTTTATTGATTTATAAATGTCAAAGCCCCCTTGACCTCCAGGTCTATCACTAGAAAAGTAAATTGTTGTACCGTTATTTGCCAAGAAAGCACCCTTTTCATTGTATGATGAATTGATTTTTTCATTTAGCTTTTTGGGTTTTAACCATCTTCCTTTCTTTACTTTCGTTTCATAGATATTCCCTTTTCCAGCAGGGTCAGTTGGATATTCTATATACAAAAGCATATACGCTCCATCTTGAATGTAAAGAGGGTAAATATCTCTAAATTCTTCGTTGAATTGAGGGTAGGGATGATGAAACTGAATTCCTTTACGGTAGGAGAGGTAAATGTCATCGTCTTTACTTTGAAGTTTTTCAGGTAGAAAACGATATTGATCACCATAGACATAATTAAAACTGTCTCTTTGTCTTTTTGAACTGAAAATTAGAAAGTTATCTAATTTGGAAATGATTGGGGACTTTTCATCATAAGAGGTATTGATGGGGATTTCCATAACCTGTGATGAAATAGTGTTCCCTGTAATGACACTATTGGATAAGTTGATAGCGTTTTCGCATTGCTCTATTTTTAGCCTTGCATCCTTAAAAATTGGCGTTTTGTTGGAGTTTTCATAAGCTTCTAAGTACTCGTTATAGAAGTTGATTGCTTCAATATAATTTTCTTTGAAGTGAAGCAACGTAGCATAATAATAGAACTTTTCTGCGGGTATATCTGTACAGGAGTGATCTATAAGGTATTTGAAATAAGGTTCAGCATCAGCCTTAGAAAATGGAGATTGATAAATACAAACTCCTATTTTATACTTTATAGTGCACGAAGTGATGTCTTTGACTGCAATTTTTTCATACATAGTCAAAGCTTCATAATATTGACCTTCTTCAAAAAGTTTATCAGCATTTTCAATACTTACATTTTGTGCAAATATTGAAGAAGATAAAAGAAGTAGGAGTATAGAAACTATATAGTGCTTTTTTGAGTTCAGAGGTCTGATAGTTTAAATAGATCCATTCGGATTTGTTCTTATCAATAAAATGCCAAAGTTATTTTGGTCACTTGTCTGCTTTGATCCAACTATGATTAAATCTTTATTGGCGGCTTCAAGAACATCATAACCTCTTTGCTCTTTCACTCCACCAATAGATTTTTCCCATAGTTTATTTCCGCTAGCGTCCAGTTTTACAAGTAATGTATTGAAACCGTCCAAGCTAGTATTATCTCCATATTCATCTGGCACCCATACTTCAGTGTAACCTACAACAGCAAAACCTCCATCACTAGTTACAGTGATTCCATTACCTTCATCATAGCTTAATCCACCAAAAGATTTATGCCACTGTTCTTGGCCGTCAGCATCAGTTTTTACTACCCAGCAGTCTAAACTAGCTTCTGCAAATGTGTAAGAATAACCAACAATGGCAAAACCACCATCTGGCGTTTGAACAAATTGATTGGCTTTTTCAGTATCTCCACCACCATAGGTTCTTTCCCATTTTAATGTGCCGTCTAAACCAATTCTGAACATCCAAACATCCCACTTGCCTTTCCCTGAAGACTCAGTATTTCCAATGATTGTATATCCATCTTCAGAAATTGCAATATCTACAGCTTCATCATTTTTGACACCTCCGTAAGTTTTTTTCCATTCTTCAGTGCCATTGCTATCTATTTTAAGAACAAAAGCATCACCACTTGGTTCTTCACTATCTAATGTAATGATTTTTCCACCGATGATATAACCACCGTCTTCAGTTGCTTTTATACAAGTGCCTTCTTCAATAGAAACTTGGTCGCCATAGGTATGTCTCCAGACGAGTTTACCACGAGCATCCACTTTCACCACCCATGTGTCTTTGATGTCAACACTAAAACCATAAGAGTCAGAGCTTCCTACAGTAATGTATCCCCCATCTTTGGTTTGGATGATGTCATATACTTCTTCTGTTTCGGTGTCTCCAAATTTGAAATTCCAAATGACATTTCCTCCTTCGTCTACTTTCCATAAGCTCATGTCCATGTTACCGCTAGTACCAATTGAACGTCCTGCAATAACATATCCGGTGTCATGAGCTTTTACAATTGCTCTACCAATATCATACTTACCACCACCAAGAACCTTATTAAAACTCGAAAGAATTTTAGAAGGTGGGGTAGTCGAGAATCCATAACTTGAGGTTAATAAACCAAAAAGTAGTAGTATAAAAAAGTTTCTTTTCATTCTAGATTATTTAGGTCTTTTGTAGACTTCTCATCTTTACAACGACCAAAATTTATTTTTATTCTGTTAAACCATCTTTACGTAACTTCCTAAGAAGGTAATGGTATCAGGGTATACTCTAATAATTTCCTGAATTTTACTTTCTTCATAGTGACCATCGAAATCAATCAAGAACCAATACTTGAAATTATCTTTCTCTTTAGCTGGTCTGCTTTCAATTTTAGTAAGGTTAATATCACGTTGTCTAAATTCTTCCAAGAAGTTTGCCAAATCACCAGGATGGTTGCCAATTTTTGCAAGAATAGACGTTTTATCCTTACCTGATTTTTGATTTACAAGGTCTTTTGCAAGAATCAAGAACCTAGTAGTGTTGTCTTGACTGTCTTCAATATTATTGTAAATAATAGGCAACTTGTAAAGTTTGGCGGCAATTTGAGAGCAAATTGCAGCTGCTCCTTCTTCTTCAAGTGCTAGTTTGGCGGCTTTAGAAGTAGATGCTACTTGGATTAATCTGATGTCTTCATCAAAGTAATCTTCAATAAACTGTCTACATTGTCTAAACGCAATATCTTTAGAATATATTTTAGTAATCTTAGATAAATCATCTGTTTTTGATGCCAAAGTGAAATTTACAGATAACGGCAATTCGGCTACGATCTTTACATTACGATAGCAAAGCTGATCGATTGTTTCTGCAACAGTTCCTTCTTGGTTGTTTTCTATTGGTACAACACCAAAACGTACTCTTCCAGTTTCAACATTGTCAAAAACAGATTTGATCGTCTTAAGTGAAATATATTCACTCATAGCTCCAAATCTACTTTCTGCAGCCTGATGAGTATAACTACCTTCAGGACCTAAAAATGCTACTTTTTCTGGTAATTCGATATTTCTACTTACTGCAAAAACTTCCAAAAAGATGGCTTCAATAGCGGCATGATTTAACGTGCCTTCATCTTGTTTTGAAATAGAGTGTAATCTATCAATGATTGATTTTTCTCTTTCAGGTCTGTAAATAGCTGTTTTTTCGTGTTTTTTTAACTCTCCAACCTGTTTTACAACATTCATTCTTTCATTTAATAAACGAAGAATTTGGTTGTCTATAGCATCTATTTGATTTCTTAACGACAGTAAGTCCATCTTAACCGCACCTTTAGTGTAAATAAAATATGAATAGAAGTAGTTTTAATTGTGATTACTCACTTACTTCATTATAGTTACATCCTACAAAACTATAAAAAAAAAGCAAAAAAAAGGGCAGAAGTTGATCTCTTCTGCCCTGATTGTATTTTTTTATGTTTTATCTCTTAAATCCAAGTACTGCAGCACCGCAATAGCTCTTAGAATCCTTGAAAGTAAAACTCAAATAGTAAATTCCTGTAGAAGTACATTTGTAAGTCCAAGTACCTAAGAAACGATTGTTGTAAAAACTAGAAATAATTCTACGTCTTTTGGCATTGTATAATGTACTGATTAGACCTTGAGCACCACCGTCTTTACCTGAGATAGTGATTTGGTAGCTTGTGTCTTTTGCTAAAACACAAGTGTACTCAATTTTACGTCTAGTACCATTTCTACCATCAATTCTGTAACTTTTTGAGAATTGGAAACCTGGGTTTAATTCCTTCATACTTTTCGTTACATAAAGTTCTGCGTTACATTGAGCTGAAGCTTCATTGAATGCAAAAAGTGCGAAGATTAATGAGAATGCTAAGAATATCTTTTTCATTTTTCTGTATTTTTTCACTTAAGAAGTAATCTTATTATCTAATTACCTTGTTACGGATAGATTTCAATAAACTTGTGATTTTTTGGATATCACCGTCTGTTACATGGACTACGCTTCTAGTACCATCTGTAACAACAAGTACGCCATCAATTTCTTCCATAGTAGGTTCTCCTACGATTACCTCCACTTCAATTTGATCATAGATCTCTTGTAAAGCAGTTAGGTCATTAATCAAGTCTTCAAATCCTGGGCTTGATTTATATATATCTAAAACTAGAAGTAATTGATCTAATACAATTTTCTGGTCACCAATTTTATCTTTTAAAAGATCATTTGGTTCACGTGCGTTTACCATTGCTGTAAGGTAAACAGCTTCAATCCAACCTCCTGTAAGAATAAGAGCACTAACGTTCTCTCTTTTTCTTTCAGCTAGGTTATTATTAATTTTTTCGAAGTTTAAAGTTGTAGTCTGAATCAGTTCGTCTAATCTATTTGAACTTTCAGCTAATTCTTTAATTGTTTCGTAATCAAAAAATGCCCCAATTCCTAATCCATCAGCAAGATCTTTTACTGAGTTTAAGAAACTAATCGCATCTTGATTTTTTCCATAAATGTTCGCAAAGCCAAGGTCAGTACCATAGATACCTAAGTTTAGTGCTTTTTGAAAAGTAGTATTATATCTTGAAACAGCGTCAGGTGCATTTAAATCGCTTTTATTGTAAACTGTTCCATTCTCTTTAATTAAAACAGAAATCTCTAGAGGAGAAGGGATAGATTCTAGTACTTCACCTACTGGTAATATTTCTTGTTCAACGTGAGAAGGGGCTACCCCTACTTTTGTGTCTTTTACTTTTTCAATAGGTAATTCTCCAGCTTGAGCGAACGAGGAAGCTAAGAGTACCGATGCGGCTAATGTATTAAGATATTTGGTTTTCATCTTATTCCGGTTTTCTAAGATAGTTGCTATCCAAAATATATGAGGATATTTTTAACAGTTGTGTTTATGCTTCTTTAGAGACAATCTTTGTAAAAATTACTTCAACCCCTTCTATCAGTTTCTTCAATAATTCAAAATAAAGGGAGAAGTACAAAAGAATAGACATCATCCAAATCCACAGTACATTAAATGTAAATGTGTCAATATATGTGCCAAAAAATTTCTTTGCGGGAGCAAACAGGTGAGTTCTATAATCCAAAACTCCGGCTGTGTTCTCCTTAATAAAGAAAATTGGATCTATAAGTTGCACAATTCTATTATGATCAACAACAGTTCTATTAAGAACAGTTTTGTTTTTCACAAAAGTTTCTAATTGATCATTGTAATATTTATCTTTTGATTCAGATAAATTAAAGTCATCACCATAAGCTTTCTTCATTTCATAGATTTTAGCATCTCTTTGTTCTTCTGCTTTAATCAAGAAATCATTATAAAAAATGGACGACTCATAAAGAATTTTTCTGAACTGATTACCTTCGCTTGAAGTGATTTTACCATCTTCCATGAAGGCCATTACAGTAGCTTTCTTTTCTTCCATCGTCGTGAAGAATAAATCTGAATTGATCTCATTTGTAAGAGTAAGAATATCATCTGCTAAAATTTTAGCTGTACTGTCATTCGTGTTCTTACTGTTTAATTGAGCATTGTAAAGGATTTCCTCCATTCTCGGTTCCCAATAAGCACTCTTATAATTACTTTGACTCAACTTCATGTCAACATCAAAGAAAGGTTTTTCATATCTGTTGTTTTTGAATTGCTCTACAGATAATCCTTCGTATGCCCATCTTGAAGCCATAATATCAGCAATCAGTGGCGTTTTGCCATGTTCACTAATTGTGTTATTCAATTTGCTGAAGTCAAATATTAAACCACTCAAAATCATTTGAGGAATGAGTAGAATAGGAATTAATATGTAAACCGTAATAGCGGAATTGAAGGCTGATGAAATGTTTAAACCAATAAGGTTGGCGTGGCAAGAAACAGTAAATAGAATCAACCAATACTGATATGTCAAGTCAGGAATTTCAAGGATAGTGTTACCAATAAGTACAAAAGTGAATGTTTGTACTGCAGAGAATCCAAAAAGAATAATCAGCTTTGAAAAGAGGTAACTAGACCTACTTAGATTAAGGAATGATTCCCTTTTCTTTATTTTCCTGTCTTTGATAATTTCCTCCGCACTCACTGTCATACCCATAAATAGTGCAACCAGAATTGCAATCAGGATATAAGCTGGAACATTTTCATTATGTCTGAATATGTAATCGGAGTCGTTATTCTTGATGTAATAAATTACCCAAGAAAGTAAAACTGCTAAGAAAGGAGCCTCTAATAGGTTGATCAATAAGTATTGCTTATTACTAAACTTCGCAAGGAAATCACGAATAGTAAAGATTGCAGTCTGCTTAATCTTAGAAGGAATTCTTAATGTTTTAGGAGGGTCCACGTGAACTTCTTCAACTTCAGTTTTCTGGAAAGTTTCAGAATAAACTTTATACCAGTCTTGAGGAGTTGCTTTTCTTTTGTTGGTAAATTCGCCGTATTCATCCACAACTTGTGCTTCAATGATATTGAAAAGCTGTTCTGGGTTTACGTTACCACAAGTGTTACATTGTCCTTGATCACTATCCACTTGTCCAGCTGCACTCTTGAAGTGAGTAATTGCTTCAATAGGGTTGCCATAGAATACCGGATATCCGCCAGTATCCAACAGCCACATTTTATCAAACATCTTATAGATATCTGATGAAGGCTGGTGAATTACAACAAATATTAGTTTTCCTTTTAGCGATAATTCTTTTAAAAGGTCAATTACGTTTTCAGAGTCTCTTGAAGATAAACCTGATGTTGGTTCATCCACAAACATTACCGCTGGCTCACGGATAAGCTCTAAGGCGATATTTAGACGTTTACGCTGACCACCTGAAATCTTTTTATTCAGAACATTACCCACTACTAAGTGAGCAATTCTATCTAAACCTAAACTAAGTAGTACCTCATTTACTTTATCTGTCAATTCTGCTTCATTCATATCTTTGAAACAAAGCTTGGCATTGTAATAAAGGTTTTGGAATACTGTTAATTCTTCAATTAGAAGGTCGTCTTGAGCAATGTACCCAATAACACCTTCAATTTTATCTTTTTCTTTGTGCAGGTTGTAGCCGTTGATTCTTACTTCACCGTTAGATGGCGTTTCCAAACCAGCGAGCACATTCAGTAATGTCGTTTTACCTGCTCCAGATGCACCCATAATACCTACAAGTTGTCCTGTGTTTTCACCGAAATTAATATCACGGAGACCAACTTGGCCATTAGGGAATTTATATTCTAAGTTCTCAACAACGAAAGAGATATTACCACCAATTTCATCAGAGTTGTATTTATTGACTAAGTCACTGTAGTATAATGGTGCTCCTTTTGGAGTTTTGAAAATACTACCTGGAGAGAATAAATGAACTGTATTTGATGCAACAGGCTGACCATTTAAGTAAATAGTGTCTTTACCTGTGTATTTAGTGAAGTAGAGGGCAACACTTTTTAGTCTGATGAAAATAATCTCACCATCTAAAAGGCCCGAATCAATAAATTTGATCTTACTTCCTTCAGGAGGCATTTCATCATCAAAAATAAGGATATCTTCATTGTCAATTTTTGAAGAGTGTGTTTCAATGACAAAACGTTCAAGGAGTTTGTATTCAGGAGAAGGAATATTAAACACATCTGCAACAGTGTGTATGATATCCATTCTTTGTGGGGTAAATGATTTATCAGAAGCAACGAGTTCTAACAACTTCACCATAACAATGACTTTTTGTTTCTGGTCAAGTGTCTTATTGATCTTTCTACAAAGAGAAAGTGTTCTTACTGAGTTTCTCACTGATACAGCATCTGATACTGTATCGTCAGCACTTTCACCTCTAGCAGCTCTTTTCTTGGCAGCCTTTGCTTTTCTCTTTGCTATACGATCTTCTTCATCTTTGATAAGCTGATCATAGAGTTCTATATATTCTTCAACAGAACGTTTCTCAAGTTCTTGATTCAAGAAATTGATAACGAAATTTCTTTCGGTTTCTGTTAAACCCTCATCTTGTGTAGAGATGATAGCGAAAAGTTGGGTCAGTGCCTTTAATATTTCTTCACTCATAGATTGCCGACAATAGTTCGGAAATTCAATTCAAAACAAAAAATAATATACACTCCTTTGAGTATATATTTAATTAATGCAATAATGATGGTAAATATTGCATCAAAAACCGTTATTTATTAAGTAAATATAAAAAACACTTGGTTTTAAAAGAAAAGCCAAGTGTTTTTTATTGAGAAAGTTACATATTAGTATGTTTCGAATTCAAATTCAAGTTCTACTAATTCTTCAAACTCTTCTCCAGCTTCTTGCATATCTTCATCATCTTCATGGTAGTACCATACAATTGTAGTACCTACTATTTCTTCTAATGCTGACAGCACATCTAATATAAGCTTAGATGAAGCTGTATTAAAGTATTCAAGTTTGAATAAAAACTTTGTTGAGCTATTTGCATTTTCAGCATACTCTTCTATCCACTTTAGGATAGGAGCAAAGAATTCTGCTGAGTCTTCTGGAAGTGATCTACCCGAAATTTCGAATAGTTCGTTGTCTTTGTCCAAGATGACTTTTGGCGTATCCTCCGTTCCTGCAAGATTAAGGACTTTCATGTAAAGTTATTTTAGATTTCTTGGAATTGTCGTTTTAAGAGAAAAAAATGTGAACTCATCATTGATGGGTTCAAAATCAAAGCGGAGTTTCTCGCCTGATTTTCTGGCCATATCAATAAAGCCAAGACCTGCACCACCTTTGGCCGAAATCTTACCGTTCTTGATAATATCTTTATATAAATCTTTCAGACCGTCTTTATCGAGGTCATTAATTCTTTCTAACCTTTTCGCAATGTCTCTGACATTCTTAGAAAGTATTGGGTTGCCTGACGTGATAAAATAAGAGTTATCTTCTTTGCCTATCATAAAGACGGCACTGTTTTTTTTGTCAGATTGTTTCTCCATCGGGACAGCATACTTACTGATGTTCTGCAAGCACTCTACCATAACGTTAAAGACCTTTCTTTTGATCTTTGACTGTTCACCATATGAGTCCATGTTCCTTTCCGCCATGGATAATACAGATTTGGTTATATCTTGCGTAATCTCTCCTTCATAAACGAGGATGAGATCTTTGTCAAGCATTGTCCTGTGAAGTTCGTAGATGTATTTCATATGTCCGAACAGAAATTATTAAACCAACTTAATATTGTTGGAGCTTCATTCTTACGAATTTTAAATTTAGACGTAAAAAAAATATTTTCAAATATAACTAAACGTAGGAAACTAACAAGTTTTCTTAACTAAAATCTTATTCCTATCATTATAACGTCATCAGTTTGCTTTGCATTGCCCTTCCAGTCCATAAATGTTTGGTGAAGTGTATGTGCAATCTCTTCCATATTAGAATGGTCTGAATCGGAAATGACCTCACGGATTCTTTTAGCTCCAAATTTTCGATTTTCTGGTCCTCCGAATTGATCTGGATAACCATCCGAGAATAAGAAAATCTCATCACCTTCGTCTAATTGAATTTCGTGAGTGGTAAAGTTTGTTCTTGTTTTGTATTCCCCTCCAACCGGGAATTTATTTCCTTTTACCTGTATAAAATCTTTGCTTTCAGCTTTGAATAAGAATAGCGGCCTATGTGCGCCTGCATATTCTATCTTTCTGGCATCAACATCTATTTTTGCAATTGCAATATCCATACCATCTCTAGTACTTGTATTAGAGTCTTGTCTTAGGGTTTTCGTAACCCCTTGATGCAGTAAATCTAATATTTCACCAGGAGAGATGTTGTGATTGTTTTGTACAATATCATTTAAGATAAAATAACCAATAAGAGAGATCAGTGCACCTGGTACTCCATGACCTGTACAGTCTACGGCAGCGATATAGACGTCATTGTCTTTTTTGAAATACCATGGGAAGTCACCACTTACCACATCTCTAGGTTTGTATAAAATAAAGCAATCTTTAAGGTCTCTTTTGATAATTTCCGTTTCCGGAATGATAGCTCCCTGTATACGCTTGGCATAATTAATACTTTCTGTAATTTTCTTGTTTTTAAGCAAGATCTCCAATTCGGATTTTTTACGTTCAGTAATATCATGGGATACGAAAAGTGCACTCTCGAATTCATTGTCCTCATTGAATTCAGGGATTGCGGTGACAGTCATAAATCGATTTCCACTTGATGTAGGAAATTCAACTTCTCGTGTACACTTTTCTTTCTTAGAAGAAACTTCAATCAGCATATCTTTCCATTCTGTAATAATATGTTCTGGTAATGCTGTATTGTCAATTTTCTGATTCAAGAATAAATCTGCTGACAGGCCAGTGAGTTCTTCAATGATAGGGTTTGTATAGAAAATCAACCCTTCTTTATTTAACCTTTGAATAAGATCAAGTGAGTTTTCAGATAAAGCCTGCATTTGTGTACGCATACGCTTCTCTGTTTCTGCTCTTCTTCTTTCTGTGATGTCTTGTGCGTTGATTACAATACCTTCGATCGCTGGGTCTTTCGTAAGGTTGATACCTGTTGCTTCTAGCCAGATGTATCGGCCATCCTGCAGTTTGTATCGGTACTGTGCACTTAGTGTTTCTTCGTTCTTAGAGTTGGCCAAAGAATGAATGAAATCTCTAATCTCATCTACGCTATCTTTGTGCAGGTTGTCTAAGTAGGAAAGATTAATAAGGTCCGCTGGTTTGTAACCAAGGATATGTTTAGAAGATGGACTGACGAATTTGATTTTTGCATTTTCATCAAAAATTGTAATTACCTCAGATGCATTTTCTAATAAGGATTGTAATCTATTTTGTGATCTTTTTACTTCTTCAACTTGTTCCTCCAAACGATGGTTCGTTCTTTGTAATTCTTCCTGAGTAGCTTCCATTTCTTCCGCATTCTGACGGAGAATTTCTTGCTGTACGGAAAGTTCTGAACTCATCTGCTGTGATTCTTTCAGTAGCTTAACAGTTCTCTCATTGATCTTAATGTTGAAAATCGTACGGGCAATGATGTGTGAGATTTCTTTTACAAAATCTAACTTCATTGTTGAGAAGTTATTCAGAGAAGCAAATTCCAGAATACCAAATACTTTATCATTGGCAATCAAAGGCATGATAAGAATGGATTTTGGCTTTTGTTCACCTAATAAACCAGAAGTGATCGATAAGAAGTTGCTTGGAATTTCCGTTCTTAAGATCATTTCCATTTCAATAGCGGCTTGCCCCACTAGACCTTCTGCAAATTTGAATTTCTTTTGAAGGAAACGCTTCTTATTATAAGCATAGGTACTTACTAGTCGAATTTCTTGCTCGTCTAATGATAGTTCATCAGTGGCTCCTTCAACTACATAGAAAGCACCTTGAACAGCATTGATTTTTTCAGTTGTAAAGGCAATTACCTCGTTGCCTAATTCTACTAAATCATTATGATTACGAAGGATCTGTCCAATTTCAGCTTCACCTGTAATAATCCAATTTCGTTCAGAATCTCTTTTTTCAGCTCTTTGAATACTGTCTCTCATACTGATCAAGGCATTACCCAATGTATCATCATCACTTAGGGAAGTGTAAGATGCATCATAGTTCCCTTCACCAATCTGTTCTGAAAAATTTGCAGTTCTTTTCATACCGTTCACTACTTCTTGAACGGCCATTGACATTTCCCCAATTTCATCTTTATGAATCAGATTGACCACTTCATGAGGGAGAATACCTTTTGCAATAAGGTTCAACCTGTTCTTAAGTGTAATGATAGGACTTGTAAGGTATTTTGAGAAAATTACGGCAATCATCATTGAAATAAAGATGATGACAATGGCGGTATAGAAGAATGTTCTAATCAGGCCATTTAATCCGCTTTTAATTTCATCATAATCAATTTTTACGACTAAACCCCAATTGGTTGTTGGGATGTAGTTCCAATAGGAAATTGTTTTCTTTCCTCTCCAGTCAATATCGTAACTAAAGTCTTTAGAATCACCTTTGGCGGCTTTTTGAATTGCAATGTTTGAAGGATCTCCAAGGCTGATCACCTCTGTAAGTAGGTTTGGACTGCCTTTTAGTGGGGATATAATCGTTACATTGCTTGATTGATTATCAGAAAGTCTTGAAAGAAGAATTTCACCAGTGTCACCAAGACCTGTTCTGTTTTCAACAATAGGATAAATATTCTTTTGGAGACTGTAAAGGATAATAACGTGTCCTAATTCACCAAACCTTGATTTCATTCTAGGGGATACTACATAAATATGAGCTCCTTTTTCTGTATTGAAAGGTTCAGAGAAATACGTTTTTGTCTTCGCCTTCTTAATGATTTTTTCAAATTTCTTATTTCTATCACCAACAATTACTGAAGCAGGGAAAGTGTAACTCGTATATAAAACATTTCCTTTGTTATCGGTGATGATAATGTTAGAATACCCATTCACAATTTGCTTAGGGAAAAGCTCATTATCTAGCTTTCTTTTGATTTCGTAATAAGTAGAATCTTTATAAGATCTTGATTTGGATTGAAAAAGGTACTTTAACTTTGTGGCATTATTTACAATCAAAGCAGATTTTGCCATGTACTTCAAATTTTGTTCGATGTACTTGAACTTTTGGTCAATCTGTTCTGCTTTCAGTGTACTAATAACATCAAAAGTTTGAGAGAACCTTCTTTCAACTGAATTTTCAGTTTGGAAATAAGAAAGGGAACTAATAGTTACTACAGTAATAGTTACAACGAGTAACATTATTATAGTAATTTTAGTACGTATCTTTAAGTCTTGGAAAAACATATATATAAAGTCCTACTGTTTATATCAATATTTTTAACTTTCTGTAAACCAAATTGTCACCTTGTCCAAAATTTCACGATCCTCAGGTGTGAAGTTTCTGAAAGAGGCGAGTTCTACAACTCCTAATAAATTAGCTTCAGCGTCTAAGATTGGAGCAATCATTAGAGAGTTAGGAGTAGAGTCTCCTAATCCTGATACTACTTTAATGTAGTTTTCAGGGATAGTATTTGAAATGATCGAAGATCTAGTTGCCGCAACTTGCCCAGGGAGCCCTTCTCCAAATTCATAAGCCAAAGTCTGCGATTCTGGTAAATAAAAGGAGAATCCTTTCGAAAAGGAAATCATATTTTTACCATCAATAACTTTCGTTTTGTAGTAAATACCAGTACTTACCTGGAATTCACGGCAAATCGAATTTAAAAGTGTCTGCTCTTTATCATCACCTTCATCTCTGTTGAGAATTGAAGCTTGTATGTTCTTTTTGATCAGCTGACCTCTCTCTCTGAAAGTGTCTTTTGCTTCTTCTTCTTTATTTTGATTCTCCTTTGAGAAGTACTTCGGTACATAAATGATGTGATCCTCAGGATCTTTCATTAGTTGTGAAATAAGACGGAATAAAAGGAATACAAGTATAGCAAAAGTGAATCCTAATGTATAAAAAGTAGGAGCACTCAAATCCATGACCTGTAGATAGGTTTTATCATCTTTTCTCTCCAACGCACTCAATATCTGCTCAGGAAGATTATACAACTTCGAGGTAGAGAAGAAGGATAGGAATATAAAAATGATTCCTAATATAATATTAAACACCTGCTTACTATTGAAGATAAGGTAGATTAATACTATTACAAATACCAAATCGATATACCCTAAAGTCAATAAATAAGTCTCTCTATTGAACTCTTTTGTTTCAAGAACTCCAATGAGTGATAAAATATTAGGATACTGATTTTCTAATACTAATATAAGCGAGAAAGTAAACACAAAAATTGAAGCCACGATAATCGCCGGGACTTTATATACCGTGTGGATGTTCTTTTCTCTAATATTTGTTCTTTTCTGCGTTGTTTTCAAAATACTAATTAGTTTGCTTGAAAAAGTTTCAGAACTCTTTATAAGTAACGTCTATTTTTGATAAGCCTTGTATAAATCTAACAGAAAATTTGTAATTTTTTCAGCTTCAAGGCAAAAATCTATTTCAGTTACTTGCTTTGCGGACTGAGGCATGGTATTCATCATACTTTCCTCGGGGTCTTGAATAATGGTTACACCACCTTTATCTTTAATGGCTTTCATTCCTAAAGCACCGTCTTTATTGGCTCCTGAAAATAGAATACCAATAAGTTTCTCCTTATATACATAAGCGGCGGTTTTGAATGTAAGGTCAATTGCAGGCCTAGAATTATTGATCAGACCTTCTGTTGATAAAGATACTGTATTGCCTAATTCAATACATAAGTGATAATTAGCAGGAGCCAAGTATACCATACCTGGTCGGACTAATTCTTTATCAAGAGGTTCAAAAATAGGTTTTGAACTCTTTATTGATAAAGCCTCTATAAAACCATGCCTAACATGCTTTAGGCGATGCAGACATAGAAAAATAGGAATAGGAAAATCTTTTGGTAAATCTGCGAGCAGTTTTGTGATAGGTTTAAAACTGCCAGCGGAACCTCCAATCACTATTCCCTTGTATTTATTATGAAAAAATGAAGATTTCATTGAGTAGTGTGTGGAAGTTAATCTTTGATCTTCTTGTAAATTTTTTCTTCGTTGTTGACGACAACAAATTTATTGGCAATATCACACCAAATCAAAGATTCTTTTGATCCAATAGCAAGGTTACCATATTTAAAAAGACTGCCATGCAACTTTTTAAGTACCTCGTTTTGTAAAGTTTGGTTGAAGTAGATCATTACATTTCTGCATAAAATCAAGTCAAACTTTGAAAAAGGATTTCCTTTGACTAGATCTTGCACTCTGAATGATACTCGTTCTATTAACTCTGGTTTGATATAGAAAAAACCATTGTCTTCAACAAAGTAGCTTAAGAAGTCATGCTTCCCTCCGTAGCGTTCGTAATTTTGCTTGTTCAACTCCATATTTTTTGAGGAAAATGAAGCTTTCTTTGCCTTATTTATAATAGACTGGTCAATGTCAGTAGCTACAATTGTAGCACTTTCAAGACAGTTTAATTCTTTAAGAAGGATGCACATAGAAATTACCTCTTCTCCTGAGGAGCATCCTGCGTGCCATATACTAATTTTTCGATGTTCCTTTATTACTTCTGGAATAATTTCATCTCTCAGTGAACTCCAAAAAGTAGGGTCGCGGAACATCTCTGTAACGTTGACTGTAATCTCTGAAACAAACTCCTGAAAAAAAGCGGGATCGTTTTTAAATTTCTTAATTAAAGCTTCTACAGAAGTGAACTTATACAGTTCGATTACTCTTCGTACTCTTCGGGTAAAGGAAGACATTGCGTAATTCTTGAAGTCGTAATCAAAATTATCGTCTATATATTGGGTTAATCTTCTTAATTCTGCTATTTCAATATCACGTTGCATATTTTGCTAAAAAAATGATGACGGTTTTTTATGACGACCTAAATTATAAAAAAATTATGGTTATCGTGAGTATTAGATATGAAAAATCCTTCCCTCATGTAAACTTGATTAATGAGAAAAGGATTTTAAAATATGTTTCTATGAAATTATCGTCTTGAGTTAACAAGTTGAGGGCATTCTGAATGCATGTCCATAATTTCATACTTCTTTCTTTCTTTGTGGAAGTAGTTTGCACTCGCACTGTTTGCTGGTGCACAAGAGTAAATTAAAGCACCTAAAGTTAGTAGCGCGATTGATGACAAGATTCTTCTTTTAATATTTTTCATTGTAGCTGTTGGCTAATATGGATACTCGTTTGATGTCAATAATGACTGCTTACAAAGCCAATATACAAAATGTATGCCTAACTTTTATATTATTATTTTCTTTTTCTCTTTTTGTTTGAAGAAAGATTGTATCGCATTAGCGATTTTCTGAGTTTCAACCAAAAAGCCATCATGTCCATATAGTGAAGTGATTTCTTCATAGGTTACATTCGGAATATATTGAGTGATAAACCTTTGTTCGGAAACCGGAAAAAGTACATCAGATGTAATTCCAATGACTTGAGTATAAGCTTTAATACTGCTTAAAGCATCTTCAATTGACTTTCTTCCTCTACCTAAATTATGAGAGTCCATGGTTTTGGAAAGTGTCCAATAAGAGAAGGCATTGAATCTGCTGAGTAATTTTTTTCCTTGATATTCCTGATAAGAAGAAGCCTTGAAATTATTAGTGACAGTTTCGTTGTCTTCACTCTGTGTCTTTTCATAAGTGCTGTAATTACGATAAGAGAGCATCGCAATTGATCGAGCTGCAATAAGACCTCTGCTGCCTGCTTGAGGATCTTGTTTTCCCCATGTTGGATCAGCTTGAATTGCCAATCGCTGAGATTCATTGAAGGCAATTCCCCAAGGAGAATGTTTGGCGTTGGTAGCACAAATGATTAGGTTTTCCATTAAGTCTGGACTTGAAACGGCCCATTCTAAAGCTTGTTGTCCTCCAAGTGAACCTCCGATGAGTGTATTGATTTTCTCAATCTTAAGTTCTTTCCTTAGTAGATCAAGCGAAGCTACAATATCACGGATTGTGATTGCAGGGAAAGTATCATAATAAGGTTTGTTTGTTTCTGGATTGATGGAAAGAGGTCCAGTGGATCCATAACATGAACCAATCACATTGACACAAATAATAAAGTGATCTTTTGGGTTGAAAATCGATTGGTCTCCAAATAAACCGTTCCACCAGTCTGAAACTTCAGCATTGCCGGTTAGTGCATGACAAACCCAGATGATATTAGATCGGTCCTCATTGATCTGTCCTGTGGTTTGATAGGTGAGAGTTAAGCCATTTAATTCTCCTCCTAATTCAAGTTGGAACTTTTTATTATATGTGAAAAAATGCTCTTGCATTACCTTCTTTTCTTTTTTATTGAACAAGAAAATTGAGGGTAGGAGATTTTAGGATGACCTTTTGTAGCGTAATTATAGTGGATATAATTGAGCAGAATGTATTTGTGTTGACTTTCAGACGCCTAAATATTCTATCGTTTATATTTCCTAATAATTAGGCTAGGATGTAGCACCTTTTCATATTTGATGGTTGCTAGAGGGTCATTGAGCCTAGTCTCTTACCTCTTCTTTATAAACACTTACGTCTTACTAGATGTAAATGGTATGTGACTTCAAAATAAGTCTACAATTTATAAAAAAACAAACCTTCACTTCTAAAATTGATAGAAATGAAGGTTTTTATACAATATTTTTAAAAAATTACAATTCTACGATGATTCCGATAGAAGGTTGAACAATTCCATTAGTAGTTTCTATATACTTCGGAACGTATCTAGAAGGATCATTTGGATCTACCATTGGAGTACCATCTGCATTTAATTCAGTAGTAAGAATTGGTTGTCCTTGTGCTTTGTAACCATAAAGGTTTTGAATGTCAAAATAGAAGTTGATACTCCACTTGTCAAAGTAATAATACTTGTCAACTCTTACATCCAATTGATGAGAAGGTCCTAAACGTAAAGTATTTACTTGAGAATAATCCTTTACACCTCTTCTTTCGTTGTCCCAAACTTCTCTTTGCATAGAAGCATCTTCATCATATGGAGTGTATGGTGTACCGCCCGAGAATAACCATCTTGCGCCAATCTCCCAGTTTTTACCTAATTTTTTACCACCAGTCAAACTCACAATGTTTCTACTGTCCCATGATGAAGGTGCGTAATTGTTAGGGTCTGCGTTTGTAAACTCAGACATTACATAAGTATAAGAGAAAATACCATAAAATCCTTTGTAGAATTTTTGCTGTGCCATAAATTCTATACCTCTGGATCTACCTTTAGAAGTACTTGTAACTTCTTCACTGCCAATGACACCAAAGTCAGCACCTAAATTGGCTAATGAAATCTGATTGTTGACAGAATAAGGGTATTGATCGTAAATCTTTTCGAAGCCTTCAAGTGTTAACTTTAAGTTTTTCTCAGGAATTTTATATTCTAAACCACCTACTAATTGCTTGTTTCTGATATATAAAAGGTCATTTTCCTTATTGATGAAATCTTCACCTTCTTTATAACCCAATGTTGTGTAAGTAGGAAGTTGATAGTAAATGCCTGTATTGAAGTTCAAACTCCATCTTGGTGTAAATTGATAAGAAGCGGAGAACCTTGGAGAGAATTGATCTAAAAGATTTGACATACTATTCGAGTAATCATTCGCATCTACTCTTGCCCCGAGAGAGAGAGTAAGTTGATCTTGAATAAACTTTTTGCTTACAGTAGCAAAACCACCCCATTTATTTAAGCCTAAATCTGATTTGAAATTAATCGTTTCCAAATCGCCAGAAGAAAAGTCGTAAAGTGTTTGTTCTGTTCTGTTGTTGTACATCGCGTACTCATAATTCAATCCATAGCTGAATGTCCATCCTGAATTAGTGAATGTTACACCTTCTGCTCTGAATTTATTCTCTATCTCTTGTGATTTGTAATCATAAATTCTTGGCTGGCTCGTGTCATTTTCGGGGTGTTTGTACTGAGCATTGTTCAACATGTTTCTTGAAGCTACAAAAGTAAATGTTGAATTATCTCTAAAGTGCTCGTATTTAGCACCGATTGTGTAATTCCATTGCGATTGTTCAGGGGTGTTGTTTAATGTATAAAGGTTTTGTTCGTAATCTTCGTCGGAAGGGTCACCAGGTGAATCCGCTAATTTAAAACGGTCAATGGCGCCAAGTCCTACAATTGAGATTTGATTTCTTTGGTTTAGCTTGTATTTGTACTTTAACTGAAAGTCATTATAAGTAGGCAAGAAAGGAAGTCCTAAAACGCTGAATAAAGCTTGTAAGTAAGATTGGCGAGCAGATACTACAATTGAAGATTTTTCAGTGACAGGTCCTTCAAATGTAACACCAATATCAGAAGTGCCAATAATTACATTGGTGGTATGTTGATCTGTACGGCCATCTTTTTGAGTAAATTCCATTACTGAAGACAAAGCGTTGCCTCTTCCCGCAGGGAATGCACCAGAGTAGAATTCAACATTTTCTATAAAATCAACATTGATCATACCTACAGGTCCACCTGAAGCTCCCTGTGTGGCAAAGTGATTAATGTTTGGAATTTCGATACCATCAAGATAAAATCTATTTTCGTTTGGAGCTCCACCTCTAATTAAAATGTCATTTCTAAAAGAAGCTGTAGATGCAACACCAGGTAACGATTGTAATACTCTAGATATATCTCTATTTGCACCTGGTGCTCTTTTTACTTCCGTAACACCAATTCTTTGGACTGAAACAGGAGATTCATCAGATTTATAAAAACCGTTTGCTACAACCTCAACTTCATTTAATTCTTGAGTAGATGAAGTTAATTTAAAATCAACAAGAGCAGGTCGTGAATTAGAGACTTCAACTTCTCTTGATTCAGGAGCATAACCTACGTAATTTACAACTAAATTGTAAAGACCAGGTTGGAGGTTTTTGATTTCATAAGAACCGTCTTCTTTTGTTGTTGCACCAGTAGACGTTCCCTGAATAACTACTGTGGCATAAGGAACGCTTTGGTTGTTAGATTTTTCGCTTACAGTACCTCTGATTATACCCTTCTGAGCAAATGCTGTCGAAGAGATTATAAAAATTGAAAAAATAAGGTGAAAGTATTTCATAATTGTAATTTGTCTAAGTATAGAGCTTAAACAGTGTAGTCGGTGAATTGTTTAGAATATTTGCTAGATTTTAAGCCACAAAGTAAGGTTGAAATTTTAACTTTTGAAAGGAAAATTCACAGAGTGAAAGGGTGTTATAAGGTTTACGTTGTTGATTTTCTGTTTATGTGCTTTGTTTTTAGAGGATTATAAATGTTAACTAATTGTTAAATTTTAAGAAATGAATATAGAAGATTTTAGAGATTATTGTTTAAACAAAAAGTCAGTGACTGAAGAGTTTCCTTTTGATGAGAAAACTTTGGTGTTTAAAGTGGCCGGGAAAATGTTTACGCTCACCGATATTGATAACTTTGAGAGTTTCAATGTGAAATGTGATCCAGAGTTAGCATTAGAAATGAGGGAGCGATATAATGGAGTGAAAGCAGGGTATCATATGAATAAAAAGCATTGGAATACTATCACAGTTTTTAGTGACCTTCCTGAAGCTGAAATGTATAAAGCTATAGACCATTCTTATGACTTGGTCTACAATAAATTACCGAAGAAAATACGGGAAGAAATTGAGAAAGAAAGCTGAAAAATGTTCAATAAGTATAAAAAAGAGTTCTTTTTTTTACGAAAATTACAATAAATACCTAAAATATATTCAAATGTCATTATTATATGATACTTTTGACCAGCGGTTGTAACTAAAAGACAAATGAACATGGCGAATAAGAGATTTTTTGTAATTGATTTTGACAGTACGTTTACTAAAGTTGAAGCACTTGACGTATTGAGTGATATACTTTATGAGGGTACTGACAAAAAGGAAGAAATTGGGAGTAAGATCAAAGAACTTACAGATCAAGCAATGGCTGGTGAGTTGTCTTTTAGAGAAGCTTTAGAGCAACGATTGGCCTTATTGGATGCAACGAAGAAAGATGTAGATCAACTTTCATCAGAGCTTAAAAAATTAGTTTCTGAATCAGTAAAGAGAAACAAGGCATTCTTCTCTCAAGAGAA
This sequence comes from Flammeovirga sp. SJP92, assembly GCF_001583495.1. Taxonomy (GTDB): domain Bacteria; phylum Bacteroidota; class Bacteroidia; order Cytophagales; family Flammeovirgaceae; genus Flammeovirga. Next base: position 240,368 of record NZ_LQAQ01000061.1, on the reverse strand, counting down.
AGATAATGTATTGATTGTTTCTTCTGGTTTTAAAGATTTTATTGCTCCAGTAGTGAAAGATTTTGGTATTAAAGAAGAAAATATTTATGCCAATACTTTTACTTATAATGATAAAGATGAAGTGACTGGATTTGATGCTTCAAACCCATTATCGGAACATAAAGGTAAAGTGAAACTGATGGAAGAACTGTCATTGGATGGTGAGGTTCTTGTAATCGGTGATGGCTATACTGATTATGAAATTAGAGAAGCAGGTTTGGCGAAAACATTCTATGCTTTTACGGAAAATATTAAAAGAGAAAAAGTACTTGCAAAAGCAGATGTTGAGGCAAGTAGTTTTGATGAAATACTATATTCAATTAAACATCCTATGGCGACTTCATTCCCAAAGAGTAAAATAAAAGTATTATTACTGGAAAATATCCATAAAGACGCAAAACAGAAATTAGAAGACGAAGGCTACCAAGTAGAATTATTAGGTGGTGCTTTGGATGAAGATGAGCTTTGTGAGAAAATCAAAGGTGTACATATCTTAGGTATTCGCTCTAAAACGATGCTTACACGTAAAGTAGTAGAAGCGGCAGATCGTTTGATGTTAGTAGGTGCTTTCTGTATCGGTACTAACCAAATAGATCTTCAAGCATGCACAGATCATGGTGTAAGTGTTTTTAATGCTCCTTTTAGTAACACTCGTTCAGTAGTGGAAATGGCAATTGGTGAGATTATCTTATTAATGCGTCAAATTCCAAGAAGAATGCGTCAGATGGATAGAGGAGAGTGGAGCAAGTCTGCAAATGGTAGTTTTGAGGTAAGAGGTAAGAAACTGGGTATTATTGGTTATGGTAATATCGGTTCACAATTATCTATTCTTGCTGAAATGTTAGGTATGGATGTGTATTACTATGATGTAGTTGAAAAACTAGCATTAGGTAATGCAACAAAACTGAATTCTTTAGATCAGTTACTTTCTACTTGTGATGTGGTTTCACTTCATGTTGATGGTCGTGCTGAAAATAAAGGATACTTTACTGGTGAGCATATTGCTAAAATGAAAAAAGGAGCAATCCTTGTTAACTTAGCGAGAGGCCCTGTAGTTGAATTGGAAGCGTTACAACAAGCGTTACAGAGTGGACATCTTGCAGGAGCTGCAATTGATGTGTTCCCTGTTGAGCCAAAGAACAACAATGATACTTTTGATGCACCATTGAAAGATGTAGATAACTTGATCTTAACACCTCATATTGGTGGGTCAACTTTAGAGGCGCAAGAAAATATCGCGGACTTTGTACCAGGTAAAATGATTGAGTATGTAAATACAGGTAGCTCATTTAACAGTGTGAACTTCCCGAATGTTCAATTGCCTCGTTTGGAAAATGGACATCGTATGCTTCATATTCATAAAAACGTATCAGGTATTTTGGCACAAATGAACAACGTGTTTGCAAAGCATGGTTGTAACATTTTAGGTCAATACTTAAAGACGAATGAAGATATAGGTTATGTAATCACTGATATTGATCAGACGTATCAGCCTGAATTATTAGAAGATTTAAGATCAATTGATAATACAATTAAGTTTAGAACTTTGTATTAATAGTTGATAATGATTTAATCAAAAAGAGCTTATGGTTTAAAGATCATAAGCTCTTTTTGTTCTCTAATAATCTGATGTAAAATTAATTGTAAAAGAAAAGGTTATCTCAGTGCTGAGATAACCTTTTTATATGTTGAACTATAAAACTTTTCTTTGATAAAGAATTAGTTTTTAGCTTCCTTTTTTGTTGAGAATAAAGTTGGCTTGATTACTAAGCCCATCCAACCCCAGTTGTTGAATTTAGTGTGGTCACCACCGTTGTTAGCAGCTGTTGCATATTGCATAGATTCTGTTGCAAACATACCTGACCAACCACCTTGGATAGTGATGTACTTGTTGAATTTATGGTTGATGATTAAGTCGAATTCAGTACCTAAGTTACTGTCAACTTCTGCTCCATTGTTATCAGTAATTTTTGCAGCAGACATGAATTGATGTAATCTACCATAGAAGTTCCATTGATCGTTTACTTTATAAGTAGCGCCAATGTAGATGTCTGTAAGACCACCATTAGGGTTTCTTCCACCTACGTAGAAGTAATCCATGTGACCATTAAATTTGTGGTTTGTGCCAAAATAAGGGTTGAATGAATTGTTGTCTCCAGCGTCAGCATCGTAAGCAGTACCTGAAAGGATCTCACCACCTAAAATGAAACCTAACTTGTCATTAGGGTTGAATAATAACTCAAGTAGACCATTGTAAGCTCCAATTGTTTGCTCATTTGCACCTACACCAGTTTTGCCAAATTGATAGTAAACAGATGCGTTTAAGCCAAATTTACCAGGTCTCCATTCACCGTGTGCACCTAATGTTTGTTGGTAAACAGTTTGGAAATCATTTCTATTAGGTTGAGCTACATCTGTTTGCTCAAGGCCTAAATTCATAAATAATGCAGATAACTTAAACTCTTCAAATTTCTTGTGGAACCATAAGTATTGCATTGCTTTATAAGAATTGGCTAAATTCTGAGAGTAGAAGTTAGACTCGCCAGTAGTTGCAATTGAGAAACCTGCATGTAGTTTAAAGCTCTTTTCATATCTTAAAACTAATGCATCATGGCTTCTTGCCTGCTGAGCCCAATCTACTGAACCAAAGATTCTGTGGTCATCATATACTAACTCTTGACGACCTACTTTAGCTGAAAACGCTTCAGTAAATAATAATTCACCATAAGCCTCATGAATATGGAAGTTTCCATTGTCTTTGTTGGCAAAGTGATTGATTTCACCCCATGTTCTAACATCTTGTACTGAGAATCCCATTTTGAACTTCTCACTCTTATCGTTAAATAAGAAACGTAGTCTTGCTCTCTGAGATACAAAATCTGCTGCACGGTCAAGATCACCGTTAGATGGTCTTAGTGCACCAAATCCATTTCTATGTTCATAACGAGGCTTTAATTGAGCATCAATTGAAAAGTCTTGTGCTAGAGCGAAGTTGCTCAGTAACAGAAGGATTGATGCAGGTAGTAGTAATTTTCTTAACATACTATAAATTAAGTTAGATTAATATTGACTGCGCTAAAATATCTTAAAAAAAATAGCATAGCAATTTTAGCTGAAAAATGTTTTGTGAATAAACAATAAAGTTAGAAAGGTATGACTATCATCATGTTTTTATGAGAAATTGTATCACAAATTTACATCGTAACTCTAAAATTATTAATTTCTGAGAGGAAAAAGATACATATAAATGTAAATGAAAATTTAATACTTATTGTCAATGGGGAAACAAAACGACAAAGAGAATCTGAATCTATCGAGGAGAGATTTTTTAAAACTAACTGGAGGTACAGTAGCTGTAGGTGGTGCTGCCCTCAGTGGTTGGGGGCTTACCGAATTAATTGTTGATGAAGGTCCAGTGAAGTCATGGCACAAGTCAGTATGTAGATACTGTGGTACAGGTTGTGGCGTGATGCTGGGAATGAACAAAGAGAAGTTAGTTCGTGTACGCGGCGATCAGGAAGCACACAATAAGGGCGTTATCTGTATCAAGGGATCAATGTTAGATTCATTGATGAAGGATCCTAACAGATTGAAAACTCCAAAAATCAAGAAGGACGGTAAATTCGTTGAGGCTTCATGGGAAGAAGCAATGAGTTTGATGACTTCTAAATTCAAAGAAGCATTACAGGATCATGGCCCAGAAAGTATTGGCTATTATGGTTCTGGTCAGCTATTAATCGAAGAGTCGTATACAGCAAATAAGTTATTTAAGGCGGGATTAAGATCAAATAATGTTGATGGTAACCCACGTTTATGTATGGCTTCTGCTGCAGTTGGATATACACAGACTTTTGGTAAAGATGAACCTCCTGGGGCGTATGTTGATATCGATCATGCTGAAACATTTTTCTTAATTGGTTCTAATGCTTATGAGTGTCACCCTCCATTATGGGAACGCATCATGTTGCGTAAGAAAGCCAACAAGAATGTGAAAATTATAGTTGTAGATCCAAGAAAAACAAAGACAGCTGAACGTGCAGATATTTACCTTCCGGTTTTACCAGGTAAAGATATGCTATTATTGAACTCAATGTGTTCAGTAATGTCAGAATTGGAATTATTGGATGATGATTTCATTGCAAAGCATGTTAGCTTTAATGATGGTGCAAAAAAGATCTCTTTGGAAGAATACAAGGAGTTTTTGAAGGAGTACCGTCCAGAGAAAGTAGCGGATGAATTAGGTATCACTCCAAGAGAAATCAGAGAAGTGGCTTATCAATTTGCTAGCTCAAAAGCAACGATGTCTTTATGGACTATGGGTATTAACCAAAGAGTACAAGGTGTATTCTTGAATAACACTCTTAATTCCCTTCACCTAATCACAGGTCAAATTTGTCGTCCAGGTGCTACTCCTTTATCACTGACAGGGCAATCGAATGCTTGTGGAGGTGTTAGAGATACTGGCTCATTAGCTCATTTGTTGCCTAACGGTAGATTAGTGGCCAATGGAACACACCGTCAAGAGATGGAGAAATTATGGAAAGTTCCTGAAGGTACTATTGCTCCAAAACCTGGTAGACATGCTTTAGCAATGTTTGATGGTATGGTAAAAGACGAGGTGAAAGCAGCGTTGATTATGTGTACGAACCCAGCACAAAGTTTGCCAAACAACCAATATTATAGAGAAGGAATGGAAAAAGCTTTCTTAGTAGTATCGGAAATCTTTGCGGATACAGAAACAGCTAAGTTTGCAGATATTCTTTTACCGGCGGCACTTTATATTGAAAAAGAAGGTGTTTACGGTCAAACAGAAAGAAGATATCAAATTATCGAAAAACTGAGAGAGCCAGTGGGTGACGCTCGTTCAGATTTTGATATTTTGGTTGATTTTGCCAACAGAATGGGACAAGGTAATTTGATTACTTATAAAACACCGAATGAGTGTTGGGATGAGTATAGAAATATATCTAAAGCAAGTAAATATGACTTCAGTGGTATCACGTATGATCGCTTGAAGAAGGAGAGAGGTATTCAATGGCCTTGTCCTTCGGAAGATCATCCGGGTACTGTAAGAAGATATATCAAAGGAGACCCTTTTGCTGACAAGCATGTCAATGATCAACATAAAGTTCATTTCTATGGAAAACCTGACGGAAAGGCTGTAGTATTTGCAAGGCCTTATAAAGCAGGTGTAGAAGATGTATCTGAAGATAAGCCATTATTCTTAACCACTGGTCGTGTGATTTCACAATGGCATACTGGTACGATGACTTATAGAATTTCCGAACTGAAGCATTCTGCTGGTCCAGGTCGTTTTGTATTCCATCCTCAGGACGCTGGTTTGAATAATGTGAAGAAAGGAGATAAAATTGAGGTGGAAAGTAGTCGTGGTAAGATGCAAGGTATCGTGGATATTTCTGATCACGAAACGCCAGGAGTTGTCTTTGGTGCATTCTATGATGCAAAATTCTTAGTGAACAATGTAGTTTCAGATGATCATGATCCAATTTCAAAGGAGCCTGATTACAAAGTGACTGCGATCAAAGTAAAAAAGGTATAACAAATTAACTTCTTTAGATTTATGGAAATAATATTAGATGTATTGGCAATATTTGTGCTCATCGTAGAAGTTATATTGCTGTATCAATTAAGAGCTAATAGACATGAGTTAAGTGCCAAAGTTAGATCTATGGTGCTTTTTGGAATCATTGTATTCCCGTTGTTGGCGTTATTGTTAGGTAATTATCACGTTTTTGTGTCTTCAAAAGAATCAACAACGTGTCAAAGTTGCCACGTGATGTCACCAATGGCTAATGATATGATGTTCGATTCTCATTCTCAGACATTAGCATCAAGACATTATCAAAACGGTTGGATTGCTGAGCATGAGTGTTATAGCTGTCACGCAGATTATGGTTTTCAAGGTACAATGAAAGCAAAGTTGGATGGCTACCGTCACTTAATGCGTTATGTAACTAAAACATATACAGAACCTATTCGTTATAGAGGTGAATTTAATTCTATGAACTGTTATGGTTGTCACCAAGGTTCAAGAACTTTTGAAGCTGTTGACGAGCACGCTCCTGTAGTTGAAAATTTGTTGGGTGATGATCCTACAATTTCATGTTTGAACTGTCATGGTAGAGCACACCCTGAGCCTTCAAAAAGAACGCCAGGTAGCAAAGAGTACAAATGGCTTTCGGATCCTAAAGTGAAGGAAGTTGTAAATGCTCAAGAAGTAAAAGATTACATTAATACACTTGCTGCTTCAGCAGAACAATCTAAATAACATGAGAAAAGTATTTATAGAAAGTATGTTAGTGATTGTAGGTTTGGCAATCTCTATTCCATATATCATATTTCCAAACCCTTATCTAATGTTCTTATTTGTATTTGTTGCTCAGCCTTGTATTGGAGTGGCAGTAGCATTAGTGCTTTGGGAAGTTTATAAAGATTTGACAAGCAAAGATCTTCTATAAAAGATTTTTAATCATTTCTTATATATTATTAGGTCTTGTATTCTAAATAGCAGAGTACAAGACCTATTTATTTATTAAATTGCACATTCATTCACCACAAATTGAATAGCGTGTTAACAGATAAGTTTCAAAGACAAATCAAATATTTACGATTGGCAGTAACTGACCGATGTAATCTGAGATGTACCTATTGTATGCCTGAGCATATGAAGTTTGTTCAGAAAGATAAATTATTGTCTTTTGAAGAAATGTTGAGGTTAGTGAGTTTGTTGGCTGAAAATGGAGTTGAAAAAGTCAGAATTACAGGAGGGGAGCCATTCGTAAGAAAAGGTTTAATTCATTTCTTGAGGGAATTGGTGAAAATTGAAGGAATTAAAGAGGTGGCAATTACCACTAATGGAGTTCTTTTGGACGAATACTTGGATGAACTTGAAGAGATAGGGATTAAAAATATCAATTTGAGTCTTGATGCCACTTCAAAAGAGAAGTTTTTTGAAATAACACGCAGAGACGATTTTGATAAGGTGATGCAATCACTGAAGTTAATGGTCGCAAAAAACTTTAAGGTGAAAGTGAATATGGTGGTGATGGAAGGTAAAAATACGGATGAAATCATACCATTGGCCAACTTTGCAAAATTATATCCTATTCAAGTTCGTTTTATTGAAGAAATGCCTTTCAATGGTAAAGGGAAAAAGGTTTCCAAGAGCTGGAATTATATTGATATAGAAAATGAACTAAAGAAGGAGTTTGTAGATTTAAAAGAATTAGATGGTTCTTCAACAGCCAAAGTCTATTCTTCAGGTCAACTTAAAGGCTCTTTAGGAATTATACCGGCTTTTACTAGAACTTTCTGTGGGACTTGTGATCGTTTGAGAATTACCTCATTAGGTGAGTTGAGGAATTGTTTATATTCTCAAAAGGGAATGGACCTTAAGTCAGTGATAAGAAGTGGGAGTTCTGATGCAGAAGTTATTGAAAAAGTAAAAGAACATTTACTCTTGAAAAAGGCATCAGGTTTTGATGAAGAGAAAAACCATAATAAAGATTTAGATTCAATGTCCTTAATTGGAGGATAAAAAAAGAGGTAACGTTTGATTACCTCTTTTTTTTTGAACATTTTTTATAAATCGCTTTCACCTACTAAAGTGATTGAAAGTTGTTTAAAACCTTTCAATCTAGTATTAGTGTTTGGATTTGGTCTTTCCTCAAACGGGTCCTCACCTAGAACAAATCTTTGACAAGTACCTGATGTGATTTCCAATTTGTAACCTTCAAGGCCTGTAAACCATGCACCCTGTAAAGGAGGATCAACAGAATCATCGTCAGATTCAACTGCGTATACAAAATAAGAACCTTCAGGTAAATCTACAGTAAATACATCAATACCTGTAGTCATTCCACAATTAGGGTCTGTTGCATATTGTCTTAACACACCTGTTTTTACAGGATCATCGTTATTGTCAGTAATCGTGATTGTAATTTGTTGTTTTGAGAATCCTACTGTCTCATCTGCATAAAAAGTTGCATTGCCTGGAATTGCTTCTTCATCGCTACCACAAGAGATAATAAATAACGGGATTGAGATGAACAGTAAGAGTTTAGAAATTAATTTTAACATGATGAATTATTCTAAATGATTAAATTTGCACTAATTGGATGATTAGTTGTTTGAATTATTAAATAAAAAATGATAAAACAAAAATAATAATCGTTTAATAAAACTGACAATTAAAGTATTTAATCGGACAAGAAAAATGACTAACAGTGCAAAATATTTTGATGAGATTGTTCAATCTAGACGATCTGTACGTATTTATGATCAAGAATCAGACTTTGATCACGAGGCAGTACAAAGAAGTCTTGAACGTGCAACCTTGTCCCCAAACAGTTCTAATATGCAAATGTGGGAGTTTTACAGAATTACTTCTGAGGACTTGAGAAAGGAAGTGGCTGAAAATTGTATGCGTCAGAAGGCGGCAACTACAGCTAGAGAATTAGTATTATTTGTAGTTAGACCAAAACTATGGAGAGAGCGAGCGTCTTTCAATTTAGAGAAAATGAAATCATCTTTTCCAGAGGATATTTCTCAAAAAGATAAAGCCAAAGCATTGAGTTATTATGAAAAACTGATTCCAGTGTTGTATAATAACGATACTTTTGGTGGATTGAGAAGTTTTTTCAAGAAAGTTTATGCTTGGTACGTTGGTTTCAAAAGACCAATGTATAGAGAAGTGACAAAAACAGATGTTCGTATCACATTGCATAAGAGTGTATCATTAGCGGCGATGACTTTTATGTACAGCATGAAAGCAGAAGGTTATGATACATGCCCAATGGAGGGTTTCGATAGTAAACGAATTAAAAAGCTTTTAGAACTGCCTAAGGATGCTGAAATTAGTATGATTATTGGATGCGGTGCAGCAGCAGAAGGTGGGATTTACAACAAAAGAACTAGAGTGGCAAATAAGGAAGTGATCTTCCAAAAATAAGCTGTTTTAGATAATATTTTTAAATGAGCTATCTTTATTTTACTAACTTGATTGGGTGGATATTAAACAAATAAATCTACTTTAGTTCAGTTTATAGTAAAATACGGATAGCTCTTCTTTTATTCTGAAATTACTTCTTCTTCAACTAATCCTAAGTATTTTACTGTTAGATTATTGTTTTTGTGTGAAGGATGGAATAAAGTTTTCAAATTTATCGTTTTACCATCGTTATTTAGTAAGATTCTAAATAAGGCTTGATCACTAGGGTTGTCTTCCATTACCCATAGGTATTTATAGTCTTTCAAGTTTAAGGGTTCATCATCTACAGTGTTGATATAGGGCACCTCAGAGATCAAAACTTCCTTGTTGTGAAAATCCCAAGTAATCAAGTGAGGGTTCTTTAAGTTTTGGTCTACTACCTTGATAAAGTGAAGATTATGTACTTTTGCTACGTCTTTTCTGTGGTTGATTTGTTCCCAGATAGCAGAAATTTCAGTATTATTCACGGCATTAAAAAATTGTTGTTTGAACTTTGTTTTTATTTTATAACGTTACAATATACAATTTATGATGGAATTGGCATTTTAAATAATTTGTTAATTCTTAAAAAGATATTCATTGTTATTCAGGATTTTTTGAAAATCTGTTGAAAATCACTTACCAATTAAGTTTCATAGCAGATATGAATTTATTAAGTTTGCAGATAAAAATATAGGAGCGTTTACTCTGTCACTCGATAATATCCGATGTCTAATAACGTGAAATTAAAAAAAGGGTTTGATATCAAACTAGTAGGCGAGGCTGCAGAAAGCATCGCTAAGAATATTGATACACCCACAACATTTGCCATTAAACCAGAGGACTTCCCTGGGATGATTCGTCCTAAGGCTGTGGTTAAAGTAGGCGAGAAAGTAAAGGCAGGTGACCCAATCTTAATTGATGGGAAATTAGAAGAAGTTAAATATACATCACCTGTAAGCGGCGAAATCGTTGAAATCCAACGTGGAGAACGCCGTAAGTTACTTGCAGTCGTAGTTAAAGCTGACGCGCAAGTTGAATACAAAGAGTTTCCAGTGAAACCAATTGACCAAGTTAGCAAAGAAGAAGCGCAAGCGATCCTTCTTGAAAGTGGTGTTTGGCCGCAGTTAGTGCGTCGTCCATATGCTATTGTTGCTAATCCGTCAGATTCACCAAGAGCTGTATTTGTATCTGCATTTGATAGCCATCCATTAGCACCAAACTTTGAGTTTACTTTAAAGGGTCAAGAAAGCTACATTCAAGCTGGTATTGATGTTTTGAAAAAGTTCACTCCAAAGGTGTATTTAGGATTGAATGGTTCAAAATCTTCTGCATTGTTTGATGGTCTTGCAGGCGTTGAGAAAAACAAATTCTCAGGACCTCACCCAGCAGGTAACGTAGGTGTTCAAATTCACCACACAGCACCTGTTACAAGTGGCAATGATGTAGTTTGGACTATTTCACCTGAAGGTTTAGCTCAAGTAGGTAAACTTTTCAAGGAAGGTAAATACGATGCAAAAAGAATCATTGCTGTAGCTGGTCCTAAGGTTGATACTCCAGAGTATGTTGAAACATACGCAGGTGTTAACTTAGAAACAATCTCAGCTGCAAAAATTAAAGGTGATAATGTTCGTGTTATTTCAGGTAACGTACTTACAGGATATGCTGTAGGTAAGAAAGGTTTCTTGGGATATTATTCTAACATGGTTACTGCTCTTGAGGAAGGAAACAAAGCACGTTTCTTCTTATCAGATGGGTGGTTGGCACCAATCACAAGCCGTTTAAGCTTCCACAAAGCGTTCGGTTTATTAGGTAGCACTTCTAAGAAATATGCACTTGATACAAATACAAACGGTCAAGATAGACCATTTGCTGTAACAGGTAGTTTCGAGAAAGTAGTACCTATGGATATTTATCCAATGTATTTATTGAAAGCAATTCTTGCATATGATTATGAGAATATGGAAGCATTAGGAATCTATGAAGTTGCAGAAGAGGATTTAGCTCTTTGTGAATTCATTGATGTTTCTAAGCACGATATTCAAAAAATTGTACGTCAAGGATTAGATACAATGCGTTTGGATTAATTTGGTGTACTATTAAAAATTAGTTTAATATCTTATAAGACATGAAATTCATTCACGATCTCATAGAAAAACAAAAGCCTATGTTCGAAAAGGGTGGTAAGCTAGAGAAGCTTTACTATGTTTTCGAAGCAGGTGAAACGTTTATGTTCACTCCTCCGGATGTGACTAAAGCAAAAGGTGTTCAGGTACGTGATGCAGTAGATTTAAAGCGTGTGATGATGACTGTAGTTATCGCACTTATCCCTGCTATCATTTTCGGTTTATGGAACGTAGGTTACCAACACCATATTGCAACAGGTGAAGCAGCATCTCTTGGAGAGCAATTCTTAATTGGTTTACAATTATCGTTACCAATTATCATTGTTTCTTATGCAGCAGGTGGTACTGTAGAGGCCGCTTTCGCCGTATTTAGAAATCACCCTATCACAGAGGGTTTCTTAGTAACAGGTATCCTTATTCCATTAGTATTGCCAGCAACTATTCCATTGTGGCAAGTTGCTTTAGCTTCTGCTTTCGCAGTATTAGTAGCTAAAGAGGTATTCGGTGGTGTAGGTATGAATATTTTGAACGTAGCATTAACTGCTCGTGCATTCTTATACTTCGCTTATCCAGCAGCGATTTCAGGTGATAAAGTTTGGACTTACCTTGGCGATGCCGCTCCAGTAGACGGTTTCACAGGTGCTACATTCTTAGGTTTAGCTGTTGAAGCTCAAAACCAAGGTGTTGCTGTTGCAGACTTTGTAGGTAAAACTGCTCACTGGGCATCAGATCCATTGAGTTTGTTTATCGGTACGATCCCAGGTTCAATTGGTGAGACTTCAGCTTTAATGTGTTTGATTGGTGCATTAGTATTAATCTGGACAAAAGTAGCTGATTATAGAATCATCGTTTCTGGTGTCTTAGGTGCATTAGCAATGGGTGCTTTATTAAATGTATTCGCAGGAGACGCTGAAGCAGTAAAAAATGGTGTTGAAGGAGCTAAATACTATGCTTACCTTGATATGCCATCTTATTACCACTTAATTATTGGTGGTTTTGCTTTTGGTATCGTTTTCATGGCAACAGACCCTGTATCGGCTTCACAAACCAACAATGGTAAGTGGATTTACGGTGCGTTAATCGGTGTAATGACGGTAATTATCCGTGTATTAAACCCAGCGTATCCTGAAGGCATCATGTTGGCTATTCTTCTTATGAACGTATTAGCTCCATTGATCGACCATTATGTAGTAAATGCAAACAAAAAACGAAGATTAAAACGTGCAACAGTCTAACGGTTATGTCATCGGTTTTGCGGTAGCAATGACAGTTATCCTTGGTGGTATCTTGTCGTTTACTGCAGTTTCTCTTAATGAGAGACAAAAGAAAGAAGTCGCTTTGGATACTAAAAAGCAAATTATGCTTTCAGTACTTCCTGAAATGAGCGATTCTCCAAAAGCAAAAATTGCTGAAGTATATGATAGTCGTATCCAAGTAATTGGTATCGATGGTAATGCAATTGACGCTGCTGTTCTTGAGAAATTAGATATTTCTAAAGAGTGGAAAAAATTAAAGAAAAACCAACCTGCAGTTTTACCTATTTACAAATTCATGAGTAAAGACGGTAACAGTGTAGATAGTTATATCTTGCCTATGTACGGTTATGGTCTTTGGAATGATATCTGGGGTTACTTTGCCTTAGAGTCTGATAAGAAGACTGTAAAAGGTGTGGTATTCTCTCACAAAGGTGAAACTCCTGGTTTAGGAGCGAGAATTGGTGATAAAGAGGTACAAGACCGTTATATCGGTAAAAAGATCTTTGTTAACGGTGAGTTAAAGCCAACTTTCATGGTAAAAGGTGAAGGTAAAACAGGTTTGCCTGATTATGAGGTAGACGGTTTATCAGGTGCAACACTTACTGCAATTGGTCTTAATGAAATGGTTGATAGATACTTAAATCAGTATAAACCATTCTTAGAAAAAGGTGCTTCTGCGGTTTCAATGGCCCAGTAGTTCGCAATTTGTTCTAATCATAAAAAACAAAAAACGAAAAAGATGAGCACAGAAACTGTAGCAGCTAAAAAGTCAGAAGCTTTATTCTCGAAGAGAAGAAAAGCGATCGTGACTGATCCTTTGGATGATGATAACCCAGTAACAGTACAAGTATTGGGTATCTGTTCTGCCCTAGCGGTAACTTCAAAGTTAGAGCCAACGTTGGTAATGTCAATTGCGGTAACATTCGTAATTATCTTCTCTAACTTAATCGTATCGATTTTGCGTAATGCAATTCCTCAACGTATCCGTATCATCGTGCAGTTGGGTATTGTAGCATCACTTGTAATTATCGTAGACCAAGTATTGAAAGCTTACCTTTATGATGTATCAAAAGTAGTAGGTGTATATGTAGGTCTGATCATTACAAACTGTATTGTAATGGGTCGTCTAGAAGCATTCGCAATGGCCAACAAGCCTTACGATTCAATTCTTGATGGTCTTGGTTCTTCATTCGGATATGCATGGGTAATCTTGGTTGTAGCTTTCTTCAGAGAGTTATTTGGATCAGGTACTTTATTTGATATCCGCGTTTTACCAGAAGCTTATGTAAACAATGGTTTAATGACATCTCCAGTAGGTGCATTTATCATCATTGGTTTAATCATCTGGGTACAACGTGCAAGAAACGGTTACGTAGAAGAGGCTTAGAACATTCATCTTAAAAAAACGATCACAAAATGGATTTATTAAATCTTGCAATTAAGTCGATCTTTATCGACAACATGGTGTTCGCCTACTTCTTAGGAATGTGTTCTTATTTGGCCGTATCTAAGAAAGTGGACACAGCGTTAGGTCTTGGTTTGGCAGTAACGTTCGTATTAACGATTACTGTACCACTAAACTGGTTAGTATATAACTATATCTTAAAAGAAGGTGCATTATCGTGGTTAGGCGAACAATATGCAGGCGTAAGCTTAGACTTCTTGACATATATTCTTTTCATCGCTGTTGTAGCATCTACAGTACAGTTGGTGGAAATGATTATTGAGAAATTCTCACCATCACTTTATGGTTCATTGGGTATCTTCCTTCCTTTGATTGCAGTAAACTGTTCAATCTTAGGTGCAGCATTCTTTATGGTGCCAAGAGAGTACTCTATCGTTGAAGCAGGTGTTTATGGTTTCTCATCAGGTATTGGTTGGTTAATCGCTATCATCGCATTAGCCGCTATCCGTGAGAAGATGAAATATTCAAATGTACCAGCTCCTTTAAGAGGATTAGGTATTACTTTCATCATCACAGGTTTGATGGGATTGGCATTCATGTCATTCATGGGTATTGCTTTATAAGATATAAAGAGATATTACATAAAGGCATATTCTTCGGAGTATGCCTTTTTTTGTGTTTTGAAAATAGAACAAATATTAGCACTTTCGAATTATGAAAATATTGCTATTTGGTATCACAAAGGAGATAATAGGAAGTTCAACGCTTGACTTTACAATAGATCAAACGGATTTGACTTCTGAAACGCTTTTAGATATTCTAAAAGAAAAGTACCCTGAATTAAGTAAACTGAGGTCAATTGCTTTAGCAGTGAATGGCGAACATGCCAACGGTTCGGAAATCGTTTCTGATAAAGATGAGATTGCTTTAATTCCACCAATGAGTGGAGGTTGATTTTTTAGACCTTAAAATCTAATTATGATTGCATTACAACAAACAAAAGAGATAAATACAGCTTCTATAATCGATAGTGTAAAGTCTGATTACTGCGGTGCTATTGATGTTTTTATTGGTACGGTAAGAGATAACCTCGTTGGTAAAAAAGTGACAAAGCTATTTTTTGAAGCTTATGAAACTATGGCCGTATCTGAGTTGCAGAAAATAGCTGATACAGTAAAAGAGAAATTCAAAGCAGACAAAGTGAGTATCGTTCATGCTGTGGGGGATTGTGAAGTAGGAGAGATTGCAGTAGTGATTGCAGTTTCTACACCTCACAGAAAAGCAAGTTTTGAAGCTTGTGAGTATGCTATTGATACATTAAAGGAGACTGTACCAATTTGGAAAAGAGAATATTTTGAAGATGGTTCTCATTGGGTATTTTCTCATCCATAAAAAAATCCTCAATTCTGATTACAGAGAATTGAGGATTTTATGTTTATAAAAAAGAAAGATTATAGGAAAGCATAACGCTCTACATCTTCTTTTGTAATTTCATTAGGACTCATAATTGTCAATCGCTCAACAACGTTTCTAAGTTCTCTGATATTACCTGTCCATTCTGGTTCTTTCATTTTCTCTAAAGCGTCCTCTGTAATTTTAGTTTGAGGTTTACCATATTCACCAGCAATATCTTTTAAGAACTTTTGTACCAATAATGGAATGTCTTCTTTTCGATCTGCTAAAGAAGGAACTTTAATGACAATAACACTTAGACGGTGGTAAAGATCTTCTCTGAAATCACCTGATTTGATCATAGCTTTCAAATCTTTGTTCGTAGCAGCAACTACTCTTACATTGACTTTGATTTCTTTATCTCCACCTACTCTGGTGATTCTGTTTTCTTGCAAAGCTCTTAAAACTTTCGCTTGAGCCGATAAACTCATATCACCAATCTCATCCAAGAAGAGAGTGCCTTCATTGGCTTGTTCGAATTTGCCAATACGTTGTTTATGTGCTGAAGTAAAAGAACCTTTCTCATGACCGAATAATTCACTTTCGATCAATTCAGAAGGAATAGCCGCACAGTTTACTTCTACTAAAGATTGCTTAGAACGTGGACTTTTACCGTGAATCCAACGAGCAACTAATTCTTTACCAGCACCGTTAGGACCAGTTACAAGTACTCTAGCTTCAGTAGGTGCTACTTTTTCAATCGTTTCTTTCATATGAAGAACCGGTTCAGATTCTCCAATAATATCATATTTCTTAGCCACTTGCTTTTTCAATACCTTAGTCTGCTGTACTAAAGTTGATTTATCCAAAGCGTTTCTAACGGCTAATAAAAGTCTATTTAAATCAGGTGGCTTTGATATAAAATCAAAGGCTCCTTTTTTAGTAGCATCAACAGCAATATCGATATTTGCGTGAGCTGAAATCATAATGAATTGAGGAGCTTTTCCCATCTCCATTGCTTTAGTGAGGACTTCAATACCATCTTTCTTTGGCATTTTTACATCACATAAAGCAACATCATAGTTATTAACGACTAACTTTTCAAGAGCTTCTTCTCCGTCTTTAGCTTCGTCAACATCGTAGTTTTCGAATTCTAATATTTCTCTCAACGTATAACGAATACTTTGTTCGTCATCGATGATTAGAATTTTTTTTCCCATGATAGTTTTTCTTAAATAAAAATAATATGCTCTTACTTACCAGTTAACATCAACACAATACTCATTACCCTCACAACTTCCAAAAGTGAAATCCATTTCAGATTCTTCGAAGTATTTAGTAAGGACTTCCATTAGTTTAGCTGATTCCATTAATTGTAGCTCTGTCTTTCCAGTAGGGGATAAAATAGCTATTTCAAGACTTTGAGAAGAGATATTCTTTTGAAAATGTAAACATTGCTTTTCAAGATCTTTTATTAGGGAGTTTAAATCCACTCCATAAGCGTTGAAATTTCTTCTCATTTCTATTCGAATTAATAAAAAATTACATCTAATATATTCAGAATCTCAAATATACATTATCTATGATTGACTGAAGATTAAAATATGAAAAAAAATAAGTTTTAATTTAATTATTTAGTAGCTTGTAAAACCGATAAAGACACTTTTTTTATCTTCATGACTATTTTCAGAGGAATGAAATAGCAGTATTTAACTACTTATAATCACTATCTTATGAACAAATCTTATAAAAAACTATTACACCTCTATTCTAGAGCCGGCTTTGGTGTGAATAGAAAAAGGGCAGATGAACTGCTTCAGAAAAAGGACTTTGTGTCCCCCCTTTTGGACTTTTCTGAGCTGAAACCGATTGAGGTTGATATTCCTCCAATGGAAGAAATGCCTAGTTATTCTGATATGAAAATGATGTCAAAAGATGAGAGGCAGGAAATGAGAAAAATGAGCGTAAAAAATACTCAAAAGGTTTTGCTCAATTGGATAGATCAAATGCAAAAAGGAGAATGTGATTTAGCAGAAAAGATGGCTTTATTCTGGCATGGGCACTTTGCTTGTAGAATTAGAAACCCTTATATCGCTATTCAATATACAGACACACTCAGAATGCATGGATTAGGTGATTTTAAAACGCTCTTGCTTGGGGTGTCTCAGTCAAGGGCTATGATTGATTACCTTCATTTAAAACAAAATAAAAAGAAAAGCCCCAACGAAGATTTTGCAAGAGAGCTTTGTGAACTTTTTACTTTAGGAAGAGATAATGGGTATACAGAACATGATGTGAAAGAAATAGCAAGGTGTTTTACAGGGTGGATTTCAGATAAAAAATTAGAGTTCAAAGTTGTCGCAAAAAGACATGATGATGGTAAAAAAACGGTCTTTGGTGAAACAGGAAACTTTGGTGGAGAAGAAGTTATTGATATGATTTTAAAGAAAAAGGAATGTGCTTATTTTTTATCCACTAAAATTTATAAATACTTTGTAAACCCAGTTCTTGATGAGAAGAGAGTTCAAGAAGTGGCCCATAAACTTTATACTTCTAACTATGATATAGGGGATACAATGGCTTATATCTTCAATTCTTCATGGTTCTATCAGGAAAAAAATATAGGTGTGAAAATTAAAAGCCCCATTGAACTGATGGTGACTATGAAAAAACAGTTTGATTTAGCACCAAAAAACAAAAACTCATGGATGATTCTGCAAAGAAACTTGGATCAAGTATTATACAACCCTCCCAATGTGGCAGGATGGCCTGGTGATAAGAGTTGGATTGATGCATCAAGACTGGCACAAAGACTGAGGTTGCCTTCTGTTTTATTGAATAGTGGAGAAATACCATTGGCTTATAAAGAGGATTATGATCAAGATCCAATGGAAGATAGAAGGAGAATGAAGCAGTACAGAAAGTTTCAATGTAAGATTGATTGGAGTGCTATTGAAGAACTGCATTATACTGATAAAAAATGTTCTTTAGTGGAATTGATGATTAGAGGAGAATTATCGGAAGAAGGAAAAAAGTATATCTCTGAAAATCCATTGACTAATTTTAAAGATCAAATGATCCAAATTTTATCCCTACCTGAATACCAACTTTGTTAATTTTTTGTGACTATGAAAAGAAGAGATTTTATAAAGAATTCCTCGTTTTTAACAGCAGGAACCCTTTTTACTCCCATGTTTTTACAACAGACATTGGGCAATGATAAAGCATCATTTGAAGGAAAAAGAATTGTAATCATTCAGTTTTCAGGTGGTAATGACGGTTTAAATACTATAGCCCCGTATTTGGATGATTTATACCATAAAGCAAGACCAAGCCTGTCACTCAAACAATCTGATGTTATTAAATTGGATAATGATCTGGGGATTAATGGAAATATGAAGGGAATAGCAGAGTTGTATGATAAAGGTTATGTTTCGATAATCAATAACGTTGGTTACCCAAACCCTAACCGTTCACACTTTAGAAGTATGGACATTTGGCACACTGCTTCCAATAGTGATGAATACCTGCAGACGGGTTGGATCGGACGGTACCTGGATTCTTACTGTAAAAGTGTTGACGCTGTCATTGAATACGATAATACGCTTTCTTTGGCTTTAAAAGGGGCAAATATGAAAGGTATAGCGGTTGATCAACCTTACAATTTCTATAACAGTTTAAAGGTTGATCAGTTTGATCAGCTAGCCAAGGAAACCAAGAAGAATGAATCTCTTGATGAAAATAATAAGGGATATCTTTACAAGACTTTAGCCGAAGCGAATCAGTCTGCAGAATATATTTATGAGAAAAGTAAAATATACAAGTCGGCTATTGAGTTTCCTAATTCATATTTAGGTAAAAGTTTGAAGAGTATTTCAGAACTGATCAAATCAGGTATTCACACTAAAGTATTTTATGCTTCTTTGGGTGGTTTTGATACTCATGTAAATCAAATAAATACACAAAGCAGGTTGCTGAAAGATTATTCCAATTCTGTTTCAGCATTTGTGAAAGAGTTGGAGAAGAGTGGTAATTTTGAAGACACAGTAATCATGACGTTCTCTGAGTTTGGTCGAAGAGTAGCTCAAAATGCTTCTCAAGGTACAGATCATGGTGCTGCAAATAATGTCTTTTTGATAGGAAATGATCTTCATAAAAAAGGAATTGTCAATGAAAATCCAGACTTGTCAAATTTGTATCAAGGGGACCTGGTTTATTCTGTTGATTTTAGAAGTATTTATGCAGACCTGCTTGACAATTGGTTGAATGTTAGTAGTTCGGAAATTTTGTCAAAAAAGATTAATACGTTGAGGTTGGTTTAAATGATTAGTTGTTCATTTCTGAAAATATTACTTATTTGTAAAATATTTGCTAACATCTATGATAACAGTTATGAATTGCAAAAAACAATTTTATATTTCGCTTTTTACCCTTGTATCGTTACTCCTTTTTGGTTGTGATGAGGCAACAAAAGTAGATGTAGAAAAGAATTTATCCACGGCCATAGAATTTAATGAGCCGGCCTTTATTCCTGATATTAAAAAGCGATTCGGAAAAGACGTTGTTGGTGTAGATAATATCAAAATCAATAGTAATTCCAAAGGTATTCTTTTAGAAGGGAAAGTGAAGTTGGAAAATGGGAAAACAGAAACAAGATCTGTAACACTCTCCAATAAGGAGATGGAGAAAATAGTTAAAAATTTTACAAAAGATGTAGCATTGGATGTCAATTGGACAATAGATGAAGAGGTCGACATCAATATATCTCAATCAGATTCATCTCGAGCAAAAGTGATCAAAATTAACAAGACGGGAGAGACTGCAGAAGAAAAACATGATCATCTTTTTAAATCGGAGATTGAACAAGCAGTAGCCGATGAACATAATGAGAAAATAAAGAATATTAATTCTATGAATGTTTCCATTGACGATGATAAAACTTACATTGAAGCTGATGTCACATTGGAAAATGGGGAGACAGTCAAACAAGTTATTGAGAGAAGTTCAGATGACGAGTTTAAGATGAAAGAAGGCAACAATGAAGTAAAAATCAAGATGATTGAAATAGAAGAAAAGTAATCATTTTTTATAGAAAAAAGAAGGTGGCCTTATGGATTTAAGGCCACCTTTTTTTGTGTCAATCATTAAATAACGAAACACAATAAAGTTTTATGTACCCTAGAAGTTTATTTGTGACGTAGAAATGACTACTTTTATAAAAACTATCAAGGCAAGAATCAGCCATATTCATTCTTGTCTTAGTATTCAGACTTAAATAGATTAAAGAAATCCTATGTTTAGAAAGATACAATCAAGTATATTTTCTTATTTTTTTACAATAGTAATCCTAGCCCTTTTTGTATTAGTTGTTGTTGTAAACAGTATTCTGACTCGTTTCGAAAACAAAGCTGTAGAGGAGAGATTGGAAGATGTTACATTGGCTATTGCTGATTATCTTACCAAGACCATACAAAACGAGGAAAGGACTATATCTTTACTTTCAGAGGCATTATCCATAGAGAATATCACAGCGATAGATCAATCATTTTCAAGTTTTACAGAGAAGAAGCCCACTTCAAAAGAGTGGGGGAAAATTACAAACTCTTCTTTTTACAAGGAAAATGGAGGAGACTCTTTACAATCGGTGATACAATATAATCTCAATAAATCTTCAAACCGTAAAAAAACGGGAATTGTTGCTTTAAGAAAAAACTTGGAGCACTTTCAGAAAATTGCAGATGTAGAGGAAGTTATTTTATTCAATAAAGAAAGAATCTTAGGATCTTCAAAAAGAGATCAATTAGTAGGTAAGCCTATTGATGGCAAAGGATTAGAAAACCTGAAACTTTCTCATAAAATCCGTTTACTACAAAATAAATCATCACAATGGATTGATCTAACTACATTTTTAGATGTAGGGAAAAGAGTTTTTCTACTTTCAAAAGTTCCTAATACAGAAGGAAGAAGTTTCTTTTTGCTTTATGTTTATAATGCCAATAAATGGAATCTCAATGCACAGATCAGCAATGTAGAGGAATCGGAAACAGCGGATATTTATCTTATTGGAAAAGATGGAAAATTAAGGTCTTCAATTAGAGCTTTTAATAAAAATCCTAGTGAAGTGTTGCTTAGATTATCACAGCAAGGCGTTGCAGAAAAAGATTTAAGCAAAGCAAAGAAAGAAAACTCCATTATTGGTTTGTTGAAAGTCTCCGATGAGGTGATTGAAATGAGTAATAGTAATATTATGGCTTCTTCTGAAGGTGTTTCTGTCAATGGTGTCAATGCTATTTTTATGACGCATTGGTTGAAAAGTGATGGAATTGATTGGAGAGTTGTAGTAGAATGGGGAAAAGATGAAGCATTTGCTCAGTGGTATAAAGTGAGGTTCTACCTCAATGCTCTCTTATTGGTCATAGGAATCTTCTTTTTGCTTGGAGTAATATATGGTGGACGAAGGTTGGCAAAACCTATCTATGCTTTAAAAAATGCATTAGATGACTTGGCAGAAAAGCCATTGGCGTTTAATTATATGAACTTTTCGGAAAAAGGAATCTCAAATGACATGCTCCAGAAAATGGATATCTTAGGAAATGAAGTGAAAAGACTTCATGAAGTGCAGAGAGAGATGGAGTTGAAACTTTCTGAAAGTTCAAATATTGTCAGTCAACAACACAAGCAGAATGAATCATTGTCTTCAAAGGAGCAGAATTTAATTACTGAAAATAAAAATCTCAATACTCAAGTGGTAGCTTTGGAGCAAGAAATTGATGCACATTACAAATCAGTGAAGAAAATATTGAAGCTGAGTATGTATGACAGCAGTCTCTATCATTTATCACTAGAAAGTCATTTTCATATACATAAAGCAAAAGAGCAGATTTCTGGAGATTTTATATGTACTTATGAAAGAGACAGCAGAGTATTCTTTTTCTTAGGCGATACAGGTAAAGAGAGTATTAAGGCTGCGTTGAGCAGAATGGTGATTACATCCATTATTAATGAAGTTGTCAATGTTAAAAGATTAGCTTCCGCTAGCCGTATATTAGAAGCCATCCACAAAAATATTTTAGAGGTAACGAAGTCTGAAGATTTAATTTTTGAAGAAGGATTGAGATTGTCAGTTTGTGTATGGGATAGACAAAAACAGATGTTGGAGTTTTCAGGTTTGAATCAATCAATCTTTGTACTTCGTGATGAAAATTTTGAAGAACTAATGGGAGATGAACTAACACTGGAAGCAAATAATGTAGAAAGTCAGTTTATAGCCAATACACAATATATACCTCTAAACAGAGTTAAAAACGCTTTATTGTATTTATTCTCTGATGGTATGATCCGTCAGAAAAATAATGATAATGAGGAATTTACACAAAAACGACTTAAAGAGTTGCTGATTGATGTTCATGCTGAAGATCTGAATATACAAAAAGAGTATATTGAGAAAACGTTTATTGAATGGAAAGGCAATACGGTCCAAAATGACGACGCTTCAATTTTAGGTCTGAGGTTAATTTGAATTGTTATTAGAAAGAATAATAGTTATCTTAAGCAGATTACTAAACAAAATCTGAATAAACTGTGATTTTTTTTACCAATCTCAGATTTTACGTAAAGTAAACTAAACTTACGATTATGAATAATGGAAGTTTAAGAGGCCGAATACTTACTGTTTTTATCTCCTTTTCAGTATTATTTAGCTGTATCTCGTTTATTACTTATAAATATATTCATAGAAGTGAAGAACTCGATCAAGTAAAAGCATGGTTAATGCACTTGGAGGTAAGTGTCTTGGATTTAATAAAAAGAGACGCTACCGATATATCAAATGATCTTTCATCCAACTATTACAATGAGGTTTCTTTGAATGACTTTGTCAACAAAAGAAGCAATAGAGTCCACCTCGTTTCTGTGAGTATTGATAAATTACTGAATCATGAACAAATCAAAGATTGGGAGTTAGAACCTCATTTGATGTTCATTGACAGTCTTATTGACCGTTACAATGATCAGGTCATAAACCTTATGCAAGCCAAAAAGGATCTAGGTTCTGATACCACAGGCTTGTATGGGAAGATGTATGAAAATGCGGAAATCCTCAGTCAGCTGAACAATATAAGACACATGAAGTTGTTTGATCAAATGCAATTGAATGGGATGAAATATCTATTGGACCCAAAGACTTCATTTGTATTGGAGATCAATAAATCAGCGGGACAATTACAGCAGGAACTAGAAAAAAATCCACAAAAGAATAAACGCTTGATCAAAGCCGTAGATGATTACCTGTCAGCTTATAATGAAATCGTTTTGATTTACTATAAATTAGGGAAAACGAATTCTGAAGGCTTGAAAGGAAAATTGAATAGCACAGCTTCATATATTGAGTCTGAGTTTGATTCATTGAGTACAGAGGTTTCAAGAAGATTCATTTCACTGATGTGGAAAGTAAAGCTTTCCTACTTGCTGGTTTCTTTAGGTGCCGTTTTATTTACCGTGATTGTGGGGTATTACACTGCCTCTCGCGTTTCAATGCCTATTACCGTTTTACAAGATAAAACGAGAAGAATCATTGAAAACGGATATGTTGCGAAGGGCGATGATGTAGATTTCAAAGAATTAAGAAAGCCTACTAGAGAGGTCGCTGCGCTTGCTGACTCGTTTCAAGAAATGTATGAGATGATTCAAAATCAATTCGCAGAACTGGAACAAGGTAACCGCAAACTGAAAAGTTCGAAGAAAAAATTAATGGAAAGTAATAGAGTGAAAGACCAATTCTTCTCTATTATTTCTCATGATTTAAAAGGCCCAATCAATACACAGATTGGCTTTTTGAAATTATTGATGGAAAGATCTAATGCCTTTTCTCCAGATGAAATTCAAAATCTTTCAAAGGACATGTTGAATTCTATGAAGAACATGATGGCATTGATGGAAAACCTTCTTTCGTGGTCAAGGTCGGCTTCTGATGCCATTAAGTTTGATATTCAAAAGAACAATATCACAAAGATCATCAACAGAAATTTGAGCCTATTGCAACCTAATGCTTTGGATAAAAACATAAAGCTTATTTCTGAGGTGGAAGGTGATCATTTTGTTGAAATTGATAAAAACAGTATTGACTGTGTGATCAGAAATTTACTTTCCAATGCATTGAAATTTACATCGGCAAATGGAAAAGGGATGATCAGTATCTCTGCAATGGAAAGAGGAGGAAAGCTGGAAGTGACCATTACAGATAATGGTACAGGTATGACAGAGGTTGAATTGAAAAAACTGATTGATCCAATGGTGCAGTTCTCAAAGAAAGGAACAGCAAGAGAGAAGGGTGTTGGTTTGGGAATGATTCTAGTACAGGATTTTGTGAAAAGAAACAACGCCAAATTATTTATTGACTCTCAAGAGGGGGTGGGTACTCGATGCACTATCCTTTTTGATATTATAGAAGAAAAAGAATTAGAGACTATAAAGCAAGAGCAGCTATCCTAAGGATGCTGCTCTTTTAATTCTATCATTAATCGCTCTACCTAAACTTTCTTCTGGCATCCATTCACCGAGAATAAATTGAGGTGCAAGCTGATCGATTTCTCTTAAATATTTGAACAAGTTTTGTGCTGCTTCTTTCAAATCTCCACTTTCTGAAAGGACGAATTGTTTTTCATCAGGAAGCTCATCAAACTTTGATTGTAATGAAAGCGTGACGACATCTTTACCTTCGTGCACTTTGATAAGTTCTTTTATGTTACCCAATAAAAGTGTAGCATTTGGTGCGTAGTGTCTATGAAGCATTCCTGGTGCTTTAGGCTGAGATGAAGATTGAGCATTGACCTTCACAGGCCCAATTACTTTTTCAATTTCCTCCACAGGAATTCCCCCTTTTCTATAAATAGTTGGCTCACCATTAGGGAAGCCAACAATAGTAGACTCCACGCCAACATTGCAGGCTCCTCCATCCAAAATATAAGGAATTTGACTACCTAATCCATCTTGCACATGTTGTGCAGTAGTGGGACTGATGTACCCAAATTTATTAGCACTTGGTGCAGCAACAGGAAAGTCCAAAGAAGCTAAAAGAGATAAAGTAAGTTCATGTTTAGGTACACGAACTGCCACAGTATCCAACCCGCTTGTAATAAGATCATGAATCTGATCTGACTTGGGTAAAACCATTGTCAAAGAGCCAGGCCAAAATGCTTCTGCTAATTTTTCAGCTTGGGGTGGCAATTCGGAGATATAAGGTTTTAATCGTTCTAAGGAATTACTGTGAACAATAAGCGGATCAAAACTAGGACGTTCTTTGGTTTCAAAAATCAAAGAAGCCGCCTTTTGATCCAAGGCATTCCCTGCAAGACCATATACGGTTTCAGTAGGCAAGCCAATCAGCTGACCACTTTCCAATATCTCTTTTGCTTTCTCTATCGAATGATCAATTAAAGCCATTTTTATTTTTCTTTCTCTTTTTCAATATCTTCAAAACCCACAAGAACTTCCTGCATTTCAAATCCAGTATATTCTTTCACTCCCTTGATAAGGTACATTAATGCACCCATCATCACAATTGTAGAAGGAATGGCAATTACTACCCAGCTCCATGCTGTCATTTGTCCCAACTCTTTTGTGAATTCTACGGTGTCTGAATTACTTTTCACAATCACTTTTGCCAAAATATAGTTCAGAGCAGAAGACAAAAAGAATGAGCCAGCCAACATGAATGATGTTGTTTTTAAACGCTTTTCAAAAAGTTCGCTCGTATTTCTAAACTTTAATTGTGCCTCAATTTTTTTGACATCCAAAAAGTTTTCATTGTATAATAACTTCTCTACTAATGGGTATTTTGTGAAAGTAGAGATAAAAACAATCACACCAATTACACCTGGAATCATTGCTTCTTTTATTGCAATATATTCTGCTGGTAAATGCAACAGTTTAATTCCTCCCGTTAGTGCTACATTAATTAAACCTAACACAGCGATGATACTGATATCCTTTCGAGCAATAAAATCATAAATACCATATACTAGCGGAAATGCGATTGCAATCAGCACTGAGTATAGATCTCCTAAGTATTCTGGATCACTCAATTTGCTCATTACAAGTGAAGGAATAACAATATTTAGTAATAAACTTACTACTGGTGATTCCTTTTTCTTTTGTTTTTTTTCTAATTGCATTTTTTTGAGGTATGAAGTTTGTTCACTTCTTTATATTGTAATAAAATCTCACAAAGATACAGAATAAAAAAACCATTGAAAATACGCATTGTGAATAGTCGTCAAATTTTACTTTTTTTCGTCCTATTTTTTAGTACAATAGGAGGCTATGCTCAATCTCAGTTCCCACCATCATTTGATTTGGATGGAGATGAGCGTTTTCCAAGCATTACTTCAGACGGGAAAGTACTTCTTTTTGCCAGGGAGAATAAAGCAGGCTTTACTTTTCTTTTATCGAATAAACTTGATGGTAAATTTATGCCTCCAACTACTTTGGAACTGCCGAAAAATTTACCCTACCCTACAGGGCCAATGATCAGTTATGATGGCCGTTGGATTTATTTTTCAGCCAAAGGGAAAAACTCAGGAAGTGATATTTACAGAATGAAACGTTGGGGGCGTCGATTAGGGAAGCCTCAGAAAATAGAAGGAAAAGTAAACACAAGCGGTTATGAAATGTATCCGTCTTTGACCAAAGATGGAAAAGGTCTATATTTTTCTCGTTTAGAAGATTTCTCAGACCCAATTGATCTGAAATACGCTCTTTATTATTCGGAGTTGGACAAAGATGGAAAATGGGGAGAACCTGTAAAGCTTCCAGAAGGAGTGAATTTATACAGTGAAAAAGAGCCAAGAATCCTTCCTGATGGCAAGACGTTGATGTTTACATCAAAAATTAGCGATGAGAGTTTTGATTATGATGTGATGATGACAAGAAAAAACGACGACGGTACTTGGTCGGACCCTGAACCGGTATTGTCTATCAATCAAAGTAAACTAAATCACCCGCCGTGTATAGATGGAGTAAGTCAGAAAGCTTACTTTTCAAGAGATGGAAAGTTGATGGAAATTCCTTTGAACAAGGTCATTGAGACCAAAGGAGAAGTGAAAAAGGAAGTAGCTTTAAGTAGAAATACAGACAACTCTCAAAATAGTGATAAGGCTAAGAAAGAAGAAGCTTCACCTGCTAAAAAGCCTTCTTCAGTTTCCTCTTTTTCTGACTTGGGGTTTGATATCAAAGATTATGTTCCTGAACCAAAATACAAAGCCATCATCATTGGTATCAATACCTATAACGATGGGAAGATTGCAAGTTTGGACAATCCAGAAAAAGATGCGGCTTCATTGGAAGAAATATTGACGACTTATTATGCTTTCAATAAAGAAGATGTAAAATTACTTCTGAGCCCAACAAGGGAAAGCTTGATTGAGACTTTTGACGCAATGATGGAAGAGTCTTCAGAAAATGATCATATCCTGATTTTTTATGCAGGCCATGGACATTGGGATCAAAGACGTAAGGCAGGGTATTGGTTGCCTTCGGATGCTAAAGCAAAAAGTACGGCGAACTGGGTGAGAAATTCTACCATTAAGGAATATGTCGCTTCTTTTAAAGCAAAGCATGTCTTGTTGATTTCAGATGCTTGTTTCTCTGGTTCTATTTTTAAAACAAGAGCGGCTTTTGATGGTGCAGATAAATCAATCAAAGCATTGGAATCTCTTCCTTCTCGAAAGGCAATGACTTCAGGAACATTGAAAGAAGTGCCAGATGAAAGTGTTTTTGTGAAATACCTTCAGAAAAGATTGATAAGCAATCAAGAGAAGTTTATCAGTGCAAGATCACTTTTCGATAGTTTTAGAGTGGCCGTGATGAATAATAGTGAAAATGTGCCTCAATTTGGTGTAATCAATCAAACTGGTGATGAAGGAGGCGGATTTATTTTCATCAAGAAATAATAACATTTAGGAAAGCAGATGATAGATTAAATCTCCTTTAAGTCTTGAGGAATAAATTGTGTAATTGAACCGATACGATTGAAAAATTTAAATTCATTTAGTATCGGTTCATTTTTTTTATTACATTTAAAAATGAATAAACATTCTTTTAATACACTAATTAAACACGACTTATGACTGATTCTCAACAAAGTTTTATTGAAGGCGTATGGTTAACAGGCCTAAAAGATGCACATGTTGCAATTGAAATTGATGATAACGGGAAAGCACAAGGCAGAATTGTGTGGATGGAGAGAGATAAGGAAGAAGACGGAGGCCCAAGAATCGATAAATTGAACCCTGATTCATCTTTGAGAGAACGATTATTAGAAGATATGTATATTCTAACGGATTTTGAATACAAAGGTAATGGCACTTGGGAAAGTGGGGCGGTGTATGATCCGGATTCGGGAAAAACGTACAGTGGAAGTATCCAAAGTACAGGACCGAATGTATTGAAAATGAGAGGTTATGTTGGTATCAAACTTTTTGGTAGAACAGAACTTTGGACAAGAGTAAACGATTAATTTTTTATATAAACAGATGAATTTTAAAAAAGGGTGAGCATTACGGTGATTTATTTTGTTATTAAAATAACCGCTCATCGGCTTTAGTTTTATTTTTCATCAACATAAACAACACTTTATACACTATGGCATCAGATGCTTTTAAAGACGCACAAGTAAGAGTCAATCAATTATCAGAAAGACCATCAAATGATGATCTTTTAAAGTTGTATGCTTTT
The DNA here is from genome assembly GCF_001583495.1 of Flammeovirga sp. SJP92. Classification (GTDB taxonomy): domain Bacteria; phylum Bacteroidota; class Bacteroidia; order Cytophagales; family Flammeovirgaceae; genus Flammeovirga. The sequence goes on along the minus strand of NZ_LQAQ01000061.1, from coordinate 211,430 downwards.
TTTAAGCAAGCAACGGAAGGAGATGTGAATACTGAAAGACCCGGTGGATTTGATTTTAAGGGAAATGCAAAATGGGATGCATGGAAAAAAATCGAAGGAACTTCAACGGAAGACGCTGAGTCAAAATACATCACACTTGTTAATCAATTAGAGGGATAGGAGAATCCTTTCCTGAGAAAATACAAAACAAAAAAGTGAAGCCTTAAAAACTTCACTTTTTTATTTTACTGCCCCATCATCAGCTTATGATTTCAACCATAGACTGATAATGGATTTTTTTTGAAACGTAAAGCGATGCTGTTGCTTACGTTTGCAATAGTATATTTTCATTTTAAGCAATCATACCATTCCCTTTTGAAGGGCTTTTGGCAAAGCTCAAACCAGATTTCATCATACTATTTCCGCGGTCAGCTACTCTTTTATCAGCAGGACCTTCTTTATTGACAATTTCTTGAATCACTTCTCTTTCATCAATCAAAGCCAATTGTTCATAAGAAGAATAACCTCTTTTTCTGGCAATTGTATTGATGGCATCAGAAAACATTTGCCCTGTTTTCACAATCCATTTGTTTACCGTCATATCAATAGCAAAACCAAGTCCCATGGCCGAATTGATAAAGTCAGTCAATGGAACAGTACTTGATCTGAATCCACTGGTCTGAATATTTAATTTAATACCCAAAGCAGGTTTAGCGTATGCTTTTACAGACTGTTCAATTTGTGCTTTGATTAAATCAGGGTGGAATGCAGCTCTGATAAATGGACCATACAATTGATGATCACCACGAAGGACCTTCTCTGCTTCAACACCTTTTAAAGTACCATTAGGGAATTGTATAATTAATTCACCTTGATGAATGTCGTTGTTTCTTGTAGTGTAAGTAACATCAATACCCGCCGATTGGAAAATGGCTTTGAAAAGTGCAGGCTGGCTAACTTTCATTCTTGCAATTACAGGAGCTAAACCTCTGCCTCCACCTGCAAATTGAATAAACCCATAAGAGAAAAAGGCTTTGTCGTAACTATTGATCGCATCAAAATTACCTTCATGACTGGATACCACTTGCATAGCTTGTGCTAAGGTAGTCGATAGTCCTACATCAGTATACACTTTCAACGGAATATTGGAAGGTAAAGATTTACCAACATAACCCACACCGTCATAAAACTGATTGTAACCACTGCGCACAAAATTGGTGAACTCAGCTACCTCATTATTTCCTGTGATAGGGTGAGGGAATTGGAGTTTGAATTTTGTAAACTCTCTTAAAAACTTATAAGTGATATCGTTGGGTTGGATCTCTCCGTATTTAAATGAATTGGTACCAAGCATTTGAGCTCTTGCAGGTGTTTCTACCCACCAATTCAATCGGTATTTATTTTGAAGATTTTTTATAGCAGCAAGTGTTTTCGGAATTCCATTTCCTGGCACTACACCACCAGATCTTTGTGCAATAGCATGTGCATTTTCATTATGAATACTTGATAGACTGCCTAATTGCACCAAGCGTTGCTGTACTCTGTTCACATCATCAGGCGACATTCTGTAACTGCTGCCAATTGCACCTCTTAAACCACTGGTGAAAATTCCTTTTCCGTCTTCTTTACTCAAGCGATAAATACTGTGCCCTTGTTGATTTTGCAATGTAGATGAGCCTTGAGAAGGTGTTGACTGTTGCGTAGAAGCAGAAGGAATCATCAATTGCTGTCCTACATAAATTCTACCTTGTGGCAGTTTGTTGGCAGCTACTAATGCCTGTGGAGTAACGTGAAACTTTTTGGCAATTTTAGAAATGTAATCACCTGCTTGCACCGTGTAAACTCTATAATTAGGAGTAGTAGGGGCAGGTGGTGGAGTTGGTGTAGGACGTACTGAAGGCGGAGGTGTAATGGGATCGACTGGCTTTACATTTGATTTAGAAGGTATTTTTAAAGTTTGACCAATATAAATCGTAGCGTCAATGGCCATATTATTCGCCGCTAATACTTCAGCAGGACTGCAACCGTATTTTCTACCGATAGCATACAAAGACTCACCTCTTTGTACAGTATGTGTTTTGCCGGTGCTACTTGGTGTTGTAGGAGCGGAAGTTTCTGGAGCTGCCTTTGGAACTCCTTTTACTTTTAATTCTTGTCCTATATAAATAGGAGTACTTCCGTCTAGTCCATTTAGTGCTAGAATTTGTTGTGGACTAAGTCCCACTTTTCTAGAAATTTGATATAAAGTATCACCTTGTTGTACAGTATAAACAATCTTTTCTTGGGATGAAGGCGTAGACGTCACCGTAGTGTTATTGGAAGGTGCAGGAGCAGGAGTTGGTTTTGAAGCACTTGGAATCGTCAATTCTTGTCCAATGTAGATTGGAGCATTGTTTCCCAATCCATTTTCTTCCAAAATAGCCTGTGGAGTTGTATTATATTTTCTTGCAATTGCATACAAAGATTCACCTTGACTAACGGTATGTGTTTTTTCTCCAGAATTACTTGGGCGGGGTTGGGTAGGTGCTACTGTAGTTGTGCTTTGACTTGTTTTATTTCCAGAAGGAATTTTTAAAACCTGTCCAATATATAAACCATCAGAAGGACTAAGTCCATTTAAAGTGAGAATCTCCGTTGGGCTCACTCCATATTTTCTTCCAATGGCATAAAGTGAATCTCCCTTCGCTACAGTATACGTACTGGTGTTCACAGTACTTGATGTGTCTGAAGGCGGAGCACTGCTGCTTGGCTTGGCAACAATAATTTCCTGCCCAATTTGTAAAGGAGGAGCACTTGTCCACCCATTTAAGGCTAATATTTCTTGGGTTGATATATTATTCTTTCTTGAAATACCATATAAAGTATCTCCTGCAACTACAGTATATTTCATAAAAACAATATGTTTTGGCGTATTTTTTTGCTTTCCGCTATAAGGAAAATGAATATCATAAGAAGTAATGCTTTTTTAGGTCAAATTATAGGATGCTTTTGGGTTTAAAACTGCATTGGAACATAAAGTTGAGCATTTTCATACCTAATACTTAGAATCCAAACAATCTCTTATGAAAAATCTTACGTAAGTATTATTCTTCCATTAAAAATTCCTACATTGTTTATACAAACACTTATCATATTCATTTTTTATTCAATTTAATCAACATTATTTTGATTCGGTAGAAAATGGAACAGTTTAATACGGTAATTATGAAATACATTTTCATTTTTTATTTTTTATTAGGTTTCGTTTTAACTTCTCACGCCCAAAGCGACAAAAAACTCCAAAAACTTTTAAATAAGGGGAAGTACGATAAAGTGATGACACAAGGCATGAAAGCCCATCAGAAAAAGTACAACGAAGCGTATCCTTTTAAGTATATGAGTTGGGCCTGCTGGTTTAAAGCACAAACTTTTTCCAAGTTTTCAGACCAACAATGGAAATATCTGAAAAGATCTATCGAACATTATGTAAGGTATGAGAAGTTGAAATCCTCTACTGATAAACCGTTAGCTACTTTAGAAAATAAAATCACTTTGTACTTGACTGAATTCAGTAAAAAAGCATTGGAAGATCAGAATGATATTTTACTGAGTGAAATTAATCAGTTAAGTGAAAACGTTTTTGTGCTTGAAATTGATGAAACCACCTCAGATGCAATAGTGGTATCTGTCAAGGAAAACAAAGAAGCCTTTTCTCCTTTTTCATTTACCTATCAAGAAGGAAGCTATGAGACTTTTTTCAAAGCAGAAAATATCAATATACCTCCTTATTTGATTGCCAAGAAAGCAGATGATTATATTGGTGTTCCTTATAAATACGCCAAGGTCAATCCTTATGAAGGCTTTGACTGTTCTGGATTTGTGCTGTATGTCTATAAGCAGTTTGGTGTAGAATTTCCGCATAACACCAAAAGAATTGCTATGCTGGGGAAAACCATTGCTCTGGAAAATGTACAGGAAGGAGACATTGTTTGTTTTGGTTCTAGTGATTCAGATGACTACCAATCCATTTCTCATTTGGGAATGATTTATAAAATAGAAAATGAGAAGATCAAAATGATCCATTGTGGTACAAGTACAGGAGTTATTGTAGCTCCCCTAACGGATGGGTATTGGAAATCAAGACCTTATTTTATCAAAAGGCTTTTGACGTTGGATCAAGAAAGAATGTTGAAATAAAAATAAAAGCCCACCATAAATGGTGAGCTTTTGACAAATTACTGTGTGTTTTCTTATGAGGATTTCTCCTCGTACAAAGTTCTTACATAAATATTATCGTAAGATCTACCAATCAATAATTAAAGTATTATCAAGTAACGAAAAAATTAGAGTATTAAATTTTCTTTTGTAATACTATTATTACAAACTGATTGATCAATAGGTCTCAAATTCTTCTTTCTGGGCAATGGAGAGGATGCAAGCAGCATCCTCTCATTGCTAGCAGTAAAAGTGATAGTGTACAATAAGATAATAGTAAAACTGGGGTAAAATGAGTCGCCAATGGATACTGAATATCCAGTGTATAATTTCTTTAAGATTGGGTTGGGATTATTAAATTCAGTTATTCTTAGATGCTAATCAGTGTGATGTTCTTCGTGGTAATAACTGTTAATCGTTGTGTTGTGGTTTAATGAACGGAGAGGTTTGAAAAAGGTTGTAAATATTTTCAAATTTTATTTTTTGGAGGCATTTAATGGGATAAAAGGACCCAAAAAATCATTTTTTTAGGACAAAACTGCACTTTTTTATATAACTATTCCAAGATATGAATTTAACTATACCAATAAATTGTACTATTAGTATAATGTGTATGTATTTTTAAAGAAAGTGGATTTTTTTTTCTCCCACTTAAAAAAGAGTGTACAAAGTGACCGTTGTAGTGTGATAAACACTCTAATTTTTAAATGCTGATCTATTTTTGACCCATTTTTATAGAAAAAGTGCTGTTTTTTGTAATTTTTGATTGATATTCAATACATTATAAAGTATTTTGTTTATTTATTCTTTAAAACTTAGTTTTTCACTGCGCATACGGTTTCATGAAAAATCTCCAACTACAAGATAGAAAATACCTTCAACGTTTGCTTGAAGCCAAAATCTATGCTGTTGCTCAAATAGCAGAGGTGTTGGAAGTTTCTGTCTCTACCATTTATCGTGAACTAAAAAGAAATACACACCCTGTTATGAGAAGGTACATTGCTACCTATGCTCATAAATTGTACACTGCTCGTAAAAAGTTTGCTGGTGGACTTAAAAAAGCGCGACTTCTACTGCCGAATAAAAAACGAAAGGAAAAATATCAGTTGCATCATGAAAGACGTTTTATATTATGGCGGTCTGACCGAAAGAAAAGAATACAGTTACGTAATAAAAGAGACAAATTTAAAACCCATTTCAAAAGCTACGCCATACGATTAGGTATTAAAGAAGTGACCTACTTTGATGATTGGAAATTACTAGACCTCCTCGTACAACACCTCAATTTTATAAAAGGACTGTCAAAAGAATCATCTACTTATTACTCACTAAAAGTGTTGTATCAAAAAGAACAAAAATTTACCGTCTGGAAAAACGCTTTACTACAAAGTGTAAAACGTAAGTGTGTCTAATTTTTGTGAAATGCTCTCTCTGAAGCTCTTTTTGCTTTCCAACCCAACAATCTTTCCTTGATTTCCCCTTTTCAAAAAATACTTTTAAAGTACCACTTCACTTTCCCGTTTCATTTTTCTAAGCCTTTACACTTTTTAGTCTGTTGTAAAGAGGACTTTTGCATTTGCTCACGATTCAAAATTTTTTTTCAAAAGGCCATTAATTTTTTTTCATTTGAAAATGTGTTGAGTTGTAAGTCAAAAATCATTTTGTATTACAACTGGAATCAAAAATGATTTGAATCTTATTGTGTTAGTACTATTTTTAAGTGCTTAAAGCAAAATTTAAACTAAATGGATAGACGAGATGATGTTTATCAAATATAATTATATAATAAAAACATGAGAATTTTACTGTTAATCTTCTCTTTCTTTACAATAACTTGTTATTCAAAACCTATGGGAATAGATGTAATGTTGATCTCTAAAGAAAAAGGGGATAATCGCGTTTTTTTTGGAGATTTTAGTAGGCATTTTTGCAATTTTCTATGTGGACCTGATGCCTATGAAAACTCTGAATTCCAGCAAATTCAGAAAATAACTGGATTGGACCTTAGTATTTTTAGAAGTATTCCTGTGAATTTAGAACCTGACATTCATGAGTTAGAGTACAAGCTTTATTTGGCTAAAGAAGAGAATGATCCAACTAAAATAAAATTAATAAAAAACGAGATTGAAAGAACTAAACAAGAATGGGAGGAAAACTATGACTCCCTTAATGAGGGTTGGGTAAAAGTCATTGATTTGCAGAGAACTACTAAAGAACTACTTTCAAAGCTTGCAGACAATGGTCATGTTGATGAAGAACTTAATTATAATTTTAACTGGGATGATTATTTCGAATACAAAACTCGAAAACCTAAAGACGACCTTTCCTTCCTTGATAATACACTTATTGACGACTTAAAATCTCTATTAGTTGGGCTTACACAAATGTCTCAAAAAGGAGTAACCCTTGTTACTTTTGATTTTGGATAAAATTAGTAAGTAAAAGACTTACACATGAGTTGAGTTTTTAGTGATATGTATCGGTTTGATACCAAGAATAAGGGAGACAGAAAGGAGTTTTATCCTATAAAAAATATTATACAGATCCTAAACCATATTATTAGATGGGAAGAATTGAAAATGGTTTTTTGAACTTACTTATGCAGTTTATTTTGTTGCCAATTAAGTTTAAATGGGCGATTTACTTTTCGGCAATACTATATACAATCTGGTCTGAACTTTATATTGGAGTAAATCGGGTTTTTCCACTAAACATACTAGGTGCTCTTTTTATCTTGGGGTATCTACAAACCTCACTTTTTCTGTCGTTTCACTACTCACGAACTCTTTTCAGGACTTGGACAAGGAATAATAAAAAATATTTACAATCAGCCTTAATCATTGGAATATGCTTTTTACCTGGTTTTTTCACCTTTAAAATAATTGATGAGATTAAAGAATATGAGTTTCAGAATAATTCAGAGAATACGTCCTCTCTTGTTATAGTTGTTCATAATGTAGATAAGAAAGTAAAATATGAATTTCAAGTAGATGGATGGAATTACCAAGGTTGGACAAAAAGAGAGCAACGACAAAAAGGGGATGAAATCATCGTAGAATACTCAAAGTCGTTTCCTGCTTTAAATAGGGAATTAGAAAAGAAATTGTATAAGAATTAACTAGTATCACTAGTTGTTCTATCCATAGAAAGATAGATTACAACAATCTGGAACATTAGCACATGATAGCAAAAGTAAATAGAGTAGTAACAATAGAGGAAATAAATGCTCTTATTGACGCAGGGGCTGATATATTGAGTTTTACAGTTTCAAACAAGATATATGAAGATAAGAGAATTATTTCATTGGAATCTGTTGTAAAAATGATGAAAGCTATGGATGCTCCCAAAACACAGTTCTGTATTCATTTCGATTACGACTCTTCTTTCTCTGTTTCAGAACAACTGAGTATCACTAAAAAATTAGGTTTCAATTATATTGAATTTCAAGTTGATCACTTCATGTCAGAAATAAGGGATAATTCTTTATTGAGTGAGGTACATTACATTCTTTATGGTGATGGAATTGGTTATGATAGTCCTTGGTGCCATTATGATTCTCTATTTAAACTTCCTTTTAAACCTGCTTTTGTCACATTAGATACAGAATCAATTGTTACGGGTAATTGGGCTTATTTAAGATCTGAACATGAACTTGGCATCAAACAAGAATTTACGTCAGATGTCTTGATGGAAACAGCACAAGAACAATTGAAGAAAATCGATAATTTAGTTTCCGACTCTTTTGAGATCGCTACTTTAAAAACTGATTTGAAAAACGTTAATACAAACGGAATAAATTTGTCTTTAAGCAGTAAGTCAAATGAACTTCTTAAGGAAGAAGTGATTATTGGTGAACAAAGTGGCTATAATTTTACACTTGATGAGGTACTTGAATTCATTAAAATAATAAAGAAGTAAGACCTTTGAAAGTATCACTCAACTAAATCCAGAAATGAATAAATCCTTTCCAAGATTGATAATACTATTTTTTTGTTTAGTAGCTGGTATTATTGAAGTCAATGCTCAATCTCTTGAAGATTCATTGATCGTAGATATCAACAATATTTTATACAAAAGGATAAGTAAGGATAAAGGTGCTGAATATTTTGATTTGAATGGTAAGCCAAGGGTTTTAGGGCATTCAAAATGTGATACTTTGAAAAACCGACAAATGGCTACAATATTTAAAATTGTAGGAAGAAAATTAAACATACCGAGTAGTTATGTAAGGAACTCTCATCCTGATGATTTTCAAAGTGAATTTATTTTTAAATGCTCTTTTCTTATTGAAAAAACTGGAGAAGTAACTAATGTGCGGTTAATAGGTAAATTGCCCTCTTTGATAAACCCCTATGAATTATTCCCTCCCAATATTGAATTTCCTACTCTAGATCCGGTAACTGATGAAAATGGAGATCCAATTGTTGTGGAAAGGGTGGATGATATATATGTAACATGTCTTTGTTCTCCCCCAAGGTATGAGGAAGAAAGCTCAAAAAGGAAAAAGAGAAGAAAAAAGTTAAAATAACAATAAGACGAAAAGAGGTTGTCTCAATTGTAATAAGACAACCTCGTATACTTCAAATTTTAATTTCTAAAGGCCTTTGATTTTTACTTCTAGGCCGATGGCATATGCTTCAGCTAGCCTTTTATCTACATTTCCATGCAAATCTGCATTGAATTCTGTCCAAGAATTTTTGGTAGATGGAAAGGACTGTTTAGCTAAACTACCCATACCTCCAGGACCATTTACAAAAATACCACCTCCAATCACGTTTACGCCATTTCCTAGCGTTGCCTTTTCATTGCCGTGTGATACAGGTGCAGGCGTTTTTTGATGTACTACATTTCTATTAATTGCCAATTGATCACTTTTGATGCCAACAGCGTAACTCGTCAATACTACATTACTTGCAGGACTATTATAGTCGTGATTTGTGGAGGTCCATCTATAGTCATCTTCTGGATAACTAGAAACCATATATTTCAAATTGCCGCCATTTGCTTCTGATGAACAACCTCCACCTACAAGATAATAATCATCAGTGATGGTGGCACTTGCTGTATCTCCTCCAGCTTGAGTATTTGTTCCTTGTTTTTGATTCACTTTCACATCCAAGAAATTTCCAGGGTCATATACACCAATAGCATAGCTTGTGATGTATTCTTCAGAAGAAGGTTCAAAAGCATCATGGGAGGTAGAAGTCCAGCCATTGATTTCATTTTGATTGTCCAACTTAGGATAGGTGCTTAATAACCATGTATTTCCCTCTTTTGTTATTTTAGCTCCACCAGAAACGATTTTGAAATCTTTATCTCCGGAAACGTTGACCGTAGTAGGGGTATACGCAACACATTTGGTATAATCTGTAAAAATGGTTGGGTATTCAAGGCTATGTTTTAATATAAATAGGTTTACATAATCATTTAGGAAATTGGCGGCATCCAAAAGATCAATTGCTTTAGCAAGTTCAGCAAAACTAATTGATTCATACAAACCATATGTACTGTTAGAGTCAATGCTTTCAATCCACTTGTCAATACCAGTGTCAGGTTTTTTGAGGTCTATGCCACCCGCTGCAATTGCACTACCTCCCGAAATATCTTTAGTAATACTCAGATTTTCAGCAACTCCAGATTGATTTAATTCGTATGCTGCTGAAGCAGAAGCATTGACAGAACTTACACTTTTGTAAGCGGCCTCTACTTGCACCTTGACTTTAGTTTCATCCTCATAAGACTCACCATAAGATTGAATATCTAATGAAAAGGCACCCCCAAGATTCCATCCTTTGGCAATATGGGTGCCATAATTCTGGATAAAAGCTTCTGCTTTTTTCAGGTCATTGATCTCTTTTAATGCAGTGATTACATCTGTATCTATAAAATTGATGATTTCACTGATGGATTGATTAAAATAGACATTGCCTACATTAATAGTACCTGTACAAGATGCATTAAAAGAGGAAGAGGTTTGGTATTTACTATTGCTAGCATCAACTTTCAAGGAACCACTATAGAAGCCATAACTTCCAGAAATACCAATAGTCCCCGCTATTTTCTCATAAATTTTCAGTTCAGATTTTTCTTGTTTGTAAGTAGACTCATTTGTCTTCATACTTGTTTGTACAGTGATATGATCGGCAAGTTTATCACTGTCTTTTCGAATATCAATCAAATATTTGATGATATTATTTAGGTCTTGGGCTACAGCAGAGTCCAGCAAATTGAATGACTGTAACACGTAATTAGAAACGATTGACTTTTGTGTGTTCATAATGTTAAGTGCTCAAAAACGAAATCTATTGAACCGGGTAAAAGGGTTATAAGAGTTAGGTTTTTGAGTCTTGTTTGAGTTTATTAATTGATAAATGATTACATCAGGAATAGATGTAATTTTTCCTACTCTGTTAGAAATGGGCTTTTCGGAATCCACCAGCATAATCAAAATGAATAGTAGCTACTTTTTCGAAAAATTTGTGTTTGATTATAGTACAAATATCTCCTCTTATTTTAGATTTTATTAGAGTATAAATACTGGTTTGAAAAATCGAGTATTTATACCCACTTTAAATAATGTTTCGTGTTGTAGTAGTCCGTTCGAAGATATATTTAATTGTCCTTGCAGTGGAAAAATGCTCTTTAGGAGAAGGTATTATGTAAACTGTAGGGACGTTTTTTTAAAAGGTATTTACTTTTTTTTACCATTATAAATTAGTTACATTGTAAACTAAGTTTTCGTTATTTTTGATGTTTAGAAATCAGGAGATTTCTGATGATATGAAGGACACGAATGATGCTAACGCTTAACATTCGCGCCATTGAGCTTTCTACCATTATAGTTTGGTAGTACTTCCCCTTGGCATTGACTTCTAAGCCTAGGTTTTTTGCTTCGTTTTTCATCAATGGAAAAATGAAGCTTGAAAGTAGGACATAAAAGCCTGCAGAATAATTGACTGAAAGTTTGTGGTAATTTAGTTTACAATGTAATTAATGTGTATTATTTAATAATAATAGTTTGATTATTAATGTGTTAATTTTAAATTGAGGTGATTAAAGCAAAAGTATTCCATTTTACGAATAGACTTTATAAATCTTGATTTAGTTTGTAAAGCACTGTTCTTACCCAGTACAGTATTTCATACTTTTTTTGAAGAACATTTTTATCCCCAAAAGTATAAAACGTTTACCCATATACAATTTGCTTATATTTTGACATTAGTTGAGAATCTAAAAACAGAATTAAACTATGAACTTAAGAGGAACTATGATGCAATCATTCCATTGGTATACTTCAAATGATGGCCAGTTTTGGAATAATCTAGCACAAAGAGCTATTAATCTCAATAAAGCAGGTTTCACAGGAATTTGGTTACCTCCAGCCTATAAAGGATGGAGTGGTACCAACGATGTTGGGTATGGTGTCTATGATTTATTTGATTGTGGTGAATTTCAACAAAAAGGAACAGTTCGTACAAAATATGGTACCAAAGATGAATATCATAATTGTATTGAAGCTCTTCAAAATGAAAATATTCAAGTGTATGCAGATGTTGTATTGAATCATAAGATGGGTGCAGACGATAAGGAGTATGTTAATTGTGTAACAGTGAACCCATTTAACCGAACTGAACATACAGGATCTCATCACGACAGAAATGCATGGACAAAATATTCCTTCCCCGATAGAAACAATAAATATTCTTCAATGGAATGGAACTGGTGGCATTTTGATGCATTTAAAGAATATGGTAAAATATTTAAGCTAAAAGGTAAACATTTTGATACTCATGTTGATAAAGAAAATGTTAATTATGATTTTCTAATGGGGTGTGATTTAGATTTTGATAACGAACAGGTAAGAGGAGAAGTACATTATTGGGGAAAGTGGTATCTTGATACATTTGGTGTTGATGGATTTAGAATCGATGCGATAAAACATATCCGGTCTTTCTTTTTTAAGGATTGGTTAGATGATATGAGAAATCAATCTCCTGATTTATTTGCAGTGGGAGAATATTGGTCCTATGACCTTTCTAGGTTGCAAACATACATTGATCAAACCCAAGGAGTAATGAAATTATTTGATGCTCCTCTTCATTATAATTTTCATTTAGCTTCAAAAGAAGGGGCAAGGTATGACTTAGGGGCTATACTTAATAATAGTCTTGTAAAAGAAAACCCATTTTGTGCTGTGACTATTGTAGAAAACCACGATACTCAACCTTTACAGAGCTTAGAATCTTTAGTTGAAGCGTGGTTTAAACCTTTAGCGTATGCTATTATCCTATTAAGAGATGAAGGATATCCATGTGTTTTTGAAGCGGATTATTATGGAGCTCATTACTTTGGGGAGAAGAACAATGTGAAGTATGAAATCTGGTTAGCATCCCATAAATATCTAATCGATATTTTTCTTAAAGTTCGTCGTACACATACTTATGGTGATAGGTATGATTATTTTGATCATCATGATATAATAGGTTGGACTTTTACAGGAGATCAATTCAATAATAATAGTATGGCTGTAATTATGTCCAATAATAAATATGGAACAAAGTGGATGAAAACTGGTAGAAAATCTAAATTTTACCATGACATTACAGGGCATGTTAACGAGAAAGTGAAAACAAATTCCGATGGTTGGGGTAACTTTCCTACATTAGGTGGTAAAGTATCTGTATGGATTGAGGTACCTTAATACAGTCATATTCTAAAGACAAAGAGAGTATAAAAATAAGAAGTGAATATGCTATTCTTCTAATTGAATTAGAGTTGCATATTCACTTCTTATTGAAATTTTACACTTTCTAATTTGTTAAAAGAAACGTATGGTTTGGATCTTTGCTCCTTCTTTAAATTTTGATTCTAAAAGTGGAGTGTAGTCGTTATCGAAATCAACTTCTTCTACATAATCTTCACCATTCAATAGGAACTGTGTCGATTTTAAAGTTTTTGTATCAATCACATACATATCACTGATATACGTATACCATAATTTGTAATCTGCATACTGCTCAATAAAGTTTTCAATGCTTGATCCCACACCAATACCTTTTGCAGTTTTATATTTTGGAGAAAGTACAGTGATTTCCTTAATTTCATCAGTGTATGCACCTATACTGTGATCAAGTTCAAGAGCAAGCTTTACTAGGTTTTCACCATCTATACTGAACAAAACATACGGTACTTCAATATCACCGTCGGGTGTACTTACGACATCGAATTTCTCTTCCATTCTGTAAAATAAACCTCTGGCATCGACACGTGGAATGTCTTCACCTACTTTAAAAATACCAGCTTGATTTTCTTGAATTAAAAATTCTTCATCTTGACTGTAAGCAAAGTGACTAACAATCATCAAAGAGAGAGCTACAATAAGTTGTTTCATCTGTTTAGTGTATTTTATGTTTAATGCAACTTTAAATTTAATTGAAATTTTAACAATACTCCAACAGTTAATGAAAATTCAGTTTAAGGAGTATTGGTTATTGGTTGTTTACTGTACAGATTTCTTTGGAGAGACCCCGTACTGTTTTTTAAAAGCAGTAGAAAAGTAGGAAGGAGTGAATCCAATAGCATAAGCTGCTTCACTTACACTGTATTGCTCTTGGGTCAGTAAACGGTGGGCCTCTTTCAATCTTATTTTCTTGATATACTCGGCAGGGGAGATGTTGAGCATGCTTCTTAGTTTCTCACTGAGGGTGGTCTTGCCAATGCCAAGGGCAGTACAAAGTGACATAACATCAAGTTGATGATCGTTTATTCTTTGATGTATAATACGATTAAGACGTTCTAAGAATTGTTGATCTGTTTTTTCAAGTTGAACGATTTCGAGATGGGATGATTCTTGAAACGAAGCAATCATTTTTGTTCGTAAATCAATTAAGTTTTCTATTTTTTGTAATAGAATTTGTTTGTCGAATGGTTTTCCAATATAATCATTTGCACCTACATTTAGGCCCTTTATCTGATCTTCCACTTCACTGAATGCCGATAAGATGATAACGGGAATATGTGAAGTCTTTACATTTTCTTTAATGCTTTTACATAAAGTCACACCATTCATTTTGGGCATTTGATAATCAGTGATAATGATATCAGGCAGTGTTGATTTTGCCATTTCAAAACCTTCTATGCCATTTTTTGCTAAGCTTATCTTAAATTGTCCCTCAAAAATATTGACAATGTATTGTTGTATTTCCTCATTGTCCTCTACAATAAGTAAGTGTCCTTTTATAGTTGTTTTTATAATATTGAATTGATCCTGCTTCTGTGCAGGAGGAAAGTATTGAAGGTCTGTATTTGGAGCAGTGGTAGCTTCCAAAGCGGGAATTTGTACTGTAAAAGTAGTGCCTTTGTTGATTTCACTTTCTACTGAAATATGCCCAGAGTGAGCTTCAACGATTTTTTTACATAGCGAAAGACCAATGCCAAACCCCTCTTTGCTTGTATTTTCTATTTGATAAAAATGCTGAAAAATAGTTTGACAGCTTTCATGAGGTATACCTGTACCATTATCAGCAACCGTAAATTCAAGCCCTTCATAATTGGAATTCATTTGAATAGAAATCTGGCCTCCTTTTGAAGTATATTTAATGGCATTGTGTACCAAGTTACTGACGACAATTTCTAGCTTCGCAAAATCAAATACATACTTTTTTTCTGATGAAAGATAGTTAAACACAATTTCTTTTGCATTCAGTTCTGATTGGTAAAGTGTGGCAATATGATTGAGTAGTGCAGAGAAGTTATTTGATGAGAGTTGAAGTTGGATGTCTTCACTTTCTGTTTTTCTAAAAAGAAGTAATTCATCCATCAAATTACGAAGCTTATTGGCATTTCTATACATAACTTCAAGTGCGTTTTGTAAAGGACGATCAAAAGTTCTGACAGAGAGCACTTCTTGCAAAGGGGCAATGATCAAGGTAAGTGGAGTTCGTATTTCGTGAGCTATTTCACTGAAAAAGCGAATTTTTGCTTGACTCAACTGCTCTGTTTTTTCTTTTTCCAACTGAGCAATTTTTAAAGAATTTTGGATTTGAACCTGCCTTCTTGAAATATAAATACTTCCTGTGAAAATGAGGGTGGCCAATATCACATACACAAAATATGCGGTATTACTCTTATACCAAGCAGGTAAAATGATGATAGTTTGGCTCAATGCACTCTCACTCCATGATGTATTCGGTTTTCTTACTTTTACTTCAAGTGTATACTGCCCTGCCTGAATATTTGAAAAATGAGCTTTGGGCTGATTGGGTGTACAGTACTGAAAATCCTTATCAAAACCATGAAGTTTATAGCTATAAGTATACGTTTCAGAGGTTGTTAAATCAGGACAAAAGAAGCGGATGTCAAAGCTATTTTTATCGAATGGAATTGTATAATTAGTTTGGTGATGAAGCTGGTTGTACTGCTGACCAGAGACCAACATCTCACTTATTGTAGGAGAGGGAAGTGCTTCCGTATTGGGAACTTTAAGCGGATTAAAGCGAGTAAAGCCATCAATGCCTCCAAAGTAAATAGACTGTGTGTTGTGTTGGAAAACAGACTTATAATTAAATTGATTGCCTTGTATACCTTCGGCAATACCATAACGTTTAAATTGCTTTCGGAAAGGATCAAAACAGAATAATCCATTATTTGATCCTAACCATATTAGCCCTTTTTGATCTTCGATAATACTGTAAACGATTTTTAGATTTAAGTATTCAGGAGCTTCTACTTTTTCAATTCGATGAGTGGAGGAAGAATAATAAAACAATCCATTGCCATAAGTTCCAATCCACATATTTTGTTGTTTGTCTTCAAAAAAACAATTGACATTGAATTGATTTATTTCTTGTCGTTGGAGTAATGTATTAATTGAACTGTCTTTTTTTACTAAATTGTGATCATAGACTTCCAATCCATATTGCCTTCCTACCCAAATTCGTCCCCAATAATCCTCGATAGCACAGTTGAAGTATTGAAGTTTTTTATCGAGTTGTTTTAGCGTATTATCAAGATAATTATAACTGTAAACTCTATACCTAGTGAAAATAAGGACTCTGTTTTCTTGAGGTTGAGGAATAAAATCATCACAGATAAAAGTATCATCTTGATGAATTACTTCTTTGATGACTGCATTAATTTTACCCTTATCTTTTCCGTAAACCACATTAAAACCGTGGTCATGATAACCACACCAAATATTCCCTTTCCAATCTTTTTGTAAGCGGTGCAGTATTTTCCCTTTTACATCAAAACCACCTATTCCTTTGATTTTAGTGCCTGTTGTGTAGAACTTTTCATTTTTCACGTTAAATACAACCACCCCTTTCTCTTCCGTACCGAGCATTAATAGGCTATCATTAATACTGCAAAAATTCCTGATCAACCTTGAAGGCAGCCCGTCTTCATTTTCTGATTTATGATAACTTTTAAAATGAGGTTGTTGATATGGAATCATTACCGCACCAGATTGCCATGTGGTACCCCAAATATTGTTTTTGTTATCGAAAGCGAAATTTCTGAAGTGTAATTTCTCTAACTCAAAACCTAATGATGTGATTTTATCACTTGCTAAAGTAAAAGACTCATAGCCTTCCCGATACACCAAGTAATACTTTGAAGCCTTATAATAGAGTTGCACAATCTTCTTTGTTGTATTAAATAGTTCTTTTGAAGATTGCACCTGATCTGTATTTAACTTTCCATTTATAAAAGGGATTCTATACCATATTCCATTTGAATTGACCCAAAATTCCTCTCTCTCTTTGATGTATCGTATCTCTTGACAACCTCTGAATTTTGATGATAAGAGAGACAGTTTCAAATTGGAATCAATGACAAATAATCCTTCGCTAGTGGATAGAAAAACCTGTTGTTCTACTTTTTCAATAGCATGAAGTGAAGCGGAGAACTTCTCAATTTTTGTCGCCATTGTTGAAGGCGACTGCAGGTCGATCTTCACGAGGGTATTTTTCTCTTTGATGGCTAAAACAGTATTATTTCCAATGTATTTTACCAATTGATAGGTACTACTTTGTAATTTTTCTGGCATTTCATACCATTCAGAGGTCATGTAATTGTATCTCCCCAGACCATTATTCGTAGCTAGCCATAAAGTGTGCTGATGGTCTTCTTCTATATCAGAAATATAGTTGCTTACATTGTTTTTCTGAGGTAAATAGATCCTTTTGATCTCATGACCATCATACCTGTTCAAGCCGTTTTGAGAACTGATCCAAAGGTATTGCCTTCCTTGGTCTTGTAAAATATCGGTAACTTCATTAATACTCAACCCATCATTGACAGTAAGCAATTTATATTGAATCGCCCAAGCGTAAAAAGGACAAAAAAATAGTGTTGTCAATAGATAAAAAAGAATATAGTTGCTTGTCCCGTGTAGTTTCATTTCATGAAGTGTGATCTCATTTTACAATTACTTGTAAATATAAATCACTGTAGCTGATCTGGAAAGAAACAAATGCTGAGATTGCGTGTCAGGGACTATCAAGTGACAACCTTCACACTTTTCTTTTCAATATCGATGGTGAGTGTTAAGAGCATGTTTGAAACACCTCTTTTAGTAAAAAATCACTCTTTCAGGTTGTGAGAAAATTTTCACTTTCAAAATATATATTCCAAACATGCTCTAAGCAATCTCTTGATTTTATTGAAATAGGTGAAATCAATAATGGATATCTAGGTGATTAAATATTCTGTAAACTAAATTATCGTTATTTGTGGTATTTAGAAATCAGGAGATTTCTGATGATCTGTAGGACACGAATGTTAAGCGTATAAACATCATAAATATTTGAAAACTTAGTTTACAATGTTTTGAATTTGGTGATTGTAAAAACAATAGTTTTGTTGCCTTCATTTTGGTGGCGATTATTGATTCATTAATTTTTTTTGATTCTCCTTTTCAATTCTGTCTCGTTGTTTCTTAGAAAGACCATATCTGAAATACAGATCGTTTGGCATTAGAACATTTGATTTTTTCATACTTGGATCATTAACACTTTGGCTCAAATCGCAATCAAACCGTCCCAATTTGCTGTATTGTTTTTTCCAGTTATTACCAGCATTTATAAAGTGTGAAAGCCCCCAAGTAATACCATCAGCATTTTTACTATCCGTGAAAGCATCAGGAGAATACAAGCCTCCAGCAGTAGGCAAAAGTTGTGTAACCGATGCAATCTCAAAGTTAACCCAGTCTTGGGCATATTGGATAGTATTGTGCTCAATTCCATCTGTTCCAACAATTGCTGCTACCCCTTCTCTGAAAGGAAATAACATGGTTTCATGACCAGAGTTCATTACGGGGCTTAATGGATGTTTGATAAAAGGACCTTCGGGATGTTCTGCTATGGCAAGGCCCCAGCAATCCCAATGTTTACGGTTTGCATCACGCTGATCCATTCCTGATTTATAATACAAATAAATCTTTCCATCATGTACCAAAGGCATAGGGTCATGGATAACTCTCCAATCCCATTCATTACTTTCCCCAAATGGAATTACGACTTTATTGACTGCCTTCCATGGTCCATCAGGCGTATCTGCAGCAGACAATGCAACAGGGCAAATATCATAAGCATCTTTATCTTGGTCATAAGTACCGCTTGGAGCATTGAAAGCTTGATAATAGAGATAGTATTTTCCTTTAAATTTCAGAATGTCTGCAGTGGCCACTGATCGCCATCCTGGTTGTGGTTTTGAAGGGCGTGGCACGGCAACTCCTTGTTCTTCCCACGTAAAACCATCTTTGCTTGTGGCGTACCAAATTTCAGCCAAATCCCAATCTGTAGAAGGTAATGTATCGTTGGCATTTCCCTTTCCTTGAGGAGGCAAAGGTGTTTCCCTATGTGTGTACCAAACGTAATATTGTCCATTTTCAAAAATAATTTTAGAGGGATCTCTACGACTGATTGTACCGTTTCCATTATTGTAGTCAAAACCTTTCAATGCTGTATACCTGAAATTTGTATACAATTCATTGTCCAATAAGCGAGGGGCTTCATAATGCTTAAAAGCACGTTTCATGGCAGAACTCATAGGGCGGTTTGGATCAATATCTGCTATTTTCAGGGGAAAAGCAGTAGTGGAAATTTGCTGTTTTTGAGCACAGCTGAATAGGCCTAAAGCAAGAATACTTAGGCGAAGTAATTTTTTCATTTTATAAGATTTATATCAATGGTATTGCTTGTGTGATTAACGCCATAGTTGATGACATTACTATCAGCTTGCGTTTTTACGGGAGGTTTTAATTTATATTTTGATCTGTAAGAAACCATTCGGTCTGATGAGAAAATATTTCTTTCCCTTTTTTTCCGATTACCTCTATGCTATTTTTTCCTTTCTGTAAAGTGATATTATCAAAAAGGATGGTATGCATATCACTGATTACTTTTTGCTTTTGGATCACCTTTCCATTTAATTTCAAAGTTACTTTCTCGAGGTTGGAGAAAACCTTCACCTTTGTTGTGGCTTCTGTTCTTTGGTTATTTCTAGTCTCTGCGATATGTAATACAGGAGATTTGCTCCAATTTGCTTTATAAAAAAAGAAAGCATCTTTTTTAACCTTTCTATCAAAAGTGATCAATCCCTTATGGTTGAGATTTTTTATACCACCTCGGTTCCATCCTGCTACAGAAAAGTCAAACATATTCCACACAAATGAGCTCCAGATATAGGGGCGGTCCTTGATGATTTTCCATGTGACTTCATGATAGTGTGTTTGTACAGGTTCAGGAAAATAATTACCGATTGGCTTCTCCAGTAGAGTGGTATTTTGTTGATAAATATTGCCACCGACTCCATACTCACTGATACCTAATGCCATATTTGGGTAGTCATTATGGGCATTATCAAGCCACTTTCCCATGTCAGCATATTCACCATAATACCAGCCATAATACTTATTCCATGCTTGGAGGTCGGAGATATTTCCCATGTTCGATTTCATTCCTCTATCACTTGCAGAAACAGTCAGTCGTGTTTTATCGATTTGATGAGCAATTTGATTAAGTTTTTCTGTTAAGGCAACGCAAGGCTCATCTTTACTTTTCCAAGCTCTCACTTCATTCCAAAGTCCCCAAGCGTATATACTGGGATGGTTGTAATTTTGATAGATCAATTCCTTCAACTGCTGAATGGCGTTTTGACTTTCACGTCCACTGTAATTGTGTACAAATGGAATTTCAGCCCAAACCATCAATCCCATTTCATCCGCCAATTGATAGGTGATATCAGAATGTTGATAATGCGAAAGACGTAAACCTGTTGCTCCAATTTCATGCACTAGTGCCATGTCTTTTTTATGATGTTCTGGAAGTAATGCAGGACCTCTATCCTTCCATTCCTGATGCATGGCTACACCATAAATGCGGTAGAGTTCACCATTCAAGAAAGTTCCTTTTTCAGCATCTGCTTCAAAACTTCTAATCCCAAAAGTTTGAATTACTTTGTCATTTTTTTGTTGATGATTGATATTGATTTCAAGGGTATATAAATGTGGATTTTTGCGAGCATTCCATAGGATTGGTTGTGTTATTTCAACAGTAGAAGTGATGACCGAATCCTCAGAAAGTTG
Organism: Flammeovirga sp. SJP92; assembly: GCF_001583495.1. Lineage (GTDB taxonomy): Bacteria > Bacteroidota > Bacteroidia > Cytophagales > Flammeovirgaceae > Flammeovirga. Next base: position 190,669 of record NZ_LQAQ01000061.1, on the reverse strand, counting down.
GTTAATCACACTACTCTTTTCAACTACTACTTTCTTGTCACCATCAAGAATTTTGTAATTCAATTCCGATGCTTTGATCGAAGTGTTCGTTGACAAGTGAGTACGTATTTCTAATTTCGCTCTATCATTGTTGAAGTTTTTCAATTCTACAAAAACACCAGAAGAAGCAAAAAAAGTGGGCGTGATGTTGCATTGTGGAGTAGAGAAAATATGAACCGGTCGGTAAATACCACCATAGTGATTAAACAGGGCATCGTCTACAGGAATACGAAGGAAATTAGGAGCATTAGAAACTTTCACTACAATTGTGTTCTCTGTATCAAATTGTATTGCTTTTGTAATTTCATAACAGAATGCAGAATAACCGCCTATATGCTGTCCTATTTTTTTGCCATTGACATACACAGTAGCTTCTTGCCCAACAGCTTCGAAACGGATAAAAACTCGTTCTCCTTTCATGGAGGGGGGAAGGGTAATTTGATTTCTGTACCAAGCCATTCCTCTGTAATACCCAACATCATTTATGGCATCCATAGAGTACGTATGTGGTACTTTTACATTTTCCCATGAAGCATCATTAAAGAGAGGTGTTTGCGCATTATAGATGACCCCTTTAGAAAATTTCCAATCTGTTAGAGCAAGGTGTTTCCTATTCTTTATAAAAGGAACTTGAGCTTGAACTAACGTGAAGTGCAGTAGTGCTATAAGTAGTAAAATATATTTCATTTCTATACCGTGCTTTATTAAAGTAATAATACAAATGAACTGATTAATAGTGAAATATACTTTTGAATTTGACCGTCTTTATTTAAATCTGTTCAGAAAGTCTTTGAAGTTAAAAGCTAAATTCCATTCCTCTCACCTAAATAATTTTAAACTCGCTAAAGCTCAAACAAGAAAATCATTTTTCACTGCTCAATACATGAAATTCTTAACGCTTTTCCCTTCAAGGCTGTGGAAGTGCTATAAACGAATTAGGTAGAAATTCCACTGGCGCGAATGTTAAGCGCAAGCGTCATTCGTGTCCTTCAAATCATCAGAAGTTTCCTGATTTCTAAATACCACAAATAACAAAAAACATAGTTTACAATGTATTAACTTTAAGGATATACAACAAAGTATAAATTGAATAAACCTTATCCTCAGAAATACACAACAACCATAAGGAAATGAATTGTATATTATAAACTAAATTTTGAAAAAGACCCTATTGTTTGGAAAGAACATTATATCGGGGATTTATACCGATCTCTTTTCTCATTAATGAAAAAGAACACTGCACTTTGGAATGGTCCATGGGCAACCACTATGATTAAAGTTCCCAATTCAGTTGAAAATAAGGTTTTCAGTTTTGTACGTCAAAATGAAAAAGACAAAGTATTTGCTGTTTTCAACTTCTCAAACTAACCTCAGTCAGTTACCTTTAAAGAAGAACTTTATGAAGGAGAGTATACAGAATTCTTTTCAAAAGAAACTGTTAACTTGAAAACAAACCTTGAATTATCCCTTAATGCTTGGGATTATAAAGTTTTTGTGAAATAGCTTCTCTTATTGAAGAACTATGTTTAGTCTGATATATTTAATATGAAAGAAATTCTAGTTGAGAAAAATGAGGAAGATGAACTTCCAATTCCTCATATTTGGAGAGCAAAGTTTAGGCAGATTGTAAGTTCTTTTGTTGAAAAAGATTACAAAATCTCTGAAAAAATAGATTTGGTAAATACCGTTTCAGGTGATACTGCTCAGCAGATACAAGAATACATTAAAGATTATGGAGAAGTTATCGTAGAACTGCTAGAAGAAACTTGGAATACTTCTGTATATATGTGGTATGAAGGTTATTGGAATGTGTATGTTGATTTGTTTACTGAAAGTGAGGGATTAAGTGATCTGGTACTCAATGTGGAAGTCAGAGAAAGGGATGATCAATATGAATTTGAGATAAAACTAGTTTTTGTACCTTAAGTAAAAGTTTTGGCTTCAGTTCAACTTATGATTGAACTGAAGCCAAAACTCATAGAGCATCTTTGAAATATCTCTTTTAGTGAAAAATCACTATTTTAGAACGTGAGTTGATTCATTTCCTTACAACCTAAATAACGCTTACGGTTAACATTCGCACCATTGGGCTTTCGACCCAATTAGTCTGGTTGTACTATATATCGATCTTGACTTTAAACCCTTGACTTTTTTGCTTCTTTTTTGTGTTAAAGACAAAAATGAAGAAGAAGGAATCTTGAAAGTAGACTCTATATAAGCTGGAATAAAGATCGATTAGAAGTTAAGTTTTAAATATACGAATTACTTAATCTTGAACTTACTGTTGGTACGAGTATAGATGATGGATGCTGTTGTAGTCGAAATATGATGGATAGCTGTGCCTTCTGAACCAAAATAACTTCCTGTTTCTAAAGATTTGCTTTCAGTATCGTTAGGTGTTTTATAATTGAAATGACCAGATACAATGATACCTTTGAAACTATCATTACTAATTATTTCACCAGAAAAATCAGCTGGAATTTTAATCATTGTTCCGCTAAACTTGCTGTCTTTTTCATCCCATAAAAACGCCGTTTTTACATTTTGTGCTGATTCTACCCAAGTAATATCAGTAGCATCTAGCCAAACCACATTAGAGTGGTCAATATTTACCGGACGTTCGCCACTGTCAAATGCTTCATCTGCAGGGTGCACTAGGTAAGGGCCTTCTTCGATTTCAATGTAAGCAAATGTATTTGTTCCTTTTGCTGAAGTGATATGTACTTCTCCTTTCGGTTGTGTCCAAAATGATCCCGCTGGCATCCACATGTTCTTAGCATTTGGATCATCATTATGAATTAAGCCGTTGATCACGACTCCACGATATGAAACGTTGTGAATATGAGGTGGCGATTGAAACCCATCAGAAGGTTTTAAAAGAAAGCCTGTAGCCTCTTTGCTGTTTCTATCTCCCCAAAGAGTTCCCGCTTTAGGTGCCAAATCACCTCGTTTGGGGTTTAAGTGGGTCCACTCTACTTCCGATGCTAATACTGTTTCATATTTTGCATTAGATTTAACTTCTTCATTTTGTTTGTCAGATGAGTTGTTGGTGCAAGCAGAAATAATTAATAAACCGAGAATTGCACTTAGACCAAAAGTCTTCATTTTATTAAAATTTTAATGAGCTATAAAAAGTATAGTTTCAAAACTATGAGCAGTTTCATTACCTTGCAAGAACGGTCAAAAAGGATAGTTTAAACAATGGCAGGGAAAGTACAAAATTTTCATATTTTTAACGGTAAGAAATATCCTTGCTGTGCAAGCCTTACCATGGGAGTGATAGGAGGAAAATGGAAAACAGTAATTTTATATCATCTTATTGATGGGAAATTAAGATATAATGAATTGAGAAAAGCAATGCCAACGGTAACAGAGCGTACTTTGAGTTTACAGCTCAAAAAGTTGGAAGAAGATGGCATTGTAAGTCGAGAAGTCCTTAATGAAAAACCGCCTCTTAAAGTAGAGTATACATTGACAAATGTCGGTCAATCTTTGATTCCACTTATTCTAACTATTGCAGAATGGGGAGAGAAAAATAGTGAAGTTGAAAGCTTAATTATCGAATAGGTTCTTTTTTAATAATTACTCTTGATCTAAAAATTCATTAAAAATAACTTCTTAAATGAAAGGTGAATATGAAAGATAAAAACCTAATTATTGTATTATCAATTACTTTGTTTATTGCTTGTCATAGTACTTCTAATAAAGTCATGGATTGGAATGACTTTAATGGTCTTTGGGTATCGACTCAGGGAAGTTACTTTCCCGATACAGTTCTAATCCTTATTGAAGATGAAACAACAGGACTGTTTGCAGAAAAAAGATTTGTCGAATTGAATGCAGAAGGACAATGGGAATTAGATCTTTTTGGATGGAGTTCTTTTGAAATTGATACAACGAGTGATCATATTACTTTCAAGAACATATCTTTTCACCAGTTTTGTGGTGTCGATATAGAGCATTCTGATGAAAAAATGGATGTAATAAGTTTTTCGAAAGATGAATTAATTTTACAAGTTTTTGGTCAGTGTCAATCTTTAAAGAAAATTCGATATACAAATTAAATTTAACCCTTTGTTACTACTCATTTAGCAAGGTATTTGTGTATTAGATTTACAAATTAAACAATTGACTTTAAGTACTAAATCAAAAATAAATCATAGTTAGTTCATTTTGAATTTGTACTTATGTCAATAAGACAAACTATGAAAGCAAAACTAGGATTATTTCGCATTGGCATACTACTTTATTTATTGTTGCCAATTTCTTGTTCTGAAAAGACGGTTGAGTGTTCAGATTCATGCTGTGGAGATTCAGGTCTAGAACAGGAATATACTACAATTGACTCTTTATCAATTATTGCAGGAAGTATTGAAACTACACAAAAAAATGGTTATGAAACAATAGAGTTCACCAAAACTTTATCCTCAGATTGGGAAACAGCGGCTATTAATATTGAAGTAGCGGAACTGCTATACTTTTCACAAAGGAATTTAAAACCATCAGAATTTCAATTTAGCTTTATCAGTAGTGCTTATGCTTGTTCACCTGTCGAGCCAAAGCCTACTCAAAAGATCGAATCTTTTGTCATCACTTCAGATATAGATTTGACTATTGGAGAGGAAACGTATGCAAGTGGAACCGACCTTTCAAAACATTTTATTGCAATGTCCAAATTTGTTAGTCAAGATCCGATGTCTATTGAAGGTTTTATTGCGGAACAAAATGATGAAGTCTACTTTTTTGGAACATTTGGAAGTTCTATTTGGCTTCAATTGAATAAGTATATCAAAATGCCTCAGCAAACATTAACCATTCAAATCACCTTTGATGATCAATCTACTTTTGAGCTGATAACAAAGGATTTTAGTATACAATGATTAATATAGAAAGTGTAGAATTCCATAATAAATTTATTCATCCATTTTATGGAGGCTTAATGGGATGTAATTTGACAAGAAAAGAAGTGGTCTCAGATCCTAATGAATTTATTAAGTCGATTATTGAACTTAGGGCAGTATTATCTCACTCTGAAATTAAACAGATGTTGAATCATAATAACTGGAGGGTTTCAAAAGTTGGAGCGTGGATTATTGGATTGTGTTGTATAGAAGCGTTAGAAGAGGATCTAATAAATTATTTAAGTATTCGACCGGTTTACTGTGAACATATAATGACTAATCTATCACTTTTCAATTCATTAAGTGGTACAAATGCCATTATTCATTTTGTTGATAATCAATTAAAAAAAATATTAAAATTAACAAAGGAAGGTAAGGAATATAAAGCTATTGATGTGTTTGAAACACATTCCGTTTTATGGGGTTTTAATGCTGTTAAATATCTAGATAGCATAAATAGTACAAATCATTTTGAAGGCTTTCTTTATTCTGAGGTTTGGTTAGAGTTTAAGGCGTTATGGCTTGAAATGTCAAGATCAGATAGAATAGTTAAAGGGTTTTATGAAAAGATTGTTGCTTCAGAAAATAGAAATCTAGAATTTTTGACATTAATAGAATTGGTTAAAAAAATATGTGATGGGATTTAATTACTCAAGAGTTTGATAGTAATCAGATAAGAATTGTTTTTACGATATTTAAAGGATAGTTCAAAAAACAATCACTGGTACCTTGAATATGAAATTTTTTCACATACTAACAATTGTTTTACCTTGCTTATCATTTGTAACGTTTGCTCAAAATGCTACGCAGGTAGAAGGTAAAGATTTGCCATCTTTTATTTCTAATTTAACTCAACAAGTTTATGAGGATACTATAAAGTTCAGTAGAGATGACTTGCTTCATACTCAAGTTGGATCAAGGAATAAAAAAGGGTATTCTAAATTGTATATGATTAATGGTAAGTACGCCTATAAGTTGGATATTATAGCTGGTGAACTTGTAGAACAATTTGTAAAAGAGGTATTAGTTTTAGATAAAATTGAATCCATTTGTATTCGTCAAGGTGATATTTCCTACTCTCAATCTATTTATGGTTCTCATGTAGTCGATGAAGTGATTCATATTAAAATTAAGGCGAAAGCAAGGTTTAATCCTAAAGTTGGTGGATTAAAAAAGAAAGGGAAAACTGGAAATAATTTTGAGCAACGATTGGATAATGAAATCTTGATCCGTATTTAAAAATGCTTTGATAATCAAATCAACAATGAAAAATAGATACTTTAATGAGAATACTTTTTTTACTTCTTCTGCTTACTTTACAACAGCAAACCCTTTCAATACCACAGTTATTGGAGAATAGAGCCCAATCCTTTGATAAGAAAATGTTTATAGATGATCGATTGTCAATTTACGCCTCCAAGCTTTTAATGAAAACAGGCTTCGTCATGGATACTGAAAAGCTGATTTTGGTAGAGTATTATGCGGATCATGGAAGAGGTGATCATTATGTAATATGGGCGAATCCTACCACGGAAGTTTCTTGTGTGATCAAGGGAGAAAAGATGAAGGACATTGAAATACTGAAGATTACTGAAAGTGATTTTAAGGCGTTGGATCAGAAATACAGTGAAGTACATTCAGGGGATTCTGTTGAAATAGATATTCTGCCTCAGAATGTGTATTTGGTAACGAAATATGACAGCGAAGAAGGATTGAACAGTTTTTGTTATAATGGAAATTAAAAAAGAATATGAAATTTTACTTAGTAGGTATAAATACAGCTTTAACAGAGGCTTGGAGCAAAGTTTTTGAAGGAGTTGAAAATGTAGAAGTGAAAAACCAATCTATTTTTGATTTGTCATGTGATGTGATTGTCAGCCCTGCCAATAGTTTTGGTTATATGAATGGAGGGATCGATTTTGCCATTTCAAAAAACTTAGGGTGGCATATTGAAAAAAGACTGCAGCAAAAACTACGTGAAGATTATTTTGGAGAATTATTAGTTGGACAAGCTACTATTGTGGAAACGGACCATAAGCAATTTCCTTATTTGATTGCCGCTCCAACAATGAGAACACCAATGACAATATTGCGCTCTCCTAACATTTACCTCGCAACTAAAGCGCTGTTGACATTACTCTTACATGGGAAATTGGATGATGGAACACCTTTAAGAGACAAAATCAACTCTATTGCTATTCCTGGTCTTGGAACTGGAGTAGGGCAAGTGCCTCCTTTGGTTTGTGCCAGACAAATGAGAATAGCATGGGAAGATGTTTTCAACGAAAAATATAAAACCAAAGAAGGTTGGGCAGAACTTCGTTCAAACTATGCTTATTTCTTTACGCATGATGAAAGAGACCTGCATTATGATATTCCTTAAGCCTTCAATAAGGGTTCATCAACACTTTATGATTTACTTTTGGTAAAGTTGTTGTGGCATGTAGGTACTGAATGAGAATATATAAAACCTTAAACATTGGAGAATTCCACACCAATCATTGTGAGGACTTTTTAATTGAAGAACAAATTGGTAGTAACGAAAAATTAATAGCCGTTCTCGACGGTTGTACAATGGGAACAGAATCTGTTTTTGCTTCCATACTCTTCGGGAAAATTCTACGAAATATCGCTAAAAAGAAATTCTATGAAGCGTTTTTAGCAGAGCGTTCATTACAACTTCAAGACCAACTTAAAGATGTTGTAAAGCTATTGATTGAAGAGGTGAAGTTATTGAAAAATCAACTTGGCCTTGAGACGAACGAATTACTGTCTACTTTAATCATTGGAATTATTGAGACTAATACATCAAAGGCTGAATTATTGACAGTAGGAGATGGATTAATTTGTAAAGATGGCAAGCTGATTGAATACGCACAGGATGATAAACCGGACTATCTTGGTTATCACTTAGCAGATGATTTTGAAACATGGTTTGAGTCTCAAAAGCAAAAATTATCGATCACAAGTTTTAAAGATTTATCAATTTCTACAGATGGTATTTTTACATTCCAGAACCTTGATGAGAGATCTAAACAGAAGCCTGAAAAGGAAATTATAGCGTATTTGTTGATGGATAATGAAGGGGTTGAATTTCCGAATTTCCTCGAAAGAAAAGTGAGGTTTTTAAAAGACAAATGGAATCATACAGTAACTGATGATTTAGCAATTATTAGAGTGAAAAATGATAGGCTATAATTAAGAGCATGTTTGAAATATATATTCCAAACATGCTCAAAAAAAGGTAACTACTCTCCCTTAGAGGTTGCAGTGTACTGCTTTTATTTTTACTCTTTTAAAAATAGTTTTGATACAATTCCTTGGCTTGTTTCTATTTTCAAGATATAAGTTCCTGAATGAAGAGTTGCCAAATTGAGGGTAATCTGATTGGTGTTGACTTCTTGATGTAAAAGAACTTGACCAATCATGTTTAATACCGTTACAGTTGAAGCATCTGTTGCTAAACCGTTGATATGAAGAGTACCAGAAGTTGGGTTAGGGTAGACCTTTAGGGCTGGTGACAAACTAGGAATATCCAGTACTTTATCTTCTGCAGTCATGAGAGGTTTTCCAATAAAATTGAGTTCAGCAATGGCTGTAAATGGAATTTCTGGGTTGTTTTGGGCTTCTGTCAATGCTACCAATTTGATATATCTTCCTGTTGCTGCCTCAGGCAGTGAGATAATCTGAAGCTTTTTATAATCTTCTTGAGTTGGAGCCGTACCGTAATCAATTTCTCCGGAGTGTACAGCGGTTCCCCAGTTTTCAAGATCATCTGTCAAATAGATTTCATATTTACCAATGACACCATTGGGGCCCCATTCATCCTGTCTTGGTAGATAGTGCATTTCACTGATGGTGAATGTTGATTTAAAATCAATTTGTATTTCATGTGGTAAGTCCGGCTTAGCAGAGAACCACTGTGTATGCCAAAACGTTTCTGGGTCACCATCCACAGCATATTCTTTTAAGCTGGGTTGTTTCCCTTCTTCATTGGATTCACTGTCTGCAAAAATCACTTCCCATGGAATTTGGTCCATATAGTTATATTGCATAGAACCTAACGCTAGCGTTCCAAACTTGTAAGTATCAATGCTGGATAAATTTTCCTTGGTGTCATTGGCCCAGAAAATGTTGTGATCATTGGTGCTTTCATCATCTCTGTCAGTAACACTGATGTCAAAGCCCATTTCGAGCCCTTCACTAAGGTCCACAGACTCCATGATGCCATCCCAAGGAATTTGAGCTTCTATAATGTATCCTTCTTTTTGATCTCTTGTAATGTAAGAGAAACCACTAAAATCAGTGCCCTTTTTCCATTTTCCATTTCCTGAATAGAGGTTGTCATCTACACCGTAATTCAAGCGGATTTGTAATGCATCTTCTCCATATTCCCCTTTGGCATTATGCTCATTATCTGGATTGAAGAAAAGTTCAACATTGTCGGCATTCCAATAGGCAATTCCTCCTTCATATTTTACTTTTTGATCGTCTTTTACATTGACATAGAAATAGATATTCTCCTTATCATACATTGCTTTAAAAGTGTAACTTAAGTCAGAAGAGTCGGGCATCTCTTTTCCACTGCCTTCAAAAGCTCCTTTCTGCCAACTTGCCCAGCTCCAAGCCTCATCCATTACGCCATCAATGGCAGGGATGATATTAGTGTAAGGCAAAGTGAATTTTTTTGGTGTAGCAATGCTTGGGTCTTCCTCAGGAATGCTTACAATATCACAGTTATTGGTTTCTTTGATTTTTGTTAGTTTGACAGCAACATCATCCAGTTTCATTCCTTTATAAAGTATGATTCTGTCAACTTGGAAATGAGAAGAACGTCCGCTTAAATTAACAGTGTATTCTCCTGCTTCTGGAAAAACAACAGACATCCAAGGTTGGCCTTCATTATGTAAATCCAATTGTCCATTGAGTGTGAAGTCATCTGTACTTCTACCTACAAACTTTTCAAAATGTGTTAAGGGTTCTTGTTTTGCTCTTCCAATATCATCATCAAAATAAATCCAGGCATCATTCCCTAAATCACCTCCTCTTTCTCCTTCAGGTTGCCTCATGGTCCATTTTACCGTATAACTGCCAGGATTATTGATTTTGAAGGTATAAGAAATAGTTTGACCATTGGGAACGGATTGGTAAGAATTAGGACCTCCGTAATAAATATATTTTCCACCGGAAGCTTTTTCATGATCAGTGCCTATTTTCCAGTGACCTACCAGGGGGAAGCGCTCTGCTTCAAAAATCAGCAGTCCGTTCACTTCCTCCACCTCGCACTCCCCCAGGCATTCAAAGTTTAAAGATCTCCATCGGCCTCGGGCGTATGCAAATCCATCTCCTTCAGGGATCAATCCATTGGAATGCGAGTTGGATTCTATCTGTACTTCATCCCCTTTTTCAATCAATACATTTTTGAATTCATGGGTATAAGGCTCCATATCTGTAGTAGCTACAGGGTTTTGAAATTCCCCTACAAGTTGCCCATTTACTCTGAGCCGGAACGTGCTTTCACCATCCTCCTCTGTGAGTGTAGTCATAGCAACGTTGTAAAAACCTGTAAGCCCATCGAATACCTTTTTTGTAGCGGCAAATTTGTCTTTGTATTGCACAGCATCTACAGCAATAGCATTACGACTGTTGTCTTTATAAGCAGTTACAAAAGTGTCCAGTTGAGCTACCTCAAAATCTTTGACAGCAATGTATGCTAGGTCAGAGCATTCTGGAAGAGGATGAACAGCGACTTCAACAATATCTTGAAAGTTGCCTTCGTCAGTAGTTGCAGTTATATTGATAGTTCCCTCTTTTACTCCAAACACAACACCTTTGTTGGAGACATAAGCTACTTCGGTGTTTGATGAAGTCCATGTGATGTTTTTGTTTGTGGCGTCTGCTGGTTCTAAAGCATAAGCAATTTGAACACCTCTTCCCATATAAGCATTCATACTTCCGTGTAAAATATCAATTCCTTTTACAGGAATAATAGCACCAAGATGAATTCCGTCACCAATGAAGTTTTGAAATTTTTCAGGACTGCCAAACTCGTCTCCTAACAATAAGTAATACACCATACCAGCATCAGAAATGTCTGCGCCTTTTCCCTGAGGATGAAACTGCATTCGACTGTATATCCATTGAATATTGGAGTCAGAATGCGTTTCCATCCATTTCCAGGGGGTAAAGTCGGTACCTGAGCACCAAAGTTGATCAAGGTTGTCACATCCGTTTTGGTCTTGGATCTTTTTATATTTCAGTCGATCACCACTTAGTGTAATAGCTTCTTGCATAGTATGATGTGCATTTCTACGCAGATGATTGTCATTAAAACCACTATGTGAAATGATTTGAACGTGTGAAAGAGCCTCAACTTTTCCATTGTCAATCACTTTTTGCACGGCTCTGTAGAAAAATTCAGAAGTTCCCATATGAATAAAATATAAAGGATCTTCTGCAGTGGATTTGCCCAATTCTTCTGCCAGGTGATTGAGGGGTGTGTCTAAATTTTCAGAGATATCAAAAAATACAGCAGCATCAAATTTCCATCGTTCAATACCACCATCAGCTGCTTCTTTCATATAATTGGTCTCTGTGGTATGTGCAGGAGCATCTATGAAGTTGTTGTAAGAGAAATGCACTACTTTATCTTGTAAACCCAATTTTGCTATAATCGCTAACGAGGCGGGTGTACCTCCCCAGTCATCAGGGTCTGCTCTGGGCCATTGTGCTTCGGGGTGATTATCCGGTTGGTTATTGCCATCTGCACTAATGGCAATACGGTGATTATCATAACCAAGAGATTGTGCTGAAAGCTGTCCTGTAAACACTATAGACAGCATAAAAAGTAATAAATTCTTTTTCATCAGTTGTTTGTATTAATTAGAAAGGAGAGCATGCTTGATAGTGAATAATCTGGAGTACTAGAACAAAATGAATAATGGTTTTTATAAGGATAGAGGAGAAGTCACACTGCAATGTTCTTACATTCATTGCTTTTTAAAAGGCCTCTATCTAAAACCTAAAAAGGAGAAATTCACTTTTCAAACATGCTCATTTATAGATTGCTAAAAAGCATAGTTAAAAGTAGTAGGATGAGGTTATAAAAAGTCCATTTTCCTATTTAGCAAAAACTTTACAAAGGGTTAGTTTAATTTATTGACACCTTGATTTTCACCTTTACAGGTTTTTTGCTTTTTGCAAAAATGTACCCCTTTAAAGCACCTAGGGAGGGTAAATTTTAGTGTTTAGCGAGGGGGTTTTATTTAAAACTCCTTCCTATATCGAACTAAGTCTTGTAATGCGTATATTTTACGTGTAATATTTGTAGTGTACAGTAATAAAGTATTAAGCCAAAAGTAGATCATGTTTAATTCTAATTTATTTTTTGTGAATACAATGTCTAAAAACGTATTAATAGTGGTTCTATTTATTACTCTGTAAACTAAGTTTTCGTTATTTATAGAGTTTAGAAATCAGGAGATTTCTGATGATCTGAAGGACACGAATGACGCTAACGCTTAACATTCGCGCCATTGAGCTTTCTACCATTATAGTTTGGTAGTACTACTCCCCGTGGCATTGAAGGGAAAAGCGTTAAGAATTTCATGAATTGAGCCGTTAAAAATGGTTTTCTTGTTTGAGGAAAGCGAGTTTAAAATCATTTAGGCGAGTGGAATGAAATTTAGCTTTTGACTTCCATTTTCAATGGAAAAAAGAAGAAGGAGGAAACTTGAAAGTAGATCATAGAAAATTTGTGAAAAAGCGGATTGAACGTTGACGATAATTTAGTCTTAGTACTTACATGTATGTAAATACTTAAACATTTAACTAACTAATTATGAAATGAGATTTGATAAGAACTATCTGTTAGTGTATTTTTTTATTTCGGTTATGAATTTACAAGGATTTGGTCAGCCAGCTAATCAAGACAAAAATCCAAACTCACTTACTCTTCTACAGCTTAAAAACGCCAATTCACTTTTGAACACGAACCCAGACAGCGCCTTACTCCTGTTTCAAGAAATTATTGAAATTTATGAGGAAGCTGAGGATACTGTCAAAGTTGTCAAATGCCATATTGGTATGGCCGATGTGTTTAAAAACAAAGGACAGTACAGTCTTGCCTACGATCATTTGTGGGAAGGTTTGATATTAGCAAAGCAGAAGAGCAACATTTTATTACAAAGTGAAATCAATGCAGACATAAGTGTATTGTACAGCATTTTTGAGAAATATGAAATGTCTATTGAGTATCTTCAGTTGGCACTGGCACAAGCAAAAGCCTTGGTGGAACGGAAAGAAGTAAATGCATGTCACACCACTTCGCTGTATTATTCCATGGCCGTCCAATACCGCAAGGCCAAAGACTTTTCAAAAGCAATGGTTTATTTGGACAGTTGTAGGACTATAGGAGTGAAGCACGGGAAAAATCCTTTGAACAATACCGCTTACGTGAATACGGAAAAAGGAATTGTTTCATTGTACCTCAATGATCTAAAGGAAGCGGAATATTATCTTTCAGAAGCAGAACAATATTTTGCTAAAAACAACAATGCTTTTCAGGTGATTGTCTATAATTTCTTAGGCAATTTGTATTTGAAAAAAGAGCAGTCCACATTAGCCATTCATGCTTTTCAAAAGGCATTGCAACTAATGAACATTTTTCATACACATGAAGATTATAGGATAGACGTCCTTCAACACTTGTCTTTTTTATATGAAAAGGAAAACCAGACAATGTTAGCCTTGGAAAGCTTAAAAGAGGCCAATGCCATTTCTGATAGCTTATTCAATATCAAAAGTGTTTATAATAACCGGTTGTTTCAGATCAAGGATAAGTACAGGGAAACGCTTTCACAGAAAAACCTTCAGCTCAATGAACAGGAACGCGTTATTGAGAAAAATGAATTACTGAGAACTCGTTTATTCATTGTGATTGGCTTTCTGCTTTTTACCATTCTTCTCACCATCTTTTTATTCTACCTGAAATACAAAATTAGGAAAATGAAAATGGAGCAACTACAGTATGAAATGAAAATACAGGCTGATAGAGAACGCGCAGAGGAAATCATGGAAATAAAGAGTAAAGAACTGACCGCCAATACGCTTTTATTTATTGAAAAAGAACAAACGATTACGGAACTGATGGAGGTGATCAAAGAAGAAGCTCCGGCTAGTTATACAAAAGTCAGCTCAAAGGTATCACAAGGTAATACGGACATGTGGGATCGTTTTAATACTCTTTTTGTAGAGGTGGATACGGATTTTTACAGACGATTGAGAAGAAAATTTCCAGAGCTGTCACCTACAGAATTGAAACATTGTGCTTTGATCAAATTAAAGTTTAATACAAAAGAAATGGCACAGTTACTCAATATTTCACTCAATAGTGTACAAATCTCTAGGCATAGAATTCGGAAGAAAATGGGATTGGAACGCAATGAGAATTTGAGCAATTATATTGGTGATTTGTAATTTGTCACCCGAAAGTTTTACCGTAAGGTCGTTGCATTGTAACGGCCTTATAATCCCTCCTCAGTAGCCAATTATTAGTCATATTAAAGATTCTGAACTTTGGAATAGTTCTCTTTGATGAAAAATAATATCTTAGATATTCAAAATACACCTTGAAAATGAATTATAAAGCTCTATTATTATTTATCTCTTTTGTGATTTGTATCTCTTGTAACCCCAAAAAAGAAACTCCTAATATTGATTGGATTTTTGTGGAAGGAGGAACTTTTGAGCAGGGAAAAAATCAAATTGTCATCAGCCCAAAAGGGGATACAATAAGAGGTTTTGCAAGTCCTCATCGGTTTGTAGAACTGAGTGATTTTTATATTAGTAAATATGAAATCACAGTAAAACAATTCAAAGCATTTTGTGAGAGTACAGGAAGAGTAATGCCTGAACCACCTATTGAAAATGCGTATGGTGAAAAAGTGTATTATCAATGGGAAGACAATAAACCTATGCTGGCAACATGGCATGAAGCGAATGATTTTGCGAAATGGGCAGGGGGAAGGTTGCCTACAGAAGCAGAGTGGGAATACGCGGCTAAAGGTGGAAAAAAGAGCAAAGGTTATCAATACAGTGGCAGTAATAATCAACTGGAAATAGGCTGGGTGGGTGAAAATGCCGACAGTACTTTCCATGAAGTAGGATTATTAAAGCCCAATGAATTGGGGATTTATGATATGACCGGCAATTTAACGGAATGGGTTTCTGATTGGTACAATCCTGCAAAAGACAGTCTGGTAAGCAAGATCAATCCACAAGGTCCGTCTGATGGAGAAGATAAAATATCCAAAGGTGTAAGTTGGTTTTATAATACACAAGGCGAAGATGGAAAACCTGTACCTTTTGGATTACATATGCCTGAAGTGAGGTATCAGTCTCCTCCTGACACTAGAAACGATGGGTTTGGTTTTAGAATAGCAAAGGATAAATAAGCATCAACTTTAAAAGGAATAAATGACGGAATCAGATAAAGAATTGCAGGCAGACCATAGAAGTCGTATCAACCGTGTATTTGAGTTTATAGAACATAATTTAGCTTCTGATTTGTCATTAAAGACTGTGGCTGAAGTTGCGTTTTTCTCTCCTTATCATTTCCACCGCATCTTTAAGTTGATGACAGGTGAAACGCTCAATAAATACATTACTCGAAAACGAATTGAAAAGTCAGCGTCTGATTTATTACATCAGAATACCTCTACTTCAGCATTGGCACATAAATATGGTTTTAGTGATAATTCTTCCTATTCCAGAACTTTTAAGAAGTATTACGGAGTTAGCCCTACTGAATTTAAAAATCTAAATACGCATCGCTTTAGCAAGATTAGTCAACTGAAAAGCAAGAATGGACAAGAGTATCCTGATTATGAAGAATACATTTGCATCATTGATCAACTGAAAAATTGGATAAAAATGAATGCAAAAATTGAAGTAATGGATATACCGAAAAGGGATGTGGCTTATGTGTCTTGTATTGGACCTCAAAACTTGTCAGATGCTTTTGGTACTCTAATGCAATGGGCTACTCCTAAAGGTTTGCTGAAGGAAGAAACTAAAATGATGACGATTTATCATGATAGTTTCAAAATAACGGAACCTCAAAATGTAAGAATGAGTGCTTCTATGGTACTTGATACGCCTATCAAATCAGAAGGAGAAATCGGGCATTTGAGTCTTGAAGGGGGAAAGGCCATTGTTGGACATTTTGTAATTGGTATTGATGAATTTGAAAAATCCTGGACAGGTCTTTTCCTTTGGATGAATGAAAATGGTTATAAAAAAGCAGATCGTGAACCTTTTGAAATCTACCATAACAATTTCAATGAGCATCCAGAAAGAAAGGCCATCGTAGATTTCTGTATACCCGTTGAATAAAATACAGAAGGTTTTCTGAGCGTTTTTAACCCTATAACAAGTGAATGGAATTGGTTTATGAAATGGTGAAGACTATATTCATGGCTTTGAGCGTGTTTGAAATATATCTTTTAGTAAAAATTTTCCAAACATGCTCTTATAAAATATATAATGCTCTATACATAACACAAACCATGAAAAAGTATTTCCTCTTTTTTCAACTAATTCCATTATTTACTTTCGCACAAACTGATGCTATTGATCAACTTTTGGAAGATAAAATCAATATGGAATCAGAAAACCCTGTGCATCATATTTTACTTTCTATAAAAAGCCCATCATTTGAATATCATAAGGCATTCGGCACCCCGTCGTCAGGCCATATAAAAGAAAGTCGATTTAGAATAGCAAGTAGTACCAAGCTGTTTGTTTCCACTATTGTATTGCAATTAGCAGAAGAAAAGAAGCTTCATTTGAAAGATAAAACCTCACAGTATCTCAAAGACTTACAAGGGGTACAGTTTGAGGAATTGCATATCTATCAAGGGAAAAGCTATTCAAATGACATCACAATAGAACAGCTTCTCTCTCACCGTTCGGGATTGGCAGATATCTTTTCCGATAAAGAAGAAGCATTTTTTAATCTCTTACTAGCGAATCCTCAAAAGCAATATTCCCCTCAGTCTATTTTAGCACTTTACTATCAGTTGGGATTAAATAAAGCACCGCATTTTACACCTAACAAAGGATGGTACTATTCGGATATGAATTATGTTTTGCTTGGGCTTATTATTGAACAAATACAGGAAGCCACTTTAGCCAATGTGATAAGAAAAAGAATCTTGGAGCCATTGAGCATGAAGGATACATTTTTTGAATTCTATGAACCAGCTCCACAACCTTATCCATCCATCAACCAATATGTAGGTACCATCAATTTTTCTGAAATCAACACCTCATTTGATTGGTCTGGAGGAGGCCTCGTTTCAACAAATAAAGACTTGTCAATTTTTATCAAAGCCCTCTTCAATCAAGAATTAATCAATAAGAAATCTTTGAAGAAAATGACAAATGTGAAATTCACAAAAGAGAATGAAAATAGATATGGGTTAGGGATGGATGAATCAACATATAATGGAAATATTTATTATGGACATTATGGGTTTTATGGTACATACATAGGCTATTCTCCTAAATCAAAGACCGTTATTTCCTATTGTATAAGTCAAGCAACACCCAGTTTTAGTGTATATAAAATGATTAATGAGGTGTTGGAATTATTGAGTGAGTGATATGGATAGAGAGAAAGTTAATTTTGTCGTTGATCAATTAATCATTCAATTAGATAAATGGAACAATAGACAATATCTGGAAGATAAGGTTAATGTCGATGTATTGATACGAAAACTATATAAGATAAGAGAGTGTAAGAAACTGGATGCTATGCAGTCAAGTTATCAAGCCTTTCTTCATATTTTAGTAGAAAGAAAACCTCCAGAATTAGGTGAATTTTTAAGAAGAGAATTACTGGAATTAGAATTAGAAATTTTGAATAGGAATTAATGATTTTTTGATTATTGTTAATTGTAAGTGAAATGTTATTTAGTAGAAGAACATCAAATAAAATAAAAGAAAGACTGCTTGGTTGTCTTATTGGTGGAGCTATTGGGGATTCAATTGGCGGTTATTTTGAAGGAAATTATTCCAATCAATACCATGAGGGTTTTAGGTGGACTTTATCAGACGATACTCAACTAACACTGGCAACCTGTGAGGCTATTTATAACACAAAGAAGGTTTCTGCTGAGCAAGTAGCAAAAAGCTTTTTAAAGTGGTTTAATGAAAGACGCTTAACAGGGTTAGGTTCAAGTACACTGAAAGCGTTGAGGGAGTTGCAAGTAGGAGGGCATTGGGCTTTAGTAGGAAGAAGTGGTGAATACGGAGCTGGAAATGGTGCTGCTATGAGGATTGCTCCATTAGCTTTTAAATCATCTGTTTCAAGGCTGGATGTTCAGGATATAAGTATCATTACGCATAAAAATGATGAAGCCTATATTGGAGCATTATGTATTTATAAATCATTGGTGAGATGTTTGAATGATGAATTTATAACTTCTCAAAGTTTGATAAAACCTTTGATTGAAGAGTTGCCAGACACAAGAATTAGAGACCGATTAATTGAGTTAGAGAAAAGAAATGATCTAGATATTGAAGAATGCGGAAAACTATTTCCTCCAAGTGGATACGTTGTTGATTCAGTTCCGTTTTCAATATTTTGTGCTGAAAAAATCGTTACAAGAAGCTTCAGAGATATAATTATTAGTCAAATTAAAGTTGGAGGTGATACAGATACAGTTTGTTCCATGACAGGGCAAATTATAGGGACTGCTTTTGGTGTTGAAAAGTTTGATGAAGAATGGGTGGATAAAGCTAAAAACCTTAACTTATATCCGACGATGGAAAACCTTGTGTCAAAATGGAAATATTAGAGCATGTTTGAAACATCTCTTTTCAAGATATACGAACATACTCTTAAATTCCTCTAACAGTATAAAATCAGTAAACTATAAAGCAAATGGAAAACTCACTAGGATGGAAGGCTATTGACAATGCCTTAGATAACTTATATCAACGTAAAGAAAACAAGCATTTTGCACCCGAAATAGTACCTAGTTTGGGTGGGGATGATTATTTGGAAGGTGTAAGCGTCTATTTCAATGAATCCAATTATCATTATCATTACATATCATACGGACTTTCTGAACTGCATGAAAAAGTATCAGAAGACTCAAAGTACAGTGGGTGGGGCTATGAATTAACTTTTAGGCTTAAAAAGGTTGAAGGTGAAGAGGAGATACCTACTTGGCCTGTCAATTTACTGGAACAGGTTGCTAAAGCGACGTATGAAAATGAAATTATTTTTGATGCTTATCATACTATTTTTAGTGGACCAGTAGATCCTGAATCTAATACGAAAATTGAGGCGATTCTATTTGTGAAAGATCCTGAGTTGGGTACCATTCAAACGGAATTTGGTGAGGTGACTTTTTTACAGCTTTTTGGTTTGACTGAATCGGAATATGAAGGCATCACTGAAAAAAGTATTGATAGAAGAGCTTTTATCAAAAAAGAACAATTGACCAACCCTCAATTAATTACTGATATCACAAGAGGATAATTTGTATTCAATCAATGGACATTTTAACGCATACTTTATCAGGTGTTGCAGTAGGAACTGTAGCATCAAGTTTTGACAACTCAGGATTCACTCAAAAGTTAAAAATCATATTACTTTCAGGTATCGCAGGAGCTTTACCAGATTTAGATGCCATCAGTTTGTGGAGTGGATTTGATTCTACTTTAGGTACTCTTTTTAATCTTTCAACTAGCGGAAGAGACATTTATTCCGCAAAATTTTGGTATTCGCATCATGCATTTCTTCACAGCGCTGTGGCAGGGTTGTTGATTACTGGAGTTTTGGGAGTCCTGTTTATGTTGTTGGGATCAAGTCCAAAAAGTGGAAAGAAGAAAAGTAGGCTATCAATTTTAAGTAAAGAGCGATTTACATTGACCGCTTTCTTTTTTGGTTTTCTAATGCATCTAATAGAAGATATGCCAACACCTGCTTCTACATGGGGAGGTGTCAATTTGTTGTGGCCTTCCAATACTTACATTGGAGGTTTTGGATACATATGGTGGTGGAACAATTATGATATTTTTTTAATTGTGGTGAGTGTGATTATCGCTAATATATTATTGATGGCAATTGGTGGATTTTTAGATTTTAATATAAAAAGGTTGACCGTAATGGTATTTACTTTAGGGTTTATATTGGCCGTTTATCAAATCAAAACCAGAGGATTCGACTTTGCTTACAAAGGCCGCACTGTAAAATATCAGGAGTATGAGACAAAATCGAAGGAAATTCAAAAAGAGATTCTTGGAGAGAAGCTTTATACTTTAATGGAAAGTTTTGACAACAAATTGCGTATCTATTTTTAATCGAATCGATATACTGTAAATGAAATTTTCAACAATTTATGAAATTTAGAAATCAGGAGATTTCTGATGGTTTGTAGGGCACAAATGATACTTACGCTTAACATTCACACCAATGGAATTTAGCTTTTGACTTCTAAGCCTAGACTTTTTGTTTTTCATCAATGGAAAAATGAAGAAGAAGAAAGTTTGACAGTAGGTTATAGAGAACTTGCAGATTAATCAATTGATGGTTGAAGAAAAATAATAAACTTAACGAACTCTACTTTAAATCAAGAGAGAGTGAGAATATCAAAAATGACTGAAAAGACCTACTTGAAAAAGTATCATAGGATCATGTACAAAGTGTTGATGATTATGATGAACTCTTATTTATTCTTTGGATAAAAGAAAGGAAAGAAAATAGTTGATAAAGAAAAGTAAAACTATTAAATAGAAGTAATTAAATCAGCATCGAGACTTCTAAACATGCTCTAAATTACTGACGCAACTATAAATACCTTGCCTTATGAACTTTAAATCATTTTTCAACTATTTAAGCTACCTTCAATACCCACTGATGCTAATAGCTGTATACTTTATGTTGAGCCCTTATTTATTAGGCTTAGAACATTTAAAAGCCAATCCACAAATCGTTTTTGAAAACTTGAATTCAGTATTAATTTTTATAGGATTGGGTACAGGTTTTTCTTCTCTTCAAGATACTACAAAAACACAGAATAATTTTTCCAAGAAAATATGGGAAAACCCGCTAAAAGGGAAATTGACTATCATTTTTATGTGTTTGACACTGCTGTTTTTATTGGTTTTGGGATTGATAGGCTATTTTAAAACTGCAGATGGTATTTTAAAAGAACTATCAGTTGGAGTTATTGTATTAAGCTTGGGCATGTTGGGCTTCTTAAAAACGGCTATTGAGATATTTGAAAATCATCGAAAAGATAAGGTAATCAGTGTATAAAATCATAAATTGAAAACTATTAAAGCTAGAGATTGTAGGAAAATGAAAAGCAGTTAAACTGAACAAAATTTTAAAACCGAACATAAGAACGATCGCTCTTTAAAAGGAGTGGGTTACACATATGTATTAAACCTATTTTTAATGAAGTACTAAACCTTAATTCTTAGTACTTATAAACTAAACATTCAACTAATGGAAACTACAAAGCAGTCTATTTGTATTTATTCAAAAAAAGCAATTTGGGGATTTTCAGTTTTATGCTCACCAATATTTGGGGGAGTCCTTCTAAGAAGTAACTTAAAACAGGTAGAGAAAAACAGCGAAGGAAACATAGTATTACTCTTGTCAATTTTAATGACGATGGGAGTGATGTTTATTATGGAATTAATAAATACACTAGGAAGTTCAACTAGTTCTCTTACTTTACCATTGAATATGATTGGAGGGGCGGTACTTTCTGAATATCTATTTAAAAAGCACCTTGGAGAGGACAATTACGAGCATAAAAAGATTTGGAAACCGCTCTTAATTTCAGTAGTCATCACACTCTCAGTATTAGCTTTGGTACTCATGAGTATGATTCATCGTTAAATTAGACTTTCTCTTGTATTTTGTTAGTAGCAGTGAGCTGAAAATATTTCTATTGAAAGTGAGCGGCTTATAAGTTAACTTTATAAAGTGCTGATTAAAAATTGAATAGACCTATGAAGCATTTTATTAAAGCTATAATTCTTATACTTTTCTTTTCCTCTTGTGAGAAGAGAAGTGTTGTTACTGATATGCAAACTGAAAAATTTACAAGTGAACTCCTTGAATTGAAGGAATATTTTAATATTCCTGGACTAGCGGTTTCTATTGAAAAGGAAGGAGAAACTGTATACAGAGAATACTTTGGTGAGTCAGATGTCGAAAACGGAACAAAGTTAGATTCAAATACCTTGTTTCCTATAGCATCTATTACCAAAGTATTCTCTGGAGTTTTACTGATGAGACTCGTAGAAAAAGGAAAATTATCCCTTAGTGATCCTATTAACAGATATGTATTACAACCTGCAATTCCCGATGAGATTCTTATCCATCATGTACTATCACATACATCACAAGGAAATGTAGGGTTGCATTTTTATTATAGTTCTAGATTTTCCATTCTTACACAAGTCATTGAAAAGGCATCAGGACAAACATTTGCGGAGATTGTACAAAATGAAATCTTTATACCCTTAAAGTTAAAAAATACATTCTTGCTCAAAGATTCAACACAGATTATTGGTATAGCGAAGCCCTATATTTTAGAAGATGGAGTAGAGGATGGATTTATAGACTATGGTTATTCAGCTTCAGCAGGAATAGTTTCTAATTTAGAAGACTTGGCCATTTTTAATAAGGCAATGGATCGTGATTTAATTATCAATAAACAATCAAAAGAGACAATGTTTTCTTCCTTCCGAGAAGGTTTGCCTTATGGGTATGGAATTTTTAATCAGCAGTTTGAAAATCTAAATTTGGTTTGGGCTTACGGTCAATATGATTGCTATTCTAGCTTACTTTTAAAAGTTCCTTCTGAAGATATTACATTAATACTCTTGGCAAATAATAGCCTTTTAAGCGATCCTGCAAGGTTAATTTATGGAGATGTAACCTCTTCTCTCTTCGCTCTTAGTTTTCTGAAAAACTTTTTATTGGATTTACCTCAGATGCCATTGTTGGAATCACCAGAAACTATTACACAGGATCTTGATCACCAAGAAATCCAAAGAAAGAAAATCTTGGCTCAAGCACTTTCTGAGTCTTATATGGCCCGTTATGATACGGAGAAGTTGGAGTCAAGTGCCAAGCTTTTAGAATTTGTTTTCACTAACTACCTAGACTATTTGAATTACGCTGACTTAAATCTTTTACACAATTTATCTTTCTTAAAAGATGTAGCATTTTATAAGGAGCTGGGTGATTTTAAACGTTTTGATCAACAGATAGAAACCATTGGAGAGCAGTTATCACAACAAGAACCCAATAATCCTTATGTCCATATTTATATGGGAACTTATTATGATAGAAAAGGAAATAAAGAAAAAGCAAGGCATCACTTTGAAAGTATTGTAAAGGCCAAAAACTTTTCTCAGAATTGGTATAGTTGGGAGGCCAAAAAGTGGCTGGAGGAGAACCATTAAAACAAGAAAATGAGTATTAGTTTTCTGAATTTTTATTTCTATGATTATCCAAACCTGCTTTAAATAGTATAAAGGTCATTGGGGACTTTTCATTTTTGACAAACAACAGATAATCACTACTTTTAAAATAACAACACACATTCACCAATTAAGTACTAAGTCAAAAATAAATCATAGTTAATTTTGAATTTGTACCTATTAAACTTTTACACTGATGCAAACCTTAATCGATTACTTTTCATCTATGCCTTCTATTCATAGAACCATACTTTTAGTGAGTGGAATTATGTTTTTTTGGATGATAGAAGGTTTTCAACCCTTATTTCTTTTTAAAGGACACAATAAATGGAAACATGCATTGACGAATATTTTCTTTACACTTACAACCGCGGTGGTCAATTTATCATTGGCATTTGTGATGGTAAAAGTGTCTGATTGGGCCGTTACTCATGACTTCGGATATATGCAATGGATGTCAAGTTTTCCGTTACCCTTGGTATTGATTTCAGGTTTAGCATTATTGGATTTAATCAGTGCTTATAGTATTCACTATTTGAATCATAAAATAAAATGGTTTTGGCTTTTTCATTTGATACATCATACCGATACACACGTAGATACTACTACGGCAAATAGGCATCATCCGGGAGAAAGTGTATTGAGATTGATGGCAACTACTTTAGGAGTATTGATAATTGGAGCTCCTATCTGGATGATCTTTTTGTATCAGTCGTTGTCAGTGATTTTATCGCAATTCAATCACGCCAATATTGTACTTCCTAAAAAAGTGGATCAAATACTAAGCTGGATTATTGTGACGCCTAATATGCATCATGTTCACCACCATTTTCAGCAACCGCTGACCGATACCAATTTTGGAAATATTTTTTCGATATGGGATAGGGTTTTTGGGACTTATGCGGAAGCTGATAATAGTACATTAGTTTATGGCGTAGATACCCATATGGAATCTGAGGAAAACAGTAGAATTGCTAACCTTCTTAAAATTCCATTTCAGGAATATAGGGATATCAAAGAAATGAATAAGAAAGAGGAATTGAGTGATGGGTGATTGTAGAATCCTTTACGTTCTTGATTTTTTGTAAATGATTGATTCCATCTCTACGGCATCCAAAAAGTCTTTCCAATGTTCTTCTTTTCGTTCTAAATCAATGTTTAATGACATAAGGTGCTCTTCAATTGTTTTTTTCAACACAAAGGAAGTGTCATTCAAATACATTGCATGGTTTCTATAATCAATGTTATAGATCAGTAAAATATTTTCAGTAATGTCTTTCTTATCCTGAAAGTCAAAACCGACAGTATAACTTGAAATAATGTCATTTAAAGAGATAGACAACTGAGCATCATACTCTTTAGAAATAATTTTCTGTATACTTTCAATATGATTGGCATAAGTCATATTAAAATGGGTTAATGGTCATGATAATTGTTTGGCATGAATAGTTCTGATCTTGCTTCAGACCAAATATAATAGAGTTATACGTAAAGAAACAACGAAGTTCATCAAAGGATAACAATCTTTTAGTGAAGGGTTTTTAATAACAATCTACATTTAGTATTTCTTAAATATTTAATTAGAAAATAAAGTGAAATTAAGATTTGAGTTATTTCAATCGGTTGCATTGTAGCGAAATTTAAAAGAGCCGTTGAAGGCCCTTTTGTATGTATATTGTTATGAGTTCTTTTTTACAAACTTGGAAAGGATCACAATATGTTGCCCGTTGACTCTTCCTTCAATATGTTCTGGGTTGTCATGTACCAGAGAGATATTTCTCACAGCAGTACCTCTTTTGGCTGTGAAGTTGGCTCCTTTTACGTTCAGGTCTTTGATCAGAACAACGCTGTCACCATTGGCAAGAATAGCTCCGTTGCTGTCTTTATGAATTACTTTGTCACTTTCATCCACACCTTCGCCTGTTGCTTCTGCCCATGCTTGAGTATCTTCATCAAGGTAAAGCATATCTAATAAATCTTGAGGCCAGCCTTCACTTTTCAAACGGGACAACATTCTCCATGCTAACACTTGAACAGCAGGGTTTTCATTCCACATGCTATCATTCAGACACCTCCAGTGGTTGGCGTCCATTTTCTCTTTATCATTGATTTGCTCTTGGCAAGTAGAGCAGATATAAGCATGATCTATACTGTCAGATGAATTTTTTGGTTCTACTAAAAAAGGAGATACATGTTCTGTAGATCCACATAGTTCACAAACCCCGTTGCTTCTTTTCTGAAGCTCTTTTTCTAAACTCATTTTTAGGATATATAATTTAAAACTGTTCTAGAACTTATCAAAATTGAGGAAAAAATAAGGGATATGATAATTCATAAAGGAATATTAATGGAATGCCACTATTTTTTATTTTGTGTATTCAATTTTAATAACAAAATTTCATGTATGTCTTCCTCTGAATTCCCCTTTTCACTACAAAGGAGTTTGTAGTTTTATAATGCCAAGTGGCAATCAATTTTTAAATTAGGTTATGAATAACACCAAGGTACTTGAAGGTAGTGTTTTAAATGTATTTTTATCTTTTTCCATTCCCACTATAATGGGAATGTTGGCCGTAACATCGGCAGGAATTGTGGATGGAATATTTGTAGGGAATTATGTGGGAGCAGAAGCTTTGGCTTCCATTTCTTTGTGTGCACCTATTTTTTCACTTCTGTTTGGGTTGCCTATTCTATTTTCAGTAGGAGGGGAGGTGTTTTGCGGGAAATTTATTGGAGAAGGAAATATTGAAAAAGCTCAAACTACTTTCACCAATATCATTATTATAATTGCTCTCATTAGTATTTCCTTAACGGCAGTCTCTTTATTTTATGTTGAAGAAATTGCAGACTTTTTAGGTGCGGATCAATCTATAAAGCCTATGGTGGTGACCTATTTACAGATAATTATCAGTATGTCGCCTGTTTTGTCTTGCTATGCTTTGACCTATTTTATCAGAGTAGATGGACAGCCCAATTTAAGTTTTATATCATTACTATTAGTCGCTTTATCCAATACTATTTTAGATTATATTTTTATAGTAGAATTGGATTGGGGAGTAAAAGGAGCTGCACTAGGGACCTCTTTGTCTTATTTTGTATTGCCAATTTTATTGATTCCTCACTTCATAAAAGGCAATGGAAATTTGAAGTTTAAATTCAAATCTTTTGATTGGAAAATTTTCAAGGACATCTCCTACAATGGCTCTTCTGAGTTTTTCAGTGAATTGTCAGGTGGTTTTTTATTCTATCTGATCAATTTACAGATGTTGAAATATTACGGAACAGAAGGTGTTGCCGCTTATGCAATTGTAGGTTACTTGATGTATTTTATGATTATGCTCTGCTATGGTATGTCGGATGCTCTTAAGTCAATTGTAAGTATCAATTTCGGTGCAAAATTGATGAATAGGGTAAAGCATTTTCTAAAAATATCTGTTGTTACAGCTGTAACGCTTGGCGGAATTTTGGCATTGATGACAACTATATATGTGGATCAATTTATTGATTTGTTCTTAGAAAATGACAGTCCATCTACAAAAGCCTTAACTACCCAATTTATATTATCAGCCTCACCAATAGTGGTGATTTTGGGTATCAATATTTTACTTTCCGCATTTTTTACCTCTCTTCATCACCCCAAACCCTCTTTGATTATTTCTTTGTTGAGAACGTTGATTTTTCCAGTGAGTTTAATTTTTATACTGACGCATTTTATGGGGGGAGAAGGCGTCATTAATGCAGTCGTATTGTCAGAAGTCTTAACACTTTGTATTTCTGTCTATTTGTATTGGAAATATTTAAGGAATGTTTGAGAAATATCTTTTTTTGTAAAAATACATTCAAAATATGCTTTTAAGGAAATTCTTAAAAAGAAATCCCCCAATAGGAGTATTATTGAGGGATTTTATTTTAATTAAAAGGATCAGAATGATTGGGGTTATTGATAAACTCTTCGTCTGTCAAAAGATGAAGAAAAGCAATAATCGCATCTTTTTCCTTTTGAGTAAGGTGTAACTTTATGGGATCACCTGGAAAAATTGGTTCATTACTGGCTTCTTGGATCAAGGGGTCAAGTGTTCTGCTTCTTTTGACATGCTGATCATAATGCTCTAAAACTTCTTCTAATGTATTGAATCTTCCATCATGCATGTAAGGAGCGGTTAAAGCAATGTTCCGGAGTGTAGGAGCTTTAAATTTTCCTTTGTCAAACTCATTTTTTGTGACTTCCATCAGACCTTCTTTAAGGTTATCATTGTCATCCAGTCCATTATTATGAAACCCTCTAAAACTAATAGGATCACCTGATGTAAGGACTCCCAAATGACAGTCTCCACAGTTGCCTCCACGAATTTCACCTGCAATTGGATGGGTAAGGAAGAGATCCATACCTAATTTTTCTTGTTCAGTAGGAGTGTACGTGCCTTTTATGATCTGATCATATTTTGAATTAGAAGAAATCAAAGTTCTCTCAAACTGAGCAATGGCTTTACCAATTTTATCAGGAGTGATTTCTGAACTGCCAAAAGCCAAATTAAATAGAGGTGGATACCTTTCGTCTTGTGAAAGTCTTTCGACTACTTCCTCTAAAGTCATGTCCATTTCTAACACATTCTCTATGGGACCAAGTGCCTGTTCTTCCATACTTGCTGCACGGCCATCCCAGAAAAATTTACCGGTCCACATTAAATTCACGGTCGACATACTACTGAAGTCACCGATTCTGCCATGGATTCCTTCTGCTTTCGCTTTTCCATCTGTAAAAGCCAATTTCTGTTGATGACATGTGCCACATGAAGTAGAATGATCTCTTGACAACTGTGGATCATAAAACAGCATTCTGCCTAATTCAACACCTTTAACGGTCATTGGATTATCTTCAGGCAGTACATATTGTTTTCCAAAATGTGCTGGAATTTCTAAGACATAAGGTTGGTTGTTGATTGGTTCTGACTCCTCACAACTGGATAATAGGGATAAAAGCAACGGTAAAAAGATGAATTTTCTAGATTGCATGTTACTTTGGTTTGTCTTGAAAATACAATTTTTTTAGGAATTATAAAATTGTAAAGTATTACTCTTATCACAACTCTGTTGCATTATGTTAATTAATTTAAAAGCTATTGGAAAGCTGTATTGATTGTTGTAGAATTGCGGAAACATATAAACATCAAGACACCTTCCCTTATGGAAAGGTACCAACCGAGCAAGTAAAGCCACGGTGGTAAAATAGATGTGGTCTGATTCATGACAAAAAAACGGAATCCCCCCTTCTTAATTTTATGCTTGATGTTTATACTTTAGAACAGTAAAAACATTAAAACAATGCTAGAAAAATCTCCTTTCGACTTAACTTTAAAAGAGTGTTATGATATTTTGAAGGATAAATTTGTGACAAATCCTTCAGAAGTGAAATATAGAAACTTAACAATGCTTCAAGCGGAAAGGCTTTTAGGTTTGAGAAACACCAATGATCATTCGAGTCCAAAGCTTTATGGTCATCATTTGTTAGTGAAAATTGAAGAAAAGTTAGGATAGTTCTCTATTGAAGAAGTGCTTAGGAAGCGATAAGATAAGCGTTGTCTCTTCGTTTGGAAAGATATGACCCGTGGGGCTTTTTGTGATTGTGCTCCACAATATGAAGCTCAATGTATGAACCTGCAAGTTCAGTATGCATTTTGAAAATCGTGTGATCTATGATAGATCAACGCATCAAGCTCATTATTGGATTTTTGTAGCAGAAGTTGAGTATGCCGAAGGCGGTCCTGTTGTTTCTTCAAGGTAGATTCTTGTCGAAAACGGTCGGAGATATCTTTTCCTATAATTTTAAAACTTCTAGTTGAGGATTGGTAAATCACTTTGATCATTAAAGTGAAGATCCTTTTTTTGTCTCTTTTGAATCGAATATTTTCAGATTGGGTTGTCATGGTTGATTTTGCCTTCAGAATGGTTTCTTCAAGAAGTTCATAATCATTACCGAAGACATAATCCATAATATGTTTTTTTGAACGGCCAAGTTTATCTTCCCAAGCATAATTTCCATTTTGAATGTTCCAAAGCTCATCAATATTGGTCATTAAATCAAAGGACTCTTGAGAACTGCTGTCTTCTTGATACTCTGCAACTTTAACTTCAGCATTAATTTGTTTGATAAGTAGTTTGTAAGTATCAACAAGAGGTTGCATGTGTAAAGCATAGTCATCTTCAAACTTTCCTTTTTTATCACAAAGCCCAATTACTCCTACTAGTTCGTCTTGAAAATGAATGGGAATCAACAAAAATGAAGACCAAGGTAGACCTCTAGATAATCGGTCATTGTCATAGCGTAATAAGGGTTGCTTTAAGTGTTCTGTATATTTTAAAAAAAAGTAAGCTTTTGAAATATCTTCAAAAGGTAAAGGAGGATGATCTAGCATTGATTTATTAAAAGGGTTGCTAGTATTGAAGCTCACTTTCTTTTCCATCAAATATTTGTAATTTTTGATACCGTCTTGATGGTTAAGGATGCCTAGAAATCCATATTTACAATTGGATGCTTTTACCAAACTTTCGATACTCTCTTGCAGTATAGCTGTGGGGGCTTTATTGGATAGTAGATGTTTGTTCACTTCGCCTATCAAACGAAGTATTAAACCATCTAAGTGGGGTAGTCGAGACATACATTAAAAAACATTTTGTTGATGTAACTTAAACACCATTTTTTACAGAGAAGTTGTTTTTACTTCGAGCCTAAACATATGATAATGTAATCTTTGGAAGATTAAAAGAAAATTTCTGAAAACTAAACGTGATTTTAGAGGATTCTCTACAGTATAGAATTGTCTTATATTTATTGATGTGCTGATTAATAATAGGTATTGTACAATGAATTAGTATTATTTTAATGTAATCAGTGTCTTTGATATTTCTTATTAAACTATACTTACAGAAGTAAGAAATTGTATATAAAAGGTATTATTTTTCTAAAAAATGAAAGGAGAATTGAGATATTACCACGTTTTTGATGGTGGATATTCCCAATTCTCCTTTGTATTATTATAATAATTCAACCTTAAAATAATCCTGTAAAAGAAAGATAATTAATGACCAGAAATCTAGTATTCCACTCACCTGTTATCGTTTCATATATTAGAAATTAGTTTCTAATTCTTACATTTCTAGGTCTATTTGTTCCTTTTTGACCTTGACGCTCACTCGCTCTTTCGGCTCTTTTAAAACGGACCTCTTCTGAATCTTCTTGTGCCGATTTACTGACACTCAAAATGATACCCACAGTCATACCTGTAAATAGTAAGGAAGTACCACCCATACTGATCAGTGGTAGAGGCAAACCTGTCAGGGGCAACAAACCAACTACAACTCCCATATGTACGAAAGCTTGCAGAATTAAACTAAATGTGAGCCCTGCTGCTAATAAACCACCAAAAGCCTTCTGACTATTGGCGACAATGGTTATTCCCCGGTAAAGCAAGGTCAAATAAAACCCAATGATGATCAGTGCTCCAATCATACCGTATTCCTCCACGATAATGGCGAAAACAAAATCAGAATAGGAGTGAGGAAGGAAGTTTCTTTGTGTACTATCACCAATTCCTTTGCCCCAGAAGCCGCCTGTAGAGATGGCGATATAAGATTGCTCTGCTTGGTAAGGAAGTTCTGATTCACTCATAAATGAAGACAGACGACTCACAGCTGTTCCACCTCTTTGACCAAATTGATAGACAAACAAACCTGCCATGGCTCCAATCACTAAGAGCATCAAAAGGTACTTGATCGGTACTCTACCAATAAACAATTGTAGCATAATGGTTAGGAAAAGGAGTGAAGCGGTAGAAATATCAGAAACTCCGATCAGTCCACAGATAATCCCTGTCCAAATCAATAGAGGCACGATGGCTTTATTGAATTCACCGATGTCTCTTTGTCTTTTCCAAAGCATGGCCGCCATGTTGGTAATTAGTGCCAAACGTGCCAAATCTGAAGGTTGGAATGTGAAATTGATCAAAGGGATATTGATCCATCTTGAAGCACTGTTGATTTCAGACCCAAATAGCCAAGTGAAAATCAGAAGCGGAATGGAAAGTAATAAGGCATACCTCGATAGTCTTGAATAATAGACATAATCAATTCTATGACAAATAAACGCACCTATTAACCCAATAAAAACCAAAGTGGAATGACGAAGCAGGTAATGTTCATTATCTCCTCCAGCTTGCATATAAGCAAGTGATCCTGTAGCACTATAAACAACAAGTACCGAGAACATGGATAATGTAATCATCACTGCCCAAATAATGCTATCTCCTTCAAGTTTCTTTAAGATCTTTTCCATCTTCTAATTTTCTTATAGTTCAAGTTCTTTTACTTCCTTGATGAATTCATCACCTCTAGCCATGTAGTTTTTGAACAAATCAAAACTTGCACAAGCCGGAGAAAGAAGTACAATATCTTTATCAGAAGCATGTTTTTTCGCTAACTGTATAGCTTCTTTCATGCTTTGTGTTTCTTCTGTTGGAATAATGGCAGAAAAATCGTTTTTCAACTTCTCATTATCTACACCCAAACAAACCAATGCTTTTACATTCTCTTTTACAGTATCGACCAGTGGAGCGTAGTCGTTGCCTTTGTCTGTCCCTCCTGCAATCCAAACGATAGGTTTCTTGAAGCTTTGTAAAGCAAATAAAGCTGCTTCAACATTGGTTGCTTTTGAGTCATTGACATAAGTGACCTGATCAATCTCAGCTACTTCTTGTAAGCGATGAGGTTCTCCAACAAATGAAGGTAATGCCTTTTGAATGTCTTCTGCTGTCATTCCAGCATTCAAAGCACTCAAGATAGCCGCACTCATGTTCCAAGCATTGTGAGGTCCCTTCAATGGCAAATGGTCAAAAGTATATATTTGACCATTAAATGGAATTTCCAAAGTGTCACCTTTCAAAAATTCATTGGTAAAAGGAACTGCTTTTGGAGCAATGTTCTTGGCAGAGACTGCTTCGTTTGTGACTTTATCATCTTTACCGTAGATGAAAATATCTTCATCAGTCAAGTTTTCAATGATTCTGAATTTTGAATCTGCATATTTATCAATGCTGTACTCATAACGATCTAAATGATCTGGCGTAATATTCAAAATCAAAGAAATATTGGGATGGAAGGTTTCAATATCGTCGAGCTGGAAACTACTAATTTCCAACACATACCAATCGTATTTTTTTTCTAAAACCTCTTTTGCGAAGCTGATGCCAATATTACCCGCCAAGCCAGCGTTGATGCCTGATTTTGACAGTAAGTGGTGGATCAATTTAGTGGTTGTTGTTTTACCGTTTGTACCTGTAATTGCTATCATTTTAGCATCAGTATACAAAGACGCAAATTCGATTTCAGAATAAATCTTACTTCCGTTTTTTCTCAGTTGTTGGATGATGGGTACTGTATCAGGAATACCTGGCGATTTTACAACAATAGAAGCATCTTTTGGAGCTGAATCATGACTTCCTTCTTCAAAAGGGATTTTTTCAGCAGTGAGAACATCCTTTTGTTCTTGAGGAATTTTTCCATAATCAGATACAAAAACTTGATATCCTTTGGCTTTAGCTAAACGAGCTGCTCCAATTCCACTTTCTCCAGCGCCTAATACTAATAAAGTATCCATGATGATTATCTGATTTTAAGCGTAAGAATTGTAGTAATGGCCAATAAGATACTAATGATCCAAAAACGTGTGACAATTTTTGGTTCAGGAATATCTTTCTTTTGATAGTGATGGTGTAAAGGAGCCATTAAAAATATTCGGCGTCCTTCTCCATATTTCTTTTTGGTGTATTTAAAGTAAAATACCTGAATGATTACAGATAAGTTTTCAATTAAGAATACACCACATAACAATGGAATCATCAATTCTTTTCTCAATACAATCGCTAAAGAGGCAATGACACCACCTAATGCTAAACTACCTGTATCACCCATAAATACTTGAGCAGGGAAAGCATTGTACCATAGAAATCCAACACAAGCACCTACCAGAGCTGTAGCAAAGATTGAAATCTCACCAGAGTTAGGAATATACATGATATTCAAGTAGTCGGAGAAGATAATGTTACCGGAGAGGTAGGCGAAAATGGCGAGCGCTGTGGCAATAATAGCGGAGGTACCTGCGGCTAAACCGTCAAGACCGTCTGTAATATTGGCACCATTTGACACTGCCGTAATGATAAAAATGACCAATAATACATAAGCGATATGTGAAATGGTTTCGCTATGTAGTAATTGAGAATAATTTAATGTATTGTGTTTTAAGAAAGGAACCGTAGTCTCCAATGACTTTACATCTTGGTAGTCCACACCTTCTTTTAATTTTACAATAGGTTTTGATTTATCAAGATTTTCTGAAAACTGACGAACTTTTACATCAGAGTTAGTAACCAAAGTAACACCGACAATCAGACCTAAACCGATTTGACCAATGATTTTGAATTTACCACTTAAACCGTCTTTGTTTTTCTTTACTCTTTTTAAATAATCATCCAAAAAGCCAATTGCACCAGTCCATAAAATAGTGGTCAAAAGCAACTGAATGTAGACATTGGTTAAATCTGCTACTAATAAAACAGGGAAAACGACAGCACCGATAATAATAATACCACCCATAGTTGGTGTACCTTGCTTTTCCATTTGTCCTGCAAGACCGAGATTACGAACAATCTCACCCATCTGTAATTTTTGTAATTTTTGAATGATCGGTTTCCCAAAAATACCAATATATGCCATCGATAAGATTGTCGCTACCATTGCTCTGAAGGTAATGTACCTGAAGAGACCGGCGCCCATCATATCGTATTTATCATGTAGAAATTCGAATAAGTGATATAACATGTTTTATTTTTTTATCGCACTAATTATTTTTTTAAAGCGAGGAACAGTTCCTCTTTGTCATCAAAATGATGTCTTACACCATTGACTTCTTGATAAGTTTCATGCCCTTTTCCAGCTACAAGAATGATGTCTCTTTGTTCTGCCATTTCAACGGCTTTTACAATAGCTTCTTTTCTATCTATAATTACAGATGTTCTCTTGGCTTGAGTCGGGGATATGCCTTCCTCCATCTGTTCTAATATTTCTTCTGGATCTTCAGTTCTAGGATTATCTGAAGTAAGAATAACCAAATCACTTAACATTGCCGCTGTTTTGGCCATAATAGGACGCTTTGCAGCATCTCTATCACCACCACATCCTACTACAGTGATGATTCTTTCACCTTCTTCTCTGATATCACGGATGGTTTCCAGTACATTTTCCAATGCATCAGGAGTGTGTGCGTAATCAATAATTCCTCTGATGTTGTTTTTAGAGACAATTTGTTCAAATCGACCTCTGGCAGGACGCAATTCAGATAATGCTTGCAGTGTAGTCATCTCATCTTCACCCAGGCATGATGCAGTAGCAAAAGCAGAAAGTACATTGTATGCATTAAAAGAACCAATTAATTGGAACCAGGCTTCATGTCCATTGACCTCCATCTGAATGCCTTCAAATGTATTGTCAATTAATTTTCCTTTGAAGTTGGCCATAGTATGTAATGCATAAGTGTAGTGTTTTCCTTTACAGTTCTGTAGCATTACATTTCCTCTTTTATCATCAATGTTCACCAATGCAAAAGCACTTTTTGGCAATGTATCAAAAAGCCTTTTCTTGGCATTGATGTACTCTTTCATGGTGCCATGATAGTCTAAGTGATCATGACTAATATTGCTGAAAATTGCACCAGCCAAATCTATTCCATTCAATCTGCCTTGCACGATAGCATGTGAACTGGCTTCCATAAAACAGTAAGAACAGTTTTTCTTTACCATTTCATGGAGTAAATATTGTAATGTGACAGGATCAGGTGTGGTCAATTTTGTAGGAATTACTTCCTCATTGATTTTATTTTCAATAGTTGTCAGAGCACCTGTATTGTAGCCCAGCTTCATGAATAAGTTTTGAAGCAGTGTCACTACAGTCGTTTTTCCGTTGGTGCCGGTGATGGCAACTACTTTAATTTTTTCTGATGGATTATCATAATAATTGGCGGCGAGTAGGCCGACACTTTGCGCAGTACTATTTACTTTGATGTAGTTGACACCTTCTTGCAATTCTTCAGGGGTGTCTTCAATTAACACAGCAGTAGCTCCAAGGTCAATTGCTTTGGGGATAAATTGATGAGCGTCCATTGCATTGCCTTTTATGGCTACAAATAGATTCCCATCTTGCAATTTTCTTGAATCTAGCTCAATACCTGTTACCTCATGGTTTAGATCACCTTGCACAAGGTCATACTCTATCCCTTTCAGTAATTCCGATATTTTTTTAATTCTCTTCAATTTAAGTTTGATTTATTGTAGTTTGAGATAGACGTTCGTTCTACTATTTATTCTTCCGCCTGGAGTGATAGATTGTTGGACTACACGGCCATTTCCAGTAGAATGCACAGTGGCACCTTCAGTTTCAACAAGGTACATGGCATCTCTTAATGTCATTCCTCTTACATCTGGCATTCTTCCTTTTCTAACAGCTGCGTTGACCCAGGCAATGGTATCACCCAAGACTTTTGTTTTTACCCACTGTGAGGTATTTTCTGACACTTGTTGAATATCAAAAGCGTCTGATAGCAGTAATAAATCGTTATAATTTCCGGCTTTGATATAAGGAAATGCTTTTATATTTTCGTTGTCAACGAAATGAATATCTCTCTCTGTTGTTCTAGCGTAAACCACTTCGGCAATATCTAAGAATACAGGAGCACATACGTCACCGCCATATCGCTTAGCACCTTTAGGTTCATCAATAGCAACAATCATTGAATATCTTGGGGCATCTGCAGGGAAATAGCCTACAAATGATGTAAAGTAATTTTTGGTATAAGCACCCTGCTTTACTTTCTGAGTAGTACCTGTTTTACCCGCAATGTCAAATTCAGTAGTGTTGATTTTTCTAGCTGTTCCGCTTTCCACTACTTTTTTCAACATTCCTTGCATGGCTTTCAGCGAACGCTCAGAGCTGATTTTTTTGTTGATGGTTCTAACGCCGTATTCCGCCACCACATCATTACCTCTCAATACTCTTTTTACAATTCTTGGAGCCACCATTTTACCGTCATTGGCAATGGCATTGTAGAAAGTCAGCATTTGAAGTGGGGAAGTTTCTACTTCATATCCAATAGAAATCCAAGGAAGTGAACAGCCTGACCAATTTGGATCACCCGGACGGTTGATGTTCGGTTTTCCTTCACCTTCCATTTGGAAGCCGATAGTAGAAGTTAGATTAAAGCGATCCAAATAATGCATAAAACGATCTGGATCTTCTCTGAAATATTTGAAGACCAATTTTGAAATACCAATGTTCGAAGACTTTTCAATGACTTCTTCGACAGACAGCATCCCAAATCCGTTATAGTGTGCATCGGTCATAATACATTCATCATAGAACATGTATTTTCCATCACCAGTATTTACTGAATCTTCCAAATTGATATCAAATTCTTCTAAAAGCGCCAGCATTGATGCACTTTTGAAGGTTGAACCTGGCTCCATAACTCCTTGAATGGCGTAGTTGAAATCTTCAACATATTCACCTTTAGAGTTTTTACCTAAGTTGACAATTGCTTTGATTTCACCAGTTTTTACTTCCATCAACAGCACGGTACCGAAGTTGGCCTCATTGTCTATCAAAGCTTTTTCAAGAACATTATGAGCATGCTCTTCAATGTCCATATTGATGGTCGTCTGAATATCCAATCCGTTTTCTGCTCTCACTTGAGCACCATCATCAAGAGGCTTCCATTGATTACCGGAAACTCTCTGGAATAGGGCTTCCCCATCAGTACCAGCAAGGTCTTTATTGAAACTGAATTCCAAGCCTCTTCCTGTAAACTGTGCGTTTTCATCTTTACTGATAAAACCGATGGTTCTTCTGCCTAAATCTTCAAAAGGCTTGAAACGCTTTTCATACTTAGTGAAAATCAAACCGCCAGTATGTCTTCCTTGACGGAAAATAGGCCAGTTGTCTATATGTTTTTTATCCTGATGTTTTACCAGCTTATGGCTGAGGATAATATATCTTCTTTTCTTTCTTCTAGCATTTCTCAACAGGCTATCGTATTCAGCAGCACTTTTTTCTTTGAAATACCTAGAAAGTAAGTAGCTCAATGAATCAATACCATTATTGAAAATACTGTCATTGGATACGCATGGGTCAAAGGCTAGTTTATAAAAAGGAATAGAAGTTGCCAATAAACTGCCATCATCGGCAAGGATGTTGCCTCTTGTAGCATCTACTCTTCTTACTTTTACTCTATTCGCTTTACCAGCTTTTGCCCATTTGTCTGTCTCAACAAATTGTAAATCTGAGATACGCACAAGAATTGCAGCGGCCATGACCACAATCAATAAAAATGCAAATCTTACACGTAGTAATATGGAATTTCTAATTCCCATTTATATAAAAAATTAATGATCCTCTAAATTAGATACTGAAATCACAATCGGCGCCGTTTCTAAAGGCACTAAACCCAATGGGGCTACTCTTTCCTTGATTTTTGAACGCTTGCTTTCATTGATAAAATCATATTTAAGCGTACTGTATTCCACTCTCAATTTCTCAACAGATTTTTCCAGTTTGTTGATTCTTAAATGTGACTTCTCCGCTTGAAATCCATTGGCGATATATAGGATTCCCAAGAACGTTACAAAAAGAATTTTCTGAATATACCTACTATTCTCATCTTCACTTGAATTGGAAATGAATTTGAGCTTAGACAGCTTTTTTACCCATTTAGAATTGGAAACTTTTGGAGCATGCTGGGGCTTATTTTCAGGAATTTCTTTATAAGTATTTGCTCTCATGGAAAAATAAAAAATGTATGTAGTATCTAAAGCTTCAAATTTGCTAAAAATCTATTGCTTTATGATAACGATTGTGAGAAAAATAGGAAAAAAGTACCAAAAAAATGACTATAGTATAAAAATAATCATGAAATGCCTTCTTAAACAAAAAACGACTATAAAATAGTAAAGGATGATTTTCCTAAAAGTTCACCGTCACAGTATAAATTGACACTATATACCCCTTTGTTAAGCAGGTTTTCTGATTGATAAACTAATTCCACATTTTGCAGATCATTTTCATAAGATAATGTCTTTTTAGTGGTGTAAAATCGGTTTTCATCAGACCCTTTCAATCTGAAAAACTTAATTTGGTTGTCGGGGTTATAAATTGTAGCACCTTCCTGATCAACCAAACATAAAAAGATATCTTTATCCTCTTGTTCAATCAGTCTATTCGGTGTCAGTTTAAATCGGATTGCTACTTGAGAAGTATTCTTTCTTTTAAAAGAAATACCTTCTTTGAGTTTGTTCTTTTTGCTTCCTCCCCAAATAGTGATATTTAGTGCTCTTAGATTTTTAGCGTCATCAATAATTTTTTCTAACTCCCCTTGATGGGTTTGTAAAGAATCTATTTGAGTTGTTAAGGAGTTTCTTTGATGAGTAAGATATTGATTTTCTGTTGATAGAGAGTCGTTAACGTCTTTCAGAGAAGTAATTTGTAAATCTCTTCTTTTCAAAATTCCTTCATAAACGCTCACCTTGCTTTTAATTTGATTGTATCGGTTTTCTTCAATTAATTGTATTGATCTTAGTTCTTTTTTCTCTTTCTCCAGAGAATTTTTGATACGCGTTAGTGAGTCAATATCCTCATTCATAAGATCAAGGATTTGAATCTGCTTATTTAATTCTGTGGAAATAGAATCTAATTTGGTATAGGTCAGAACAAGCTCCACATTTTTACTTTGAACCCTGTCCTGAAGATGTGATGTATTGTCAGATCTCAGGTACAATTGTAAAAGATTCAGTAATAAAAGTGTGATTACTAATCCAATAAGTATTTTTCTTCGTTTGCTAACCTTATCTAAAAAAATGTTTTCAGTCATTCTGCATTTGTAAGTTAAACCACAAAATAATACATCTGAGGGTTTTTTTAAAAATGATAAAGAATAACTTTTGAAAAATTAAACATTACAACTCCCATCCAAAACCAAAGGAATATTGATAATCGACTTCCTTGCCGACTTCAGCAGGCTGACTGTCATAGTTCATATTATAACCTGCTTTTATATAAAAATCATAAGGAAGGTCATATTTGATATTTGCACCAACATCAGCACGCCAACGGTCTTCTCCGGTCAGTGTCCTTGAGCCTCTGGCGTTGGTATTGAAGGAAAGGTCTCCAGTATCAAATAGGTTCACTTCTGTACCAATGTACCATTCAGCACTGTTGTTTGAAGGTTTTGTAAAAGGATCTCCATTCTCATCTACGGTTTGCGTAAATGATTCATTCAAGAAAGAAGCACCCGTAGAAAAACCCCAATAGGCGGTGTTGGTGTGTATAATATATTTACCAACACCAAGTGATGAAGTGGTACGCAGATTAATAGATTGTTCAGTGTTGGTCAAATATCTAAAATCCACTGTTCCATAAAAACCATAAGGAAGAAAGTAATTACCTGTCAACGTTCCGTCATTTCTTTCAATAGCAGCTACATTGTCTTGTGTGGATCTAAGGCTATTCAGACTGAGGGAAAGCGCCCACCGTTTAGTGTTATAGCCTATAAAAGCAGAGCCATTGAGTTGTGATAAATTATTGGCTTTTGTATAGCTGTACCCCACATCTATACTGGCTGATAGTTTACTTAAAAATGATTTTTCAACTGATTTTAAGTTGACAATGTCATCGGGATTGACATCAATAGTTCCCTCTTCATCTGATACAATTTGAAGTGATTCTGGACCCTCAGAGACCACTTTTCCACTAATTCTCCTGCCGTTGGAAAGTGTCACCATAAAGTCAGTATTACACACCATACTTTGGATACCTTCCCATTCTATTTTAAAGTTAGAGTCCGAATAATCGGTTTCAATCTCAACTACACCTCGGTCCATACTTTTAATTTCTCCAACAATAATATCTCCATTGATCATCACCAATGAATCCATTTGAGCGTATGTGAGGAGGGGAGCAAAAAAGAATAATAGTAGTGTGAATTTTCTCATTTTTAGTTTTGAGTTATTAAAAATTTTGGATTGAAGTAAAATTGTCGTTGAGTTATCAAAGTGTAGAGCAATATTGTTTGATTACTCAATTAAAATTTAGAAACATTTTTTCTGAAAAAAAATAGAAATGTAAACTATTTGAACCGTTGACCTTAAGTGATCTGTTATAAATTCCATCTTATCATTTGAAAATTCGTTTTCTGTAATACTCTATTTCTACTAACTTCGTATAAACTTTATCAAAAAGATTGTTCAGAAGATTATGCAGTTAGAGACTTCCGTTATCATATTACTCATTATTGTATTTTTTTTAGGCTTAATGATTGGGGCCTGTTTCGTTTATTTTTATTACCGTCAGAAATATGCCAACGAAGAAGCTCGGTTTAGATTGGAAGTAAAAGAGCGTTTGAAACTTAATCAGAATCAAGAACAATTGAAATCGGAAATTGAGCAATTAAGGAATTCCAATAATAAGCTTGATATAGAACTCAATACCTCAAAAGTGAGGGTAGAAGAGAAGTCGAATAAATTAATTGAGGTTCAAAATCAATTGAATAGCCTGCGTACTAATTATGAATTAATAGTAAGTACGGAAGCAAAAAATAAAGGGACTTTAGAAATCGTTCAACAAGGGAAATTAGAGTTAGAAAATCTTAACCTCACACTAAATGAGGAAAACATATCTTTGAAAGAGGAAATTGTAGCTTTGACTGAAAAGCTAACGTTCTTGGAAGAAAAGTTGGGACAACAGAACCATGAAGTACAGCAATTAAATCAGCATTTTAAGAAGGAATTTGAA
The DNA here is from genome assembly GCF_001583495.1 of Flammeovirga sp. SJP92. Lineage (GTDB taxonomy): Bacteria > Bacteroidota > Bacteroidia > Cytophagales > Flammeovirgaceae > Flammeovirga. The sequence continues at coordinate 149,330 of NZ_LQAQ01000061.1, read as the reverse complement.
AACCTTGCTCAGCGAATTTTTGAAGAAAACACGAATAAATTCACCCAACAGAATAGAAATAACCTTGATTTGGTACTTAATCCTTTTAAAGATCAAATTGAAAACTTCAGAAAGAAAATTGAGGACAGTTACGGAAAAGAATCGAATGAACGCTCTTCTTTAAGAACCGAATTGAAAATGCTGAGAGAACTGAATCATCAAATTTCTCAAGATGCTCAAAACCTAACGAAAGCCCTAAAAGGTGACACCAAAACACAAGGCGATTGGGGAGAAATGATCTTAGATTCCGTATTAAGAAAATCAGGATTGAGAGAAGGACATGAATACCTAGTACAACCGACTTACAGAACTGAAGAAGGTGATTTGCAAAAGCCTGATGTGATTATCAATTATCCCGAAGGAAAACAAATTATAGTTGACTCAAAGGTATCTTTAAATGCTTATGAACGTTTTATTAATGCTGAAGATAAAATAGAACAACAACACGAAATTCAATTGCATATTCGTGCTCTGAAAAGTCATATTGATGAGCTGGCAAAGCGTAACTATCAACAGTTAGAGGGAATTCAAACATTGGATTATGTCATGATGTTTATCCCAATCGAACCTGCATTTTTAGTGGCATTACAAGAAGATGATGCACTTTGGGATTACGCTTATCATAAAAAAGTAGTGATCGTTGGTCCAACTACTCTGATGGCAACACTTAAAGTAATAGAGGAATTGTGGCGTAATGAGCATCAACAAAAAAATATTGAAGACATCATCAAACATGCTACAAGAATCTATGATAAGGCAAGAGGTTTTGTAGAAACAATGTTGGACCTTCAAAAGAAAATTAATGCCACAAAAGGAGATGTTGATAAAGCCGTAGGGCAACTTTCTGAAGGCAAAGGGAACTTTATTTCTTTAGTGAACGATATGAAGAAGAAAGGGAATCTGAATCCTAAGAAGAGTTTGCCGGAGGGGTTGGAAGAGTAGTGAACTATTCATAGTGTAGCCACGTAGCCTTGCTACGTGTGTCTGATATTGATCTAATGTCTAAAAATAGATATACCAGATATTTTATTATTCCATTGTTTTGCGTAGCGGGCTACGCTTCTACAAGGCTGTAGTAATTAAATTATGAGTTAAAACAAAAACGACTGAACAAACACTGCTCAGTCGTTTTTTATGTTTAGAACAACTTTAAAGAATCTCTTCCTCCATCGTTGTTATTATTATCGTTTGAATTGTCATCAGGCTTAGACCTGTCATCAGAAGTGTCAACTGGATCATCTGCTGAAAGTAATTTTGCGTCCGTTACTTTATCGTAAGGAAGTTTATTACCTAGTGCTTTCCAGCCTTTCACTTCCACAAACTCTTTCAAGTTGACTTTTGTCTTTTCACGCTTTCTGCCGTTAGTGTATTTCAATTCAACGTCTGGAGAAAGTTGAGTAGTGACTAGAAGTAATCTTGAAGCATTGGCTTCGTTGATAAACTTAAAGCGTTTATTCATGGTAGACGTTTCGATATGGAAACGCTTGATGTAATACTGTCTGTTGTTGGTGTCGTAATGCACCGCTGAAATGGCTTTGTAAGGCAAGAATTTCTCAATCAATACCACCTTTTTCGCTTCATAACGATTCGTCACCTCAAAGTTGGTCAATTCATATTCACCGTCTTCATAGAAAATAATCAAACGATCTTCATCTTTGAATTTACCTAAGTATTTACCGTTTTCATCTTTGTTCAATACACCTACTGCATCGTCATACCAAAGGTCAATAGCAGGAAGCGTAGAAATACCTTCACGTTTCAATGTGACTCTTCTTACAGGATATTTCGTCAAGATGTTACCTTGAGAAGATCTGCCTTTGATCTCTAAATCAGCAAAGTCATATTCAAATGACTTCACTTTGGCAGGGCAATTAGGAGATAATGAAACGCCTACAATTTCTGCCTCACCGTTAGGATTAGAAGTGAAATAAGTCACTTTCGATTTCGGAGAACCTTTAGTGACATTGTATTCTTTGTCTCTTGTGAAACTTGGAACTTGGAAACGTTTCACTCTTGTAATGCCCGTTGCTCCATCAAGGTAAATGGCATTGTAAACCTTTCTTTCGTCACCTTTTACATAAACTTCCGCATGAATGATGTTTTTACCCACGAATTTCTTTTCACCGATTTTCGTGATCACATATTCACCCGTATTTCTAAATACAATGATGTCGTCAATATCCGAACAGTCCATCACTTCTTCCACGCCATCTTGACGTTTAAGGTTGTAACCGATGAAACCTTCTTTCTTGTTGACATAAAGTTTGGCGTTGTTTGCCGCTACTTTTGAAGCTTGGATTGTATCAAAAGTTGTCAACTCAGTACAACGCTCGTGATCCTTTCCGTATTTTTTAAGAAGATTATTGAAGTAGTCAATCGCAAACTCAATGATATGCTCAAGATTGTATTCTACTTCTTTTAATTCTTCTAGTAAATTCTTCAATAACTCATCCGCTTTGAAAGTATCAAACTTAGAGATTCTCTTAATTTTGATTTCAGTCAAACGGATAATATCATCTTGAGTGATTTCTCTGTAGAAACTAGGCTTGTATGGAGTAAGTCCCGTATCAATCGTTTCTAAAACCGCCTCCCAAGTTTCACATTCCTCAATATCTCTATAGATTCTATTTTCAATAAAGATTTTCTCTAATGAACTGAATAGAATTTTCTCCTGTAATTCACCTTTCTTGATCTTCAATTCCGCTTCAAGAAGGTTTACAGTATGGTCCGTATCGTTTTTAAGAATTTCTTCCACGCCCATAAATACAGGAGTCTCATCGACAATCACACATGAGTTGGGAGAGATAGAAACTTCACAGTCTGTAAAGGCATAAAGTGCAGCAATAGTTACATCAGGAGACTGACCATTCGCTAACTGTACTTCGATTTCCACTTCTTGAGCAGTGTTGTCGATTACCTTTTTGATTTTGATTTTTCCCTGATCATTCGCTTTAATGATAGAATCAATCAAACTTGAAGTTGTACACGTAAATGGGATCTCTTTGATTAATAAGGTCTTGCTGTCCGGCGATTCAATTCTTGCTCTTAAGCGAACTTTACCACCTTTCAGGCCATTATTATAGTTGGAACAATCGGCCAAACCACCTGTAGGGAAGTCAGGAACCAGGTTGACTTTTTTACCTTTTAGAATATCAATAGAACCTTTAATCAGTTCTTTGACATTGTGAGGCATAATCTTCGTCGCCAAACCTACGGCAATACCTTCAACACCTTGAGCCAGTAATAATGGGAATTTTACAGGAAGGTTGATCGGTTCTTTCTTTCTGCCATCATAAGAAAGTTGCCAATCCGTTGTTTTAGGGTTGAAAACCACCTCCAAAGCGAATTTAGAAAGCCTTGCCTCAATATATCTTGGCGCCGCTGCACTGTCACCTGTTCTGATGTCACCCCAGTTACCTTGTGTTTCGATAAGGAGTTCTTTTTGTCCCAAGTGTACAATGGCATCACCAATAGAAGCGTCACCGTGAGGGTGATACTGCATGGTAGAACCAATGATATTTGCCACCTTATTGAACCTGCCGTCGTCTAATTCCTTCATTGCATGAAGAATTCTTCTCTGTACAGGTTTCAGTCCATCATAAATGCTAGGTACCGCTCTCTCCAAGATTACATAAGATGCATAATCCAAGAACCAGTTTTGGTACATACCATCAATGTGAACTACTTTATTGCCATTATTATGATCTGAACTATTTGTTGATTGCTCGTTTTCCACGTTCCTTCTTAAAGTAAATTGCCGTCAAAAAAATTGCGAATGTCACAAAAATATAGAAATGTCAGAATCATACAAATGAAATTAATCGAAAGGTGTGAAAATGCTGACTATATTCTATAGATGCGTAAAAAAATAACATTAATTATAAAAAATGTATCATTGTTAAATATAATAGAAAACTTTGTTTAATTAAAATACATTTCGGCCGTTATTCTCTAAATGTTATCATTTATAAGTGTATTTAGTACTTTAAATGTTGTGGGTTCTACTTCTATTCTTCATGATTTTTCACAAAAAAGTCCTTTTTAATTTAGATTTAATCTAATTAATGATTTATATTGCAACCGTTAAGTAGAATTAATCTAAATAAATTAAGCTATGATTCAACAAGATCCTATTTTTTTATCGACAACAAGTAAACACTTATTGGATATGCTTTCGGTAGAAGGAGATGAATTGAGTTCAGAGATAACTTGTAAGAAAAAAAACTGCTGCAAAAAATATAAAAGAAAAGGGAAGCATTGTAAGAAATGTCCAAAAATTTAGAGCTTTAGTTTAATTTTTAAAGAATTAAAAAGCTCTCAATTCCCAAAGTTTCATTAACTTTGCCGTGTTAGAAATACCGTAGATTTAATGAAAATGCTTACACAAGAGCTTAAAAATAGAGCAGATCAGTTGGGTTTTATCGATGTGATGGACCATAACCCCACCGATCTTAAGGCTGAAATTACACGTTTAAAAGAAGAAAAAAACGCTGTTTTCTTAGCACATTATTACCAAGATGCTGAAATACAGGATCTGGCAGATTTTGTTGGAGACAGTTTAGCATTAGCACAAAAAGCAGCAGATACAGATGCTGATATAATTTTATTTGCTGGCGTGCATTTTATGGCAGAGACAGCAAAAATTATCAACCCAAACAAAAAGGTAATTTTACCTGACTTCAAAGCAGGTTGTTCATTGGCAGAAGCTGCACCAGCTGAAGAATTTGCTGATTTTGTGAAAAAACATCCAGATCACACCGTTGTTACTTATATCAACTCTTCAGCAGAAGTAAAGGCTTATACAGACATCACCGTTACTTCTACTAATGCCTTAAAAATCATTAATAGTCTTCCTGAAGACGAGAAAATTATATTCGCACCAGACCGTAACCTTGGTAAGTATATCATGAAAGAAACAGGTCGTGATATGTTACTATGGGACGGAGCATGTGTGGTACATGAGGCATTTGCATTGGAGAAAATCCTAGATTTGCATAAGGAATATCCACATGCAAAAATCATTGCTCACCCAGAGTCAGAGATGCCTTTATTAAAGGTCGCTTCTTTTGTAGGTTCAACAGCCGCGTTGCTGAAATACGTGCAAAATGATGAAGCAGATGCTTATATTGTTGCTACTGAGGCGGGTATCTTGCACAAAATGAGAGAAGCAGTTCCTCACAAGAACTTAATTCCGGCGCCATCTAAAGAAGATAATACATGTGCTTGTTCTGAATGTCACTTCATGAAAATGAATACTTTGGAGAAAGTATATAACTGTTTACAATATGAATATCCAGAAGTTGATGTTCCAGAAGACATTCGACTTAAAGCAATAGGCTCAATCGATAGAATGTTTGAGTTATCATAAACTTTTGATTAAAGCTGTTTGTTATAAGTAGTAGAGTGACTTTACTTTATTGCTCTAATAAACAGCTTTAATTTTTTAATAACAGTCCATGAAGAAAGTTGATTTTCTAATCGTGGGTTCTGGTATTGCAGGTCTCAGCTACGCTTTGAAATTGTGCGAGCATTTTCAGAGTAAAAATCATCACCCAAAGATTTGCTTGATCACAAAAGATGATCCTTTTGAAAGTAATACCAGATATGCACAAGGTGGAATTGCTGCTGTAATTGATGCAGACGATTCTTACGAAAAACACATCAAAGATACATTAGTAGCTGGTTCTCATATCAATAATGAAGAAGTGGTGAAATTGGTGGTTGAAAATGGCCCTGACAGAATCAGAGAGCTTATTAATTGGGGAACTCAATTTGATAAGTCGGAAGATGGTGCATACAACCTTGCCAAAGAAGGGGGGCACTCAGACCATCGTATTCTTCATTTTAAAGATGTAACAGGACAGGAAATCCAGAGAGCGTTATTGAATGCAATCAAAAGCTATGATAATGTAGAAATATTACAGGATTATTATGCTGTTGATTTAATTACGCAACATCACTTAGGAGAAGATGTAACAAGGTATAGAAAGGATACGCAATGCTATGGTATCTATGCACTCAATAAAATCACAGATGAAGTTGAGACGATTCTATCAAAAGTAACGTTGCTGGCAACGGGGGGCATTGGTCAAGTATATAATACAACCACCAATCCAAGTGTTGCTACGGGTGATGGCATTGCGATGACCTACAGAGCTAAAGGTGAAGTGAATCATATGGAGTTTGTGCAATTCCATCCCACTGCACTGTATCAAAGAGGGCATGAAGGGAATGCATTTCTGATCACAGAAGCGATGAGAGGTGCCGGTGCTATTTTGAGAAATAGCAAAGGAAAAGATTTCGTTAAGAAATATGATGAGAGAGGCTCTTTGGCTCCAAGGGATATAGTGGCAAGAGCTATTGACTCTGAAATGAAAAAGGAAGGTAAAGACCATGTTTGGTTAGACGCCACCTTGATTGATGAAGAGGAACTGAAAGGACATTTTCCTTCTATATACAAGACTTGTTTAGATATGGGAATTGATATCACAAAAGATTATATTCCTGTAGCACCTGCATCACATTATTTGTGTGGTGGTATTGTCGTCAATACAAAAGCAGAAACAAGCATCAATAATTTGCTCGCTTGTGGTGAATGTACTTGTACTGGATTACATGGAGCCAATCGTTTAGCATCCAATTCATTATTAGAAGCGGCAGTGTATGCACATGAAGCTTTTGAAACTGCGTTAGATCTTATTGATAAAACAGCTTGGAAGAAGGGAATCCCTGAATGGAATAAGGATGGTACCACGGTACCGGAAGAAATGGTCTTAATTTCTCAATCTAGAAGTGACCTTCAGAGAGTAATGTCAAATTATGTAGGGATTGTGAGATCTGACGAACGTTTGAAGAGGGCTTTCAAGAGAACAGGTCTTATTTATGAAGAGACAGAAGCTTTATATAAAAAGACGGTGATTTCTCAACCGCTTTGTGAGCTTAGGAATATGATTACAATTACTTATCTCATTATTACCGGAGCAAAAGGAAGGCATGAAAATATAGGCCTTCATTATTCTATAGATTACGAATAAAATGGAAATCCACTTAAAGAAATTTGAGTGGATTTTTTTATTAATTCCTGATTTTGTTAATGAAAAAGTGAACTTTGTTTAACGAAACTTTGTTTTAACATTTCGTGTTGATGTGTTTTTTACACTTTTTTTCAATAGAAGATTTTTTCTTTAAAACCCACTTTTTTATAGTATAAACCCAAAAATCAATTGTACATAACTAAGTTTTTAAGATTTTTTGTTTAATAAAAATGAAAATTGTTTAAACAAAACATCTTTACACAAAATTTAAGATCTGAATTTCAAACCATAAAATCTTAAATGAGATGAAAACTTTAGATTTATTAAAATTGGTTTTTATATTTTCTATCCTGTTTACATCATGTACAGAAGAAGATGACAACCAAAATCCAACTAACCTTCCCGCTAATGCAACAACAATTGCTGGAATTGCATCATCAACATCTGATTTTTCAACATTAACATCTGCATTAACTGCAGCAAATTTGGTAGACACATTTGATGACGCAAATGGGGAATTTACTGTATTTGCTCCAACAAATTCAGCGTTTGCTCAACTATTAGCAGAAAATAATGGTATTTCCACTTTGGATGATATTTCATCAGGTGCACTTGATGTATTATTGAAAAACCACGTTGTAAAAGGTAAAGTTTTATCATCTCAACTAGAAGATGGTCAGATGGTAGAAACTTTGGCTGGTACAAAACTAGAAGTAAGTATAAGTAATGGAGTTGTAATGGTAGGCGGAGTTACTGTAACAACACCAGATGTTGAAGCAAGTAACGGTGTGATCCACATTGTAGACAATGTAATTGTACCTACAGAGTCTTTAACTATCGCTCAATTAGCGATCAGCACACCAGATTTCTCGACTCTTGTAACAGCCTTGTCAACTGCTAATCTTGTAACTCCTTTTACTGTGCCTACAAACCAGTACACAGTATTCGCACCAACAAATCAAGCATTCGCAGATGCTGGTATCAACTTGGATGAATTAACTGAAGCACAACTACAAAGAATTTTATTACACCATGTAGCAACAAATAGAGTGTTATCGTCAGGACTTGAAAATGGTGGAATGGTGGAAACATTGGCAGAAACTGAATTAATGGTGAAAATCGAAGGAGGAAGTGTCATGATTGGTGAGGCAACAGTAGTACAAGCAGATGTAAGTGCTTATAATGGTGTTGTACACGCAATCAATAAAGTATTAATTCCAGAAGATGAGCTTGATACAATTTTAGGTATCGCATCATCAGATGATTTTTCATCCTTAGCAACAGCACTTACTTCGGCTAATTTAGCCAGTATGTTTGGAGAAACAGATAAAATGTACACTGTATTTGCTCCAGACAATATGGCCTTCCAGTCATTATTAGATGCAACAAATGGTATTTCTTCTTTTGATGACCTTTCTTTAGAAGCACTTGATATCTTATTACGTCACCATGTTGTAGAAGGTAAAGTGATGGCGATGGACCTTGAAGATGGCCAAATGGTAACTACACTTGCAGGTACAAAACTGGAAGTGAAATTGATGGGATCTGACGTGATGATAGGTGGTGTAAAAGTAAAAATGCCAGATGTTGAAGCAAGTAATGGCGTAGTTCATGTTGTTGAAAATGTAATCGTTCCAACTCAGGCATTGACAATCGCTCAAATTGCAATCAGTAATAATTTCACATCTTTAGTAGATGCTTTAGCGAAAGCAGAATTAGTTTCTCCTTTCACGGATGCAACAAATGAATTCACAGTGTTTGCACCAACAAATGAAGCATTTGCAGCAGCAGGAATTGACCTTAATACAGTATCTAAAGAAGATTTAGGCAGAATTCTAAAACATCATGTAATTCAAACTGGGGTATTGTCTTCAGCACTTACTAGCGGACAAAAAGTAGAAACTTTGGCAGGCACGAAGTTAGAAGTGATGATTGAAAATGGAACGGTAATGATCAGCGAAGGTATGGTAGCTTTACCAGATTTGAGTGGTGTAAATGGTGTGGTACATGTGATCGATAAAGTATTAATGCCTTCAACAATTGTTGATGTGGCCACTAGTGCTGGAAACTTCACCTCCTTATTAGGTGCTTTAGATGACACTAATTTATTATCAACATTCAATGTAGATTTTGTAGATGGTGTGTTGAAAGAGTATACAGTTTTTGCACCAACAGATGAAGCATTTGCAGCATTGTCAGGTGTTGAAATTACAAATGAGCAATTAGCTGCTATCCTTACCAATCATGTAGTATCAAATGAGGTATTATCATCAGACCTTGTTGATGGACAAACCGTAGAAACGCTTGGAGGTGCTGAATTAACTGTAAGCATCAGCAATGGAGTTGTGACAATTGGAGGTGCTACAGTGTCCACTCCTAATGTTGATGCATCAAACGGTGTAATTCATATTATCAACAAAGTCATTACAGATTAGTTAAATTTTATTGAATAGAGTATCAGTTATTACAAATGGGCCACATCATTATTGATGTGGTTCATTTTTATAAAAAAGTGTATATTAAGAACTAAGACAAAGTAATTGATAATTAATTCTTCATTATTTTGGCTTCGTACTTGAAATATTAGACTCACTCAAACCTTAATACTATGTTCAAAAAATTATCTTTATTTGTTTTCACAGCCTTACTTTTTTCTTTTGCAAAAAGTTCTGATGTCATTTTAACCTACACAAAAATGGGCGATCACGAAGCACTAGCAGTTCTTCCTGATGGTAAACGCTTTATTGCAGGTAGCACGGGTTATCTGGATTTATGGGATGTAGAGACGGGTAAGAAGCTAAAGACATATACAGAGTGGGGCAGCCATGAGGCAATTGCTATTTTACCTGATGGCAAACGCTTTATTGCAGGCAGTACCGGTAACTTAGATCTCTGGGATGTAGAAACCGGTGAGAAAATCAGAACATTTACACAGTGGGGTAGTCATGAAGCAATAGCCGTGTTACCCGATGGTAAACGTTTTATTGCAGGTAGTACAGGTAATTTAGATTTATGGGATATAGAAACCGGAGAAAAAATTCGTACATATACAAAATCAGGTAGTCATGAAGCAATAGCCGTGTTACCCGATGGTAAGCGTTTTATTGCAGGTAGTACAGGTAATTTAGATTTGTGGGATGTAGAAACGGGAGAAAAGTTGCGTACTTATACAAAAGCAGGAAGCCACGAAGCTATCGCTGTGTTACCTGATGGAGAACGCTTTATCGCAGGTAGTACGGGTTATTTGGATTTGTGGGATGTGGAAACGGGCGAGAAGCTTCTATCTTATACCAAAATGGGAAGTCATAGAGCAATATCATTGTTACCCGATGGTGAGCGTTTTATTGCAAGTAGCACGGGTTATTTGGATTTATGGGATATAGAAACTGGAAAGAAGCTACATTCTTATACACAATTTGGCCGCCATGATGTAATCGCTATTCTTCCTAATGGAAAACAGTTTATAGCCTCTAGTAACAGAAGGTTAGAAAAATGGAATGTAGAATAAAAACCAATAATCCATGACATTTTTTAGTATGTAAATGAATTATTGGCGTTGTATTTAAGCTTCGAAACTGTCCCTAGCAAGTGCTGTTAGGGTTTTCGAAGTTGTTGCTTTCATCTTCATCACGGTCAGTCAGACATTTGAAATCTTTTTCAATCAACAGTTTCAATGTAGAACCATCTTCATTTTCCTGAACCGCAGAATAACCCACTTTACTTGTAGAATGCCACTCATTGATTTGTGCTACATTAAGACGGAATTGTAAACGGTTATTATCCATTTCAACACTCATTTCACCTTGTTCAACAGATTTTACACCGTAAGCAAAAGAGGTTTTTCCCAATTGTGAAACAGTCCATACTTCACCGTCATTATAGAGTGTGTCAAGATCAACTTTATTTAATCTTAATCGGATACTGTTGTCTAATAATCTTAATTTCATAATCTATTTTTTATAGAACCAAATAGGTAATTTTTCATTTTTTGAGAAATCGGACCTTTCTCCTGATAATTCAAGAAAAGCATTTGCCTTAATAAGGCTTGTCAAGTCGCCTGATCCTCCCCCTGTAATTGGTTTAGCCCAAAGTTGACCTTCATCATCATAATAGGCGTTAACTTGAAGGAAAAAAGTAAGAGGTTTCTTAAACGTAAAATTCTCAGCTAATGTAGCATACTTTTTAACTAATGGAGAACTAATACATTGCTGATTGTATAACCAAGGTATTAAATATCTATTAGAACACAGATAAGTTGATACTGGATTTCCTGGCAATGCAAAAATAGGTTGTTGGTTGGCTGTAATACCAAACCAGAATGGTTTTCCAGGACGTTGTTTTACGCCATGAAATCTTTTCTTCACACCTAATTCTTCGAATACCTGTGGAAGATAATCAAACTTTCCTTTTGAAACCCCTCCGCTGAATACAAAGATATCATATTCCTCAAAAAGTGATTGAATAGATTGTTTTAATTCATCATAATTATCTTTAAGGTGGAAAATCTTGGAATACAAACCTTCCTCTTGTAACCTACTTTGAATTGTATGGCAATTAGACATCCTGATCTGTTGTGGAGCAGGAGTTTCTTCAATGCTCACCAGCTCATCGCCAGTAGCAATAATAGCTACTTTTGGTTTTGAATAGACCTTTACCTCATGCTGCCCAACGGTGGCTAATAACCCAATTTCAGCAGATGTGATGGAAGTACCACTTTTTAAAATCAAATTGCCTTCTTTTTCATCACTACCTTGTAAGTGTATATTGCCGAAAGATTTAATACCCATAAAATCTTCAACGATCATGGTATCTCCCTCTTTTTTTGTCCACTCATAAGGAATTACCACATCAACATTGTTCGGCAACATTGCTCCAGTCATGACCTCAAGACAATTTTGAGATTGCTGTAATGTCATTTGAGGACTTCCTGCTGCTTGCACACCTTCAATCTTAAACTGACGTGTTCCTTTTTCAATTTCACTGTAATTAATTGCAATACCATCCATAGCCACTCTGTTGAATGGAGGGAAATCTCGGTCTGCAAATATATCTTCCGCTAATACATTGCCCACGGCATCAAAAAGTGAAACCATAATTACCTCAGTTTTTAAAGTGACCTGATTAATTATTTGGTCAACTTCTGATGGTTCTATCAAATGATTTTGCATAGTAGTTTGTTTATTCTGAAATTGAACTCCGAAAATACTTACAGAAAGCTTAAGAATGAAAAAAGAAGAAGAAAAAAATAATACCTTAACGCACCTTGACGAGGAGGGAAACCCTTCTATGGTGGACGTTGGAGGTAAAAGTGTAACAAAGAGAATTGCAATTGCTCAAACTGTAATAAGCTTTCCAAAAGAGGTGGCACTTCAAATTCAGGTACAAGATAATTCAACCAAAAAAGGTTCTATTTTCCAGACAGCCATGATTGCTGGTATTATGGGGACCAAAAAGACTTCGGACCTTATTCCATTATGTCATCCGCTTCCTTTAGATAAATGCAATGTTGAGATTGAATGGTCTTCTGAAACTGAAATTACGATCAAAAGTACTGCTTCAGTGACTTCAAAAACAGGAGTGGAAATGGAAGCGTTAACAGGAGCGAGTGTTGCCGCTTTGACGATTTATGATATGTGCAAAGCACTTTCACATGATATTATCATCAAGGAAACAAAATTGATGCATAAAACAGGTGGTAAATCTGATTTTAATAGATAAATGAAGCGTCAGAAACATCCAAAAATAGGACAAAAGAATATAGGGAATTATGGTGTGAGTGAATTCGCCTTGGTTGGAATATCAAATAGTACTATAAAAAACTTTGTAATATCCATTTCAAAAAAAATATCATCCTTGAAAATAACCTTTTTGGATAAAAATGAGGAGGTCAGTAGTGATGTGATTGTTTCTTTTGTTGATGGGCAAGAGGTTTCTAGTACTGAAAATAAAATTGATGTTGACGTTTCATTTTCTTCGTTTGAATTGAGAACGTTCTTCAAAAATTGTGATCTTACTTTGGTCAATGGAAATTATTTTGATGGGCGAAAACAACTTTTGTTTATAGGGGAGAAAGAATCTTTATCCAATGATCTTGGAAAGATCAAGAATCCGGTGGCGGTTGTACTTAAAAATGAAGTGAAAGAATTACCGAAAGCATTATTAGGAAATAAGCCAGAAGTAGTAAATTTGCCTATTTTTAAGATGGATGACTTAAAAGGTATTACAGATTTTATATGTTCACAATCCGTGTTCAAGCCAAAGCTTAAAGGCTTGGTACTTGTTGGTGGTAAAAGTACCCGGATGGGAGAGGATAAAGCGATGCTGAATTATCATGGTCAGCCACAATGGAAATATTCCTATGAACTTCTCAGTCAATTTTGTGATGATGTTTTTGTATCTGTAGGAGAAGAAGATGATAGGTTTTCAGAAGTTGCTCAAATTCAAGACAAGTTTTTAGGTATGGGGCCGTTAGGAGGTATTTTATCTGCTTTTCAGAGTGACCCTAATTCAGCTTGGTTGGTTGTTGCATGTGATTTACCGCTGTTGAGCCAGGCTTCATTGCATCAATTGGTTGTTTCAAGAAATCCTCAAAAATATGCGACATCATTTCAAAGTCCTCAGATGGATTTTCCAGAACCTTTGATTTGTATTTGGGAACCTAAAGCTTATGGGAAATTATTGGAGTTTTTGAGTTGGGGGTATTCATCCCCAATGAAAACTTTGGTCAATAGTGATATTGAGTTAGTAATTCCTAATCATGAAAATGAAATGGCAAATGCCAATACACCAGAAGAATATCGAAGATTGAAAGGTCTTTTGTAGAGAAAGGTCTGATATCATTATGGAGAGTATAAAAAATAAGAGGTGGTTCGTAAAGATTCTTACAAACCACCTCTTGTTTTTTTTAGACCTTCTTAAATCTTAAAATAAATCCCAATTTCCTTTACCATAATAAGTAGGGAGAACTGGATTATGGACAGTATTGACTTCCACTTTTGAGCTGTCAAATTCAATAAGCCCTTTACCAAAAGAGGTAATACTGTTAAGTGATTCATTGTTGATCCATCGAGTAGGAATATTTTCAATATTTAAACCTCTGATTTTTTGTTTCATCTCATCTGGACTTAAGGTTTTGGTTCCCATCACCCATCCCCATTCACCAAGTGTAAGTACCTGATTTCTCATAGGAATAGTATTGAACCCAGCTTCTTGCATTGTTTTTTCAATACAGTAAAAAGCTCTCGTAGCGTAATATGGACTTCCAGCTTGAGTGACAATCACACCATTTGGTCTTAAGTGGTGCCAGCACATTCTAAATGTTTCCATTGATTGAAGCCTTCCTAATTCAATAGACTTGGGATCCGGAAAGTCCATCAAGATCACATCAAAAAATTCTTCTGTCTTTTCTAGATAGGTAAAAGCATCTCCATTAATCACTTCAACTTTTGGGTTGTTGAGTGAATTGTCATTTAATTCTACAAAAATAGGATGTTCTTGACCTAACCTTGTCATTCCAGGATCTAAATCCACTAAAGTGATTTTTTCAATAGATGGATATTTAAGAGCTTCTCTTGCCAAACAACCATCTCCTCCACCAAGAATCAATACTTTTTGAGGACGGCCATTTAATGATAATGCAGGAATGGCCATTGGTTCATGATAAAGCCATTCATCAAAAGTACTTAGCTGTAAATGCCCATTGATGTATAACCAATAATCATTTTTCCATTTGGTAACCACTAGTCGCTGATAAGATGTTTGCTCCTGGAATACAACTTTATCTTTATACAAATGCTGTTCTCCATAATTAATAACTTCCTCAGCATTGTACATCCCGATTCCAATTACTGCAAAAAGTGAAATACTTCCTATCTTCAATTGTTTTACCCATTTGGGAGAGATGATGTCATCCAATCTCCAAAGTAAAAGGATTGCAACACTTAGATTGACAAAACCCAATATAAATGGAGTATAAGTTAATCCTAAAAAAGGGAGACCAATAAATGCAAAGAATAAACCTCCAAATAAACTACCGAAGTAATCTTTCTCCATCACAGAAGAAATGTTGACTTTTAATGTCTCAAAAGAATCATTAAGACGAGTGGCTAGAGGGATTTCCAAGCCAATTAAAAATCCAATACAGATGCTGGTGAAGTAAATCAATACTCCATCAATTGGTAACGGAAAGACGTGCAGGCCTTGGTTGAAACTCACATAGGCAGAAATTCCATAAGCAATTATTGAACTGAAGGAAACTAGAAAAGAGAGAATAAATTCTACAAGAATGAATTTCTCAATCAAGTTCTTGTCCATATACTTACTGTATCGACTACCTAGTCCCATTGCAAAGAGCATAAATGAGAGTGTAAGTGTCCACTGTAAAACGGAGTTGCCAAGAAAATAAGTTGCTAAAGTAGATAAGACATATTCTGCTACAATACCTGATAAACCAGTAGCAAATAAGGCTAATTTTAAAGTGTTTGATTTAGATAAAAACGAAGTTCTCATTGTTTGTTTGAAACAAAAACCCTCAGCTGTTTGGAACTGAGGGTATTGAAAATAGTAAATAAATATTTTTTATTTTCCTCCAGAAGAAGAAGATCTTGATCTAGATGATGATCCACTGCCATATCTAGAAGATGAGCTTTTGTAGCCTGATGATCTAGAACCTGCCGCAGAACGTGCAGGTGAACGGCTTACACTGTTATTTACAGTGCTTTTGAAGCTGCTGCTAGTACTCATTCTTCTTGAGAAGCTAGGATTTGATTTTGTTACGCCTGATGAGTAAGTTCCATATCTTGGAGATCCAGAACTACCACCATAATAATTTCTTCCTGAGCTGTAATGTCTTCTATAATCGTAATAGCTAGATCTATAGATTGGGCCGTAATAACCCATTCCAAAGATGCTTCTAAACATGGCATATCGGCCGTAGAACTCCCAGAAACTAGTTCCTGTACTTGGGTTCGTTTTCCACTGACCATATTTAGAGTTACCTACATATCCAGAATAACCAGGAGGTGATACTTGCTTTGATACTTTTCCGTCTACTTTTGAAGCGATTTCCATTCCGATATCACCAGAGTGTAAGTTGAAAAATGCTTCAGAAACAGGGTACCATTCTGTTGTTTTAGTTTGCGGAACACTATCTGCTCCTAATGTGATGATTTTGTATTGGTGACGATATTCATCTGCAGTGAACATATGCTCTTCTGCATCCATATCATGAAGTAAAATAGTGAAGTTGTTTACGTCGCTCATATCGACAATAAACTGATCAACAGGTGTTTTTTTGAAGGTTTCTTGAGAAGAACAAGAAATCAAAAAAAGGAAGGATAGAAATACGAATATTCTTCTCATGTTTTTAGATGTTTGCACGTTAAGATTGTAAATGTATATAAATAATGTAACGTAATCTGAGCTTAAAAAGATGTTTAAACAATCACTTAGCTTGTAGGTAAAATATTTGAGAAGGCATCAGGAGAGTAGACTATACCTTTTGAGGCTTCAAACTCTTCGTCGCCGAATCGCTCCAATGTGATGACGTTTTTTTCTGTATCATCATAATATTCCCAGCACATATATTCTAAACTGTCGTCTCCATCTGTTGTGGTAGTATTTCTCCAATACCCAACACTTTTAGAATCTCTGTAATAGGTAATACCTTCAAATGTGATTTGCTTAGGTGGTTTGCCTTTTTGTAAAATTCCATCTTCCACGTCTTCAGGAAGTTTGCCCCACATGATTTTTCTAGAAACTGTACCAGTTATATAGTCGTCATCTCCAACGCTTAAAAAAACACTGTCAGTAGCACTTTCAAGTTTGAATTCATAAGAGAAGTCATTGTCTCCCCAGTCGTATTCATACTCTTCAGTTACCTCCCAAGTTTGAAGGTCAAAATCAAGTACATATCCTTTACGTAAGTCAGTAATTCCTATATTGGTAGGGTCGTAGTGTGACTCCTCTTTCTTTTTCTTTTTGAAAAATCCGAATGGCATAATTATTTATATTTTATTTGACACTATCAAATATAATATAAAACTCATGATTAGAGAGCGTTTGAAACATAAATTTCATTAAAAAAGGGGAATATAGAGGTTGAATTAATCTGTCTCTACAATTGTGAATTTTTTACCTTCTCTTGCTAGTTCAGTATTTTCAAATTCAGTTTGCGCTTCTTCACGTAGTGCTTTCAAATCACCATAGCGTGCTGAGAAGTGACCAATTAATAATTTCCCTACTTTAGCTTCCTTTGCAATTTGACCTGCTTGAAGAGCTGTAGTATGGAATGTATTGTTAGCTCTCTCCAAATGTCTGTGCATGAAAGTAGATTCGTGATACAGCACATCCACTCCATATACTTTAGAGATTACACTGCGACTGAATTTTGTATCAGAACAGAAAGCATAAGATCTTGATTGTCGAGGAGGGAGAGTTACATCTTTAAATTGAATAGTTTCTCCTTGGAAATCAATGTTTTCTCCTCGTTTTAAAGCCCTGAAAGCATCAAACGGAAGGCCTGATGGAAGTTTTTCAGGGATGATTCTGTACTGTTTCTTTTTCTCTCTGAATAGAAAACCTGTACAGGGTACTCTATGTGTTAACGGTATAGTCTCTACAGTGATGTGGTCATTTTCAAAAATCACATCAGGAAACATAGTGGGATTGTCATAAAGGCAAATCTTATAATTAAGCTCAGTATTAGAATGCTTGAAGCTTGCCAATAAAACTTCGTCCAGCCCTCTAGGTCCATGAATATACAGGGGCGCTGTTCTACGTTGGATATTCATCGTAGAAAGTAAACCCGGTAAACCGAAGAAATGATCACCGTGAAGGTGACTGATAAAAATATGCTCGATTTTGTGTAGGCTGATACCCATTTCTAATAATTGATGTTGAGTAGCTTCTCCACAATCAATTAGAAACTGATGATTACCTATACGTACATGTTGAGATGTCATGTGCCTGCCTTTCACAGGTACTGCAGCACTTGACCCTAGAATTGTAATTTCGAACGACAAGGGATAAGTTTGTTAGTAATAAATCAATAAGCAGTTGACCAACTTTATCCGAATATTTTTTAGAATGAATATCAAAACAAATTCTTTAACTGCCTAAAAAGCTCGAAATGCAAAAATTGCACTTCGAGCTTTATAAAAATAATACTATTTAATAATAAGGCTTAATTTTCTTCTTCGCCTTCAATATCTTTTTCGATTTCATGTAAAAAAACAGAATCAATTGCCTCTTGTACCGTTGGTAAAAGGTTAAGAACTGTTTCTAACTTAGAAATCTTAATTAATTTCATCACGTGCTCGTTCAAACCAGCAAGTACTAATCTACCGTTTACTTCTCCAGCAAGACGGTTGGCTACTAAAATAGAGCTTAATCCTGATGAATCAACGTATTTTACGCTAGATAAATCGATAATTAAATTCTCAGTACCTGATTGGAACATTGTTACAATTTCCGCTTTTAATTGAGGTGCTTTTAAAGAATCTAACTTTTCTTCTTCAGGAATTAATACCGTATATTTTTCGCTCTTATTTACAGAAAATCTCATAATTTCTTTTAATAATATCTATTTTAATAAAAAGCAATATACACACATTTATTTATAGATCGTAAAATTATCCTAATTGTGTGCTTATTGAATTAAAAATTTCTTCGTCACGGTTGTCATAGGAAGTTTTTTCAAACTTTTCACCAGTGATTTTCTCAAACAATTCAATATATCTATCAGAAACAGAATTTACAAACTCATCACTCATAATCGGCTGAACTTGTCCGTCTTTTCCTTGGAAATTGTTTTCGATCAACCATTGTCTTACGAACTCCTTTGATAACTGTTTTTGAGGCTCGCCTGCATCTTGACGCTCAGCGTATCCTTCTTTGTAAAAATACCTTGATGAATCAGGGGTGTGAACTTCATCAATCAGGTAAATTTTACCGTCATATTTTCCAAACTCATACTTTGTGTCAACTAAAATAAGTCCTTGTTCATCAGCGAACTCCGTTCCTTTTTGGAATAAAGCATAAGTATATTCTTCTAACTTTGTGTAATCGTCTTCAGAAACAATTCCTTGTGCTAAAATTTCCTCACGAGAGATGTCCTCATCGTGTCCTTCTTTTGCTTTTGTAGAAGGTGTGATGATTGGCGTAGGTAATTTGTCATTTTCCTTTAACCCTTCAGGAAGAGCCACACCGCACAGCATTCTTTTACCTGCTTTGTACTCTCTCCATGCATGACCAGCAAGGTAACCTCTGATGACCATTTCCACTTCAAAAGCGTCACACTTTTTACCGATGTGTACGTTAGGACTTGGAGCATTTTCCAGCCAGTTAGGTACAACGTCAGCCGTCAGTTTCAAGAATTTTTCTGCGATCTGATTTAAAACTTGTCCTTTGTAAGGAATTGCACGATCAAGTACAACATCAAATGCTGAAATTCGGTCGGTGGCAACGATGGCAATCTTGTTTTCGAAGAAATACACATCTCTGACTTTGCCGTGGTAAACACCTGTGGCATTTTCGAAAGAAAAATTGGTGCTTTTAATTGCGTTCATAACTTTTAAATGATGTACTTAATATTAGTATAATGTATAATTTTGCTGCAAACATACATAGGATAAATGTTTTATTGCAATTTTCTATTCATCAATTTTTGACAAGTTTTTTCTTTTCTCGTAAAACTATTGTGAAAATCAGTAGAAACGCAAAATATAATAATTGTATTTTATAATGATTTATAGAATAAATAGTGAATATCCTTGAATTTCATGCAAATATGTTCGTAATTTGAATCAGGGAAGAAATAACCTTCACCAAACTATTCAATTTACAAACTGCCACAGGTACTGCTACTGATCTTCAGGTTCC
Organism: Flammeovirga sp. SJP92; assembly: GCF_001583495.1. Lineage (GTDB taxonomy): Bacteria > Bacteroidota > Bacteroidia > Cytophagales > Flammeovirgaceae > Flammeovirga. Next base: position 129,378 of record NZ_LQAQ01000061.1, on the reverse strand, counting down.
TGTATACTTACTTATATATTGATTTAAATTCTCATGTTAGACTTAAAAGAAAATATCCTTGATAAATTGGCTGGATTATATTCAGGTAAGCTGTTTAAAGTTGTGGATGACTTTAAATATGAAGTTGACGCTCAAACTTCTATAACTGTAGATGAAATGAATAATCTTCGTTTAGAGATTATTATGGATGGCTGTGAAAGTGGAGAAACGATGCCGTTAGCTACAAAAGAAGTTGGCAGTGACATGTTTGAAGTTTGCTATAATGATAGAGAAGAAAGCCTTGAAGGCAAGGTAGACCTCTTGAATAGAATGTTGAGTTTTAAAGTAGAAAGCCCTAGAAGTGGTGAAACACAATTTGTGGGTTGTATTTAAAATTCCAGCACTTTCTACTTTTTGTATCTTTTATCTCGAATAGATTAAGTCTCTAGCACTGATCATTGCACCTTCTGAAGGCTGAGCACCCCCAATCATCTGTGCAATCTCCAATACTCTTTCTTTCTCTGTTAAAGTTCTGATCTTACTGACAGTAGATTCTCCAGAGTGATCTTTATAAACATAATAATGCTGTTTGCCTAACGCTGCAATTTGTGGCAGGTGGCTAATGGTAAATACTTGATGGTTATCACTCATCTCTTCCATGATTTTACCGACTTTGATAGCAATTTCACCAGAAATACCTGTGTCGATCTCATCAAAGAAAATAGTTGGTAAAGAAGTTTTGCTGGCTAAGATATATTTAATCGCGAGCATTAATCTTGAGAATTCACCGCCTGATGCCGCATCTCTAAGAGGAAGTGGTGTTCTACCTTTATTGGCAGTAAATAAGATTTCAACTTCATCAATACCTGATGCTGATACCTCAGTTATCTTCTGATCTACAAGGATTCTACCGTTCGGCATTCCAAGGTCATTCAAAGCATTGTTTAGTTCTTCAGTCAAAGGAACAATGACTTTTTTACGAGCTTCAGAAAGTGTCTCAGAAATTTCCATTAGTGTTTCATAAGCCACTTTTTTCTCGGTTTCAGCTTCTAAAAGTGCTTCATCAAAACTTTCTACCTTATCTACTTTTGAACGGATGTCTTCTCTTTTTTCAATCAGTTCCTGAAGGTCATTTACTCTATGTTTCTGCTGTAAACCATAAACTTGATCTAAGATTTCCTTGATTTGGAAAATACGTTCTTGATCGAAAAGTAAATCGTTTTCTTCTCCCTCAATCTCACTGATGATGTCTCTCAATTCAATATGACAACTGTCTAAACGATCTCTTAGATTAGATAATTTGTCAGAAAAAGAAGACAAACTAGACATCTCTGTGATGGAAGTATAGATGCTTGCATCCGCAGAAAAATCAGATCTACTTAATGACTCTAACACAGTGTTCAAGGCAATCTTGATGTTCTCAGCATTTTCAAGTCGCTCCAGTTCTTTCTCTAATTCTTCTTGATTGATATCATCCAAATTTGCCTCATCAAGCTCATTCAATTGGAATTGATTGAACTCAAATTCTTCTTTCACTTGATGGTATTCATCTAAGAGGTGCTGATACGCTTGAGCTGTTTTTTTATATTCTTTATAAGCAACAAAGACATGTTCAACTTTGCCTTCTAGTTTGCCATAAGAATCCACCAAGTTCAATTGGTAGATGTTTGAACCTAATTGTAATGTGTCATGTTGAGAGTGGATGTCCATCAATCTTTCACTGATTTTACGCATCACTTCCAAGCGTACAGGCGTATCGTTAATGAATGCTCTTGATTTTCCGCTAGGAGTAATTTCGCGTCTTAATAGAGAAACCTCTTCATAATCTAGTTCAAGGTCCTCGAAAACATCATGTAATTTGTAAGAAGAAACATCAAAAGTACCTTCAATCACACATTTTGTGGTTTGATCAAATAATGCTTTCGTATCCGCTCTTCCTCCCTTTAGTAAACCCAATGCACCTAGCATAATGGATTTACCAGCACCTGTTTCACCGGTAATAATATTTAAACCTTTGTCAGGAGTAATTTCTGTATGTTCTATTAAGGCGTAATTTTTAATCAGTAGATTTTTTAACATGACTTTATGATTTTATGGTCATCTATAAGTACTAAAATAAAAATACCCGATTACATTTGTCTTAGTACTTACCTTTACTACGTTTGTACTGCAATAGTAATCAAAAATGATTAGTATATCTATATTACTTTGCCAAATTTACAAGAAATGTTTAAAAAATGAATAAAAAAGTAGTAGTTGCGTCAAAGAATCCTGTGAAAATTAATGCTGCGTTATTAGGAATGCAGAAAATTTTACCAAATGTTCAATTTGATGTCATGGGATGTGATGTGCCTTCAGGTGTGTCAGAACAGCCTATGACAAGTCAGGAAACGTGGCAAGGTGCTTTGAATAGAGCCAATAATGCGAAACAAAATGAACCCAAAGCTGATTATTGGGTGGGTATGGAAGGTGGAATCGACAAAGATGATGCTGGAAAGATGATTGCTTTTGCATGGATGTGTGTGCTGGATAAAGATGGAAATATGGGGAAAGGACAGACAGGTATGTTTTACCTTCCACCTAAAGTGCAAAAGTTAGTAGAAGAAGGAGTAGAACTAGGTCATGCCAATGATCAGGTTTTTAATGAAGTTGGTTCGAAACAAAAAGGAGGAGCTGTAGGATCTCTTACTTTTGGTGCTTTAGGACGAACTGAATATTATGTACAAGCGATGGTTTTAGCAATGATACCTTTGGCTAATCCAAAGCTGTATTTGTTGGATTAAGTATTTGAGAGTTCGTTACACTTACAAAATAGATAAGTTTAACGAACTCTTTTTAGTTTGCCGACTCTTACCTTAAATGTTTAGGCGCTCTTTTTACAGCAAAAATATTTTTCCGGATTGGGTTAGTATGAAGAATGCCAACAGAGCAAGCAACACTGCCTAAAATTGCAATGCTCGCAACAGCAGGTGAGCCAACAGCACCACCAAGAAAAGCACCTCCAACACATGCCCATGTCGCTATTCTCCATCCTTTTATACGCTCTCCATAATCATAGGTATAGTCTAACGCATCTGGTTTTGAAACTTCAGTCTGTGTTGCTATTAGCTGATTATAATCAATGTGATCAAATAGATATTGATTCGCAGCATCAATACTATTGCCTGTTTTAGTGTTTACTAGATCTATCTTCCCATCTTCCCAAACTTTTGTTACTTCATAAATTTGCCGGCTTTTGATATTAATTACTTGTTCTCCAACTGAGAAATGATGTTGTTGAGCATTAGAATATGTTCCGAATGAAATCATTGTAACAATTGTAAAAATTAGGTTTTTCATTTTTCTGTAAATATCTATTTAATTATAAAATCATCACATTTTGTTAATGTGTCAAAGTGATGTTACTACTTATTTTGATAAGGGAGATATTGATATGAAAACCCTAAAATATAAACTGAGTTAAAGGGTTAAGTTTAACTAGTCTACTGACGTACTAAAACTGACTTATTTGACTATAACCTCTTCTGCATGTAATTTCTAGCGATGTTTTCTGGGTAAACATCTGCTTTTCCTATATACTCGTACCCTCTTTTTTCATAAAATGGTTGAGCTTGAAAACTCATTGTATCTAAAACTATTCCCAAGCACCCTCTCTTTTTGGCTTCTTCCTCTGCTGAATTCATGAGTTGAGTACCTAGATTTTTTCCTCTTTCGTGAGGTGATACCCACAGATGATCTATATGTAAAACTTTCCAGTAGGATTTAGCTGTGAGTCCTGCTATCAATTCATCATTGTCATCTTTAATGTAAATTGATAATGGCTGTACGTCCTCAAACCTTGAAGTAATATACTGATTACTATATTCTCTCAATCCATCAAAAATTTTATGGTCTAACACTTCAGAAGGATTATTTGTAATGGTCTTTTTCATTCTATCAAATGTTTTGTTCTTAACTATACGGCGGAAAATAGCTCTAAATTCCCTATCGGAATGGATATATAATTTTGTTAGTAGGCTTTAATACATCAAGAATAAATGTACTATAAAATGAAAGGGTTAATAACATAGAGGACATGTTATTAACCCTTTTTCAATTGTTAAAGAGAGTGATAAGTCATTAAACTCATCAAAAAGATCTTCTAATTAACAAATTGCTCCTTTAAAAAACAAGTATTAATTGTATTATTTACGCAATTAATAATATAATATTAATAATGTGTAATTCAATATTTCTTAAGTGCCTTTTATTTGACTGCATTTTCAATTTTGAACTTTGCTTTTTTGCCAGCTTTCTCTAAACCAGACGGTTCAAACTGTGTGTAGGCCAAGTAACCAATGATGCAAATCGCAGCAATAGCAATTAGTTTGATGGCTGTTTTTGCAATTCTCCATACAATTAAAGCAATAGCGATAACTACGATTAGTAGTGTATATTTTTGTTCCTCTGATAATACAGCGAAAAATTCTTGAAACTGATCCATAAAAAATGAACTTTTAAAAAATGTGACCTAATAGTTTTCAATGATAGTTATTTTTTCTCAATCAAATCAATATAAATAAAAGAAATATTACACACTATACTTAAAATGTTGTATTTATCTGTTAACTTAAATAGATAAGTAAGAGAACTTATGTAAATTGCAGTAAACTATATATAACCGGTATAAACTATAGGATTAGTATGTTATCCAAAAAGACAAAATATGCACTCAAAGCGTTACGCTTTTTGGCTTCAAAATATGGTGAGGGGCCTGTTTTGATCAGCGAAATTGCTGAGACAGAACATATCTCTCAGAAATTCTTGGAAAGTATATTGTTGGAGTTAAGAAAGGGGAGAGTTCTGAGTAGTAAAAAAGGAAAAGGTGGAGGATATTATTTGATTAAAGATCCAAACGAAGTGACACTTTGTGATATTCACCGAATGATCGAAGGACCTATTGCACCTTTGCCTTGCGTAAGCTTAAATTACTACGAACCTTGCGACGATTGCGATGACGAAGTGAGTTGTACATTGAAAAAAGTAATGTGCGACGTGAGAGATGCTCAATTAGATATTTTGAAACAGAAATCATTGATAGACCTGATACCAGAAGGGGTTGAAGCTCCAAAGTCAGATTTGATTGATGAATAAATAAGAATTAATTATAATCTTTTTTTGATTTACTACTTACAAGAAGCCATTAATGAAAGTTAGTGGCTTTTTCATGTACAAAAAAGCTACTCCATCATTTGATAGAGTAGCTTTTTTATTGGTAAAAACTATGGGATTATTCTTCCATTGCTTCCATTCTTTGTAATAATGGAGGGTGAGAATAATGCATCTTCACATAATTAGGATCAGGAGTTAAGTTACTCAATGAATCCACTGATAATTTCTTTAAGGCATCAATTAAAGCTTCGCTTGATGAAGTGTCTTTTGCATAAGCATCGGCTTCAAACTCATTCTTTCTTGAGAATGCATTCACTACTAAACCAGTAATCATTGAGATAGGGCTATAAAGCATTGAGAATGCAACTAAGTTCAATGGTGATAAGATTTGACGTTTCGTATTGAAAATGGCTTGCATTTTACTTGCTCCCATTGCCTCCGCTAATTCACTTGAGTTGATAAATAAGCTCAAAATGAATAATGTAATAAACATGTTTACAGCTGAAATTAAGAACATCTGTAACGTATGTTTTCTCTTATAATGACCTACCTCGTGTGCCAAAACAGCTACGATCTCGGCAGTTGATAATTTTTCAATTAATGTATCGTATAATACAATGTTCTTATTTCCTCCTAAACCGCTAAAAAATGCATTTGCTTTTGTCGATCTTTTAGAGCCGTCCATTACCATTATTCTACCTAATGGGAAGTCAACGCCTTCAGCATATTTTTCAATGGCTGTTCTTAATTCTCCATCTTCCAAAGGAGTAATTTTATTGAACATTGGTAAGATCAAGTTGGCATAGAACATTGTTGCTCCTAAAGCAAACAACATAAATACTACCCAAGCAATGATCCAATATGTATCAGGGAAATTAGAATAGAAAGCAACAAAGCCCCATAATAATAAACCACCGATCAAACCACCTAATGCATATCCTTTTACTTTGTCAAGGATATACGTTTTGGGTGTCATTTTATTAAAACCATACTTTTCTTCAATCTTAAAAGTATTGTGTAATTCAAAAGGAATTCCAATAAGGTCTGAAATCAATGAAATGATAGCAAAAAAGGCTAATACCTGCGTTACATTAGAATCAAAAGTATCTCTTGTAAACTTGTCAATCCACGCATATCCACCTCCAACAAGCAGAATTACTGTCAATAAATAACTGGCTGTACTGCTGTAAAAACCAAGTTTATCTTTTTCAACTTGATAGTCCTGCGATTTCTTATACTCATCACTGTCATATAAACCAGAAAGTTTGGCTGGCAACGTGGCACTCATGGCTTTTATATTCAGAGAACTTAAAACTCTTTCGAGAATAAATTCAGCCGTTAGAATACCTACGATTATATATAAAATTGTTTCTCCGTTCATGATTGTGTTAAAAAAATTCTTACAAATCTAATAATTCATGGGAAAGGATAGTAGTATTTGCAACGAAAATATAGAACTTGTAACGCAACTAGGAGTATTAAATTAATTGACAAAAAATGCAAAGGAGATATAATTGTTTAATTGTAGACGATGAACAACTCGCAAGAACCTTATTATCAGCCTATATTGAAAAAATCCCCCATTTAGAAGTCATAGGTAGTTGTAAATCCCCTTTGGAAGCCATGAATTATTTAAGAGAAGGCAATGTAGATATCCTTTTTCTTGATATACAAATGCCTGAATTAAACGGTGTCGATTTTTTAAAAACGATTGCTCAACAACCTGCCGTGATCTTCACAACCGCTTATGCCGAATATGCTGTCACTTCTTATGAATTAGATGCAGTGGATTATTTGCTTAAGCCGTTTGGATTTGATCGTTTTGTAAAGGCAGTCAATAAAGCCATAGAAAAAGTGGAGGCTAAAAATACTCCTTCAGATAAAAAAGAAGCGGAAGAGGTACTTTATATAAAAGGGGACCAGAAAATATATAAAGTGGAGCCTTCGAGCATATTATATATTGAAGGGTTAAAGGAATATGTCTCTTATTTTATAGAAAACCAACAGCGAATTATTTCTCTTCATTCACTGACTAAACTTGAAAAAGAGTTAGCACAATATAATTTTATGAGAGTGCATCGCTCGTACATTGTCAACCTAAATCATGTGACCGCTTTTGAGCGACATGCACTTTGGATTGATAAAGAGGAAATTCCAATTGGAAAAACGTATAGAGATACTGTTAAAGAAAAACTCAACTGGTAAACTAAGCCTTCTAATAACTTTCAAAACCTAGAATTAATGTTCAAAATATATAGATCTTCAGCGGGAGCTGGAAAAACTTTTACGCTGGCAAAAGAATACATCAAAATTGTTCTTCAGATTCAACTTTTTGATGAAGAGTTCAATCCCAATTACTATCAGCATGTTTTGGCCGTGACTTTTACCAACTTGGCCACTTCAGAGATGAAGGATAGGATTCTAGAGCAATTAAAAACGTTTTCTCAAAAGCCCGATCCAAGTACGGAAGGGATGTTGGATACCATTGTGAAAGATTATAAAGGAATGGATGAAAACATAGTGCTGAATAGGATCTATAGCCGTTCGAAGATTGTTCATCAAAGGATTCTTCATGGTTATTCTAACTTTTCGGTAAGTACAATTGATGCGTTTAGTCAGAAAATTGCCCAAGCCTTTAAGAGAGATCTTAATTTTCCTTTCAATTATGAACTGGTTTTGAATGGCGATGAATTGATCGAAGATGCCACTTATATTTTGATGGATAAACTAGGTCAGCAAGAACATGAGAAACTGACGGAAGCTTTAGAAGTATTTTCGATCAAGAAAGCAGAAGAGGGAACAAGTTGGAATATTTTGCCTCAAATCAAACAGTTTGGTAGAGTATTGTTTGATGAGGATCAACGGAAGATTATTGAGAAACTAGGAGTCAACCCGACCACCAACAATAAAATGAGTATTGAGGATTATACTCAATTGGCAAAGAAACTTCGAAAGGTAATTTATGAAGATCTTCAGCAGGAAAAAGATATAAAACTAGAAGATTTCAAAGAAGAGATGTCTGCGGTGGGAGTGCCTTTGGAAAGTCTAGCTAGGTTTGTGGCGAGTTACGCAGGGAAGTTTGAAGGTAAAATTGGAGATAATGATGTGACACCCAATACCACTGCTCAGAAAGTTTTTGACGGAACAGATGGGAGTGTATTGACAACGAAGGCCAATTACAAGAAAAGTCCAGCTCAGTTTGATCTTGCTTTGCCTATTTATCAAAATAGAATACAAGACCTATTGGCTTTAGTACAAAAGGCAACGTTGATCAAAAATGTGTATGATAAAATCTATTTGATCATTACAGCTGAAGTGCTTAAAGAAGAAATGGGAGCACTGAAAGAAGAGCAAGGCGTGGTCCACATTTCTGAGATTGGAGAGAATATCAATAAGATTGTAGAAAGCTCGCCGGTACCTTATTTATATGAGCGTTTGGGTGAGCGATACAGACATATTCTGATTGATGAATTTCAGGATACTTCCAAGACGCAGTGGCATAACTTAATTCCATTGGTAGCTCATGTCGATGTATCAGGGAGAATGTTTGGTAGTAGGAGATGCGAAACAGTCCATTTATAGATGGAGGGGTGGAAAGCCGGAAATGTTAGTGGCATTACCATCACTGCCTACAGCCAAAGGAACCGCTTTGGAAGAGGAAGAATATACACTTTCTGCAAGTGCTGACCCTCAGAACTTGGATACCAATTGGAGAAGTTATGAGAATGTGATTGACTTCAATAACTCTTTGTACAAGCATATTGATGAAGCTTACAAGAATGAATTATTGTCTAAGTTTTATCAAGATGTTTACCAGAAAAGCAATAAAAATAAAGGTGGTCAGGTAAGGGTCTCTGTTTGTCAAAAAGTAGGTGCGAAAGATACTGTTTTAGAGCCTAACTTGGAGAAAATTGTCAATACCATCACTACGTTGGTGTCTGAGAATAAATTTCAATTGAAAGACATCGCCATTTTAGTGAGATTTAATAAAGACGGCTCTCAGATCGCTGAAAAATTGGTAAAAGAAGGTTTGGAGGTGATTTCAAGTGAATCCTTATTGGTGAACAGTGCACCAAGTGTTCAGTTTTTGGTGCAAATGATCCGCCTTCTGGTGACACGAGCAGATAAAATTCTGTTTATGAATATTGCCCGCTTTTTAATGGGGCATTTTCAAGATGTCAAAAATGAAAGATGGAAGACCGTCAATGCAGAACCTCAAACGGTAAAAGGAGATGAATATATCCGATTAGGAGATAAAGTGGAGCAGTGTGAAAGCCATAAACAGTTTGAGTTGTTCCTTGAAAGTGAATTTGGAGTGCATCTCTCGATTTCAAATTTACGTCGAAAATCGCTTTATGATTTAATAGAGTTATTGATCAGAACATTCCAATTGAATCAAAGAGTAACAGAGCAATCCTATCAAGTGAAGTTCCTGGATTTTATTTTGGAGCATTCCGAAAAGAATGGCAACAGTGCTCAGGAATTTTTGCAGAAATGGGAAATGAAAAAATCTATGCTTTCGATTTCTACACCAGAAAACACCAATGCGGTTAGAATTTTATCCATTCATAAATCAAAAGGTTTGGAATTTCCAGTGGTGATTTTACCTTTCGCAGATTGGTCGACTATTCCGAAGAAAGGGGAAAGTAAATGGTTTGATTGGGAAAACAATGATATTATTCCGGAGCTTAATGCAGTTCAGCTCAGTGTTAATTCTAAATTGGAGGGAACACCCTTTGAGGAAGAATATCATGAAGAGTGTAATGATACGTACATTGATGCGATTAATATGCTCTATGTAGCAACGACCAGAGCAGAAAAGTACTTGCATATCATTTGTACAGAAGAAGCAAAAGTCAATAAGAAAGGAGAGAAATATGAAACCAAAGACACCGTTTCTGTTCCTATTTTAAATTATATCAAAAAGAACAACCCGACAGAACTTCCAACAGATGAAATTGACGATGTATTGTTCAATGAATTCCAATTCTATGAAGGTATCACTGAAGGAAAAGGAGCAGAGGAAGAAGAAATAGAAAAGCAGATTAATGATATTATTCATACCGATAATACCGATCAATTAAAACTAAAAAGCGGTACTTACGAACAAGGTGAACAAGAGGTGTCTTTCTTAGACATTCTTGAGGCGCAAGAAAGCGGTATATTAGTTCATAAGGCTTTTGAAAAGATAAAATATAAGGACGATGTGCATGATGCGGTCCGAAATTTGGAGGTAAACGGTTTTATCTCATCCACCGAAAAAGGAGACTATATCCAAAAATTATTTGACGTGGTGCATCATCCAGAATTAGAAACCTATTTTGATGAAAAATCGGGTTATGAAGTTTTAAATGAATCAGAAATAGTAACCCCTTCCCGCTTTGAAATGCAACAAGTGACGGTAGACCGTCCGGACCGTTTGTTGATAAGAGGGCAAGAAGCTGTTATTCTGGATTATAAAACGGGTTCTTATGAAAAGGATCACGAACGACAAATTCAAAGATATGGTACGGAATTACAGAAGATGGGATATACGTCCATCACACTTAAATTAGTATATACAGAAAACTTATATATCAAAAACGTAACTCTTTAATAACAATGAAAAAAGTACTGACACTAACTGGTGTATTCTTATTGTTTGCCCTTTCAACTTTTGCTCAAAAGGGACAGCAATTTCCAACAATGGAAGCTGAAACGTTGACAGACAAAGCCATTACATTACCTTCAGCCGGCAAAGGAAAGGTGACATTAATAGGTGTATCTTATTCAAAGAAATCGCAAGCCAACTTAGAAACTTGGATGCAACCAATCTACGATGTATTTATCAATCCACCAAAATCAGATCTTTTCGGTTCAGTATCTTATGATGTGAACATGTATTTTGTAGCGTTAGCAAGAGGAATTGCCAAAACTGCAGAGAAATCAATCAAAGGGTCAATGAAAAAGAAAATTGATAAAAAATTACAGCCTAATATTGCCATTGTAATGGGAGAGGTAAAACAGCATAAGAAGAAATTAGGATTAGGAGATAAAGAAGATCCATATTTCTACATTTTATCTCCCGAAGGAAAAATATTACATATTACATATGGAAAATATTCACCGAGTAAAATGTCGGCAATAGAATCTGCTGTTGATGAATATATGGATTAAACTCCCATAAATTAATTCTAAAAGGTTGTTAAAGTTTTAAAAAACTTGCTTTACATCCAAAAAGTGTATTTAAAATAAAAAGCAGTTTTTTAGATTTGCGTTACTCATGAAAAATTATTTGTGGGTATAGTAAAATCACACTATAAAGTATGAAGAAGCTAGATAAGCTATTATTAAAAGCATACATAGGTCCATTTGCGTTAACATCGTCAATTGTACTATTTATTTTTTGGTCTCAATACATGATCTCCAAGTTTGTATATTTCTTAGGAAAGGACTTAGGATATGATGTTTATATGGAATTGTTTTTCTGGTTTGCACTAGCTTTAGTACCAGTAGCCCTTCCATTAGCTGTACTACTTGCTACACTGATGACTTATGGTAGTTTAGGTCAACATTCAGAGTTAACAGCCATCAAAGGTGCAGGTATTTCTCTATTAAGAATTTTACGTCCAGTTTTTCTATTTACAGTAGTTGTAGTTTTAGTTCAATTGGTCTATAACGATACAGTGGTGCCACACGCTAACTTGAAAGCGTACAGTTTACTTTATGATATCAAACAAACTAAACCAACAATCAACCTCAAAGAAGGTGCTTTCTATGATGGTTTAGAAGGTTACAGTATCAAAGTGGCTAAAAAAGATAAAGACGGTGAAGGTATTCATGATGTAATCATCTACAAGCATGAGGGGCACAGAGGTAACAAAGAAGTAATCTTGGCCAACCATGGTAAAATGCAATTGATCAATGATGATACTTTTATGATGCTTACTTTGTTTGAAGGTAATGCTTATAGTGAAGTAGAAGATAAAAAGAGTAAGGCGGATGTTCAGTATGTACATTCTGAATTCGATTCTTCAGTATTTTATTTCAGCATGGCATCATATGCTATGAATGAGACAAAGGAAGATCTTTTCATGGGGCATAACTTAATGAAAAACCGTACTCAGTTATTAGGAGAGCAAGATTCACTCAACAAAGCTATGGTAGACTATAGCAACATGTTAGTGAAAAACGGAAATACACAATTCTACTACCGTTTTACTTCTAATAAAAAAGAACATGATGCTGAGAAAGTAACGAAGAAAAAATTTGATGCTGGAACACCAGAAAATCAATTGAGAATTTACTCTTCAGCTTACAACAGTGCGTCAAGTTTCTATAATGTATTGAAATCAAATGCTTCTAGAAATAAGAATCAGACAAGAGAAGAAGTGCGTTATACTTTAGATGTACAAAAGAAAATCTCTACTGCGATTGCAATCTTGATGATGTTCCTTATCGGAGCTCCACTAGGTGCAATTATCAAGAAAGGTGGCTTAGGCGTTCCTGTTCTTGTGTCAGTATTCTTCTTTGTAGTGTATTATATCATTACAATCACAGGTGAAAAAATGGCCAAAGAGCTAGTAATCGACCCTGTATTGGGAGCTTGGTTGTCGAACATCTTCTTATTTGTGATGGGTATGTTCTTTACTTTCCAGGCAAAGAACGATGCTAAATTATTTGATACAGATTACTACGGTGTACTATTGAAAAGTCTTTTCAAAAAGAAGTAATAGTCGCCTAGTTTAAAATACCAAAAACCCTATGTGTTTTTAGAATACATAGGGTTTTCTTTTTATATTCGTATGCTTTACGTTTTTAAAAGGTAAAGCAATTTTTGTAGGCTGTCTTAATAAGATAGCAATGAATGAAGATCATTAAGAAATGAAGAAAATCATAATCGCCCTGGATGGGCATGCAGGTTGTGGAAAAAGTACTACCGCTAAAGCAGTAGCAAAAGCTTTAGATTATATATTTATTGATACAGGAGCAATGTACAGAGCTGTTACGTATCATTTTCTTTCTAATGAAATTGACTTTTCAGATCCTACTGAAGTCGAAAAGGCTTTAGGTGAAGTATCTCTGAAGTTTGTCTTGAACCCTGCAACAGGTATTGGTGAGATTCATGTGAATGATGTGAATGTGGAGCCATTTATCCGTAATATGGAAATCACAAGCAGAGTAAGTGATGTGGCAAGTATCAAAGCAGTTCGTGTATTCAATGTCGCTGAACAACAAAAAATGGGAGAGGAGAAAGGTATTGTGATGGATGGTAGAGATATCGGTACAGTAGTTTTCCCTGAGGCAGAGTTGAAAGTATTTATGACTGCTGATGTGACGGTGAGAGCGAAACGCAGATTGAAGGAAATGGAAGCGAAAGGAGTAACAACCAACCTTGAAGATGTAGAAGCGGATATCAGAAACAGAGATCACCTTGATTCCACTAGAAAGGAAAGTCCTTTGAAAAAAGCAGATGACGCCATTGTAGTAGATACATCAGGTTTGACAATTGAGCAACAAGTAGAAAGTATTTTAAAACTGGCAAAGAAGAAAATCGGAGCCTAGTTTTAAATATTTATAGAAAGAAGGTCAACTTTATTTTTACTAAAGTTGACCTTTTTTATTAATCAAAAATTACTGCCCATTGTCAATGAATGTATGTGAGTTGGATGATTCCATAATTTTCTGTGTACATTTGCAAAAAAATAATAAAAGATACCACATTGGCAGATCAAGATTTCAAGATGACAGCCAAGACCTTTTTTGGCTTGGAAGAATTATTAAAAGAAGAACTTCTTGCAATTGGAGCGAGGAACGTAAAAGCAGTGAATAGAGCAGTGACTTTTGAAGGAGATAAAGAAATCCTTTATAAAGCTAACTTACATGTAAGAACCGCTTTGAAAATCTTACTTCCCATCAAAAACTTTAGAGCAAGAAATGAAGAGGATCTTTATGAGAAAACGAAAAAGGTCAATTGGGCAAAATATATAGATGTTGATGGTACTTTTGCAATTGACAGTACAGTTTGGTCAGATACTTTTACGCATTCTAAGTATGTAGCTTTAAAAGTAAAAGATGCTATTGCAGATCATTTCTCTGAAGTATTTAGAAGAAGACCTAATGTCAATGTGCAGTCTCCCGATGTGTTGGTACATATCCATGTTTCGCAAAGAGAATGTATTTTATCTTTAGATAGTTCTGGAGAGTCATTACACCGTAGAGGTTACAGATCTGAGCAACGTCAAGCGCCATTGAATGAGGTGTTGGCGGCAGGGTTGATCATGTTGACTGGATGGAAAGGTGACAGACCTTTCTTGGATCCAATGTGTGGTTCAGGTACTTTGTTGGTAGAAGCGGCTATGATTGCCAGCAACACACCTCCGGGCTTGAAGAGAAAGTTTGCTTTTATGAATTGGAAGGATTATGATAGAAGATTGTTCAACCAGATTTTCAGAGAGGCAAAAAGAAATAGAAAAGAAATAGAGGTGCCAATTGTAGGTTCTGATATTGATAGAGCGGCCATTGATATTTCATATGCTAATGCAGAACGTTCTGGCTTAGATGAGGATTTAAGAATCTCAAAAAACAGTTTCTTTGACCGCAAACCTATCGGTGAAAACGGTATTATTGTTTGTAACCCTCCTTACGGTGAGCGTATAGGTAAAGATATCGAAGAGCTTTACAGAAAAATGGGAGATAAGCTAAAGCAAGATTTCAGCGGTTATGATGCATGGATTTTCAGTGGTAATATGAAAGCCTTGAAATACGTGGGATTAAGACCAAGTAAGAAAATTCAACTTTACAATGGTTCTATTGAGTGCCGATTAGCTAAATTTGAAATGTATAAAGGAGCGAAAGCATAATAAACTCCTTTTCAAAAATAGAAGAAACCTATCCGTCAATTCAATATGGATAGGTTTTTTTATAGATCTTTTTCAACTTGAATTATGAATAAAGTATTATAAAATTAAATACTTTTTTTGAAGAAATGGGATGAAGTATCGCGTATGTGATAACTATAAAGAAGTGTCTTATTTATAGGTTCTTAGATCTAATCAGAATTTTATAGGCTTTCGGGAATTTAAAAAAAAGGCATTCACCTTTCTCTAGTAAATGCCTTTTTAGTTATCATGAAGGTTTCTTATTATCCAACCATTAATAACGATTTCTTCTTGATTGCTTCAACTGTTTCGTTTAGAATTTTGAATGCATTATTAGCCATGATATTATCGCGATCAAGTGTAGGGTTAACTTCTACCATTTCCCAACAAACCACTTTTTCATTGCTAACAAGAAGTGTATTCAAGTCTTTTGCTTCCTCAACAGTTAAACCGTGTTCAACAGGTGTGCCAGTTCCTCTGCTGATAGAGGGGTCCATGCTGTCAACATCAAAAGAAATGTAAATCATATCACAATCCGCCAGTTTGTCAAGTGCTAGGTTGGCCGCTTCCTGAGTGCCTATTTTCCTCACTTCATCGACAGTGATGTTACGAATATTGTGTTTTTTCATGATTTCATTCTCAGGGCCTTCAGTATCTCTTACGCCAATAAATACAACGTCAGAAGGGTCGATCTTCGCAGATGTTGTACCTACTTTTTTGATATCTTCCCAATATGCTAGTGTTTCTTTTGAAGGATGATTGACAGCATTTTCTTTGTTGTCAATTCCAGAGACCATTGCCAAAGGCATACCGTGCATATTGCCTGATGGAGTAGTGTACGGAGAATGGAAGTCAGCATGTGCATCAATCCAAATCACGCCAAGCTTTTGATTAGGGAAAGCTTTTTTGATACCAGAAATTGTACCTGCGGCTGTAGAGTGATCTCCTGCTAAAACAACAGGGGTTTCACCTGCCTTTAATGTATCATATGTATGATTGCTGACTCTATTCAACATTGTAAAAACGCCATCGATGTGTTTGGCATCTGGATAGTTGTTGTTGTTGAATAAAATATTATTGACATCATCTATATTCTGTACTTTGTGCTCTTTAAAGAAAGTCGATTTTTGATCTAAACTAGCAACGATTAATGCATCAATTCCCATTCCTGCACCTCTAGTACCTGCAGCAATTTCCGAACGAACTGTTAGTAATTTAATAGTTTCCATAAAATGTGTGTATGTAAAAATATGTGGTATGTGTGTTATATATGTCACCATTTATGATTGAATATCCAAAGTGGAGTTAGTATGTGGTAAGTGCTACGAATAGAAAACTATTAGTATACAGTCACATCAATTCCCTCGGAAATTAACCGCAAAATAAATGAGTGTAAGAAATTCTAAAGAAAATGACTACCATTGAAGGTAGTAGAAAGGGTACAGAATTATGAAAATGCCAACAACTGGGATGGATCAAAGGAAAGATCCTCCATTACATATAGGGTATATGTTTGTTGTGTTAAATCCATTTTGGCAATAACTTTTTAAGTTTAATTCTACGCAATTATATGTTTAAAAATTATTATCTGCAAAAAAAAACTTTAAAAAACTTTTAATGCGGAGGTGAATTTTAGCGTTTTGAAAGTGTTATTTTGTCGTTCTATGGTATTGTAAAACAGTTTTTTATAGGTTATTTGATCTTGTGGCAATTACTTGAAATAAATTTTACTTTGAGCTATTGAACTATCCTTCTATATAATGAATCAATGGTGGTAACTTAACAAGTTTGCATCGAAAAACGAATCTCATTCTATCCTTATTCTAGGATTATATTTCATTAATTGTGGTTGAAGAGAGAACATTATTTATTTATAAAAAAAATAGATTTAATATGTAGAAAGAGTACACTGAATTGAGTACTAACTCTTTATTTAAAACCCGCTTTTTTTGAAATTCTAACCCATTCTGATTTTATAGAAATATGATTTTGAAAGTGATTATTAATGAGTTGTTCATTGCAAATACCTCTACTTTACTTAGCTATAAGAAATTTGATATGAGATTTATTACGTTACTACTTTTCTCAATGATCAGCTTTTTGATTGTTGAAACGCATGCTAGTACCCAAACTATTCATGGAGGGCATTACAGAAACTTTTTTATCGCATCTGGAGATACTGTTGTTGTGTCTGGTGATTTATATTTTGATCATGATTTTCAACACAACGGTCATAACTATTCTTCAGATGGAACGCATCACTCTAACTTTAAGATAGCGGAAAAAGGTGTTTTAATCGTTCAGGGTTCCTTGACAATTGACGGGTATGTAACTCATATCGCACAGCATGGGCGACCAAGTTCACAGCATAATAATCTTCCAGTGAGCGTATCAGGAGATATTTTGGTACAGAAAGATTTGAAGACCAACGGAGCAGTGCAGTTTAATGCATCACCAAAATCTAACTTAATTGTATTAGGGGATATCATCAAAACTCAGAATGTTTTTGGAGGCAGGCATGGTAATGCATCGATCAATAATGATATTATTGGTGCAGATCAGAGCCACCATTATTATGGGGAAAATACGAAAACAGATTCTCATTTTTTTGCAGGCCAAGGAGCTTCTGTATCTAGAATTACAGAAAATAATAAAGATAGAATTCCTCAGAACATAAAAGATATGATTCTTACTTATGCTCCAAATACTGGTGGGGGAAAAGCATTGCCAGTCAATTTGGTATACTTTAAAGGTGCTGTAAATAAAAACAATGTAGTACTGAAATGGGAAACTGCTTCTGAACAGAATTCGGAAGTTTTTATTCTTTTGAAGTCCAATAATAATGGTAAAAAGTTTGAGGAAATAAAGAAAATCAAAGCTGCAGGAAACTCAAATACTACTTTAAAATACAAATATACCGACAAAGGGGTGTCCTATGGTAATCATATTTATAAATTGGTAGAGAGGGATTTTGACGGTAAAGAACAGACTTGGACGCAGCTAATTAATGTGTCTTCTCATCTAGTTGATGATAGAGTGGTGAATGTCTATCCAATACCTTGTAAAACAGTATTGAATATTGAAATGTATAACTTGGGTGAAAATGATGAATTAGAAATTGAATTAATTCATGCGTCTACTGGGCAAAGAATTCAAGTAGTTCATGAGGAAGAATCTGAAGAATACCATCAACAATTAAATGTAGTTAATATCGAAAATGGTATTTATTTTTTAATGGTCAATGATAATGGAAAGGGCGTTTTTAAAAAAGAAATTTTAATACAGCATTAGATGTAATTAAATAATCCCTCACCTCTATTTTAGTAGTTTAGGAGTGAGGGATTTCTCAAACTATTATTTATTTGAAATCGATAAATTATAAATTTTTGAATCAATTTTTTTTCGACCGCCTATTGTAGTGTATTCACTGATGATTTGAATCTTTTTGTTTACACCATATCCTTTTGGGATATTAATTTCTACTATACCTTTTTGATCCAGCATCTTAACAGGTCTAAGTTTATATTTTGATGGATTTATAGACTTTACCTTGGTGTTGATGTCGTCTGCGATATAGAAACTCACATTTTTTCTTTTTTCAGATAACGTAACTTCTAAAGTGACTTTATTATGCAATGCTGTGTCATCTTTTTCCTTCACCATAATAGCGGGGTATTTTGTTTTTAACTTACCAGACTTGTAATACTCTTTTAAGTCAGTGGTTGGTTTACTATTCTCATACGAAGCGATAGATTTTAGTTCGCCATCTTTGTAAAAATATTTTCTAGTTTTTATTTCATTGTTTTCATAAAAAGCTTCTTTGTAAAGGGTGCCATTAGTATGGTACATTTTGCTCACGCCTTCTTTCTTGCCCATTACATAATTGATTTCCTGCTTCAATTTACCTGATTTGTAATACGTTTTGGAAAGTCCATCTTTTACCCCTTTGGTATAGTTTATTTCGGCTCTTTTTTTCTTAGAATTATCATAATTGTAAACATGTAACCCTTCTTTTATTTCATTAGAGTAGGGTGAGGCTTTAACAATTTCATCCTCTTTACTTTCTTGAGGGGTGTCACATGCAAAAACACAAAATAGTAAGCTGATTAATAAACAATAGTTGAATTTCATTTGCTTTGAAAATTTATAATTTCAGATAACATTAAAATTAATAAAAAACTCATTACAATGTTGATATTAAATCACACTGTAATGAGTTTAAATATTGAAGAATTTATTTGATCACTATGGCATTTTTACCACAAATGCATCACTAAAACCAAGATTTCTAATCCTTAATTTTAAAGACTGAGCAGTTTCAGTTGTAGGCACATTACCTACAGTATATTTATAAATCTTCTTATTATTTCTGATGATCTCATGTTCCTTAATTAAATGGCCTTGGCTTAATAACTTCTGGAAATGAGGATTTGTGTTGGAAACTTTTTTATTAGTAGCCAATATTTGGATGCTATAATTATCACCCTGAGGTGTGCTAGACTGTCCATGAAAACTTTGGAAACCTTGGAAAATAGCATTGGCAATTTCCTTTTGTCCTTTTTCAGAGTTGATATATTTTCTCTCATAAGGGTTAGAAAGGAACCCGCATTCAATTAGCACTGAGGGCATACTTGTATTTTTCAATACATAAAGATTATAGCCTCTGTCTTCTCTGTTCATCAATCCTCTTGATTGAATCAGTGTTTTCTTTTCAATACTATTCAATAGCACTTTTGCAAGAGCAACACTTACTTGATCTTGATCAGTGTCTACATGAGCTTTGGCTCCAACAATCCATTTGTTAGGGTTGGAATTACTATGAATACTCAAAAAGTAATCCGCTTGTGCTACTTCAGCAAAATCAACTCTGTCTTCAAGGCTGATGTACTTATCACTTGTTCTTGTATAGTAAACTTGAATATTGGGCATATATTGACGCATCAACATACCAATCTTTTTTGCTATACGAAGATTAATGTCTTTTTCGTGCATATACGCACTTGAACCTCTGGGTTTTCCAGGGTCTTTCCCGCCGTGACCGGGGTCAATTACCACCACATACGTTTTCTTGCTCTGTGCTTTGACATTTGTTGTTAATCCAAAAAGAGTAAAAAGTATAAGAGTGATAAAGATTGTAGTATTAAATTTTTTCAGTTTTTCCATTTTCTTGTTAAGGAGTAGGAATGTTGTGGGTTTGAATCAAATGATCTATAAAATTATCCACACTTTCCGAAACTACTTGATAACAGTTTTCAAACCCTGAGATCCCTCCATAGTAAGGGTCATCCACATCTTTATTTGAAGCTTGATTGTCGAATGTTCTCAATTTTGAAACTTTAGATAATTGCACATCATCATTTGCTAGTCGAGTAACGTTGGTGTAGTTACTATCATCCATTACAATAACGTAGTCAAAGTGATTTAAATCTTCTGTTAAAAATTGTCTAGCAATAGAAGCGAGCTCAACACCATGTTTTTGTGCTGTTGATCTCATTCGGGAGTCGGCTCTTTCACCGGCATGCCCTGCATATGTACCTGCAGAATCTATTTCAAAATACGCTTCTAAACCTCTTTCTGCTACTTTATGGTGCATTAGACCATCCGCAAGAGGTGAACGACAAATATTACCAAGACAAACAAAAATTACTTTAACAGTAGAGGTCATCAAAAAATGTATTTATATAAATCTATTATGTAAATCTAATTAAAATTTGAATCAATATGTTCTGTTTTTAAAAATTATGCCAATAAAATTGAGAAATATCAGTTTTGATCGGATTTAACTTAAACTTATCGTATTTTATTTCTAAATGTTAGTACTAAAATATAGCTTAGTATCGTAAACCATTTTTTCAGCTCATAAGCATTTTCCATTTTTCTTTGTAGGATATAATTGTGAGCGAACTATTTTTATATCAAAACAATGAAACAATTTTTACTAAAAGTGCTCTATTTCTTCTTATTTCTAATAGTTGCATCAATAGTTTTCTTTTTTTGGGCTAAATCTCCAAACCTTGAAAAATCCGATTATGCAAAAGTAGTTCAGTTTGATAATTCTCAGAAAACAGAGGATGATTCAACCATCAGTATTATTTCCTACAACATCGGTTATTTATCAGGGATGACCAACAACACTTCAGTGAGACCTACAGAAGAGTTTTATCAAGGAAATATGGATAAAGTGTTGAAAGATCTGAGAGCACATCGTCCAAATATTTTAGCCTTACAGGAAATTGATTATGGTGGAAAGAGATCTTATTATGTAAATCAGTTTGAAGAAATAGGAAAGAAGTTGGGTTATCAAAATGGCGGTATGACAATCAACTGGGATAAGACATATGTGCCTTTTCCTTATTTTCCTCCTTCAGTTCATTTTGGTAAGATGTTGAGCGGTCAAGCTATCTTGTCTGATTACGTAATTAAGGAACATGAGAGAGTAGAGTTGGCTAGGGTGAGAAGTCATCCTTATTATTATTCGGCGATGTATCTGGATCGTTTAGCAGAAAGGATATTGATAAATGTTGGGGGACAGGATGTAATGGTTTTTAATGTGCATACTGAAGCCTTTGATGTACACACAAGAGAGTTGCATATCAGTTTCTTGAAAGATTGGTTTTTGAGAGTGGAAGAAAAGATGCCTGTAATTATGGTGGGCGATTTTAATAGCGATCCTACTTATAAAGAAAAAGGTGTTTTAGAATTTTATAATGATGATAGAATAGGGGCAATGTGTTCAAAAGAAGGTTTATTAAAAGAAGGAACACTCACTTATCCAACAGATACAGCAGTTGAACAACTAGATTTTGTATTCTTCTCTACCAAACATTTTGAGTTGGTGGATTGGAAAGTTCTTTCAGAATTTGGTCAAGTTTCAGATCACTTTCCTGTGTTTACAAAGTTGAAACTAAAAAAATAAATATTTCCTCAAAAAGCATTCTGTAAAAGAGTGCTTTTTTTATTAGCTTTGTCAGCTTATGAAATATGCTGTAATTGATCTTGAGACAACAGGAGGGTCAGTAGCCCAAGGAGGAAGAATTATTGAGATAGCCATCATTGTATTAGAAGATGGTGTTGAGATTGATCGCTTTGAGTCGTTTGTGAACCCTGAAATGAATATTCCGCCATTTATCCAAAACCTTACTGGAATAAAGAATGGTATGGTGAAGAGTGCTCCAAAGTTTTTTGAAATAGCCAAAAAAGTAGTCGAAATCACTAAAGATTGCTTGTTTGTAGCTCACAATGCTGATTTTGATTATAACTTCGTGAAAGATGAGTTTAAATCGTTAGGCTATAAG
Source organism: Flammeovirga sp. SJP92 (assembly GCF_001583495.1). Classification (GTDB taxonomy): domain Bacteria; phylum Bacteroidota; class Bacteroidia; order Cytophagales; family Flammeovirgaceae; genus Flammeovirga. Next base: position 107,093 of record NZ_LQAQ01000061.1, on the reverse strand, counting down.
TATAGAAGAAACTCTGTTTGTACTGTGGAGTTGTCAAGAGTTTTATTGCCAGGAAAAAAGTCTTACAGTTTAGGGAAACTGTGTGATGAAATAGGTATACCTCATAATTCTAGGCACAGAGCGATTGGTGATACAGAGGCTACCGCAAAGTTATTTCAGCTATTATTACAGCAACAAAAAGCCAATGAAGTCATTGAAGAAATGACAGAATATGATGTCTACTCTTCAAAGAAACATTATCAACTCTCAAAAGATAAAATAGATAATCTTCCTGATGAAACAGGAGTGTACTATCTCTACAACGCAGAAGAAGAGTTGATTTACATCGGTAAAAGTAAAAATATTAGAAAAAGAATCCTCCAACACCTTTCTAATAAGAGCACACCTAGAGCCATAAGGATGGCTGAAATGGTAAGAGATGTGAAAACTACGCTTACAGGAAGTGAATTAATTGCATTGTTATTAGAATCTGACGAAATTAAGAAACACCTTCCAAGGTTTAACAGAGCACAGCGTCGTGCGAAGACCTTCTTTGGTATTTATCAGTCTTATGATGACAATGGGTATATCAATTTCAGTATTGCTCCTTTGTCTGAAGGTGATCATCCTGTAACAACAACTTTTTCAAGAAAAGAAGCGGAAAAGATTCTGGACAGGATGGTGGATAAAAACAATCTTTGTCAGAAATTGGCTGGCATTGACCACAGCGATAAAGCTTGTTTTAGGTATCATCTGAAAAACTGTAATGGTGCGTGTATAAATGAGGAAACTCCTGAAGAATACAACAAAAGAGCACTACAGGCTTCGATGAGGTTCAGCTACGGTGTTCCGAATATGTTCTTGATTGACAAGGGGAGAGAAGAGGATGAGAGAGCTGTTGTTCAAATTGCAAAAGGGATCTATAGAGGCTTTGGGTATATCAAGATGAATGAAAATTATTCCCCAAAAGAGCTTGAAAAAGTGATCACACATTATGACGACAATGCTGATGTAAACAAAATAATCCGTGGAATTCTTCGAAAGAAAAAAGGTATTGAAAGAAAAGTTTTTTATTAAGCTATCACTTACAACATTCTCATTATTATTACTTCAATTGCAAGCGGTAGCCAATGAAGGTGTTTTGATGTTTAGCAATCAGAATATTGATCTTGGTTTAGTAAGTCATGAAGTAACCTATCATATTGTCATTCCTTTTAAAAATATCGGTAAGCAAGAAGTTCAACTTCTTAAAATTGATACGGATTGTGGATGTTCTAAAGCATCGTTTTCTCAAAGTAATATTGCTCCCGGGGACTCTGCTACAATCAGTGTTGACTTTAAACCTACAGAAGGAGAGTCGCCATTTTATAGAAGTATTATATTGTTGACGAATGGGAAGATTTCACAGTATACCATTTCATTACAAGGAGTTGTTGCCCATGCTGCGGAAGGAATATTGGTCAATAAAGAGTATATCACTCCCTGGAAATATAAAAAAAATGCAGTTCCATTACTTTCTAAATATGCATTGAAAATAGAAGGTAAGAAAGGTGAAACAATAAGCTATCCATTGTATGTCACCAACTTGGGAGAAAAACCTCTGGTACTCAATCAATTTGATACAAAAGGAAAAGCTGAAACAATGCAATACCCTAGAATGGTGCAGCAAGGAGAAGTTTTGATGATTCCTCTTCAAATAAAGCTTACAGAGAGCGGTGTCTTTCGAGACTATTATAAACTAATAACGGATGAGAAAAATATCCTGATCCGTTTACAGACTATTGTAAATTAAAATGCCAATTGTTAAACCTCAAAAGTACAAAGTGCCTTTCTGGCATTTCAATGGTCATTTGCAAACCATTCTCCCTTCTATACAAAGAAAAATAGAAGGAATCACTTATAAGCGAGAAAGAATTGAGCTTGAAGATGGGGATTTCTTTGATTTTGATTGGTTGAAAAATGGAAATCAACGCTTGGTAGTGGTCTTGCATGGTTTAGAAGGTGGTACGGACAGGCATTATTGTAAAGGTATCGCTAAACTTTTCTCTGAGCATCAATGGGATGTTTTGGGATGGAACTGTAGGTCTTGCAGTGGGGAAATCAACAGACTTCCTCGATTTTACCATCATGGAGATATCAAAGATGTAGAAGTTGTTTTAGCTGAAATAGAAAAACATAATTATAAGGAAATCGCTTTTGTAGGTTTTAGCATGGGTGGTGCTATTTCTCTCAATACATTAGGAACACCTTCTTTGAATTTGAGTAAAGTAATTGGTGCAGTTGCAGTATCCACACCTATTGATTTAAAGACCTGTAGTGATGAGTTAGAAAAAAGATCAAAGCGATTTTACAATCAAAAATTTTATAAAAAACTAAGTGCAAAAGTCGTTGCTAAAACTAAAGTAATGGACGGATTAGATGATACACAGATTCAGGAAGGGAAGATCAATTCTCTTAGAGATTTTGATCATTTCTACACAGCTCCTTTACATGGTTTTAAATCCACTGATGACTTTTATTATCAGGCCAGTCCTGAAAGAAAAATACATAATATCCAGAAGCCAGTTCTTCTTCTAAATGCATTAAATGACCCTTTCTTAACCAAAGAAAGTTACCCATTTAATCTAGCAAAAGAGAGTAAATACCTATATTTGGAAGCTCCAAAAAAAGGAGGGCATGTTGGCTTTTGTAGAGATAAAGAATACTACACTTATTCTGAGCAGAGAAGCTTGGAATTCCTAAACAATTGTTCGGCATTTTAGAATTTAAAGAAATGAGTATGATCAAGTCAAAAACAATACTTCGACTCCTAGTTTTATTTAACCTGTCATTTTTAATGTTTTCATGTCTTTCTAAAGAAGGAGCAAAATCTGATCTAGAGAAGTCATACCTGCCAATGGCAAAAGGAAAGCCTGGTGAAATGGTTTTAGTAATGGATTCAGTACAATGGAAACCTCAAGATGGTGTAGGAGCTGATTTATACAAAATGGTATTAGGGAAATCAAGGGGAGTTTTACCTCAGCCTGAGCCACAATTTACAGTAACGCAAGTGATTCCTTCAGGTTTTACGAGTATCTTAAAGCAAGCAAGAAATGTATTAATTGTTACCACTTTTGATCAAAACACCAGAGAAAGTGCAGTATTGAGATCATTTTTTGGGAAAGGTGTAATTGAGAAACTAAGAAAGGAGCAGGATAAATTCCATTTCATCAAATATGATGCTTGGGCACAAGGACAAACAGTGGAACTTCTATTTGCTAAAGATGAAGCAACATTAAGAGAAATATTAAAAGACCCTGCTAAGCAAAGGATGATTGCTGAACCTTTCCATGATTTAGAAACTAAAAACCTTCAAAAAGCAATCAACAAAACTTATTCAAGAGTGACGGACAAGTTTTTAAGAAAAAACATGAATGTCTCTATGAAATTATTAGATGGTTATAAAGTAGCTCAGAATGACGAAAATTTCCTTTGGTTAAGACATCCAGAGCAAAGCTTTGATAAAAATATTTTCATTTCAAAAGTGCCTTACACTGACCAAAAACAATTTGATCCTGAGCAAATTGTATTGGATAGAGATAAGCTTGCTAAACAGTATTTATATGGAGATCCAAGCAATCAAAACTCTTTTGTTGTTACAGAGAAATTGGTGCCTGTTGAATCTCAAAATACAAAAGTAGATGGACGTTTAGCAGTAGAGACAAGAGGGCTTTGGAAAACCAATAATATTACGATGGGTGGCCCGTTTGTAAGTTATACTTTCACGGACAAGTCTGGAGCTTATTTATACTATGTTGAAGGCTTTATTTTTGCTCCAGGAATGGATAAAAGAGAGCTTGTGAGGGAAATGGAAGCCCAATTAAAGACATTCAAGGAAATAGACTAGAGAATTTAAATATGTATTATTATATTAGGGGGAAGTTAACGAAAAAACTTCCCACTTTCGCTGTGTTAGAAGTACAGGGAATAGGGTATGAAGTTCGTTGGCCTTTAAATGCATTCAGTCTTTTGAATGAAGGAGAAGAATGTACTTTATATACTTATCTATATGTGAAAGAAGACGTTCAGCAGTTGTATGGATTTGCAACAGAGAACGATAGAAGCTTGTTTTTATTATTGATAAGTGTTTCAGGTATAGGACCCTCCACTGGATTAGCGTTTTTGTCTTCTCTGTCTTCATCTGAAATATGTTCTGCTATAATGCAGGAAGACTCAAAGACCATTCAAAGTGTAAAAGGCATTGGAGCCAAAACAGCACAAAGAGTAGTGATTGAGTTGAGAGATAAAATATCTAAGTTACAGTATTCAGGAGAGTTAACGCAGACTACTGTTGCTGCAGCGCCAGATAACGCTAAAGTGGATGAAGCTATGGACGCACTTGTAGCCTTAGGTTTTACAAGAGCTGGAGCACAGAAATCGATTAAGCTGATAATCAAGAAAAATGGTTCTGACTTGTCAGTAGAAAAATTAATAAAACTAGCTTTGAAAAATAATTAATCTCCTCAGCCTATAGATAAAACTTATACTTTTTGAGCACTCCGCGTGCATTTAAATTATCAACATAATCTGACCTCAATTTGTTTCGCTTTACAGTTGCAACTATTGTCAACGTACTTTTATATATGTTCGTTTTTACGAACGCCTATTCGTCTTCAACTTATAAAAGTACCGCATACGAGGTTTTTCAGCAAGAAGGACCTCAGGGGATAAGTCAAGAACAGGACACAAGTAAATATGTGCCCTCTAAGCCTTATGAAAAAGATAGGTTCGGGGATCCTATTGCCTCTCCAGAGCGTAAATCTCCATTAATCAGTACAAAACCGAATACTGAGACGAGTATTAGTATTGATTCTACAGGTAAAAAGTATAATGTCAAAGAGACATTGAATGGAGATCTGGATTACAGAACACCTTCTTATATAGAATATGATGCTTATAAAGATTACCTCTTTAAAAAGCAGATGGCTAACTATTATAATAACCTTTCTGTCGCTCAAGATGGGAATGATGCGTTGCCGGGTAAAGATGGCGGACGTTTGATTCCAGAAATTGAGTTAGGTAGAATGGCTGACTTTCTATTTGGTGGCAGTACTTTAGATTTCGAATTGAATGGTAATGCCATGCTTGATTTTGGGTTTCTTTTTCAAAGAGTAGATAATCCACAAGTGCCTGTTACACAGCAGAGAAATGGAGGTTTTAATTTTGATCAGCAAGTAGGCTTAGGAATGGTAGGTAAGATTGGTGACAAGATGGAAATGACAGCCAATTTTGACACCAAAAGTACTTTTCAGTTTGATCAGCAATATAACATGAGTTATACTGCTTATGATTATGATATCATACAAGATATTCAAGTAGGTAATGTAAGTTTTAATGTAAGAAACTCTTTGATTACAGGTGCTCAAAACCTGTTTGGTGTTTACTCAAAGTTACGTTTTGGCAATCTTTATGTAAGTAGCGTTTTCTCTTCTCAAAGAGGATCTCAAGAATCAATTACAATTAGAAATGGAGGGCAGAATAGAGAGTTTGAATTTAGAGCAGACACTTATGATAATAACCGACATTTTTTTATTGGACATTTCTTTAGAGGTAAATATGAAGAGGCATTAAAAACAACTCCAAATGTCATTTCAGGTGTTGTTGTCACAAGAATGAAAGTATATGTGACCAATAGAAGTAACGATACTGAAACCCAAAGAAATTTAGTGGGTCTTACCGATTTAGGTGAAGCTCAGCCGTTTAATTCAAAATGGTTTGATAATTCAAATACTGATCCAGCAGCAGGCAATAATGCCAATACTCTATATGAAGCTGTCAAAAAATTGGACCGTCAATCTGACGCAATAAAAGGACAATTAGAAGGACTTGGGTTGCCAAATGGATCCGAATTTGAGATATTAAGAAGTGCAAGGGAGCTTTCACCAACGGAATTCCAATATAATCAACAATTAGGCTATATATCACTTTCATCTCCTCTAAGAAATGATGAAATTTTAGCTGTTGCATTTGAATATACATATAATGGAGTAGCTTATAAAGTGGGTGAATTGAATGAAGATTTACCAAACCTGGCACAAGATGAGGTGATGTTCATGAAACTATTAAGCCCCTCTACTATCATTACAAAGGTACCTGATCCTAATGATCCAACAAAAGAAGTTGTATTTCCAATGTGGGATTTAATGATGAAGAATATCTACTCTTTACAAACATCAGGAATACAAAAAGAGGATTTTCAATTTAGAATTATCTACAGAGATGATGCAACAGGTATAGATAACCCAAGTATTCAAGAAGGGGCTATTGAAGGTGTTCCATTAATCGAAGTGACAGGTTTAGATCGTTTGAATATGAACTTAGAACTTCAAAAGGATGGTAACTTTGACTTTATCGAAGGTGTGACCATAGACCCTCAGAATGGGCGAATTATCTTCCCTGTATTGGAGCCATTTGGTTCTACATTAGAGAATAAGTTAAGTTCAGATGGTACCTCGATTCAAGATAAGTACGTCTTCAACGATCTTTATGATAAAACGCAAGCAGATGCAATTCTGAATACTAAACAAAATAAGTATTTCATGCTTGGTAGTTATAAAGGTGGTTCTTCAAATGAAATATTATTGCCAGGTATTAACATTGCTGAAAATTCAGTTGTGATTACAGCTGGAGGCGTGACCTTGACAGAAGGAGTTCAGTATACTGTTGATTATCAATTTGGGCGAGTAACAATTTTAGACCAAGGAGTATTAAGCTCAGGTAAAGATATTCGAATCACCTACGAAAGAGCAGATTTATTTAACTTCCAAACTAAAACACTAGCAGGTGTTGACTTGGAATATCACTTTAGTGAGGATTTTATCATTTCAGGTACATTATTACACCTTTCAGAAAAACCACTTATTTCTCGTGTAAATGTAGGTAGTGAGCCTATTAAGAATACAATGTGGGGGCTGACTATGGATTATACAACTGAATCTAGATTCCTGACTAAATTAGTAGATGGAATTCCTGGTTTAGACACTAAAGAAAGGTCGACATTCTCTTTTAAAGGTGAGTTTGCACAGTTAATTCCTGGAACTCCATCATTGATTGGTACCGATGGAACAGGTTACATAGATGACTTTGAAGGAGCTGAAGTACCTTATGATTTAGGTTTGAATCCTACCTCTTGGGCGCACGGAAGTACTCCACTTAAGGTATTGAAAGATCAAGGTTTTGAGGATAATCCACCTATCACGCCAGAAGATTCATTGAAATACAATGATCGAAGAGCATTATTATCTTGGTATAATATTGATAACGTTTTTTATTATACATCAGGCAATACAAGTAGACCTTCCAATATTTCGGATGAGGATATGCAAAACCATTACGTCCGTTTGATTCCTTATAATGAAGTCTTCAAAAACCGACAGGCCAATCAGATCAATACCAATGAAGTAACATTTGATTTGGCCTATTATCCAACAGAAAAAGGTCCTTACAATTACAATACGAATCTTAATATAGATGGGACACTTAAAGATCCAACCAAAAATTTTGGTGCGATCACGAAAGCTATTACTACTGATGTAGATTTTGATAACTTGAATGTTCAGTATTTGGAATTCTGGATGATGGACCCTTTCATTCAAGGACAAAATGCGTTGGTAGAAGGTCAAAATAACAATACGGGTGGTAAACTATATATTGATTTAGGTAGCGTTTCTGAAGATGTAGTTCCTGACGGAAGACATTTTTTTGAAAATGGTATGACGACAAACAAAAATCTTCTTAACAAATCAGTTTGGGGGTACTCGCCTACCACACAATTTGTCAATAACGTATTCAATACAGCAGTTCCAAGAGCTGCACAAGATGTTGGTTATGATGGTTTGACTAGTGAAGAGGAAGCGGATTTTTTTGAAGACTTTGTAACAAAAGTTTCTGGAGTTCTATCGCCAGAGGCTATTAACGCTGTTCTTGCCGATCCATCGAGTGATGACTTTAGATATTATTTAGGTGGAGATCTAGACGAACAAGACCTTAAAGTCTTAGAACGTTATAAACGTTTTAATGGACCCGACGGTAACTCACCAGAAAATTCTGGGGGTACATCTTTCACTCCATCTAATACGAATTACCCTAACAATGAAGATTTAAACGGAGATAATACACTCAATGAACTGAATGCTTATTACGAGTATGAGTTTGATATGCGTCCAAACCAGCTTTCAAATAGTCCTTATGTAGTGGATAGGGTAACTTCTGAAGCACCAGATTCAAGAGAATTGGTGACATGGTATCAAGTACGAATCCCAATTCGTGATGAAAGTCAATATGAAAAGTTTGGTAGTATAGACAACTTTAAATCAATTAAGTTCATCCGTTTATTTATGACAGATTGGGAACAGCCTGTCGTACTTAGAATGTTGAATTTCCAATTAGTAGGAGCACAATGGAGACCTTATACATTGAATATTGATGATGAAGCAGGTGATCTTTCTACTGCAAAAATGAATATTTCATCCGTTAATATCGAACAAAATGGTGTAACAGATGAAAGCGGTAAAATTCCTTATGTCTTACCTCCAGGTTTTGAAAGAGACTATGATGCTACATCAACGGTGACAAGAAGAATTAATGAACAATCTCTCCAAGTTTGTATTGATGATTTGAAAGATGATGAAGGAGTTGCTGTCTTTAAGAACTTCAGTTTGGATCTTGTCAATTATAAGAGGATTAAAATGGAGCTTCATGCTCAATCTGATAATGCAAAAGATGAAGACTTAAGGGCATTTCTAAGGGTAGGTACTGATTTAGTAGAAAACTATTATGAAATTGAAGTCCCATTATATATCACTCCAAGGTATTCTACAACACAAAATGCAATTTGGCCTAGAGAAAATGAAATAGATATTTCTCTAGAAGAGTTATACACTCTGAAAGCGGAAAGAAACAGATTACAACCCAAAGAAAAAGATGAAATTTATCCTAAAGTACTATCTGAACCCAATATAAGAAACTATAGAGTAAGAGTAATTGGTAATCCTGATTTGAGCGCTGTTCAGACTGCAATGATTGGTGTTCGAAATCCTAAAACGTCCAATGTGAGTCCTTACAATGTATGTATATGGGCTAATGAATTAAGAGCAACTGAATATAGTACATTCTCAGCTTGGGCGGCTAATGCATCTGTAGATGCAACCTTGGCTGATTTTATGAATGTAAAGGCCAATACAAGGTATAGTACTGTAGGCTTTGGAGGAATTCAAGATAAAATAGGTGATCGTCAGAGGGAAAGTAATCTAGAGTTTGGTATTTCAACAAACATTAATTTAGAAAAGATCTTTTTGAATAGGATAGGTCTAACGATTCCTATATATATGAGCTATGATAGAAAAGGATCGAACCCATATTTTGATCCATTAGATCCTGATACACCATTGTCAATTTCTCAAGATGGATTTGAAACAGCTTCTGCAGGCAGTTATTATGCAGATCAAGTCCAGTATTTTGAAGAATCTAGAAGTATCAATATATCTAATTTGAGTAAAGTAAAGATGAACCCAGAAGCTAAGAGTTACCCTTGGGATATAGAAAACCTAAGTTTAAGTGGGTCTTATTCAGATACTCATATGCGAGATAAAAATACTGAAGCCAACGATAGTAAACAGTGGAGGTTAGGAGCAGCTTATACCTATCAATCTCCTTTGAAAACATGGGAACCATTTAAAGAGGCTGATATGGGAGAATGGGGAGCTATTGTTTCTGATTTTAATATTATGCCTATTCCTACTTCTTACTCTATAAGAGCGAATTTAGACCGTTATTATCGATATACACAGTTCAGAACTCTTAAGTCTGGGACAAAAGAATTTACCACTGAAGGTATTCTCCCTACTTATGAAAAGTCTTTCAGATTTAATAGGGGATATAATATAGGTTGGAACTTTGCGAAGAGTTTAAAAATTGATTACACTGCTGATGCTCAGGCTTTGATTGATGAACCCGAAGGTGCAATTGATAGCGATGTAAAACGTGATACAATTATGAGTAATCTTCTGAATTTTGGTCGTATGAAACAATTTAATCAGACTATTGCTGGTACTTATAATATTCCAATCAATAAAATACCAGCTCTCGATTTTGTGGGAGCAAATGCAAGGTATACTGCTAATACCAATTGGACTGCAGGAACTTTAGGGATTGCAGATACTTTAGGTAATGTAATAGGTAATGAACAAACGATTTCATTTGGTTCTAAGTTAGATTTCAATGGTATTTATAAAAAAATTGGATATGTCAATCACTTAGAAAATGGGGTTTCATCTCGTTCTCGAAGCAGGTCTAGATCTAGAAATTCTAACTCTAAGAATAAGAAAGATAATACAAGATTGGCTTATGAAAAGATCAAGTTAAAAGATAAACTCAAAAAGTTAAGAGCAAAGCAAAAGGAGTTAAGAACTGCTGATAGTGATAAGAAGAAAGCAGAAAAAGAGAAGATAGAAGGAAAAATTGTGAAGCTTAAAACAAAAATTGAAAAGTATAAAGCAAAAGAAAAAGATGTTGCTCCTTTAGAATTGAAAATTGAAGAGTATAATACTCAGATTGCTTCACTATCAGAGAGTCAAGAAGAGTTAGAGCAAGAAAAGAAAAATACCAAGCTTGCAAAAATTGATGAGGAAATAAAAAAATATGAACAAGAACTCTTGGCTGTCAATAAAGAGTTGAAAGATAGAGAAACACCTCGCAAATCTGGAGGTGAACAGCTTGCTGATGCGGGTATTCGTTTGGCTACTATGATCAAAGATATAGATCTTAGTTATAATGAACAGAACAGAACAATTCTTCCAGGGTATATGCCAACTGCAAAATATTTGGGATTTGATGAGAACTTTGGAGCTCCTGGTGTTGGTTTTATTTTGGGTAGTCAAGATCCAAATATTCGATTTGATGCTGCTAAAAATGGCTGGCTTGCTCCAAGTGAATATCTTAACCAACAGTTCATGCAGACACGAAGTGAGAATTATACAGTAAGAGCAAATCTAGAACCTTTTAAAGATTTGAAAATTCAGTTATCTAGCGAACACCGAACAACTCAATCTTATACAGAGGTGTTTAGATTTGATGGAACAACACAAAATTACGAATCATTATCTCCTCAAAGAACAGGTACATTTGGTATGAGTTTCTTTAGTTTACCAACAGCTTTCAGTACTCCAGATGCTAATAATCAGTCAGCAATATTTGATCAGTTTGTTGCTAATAGAGAGGTTGTTAAGAATAGGTTAAATGCAACAAATACACAAGGTCAATATGGCAATAATGACCAAGACGTTTTAATTCCAGCATTTATTGCAGCTTATACAGGCCAAGATGCAGGTAAAGTTGGCTTATCAGCATTTCCTACTTCAATACCTATTCCCAATTGGGATATTCGATATACAGGTTTGACGAATATTAAAGGTTTAGGAGATATCTTCAAAACCATTACCCTTTCACATAGTTATAAGTCAAATTACACTGTAGGTAATTATAATTCATCTCTCTTGTATGGTGCTACTGAAATTGGTCCAGATAAAGGTATCAACGATCAACCTACAGCTAGGACTGATGATGAAGGAAATATTGTCCCTGTATATGTGGTGAATCAAGTAAATATTGAAGAACGCTTTGGACCTTTGATTGGTATTAACATCAAATTAATGAATGATTTACAAATCAAGTTTGATTATAACAAAGGTAGAATGTTAGCCTTGAATTTATCCAATGCTCAAGTCACAGAGCAATTGAATAATGATTTTACAGTGGATATTGGTTACACAAAAGCCAACTTGAAACTGCCATTTAGATCAAAAGGTAGAACTACGGTATTGAAAAATGATATTACTTTTAGAGTTGCTTTTTCAATTCGAGATAACCAAACTACGCAATATAGAATTGATGAGGATAATGTGGTGACTGCAGGAAATATGAACTTAGCTTTACGTCCAACTATTAATTATATGTTGAATGATAGAGCAAGTCTGCAATGCTATTTTGATAGAACGATCAACGATCCAAAAGTTTCCAATGCATTTAGAAGAACTTCTACAGCATTTGGCTTCCAGTTCAAGTACTCGTTGACGCAATAAATTATTGATATTCAAATATAAAAAATGCCATCACAAAATAAATTGTGATGGCATTTTGCTATTTTAAAAAGCTAAAATTAAAGGTTTCCTCTCAAGGCCTGTTCTCTTTCAATAGCTTCAAAGAGTGCTTTAAAGTTTCCTTTTCCAAATGACTTTGCACCTTTACGTTGGATGATTTCAAAGAAAAGGGTAGGGCGATCTTCTACTGGTTTAGTGAAAATTTGAAGTAAATAGCCTTCCTCATCTCTATCTACAAGAATATTGAGGGCTTTTAATTGTTCAATTTCCTCGTCAATATCACCCACTCGATCTCTTAGATCATCATAATAATTATCAGGAACATAAAGGAACTCAATCCCTCTATTTCTTAATTCTTGGACCGTATAACAGATGTCATCTGTAGCAACTGCGATATGTTGCACGCCGGCTCCGTTGTAGAAATCCAAGTATTCTTCAATCTGTGATTTTTTCTTTCCTTCTGCAGGTTCATTGATTGGGAATTTGACATAGCCATTTCCATTTGAAACTACTTTGGACATCAATGCGGTGTAATCTGTTGAGATGTCATTGTCATCAAAAGTGAGTAATAGCTTAAAACCCATTACATCTTCATAAAAGTTGACCCATTTGTCCATTTCTCCTAAATCTACATTCCCGACACAATGGTCTACATATTTGAGTCCGACTGTTTTCGTAGGGAAATTTGACTCTCGTGCTTCAAATTTAGGAAGAAAGGTTCCTTTGTAATTTTTGCGTTCTACAAAAGTATGAACTGTGTCTCCATAAGTTTTGATTGTGGCCATTACCACTTCTCCATCATTATCAGCTAAAACTCTTGGAGTATGCACAGGAATAGCTCCTCTTTTTACGGTTTCTTCAAAAGATTTTCTTGCATCATCTACCCAAAGTGCAAGTACTTTTACACCGTCTCCATGTTTGTGTACATGATCTGAAATTTCTGAGTTGGATGAAAGTGAAGTTGTAAATACAAAACGGAGTTTACCTTGTTGTAAGACGTAACTACTGCGATCTCTTACACCAGTTTCAGGACCTGAGTAAGCAATGAGTTCAAAGCCGAAGGCAGACTGATAAAAGTAAGCGGCCTGTTTTGCATTTCCGACATAGAATTCGATGTGATCGGTTCCGTTGATTGGAAGAAAATCAACTTCCTCCATCTGTTTTGTACTAGACGTTAGCATGTGAGTAATAATTAAATTGTTATTTATGATATATGTGTTTGAGTGTTTATCAGAAACATGCTTCAAACCTTAAGTACTTGAAGTGAAAATGATCCGTTTTAGCTTGTGAGAAAATTAATAATTGAGGAAGATAGTGATGCTTTAATCAATGAAATTAAACTCACGCTATGAAAAGAGATAGATTAACACTAAAAGTGGGGGTTATGCATGCTCTAATAAAAGTATAGAGCCAAAAAAAGCCTTTATGTTCCTTGAGTAAATGAAATGCACGACTTAAGTCATGTCTTTCAACATGGAAAATAAAGGCTTTTATATATTTAGTGTTGTCTCATAGATGAGATTAAAATTTCTTTAGTAATGTGTTTTTATATACGTTGAATAAATATAATTAGTTTAATTGATCTTTTAAAATTCTAAACTCAACAATTGGAGAAATTCTTTCATAAAGAATATTATATACCGCTCTAGTTATCGGTAAATCATTCTCAATTTCAAGACGTTTAGCAATTTCAAAGATACTTTTAACTGCATAATAGCCTTCAGCAACCATTTGCATCTCCAACTGAGCGGCCTTAACTGAATAACCGTGGCCAATCATATTACCAAACGTTCTATTTCTACTGAACTGAGAGTAGGAAGTCACCAACATATCTCCCAAATAGGCTGTGCCTAATAAATTACGTTTGATATGATATGCTGCTTTAAGGAAATATTGAACTTCTTGCATGGCATTGGAAACGAGAACAGCTTGGAAGTTGTCACCGTAACCCAACCCGTGAGCAATACCGCAAGAAATAGCTACTATATTTTTCATCACTGCAGAATATTCAACCCCATAAATGTCTCTGATTGAGGTGGTTTTGATGTACCTGTTACTCATTGCTTCAGATAAAGCCGTGCCAAATCTCTTACTGCCTGAAGCTATTGTTAAGTAAGCCTGTTTTTCCATTGCTACTTCTTCAGCATGACAAGGACCTCCAATTACAGCTACTTTTTTATGATGCACATTAAAATTCTTTTCAATGTGTTCAGTGACTAGAATATGTTTTTCAGGAATAAGACCTTTAATTGCTGAAATTACAAATTTATCTTTAAAATCTTCTGGAGTAAGATCTTTAATAGCATCTAAAACAAAAGCGGCAGGAACAGCTAATAAAATTGCATTGGCACCTCTAATAGCATCCTTAATATTACTATATGGTTTTACTTTTTCACTCGAGATTTTAGCTGAGGGTAAGTATCTAGGGTTTGAATGGTATTGTTTGATGTGATTGATATCATCTTGGTTTCTGATCCACCAATGCAAAGTTGTCATACCTCCATCAGATAAAATTTTTACCAATGCAGTTGCCCAACTTCCTCCGCCAATCACAGCTATCTTAGAGATATCTGGTATCTCCTGTTGATTATCAGTGATTTGTATGTTTTGAATTTCTTTTCCCACTCTATTATACGGTAAATTTTAAGTAAAGGTAATAAATACACTTTAGAATGCAGGTCATTTCACACTACAATAATGCCTATTTAAATTCGGCTTTACAATTGAAATCCAATCAGATTTTAATTATTGCCTGAAAATAGTGATACGAATTTCATTTTAAATATTACGTAATTTTGTCAATAATTAAAAATGTATGTTAATTTGTTTAATTATTTCAATTAACTATAGATTTAATTCAATTTTTTGTAATTTTGAAGTTATTACTATCTGAAACAAATCTGATATGAAAGATATACAATCATTAGAAAGCTGGTCTGTAGTAAAAAATGGCGGTCCAATCGCCATTGCAGGTCCATGTAGTGCAGAGTCTGAGGAGCAGTTAATGGATACTTGCCGTCAGATTACTGAAGAGATAGGTATTACGCTATTGAGAGCGGGTATCTGGAAACCAAGAACTAGACCAGGATCTTTTGAAGGTATTGGTGAGGAAGGTTTGAAGTGGTTTGCAAATGTGAAGAAGGAATTAAACATGCCTATCACTACTGAAGTTGCTAATGCTCAGCATGTTGAGTTAGCACTGAAGTATGGTGTTGACGTGCTTTGGATTGGTGCTCGTAGTACTGTAAACCCTTTTACGATCCAAGAAATTGCTGATGCATTGAAAGGTGTGAAGGATGTTCCTGTAATGATCAAGAACCCTATCAACCCTGATGTTGCTCTTTGGAAAGGTGCTATCGAAAGAATTTATGGTGCTGGCGTACGTCAAATCGCTGGTATTCACCGTGGTTTCTCATCTTTTGAGAAAACTCAATATAGAAATGTTCCAATGTGGAAATTAGCAATCGCTCTTAAAACTGAGCTTCCTAATTTACCATTGATCTGTGACCCATCTCATATTGGTGGTACACGTGACCTTATCTATCCTGTATCTCAAAAAGCAATCGACTTAGACTTCGACGGTTTAATGATCGAAACTCACAGAGATCCAGATAATGCTTGGTCGGATGCTTCACAACAAGTTACTCCTAAGCGCTTAGCTGAAATCCTTAATGAAGTAAACATTAAGAAGAGCACTACTGACGCTGAAGAAGTAAATTCTAAATTAGATGATCTTCGTGGTAAAATTGATCGTTTAGACAACGAGTTATTAGAAGTATTATCTCAAAGAATGAATGTTGTTGGTGAAATTGGAGATTACAAGAGGGAAAACAACTTGACTGTATTCCAGGCAGGTCGTTGGATCGATATCTTCCAAAATCGTCCAGAGCAAGCAGCGAAGTTAGGATTAAGCAAAGCATTCATGGAGCAATTATTCAAATTGGTTCACGACGAGTCTATCCGTCTTCAAACTGCAGTTGTAAACACAGAAAAAGCGTAACGAACGCTCTGTTTTTATAGATATTAAAGGCGGTTCACTTTGGTGTTTCCGCCTTATTTTTTTGATCTAAAAGCCAATCGGCACAAATTAATAGAACGATGAGTATCAATAAAGTATCTATTTTAAAATCTGTTGATCAAAATACTTTTGAAGGTTTAAAAGGATACACCAATTTAGCAGTTATTGTAGACGAAAATACAAAGCGAGACTGTTATCCAATTGTAAAGGATTTATTGCCTGAACATCTACTTATTGAAGTAGTAAGCGGAGAGGAAAATAAAAACTTAGAAACCTGTCAGCATATCTGGCAAGAATTAACCAATGCTAGTTTTGATAGAAAAGCGGCGGTATTAGACCTTGGTGGAGGTGTGATTGGGGATATGGGTGGTTTTTGTGCCTCTACCTACAAAAGAGGAATAGATTTCTGGCAAATGCCAACTACACTTTTATCTCAAGTTGACGCTAGTGTTGGTGGGAAATTAGGTATAGATTTTGGCAAATTGAAAAATCATATTGGTGTTTTCAGAATTCCAGATATGGTATTGGTATATCCTGAATTTATTAAAACATTACCTCAGAATGAATTACGTTCTGGTTTTGCCGAAGTGATCAAACATTGTTTAATCGCAGATGCTGATCATTGGAAAACGGTTTCATCAAAACCTCTCTCTGAACAAGATTTGACGACAATTATTCCTCATTCTATCAATATTAAGGATGGAGTGGTGACTTCTGACCCTACAGAAAAAGGATTAAGAAAAATCTTGAATTATGGTCATACTATCGGTCATGCTATTGAAAGCTACCTTTTGGATATTCCTGGCAGAAAATTATTGCACGGGGAAGCAATTGCTATCGGAATGATTGCAGAGGCGTACCTTTCTGTGAAGTTTACAGGCTTAAAGGAGGATGAATTAAAGCAAATTCAAGAATATATTTTATCAGTGTATGGTAAGGTTGAGCTTTTAGAAAGCGATTTAGAACATCTTTATGCTTATCTGCTCCAAGATAAAAAGAATAGCGGTAAGAAATTGAGCTTCTCATTACTTTCAAAAATTGGTGATTGTACTTTTGATCAATTTATTGAATGGAATGATATTGAGGAAGCGATTCGATATTATATTGCTTTATAATATAAACAGTATATAGCACTGAAAGCTCATTTTGATAAGAAATGGGCTTTTTGTTTTATAAACCAAATGATGTGAATATCAAGTTATTTTTATCAGACTCAATTTATTCTATTACACAGTGTGAGAGGTTGTATTTTCTTTTTTGAATTTGATAATTAGGTTAAAAGCGATGGCTATATATGGCGTATTTAATTGATGAAAAATGCAACAGAAACACACTGTAAAGTAGATTTTAATTGAGCTAATAAACTCTTTTATAAGGCAAAAGAATGGCCTGTAGCTATTATGAGGAAGTTAATTTCCTGTAGAAACTAACACTGGGTGAATAATTTTTTGAATTAGACGGTCTGCTTGTTCACGGTAATGGAAATTTTTCAGCTTCCATCCTCTGTTTTTAGCAACCATTTCTAATAAGCTATGTTCTTCATTAAGAAAATTAGTGATTGTAATGATTTGTATACTTTTATCTACTTTATTTTCAGATAATTCCACAAAAAAAGAATGCTTTTCTGAAAGGTTAAATGGAAATTTTAAATCCTTGCTGTCGATCAATAAAATTCTCTTGTTTTTTAATAGTGGGGCTATTTCTTGGATGGCATGTAAGACATCATCTTTTGAAGGTACTTTAGCTAACTTCAAAAAAACATAATTAGGTGTAGCAGAAATACTGTAATTCATATCCTTATATTTTTTCTTTGTTGTGCATTGTTAGACAAAGTTAAATAAAAAAATCATTCTAATGACATAGCTTACCTAAAAAAGGTGATCTAAGTCAGTAAAATGATTTTTAGCAGGAATTAATATGAATTATTTACATCTGAACATTCTCCAAAACATCAAATGGAAGTGGAATGTCTTCTTTGCTGTCTCCAATACAAGTTCTGACATCAATTTCAATTGATCTTGCTATAGTAGAGATTGGAACATCATTCGCAGAGCCTTCAAATGGATTCTCACCTACAGTACCTATTCTCTCCATAGTATGAAAAACCCACGATACCATAGCGGCAAACGGAATGCCCATCCAAACTAATAACCCTCCAATAAAAGGATGAATACCAATCAGACTTTCACCAAGTTTGGCAAATTCTGGAACTAAACCGAATGGTAAAATGAAAATAAAAATCCATACAAAAAACACATTCAAAGTGGCGTATTGTCTTGGATAAGGGAAGTTTTTGATCCTTTCAGATTTCCCTTGCAGTGCCAGTAAAGTTCTTAAAATATCTTCCAATTTCAGAAAAGAGAACTCCCAAATCAGTCCTTTTTCCTTAAGAGAACGTAAATGATTGGATTGTAGCTTAATAATATGTGCCGCTTTATTCCCTCCTACATCCATGACTTTCTTAAGTTCATCAGGCTGTAAATAATGGGCTAAAGCTTCTTCCTCAGGAACTACAAACTCAGGTGTATGAATTTTTTGAGCCCATTCTCTATTGGTGGGATGATCCATAAAACTCTCCCATGGCTTTTTAGCTCTCATCGCATAACGCAATGCCGTCAGCCAAGCCATATGTCGATGGACTAATATCCTTTTCTGTTTGGATAATTCTTCTTTGGAAAGTTCCTGCCCTTCTTTTGCGTACTCATTAGTGACCATGTCTCCAACGTATATTGCAAATGTTCGGGAGTCATTCACTATTCCTCCCCATATTTTCCGCCCTTCCCAAAGGCGACCATACACAGCATTATTCCGAAAACCGATCACAAAAGCCAGAGCCGTACCCACTAATGCAATTGGAGTCCAAGGCATAGCAATCCATTTTTGTTCTAAAACTTCATAAATGAAAGTAACTGTTGTAGCAAGCATCACAAAAAACAATGTTTCTTTTCGTGTCCAAAGAAACATTTCAGATACCGAGAAGTATTTTTTTATCAGCATAGATTCGAAAAAATAATGTTTTTACGTATCTATGAATCTAATCATTAAATGGGAATTATAAAAAAGAGATTATTTATTTTTGACCATCTATTGAAACTATCATACAACTTGGATTTGTTGAGTTTACAATTGATTTAGCTCGTATAAAATAATGAATTCCTCAAATTTGTTGTCGGATAAGATTTTAGCTGTTTCTCCCCAGAAATATTCAAAGTGAAGGTCATCTTTCACACCCCAACATCCTGTTTCCTGGTTAATTATTATTAATTCTTGTTCTTGATTGCTGTTTATTGGCTCCCCTTTATAAATAAATTTCATTGAGTCTCTCTCAAATAAAATAGGTTCACCTATTACTGCTATTATATTTTCGAATTTGATATTTGTTTTATAAATATCCTGTTTTGAAAATGTATACGTTCTGGAGAATGTATCAATACTAATTTCATTTGGAAATACACGAATAATATTTTTCTCTCCAATTATATTTTTGGGAACTTTCATGGAATACTTTCCATCTTCTTGGGTGAATGTGGAATACACCTGATCTAAAGTTATCAAAGTTACTCTCATGTGTTTAAAGTCAACCTTATCTTGATCATAGGAACATTCTATTTGCCCTTTAATAGTTACAAATTGATCAGTATTGGTAACATCAATTTTATCTTGATTGGAAGGGGTTAATGATTGGCTAAAAGCTTCGGTGCTCAATGTTAAAGAACTCGCTATGATAGCACTCATCGCTAATTTATAGGGAGAAAATTTAAATGTTTGCTTCTTTCGGAGCGGTAAGAAATTTTGGCTTGGTTTGATTCTGATACAAATGTTTTCACCCTTTTCCTCAAAAAGATTTTCAACTTCAGGAGTAGACAAGTCCGTTAAGTCATACACCTTTTTAGAACAAACTTTGCAAAATCTACCTTTTTCAGCGGGAGTCATTTGATCCCAGTTCTCATGACAAGGATTGGGTATGGTTAAAAATTTTTTCATGAATAGTTTACTTTAGAAAGAGTATTGTTTTTTGAAAATTATGAGGTACTATTTATATGGAAGAAAAACTATCAATTCTCTTCTGAAGTTCTTCATTAATTGCTAACCTTAAAGCAACATGATCTTTATCCATATTTTCTGGAAGCCACTTTTCGCTTCTTTCAGTGCCGTCTTTCATGAAAAAATAAATATAGAGCCGATTATGCTTTGCCTTTTTCACTTCAAATCGTAGAATGTCTTTATAAAAAACTTCCTTTGTTTTGAATTTCACATTAAAAATTAATTTATCCTCCTCAAAACTTATAAAGGAAAAAGGCCACGCTTTTTTAGGTTTAAAAAGGAAGGTAGGATGTAATAGAATAGATAAACTTGCGAGACTAAAACCAATGGCATCAATAGGATTCACACCTCCCAACCCGAAATGATAGTAGGCGTAGGCGATTTGACAAGTTTCAATTATTCCTACAGTAGGTGATACTATTTTGATAAACCAATGAATAAACTTGTTTGACTTGATTTCAAGTTGACCCATTGTACTTACAGGAATGTATACGTCTTTTTTTCTTTGAAAGGGAAGTAGTGTTTTATTCTCCGTCTTTTGTAACATTAGCTTTTTAGTTTAGTTCATTAAATAAGTAAACCAAACTTTTTTTTAAGTGATTAAGAAGGATTAGATCTCAGGTTTTTGTGATGAAATAGAAAGATCTATTTTTACTCTTCCTTCATTAATTATACAAAAACTTAGTTTGCTTATTCTCTTATAAATCTAAGAAACATTTGCGGGGTTCAAAAAGAAAGTTTGATTTATGTTTTTATCAATTCTCTTTTGTATCAATACTAACAATCCATTAATTGTATTTTCGTCTGTTTCTTTTATTTCATGTCCTAATAACCAAGGAATGCGAGTTGTAGAGCCGTCTTTATGGGTAAAAGTAAGATAGCTTTTGGAAGATTTTTTGTCTCTGTCTTCAAAGCTCACCACATCGTTCAAGTTGATACTTTTGCTACTCACTCCTAATCGATTAACAATAAGTTCTTCTCCATCAAAATATATAAAACGCTTATACCAAGAAGTGGGTGAATTTTCTAAAAAGGGTTTAATGGCCAATAAAAAGCTAGCTTCACCAAAGAATAAGAGATCATCAAACCAAAAGTTTTTTAAAAAAGAAACAATGGTAAAATCTGTAGTGAATAACTCTTTCAGATAGGATAAAACATCAAAACCTAAGGCCAAAGCTCCTGCATAAGTTATGATTTGAGTGAAAGTAAAACCTCCATAGTACTTTGGCTTTTTTACTATTCCATTGAGGTCGAGGGGGATATAAACGTTTACACTAGACATAAAAAAATAGATAGTCAAAGAGATAGTATTTATTTACATGTGTTTACACGTTGTTTTCTTGAAATAGGTTGCATTTTAAATGTTAATCTTGTGAGAATAATGATAAATTTTATTGCTATTATCTATTTTTTCAAGATGGATAACTGTTTTTAATGCTATAAATACCTGTTGTTTTTTGTTTTGTAATGGTTATTTTTAAACTTATAAGTAATTGATAGTTAGACACTTGTGTTTTTATTGTGTTCAAATTGAGTGGAAGCCCCTATTTACAAAGTCTTAATATCTCCTTAAAATTGAAGTCATAAAGCAATTCAATTATTTAAACTAAATCAAAGATGAAACGACTATTATGGTTTCCGTTAGTTGTCTTATTCTGTATAGGGCAATTTGCGTATGCTACGGAGGATTCGGCTCCTACTGCATTTGTAGAGATTGGAGCAGGGCAAACACCAACTACTGATCCAATTTACTCCAGCTGGAAATATGCTTGGGGTAGTTTTTTATATAAAAGTGACGACTTAGGAGAAGCTAAAACTATCAGCAAAATTTCATTTTACGGATATAAGAATTTCGGTGGATGGGAAAAATCGTTTGCCAATCAACAGATTTATATCTCTTTAGTAAGCAGAGATGATGTGCCGTTATCGTATCCAGATTTGAATAATTATACAAAGGTATTTGACGGAACTGTAACGTATCCTCCTAATGGTGCAGATTGGATGGATATTGATATTGAGGATTTTGAGTACGACGGAACGAGTGATATCATCATCCACTGGCAGAATCATTCGGGAGAGAGTTATGTTACTTCTGGATTATTTTATGGTACAGTCAATCAAGATCATCAAGCAGTGAGCGGTAGTGATAATAACTTCCCGACAGGGGTAGCAGGTTGGAGGCCTTTTAATAATGCTACGCCGAACATCAGATTTCATTATTTAGTGAGCAATGATACACCATGTACTCCTTTGGCCGTATCACCTGAAAATAAGGATACTAAAGTAAAAGTAGATCAAGCTTTAGAGTTTAGTTT
Source organism: Flammeovirga sp. SJP92 (assembly GCF_001583495.1). GTDB lineage: Bacteria > Bacteroidota > Bacteroidia > Cytophagales > Flammeovirgaceae > Flammeovirga. The sequence goes on along the minus strand of NZ_LQAQ01000061.1, from coordinate 84,603 downwards.
ATGTAATTCAGATCGTTATGATTTCTATTTAGGTACTGAAGAAGACAATTTGCAACTTATTGTTTCTGATCAAGCAATAACAGAAGATGGCACTTACACTTACAATAGTCAGACATTATGGGAATCTAAAAAGACTTATTATTATAAGGTGGTTGCTAAAAAAGGAGGTAAAGAGATCTCTTCTCCAGTTATCTCATTTACAGCTCAAAAATATATTGAAGAGTACCCTTTTATCGTTGATTTTGAAGATTTCTATATCAGTCAAATTACAGGTAATAGGATAAATAGAACTATTAATACCAACTTTCCTGATGACTCTGATTGGGAGTTCGATGAATATTGGAATACTGGTGATATTGATGGTTTCCCGGAAGGAATTTACAAAGGTGAAATGACAGGTTACGTTTCTGCTTGGAGGACGGGTGATTATTCACTTATAACTCCGAGAATGAACTTGCCAGAAAACAGTGAGATCTCTTTTTATTGGAGAACGGGCTCAAACTCACCATCAAGTGGAACTTATTTAGAGATCTCTACAGATGGAAAGGAAACATGGTCTGAAGTAGCATCAATGATGCTTGAAGGAGATATGAAAGAGTATAAATACGAATCTTTCAGTCTAGGAGATTATTCTGGTGAAAATGTTTATATCCGTTTTAGATATCACGAAACTTCTAGCTGGAGCCCAAAATACTTCTGGATAGATGATATCGTTATAAAAGAACAAAAAATGGAGCCTGAGATTCAAATTGCTACGGATAAACTTACTTATGCTTCCGTAAGTGTTGGCAGTAAGATCAGTCAATCGGTAACAGTGACAAATACAGGTAAGGCACCATTGATTATCAGAGGAGGTACTTCTACAGGACCGTTTTCAACAGATTATACTGGAACGATTGATATTGGAAAATCAGCGGATATCAAATTATATTTTGAACCTACTTCTGCAGGTGATTTCGAGAATGTATTCACTTTTGAATCGAATGCAACTTCAGGTACTAACGATATTACATTAATAGGAAATGCTTATCAACCGCTTACTAATTTCTTTGAGAATTTTGATAACAGCACTGAGATGCCGGCTAAATGGAGTCAAATCAGAAGTAGCTGGGACAATTACACAAGTGTACAAGTGATTGATGGTGCGCTTGAGTATTTTACAGGTCCGCATTGTGCTCGTTTGATGAACTTGAATGATTTTGAATCGAATGTGATTTTAGTATCTCCAGGGGTGAAAAACTTTGATACCAACAGAATCGTTTTCCAAGCAAAAAAATCAAATGATGCATATGATTTGACGCTTGAAGTAGGTTTAATGACGGACCCAACAGATTCTTCTACTTTCGTATTGAAAGAAACATTTGAGTTGACAAGTGCATATAAACAATTCAATTTACTATTCAGCCATGCTGACAAAGGGCCTTACATTGCTTTCAGACATGGAGGAAGAGAACAAAAAGTAACAGCTGCTTTAATTGATGATATTTCTTGGGAAAAAATTTCAAACGGATTCCCACTTGCTGCAGTTCCAGTATCGCCAGCCTCAAACGCAGTGGATGTAGACATCATGAAAGGTTTGAAATTAGCATGGAATGATGGTGGTGGAGCCACTGAAGGATACAAAATCAATGTAGGGACAGATTATCCGCCTACCAACATGATTGCTGATAAAGAAGTGGACTTAGAAACGGCTGAACTTAAATTAGAAAACTTAGAATATAATACCCAATACTATTGGCAAGTAGTGCCTTATAATAGTAATGGTGAACTGCCTAATGCTCCAGTATGGTCATTTACAACCATCCCTGATCCAACTGTTGAGACTCTCCCATATCTTGAAAATTTTGAGACAATGAAACAAGGAACGACAAAACCAATGGGTTGGTCAATAGACGATTTGAATCTTGACGGTAACGAATGGAAACAGATTACAGATGATGGATCAAATGATTTGGTGAAGGGTTCTGGGGCAATGCAGATTTCTGGTAAAAAAGATGATATTCTGTATTCGGTGCCTCTAGCTTTGGAGAAAGGTACAACTTATGATTTATCGTTCTCTATTAGAACGGAATTAGATGAGCTAGAAGGAAAATGGCACACGGAAGAGTTAGAGGTGTACTTGGTAGAAGATAATAAGAAAACGGCTTTGGGTGAAGAAGCGTTAGTGAAAACTTCTACCGTGGAAGATGCATGGAAAGATGTGAGCGTTACGTTTGAAGCACCGAAAACAAAATCAATGTTTATTGCATTTTATGCTAAAACTACAACGCCTACAGGTGTACTTACTTTAGATAATGTAGAGTTGGATATTGCAAAAGAAAACCCAATCACTTTTACATCTACGCCTATCGAAACAGGAGCGATTTATCATGAATATAGTTATGTAATTACAGCTTCACATAAAGAAGAGAAAGCACTTGAATTCTCATTAGAAGATGCACCAGAATGGTTATCAATTGAAGATCATGGTGACGGAACGGCGACTCTTTCAGGAAAGACAACTAAAAAAGGAACTTATTATGTAAGAGTAAACGCCACTTCAGGAGAGCAATCAGCTAGTCATCAGTTTAATTTAGAAATTGAAGATATTGATAATCCATTAGCCTTCACTTCAACACCTGAATTATCCGTGAAAGTATATGGTACTTATGAATATGCAATTGAAGTAGATTGTGCAATTGATGAGGCAGTTACTTTGGAGTTGGTACAAGGTCCTCAGTGGTTGTCATTAGAAGAGATGGAAGGAAAGTATACGCTCAGCGGTACGCCTGATGCTACAGGAAGTAATGTGGTGACATTGAAAGCCTCTGTTGCCTCTTGGGAATTAAGTCAATCGTATTCACTGAAAGTGGAAGATATTGATAACCCATTGATGTTTACTTCTGTAGACTCATTATTTGTGATGGAAGATGAAAGCTTCGAACACCAAGTAGTGGTTGAAGGATTAGAAGGATTGACGATTTCATTAGCATTAAAAGAAGCAATGGAAGGGGTAGAATTAACGGACAATAACGATGGAACGGCCACGCTGACAGGTAGTTTGATGGAAACTTCAACAATTGTGGTTGTAGCTTCTCAATCGAATTGGAGCATCGAACAAGAAATTGTAGTGACGGTAGAAGAGAAGCAGGTGACGGATGCATCTCTTGATGTAAGCACGATTATGTTGTATCCGAACCCAATGACTGATCAATTTATCCTCAAAGGAGCTGAAAAAATTGAAAGTGTTTATATCTACAGTTTAATCGGTGAAAAAGTAAAATCTTACGAAGGCTTATCTCAAGCATCACAATTCCAGTTTAATGTATCTGACCTTGTAAAAGGATGGTATGTTGTTCAAGTGAACAGCGGAGGGGCTACGAAGACTTATAAGATTCAAAAACAGTAACTCATACTAACCATAATATAGGCTGTCAACTTCCAAACAAGTTGGCAGTCATTACCTTCCTATCTATAAATTTTATAATGAAAAAGAACTTTATTTTCCTTTTACTATTTTGTGTACTGGGGATGAACACCTACGTTGGTGCCCAAACAAAAAATAGCTTAGAAGAAGTAACTTATAATGGCGTTGCAGTGGAATTGCCTGAAAATGCCAATTCTTATTTTTCGAATAAAAGAACATCTCAAACTTCTGATCAATCTGCCTACGTTATACTTCAGTTTTATCAAATTCCGAACAAAGAGAAACGTTCAAATTTGATGAACAATGGTGTTTTGCTCAACGATTATTTAGGAAACAATGCCTATTTAACGGAGATCAATTCATTGAATAGCAGTATAGATATTAGTACTATTCGATCTATAGTAAACCTTGTAGATGTACAGAAGTTAGATCCATTGTTGATGAAGTCAGAATTGCCAAAATATGCAATGTCGGGCAAGCACTCCATTGTATTGGATTTACTTTTCTTTTCTGGGGTGAATACTCAAAAAGTACAATCAGACTTAGAAACATTAGGCGCTGAGGCTATCACTTTTTCACCTTATTTCAACAAAGTAAGATGTCAAGTGCATATTGATCAACTAAAGGAAATCAATGCTTTTTCTTGGTTGAAGTATGCAGGGCCAATCCCTCCAAAAGTGGAGAAAGACGATATTGTAGGGCAGAAAATGGTGGGCCAAGATGCCTTGATGGGCTATTTGGGAGCTGATCAGATGCTGACAGGAGAAGGTATTACGGTTGGTATTTGGGATCAAGATGTTGAACCTCACCTTGATTTCAATGGCAGAGTAACTTCACATGAATTAGAAGACCACCTTTTTGCTCATGGTAATCACGTGGCAGGGATTATGGCCGGCCGTGGCTTGGTAGACCCTATGGGTGTGGGTATTGCTCATAACGTAAAGATTGAATCTTGGAATTTCAATATAGGTAGAAATGGCTTGACAACTGGTGAAGAAATGATGGGTGCCGCTTTAGAAAATGAAGTTTCTATTACTCAAAACTCATATGGTATTCCTCACCCAGGTGGTTTTTTATGGCCTTATATCAACAGTGATGCTGAATTGGATCAAGTGACTTGGGAACAGCCTCATGTATTGCATGTTTTTTCTTCTGGTAATTCAAGAGGTAATTTCCAATATGGGACAAGTTCTAAAACAGCAAAAAATATCCTGACCGTTGGAGCGCTAACGCAAACAGGAGCAATGAGTAGTTTCTCTAGCTGGGGTCCTGTAGATGATGGTCGACATGGTCCACACATTGCGGCAAAAGGTGTTGATGTATATTCATGCTCATTTTTTAATGATTATGAGTTGATGGATGGTACTTCTCAAGCGACTCCATTGGTGTCAGGTGTGGCTATTCAACTTTATGAATTATACAAAAAGGAAAATAGTGAGTTGCCTAGAGCTGATTTGATCAAAGGGGTGCTTTGTAATACAGCTACAGATTTAGGTGAGGCAGGACCAGACTTCGCTTACGGCTATGGTGAAATGAATGCTTTGAGAGCGGCGAAAGTGATTAAGAATAATCATTTTGCATCAGGTAATGTAGAGACAGGTGATCAAGAGACTTTCAAAATCTGGGTGCCAGAAGGGACGGGTCAGTTAAAAGTAATGCTTTCGTGGAGCGATTATCCAAGCATTCCTTTTACACCCAATGCTTTGATTAATGATTTAGATTTAACAGTAGTACACAACGGGACAACAACTCTTCCTTTGGTGTTAGATGCTCAAAATCCATCACAATTGGCCACAAACAAAGAGGATCATTTAAACAATATTGAGCAAGTGGTGATTGACCTTCCTGAATCAGGTTACTATGAATTTGTGGTGAATGGTAATACAGTTCCTCAAGGTCCTCAAAACTTTAGCATCACATGGGATTTTGTAGAAAAAGGAGTGACTTTATTATCTCCAGTTGGAGGTGAATCTTACGTAGCCGAGAAGGAAATGATGATCTATTGGTCAGCTCCTCAAAATAATACTGACGCGTTTGTTGTTCAAATCTCAGAAGACAGTGGAATGAATTATCAAACTGTTGCGGAATTGGCTCCAAGTGCTAGAAATTATACTTACGCTACTTCTTCAGAAGCAAAAGGTAATTTGAAAGTAAGAGTGATCAATGGTAAATATTTTGATGAAAGCACCACTGGATTTAGTGTTATTGGTCGTCCTGAAATTGTAAGCAGTTCATCAGATGTGATGAGCTGGACAGGTGTTGTTGGAGCAACTTCTTATGAAGTAATGAGAATGGAAGAGGGAGAAATGAAAGTGATTGATGAAGTAACCACCACACAATTTTCACCTGAAGCAGGACAGTATTGGTACGCCGTAAGAGCGGTCAATAAAGAGAAGAATATAGTTGGAGTACGATCGAAAGCGGTTGATTTGAGTGTAAAAGGAGCAATTAGTAATTTCCCTTTTGACGAAGGCTTTGATGACGGAGCTTCCAATTATTTGACCATTGAAAAATCAAAAGCGGGTAACGCAACGATCAACTACGATACTGAAGTGAACTCTCATTACTTGAAATTTGAAGGAGGACTTACAGGCGCCACTTTTTACGGTGATGGTTCTACGCAAGAGGTTTGGAATGCCAACCCGACATTTATTTCAACAGCGACGCTAAAAACCGAAATTCCTGATGGGATTAACTCATTATTATTCACTTTAGATGCTAAAATGGCTTACTCTGTTTCTAGAAACCAAAGTATTTTCAGAGTGTATGTCAACGGTCAACCTGTTTCAGATATCAAAGGCCAAAGTTATTTCTTGGGCAGTGAAACAGCCCTTCTGAAAAGAGAAAAAATGTACTTTGATTTAACGGACTTTCTTGGCGAACCTATTAAGATCGAATTGAAAGCACTTTGCCGTTACCCATCAGGTGTGATCTCTTGGGCTATTGAAGGAGATCAAGTCGGTATTGATAATATTCACCTTTCTGAAAAAGCAGAATACGACGTGGCTTTATTGGAAATCGATCATCCTAATCATTCATTACGTTTAGAAGAAGCGGAGGTGAAATTTATGATTGCCAATATTGGATCAAAAAATCTAGAGACGTTTGATTTCTCTTATGAAGTCTACAAAAATGGCGTATTGAATCAAGAAGAAAAAGAAACGTTTAGTACTGAATTACCAACTTTCAATACTAAAAACTACACGTTTGTTGCCTTAGGAGATTTTTCTGAAGAAGATGCTTTATATTATGTAAAAGGTAATGCAGAGCATGCTAACGACTCCAAAATTGAAAATAATACGCTTCAAGGAAGTGGATTCTATAATTTCGGTTACATCGTTCCAATGGCCGCTCATGATTACACACAAACAACTACAGTAAGTGATGATGTTGTTTTCACAGATGGCGGTACAAGAGTGTTTAATTATCCTGATAACACAAGAAGTGTCCACAATTTTGTTCCGGCTGATCCAACGAAAAAAGTAAAAGTCGAATTTACTTCTTTCCAATTGGAGGAAGGGTATGATTACCTGTATGTATTTGATGGAACAAATGCCAGAGGTGAACCAATTGCAGTCTTGAACGGTGCATTAGGCGATAATAATCAAACTACATTTACTTCAACAGTATTAGGCGGTGGATTAAGCTTCTTATTTTATTCTGATGAAGCAGTTAACGAAGAAGGTTGGGTGGCTACGGTATCTCAAGTAGAACACAGTGTTGATTTCGATGCCGGTGTTACTGCAATTCAGCACCCTGTTACTCATGTTGGCTTAACAGGTGCAGAGAGAGTATATGTAACAGTATCTAACTTTGGTAAAGAAGACATTTCATCTTTCAAGGTTGCTTATACCATTAATGATGGTACTCCAAGAGTTCAAAATGTAAACCGTCTTCTGGAATCGGGAAGATCTGTAGATATTGAATTTGATGAGCCAGATGTATTCAACACTTTTGGAATTCAATACGAAGTGAAGGCTTACACTATTTTGGAAAATGATGGAGTAGGAAGAAATGATACTTCAGTGGTAAGGTTTAAATCAGATTATGAACCAGCGCTAGGATTTGGTGGTGTGTTTATCACGAATGTAATGATGGGTGATATCAATCAAACCTCTGGCGATAATATGTATGAAGATTATTCAGGGCAGGAATTAACAATCAAATATGGTGAAACTGCGGAATTGATTGTAACCAAAAATGATGGTTCTGGTGCAGGTAAATATTGGATCGACTGGAATTTCAACGGCAAGTTTGAAGAGGAAGAAGGGTTTGAGTTCGAACCTATCAATCCTCAGCAAATGAAAGGCATCATTGATCCGCCTTATGATGTTGAACCAGGCAAAAAGAGGTTGAGAATTCGTGTTTTATCATTTGGTGAAATGAATCCTGAAGGAATTGTTTTTACAGGAGAAGTGGAAGATTATTCCATTATTTTAGAAGGACAAGCACCAAAACATGATCTAGCTGTAAAAAGCATTGAGCTTGAAAAATACATAACACCGGATGCTTACGCGATTCCTGTCATGATTGAAAATAAAACACCTAACTCGGAATCATACCAATTGAAATTGATCGTAGATGGTGTTGAAAAAGAGGTGGTTGAAGTGAGTGGTCATGAAGGTAAATCAATGAAGGAGGTTTTATTTTCTAGCATTGATTTAGTAGAAACAATTACCGAAATTAAAATTGAGTTAATTTCTTCTACAGATGAAGTAATTGGCAACAATATTCTTCAGAAGACAATTAATGTGCAACCATTGAATACTGTTTTTGCTTATAATATTTTAGGTGCAGAAGGTGTTTATCCGGGACCGATCAGTTTCCATATGCAGAACATCAAACAGCCAAGAAATATCAAGCAGGTGAATGGATTTTATGTCTATGCGGGTACAATTGCCAAGAACAAATGGTACAACAGTTCAACTGGCGGAATGCTTTCTACAATTGATCCATTTACGGGTGAAATCAGCAATATTGGCTTCTCTGATATTGAGTTGAGAGATATGTGCTACAGTGAGCCGAAAGACAAACTTTACGGTATGGCATATTATACACCTGAAATTTACAGTATCGATAGAGCAACGGGAGCGTCTACTTTGGAAGGTACTTTAACGAATACATCCATCAAAACCATTACTTGTGATATTTCAGGAGTGCTGTATGGAATGGATCAACTTGGTAATATCTATATCATCAACGATGAAGATTGGACAACAACAAAAATCAGTTCACTACCAATTTTCACCGGAACTTCTCCACATCCGCACCTTTTCTTTGATCATAATATTGGTAAAATGTATTTGGCATCAAGAGACAATCAGCTCACGACAGACTTCTATCAAATATGGGAAGTAGATCCTTGGTCTGGCTCTCTTAAGGAAGGCGTGATCAACGAAGGTTTGAGCAAAGCGATTGGTTTCTCTATGTTCTATGATAAAAAAACTGCAGAATCATTACACAGTATTAATAGTGTAAAAATTCAAGGATTATCGACTTTCGGGACAATTGATGAGGAAAATAGAGAGATCAAACTGATTCCAGCAAAGCAAATGGATATTGCGGAGTTGACATTACAATTCTCTATTTCTCCAGGTGCTCAATTATATTATAAAGGCAAACAAGTGGATTACACTTCGGTATTTGACCTCACAGCTCCAATTGTGGTAGAAGTACGATCATTTGATCAATCTAATGCATCATTATGGTCTATAGAATGCTTGCCTCCATTAAATGATGAAGCAGAAATCACATCTTATGCCATCTCAAGCTTGTTGAATAATGATCTTGTAGCTGACATTGAAGGTGTAGTAACCACTGATGGAATTTCAATCGATGCTCATAAAGAAGATAATCTGACAAACGCATTGGTATCTATCGAAAAAGCAAATAGATCTATCATCTTAATGGGATCAGATACATTGATGACAGATGAAACGAAAGTGAATCACTCTGATGATTTTATGCTGAAGGTAGTTTCAGAAGATTTAAGTAAAACAAAGTACTATACAGTCACTACTGCGAGACAGCAAAATGATCAAGCGGAACTTCAATCTTTCACCCTTCTAGCAGGTTTAAATGATCACCTTGCAGATGATATTGAAGCTGAAATCACTGATCAGGAGATTTTATTGGATGAGTCGCTGTTTGACATTGAAGGAAAGTTGGTCATCAGTTTCAAATTATCTACAGGAGCGGTGATGACACAAGATCAATGGATTCAGACGTCAGGCGTGGATAGTTTAGTATTGGAAGAAGGTTTGGAGTTTGAAGTTTTCTCAGAAGATAAATTAACAAAGGAAACTTATACTGTAAAAGTGAAAGACAGTACTGATCCAACATCTATCATTACTTTCTCTAAAGATGTGATTAATGTATTCCCTAATCCTACGGAAGGAGAGGTGAAAGTCAAGCATCATGAGGCAGGGACTATTTTTATCATGGACATGAATGGTAAAAAAGTATTTACTCAAGAATTAGGGGTAAGTCAAAATCAATTGAATTTAAGTCATCTATTATCAGGGATGTATATTGTCCGATTTGAAGGACAGACATCAGAGTTATGGTTGACAAAACTAATCATCAAATAGATTTGAATAGAGCGTGATTTAAAGTGGGCTATAATTTTGTAGCCCACTTTTTTATATTTTATCAGTTTCCATAAATTCTGCTAGTATTTTTCGTTGCTTTACTGCAAAAGTGAGTAATTGATTGTTACCTGTTACTTCCAGCTTTTTGCAGATATTATATCTATGATTCTCAATGGTTTTGATGCTTTTGAAAAGCTGATCAGCAATCTGAGGAGATGACTTGCCTTTTGAAATAAGCCCCAGTACTTCTAGCTCCGTTTTGGTTAATTGGGTGACTAAAAGCTTATTTTTTCGTATTCTATCAATTTTTTTTTGATTGATCTGAATGAATTGTTTAAATTTCTCACAAGTGAACTTTTCATTCTGTAATACAGCGTCTATACAGCTCCTTATTTCTTTCATCGCATTTTCCTTGAAGATATAACCGTCCACATCAAGGCTTAATGCTTCTTCAAAAGTAAACAGGTCACTATGACTTGTGATAAAAATAACTTTTGTATTAGGTGCTATAGATTTTATTTTTTTAACCATCTCAACACCATTCATTTTAGGCATTTCGATGTCGGCTATAATTAATTGAGGTGATAATGATACGGCTTTTTGATATCCGTCTTCACCGTCTTCTGCTTGACCAATGATTTGAGTATTAGGAATAACGTCAATAATTGGAATAAGAGCTGAGCGTACAATAGGGTGGTCGTCAACAAGTAAAATTGAATTGGTATTACACATTATAATTGCAGATTGTTAAGTTTATAATGTTATTTAGTTGAAAATTTTGAAATAATCAAATATTACAATATACATTTCCAACTAATTTAAATCCTCTTTTTTATTCTATCTCATGATTAACAAACTACCATATATTCTTTCATCTCTAATAGTTTTATTGATTACTAACGCTTACGCTGAAGAAACACCTAAGTTTTACAATGATTCTGCAGAAGATCTTTTTTATGACTCTCCTTTAGAAAGTTATAAAATGGCAGAGAAGGCTTTAATAATGGCCACTAACATGTCATCCACGCATGAAATTGTACGCGCTTACGTTAACCTTTCAAGGTATTATACTTTTAAAGAAAACTATCAGAGGTCATTGGATAGCCTGTATGTTGGGGTGGAATACATCAATGAAATTCCAAGAGAAACTGCAGAACAGCTTTTACTTTCTATAAGTCAAAATCACTTGATATTGCACAGTAATAACCTCACTTTTGATCAATTTATCAATAGCAATGATGAGGAGGTTTTCTGGCGAAAAAATTATAATGTATTAATCAAACTATCAGCCTATTATTATAATAATTACAGCTATTTAAATGCCAATGATAACCTTCAAAAAGCATTGGTTTTAGCTCAAAACTTAAACGACAGCAGTTGCATTGCGGAGGTGAATTATCAGATTGGAAGATTGGCCGTTGCGATTGAGAAATATGACCGTTCCTTAGTTTATTTTGATAAAGCACTTCCTTATACAATTGAATCAAAAGATTCATTGAGAGCATCAAAAATCTATAGTTATATGGGAGAAAGTCAAATGCTTCTGAAAGAGTATTCTACTGCCGATTCCCTATTTTTACTAGCACTATCTTTCTCATCCAAAAGTACCAAAAACCATTATTTAGTGCTTAAAAACCTTGGTAAATTTAATTTTAACCAAGGAAAATATGCCGTCAGTAAATCCTATTATCTTCAAGCTTTGGGAAATATGGGAAACAATTATGATTCTGATAAAGCATTTATTTTCAATGAACTTGGTGATATCTCTCTTTTAGATCATCAATTGGCTGAAAGCAAAATGTATTACGATTCAGCTATTTGGTATTCCAAACGTTTCCAAGATTTTAAAAACTTAGAAGAAGCATTAGTAGGTTTATCAGAAGTAGCAGTAAAAAGAAAAGATTTCAAGTTATCCAACGAGTTATTAAGGAACTCAAAAATTGCCCAATCCAAAAGTACAGAACAGAAAGAAATGGAAGCGATCTCCTATTCCAATGCTTATTTTGATACTTATTTTAAAGAATTACAGATCATTGATTTACGACAAGATAAATACATTAAAGACCTTATTCTAGAACAAGAAAAAGAGAAAACCAGCCTCCTGATTGTTCTTTTAATTGTGGTGCTGTTGGGCGGTGTGCTTTTAGTATTATGGTTTATTCAAACCAGAAAAAATGCAAAACTTGAAAGAGAAAAAGCAAAAGTAGCAAGAGATCACAACGAAGAATTGATGATGATTAATAGTGTATTGTCTCAATCTCAAAAAGAACTACTCAATGCCAATCAAATTAAAGACAGAATGTTTTCAGTGATTGGGCATGACGCAAAAGGCCCTTTAATTAGTGTAAGAAACCAAGTTTTTGGCTTGATCGGCAAGGTGGATAAGGAATCTACCGTGTATGAAGAATTAGTCAATTCTGAAATTCTAATTGATAACGTCATCCGATTAATCAATGACCTTCTGAACTGGGCCATGTTGCAAGACGAAAAAATAGAGTTAAATATAGAAAAAGTAGATTTTAAAGAGATTCTGGAAGCCAACCTAAGCTTATACCAGCAGGTCATCGACCGTAAAAAAATTGTTTTTGATATCGATTTACCTTCCAATACAATATTAGATACCGATTATCAATTGCTAAGTTTTAGTGTGAGAAATCTCTTGTCCAATGCCATGAAATATTCTCCAGAAGGAGGTGAAATAAAGATTTTATCTCAAAGAACTGAAAGCAGTTTTACCCTTTCAATAACAGACCATGGCCCAGGTATCACAGAAGAAAAAATGGATTCAATATTTAGAATGCCCGAAAGTTTTGTGGCCCCAAGCCCAGATCGAGAAGGTCTAGGTTTTGGATTGCCAATGACTGCCAGGTTTGTGAAATTATTGAAAGGAGAAATTTCATTAACATCTGAATTAAAACAAGGATCTACATTCTCTTTGGAAATTCCTTGTTTAAAATAACAGATGAGAAGTTGGTTGTATTGTAAACTAAGCTTTCATTATCTAGTTAATCGACATTTCTGCAAGCTTTTTATGTCCTACTTTCAAGCTTCTTTCTTCTTCATTTTTCCATTGATGAAAAACGAAGCAAAAAATCTAGGCTTAGAAGTCAAAAGCTAAATTCCATTCCTTTCGCCTAAATGATTTTAAACTCGCTAAAGCTCAAACAAGAAAATCATTTTTAACGGCTCAATCCATGGAATTCTTAACGCTTTTCCCTTCAAGGCCGGGGGAGCACTACCAAACTAAAAATGGTAGAAAACCCACTGGCGCGAATGTTAAGCGAAAGCGTCATTCGTGTCAACGGATCATCAGAAATCTCCTGATTTCTAATAAAAGAATAAATAACTAAAACTTGGTTTACATTGTATCAACTTCCTTTGCCTTCAAAGCCTTGAATTTTTTGCTTCGTTTTTGTTTCAAGACAAAAGTGAAGAACAAAGAAGCTTGAAAGTAGTACTCTGAAGGTTTACACCACTTACTTTTAAAAGAAATAGATTCTATAAAAATCACTATTTCTTTGAATATTAATCCCTTCTTGTAAATAATATCGAAGATCATCAAAAGTTAGTTTCTGATTTAAAAACAAATTACGATATTTGCGTGATCTGTACCCTTGTGTGCAGGCAAAGCAAAAAAAATTAGACAATTTCATTCTATAATCAATGGGATTTAAGGAATACAAAGGGCTTGATCTAGTTGCGGCGAATAAAGAAGTCCGTCAATATTGGGAAGAGCAAAATATCTTCGATAAGTCTGTCTCTACAAGAGATGGCAATCCATCACATGTTTTCTATGAAGGACCTCCTTCAGCAAATGGTGCACCTGGTATTCACCACGTAATGGGCCGTGCTGTAAAAGATCTTTTCAATAGATACAAAACATTAAAAGGATTTCAAGTAAAGCGTAAAGCTGGATGGGATACTCACGGTTTACCGGTAGAGTTGAAAGTTGAAAAAGAGTTAGGCATTACAAAAGAGGATATTGGTACTAAGATTTCTGTTGATGATTACAATGCAGCTTGTAAGCAAACTGTAATGGAATTCAAATCACAATGGGATGAATTGACAAAGCAAATGGGATATTGGGTGAACCTTGATGATCCGTATATCACATTTGACAAGAAGTACATGGAATCTCTATGGTACTTGTTGAAAGAATTATACAATAAAGATCTTCTTTATAAAGGATACACAATCCAGCCTTACTCTCCAGCAGCGGGTACTGGTCTTTCTTCTCACGAATTGAACCAGCCAGGTTGTTATAGAGATGTAACGGATACTACAATCACAGCACAATTTAAAGTAGAAAAAGACGACAAGTCTGCTGCTTTATATGAAAATGCTCACGGTGATGTGTATATCCTAGCTTGGACAACAACGCCTTGGACACTTTCTTCAAATGCTGCGCTAGCTGTAGGAGAGAAGATTGATTATGTAAAAGTGAAAACTTACAATGCGTATACACATGAGCCAATCACAGTGATCTTAGCCAAAGATCGTTTGAATGCTTATGTAACGAAGAAGCAATTGGATGCGGACTTCGATGCGTATGAAAAAGGTGCAAAATTAGTTCCTGCTCAAGTAGTAGGTGAATATAAAGGTGCTGAACTTGTAGGTGTAAAATACGAGCAATTATTACAGTTCGTAAAACCTGAAGGAAAAGCATTTGAAGTAATCCCTGGCGATTATGTAACTACTGAAGACGGTACAGGTATCGTTCACATCGCTCCAACTTTTGGTGCAGATGACCAGAGAGTAGCTAATCAAGCAGGTATTTCTCCAATCGTAGTATTTGACGAAAAAGGCAATCCACTTCCATTAGTTGACAAAACAGGTCGCTATGTAAAAGAAATGGGAGAGTTCGGTGAGCAATTCGTAAAAGCAGAATACGAAGAAGACGAAGTATCTGGTGCGAAGGATTACAAATCAATGGACGTTCGTATTGCTATCAAATTAAAGACGGAAAACAGAGCGTTTTTAGTAGCGAAGTATGTCCATAGTTACCCTCACTGTTGGAGAACTGATAAGCCAGTATTGTACTATCCATTGGATTCATGGTTTATCCGTACAACTGTTGTTAAAGACCGTTTGGTTGAATTGAACAAGACCATCAACTGGAAGCCAAAAGCAACAGGTGAAGGACGTTTCGGAAACTGGTTAGAAAACCTAGTAGACTGGAACTTGTCTCGTTCACGTTATTGGGGTACACCTCTTCCTATCTGGAGAACTGAAGACGGTAACGAAGAAATTTGCATCGGTTCAGTAGCAGAATTAGGAGAGCAAGTAAAGAAATCAGTAGCGGCAGGCGTAATGCCAAGAGATCCGAAGTACATCACTGACAGCGGTGAATTGACGGAGGAATTTGACTTACACCGTCCGTATGTAGATGATATTATCTTAGTGTCAGAAAGCGGTAAGCCAATGACTCGTGAATTAGACCTTATCGATGTATGGTTTGATTCAGGGGCGATGCCTTATGCACAATGGCACTATCCATTTGAAAATAAGGAAGTATTTGACGGATCTTTCCCTGCAGACTTTATTGCTGAGGGTGTGGATCAAACACGTGGTTGGTTCTTTACATTACATGCGATTGCAGGTATGACTCAAGACAGCGTAGCGTTCAAAAACGTCATTTCAAATGGTCTTGTATTGGATAAGACAGGTACTAAAATGTCGAAGCGTTTAGGTAACGTGATCAACCCATTCGAAACAATGGACGAGCACGGTGCGGATGCGACACGTTGGTACATGATTTCTAATGCAAATCCATGGGATAACTTGAAGTTTGACTTAGAAGGCGTAAAAGAAACAAAACGTAAGTTCTTCGGAACGTTATACAACACGTATTCTTTCTTCTCATTATATGCTAACCTAGACAACTTCACGTATTCAGAAGCTGAAGTTCCTATGGAAGAGCGTCATGAGTCAGACCGTTGGATCTTATCACGTTTGAACACGTTGATCAAAGAAGTGGATGCCGCTTTAAATGATTACGAGCCAACGAAAGCAGCAAGAGCCATCCAAGCGTTTACAATCGAAGACATGTCGAACTGGTATGTAAGATTGAACCGTAAGCGTTTCTGGAAAGGTGAGTATGCTTCTGACAAAATCGCCGCTTACCAAACACTTTATACATGTTTGGAGACGATCTCAGTATTAATGTCGCCAATCGCTCCATTCTTCTCGGATCGTTTATTCCAAGACTTGAATGCAGCAACAGGTAAAGATCAAGCAGAGTCAGTACACTTAGCGTTCTTCCCTAAAGTAAATGAAGAGTTGATCAACATTGACTTGGAAGAAAAAATGCACTTGGCACAAGTAATTTCATCGTTGACGCACTCTATCCGTAAGAAAGAGAAGCTGAAAGTACGTCAGCCATTACAACGTATCTTGATTCCAGATGTAAACGCTAAAGTAACGGCTCAAATCAAAGCTGTTGAAGCAGTTATCGCTCATGAGGTGAACATCAAAGAGATCGAGTTCTTGACAGAAGAGAACGAAGGTATGTTTGTGAAGCACATCAAACCAAACTTTGCTACATTGGGTAGAAAGTACGGTAAATTGATGAAAGGCATCGCTGGAACAGTAAACCAAATGTCTCAAGACGACATCAAAGCAATTGAATCAACAGGTTCTTACACATTTGATGTTGACGGAAACGAAGTTGTTCTTGGAATTGAGGATGTATTGATCACTTCGGATGATATCCCAGGTTGGTCAATGGCAAAAGATCAAGGTATTACAGTAGCATTAGATATCACTTTAACAGAAGAGTTGAAGAAAGAAGGTATCGCTCGTGATATTGTAAACCGTGTGCAAAACATCCGTAAAGACACTGGTTTAGAAGTACAAGACAAAATCAATATCGTTGCCGAAAAAGGTGATGAATTGGTAAACGGAGCTTTTGAATCATTCAAGGATTATATCTGCGAAGAAACACAAGCAGTTTCTCTATCAGTTGAAGACAGCGTTGCAGACGCAACAGTACTTGACCTTGACGGTGTAGAAGTAAAATTAAAAGTAAGCAAGTAATCTTAGCTTACATATTGATATTGAAGACGGGTAGCAGAGATGTTACCCGTTTTTTTTTGTGCTTGTCAAAAATCTATGTTATAGGTACCATGTCGCAAGTGTTAAGCCGATAGGCGCCACTTGTGACTAATCATTGGCGAAGTCTCCCGACTTCGATATTCACAAAACAAATATGATATCGAGCTTAACTTGATATTTGTTTTAAAATTGGTTTTTGATAGGTTTCGAAGTCAGGAGACAATATCCAATCACAGGTAATGCTGTTGCTTAACACTTGTGATATGGATTTGCAAGGCAAACGTTTTCCATTTTATATTAATTCCCCCTGATTCATAGTTTAATCATCAAAATCCAAATGAAATAGGAGGAATGATTTTGATATCCATTACTTCTTCTGTCTTTGGGAAAATTGAATTGCCATTTTTTCGTCAAAAGTTAACTCGTCTTCAATTTTAGAATAGAGAGTGAATTCATTGAAAATGATTTTATCCTCATCAATAAAAGTCACTTCTTCATTGTTTTTATCAAGTAAACCTTTGCTTCCTACTTTGATTCCAAACTCTTTTTCAGCATAAGGAAATAGTTTTTCATTTGCTTCAATTTCGCCATGCGGAGATAAGTTTCCTTTGAACTGAGCCTTATGTAATGTAAATATTACTTTTTTCATAATATTGATTATTAATTAAACATTTGTTTCCATTTTATATTAGCCAAAACTTTTCCAAACTAAAAATTCATGAAAAAATGTCTATATACTAAACATTTTGTCATGAATTGCTTAGTTTTAAACTAGAAGTGTAGTAAGAAATAGTGTATTCCAATTCAATTTTAATTTACTTTTCGTTTTAGCGTTTATAAATGTCGAATAGTAACAATGAGAATATAATATGACATACTTCAAATGTCGCAAGTGTTAAGCCGATAGGCGCCACTTGTGACTAACTATTGGCGAAGTCTCCCGACTTCGAAATACACATTTCAATTCAAAATTTTTAAACAAATATGAAGTGAGCTAAATTTTGACATTGCTTATCTAACAATTTATTTTAGTGTTGTTTCGAAGTCAGGAGACTTCGCCAATACACAATCACAAGTGACGCTATCGCTTAACACTTGCGATATTCTTACTGATTTTGTTATCTTTAGAATTAGAAAATAAAGCAACAAAAACTAACGATTCATGAGCAGAAACTATAAATTTTTCGATCAGACAGCATGCTATTTTGTAACGATGACGGTCGTTCATTGGATTGATGTATTTTCAAGAAAAGAATACAGAGATATTTTATTTGAAAGCCTTGAGTATTGTAAGAAGGAAAAAGGATTGATTGTCCATGCGTATGTAGTGATGAGTAATCATGTACATTTAGTTATATCATCAAAAGGTAAAGTGAAACTAGAATCCATAGTTCGAGACTTGAAAAAGTTTACTTCTAAAAATATCATTAAGTCTATTCAAGGTAATATTTCAGAAAGTAGAAGGGATTGGATGTTATGGATGTTTGAAAGGACGGGACAACGGAATAAAAACAATTCAAAATATCAATTCTGGCAACAACATAATCATCCGATTATTCTCAATAGTTCTGATATTTTAAATCAGAAAATTAATTACATACATCAAAACCCTGTACGTAATGGTCTTGTTGTGGAGGCGTCTGATTACCTCTATTCTAGTGCTCGAAATTATGAAGAGAAGAAGTATGTGATATTTGATGTTGAAATGATTTAGTTTTTGGTGTATTTCGAAGTCGGGAGACTTCGCCAATATGCAATCACAAGTGACGCTGTCGCTTAACACTTGCGATATGGTTATGTAATAAAACTCTCAAGCCTTCTATTATCACCATGTTTCTTAGAAGTAATCCCTATCATATTGCAATTAAAGTTTTTTAGTTGTAAATTATATGTCCCATTTAATAAACCGATTAACGATATGGAACTAAAAACAACTTTAATAGATGCGTTAGAAATCGCATTAATAGAAGATCAAAACAAGGAAAATAGAAAAGAAGCTTTCAAAGAATTAAAGTATTATGAGGATTTAATTATGAAGTTAGATGTATCATTAGGAGTGTTTGAAGCTTCATTTATTAGGGATGCCCATAAAGATCATCTGATAGAATTTTTAGATTTAGCGTATACTATTAAAAAAGAGGAAAGATTTAGGGAACTGAAAGAAATTCTAAACAAATTATTAATTCAAGTAACAAAATAATATAAGTCGCAAGTGTTAGTCCATGAGCTGTCACTTGCGATTTTTTTTATATGAGAATCTATTTGGTGATCTAATTTTAAGGCAAACTTTTTGAGGGGTACTTAATTGAATTTTTTTAACTATCAGCTACTATGAAAACATACACAAACTTTATACTCTTATTGTTTCTGTTTTCCTGTGAAAATCATAAGCAAGAAATTGAGTTCTATCAGCAAAAAATAGCAGAGTTGGATTCCATCAACCTTATCTTAGAAAACAAAGTAAAGGAGGGGGATATTCAAATTAATACCTTGAAAGGTGTGACGGATAAATGGGATCAAGAAGCTTTAAGGGAAACAAATGAATTATTGTTAGGGCAATTTAGAACACTTAAAATGGACTTCAATAGATTGTCTAAAAAAGGGAAAACAGATCCTAAGATTTTTTATCCATTCTTAGAGTTTAATTTGCCTGCAAAATTATATAAATCATTTCAGCTTCTTTCTGATACTTATCGTATTTCACTAGCAGTAAATCCCTTTTATGTTAAAGGGCATTTTAATGAAGATGAAGTAGAGGATTATGCCATTTTCATTGAAAACATAGAGAATAATAAGCAAGGATTGGCGGTTTTTATGGGAGGAGACTTTGAAAAATACTATGTTTTTGGTGCTGGATATGAATTGAATAAAGATGGTTTTGATCTAAACGGAACGCTGGCTTTATCAGTTACAAATACTGCTAATGTATGGATAAAAGAAGATGAGCCAGAGCCAGTAATTAAATCTCCTCAAGTGATCTATATTGGTTTTACCAATTTCTCTTCTTCTGTTGCTTACTTAGAAGATGAAAAATTAAAGCTTTACTGGCAGGCAGACTAATATTCAAGACTCAAATGAAAACAATCATGAAATATTTTTATATCTCTTTTTTCTTTCTACTTATTTCTTGTGGTCCTTCGAAAGAAGAACTAGCACAATATCAATCGCAGATAAAAGCTTTAAATAACAAGAATACCTCACTTCAAAATCGTTTGCAAGAACAAGAAAGCCAACTCAAATCCTTAAATAATTTGGTTTCTCTTCAAGAAGAAAATGATAGTTTACCTCAAGTTATTAAAGAATTGGATAGTAAACTTACTAGTTTACGTATTAATGATCAGTTGATTGGCTTTGAAACCACTTTTCCTTATCATTTACCAAATGGGATAATTAATACGATGAGATCTTTATCTGAAGAGTATACAATTATATCTGATATCAACCCATTCTTTTTGGAAGTACACTTTGATGGAGGTGAAAGTTGTGGAGAATACTTAATACGTATAGAAGATGTTGCTTTAGAAAGGGGAGGTTTTATTTTATTAAAAGAATGCAGACCTGAATGGTATATGGTATTAGGTGCAGGTGAAAATTCTGGTAGTAGTGGTAACGATCTTAGTAATATTGTTGCTTATTACATTGAAGATGCAAAGAATGTAAAGGTGAGTTATGGTGCTGAACAAAAGAAAGTAACTCCTCCTGGAGAAAAAGTGGTTAAATTTCGCTCCTCTGATGGAACTTCTGCAGTATTTTATAGTGGTGAGGGGGAATACAAATGGGAGTGGTTAGAAGATTAAGATAAACCTATGAAATTCTTTATTTAAGAAAAGCAGGTTCCCTAAAATTGGAATAATACAATTAAATAAAAAAAGATCATCACAAAATGATGATCTTTTTAATTCCTTTAATAACCCAAAAACTATTTCTTATTGCTGTTTTCGTGTACTAAATAACAATTTTTATTTCACTAAAGCAAGAAATAATATAATTAAAATGCTTTTGGAGTTAAATATTTTCAAATCTACATCTTTAAACAAGGTGTACATCGTAATTTAAGTTAACTCGACATTTGATTTTTGAACGACCGATATTCCGTTCGAAAACACTTCCTCGATTACGTTGTATACCTTCTCTAACTCGTCTTTTGTGATGGTATAGGTTGTATTGATGTATACTACATTACCCAAGGGACGTAAGAGTACATTTTCCGACAAGAAATATTTATATAATTCATCTTTGATCGAATTGAAGTATGAAGTCTCTTTTTCACTATCATATTCGATGGCTAGGATCGTTCCCGTTTGCCTTACAGACTTACAGAAATGAGCGGATTTAATCTTTTCTCTAAAGACTTTATGAGAAGCAACAATATTTTTAATCTGTGTTTGCCTTTCCTCACTCAGCAACATTTCCAAACTTTTCGAAGCTACTGCACAAGCCAATGGATTTCCAGTGAAGGAATGACCGTGGAAGAACGTCTTCAATACATCATCAGTCAAGTAGGCATCATAGATCTCATTGGTACAAATCGTAAGGCTCAATGGCATAATTCCTCCTGTCAATGCTTTGGACATCGTGATGATATCAGGCGTGTTGTTTTTGAGGTGATGCGTTGCGAAGAGTTCACCGGTTCTGTAAAAGCCAGTCATTACCTCATCAGCAATACATAATGTACCATGATCATGAGCAATTCCCATCAATTCATCCAACCACTCACTTTTGTACATTCTCATCCCTGAAGCCCCTTGAACAAGCGGTTCAAAAATAAAAGCACAATACTCTTCCGTTTGACAAAGTGTTTCCATGCGAGTTCTCACTTCTTCCCAATTTTCTTCTGTAGGGAAAGGAAGGAAATCCACATCAAATAGATAATCTTCAAAAGGCTTAGAGAAGGGTGAGCGATCTGCCATAGATAAGGCTCCAAAAGTATCACCATGATAGGCTCCCTCAAAAGCAATCACCTTTTTACGAGTATGTATTCCTTTGTTGTAGAAATACTGAATGATCATCTTGATCGCTATCTCATTGGCAGTACTTCCGTTATCTGAAAAGAAAACACGAGAAAGGTCACCTCTCAACTGAGGAATAAGTTGCTCTGCCAATTTTACTGCAGGTTCGTGCGTAAAACCTGCAAAGATGATATGATCTAAATCTAAAGCCTGTTGCTTTAAGGTCTCTGCTAACTCTTCATTGCCATGCCCATGAATATTGACCCACCAAGAGGAAACCGCATCTATAATTTCAGTTCCGTCTTCCAATATGATTTTAGTGCCTTTCGCTCTTTTTACTGGAAGTGGTGGAGGAGCCAATGTTTGAGCCGTAAATGGATGCCAAATACAACTCTGATCTCTTTCTACTAAACTCTTATGCATGTGCTGAAACGGTAATAATGTTGTTGGCAATTAAGTTTTCTCTGACGATCAAAGCGTACTTTTTAATGGTTTCGGCCTCAAGGTCTTCTAATTGAGGTAATCTTAATAGGCAAGGGACATTCGCATGTTTAAGAATCACGCTTTCTGTGTCCTCATTTTTCTCTCCATTAAATACGATTCCGACCAAATCAAGTCCTCTTCTTTGGATTTCACGAATGGATAATAAAGAGTGATTGATACTTCCTAAGTAGGTATTGGATACTAATACGATGGGCAAATTGTACTTCTCAGCAATGTCAATGACCATTTCGTCATCATTTAATGGTACCATCAAACCACCTGCACCTTCAACAATCATGTGTTCTTTAGAGTGCTCTGGCAATGTGATGTTATCCAACGACACTTTGATATTTTCTCTTCTAGCTGAAGCGTGAGGAGACATTGGATATTTTAAAAGGTAAGCCTCAGGTATTTTATCAATCTTCGTTGGAAGAAGTTTGTGTACTGTTTCTGTATCTGTAGGAAATCCTGCTTGAACAGGTTTCCAATAAGAAGCTTGTAATGCTTCAGTAAAAATAGCTGAGACTACTGATTTCCCGCTATCCGTACTGATGGCTGATATAAATAGGTTCATGATTTTATTTTTTTAAGATGAAAAACAAAGGGTGATAAGTGAGTGTGACCTTGTCATTTTTAGAAAAATGATCTTGGTATTCTGTATTAAACCGTTGTAAGATTCTAGCATTCCATACTTTCTGATTTTTGGCTGTACCATTTACTCCAGTGTTTTTCATGTGTTTCAATACTGCTGTTCCTGAATCAAAAAGGCATTCTTCTTTCCACTCCCAAGCGTCAAGTAATTGGAAACCATTTTTCTGTAGTAAGAACTTCCATTCCTCCATAGATAGGTACTCCAAACCTTGATTAAGTAATGCTTTAATTTCTAAAAAATTGGAAGGTCCAAAAGTAGAAAAAGCAAAATGTCCTTCAGGTTCAAGTGCATTATAAATTCTCTTCAAAAGTGCATCAATATCTTCCATCCATTGTAAAACAGAAGTAGAAATGACCAAGTCCAAATGTTGAGGAAGTGGAATATTTTCTATATCACCCACTTTAAATTGTAACCTTGGAAACTCCCTCAAAAGTTGATGTGTACAAAGCGGATCAAGATCATTGACGATATAATCACCACTGATATTTTTTTCTATTTGTTTCGTTAGAAAACCAGAGCCACATCCAATCTCAAATGCCTTATGAAAATGCGTTTCACGCTTTACAATTTCCTTATAAAGCTCGTTGGTAATTTCTTTTTGGATAAATGCCTCTTTATCATAAGTGCCTACATTTTTTCCAAAACGAGAAGCTACTTTTTGTTTGTCTACAGTAATCATAAGCTTAATGTTTGATTGAGTTGACCAATGCTCTCCCATGTGTGATAATGATGGAATGGAAAGTGATGTGTATCGATTAGTTGCGGTGTGATTCCCTTGGCAATCCATGAATTCATCAAATTGTCAGAGGGGAAAATTCTATCTTTTTGACTTACTAAAACTTGGTCAAAAGTGACGGTTTTCGATGGGGATTCACATTGTCCTAAGAAAGCGAGTTCCTCTTTTAATGAATCGATTTCTCTATCGTTATTTTCAATAAATGAGGTATACACCAAACGATCACCGATCATTCTAAACGCAAACTTCTCCCAAGATTTTTGAGATAAAAGCTGAAGGGTTCCATTAAAAATTGCGGTTGGAATTCCTTCTGTATCATCCACCGGTTTTAATGAACCGTTGATGGCAATAGAGTAATTATAATCAGAGTAAGTTTCCATAAATCTTGAAGCCACAAGAACTCCAAAAGACCACCCAATTACTATTTTTTCTTTATAGGGAGTAATGGCTTCAATGATACTGTTGAAATCAAGGTTTTCATATTGACAGACCATCAAAACATCCTTTTCAGAAGTTAAGTTTTGCTCGAAATAATGCCTGCTTTGTCCCCAACCTGCAAAAAAGATAATGACGCTATCAGAATCCTTTTTATTTAACCAATGTGTCTGCATGTGTTTCTGATTTTTTGTAGTGATTAATCATGTCCAATACCTTGTCTATCTCTTCTTTGGTATGATTGGAAGTGATAGAAAGTCTCAATCTCGCGGTTCCTTTTGGAACTGTTGGATAACGGATAGCACTCACAATAATTCCCTCTTGATTTAGAGCCTCGGCTAAAGCCAAACAATCTTTATTGTCTCCAATTATGATGGGTTGAATGTAGGTTGTAGAAACAGTGTCTATTCCTGATTCCTTCGCTTTTTGAATAAAGTAATTGGTGTTGTTCTCCAATTGTGAGCGAAGAGTGCCTGCTTTTTGGGTTTTCTTCCAAGTAAATAACAACCACGCAGTATTAATCGGAGGCAGGGCTGTAGTGTAGATAAAAGAACGGCAAGTATTGATTAAATACTCCTTCCATTCTGCTGATAGAACCACAAATGCACCCACTGCACCCAATGCTTTTCCACAAGGTGCAACAATCACATCAATGTCATCAACTTTGCCTTCTGCTTCACATAAACCCAGTCCATTTTCACCAAAAGCACCTACACTGTGTGCTTCATCAATGATCAAATGACAGTTATATTTTTGCTTTAACGCTACCAATTTCTTTACATCACAACAATCGCCATCCATGCTGAAAAGGGCCTCAGAGACAATAAATACCTTATTGAAATTATCTCTGTGCTTTTTTAGAAGTCGTTCTAAGTGATCATAATCCAAATGTCTGAATCGCTCAAACTGTGCTCTCGCCAACTTCAATCCGTCCACTATACTTGCATGATTCAGTTTGTCCGATAATATCAAATCTCCTTTTTGCGGAAGACTTGACATCAAACCAATATTGGCGTGATAACCACTATTCATCCATAAACACGCTTCTTTTCCATACGCAGAAGAAATTGTATTTTCCAGCTCCGTACAGATACTAGAATGTCCTTCCAAAAGGCGTGAGGATGCACTTCCAAAGCTGAAAAAATCAGATTGGTTTTCTTTTAAAAACGCTTCTTGAAGTCCTTTGTCAGACGCAATACCCAAATAATCATTGGAAGTGAAACTGATAAAGTCTTTCCCTTGGTATTGCACATGACCTCCATCTTTACGGTCAATCTCTTTCAAAGACCTGTATTGATGGGTTTCTTTAAATGCCGATAATTGTTGTGATAGCTCCATCTTGTGTGAGGTAAGAGGGAAGAGGTAAGAAGGAAGAGGGCAGATGTCATTTTACCTCTTCACTCTTACCTCAACCTTTTCTTCTAATATATTACAGCGTCTTTCTCCAATTTTGTTTTCGCTTCTTCTTTGAAAGATGCTCTTGGAGACAAACCAAGTGTTTTGAACATGATCATGTCCACATCTTCCTCAGGGTTTGGAGTAGTAAGTAATTGATCGCCGGCGAAGATGGAGTTAGCACCAGCCATAAAGCAAAGTGCTTGTGCTTCAGTACTCATTTCAGTTCTACCTGCAGATAAACGAACCATTGCTTTCGGCATGATGATTCTAGCAGTAGCAATCATACGGATCATTTCCCATGTAGAAACCATTTTGTTGCCTTCCATTGGCGTACCTTCTACAGGAACCAATGCGTTTACAGGAACTGATTCAGGGTGAGTAGGAAGACATGCTAAAGTAGTCAACATTCCGATTCTGTCTTCGTCTGTTTCACCTAACCCGATGATACCACCTGAACATACTGAAATCTTTGCTTTTTGAACGTTTTTGATCGTCTCTAAACGGTCATCAAATGTTCTTGTCGTAATTACTTGTTCGTAATATTCTCTACTTGTGTCTAAGTTGTGGTTGTAAGCGTAAAGTCCTGCTTCTTTTAATGCTTCCGCTTGCTCTTCGTCCAGCATTCCTAAAGTAGCACAAACCTCAAGACCCATTTCATTGATTTGACCTACCATGTCCAATACTCTTTCGAAGTCTTTGTTAGATCTCGCTTCTCTCCAAGCCGCACCCATACAAAAACGAGTAGAACCATTTTCTTTGGCTTGTTTCGCTTTGTTGACTACCGACTCAGTGGTCATTAATTTATGAGGCTCAACATGTGTATTATAGCGTGCAGATTGAGAGCAGTAGCTACAGTCTTCTTTACATCCACCAGTTTTTACAGAAAGTAAAGTACATACCTGTACCTCACCAGTTTGTTGATATTCTCTGTGAATAGTTGAAGCTTTGTACATTAACTCCATTAAAGGTAAGTGATAAATTTCAGCTACCTCTTGTCTAGTCCAATCATGTCTAATACTTGCTTGCATGTCATACTTAATTTTGTGAAGTCTAAGTACCTGGAATTAAGTGAACGGATATTTTATCTTATCTTTTTTATCCTACTCTTCGTTAGATTTTTATCACGTAGCTATGGCTATGCTCTTCAAATCTGCCTCGATTAGAATAAAAAATAACAACCTAAAATGATCCCTTAACTTCTTTCCATGTACATATGCCATGTCAAACTATATTCTTCTATCAAGTTCTAAGATAAATCTTCATTTTCTATTATCTCATCACCAACCTATCCTTAAAATTTAGGATGTAGAAGTCTATAGCTTAACCGACGGTTAAACGACTTCTTGGTTATGAAAAATTTGATAATAGAATTCCCTTACGAGTATTGGACTCGTCAAAAAGAAAACGATTTATAAGATTAAAACTTAATACGTGTTGGAGGGAGGATATTCGAGAAAAAGTAGTTTTAGTAGAATCTAGCAAGTTTTTGTATAGACTGGCAGATCGACTACTTTCAGAAATACTCTGTGGGTTGCTCAACAGCGTTAATTGTGAAATTTCTAACTCACTTAATAGGAAATCATCCTCTTCAGGCGGATCATCTAAAGCGAAGTTTTGTCTGATGACAAATTCACGAATTAAAGTTGGAGCATTCAAATGTAGGCACACGTTCAGTGTACAAATTTTAATTTCCCTTTTGAGAGAATTAAAAATTGCATAGTTTTTACGCGACCATCTCTTGAAAAATACCATTGCAAAATTAACTTTTAATTCATTTGCAAAGTAAGGAAGGTTTTAGTTTAGTTCGGTAAGATTAGTCAGTTTTTTAGGAAAACTTATATAATTTGTGTCATCAAACTTATGAAATAGAATTTTTGTCACTCTTCTTAATACGTGATTGAGTGGTTAAAAGGTAAGTGATTCCGAACATAATGATCATTCCACAATACTCATAGATATTGTTCATAAAGCTTAGATCATTGAAATCTAAAAACCAAATGTTTCCGATTCCTATAAAACTTGCAATAATAACTAGGGTCCATCTGTAAATATTCATAATTATATGTAGTTGTAAGTTGCTTAGGTTTATTCTAACATGATATACAAAAATATCTTCGGGTGCCGTGCTTTACAAAAATATACTGTTAATGAGTTTTTACTTGGAAGTAGTTTTTGGTGATCTGTGTCATTTAATTGTGAATGTTTTGTTTTTGTGATATTTAAAACAATAAAATTTTGTCATTTTAAAAAAGACCAAGCATCTCACTTGGTCTTCAATATTTTAGATTTCCACTTTTGTTTTATTGTATTTTCTGATTTTATAAAGGTGTTTCCCAAAACCAAAAGCTCCATCTAACACAGAAGCTGTGGCCACTCCTCCCATCATAGCTCCCACAACACCGGTAGTACAGATGTCGCCACCTGTGATGTAAAGTCCTTTGAATGGTGTTTGAGGTTTGATCCAGTCGCTTAAAAAACGTTGTGGTGTGTGTGCCAATCCATACATTCTTCCTGCGAGTTTAGAGGTGAAGTTCTCCATCGTTAGAGGTGTGGATAATTCACAATAATCTATTAATGCACTAAATCCCGGATGTTGTTTTTCAACACAGGCAATTAAGCCTTCAGCAATTTTACTTTTCAATGCTTCATAATCTTCTCCTCTTTTCTTCCAAGGCTCATCTTTCCATTTTTCAAAAGCTTCAAAATCTGCAAAAGTGACAATTTCAGCGGTGTGCTGTTCTGGATTCTGTTCTTTTAGAGAAGGAAAGGAAAGGTAACAGCTTTCAATTTCTCCACCTATAATATCATTTCTAGTTTCATAAGTAGCATCATGATTATAGGAACCAGAAATCCAATAATTTTCTCCTTTAACGCCCAATTTTGAAGGGTTTTCTTTCAATCCAATGTAAAGAGAAATCGCACTCATTCCTCCTGAAAGAGCTTCTAGTTGAGGAAGGAAGTTTACTTTTTCTTTTACCAAATGATTAAAAGTGCCATGGAAACCAACTGAAGAAATAATAACTGGAGCAAAGTATTCTTTTTCTGTAAAGGATTTTCCATGTTTTTCTTTCACTTTCACACCTACAGCTCTATCCTTCTTTATAATGATCTCTTCTACATCTTGATTGACCATTAATTTGCCTCCACTTTTTTCAATAGTCGGTTGAATGTACTTTGCGATATTTTTAGAACCTCCTTCTGGATAATACCCGCCGTAAAAATAATGTGTTACAATCAAACAATGCATTCCAAAAGCACTTTTTGAAGGTGGTAAACCAAAGTCTCCCCACTGTGAACAGAGCACGGCTTTCAATTTTGGATCTTTGAAATTCTGATCCATATACTCTTTTGTGATGGATAAAGCCAGTGCTTTTCCTTTTTTTGGTTTGTAGAGATTGCCGAGTATTTTTAGTATTGGAACTTGAAAGGAAGAGGCATAATTTCCTTCCATCCATTTTGATGCAATTTTTACATCTACAAAATATTTTTCAATCGCTTCTTTTTCTTCAGGAAATTGGGCGATTAGTTTTTCTTTATATTCTTCTGGATGAGAAGGAACATCAAACGTAAAGTCAGGGTAAACAAATTTCTCAAACACATGAGGCATTTTGTTCCACTTTAAGTTGTTTTCAGTAATGAAGTTAAAAATTTGTCGAGACATACACCTTTGGTCCATATTTCCAATGTAGTGGACACCAACATCAAAGTGATATTTCTTTCTTTTGAAAACATGTGTTTGCCCTCCGATTACCCAGTGTTTTTCGAGTATCAGTACTTTTTTCTTTTTGATTTGAGAGAGGAGGGAAGCTGTGGTCAATGCACCAATGCCGCTTCCTATAATTATAGCGTCATAGTTATTATGATCTTCTCTGACAGTCATGTTAGTCGATTTTAAGTGTTATTGGTTGAGTGTTCATTCAATATACAAATAATAATCAACTTGGTACATAAGAGCATGTTTGAAAAAAAACCTTGATAAAAGTAATTTCTTTCATCAAGGTTGTTATGATTGATTATTTATTATTGAATTATTCTCCCTCACCTAGTTCATAAGTGGTACTGCCGCCAAACAATCCTTTAGGGAATACTTTTTTGACGAAAGATTTTTGTCCTTCTTCAATTTCTTTGATTTCATGATTTGCTTCTTTCAAGGCATCTTGCCAAGCAGGACCGAAGCCCATCATATTGCTATTCAGTTTATCAATAGCCGTTTGATATGCATGAAAAGTAAGCAATTCTTGTCTGCCGGGTTTATTGATTAGAGCTTTGTTGCTTACCCTCAGGTTTTCATTTTCTCTTTTCAGTCTTTCAATTTCTGATTTTTTACCAGAGATTGCTTCAGCATCAATTTCTAATTTATCATGAAGGTGGTTTTTCAGTCTTTTAATTTCACTTTTTAACCCGGATTGTTTTATCCAATCTTTTACTTGAACTAATGCCGCTACAGCCAGACCAATTCCAAGGCCAATCAATACTGATTGAATATCAAATGTTTCCCACATAGTATTTTATCTCAAAAGTGATGAAAATGAAGGGCTTGAATTCAATTTTCATTTTCGTATCCATAATTTACGAAGTTCTGATGTAAATGTTTAATATAAATTTCCTTCTTTTAAGATTTATACATTCATACAACATTATTCACAAATGGATGTTTATGGAGTTGTAGTTATTCTACGCCTCCCATCACTAAAAAGCTTCACCAATTCTGAAGTAAACGCCCCAATCATCATTCCCTACTGCACCGTCAAGTCCCACGTTCATATGATTTTTAGGGAAAACATTGAATCGGTATCCTACACCGACGCCTGGCAATAAAGTACCGTTTTGGCTATCATCATTGGCACCCGCTACTGTTGCTAATCCTCCAAAAAAGTTGATAGCCATTTTTTTATGGAAATTCCACCGGTATTCTGCCTGTAAATTATACATGGAATTTCCTCTATATTTTCCTTGGGTGTATCCTCTGATGTCACTCTCTCCAACAATAAACTGCTGGTTGAAAATTAAATCTCCGATACCAAAACCGATATAAGCTCTAGTAGCCAGTACATCTTTTCCTCTTCGGAAAGCAAAGTATTTATTAAAATCAATGGAGACTTTTGTGTTTTGAGTTTCATTCCCCAAAAATTCTGGGTTCATATCTAGATTAATATTACCAATATGCCCTTTGTAGGGGTAGTATACATTATCTCTATGGTCATAAGAAAGAACAATTCCGAGGGTTTGTAAATTAGAGGCAAGTGTGGTGTCTTTTATAACGTCAAATGAAGTGTTGAAATCAGTATTCATATAATTAAGACCTAAAAACAGGTGTTTAACAACTCTTCTTTGCACTTCTATTTTGATAAAATTCACTCCTGTATTATAGTCTACAAAATCACCTCCAATAGGAAAAGGTACATAAGTTTGAAAGTTGATACTTCCTAAACCTGCAGCAAATGTGATTCTGTATCGGTCTTCTTTCAAATAAAATCTAGAGAATACAAGTCCAAACCAAGAGTCATTGGTAGTCCACATCCCCAAAAGTCCTGTCACTGAAGAAGGTGAAATGGTATCTTTCTGACTTAAATTATACATGGCCATGGGCAATGCTCCAATAGAAAACCCCAATGACCTGTTGTAATTAATATAGGGAATCGGCATGAAGTCAACTTTTTTATCAGTCCTTGTATCACCTCCGCCACCTCCTGTACCAAAGCTTTGAGCGTGAGTTGGGGTATTACAGATGAAGAATAAAGATGCAATAAGAATAGAGAGAAATAGTTTCATTGACGAGGTTTTTTTTATTAAATATAACAGAACTAAGCCATAGTAATAATGATTTCAGACAAAAAAAATCCCTTTAAAGTAAAATACCTTAAAGGGAAAAATTGGTGATTTAGTTTTAGTTAAGTTGTCAAAGGCTAGAAAATAAACCCGATACCTAGCTCGAGTAAATTATCTTCTTTGGCGGCATATGGTCCCGTTGCTCGATTGTTTCTGAATTGGTAGTCAATCTTAAAAGCAATCTCCTCTCTTGGTTTGAAGTTCAAACCTACTGTGATAATGTCTGAATTAAAATGGACCATATTTGCATTATTTTCAGCTAAGAGGTTTTTATTGTAATCTTTGTGTGTATTGATATATTCGTATCTAACAAACAAAGGGATTTTTACATGATGCGGATCGATAAGCGCATTCTTTTTTCTTAAGAATGAACGTTCTCCAAATAGGGATAATAGATCATAGCTTCCTTCCACAAGGTAGCCTACATTTTGGTTGGCCATTACTTGACCTACGCCTCCATTACCCATTTTTGTTAATTCAAAAAGGTCATCAGTGCCAGACATAAAACCATGAGTAGCCAATGCCATAAACTCCCAGTTCTTTTGTTCATATCTTGCGTAAGCAGTGTATAATTGTGCCACAGCATCAGCGGTTTTATAATCTCCTGTAGAAGTTTGAATCGTTTGATTATTTCCTGCCTGTCCCACATACATTGAAGCGCTTAGCGTCCAGTTTTTTAAACCAACATAATTGATTTGTCCATTGTAGGCATAAGTAGAAAATGCTTCACTGTCAAATCTTGGTTCTCTACCTTGACGAATAAAACTTCCACTTAAAAAGTGTGACCCATCTAAACCTTGCGTAATTCCTGTAGCATAGTTGAAGCTTGGTGAGATAACTCCATAAGCACTGACACCCATACCCATCCAAGTTGACGGAACAATGATTCTTTCTACATCCGAACGGTTTACAGATCCAAACATTACAGGCTCATCATTATTATTGATATAACCAATATTCATTGGATATAAACCTGCTCTTACGTTGAACGATTTATGGATGGAAAAATCTAGGAACGCTTCTAAGATCAACTCAAAATGACTGTTTCCAGCAGGATCTTGAAGGTATTCGATCATCACTTCTGAGTTCCAGATAATTTTATCTGTAAAACGGTAGCCAAAGAAAGTGGAGAAACGGTAAAGGTTGTTGTATGATAACTCAATATCATCTTCCATGCCTAACGGAATATCATTTCTGTTGACATAAGAAATCTCACCAAAACCAGAAACACTCCATGGCTTTTCAGAATAAAAAATCTTAGAAGCGGCTTTAGCAAGCCCAGGTTGTTGTTTGAATTTAGTTTCAGGCTCAACTTCTTCATTTACTTCTTGTGAAGATTCTTGAGCATATATAGTACTAGAGAAAAGGCTTAGACCTAATCCTAGCAAGAATAATATCTTTTTCATGATAGAGTGGTTTGCTTCTATAGCATAGAAGTAATTGTAAATTATTGAATGGGCGATATAGGATCGCTTCGAATAATTTAGAGTATGTCAGGTAACTATTTATTGTAGCAACAAATAGCAACAGACATGCCCTTAAGCCACTCGTGGAGGGGGAGGAATGATGTCAGCTGTTGGAGTAGGGTAGCTTTGATCTAAATAGAAAAAAATCAACTGCTCTTTAAAGATCAATTCTTTATCTTCCGCTTCATGAATAAGCTGACAAGCTTTTACAAAGGTAAAGACCTTAGGAATAAAACTTTTGGATTCGTTTTGAGAAAAGGGGTTGTCTTTGATATTGTCTAATTGACCGTCCCAAAATAAGTTGACAAAAATCTCAAAAAAGGACTCTACTTTATTATCATAAAGCGTGTGCTCTTCAGTAGAATAGTTGGCTTGAGAAAACAATACAGCATCAATGTCCACACTGTAATTCAATGTGTGGAGTGCCACCCATATAGTAAATAGGTGTCTGAACAAATGCTTATATGTTTTAGTAAATCTCAAAATTATTATGATAGTAGTATAAATCCTTATGCAAATGTAACGTAGAAAAGTTGGAATAAACTGAAGTCTTTGACGTTTTTTAATTCTGTCAACATCTGTAAATTAACCTAAATTGTACTTACTTAGTTAATTTGCTATAATTTGTAATTGTTTCTAAATGATTGTTTTGATGTTTTTTAACATCAACAATGTGAAGAATGTAGTAATTGCAACGATTATCTGCCAAACATGAATTATTAATGTTTTTCTTTTTTACATTTGCTTAGTACAATTTTAACGCATCTTTCAAATACGCTCTTAGAAGAGGAAAAGCGATTGATAAATTTATAATCAATGTCGAATTATCAAGAAAAACTAAATCAAATTTCTCAACAACTACAACAATTAAATTCCAAATCTCAAAAGTTTTCAATGATGAGATTGGTGACGGTAGTTGCGGGATTATTTGTGTCTTATTTTGCCTTTCAATTTTTTGAAGAGGGTGGTCTTTTTATCAGTATAGTTACAATTTTCATAGTATTCATTCTTCTTGTGAGAAAGCATACTGAGGTTTCAAAGAAAATCAATGAACTAGAATTGCTTCAACTTTTAACCCAAAATGAGGTAAACATAAAAAGTGGTGAAGCTAACATTTATGATGATGGCGAAGATTATCAAACAACCGTTCATAATTATGGTCATGACTTAGATGTTTTTGGCAGGCACTCTTTGTATCACTTTATTAACCGTTGTTCAACACAATGGGGGAAAAGTTTACTGGCTTCGTTTTTTGCACAAGACAGCCACGCTACGCCTACTGAGGAAATTGAAAAACGTCAGAGAGCAGTAGAAGAGTTAGCATCAAAAGAGTCTTTTTCTGATCAGCTTAAATTATTTCTTTTTGATAATGTAAAGCAGAAAAAGGTCTTGAATATTAATGCGATCGCTTTGAAGAATTTTAAATTCAATAGAGAAAATTTCTTCAAAGGGTATTTATTTTTAGTACCGGTTGCCTGGTTGTTGATTTTTGTAAGTGTGAGCACCACTTTCGAATATTCTAAAGAAGCAGCTGCAATTTTGGTTTTGGGTAACTTCTGGGTAATGGGAAGAATAGGCAAGGATATCGCATCATTTATGGCTTACCTTGATAGTACATCAGAGTCTTTATCCCGTTTGGCAAATGCTATAAAACTGATCAGTGAAGAGGAATTTAAAAGTGATTTATTAGCTCAAAAAATCAAAGAATTGGAAGGAGGAGATTTTTACACTCCATTACTCCAACTCTCAAATGACATAGAGCAGTTGTATATCAGAAAAAACATGCTGGGTCTAGTGGTGCTTTATGTGATCATTCCCTTTGATATTTTAGTAGTCTTTAAAATCAGAAAATGGTTCAATAGGTATCCAGATTTATTCGATAAGCTTTTTGACGTAATTGGTGTGTTGGAAGCATACAACAGTTTGGGTACTCATAAAAGAAATCATTCAGAATGGACAATGCCAGCCTTTGAGCAAAGTGGTGATTTTGTTTTTAAAGGTACAGATTTGGGACATCCATTGATTTTTGAAGGAACAAATGGTATTCAAAGTGGTGGTGTTCGTAATACTTATAGTTTAGATCATACCAATAGAATCAGCATTGTTACAGGATCAAATATGTCGGGAAAAAGTACATTCTTAAGAGTAGTTGGTGTCAATCTTCTTTTGGCTTATGCTGGTACAGTTGTTTGTGCTTCTTCTTTTAGAATGGGTAAAAAGCCAAGGTTGATCACTTCCATGCGTATAGCAGATTCTCTAAGATTGAGTGAGTCTACCTTCAAAGCAGAACTAGAACGTATACGATTAATCATTGATGCTGTAAATCAGGGTGGATGTGATTTATTTTTAGTTGATGAAATGCTGAGGGGCACTAACTCTGTCGATAAGCTGAAAGGATCATTTGCCTTGCTCCAAAAATTACAGCAATCCTCTGAATCACATATATTGGTAGCTACTCACGATCTTCAGCTTTCTGAGTTTGAAGATAAGAAGCCGGATATCACAAAGAACTATCATTTCGATTTCGATTATACTAATAATGAATTTGATTTCGATTATAAATTAAAAGATGGAGTCTGTGAAAAGTTTAACGCTTCTCTATTACTTAGTGAGTTAGGGTTAGATACTGAATAATTAAATCCATATAAAAAAACAGGACGTTGTAATTGAAACAACGTCCTGTTTTTTTATTTATGCTTTAGTAATTAAAGCTACGGCATGAACTGCCATGCCTTCTTCTCTGCCTACAAATCCCATTTTTTCGGAAGTTGTAGCTTTAATAGAAATATCTTCTTCGTCTACGTTCATCACTTCAGCCATACACTTTTTCATGGCAGGGATGTGAGGATTGATCTTCGGACGCTGTGCAACAATTGTGCAGTCAACATTCCCAAATTCCCATCCTTGTTCACGGACGATTTTCATCACATCTTTCAATAATATTTTACTGTCAATGCCTTTGTATTGAGGATCTGTATCTGCAAAATGATATCCAATGTCTCTCATGTTTGCGGCACCTAATACTGCATCACAGATAGCGTGGATAAGAACATCTGCGTCAGAATGTCCAATTAAACCATGTGTGTGATCTAACTGAATACCACCTAACCATAATTTTTCACCTTCACCTAATTTGTGAACATCGTAACCTTGTCCTACTCTTATTTTCATAATAATATTTTTTTTACAAATATAATTTTTTTGACAAGGAATAAAATGCTTAAAAGGTAAGACCGAAGGCTAAATAAACACCAAAGTTATCAGAAGTTGGTGTGTGATAGGTGGTTCTCCAAATGGTATACACTCTCATCACCTTGAAAATATTTTCAACACCAGTACCTACTTCCACGTAAGGCATGGTTGGATCTAAAGGTTTAGCTTCTCTGTTTGGGTTGTATCTTTCTCCCTCCAAAAGCTGAGGATGCACACTTTGATTTTGATTTTTCTCAGTAAGTTCACCATATACCACATTACAGATGCCTACAGCTCTCCATCCTAGTTTTTTGACCAACGGAATCCTGTTTAAGATGTTGCCTTCAAAACGGTGGATCAATTGAAAAGAGGCCCATTTATCTCCGACAAATTCACCCAAGTTCATAAGGTTGAAAGCGAATTTGTTGTAAAGAAGAGGTACATTATTACCAAATGGCATAGCTAACAGCGGGAATGGTGTTTTTGTAGGAATGTAGCCGGCAGTCAGTGTATAAGTGGAAGTTCCGTATTTTCCTAACCTTGCTTTTTGATCAAGGCCTACTCTAAGTTGCTGGAAATTATAATTACTGCCGAATAGGTTATTGAGTCCAATAGTATAATCAATTGTGATTCTTGGTCTATTGTCTTGAGAAATCTTCTTTCTGTTGTGAGTACGTGTAGCAACGTATTTATAACCTAAACCATAAGTGAGTTTAAAGAAAAATTCAGAGCCATTCAAGCGATCAAATACGGGTTGATTATCAATGAAGTCACCATCCATTTTGTAAGGGAAAAGAGGATCTATAATTCTTTTGGTGAATTTAGCCTTGACATTTAGACCTCTCATGATGTCTGTCTCATACCATATATTGGTGTTTTGCTCCATGTAAGGGTAACGCATGTCTCCCCAGCGCAATGATGCTAAGAAGATAGGCCTGCTATTAAAATTAGCCTGGTTTACACTGACTCTACTTAAGTCATTGAAATGTTGCACTCCAATGATACTCCACTTTTCTTTATTAATAATAGCCCTAGCAGTAAAACCGTATTTCCATTTTTTATCTTTTACACCATAAGCTCCAAAACCGCTGAAAGAGAATTTATTGCTGAACTCATTGTTAGTTCTTAAACCGAACTGTAAGCGATGTTTTTCAACACTATTACGAGCATAAATAAACGGAAGTGGACCAAGTTCTATAGGACCGTATTTTTTGTGGCCACTAATAATCATATCACCAATACTGGCCAGCATTTTTACTCTAGGAGTGTCTTCTGCGGAGTCGATCATGGAGAAAACTTGTGCGTCAGTACTTGATAGTTCTTCATGTCTATGATTATTCCAGAATTCTTCATTATTACCGTCAAGATAAGCATCCGTGGCCACTATGACAGGCTGTTCATAAAAGGAACGAGGTTTGGGTGCATTGATGACAAAGTCCTTATTTCTAATATTAATTTTGATCTTTACTTTAGCCCATTTGTCGGCAATTTTACCCACTGAGACAATAAAATCCTGATCTTGTGGCAACCAAGCAGTATTGCCATCTTCTACTACTTGAGGAATATAATTCTGATCGATATGCACACTGTCAATAAAATTGATGTTAGCTCCTTGGCCCAGCATACCGTCAATTTTCACTAAAGCAAAATGATGAGTGGAATCGGCAATGTACAACGTTCCTGCAAAAGCCAAATCTTCTTTTCTACGGGGCTCAAATTCGATCTTGTGACAATTTACTCCATTTATCTCTACTTTTTTAGGGTCTAAAGTGTAATCATAGAAGTTCTTCCATTCAGAAGTGATGGGGGAGATGAAGGTCTTTCCTACAAATAAAAAATTGTTTTCATAGAGATTGAAATCCACAAAAGAAGAACCTATAATTTGAGTAAGCATTTCATCGTCGTCAGGTCCAACACTTCGGATTCTTGATTTGATGATTTGTTCCGTCTTTGAATCAGGATTCTTAATATAGTACATATTTGAAAGCACTTCAGAAGCAAAAACAGGAATGATAGGTTGTCCATTTTCATCCACTACTTTTTCAAAGTTTTCGAAGCTGTCCAATATGTCCTGTACTACTTTTTTCTTTTTGAAGTTTTCATTCACATTCCCCACCCAAATATTGGTTTTTGTGTAGCTTTCGTACTGATAGGCTTTTAATTTTTGCCTGTCATTAAGGGATTTGTTTTTTTGGACAGCACGTAAAATAGCCCATGCAGGATTTTCCCATTTTTTAGTACGGATAACAACCTCGTCTAGCTCTTTAGCAGAGGTTTTAAGCTTAATGGTAATCTTATTTCGGACATTCTTCTCATTCAACCTTTTTTTCTGAGTTGAATAGCCCATAAAAGAAGCGATTAGGACCTTTTTATTAGCGGGTAAAGGTACATTGACCGTAAAGTTTCCATCCATATCAGAAAGTGTACCGATTGTAGTCCCTTCAATATAAACACTTGCGTATGGAATCGTTTCGTTTGTTTGTTGGTCAATTATTTGCCCAGTTACTTTAATACTGTTTTGGCAAAAAGTATTTATTGAGATCAGTAAAAAAAGTACTACTGAGATATATCTAGTCAAAATGATAAAATTTAATCTTCTAAACACATAGAATCACGAAAAAATTAGATAACTCTGTTTGTCTGGTAAAAAGAAATCTATATAAGTGGTAATTCGTAAAATTATTAAATAAAGTTAAGCTCAACAAATATTTGCAAACTATTTGTTAAACCGTTTAAAGAATTCAAAATTTTGATAAACAATCAAATACAACCACCCTTTATTATTCCTATTAAAAAATGATTGTTATAGTAGATGTGAAGTTTCATTAATTATTTTTCAATGAATCGTCTTTAAAGTCAAATGTTTTTTAAAAAATACGGTATTTCACTGTCAAGTAGAAGAGATCAACACAAAAAGGCTGGATTACTTTTGACCAAGTATTTTGTTTGATTAACTTGCCGACCAATTTACTTTTTTGGAAAAAGAAGAACTATGCTAGCACTTTTATTTTATCTTCCTTTCATATTAACATATGCACTATTGGGGGTTTATGCGGAACGAAAAGTTTCTGCATGGATTCAAGATAGAATGGGGCCTGTGAATATTGGTCCATATGGTTTGTTACAAACCGCTGCAGATATATTGAAATTATTAATGAAGGAAGATATTATTCCTAAAGCCGCGGACAGACCTTTATTTAAGGTAGCTCCAATTTTGATTTTTATGCCTGTATTTGCAGGTTTCGCTGTTGTGCCTTTTACCAATGGTCTTTATGGATCTGGAACTGAGGTAGGTGTTTTTTATATATTGGCTATACTGTCTCTAGAAGTATTAGGTATTTTAGCGGCAGGATGGAGTTCTAATAATAAATATTCCTTATATGGTGCGATGAGATCGGCGGCGCAAATGGTTTCTTATGAAGTACCTTTAGGCCTTGCTGTTTTGTGTGCAGTAATGACAGCTCAGTCGTTGAACACTGAAATTATTTCATTACAACAAGGTATTTTTACGGTAGATCAAAATTATCTTTTTGGTTTGAAAGGTTTAGGGGTTGAAGTGACACAGTTAGGTGGTTTTTTAAACTGGAACATCTTTAGAAATCCATTTTTGATCATCGCTTTTTTTATATTCTTTATTTCTTCATTGGCAGAAGCTAATAGAGCTCCTTTTGATATTCCAGAAGCAGAATCAGAAATTATAGCAGGTTATCATATTGAATACTCAGGGATGCGTTTTGCATTTATGATGTTATCAGAATACGGCGTGATGCTTTTAGGGTCTGTATTAGCAGTAGTACTTTTTTTAGGTTCATGGAACACACCATTTATTAATATAGGTCCTGTACGTTTGGCTGATTGGACTTCGGGGACTATGGGAGAAATATCAGCTTATGTTTGGGGATTTGTATGGTTAATGAGCAAAGCATTGTTCTTAGTATTTGTACAAATGTGGATCAGATGGACATACCCTAGATTAAGAGTGGATCAATTGATGACATTATGCTGGAAATACCTTACACCGGCAGGTTTAGTACTGGTGTTTATCACGGGTGTTTGGAGGTTGTTAATGATATAATCCAATCAAATAGAAGCCTTCAGCTTCACTTGTTAGAATAATAAATAAAAAGTCCTATTTACATTTTCTTAATTTGTAAATAGGACTTTTTGTATTTAAAAGGATGGAAATTATAACTCGAATAAAATTTTCAAGGCCATCCATAATTCCCTTTTCTTATCCACATCCAATAGGAGTTTTGTCAGCCCGTCCGCCGCCACAGCTTGATGACCGTCAATTTCCGTAGGGATGTATTTTGCTATTTTTTCATTAGAAAGTGGACTTTCATTGTGATTGACAAAATACAGGAAATATTGAGGTTGCAGTTTATTAACCAATGCTTCTAGATTTTCTTTCTGTTCTAAAACA
Source organism: Flammeovirga sp. SJP92 (assembly GCF_001583495.1). Taxonomy (GTDB): domain Bacteria; phylum Bacteroidota; class Bacteroidia; order Cytophagales; family Flammeovirgaceae; genus Flammeovirga. The sequence continues at coordinate 43,991 of NZ_LQAQ01000061.1, read as the reverse complement.
TTGATGACTGCCACTTCTTGAAGTGTAAGCTGTAAAGCTCCCAATATTTTTAATAACAATTGAAACTCTTTACTTCTAAAAATATCAACACCACTATGCTCAATAAAAATGACGATATGTCTTTTATTTTCACCATAGTAATCAGTAGGAAGTTGTTTTCGAATCACTTTTTTAGGAGTGATTGCTGGAGTTTTTTCTGTTTCAGAAGCCTTTTCTTCTACCTTCTCCTCTTCCTTTTCAAGCTCTTCCTCAGGGATCTCTATATCTTCCAGCTCTTCGGGAAACAGATATAAAGTATCAAACATCTGTGAGATAAAACCTAGTTCGTTTTCCATAAGGCAAAGATAAGATCATTTGATTTAAAATAATTTTTTTATCAATGAATTATGTTTAATTTTTTTGATATATAATATTTACAATTATTTTTGAGCATAATATTTTTTAGACAAACCTGATCGAACTTTATAAATTATGACATTCAGCTCACAATTCAAGCAATTAGGGAAAGTAGCTTTAGCATGTGGTTTAGCAACTTCTCTTGTAGCGTGTGGTGGTTCATCTGAAACTGCACAGAGTAAAGAAGAAGCAAAGAAAGAAATCGCAGCTCAAAAAGCTACAAAAGCTGACTTCAATCTTATTCTTAACAATGCTCCTGAGCCAACAGCAATTCCTGTATTATTAGAAAGAAGTGGTGCTGAGTTTGATGCTACTCTTTTAAATAAAAGAGAGAGTGCAACATCTTACACACTAACTGAAGCCTCTTCAGCATTAAACTTTGGTGTTTATATCTCTGATATTGCTTATTTATCAGCTTTTGGTAAAGCACAAGAAGCAATTGATTACTTTACAACAGCTAAAACATTATCTGATAAATTAGGTATCTCACAAGCAATGGGTGAAGACTTAAGCGAAAAGTTAGAGAAATCTTTATCAGATAAAGAAGCAATGTTGAAAGTAATTTCAGCATCAGAAGGAAAAGTAAAGCAATTCTTAAATACTAATTCACAGTATGACGTTGCAGCGTTAATCGTGACAGGTACAACTTTAGAAGCTTTACACATTTCATTAGGTTTGGTACATAACGCTCCGGCGGATCTTCCTGAAGCGGCTAGAGATGCATTATTAGTAGACTTAATGTCTTCTATTGCTAAACAACGTTCGTCAATTGACGCTATCGTTGAGATCTTAGCACCATTGCAAAATGGTAGTGACAAAGCAGTAGAATATGCAAAGTCATTCAAAGCATTACAAGCAGAATATGACAAGCTTAACTTCGATGAAAAATTGAAAGACAACAAAGGTGGATATCAGTTAAAAGCTGACGATCTTAAAGGTATTTCAGTGATTGTTGAAAAATTAAGAACAATGACGGTTTCTGAATAGTTTTTTAGAATCCTATAGATTTAAGAGTCCTGTGTTTGAAAACACAGGACTTTTTTTGTTTCTTTATAATACTATTACAACAACTGAATGACGACGTAAGCATCCTATTTCAGCTTTACGAAACAATCTTACTTATGAACGAAAAAGTATTAAAATCTCTTACCAAACTCTTTGCAATCATGGCCTGTGCTGACGGATCTATTGATGAAGCACTGGAGATTTTAGAGGAATACTTAAAAAATACACTTCACGAGAGTAATACCAATACATACGTTGAAATATTTGAACTGCAAGCAAGACAGAATGTCGATGAAGAGTTGATACGATCAATTGCACTTTCGGCGGCTAGAGATCTTACTCTGAGGCAACGTATTGTAATGGTCATAGACTTATTGGAACTGGCTTATTCCAATGGAGTATTCTCTGAAGAAGAACAGGCAATCATGAGAGTGATCTGCGACGCATTCAACCTTGACTTTAACAGGCTGGATAGAATGCAGAAGTTTATGAATACGAACGATGTACATAAACTCTCTGAGATAGAAGGTTGTTTGACTATTACCAATGATAAAGATTTTAAAACAGAAGGAAAGCATCTTTACAGAAGAGATGTAGATGTTCCTTTGGCTGTACTTTACATGCCTTTGGCAAGAATGTACTTCGTGAAAACGACTAAGAAAGGTCAAATTTTTGTGATTAACGGAGAAAGAATGCAGACAGGAAGAGCCTATCCGCTAGATGTGGGTGGTGTGATCCGTATTAATACTCCTAAAAGTGGTTCAGTGAACCTTTATCATTCTGAGATTGCCGCCATTTTTATTGGCAGTGAGTCAACAGACCCTATTTCATTTGAAGCTAAGAAAATCAATTACTACTTCGGGAAAAAGCAAGGTCTGCATGATATTGACGTCATAGAGGAAGGAGGAAACATGGTGGCTCTGATGGGGGCTAGTGGATCAGGGAAGTCTACTTTGCTCAATGTATTGAATGGTACACATAAACCTAAATACGGGGAAGTATTGATCAATGGTATTGATATTCACAACAGTCCCGAAGAAGTGAAAGGTGTATTGGGGTATGTGCCTCAAGACGACCTTTTGATAGAAGAATTAACTGTATACGAGAATTTATATTATGCAGCTAAGCTAAGTTTTGCTCATTCTGATCATGATGAAGTAGAAAAAATCATCATGAGAACAATTGAGAACTTGGGTTTGTATGCCGTAAAAGACCTTAAAGTTGGTAACCCACTGGAGAAAACTATCAGTGGAGGACAGCGCAAACGATTGAATATTGGTCTTGAACTGCTCAGGGAACCGAGTGTACTTTTTGTAGATGAACCTACTTCAGGGCTTTCATCTCAAGATTCAGAAAACGTTATTGATCTCTTGCGTCAGTTGACAAACCGTGGGAAGTTGATCTTTGTAGTCATTCATCAGCCTTCATCAGATATTTATAAGATGTTTGATAAATTGTTGGTGTTGGATGTTGGTGGATACCCTGTTTACTACGGAAATCCGATTACTGCGGTAAGTTATTTCAAAGAAGAAGCCATGTATGCAGATGTTGAAAGTGAGTGTACGCGATGTGGTAATGTGGATTCTGAAGAGGTTTTTGAAATCATTGAATCCAAAGTATTGGATGAATATGGTAGAAGGACTAGAAAGAGAAAGTGGAAGCCGGAACATTGGTTTGAACGCTATAAAGAATATGTAAAGGTTCCTAAGATTGATACTGTCAAAGAGCCACCTAAAAGTGTGTTAGATCTTCCTTCAAAAATAAAGCAATTCAGAATCTTTGTTTTAAGGGATTTGAATACAAAACTTAATAATAAACAGTATTTGGTGGTCAATTTACTGCAAGCACCGTTGTTGGCCTTGATGCTGTCACTGATAGTTTATTTTTATCATTTAGATGAATTAGGTAATAGGGTAGATTATGTATTCAGAGAGAACATGAACATGCCTTCCTATATCTTTATGGCAGTTATTGTCGCTCTCTTCCTCGGTTTGATGATCAGTGCGGAAGAACTTATTAAAGACCGGAAAATACGGAAAAGGGAAGTTTACTTATCACTGAGTAGGATATCCTATTTATGTTCTAAAATGGCTATTCTTTCAGGAATGTCAGCAATTCAAGTATTAGTTTTTGTATTGATTGGCAATACCATCATGGGCATAGGGTCAATGTATCTGGAGTATTTCGTTATGCTTTTCTCCACTGCTTGTGTGGCCAATATGATTGGATTGAATGTTTCCAGTGCATTTAAATCTGTGGCAACGGTTTATATTCTGATTCCAATTATCTTGATTCCTCAATTACTTTTGGGTGGGGTGGTTGTGCAGTATGCTAACATTAACCCTGTCTTCAAAAATCAGGAAGGTAAAGTTCCCATGGTGGGTGAATTGATGGCTTCAAGATGGGCCTTTGAAGGATTAATGGTGGAACAGTTTTCTGATAACTTATTTGAAAAACATTTCTTCACGTTAGATACTGAAATTCACTCTGCAGATTATTTAAGGACGTATTATATTCCCACTTTAATTAGTAAATTGGAGGACTGCAAGTTGTATCTTCACAATAAAGAAGAGGATAAAATTACACGCTCTAAGTTTGAAGATAACCTTGTACTGTTAGCCCATGAATGTAAAAACTTCGAAAATGAAGATGAGTATGGAGCTGAAATGGATTTTAAAATCGATTTTGATCCCAATGATTTCACTTTAGCAGATGCTAATAAACTTCATCAATTCTTCTTAGATGCAAGAGAACATGTTAACATGGCTTATATCTATTGGAAGAAAAAGAAGGAAGAAAAAGTACAAGATTTATTGGATAAGTATGGTAAAGAAAAGTACCTTGATCTGAGAGATACCTATACTAATGATAAAGTCACAGAATTTGTAAAAAATATAATTGCAGAAAAGAGAATTGTAGAATACGGTTCTAAACTTGTGCAACGAATTTATCCAATCTACCACGCACCCAATGAAGCGAAAGGTCCTTTTGATTTCAGAACGCACTTTTTTGCACCTCAGAAGCATTTTATGGGCAACCTTCATAAGACCTTCTGGTTCAACATCGTCATCCTTTGGGTAATGTATATTTTGCTCTTCATAGCCTTGTATTACAAGCTATTGGATCGTTTTGTGAAATGGATAGAAATAAAATTAGCGAATAAGGATACAATAAGAGTTTAAACGTGAACGTTTATTCATAAATAAATTTTTGTTATCTTTCAAAGACAAAACTTTGTGGTGGCTAAAAAAAAGCGCACCTTCGAAACCTTTAAACACACTTTATAGAATTAAATAAGATGAAAAGAGCATTTATCGCATTTCTACTTACAGTTATGTCAGTGGTAACTGTCAGTGCACAAACAACAGAGATTTCAGATGTAGTTCTTCAAAACTCAGTGCAGGAAGACGGAACTCAACTTCAACTCAATGGTGCAGGAGTAAGATCAAAGTACTTCTTATCATTGTATGTGGGAAGTCTTTATTTACCTGGAAAATCATCAGATGCGAACAAAATCTTATACAGTAGTGACATGAAAATGATCCAGCTTGATATTATCTCAAGTTTGATCACTGCAGAAAAGATGGAGGAAACTGTAAGAGCTGGGTTTAAAAACTCTTTAGGTGGAGACACTTCTAGTTTACAGTCCGAAATCGATAGTTTTATCGCTGTATTCGGTGAGGAGATTGAAGTGGGTGACATCTTTAAATTTGTTACTTCAGGTCAAGAATTAAAAGCATATAAAAACGGTAAATTATTAACTACTGTTACTGGTGCAGAATTCCAAAGAGCACTTTTTGGAATTTGGTTAGGCAACAAGCCAGCAGACAAAAAGTTGAAAAACTTAATGTTAGGTGCTAAATCATAATTCATCAGAAGTATAAGAGCATGTTTGAAACATATCTCTTTTGATAAAATATATTAGCTAGACATACTCTAACTGATGTCATTTAAAGGTTTCAATTTCCTAGGTGGAGGTTGAAACCTTTTTTATTGAGATGAATTCCAATGTAAAGGCTCATTTTTAGTGTGCTATTAAATATTTTAACTCTTTTGTAATCATCAAAATGAGGACATTTTCCGTATATGGTTTAATATTGCTTTTGAACTTACAATAGAGATAAATAAACTATGAAATATACTTTTTTTAATCGCGACTTATCATGGCTTCGTTTTAATGAAAGAGTTTTGCAAGAAGCTCAAGATAAAAGAAATCCACTGTATGAAAGAATTAAATTTTTAGCGATTTACTCCTCAAATCTTGATGAATTTTTTAAGGTGAGAGTATCAGATATCCGTCAAATTAAACATCTAGATAAAGAATTAAGAAAGAAACTGATTACAAAGCCAAACAGGCTATTAAAGGAAATAAAGAAAGAAGTAGATAGACAAGGAGAATTACTGGGTCGTATTTTCAGAAATGAAATAACTCCTGAATTAAATGCTCTAGGAATTCATATTGTATCTGCGGTAGAAATAAGTGATGGGTATAAAGAATTTGCCATTGATTATATTAGCAATAAACTTTCAGAACCCTTAGCGATAAAAGAAGATTTTTCATCTGAAGAAGAATGCCTTTTCATTGAGAATGAAAAATTATACCTGATTACAGCAAAAACAGGTGGAGGGATTATTTGTGTGCAGGTGCCTGAGGGAAATAGATTTATTGAACTTCCTACAGCAGAAGGCCATAAGATTGCTTACATTGATGATATTTTGAAAGTATACCTTGAAGAAAAATACCACAAGACTTTCTATGAGCTTAAAATCTCAAGAGACGCAGAATTATACATTAAAGACGAATATTCAGGCAACTTATTAGAAAAAATCAAAAGTTCATTGTCTAACCGTAATGTAGGGCAGATTACAAGGGCTTTGATTGATGCAAAAGTGGATAAAGAAACAGATACACAATTACAGACTGTTTTGGATATCAATGATACTGATATTGTTTATGGTGGTGTATATCATAAAATGAAAGACTTCTTTGGCTTTCCTAATCCTATTGGTGAACAACTGGAAAATAAGAAACTTCCGCCTATTGATCCTAAATTTATCAAAACTGATAAACCGCTGTTTTCAGTGGTTAAAGAGAAGGAGCGGATATTACATTTTCCATTTGAGTCTTATAATGGCATTTTGAAGTGGATCGAAGAAGCATCTGAAGATAAGGATGTGACCACAATAAAGATTACTTTATATAGAGTGTCTTCGGATTCCAAAATTGCGAAAGCGTTGCTTAGAGCAGTAGAGAATGGTAAAAAAGTATTCGTATTCATTGAAACGAAAGCTCGATTTGATGAAGAGAATAATATAAAGTGGGGTAAAAGATTGGAAGATGCTGGAGCAAATGTACGTTACAGCTATCCGGGTATTAAGGTGCATTCCAAAATAATGTACATCGAAAAAGAAGCAACCAATGAGTGTTTTGCCTATATCGGCACTGGGAATTTCAATGAAAGAACTGCATCAATTTATACCGATTTTGGTTTGCTGACAGCTGACGTAAATTTAGCACAAGAAGTACATCAAGTTTTTAGAGTGCTGGAAGGAGACCTAATAGTACCAAAAGTGAAGCATTTGCTAGTTTCTCCATTTACATCAAGAGCAACTTTTGATCAACTTCTTGATAGAGAAATGAAGAAAGCAAAGAATGGGGGAGAAGGAAGGGTGTTCTTAAAGCTCAATAGCATTGAAGATACGAAACTGATCAAGCATTTATACAAGGCAAGTAATGCAGGTGTGAAGATACGCTTAATTGTGAGAGGTATCTGTTGTTTGATTCCAGGTGTAGAAGGTCAAAGTGAAAATATTGAAGTAATAAGCATCATTGACCGTTTTCTGGAGCATTCCAGGGTTTATATTTTCGGATCAGGAGAAGATGAGAAAATGTATATTGGTTCTGCAGATTGGATGACTCGAAATATTGATCATCGTATTGAAGTTATAACTCCGGTGTTGGAGAAAGAGAATTACCAGATCATTAAAGATATAATGCAAATACAATGGGAAGATAATGTGAAAGGAAGAATCATTGATGGTGATCAGATCAATGTGCATTTAAACCATTATTCTCATCAAGAAAGCTCACAGGAACGTACTTATTTTTATTTAAAAGAGAAAAATGAGGATGTAGTGTAGCAAATTTCTAGCATACAAAAGGCCCACTTTGTCGAGTGGGCCTTTTGTTATTTAATAATATAACCTTCAGCGACGCTTTCATATACTTTATAATTTCGGAAGGTTTTATATTCAAATTGATTACTTATGCTATCAGATATTGTTTCAAGTGAATCTTTTAGCTGTTCATTGGTGTTAAGATGTGGGTCAATAATATAAACATCCTCAAAATTCAATAGGGATGTAGAGTCGGCATCAAAAAATAAATGCCATTCCGGTAATCCTGACCAGGAATAATTTAAGTGACTTCGATTGGATACATAGTTTTTAATTTTGTTTTCGTTCCGAATTTCTACAATGGATTCAATTACCTCTTCCATTTTCATCGAGTTAGTAACAGCTTTCCAGTTACAAATTATAGTATTTGTGAGGGTGTTCCATTCCACAAATGCTGATTCATTTTTAAATACAATCATGTTGGAAGCGATTGTTCATGATTAATGGTTAAAATATTTATAGAAAAGATAGCGACTAAAAGTCTTCATCTTTTGTTTTAACAATGTATGAAATTATTTCATAAAATATTAGTAGCCAGTACCTTATTATGTATTTTTTAATATTTTTATTAATCACCACAATTGAGTGAATGGTCAGATACATCAAAATTCATGAATCGATAAGAGTAATGCCACCATTCTGTCGAAGTAGGACCAAACCCGTATTTCCACATAGTGTCGGCCAATAATTGCCTGTTTTCTAAGACGTTATGTGGTAAATCCTTATAAGCAGGCCATGCTTCCTTACCGAAAAAATCATAAGGAGTGCCCATTTCTACTTGTTTGCCGTCCATGGTGCAAAGTGTTAAATCTACCGCTGAACCTCTGTTGTGCCACGAGCCTTTTCTAGGGTCAGCCACATAGCGGCGGTCAGGATAAACTTCCCACATCTTCCATTGTACACTTAATGGACGGTAACAATCAAATAATTTTATTCTATAACCCTTTTTAAGAAGTTCATGTTGTACCTTTATAAGTTGTAAGGCCACTTTTTTACGAAGCATTGCCTTAGAACAAGGGTAGAGGACCTTTTTTGTGAAATTGTTATCAGTAGCATAACGTATGTCCAGTACAAACATGCTGTCCATTTTGATCAATTCAACAAAAGCAGAATCTGATAAATCAGCAATAGATTGCCAGTATTTGTCTTGTGCTACCTTTTTTTTGATAATTGAATGAATTTTTTGATCCATTTTAGTATCAATTGCCAAAGGTATCGTATATAATAAAGTATCAGTTACTTGTGTTTTGATACAGCTGTTTGTTAATAGAAAAAGTAAAAAAATACAAACAAATTTGTTCAACATTGGTTGTTTAATTTTAGGAGATATACATAAATGAGTTTTTATAAAGGAGAAGAAATTTTTTTAGGGAAGCAACTTTTAGGTGAATTGTATTCATGTAATCATGAAGCACTCAACAGTCCTGAGGTCATGAAAAAAGTGATGGAAGAAGCGGCTTTAGCTGCTAATGCCACTATTGTACAATCTGTTTTCCATCATTTTTCACCTTATGGAGTTTCTGGTGTAGTGGTGATACAAGAAAGCCATTTTGCCATACATACATGGCCTGAGCATCAGTTCGTTTCGGTTGATTTTTACACCTGTGGAGAAACCGCTTTTCCTGAAAAAGCAATGGAGCATTTGATTGAAGTTTTATCTCCATCGAAATACGATTTGAAAGAAGTGAAAAGGGGAGAATTAAATAAAATTGAAAAATTCATTCCTGAAGAGTAAATTTTTTAATTCACTCAATTAAAGTTCTTAAATTTGCAATGTTCTCAAATTAAAAATACACTAATGGAAGTTACTATAGATCATAAATCAGGCTACTGCTTCGGCGTTGAGTTTGCAATACAAATGGCAGAGGAAGAAATGGATGATTCTGGAAAATTGTATTGTTTAGGAGATATTGTCCATAATGATATGGAGGTGAAACGTCTTCGTGAAAAAGGTTTAGTAGTGATTGATCGCGATGAATTGAAAGATCTAAGTGATTGTAAGGTATTGATTAGAGCACATGGTGAGCCTCCTGCAACTTACAAAACTGCAATAGAAAACAATATTGAGTTGATTGATGCATCTTGCCCGGTAGTGCTGAAACTGCAGAACCGTGTAAAAAATGCTTACGATAAAACATCAAGTCAAGAAGGGCAGTTGGTTATCTATGGCAAACCTGGACACGCTGAGGTAATCGGTTTAACAGGTCAAACAGGTGATAACTGTATTATAGTGACGGGAATCGAAGATTTAGAATTAGTAGATTTCAATCAACCTGTGACGTTATTTAGCCAGACGACAAAATCCACAAAAGGGTTTTATGAACTGAAAGCTGAAATCGAAAAGAGAATTGATGAAGTGCACGGAGAAGGTGCTCATGAGACATTGTTTAATGCAAATGATAGTATCTGCCGACAAGTTTCAAACAGAGAGCCTCAGATGGTAAAATTCTCTGGAGAAATGGATGTTATTATCTTTGTGAGTGGTAAGAAGTCTTCCAATGGAAAAGCATTATACAATGTGTGCTTGAAAAATAATCCAAGAAGTTATTTTGTCGAAAATGAGAATGAAATTGATTTGTCTTGGATTGATGTAGGAGATAAAGTTGGTATTTCAGGAGCAACTTCAACTCCAATGTGGTTGATGGAGCAAGTGAAAGCTTATTTGGAATCACATGAGAAGTTTGCGGTTTTAAGTTAATTTTAACCTGTTAAAAAATATTAAGAAGAAAAGCAGAAATGCTTTTCTTTTTTTATGTCTGCATGTTTTTGCTTGTTGTTGACGATGTTAGATTGGAGTGAGAATGCTGTATTGAGTTGAATTTAAGTGTTTTATTGTTGTGTGTGCATGTTTTTATTTTTTTTGATAATTCGTCTCATGCACCCTTTTTTTGCCTGTTAATAACTGTTTTCATTAAAAAGTTGTAATTATTTACATTTATTAATGAAGATAATTCAAATAGTGTTTGCGTGTTTATGCGTGTTTTTATATGTTTGTGGTGTAATCAAAACACTTTATTCATCTAGTCACGATCATAAAATGCTAAAAGAAGAAAGACAACAATTTATTTTGGATGAAATCAGAAAAAACAATAAAGTTTTATCATCTGAATTGAGCATTTCCCTGAATGTATCAGAAGATACAATCAGAAGAGATTTGCGTGAGTTGTCTGATTCTGGAAAAATCAGAAGAGTGCATGGAGGTGCAGTGAAAAATGCAGATAGCACCGAAGAGCATTCAGATGTATCTTCTTATATTCCATTCAGTTATGAAGATAGAGAAGTCTATTCAAAAGCTAAAAAAGAAGTAATCGCTGATAAAGCAATTTCTTTGATCAAAGATGACTTAGTAATTTTGATTGACGGTGGTACCACCAACTTGGAGATTACGAAAAAGTTGCCAAAAGACTTGAAAGCAACCATTATCACAAACTGTTTACCTATAGCAACAAGTCTGGCTCCTTATCGTTTTCTTGATGTTTATTTCTTGGGAGGAAAGTTGCTTCCAAATGCTTTGGTAACTGTTGGTTATTCTGTAATCAATGAGTTGTCAGACATTAAAGCAGATTTATGCTTTATGGGAACAAGAAGTATTGATGTCAACCGTGGTATTACTGATATCGATAGAGAAGAAGTAGAAGTGAAAGGGGCAATGGCAAATGCCTCAAGAAAGGTGATTTCAGTAGCAGCTTCAGATAAGTTAATGACTGCTCAGCCTTTCTTAGGTGTTAAGCTAAAGCATGTGAATACGATTATTACGGAACTTAATCCTACCTCCGATGTACTGCGACCGTTTGTAAATGAAGGAGTCGAGGTCATTTAGTCCAAATCGCATGAAGCATGAAATGAAATGAATTAAAAAAAGCCCTAAATACACAACAAAATCAATTACTAACACTGTTTATTTATCTGAATTCACTTTTTAGAAAGAGTGGGACTGGATTCCTATTCCCTAATTTTTCAAGATGGTAGTTCTTCAAATGACAAAGAATGGTTGAAATTGTGTATTAACTTCAATCTGACGACAGACAACACGAATTTCGATTCTAAATTTAAATTTTTTTTACAAAAAAGGCTTTAGCTACAGTAGGTGAAGGGGACGCTCTATACCTAAATGTATCAAACTTTATTTTCGTATCTAATTCTATTCTTTTGACAAACATGAAAAAATGTCTACTAACGTTATTAGGCATCCTTTGGATGTTAGGTAACACCTATGCTCAGGAGCGAGCAGTAACTGGTATAGTTCAGGACGCTACAGACAATTCGCCACTTCCGGGCGTGAATGTCTTAGTAAAGGGTACTTCATTAGGTTCTGTTACAGATCTTGATGGTAAATTCACAATCTTATTAAAAGAAGAACAGAAAACATTAGTATTTTCATTTATAGGTTATCAAACACAAGAAGTTAATGTTGCTTCATCATCTAAAGTTAATGTAAAATTAGACATTGATGCTGAGGAACTTGATGAAGTAGTTGTGACAGCCTTAGGTATTGAAAGAGAGGAAAGATCTCTTGGTTATGCCGTACAAGGTGTAAAAGCAGAAGATATGGGCAACGGTGCCGCTACCGGTAACATGATGAACTCATTGTCTGGTAAAGTGGCAGGTGTACAAATCACTCCTTCTAATGGTGCAGGTTCTGCTTCAAAAGTGATTATCCGTGGTAACGCTATGTTAGGTGGTAATAACCAACCGTTATATGTAATTGACGGAGTCCCGATTTCAAATAACATCTTAGCAGATGGTAGCGATGGAGATGAGTCAGATATCTCAACAGGTGACGGTCTTTCATCATTGAACCCTGATGATATTGCTGAAATGTCAGTATTGAAAGGTGGTTCAGCAACAGCACTTTACGGTTCAAGAGCCATCAATGGTGTAATCTTAATCACAACAAAGTCAGGTAAAAAAGGATCATCAGGTGTTGATTTCTCACAAGGATTCTCAATGGATTTCATTGGAATTACTCCAAATGAGCAAAGCGTATACGGTAACGGTTCAGATGGCCGTTTAGCTTCAGATAGAGATCAGTTAGGGATGTGGGGGCCAAAAATCGAAGGACAATTAAACACAGCTTATTATGACGGTAAGGAAAGAGCACTTACGCATTACAATAATTACGATGATTTCTTCCGTACAGGTCTAACTAGCAATACATCGGTAAGTGCTTATGGATCAACTGAAAAAGGGTCTATCCGTTTCTCTTACTCGAATATGGATAACCGTGGTATGGTTCAAAACTCGACTTATAAGAGAAACACTTTCTCAATTAAAGGTGATGTGAAATTGAGTGAGAAAATTAAAGTTGATGCTCGTCTTAACTACACCAATCAGAAAGCGAATAATAGATTGGTTATGGGTAGTTCAGTTAACTCATATATGTCAATGTTAATTGGTATGCCTTCTACAATTTCACACCACTGGTTGAAAGATTACAAAGATGATTTAGGTAGACCAATTGGTTATACAAACCAAGATCAAAACCCTTATTGGTATATTCATGAGCGTAAAAATGAGGATGAGTTGAATCGTGTGGTAGGTATGGCTTCAGTAACTTATGACATCACAGATGACTTAAAAATCTTAGGTCGTACAGGTATTGATTACGGTGCAATGAGATTGAATTTATTAGATCCATTATATTCTCCATGGCAACCACAAGGTAGAGCGTTTGAAAGAACGAGCCTTGAAATGGAATCAAACTCAGACTTCTTAATTTCATACAACAAGAAAGTAGGTAAATTTGATATCAATGTGAACGCAGGTGGTGCTTATTTACACCAAATCAGAAACTTCACAGATGTAGGATCATCAAAATTCTCATCATCTGACTTCCAAAACCCTGGAGCAGGTAGTGATGTATTCCAATCGTACTCTACTTATGAAATGATGATGACATCATTATATGCAACAGCTTCAGTAGGTTACAATGGTTATTTATACTTAGATGCTTCTGTTCGTAATGACTGGTCATCAACTTTACCAATGCACAATAACTCATTCTTGTACCCTTCATTATCAGGTACTTGGGTATTCTCAGACATGGATTGGAGTGTTCCTGAGTGGTTATCATTTGGTAAGTTAAGAGCTTCATGGGCACAAGTTGGTTCAGCAACAGATCCATATAGCTTGTATTTACAATATGATATTGATAACTGGGATCACAACGGCTTAAACTTCGGTAACATCAAAGGAAATGATATTCCAAATGCCAACTTGAAGCCAGCAATCCAAACTTCTTATGAATTTGGTATGGACTTAAGATTATTCAATGATAAGTTAGGAATTGATGTTGCACGTTACTCATCATCTTCTGTAAATCAAATTATCCCAGTATCTATTTCAGATGTATCAGGATATGACAGAGCAATCATCAACGCAGGTGAGATTGTGAACAGAGGTTGGGAATTTGCAATGGATTTCAAAGCAATTGAAAAAGGAAACTTCAAATGGACTACAGCTGTAAATGCGGCATATAACTATAACGAAGTAGTTTCATTAACAGAAGGCGTAGATTTCTATGAAATTGCTTCAGCAGGTGGTATTTCTATCCAAGCCAACCCAGGTCAAGCTTACGGAGCATTAGTTGCGAAGAAAGCATTAAGAACTCCTGAAGGAGGATTTGTAGTAGACGGCGAAGGTCGTATCATGCAAGAAGATGAGCCTTCAATCATCGGTAACGGTGTACAGCCTTGGATGGCAGGTTGGAGAAACACATTCAACTATAAAAACTTAAGCTTATCAATCCTTATTGACGGTAAGTTTGGTGGCGATATCTACTCTTCAACAAATGCTTCAATGTATGCTTCTGGTAAGCATGAAAACACAGTGGCAGGAAGAGAAGAATTCTACAACGGAGGTACTTGGAACCCTGGCAACCTTTACACAGCTGTGGAAGGAGATAATGGAGATGTTACTTATGAGAAATTTGAAGGTAACGTAGATCCACAACAGTACTGGGGCCGTTATGGAGGAATTGCAGAGTTTAACTTATACGATGCATCTTTCATTAAGCTTAGAGAGGTTTCAGTTTCGTACATGTTCCCTAAGCAATGGATGCAAAAAACTCCAATCAAAAACTTAAGCCTAACTGCTTCAGCATTTAACGTAGGTTACTTATGGAAAAGCACTCCAAATGTTGACCCTGAAGCAAGTTTCAGTTCAAGAAATGTATCGGGTGTTGAGTCAGCGACTTTAGCACTTCCAAGAACATTGAACTTCAAGTTAAATGCTAACTTCTAAAAGTTGAAAAAATGAAATTAAGAAATATATTATTAGCGGCTACTGTTGCTGCATCATCACTAATGGGTTGTACTCATAGATTTGAAGAGATAAATGACAACCCTTGGACATCAAACGACATCGATGTAAAACACATCATGGCCTTTTCTCAAGCAAAAATGTATGCTTCAGGTCATGAAGCTTGGAGATCTTCTATCATTATGGGTGGAGCTTATGCTCAAAATACAGCTTGTGCTTACTCAACAGGTATAGGTTTCACTACCAATGATGGTTATACAGAACCTACCTTCTCATTATTGTTCAAAGATATCATCAAGAACATTGAGGACTCAAAAGTAAGACTTGAGCAAGAGGAAGGAGTGGATCATTACATCGCTCAGTTTGATATCATCAAGGTGGTGAATATGCTTCGTGCTACTGAACTGTATGGTGATATTCCTTACTCAACTGCAGGTAAAGGCTTCACAGAAGGCATCTATTATCCAGTATACGAATCTCAAGAGGAAGTATTGGAAATGATGGTGACAGACCTATTGAATGCAAGAACTGCCATCAAAGCTTCTTCAGCTGAACAATTCACTTCTCACGATGCGTATGATGCCTCAACTGATAAGAAAGATCAGTACACTAAATTAGCCAACTCTTTATTGATCAAGATTGGTATGTTGATGTCAGAGGCTAACCCTTCTAGAGGTGCTGAGATCTTCAAAATGGGTTACAATGATGATGGAGGTTACATTTCATCATGGGCTGATGCTTCTTATGTAAGACACGTTGAAGCAGGTGGTCCTTGGGGACAGCACGTAAACGGTATTGGTATTGCTGTTGAAGGACAAGTAGGTGGTTTCTCTCACGCATATCTTTCTGAAGTAGCATTGAAATATATGCAAGCTAATCATGATCCACGCATCTTCAGACTTGTAGCACATTGTGACGTTGTAGGAGGCGTAAGTAAAGCTGTAGATAACCCTTCATTATACCACAATTTTGATCCATTTGCACAAGCAGGAGCAGAAGGAGAGTTCAAGAAAGTACACTTCAGAGGTCTTCGTTTTGGTGACAACGGTGATGGCAACAGAGGTTTGTTTTATAGAAAAGATACAGATGCAACACAACAAGCATCTTTTTGGAGAAATCAAAATGCAGGAGATAGAACGGAGTATACTTTCCAAAATGAAGGACAGTTTATCACACTTGCAGGTATGAACCCAGCAACGTTCAACAGAACGATGCCTTCTATTATTGTAGGTGCGGATGAGATTGCATTCTTAATTGCTGAGGCTTCTACTATTCCAGCTTACGGTATCAATGATAATGATGCTTTTAGAAGAGGTGTAGAATTAGCGATTTCAAAATATGACGCTCTTGGTTTTGGTGGTGGAGATTATGAGAACAATTTCTCAAACCTTTACAAAGAACAAACTAACCCAGATTACAATCACAATGAGAACAAAACTCAATATGTGAATGATGCAGTGGCAAGATATAATGCAGCGGCAGATAAACGTGATATTGTAGTAACGGAACACTGGTTATCGCAAATCGGAAATGGATATACTTCATTTACTTTAGTCAACCGTACTGGAGGCCCTTCATTCTTGAACAAAGTTGTTCCTGTAGAAGCAAGAGATTATGATCTTCCTTCATATGATAAAGATCCAATTGAAAATACAGATGCAAATTTAGATGGAACATTTGAAGTAGTATTGCATAGAGGGGGTGTGACAGATTATGTAAGACCATCACGTTTCCCTTATCCAAACAAGGAGTTGAACGCGAATGGTGACAATGTGAGTGTTGCAATGCAAAGACAGAGGGGTTCAATTTCTGAAGCTACTCACTTTATTGCAGTGCCACAATGGTACAGTAAAAAATAGGAAAAAAGTTTGAAAGCCTGAGAAATCAGGAGTACGGTTAAACTAATAGATGAACACATTGAGGCTCAACATTTTTTGTTGAGCCTCTTTTTTTATGAATTATCATTGAAGTATTGAGTAAAAAATAATATTACATCATATAACATTGCTGATAATAAGTGTGCTTTGATTTTTTCTTTCGCTTTTACGGCCAAAATGAACTTTTAGTTCTGTGTGATTAGAATTATTCTACGACTTCTTTAAATAGTGATTCAAAAAATACAGAATACTTTTCTTTCTATAGATTATTAAAAAATAAACACTAATTTAATTCAATAACTCAATTACATTCTTAACCAAAAAGGTCTAATCAAAAATTATATAACTAATTTATTTCTATTCAATCTACAATGAAAAAATACTTACTTATGTTACTGTGCATCATGGTTATGCAGAGTAATTTGTTGGCACAAGAAAAAGTGGTGACAGGTACTGTAAAAGATATTACAGACGATTCACCACTTCCGGGTGTTAATGTTTTAGTTAAAGGAACTTCCTCAGGTACTGTGACAGACTTGGATGGGAAATTTACCATACAGCTAACTGATGATCAAAACGCACTCATTTTCTCTTTTATAGGCTATCAATCCAAAGAAGTTGATGTTTCTACAGCGACAGACATTATGGTCCAATTAGAAGTTGATGCCGAAGAACTTGAAGAAGTTGTAGTAACAGCTTTGGGTATTGAACGTTCGGAACGCTCGCTCGGCTATGCCATGTCGGAGGTGGGGTCCGAGGAGTTAGGTTCAGCAGGTAATTCAGCCAATGTGATGAATTCTCTTTCTGGAAAAGTGGCTGGGGTACAAGTAGCACCTGTTTCTGGTGGAGCTGGCTCTTCTTCAAGAGTGGTCATAAGAGGTAATGCGGTCCTAAGTGGTAATAACCAACCGCTTTATGTGGTGGATGGTGTGCCTATTTCTAATAATCAAGTCAAAGATGCAGGCGATAGTTCTGATTCTGGAGATGTAAACACAGGGGATGGTTTATCTTCCATCAACCCTGACGATATTGAATCTATGTCCGTTTTGAAAGGTGGTTCTGCTACAGCACTTTACGGATCAAGAGCCATAAACGGTGTGGTATTGATCACCACTAAATCGGGAACTAAAGGAAAAGCATTGGGAGTAGATTTCAATGTGGGCGTTACTTTTGATGCATTGGGAATTACTCCAAAAGATCAAAAGGTGTATGCTCAGGGTACAAACGGAACGCTTCCTCCTGATTCAGACCCTAAATCAGTAACAACAATGTGGGGCCCGAAAATTAATGGTCAAAGCATGCGCTTTTTTGATGGTGTAACAAGACCGGTGGGTGCTTATGATAACTACAGAAGCTTTTTCCATACTGGCCGTACTTGGAATACCAACATTGCATTGACTTCAAGTAATGATAAATCGACGGTACGTTTTTCTTATGGAAATATGGACAGTAAAGGGCAAGTGGATCACTCAACGTATAAAAGGAATACCTTTAACCTAAGAGGGAAAACACAAATGATCAATGATAAGCTTTCCCTTGATGCAAGAGTAACTTACGTCAATCAGCAAGCGCATAACCGTTTGGAAATGGGTAATTCGGTGAATAACTACATGGCCAATTTTATCCAAATTCCGAATACTATTAATGAAGAATGGCTTCAAAACTACAAAGATCCAACTACCGGAAGACCTATTGGTTATAATAATGACGATGAAAACCCTTACTGGACTTTGAACGAGGTGGTCAATCAAGATCAGCTGGATAGAATAATAGGTATGGTGAGCTTGACCTATGAGTTTACTGATTACTTAAAATTGATGGGTAGAGCTGGTACAGATTATAGTACTTTCCGTCAGAATGTTTTACAGCCTTTGTTCACGCCAAGGTTTTCTCAAGGTAGAGCTTTTGAAAGAACCAATTTGGATAGAGAAAACAACTTCGATTTTTTATTGATGTTCCATAAGCAGTATGGTGATTTTGATATTACCGCCAATGCCGGAGGTGCTTATATGCACAAAGAGGTAGATTATACAGACTCAGGATCTGAAAACTTTACCGCTATCGATTTTCAGAACCCTCTTGCTGGTTCTTCAAGATTTCAAGATTTCAGAAAAAGCGAAAGAGCAATAGCGTCAGTGTATGCTACAGCATCGGTGGGTTATAAAGGATATTTGTTCTTGGATGTTTCTGCAAGAAATGACTGGTCTTCTACACTGCCATTAAATAATAATTCATTCTTCTATCCATCTTTATCAGCATCATGGATTTTCTCAGACATGGATTGGACCATGCCGGATTGGTTCTCCTTTGGTAAAGTTCGTGCTTCAGTAGCACAAGTAGGTTCAGATACAGATCCTTACAAACTTAATCTGAGATATGGTTTAGATGGTTGGAATCACAATGGAGTAAATATTGGTAATGTTGAAGGGGGGGAAATTCCAAACAGTACTTTAAAGCCAGCCATACAAACCTCTTATGAAGTTGGTATTGATCTTCGATTCTTTGAAAATAGATTTGGATTGGATTTCGCTTGGTATAAATCCTCTTCAGTCAATCAGATTTTGGGTGTAGACATTTCAAAAGGTGCAGGATTTGAAAGAGCGCTGATCAATGCAGGTCAGATCGATAACTCAGGTATAGAATTAATGCTGAATTATATGCCAATCCAGAATGATAACTTCACTTGGGATATCACATTGAATATGGCTTATAACGACAACGAGGTGGTATCACTAACGGAAGGTGTCAATTCATTCCAGTTATTATCCTTAGGAAGTGTGTCTGTACAGGCAATTCCTGGAGAATCATATGGTGTGATTGTCGGTAAGAAATATAAAAGACATCCAGATAACAATAGCATCATAGTGGATGACAGTGGTAGACCAGTGGCTGATGATGGCGTTCATATCATTGGTAACGGTGTACAACCATGGATGACGGGTTTACGAAACTCATTCACCTATAAGAATGTATCTTTCTCATTCTTGATTGATTCAAAATGGGGAGGAGAGATCTATTCTTCAACAGAATCTAATCTCTATAATTTAGGTAAGCATGAATCCACGCTGACGGGCAGAGATGAATTTTATGACCCTAATCAAACTTGGAATCCTGGAGGTTTAGTAAGAGAGGATGGTTCACCTTTTACAGACAATATTGATCCTGAACAATATTATGGAGCTGTATCTCAAATTTCAGAGCATTTTATTTATGATGCATCATTTGTAAAACTAAGAGAAGTGACCTTGTCGTATCGATTCTCAAATGATTTGCTTGGAAAAACACCGATCCGAAACCTTTCAGTATCAGCCAATGCCTTTAACCTGTTTTATTTATGGAGAAATACGGATAACATAGATCCTGAATCTTCATTTACTAGTGGAAATGGACAAGGTATTGAGTTTGCCAACTTAACGATCCCAAGAACTTACGGGTTTAAATTAAATGCTAACTTCTAAATTCTCTTTGATAATGAAATTCATAAAATATTTTAGATATAGTATTCTTTCCTTGTTTATGCTGATGGGCTGTACCGATGAGTTTGAGGAAATGAATAGAGATCCATGGAAGAGTAATGATTTGGATCCTAAACACCTTTTTACATTCTCCCAGCTTAAAATGTTCTCTAGTGGACATGAAGGTTTTAGAGGAAATCTTATAATGTCAGGCCCGTTGTCACAAAATTTGGCTTGTAATTATACTCAAGGTTCTGGTTTTAGACGGAATGATGGTTTTACAGAAGCCACATGGAGTTTGATTTTTGGTGATGTAGTCAAAAACATAACTGATATTCAAAGCCGATTAGGTGAACAAGAAGGTCAGGAAGGGAAAATTGCACAAGCACAAATTGTCAAAGTGGTGAACCTGCTTAGAATGACAGCCCTTTATGGCGATATTCCTTACACAGAGGCAGGGCAGGGTTTCACTGAACGAAATTTTTATCCAAAGTTTGATGATCAGGAAACGGTATTGAATACGATGGTGACAGAACTTGAAGAAGCAAGAAGTGTACTCCTGAATTCCTCGACAAATACAAACCTGTTTACTAATACGGACGCGGCGGAATTGTATGAGCCAAGTACAGTAGGCGCAGAAAAATACGTGAGGTTAGCCAACTCATTACTGATGAAAATTGGAATGATGATGTCACATGCTGATCCTACAAAGGGACAGGAGGTTTTCTTGAAAGGTATGAATGGTGACGGCGGTTATATTACAGATTGGTCGAATGCTGTGTATGTCAATCATGCAGATGTAGGTGGACCATGGGGACAGCATGTCAATGGAACAGGTGTGGCAGTGAGAGGCGAAGTTGGAGGTTTTTCAGGACCTTTTATGAGTGAATTGGCCTTGAAAAACATGCAACAGAGAGAAGATCCAAGGTTATTCAGAATAGCATCTCACTTGACTTTGGATGGTAGTGCTTATGTGAGTATGGAAGATACTGCACGCTACACCAATTTTGATCCATTTGCTCAAGCAGGAGGCCCCAATGAATTCAAGGAAGTTCATTTCAGAGGAATGAGATATGGTGAAAATGCTTTTGGAACAAAAGGATTATTCCATAATTCAAGTACTGATCAAGTAGTTCAAGCGGCGTTGTGGGCTGACCAAACAGATTATGAATTTGAAGGAAAAGGACAGTTTGCTACGCTAGCAAGTTTAGCCCCCGCAACATACAACAGAGTAACACCTTCTATTGTGATTGGTGCTGACGAAATGAACTTTATGTTGGCTGAAGCGGTAATCCGATATGGGGTGGCAGGGGATGCAAAAACCTTCTTCACAACTGCGGTAACTCAAGCTTTATCAAAATATGACGCTATCAATTTTCCAGGCAAAGAGTTTGAAATGAAGATGGAGGAATTATATAAAAGGCAAACCAATGATGCTTATAGCCATGACGCCGCTGTGGCAGCCTATATTGCCAATGCGAACCAAGCCTATGATGATGCCACAGACAAATTGGAGGTTATTGCTTATGAAAGTTGGATTTCGAATATTGGAGATGGTTACAACGCTTTCGCAAATTGGAACAGAACCAACAAACCTTCTATTGTACGAGCAACATTATCGCAGGAAGATGACGGAACCTATAATTTACCTTCATACCCAGGTGACCCATTATTGGAGACATTAACACCTTCTGCAACACCTGAAAATGTGCCTTTGCATTTGGGTGGAGTGACCAACTATGTAAGACCTGCAAGGTTCCCTTATCCAGATCGAGAATTGACGGTTCACCCTTCAGAAACCAACAGAGTCATCGAAGAACAAAGAGCCAATTCGCCAAGTAATCCTGACTTTATAGGTATAAAACAATGGTATAGTTTCCGATAAGTGCAAATTTGATCAAAGATATATCCTCTAGCATTCAGTTGCTAGAGGTCTTTTTGTATGGTATAACATTCATAATATTGAACAGAATAACATTGCTCTGTGTTTATTTACAAAGGTTAGCAATTTTATGCGTGTTTTTGCATGTTTGAATGCGTGATTATTACTGTTTTTTTTTATTTTTGCTGTACAAAGAACACTTTATGAGAACCGCACCATTATTGGTCTTACTAAAAATTTATTACCGTGTCGATCTTACAATACATAAAAAATACCTTGAAAGTGGCTGCCATCGCACCTATGGTTGTAATGACAGCTTGTACTACTGATATGCCGAAACAGGCAGAAGAAAAGAAATTAGTAGATTTTGTTGATCCTTTAATAGGCACAGGTGAGCATGGTCACACCTTCCCGGGTGCAACTTTGCCCTACGGAGGCGTGCAGTGTAGTCCTGTCAACGGCGTGAGCGGTTGGGACTGGGTAAGTGGTTATCATATTTCAGATTCATTATTAGTAGGTTTTGGTCATTTGCACTTGAGTGGTACAGGTATTGGAGATTTAAATGATTTAATCGTGTTGCCTACTGCTAAAGCACATGCTTTGGATCCAATGGAGCAAAACCGCAATAAACTGCCTTATACACAACGTTATTCTCATGATAATGAAGTGGCAAAGCCTGGTTATTATGCTGTTTTATTGGAAAATAGTGGCATCAAAGCTGAAATGACTACAGGGACAAGAGTTGGTTTTCATAGATGGACTTACCCTCAATCAGCAGAAAGCCCTTCTATGATTGTCAATCTGGGTTTTGCAGTGAACTGGGATGGTGTAATGAAGTCATCATTAGTACAACTTGATGATTATAGAGTGCAAGGGGAGCGTTTGTCAAAAGGTTGGGCTGAAGATCAGAGAGTGTATTTTGAAATGAAATTCTCACAGCCAATTGAGAAAATTAATATTGAGAAAGAAGGAGAAAGATTAGTAGGTCAAATCTTTTTCAAGAGTGTTGATGCACAAAATCAAATCACAGCCGCAGTGGGTGTGTCTTCAGCTACTTTAGAAGGTGCTCACGTAGCTTTAGAGCAAGAAGCAGAAGGTTTTGACTTTGATTTGAAAAAGCAGAAAGCAAGTGATGTTTGGGAAGAGGCTTTAAATCAGATCAAAATCACAACAACAGACGAAAAGTCTAGAGAAATTTTCTACACTGCATTATATCATACTAAAATTGCCCCTGTGACACACTCAGATGCGCAAGGTAATTATAAAGGTGCAGACCACGAATTGCATCACGCTAACGGTTTCAGATATTACAGTACTTTCTCACTTTGGGATACATTCCGTGCTGTTCATCCATTATCAACAATTGTAGAGTCTGAAAAAAGAAATGCAGATTTTATCAATTCTATGCTAGCACATTTTGATGAGACAGGACTTTTGCCGGTATGGGCATTAGCAGGCAATGAAACGAACTGTATGACAGGTTATCATGCCATGCCTGTTTTAGCAGATGCAGTCTTAAAGGAAATTGAAGGTGTTGATCCTAAGCGAGTTTATGAAGCGATGAAAGTGACATCAATGCAAGATGAGCGTGACTTGAAAGCCTATAGGAAATATGGATTTATTCCTTCTGACAAAGGAGGAGAGTCTGTAACTAAGACTTTAGAATATGCTTATGATGATTGGTGTATTGCTCAAGTGGCGAAACATGTTGGTGATGACGCTGGTTATGTACAATACATGAAACGCTCGGAGGGCTTCAAACCACTTTTCGATCCTAAAACTGAATTTATGAGAGGTCGCTTGACGAATGGTACTTTCAGAACTCCATTTGATCCAGCAGAAGCAAACCATAGAGAAAATACAGATTATACAGAAGGAAATGCTTACCAACATAGCTGGTTTGTATTACAAGATGTGCAAGGTTTGATTGATTTATTCCCTTCTAAAAAAGCATTTGTATCTAAATTAGACGAGTTATTTACCGTTTCCTCAGAATTGACAGGAGATAATGTTTCACCAGATATTACTGGTTTGATTGGTCAATATGCTCACGGAAATGAGCCATCGCACCACATTGCTTATTTATATGATTATGCTGGTGAAGCATGGAAAACACAAGAAAAAGTTCACGAGATTCTTTTTACACAATATGATAATACTCCTGAGGGAATCAGTGGAAACGAAGATTGCGGGCAGATATCAGCATGGTATGTGTTCAGTAGTTTAGGTTTCTATCCTGTTAACCCAGCACAGGGAATTTATGTGATTGGTACACCGATTTTCGAAGAAGCTGTAATTAATACATCCAATGAAAACCAATTTAAAGTAGTTGCTAAAAACGTATCAAAAGAGAACAAATATATCAATAAGATTACGCTGAACGGTAAAGTAATTGACCGTTTGTACATCACTCATAAAGAAATTATGAGCGGTGGGGAATTAGAATTTGAAATGACCAATACACCAAACAAGCAATTGGGAGCTCAAAGTACTATTCCTATGAAAGCATTCTAGAGATTAAAAATTATTAACCATTATTGCTCAAAGTAGGAGCTTAAAAAACAAGGAAAAGGAGTAGCTACGATTCTAATATGTAAAATGACAGCTTTCTTTAGAGGTATTATTACATACTATTTGACTCCTTTTCTGACTTAGGATTATGAACGTAACATTAGAAATTTGCTCATATACTGTTGATTCCGCCATCAATGCCCAACGAGGAGGGGCAGACAGGATAGAATTATGTGGAGGAAGATTAGAAGGAGGAACAACACCCAGTGAGGGGATGATGAAATTGGTAAGAAAAAGTGTAGATATTGATGTTTACCCGATTATCAGACCCAGAGGTGGCGACTTCTATTTTACCGATCTAGAGTTTGAAGAGATGTTGGAAGACATCAAAACCGCTAAAAGATTAGGTATGAATGGAGTGGTGATTGGGGCGCTTACTGCAGATGCTGAAATAGATGTAGAAAGATGTAAAGCACTGGTAGAAGAAGCCAAACCTTTGGGTGTCACTTTTCATAGAGCTTTTGACATGGCAAGAGATTCTCACAAAGCACTAGAAGACTTAATCGGTCTTGGTGTGGATAGAGTATTGACGTCAGGTCAGATGATGACGGCTCCTGAAGGAGTTGAGGTATTGAAAGGTTTAGTGGAGCAAGCAGATGGTCGTATTGAGATTATGGCAGGAAGCGGTGTTTTACCAAAAAATGTAAAGGAAATTATAGAAAAAACTGGGGTAACTGCAGTACATTCTTCTGCTTCGAAATTGGTAGATAGTCAGATGACTTTCAAGAACAATGGAGTAGCAATGAGTAAAGAAAGTACTGGCTCAGAATATTTAAGAGCGGTAACATGTGATAAAACAGTGGAGTCGCTCAAAAATGAAATAAATAAATAGACGACAGCAAATGAAACAGCAAATTCTTCAACTACTCGCTTTAACTGTATTAATGGTAAGCTGTGGACCTAAAGAAATTCCATCTATAGGAGACAAAGTTTATCATGTATTTGATCAAGAGCACCTTTACTTTGATCCTGAATTGACAAAAGACGGCATTAGAGTAAGTGATACGCAACCCTTCTATATTGAATCGGGACGTATCATGCTTCGTAAACTAAATATTCCAAAATTCGAACGTGAAACCAAAGTCTCTATTATAGTAGAGGAAACTTCAGCAGGTGATCGTTGGGATAAGGCAGGGTCTGTGTTTGTAATGGATGCCAATGGAGTGAATATGTTGACGGTAGCTCAAAAGCAATACAAGTTGAAGCATAGCGATGATGCCGAACAAACGGATAATTATCCGGGTATGATTGCAGAAGGAGAATACAAACCTGCTGTGGAATTGATGCGTTTTATGACTCCTTTTGGAGTGGGGCATTATTCAAAACAAGATACTTCAAAATACCCTAACAGAATGCCGGTTTATATTGATGGATGGGCAGAAAAAGCGATGTGGAAACAGGATATCACTCAGCTTTTACCTTTATTAGAAGGAGAGGTGTATATCGGTGTTCACATTGACACTTGGACCAAAGAGGGGTATAAAGTAGATGTAAAATTACGATTTGATGAATCTGAAAATGCCTATGCACCTGCCAAGAAACGTTGGGTAGCTCCAGTATTGAATTCTGTAAGATATATTCCGCCTCAAAGAGGTTGTGATAAATTCCAAAGAGCAGATGTGGGAACTTCAGTAGAAATTCCTGCGAATGCTAAAGATGTTCAGTTGGCGTATATCACTACAGGTCATGGTGGACATTCTGGAGGAGATGAGTTTGTCCCTACAGAAAACATCATTAAATTAGATGGAGAAGAATTCTTCAAGTTCACACCTTGGAGAACGGACTGTGCCTCTTTCCGTAGATTCAACCCTACATCAGGAGTTTGGTTGAAGAAGAGAAATGTAGATTACATTGATTGGGAAGCCAAAGGGTACAGAACGAAAGAAATTGAAGAGCCGGAAGCATCATCGGATTTGTCAAGATCTAACTGGTGTCCAGGTTCAGATGTACCACCTATGATCATTCCGATGGATAAAATTTCGGGTCAACATGAGATTACGGTGAGTATGCCAACAGCACAAAAACTGAAGGAAGGAGAACAAAACTTCTGGTTTGTTTCTGCTTACTTGTTTGGTGAATTAAATTAATACCAAGAAATATAAGACTAGCTCAAGGCATGATCGCCTTGGGCTATTTTAGCATAAATGAAATAAGATGAAGAACATTACTTACCTAACTTACGCATTTCTATCACTACTAATTTTGAGTTGTTCAACAGATTGGGAAAGCCAAGAGCAATTGAAAAAATCTTATCCTTTACATTCCGATTGGGAATTTAAACAAGCCAATAAGGAGCAATGGTACCCTGCGACCGTTCCGGGAGTAGTGCACACTGACTTATTTCAAAATAAACTAATTGAAGATCCATTTTACCGTCAAAATGAAAAAGACTTACAATGGATTGAAGAAGAAGATTGGGTTTACAAAACAACTTTTGATTTACCGACTTCTTTCAAAGAAAATCAACATTTTGCTTTAAATTTTGAAGGTTTAGATACTTACGCTGATGTTACTTTAAACGGTAAAAAAGTCATCTCTTCCGACAATATGTTTGTGGGATACAATAAAGAAGTAACCTCACTATTAAAGGAGAAAGGAAATGTACTGGAAGTCTATTTTCATTCACCAATCAAAATAACAAAACCACTTAGAGAGCAAGCAGGCTTTGAATATCCTGCCGACAATGATGCAAGAGAGGAAAAATACAGTATCTACTCACGTAAAGCACCTTATTCATTTGGTTGGGATTGGGGCCCACGTTTTGTGACTTCAGGGATTTGGAGACCTGTAGAATTAGTGGTTTGGAATAGTGCCCAAATTAATGACGTTCACTTACAGCAAGTGAGCTTGACAGAAGAAAAAGCAAAGTTGAAAGCTACGGTTGAAGTAAAATCAAGTGTAGTGGGAGACGCCAATATCCGATTGATAAACAATTCATCAACATTCTCTTCTCAAGAGAAAAAAGTAATGTTGAATAAAGGTTTGAATGTGATCGAATTGGAAGCAGAAGTTGAGAACCCAGAATTATGGTGGCCAAATGGTTTAGGAGAGCAAACAAGGTACGAAATCATCACACAATTGAATGTAGATGGCAATTTTGTGGATCAAGAATCACATAAAATTGGTTTTAGAACTGTGGAAGTGATCAACGAACCGGACAGTATTGGTGAAAGTTTCTTTGTGAAAGTCAATGGACAGCCCGTATTTATGAAGGGAGCCAACTATATTCCGCAGGACAGTTTCTTACCGTCAGTGACAAAAGATCGTTACGATTGGATGATTGAAAGTATGGTAAGAGCACACATGAACATGGTGCGTATGTGGGGTGGTGGTATTTACGAAAGTGATTACTTCTATGACCAATGTGATGAGAAGGGACTTTTAGTATGGCAAGATTTTATGTTTGCCTGTACAATGTATCCGGGGGATAAAGACTTTATCAGAAAAGTAAAAGAAGAAGCAGCTTACAATATTAAGCGTTTAAGAAATAGACCATCATTGGCTTTATGGTGTGGTAATAATGAAGTAGGTGTAGCTTGGGACAACTGGGGCTGGCAAGATTCTTACGGTTGGTCTGAAGAGGTACAAGCGAAATTACTAGAAGATTACAATAGATTATTTAAAGAAGTATTGCCAGAAATGGTAAAAACATATGATGAAGGCCGTTTCTATTATCCTTCATCACCAATTTCAAACTGGGGTAATTTAGAAGACTTCACAATTGGCGATAACCACTTCTGGGGAGTTTGGCATGGAAAATATCCATTTGAAAGCTTCAAAGAATACGTTCCTCGTTTTATGAGTGAGTATGGATTCCAATCTTTCCCTTCATTCAAAGCCATCAAGAAATTCACCATCGAAGAGGATTGGGGCTTGGAAACGGATGTCATGAATACACACCAGAAAAGCTATACAGGTAATGGTTTGATTAAAGTCTATATGGAAAGAGATTTTAATGTACCCACTGACTTTGAAGATTTTGTTTACGTAGGACAACTACTTCAAGCAGATGGTATGCGTCAAGGTTTTGAAATTCACCGTAGAAGAATGCCTTACTGTATGGGTACGTTGTACTGGCAATTAGATGATTGCTGGCCTGCTGCCTCTTGGTCTTCTATTGATTATTATGGAGAGTGGAAAGCATTACACTATGCGGCGGAAAGAGCCTTCGAGCCACAGTTGATTTCTACTGATATTGAAGATGAATTACTGACAGTATGGTTAGTAAATGATGAGTGGAAGGAAATTGGTGCAACATTGAATGTAAAATGGAATACATTTGATGGTAAAGAGCTAGTAAAGAAGTCGTTGCCCATCAAGGTAGACGGAAATACTTCTAAGGTAGTTTTAGAGAGTACATTAGAAGAGCTTTTAGGGAGAAAATCGACTTTAAAAGAAAGAAAATCAATGTATTTGACGTTGGAAGCAGAAGATGCAAACGGAAAAGTTATTGCTAAGAACTACGCATTCTTCTTTAAACCAAAAGATCAAATCCTTCCAAAAGCAAACATCAAAACAACTGTTGTAGAAGAAGGTAATACCTTAAAAATAAAATTGAAGTCGGATGTATTTGCTGAAAGCGTAGCATTAAGTCTAGCAGGAGAAGCAACAGCACATTTCTCAGATAATTACTTCCATCTTGAAGCAAATCAAGAAAAAGTAATCACACTGGAAAGAACGACGATCAATGCTGAAGAATTGAAAAAAGCATTAGAAGTAAAATGCTTGAATAATATTTAAGATATACCCCTTGAACCAAATAATATTAGTCCATGGCAATTGTCATGGGCTGATAAGGTTCTTGTAGAAGCGTAGTCAACTACGCGACAGGGAAGCAATCCAAAGAGTAAATAAGGGAGAAATCCCACTCTTAGAAGCGTAGTCCACTACGCCAACAGCACATAAAATAACCAAAAAACAATCCTAATTAACCAACACGAACCAAGTAGAACGAAATGAAACGCAGAGATTTTATCAAAACCACTGGATTATTTACTACAGGCCTATCAATGGCTGGAGGTACAACGATGGCCTCAACATTATTTGAAGATAAATTTACATCACATAGACCTCCTGTTGCGGAAAGAAAATTCACATCAGAGGCTGTTGAGAAAATCATCAAAAAGGTAGCGAAGAAAATTGGGGATGACGAACTCAGATGGATGTTCACCAACTGTTACCCTAATACAATAGATACCACAGTTGAATTTACCATGAATGAAGACCGCCCAGACACCTTTGTGATCACCGGTGATATTCCTGCCATGTGGTTGAGAGATTCAACAGCACAAGTTTGGCCTTACCTTCCTCTAGCCAATGAGGATGATAAGCTGAAAACCATGATCAAAGGTTTAGTCAATCGACAAGCAGAGTGTGTTTTATTGGACCCTTATGCAAATGCATTTGAGAAAGACCCGACTGTAAAATCAAAATGGGCTGAAACAGATATCACAGATATGAAGCCGGGTACCCATGAGAGAAAATGGGAAATTGATTCATTATGTTATGCGGTAAGATTAGCCAATGGTTACTGGAAGAAAACAGGAGATGCCTCTATTTTTGATGCTACTTGGCAGAAGTCTGCGAAACTGATTGTAAAGACTTTCAAAGAGCAACAACGTAAAGACGGAGTGGGGCCTTACACATTCTCAAGAGTGACTCAAAAATACGAAGATACCATGGCCAACTGGGGTGCAGGTGCATCTATGAAACCATGTGGTTTGATCGTATCTTCATTCCGCCCTTCTGATGACTCAACTTTATTACCCTTCCTTATTCCATCCAATTTATTTGCGGTAGCATCATTAAAACAATTGGCGGACATTTATACAAATTTAGTGAAGGATAAAGCATTTGCGAAGGAATGTTTAGCTTTAGCTGAAGAGGTAGATAATGCCATTAAAAAATATGGTACAAAAGACCATTTGGACTTTGGTGAAATTTTAGCCTTTGAAGTGGATGGTTTTGGTAACCAATATTTTATGGATGATGCCAATGTTCCAAGTTTACTTTCAATGCCTTACTTGGACTGTATGGATGCCAATGATCCTTTATATCAAAGAACAAGAGACTTTGTGTGGTCAGACAGCAACCCTTATTTCTTTAAAGGAAAATATGAAGGAATCGGCGGTCCGCACGTAGGTTTGGATTATGTATGGCCAATGTCTATTATTCAGAAAGGATTGACTTCAGAAGATCCAAAAGAATTGAAATGGTGTTTGGAACAATTGAAAGCGACGCACGCAGGAACAGGATTTATGCATGAATCTTTTCATAAAGACAATCCTGAGAAATATACACGTTCATGGTTTGCATGGACCAATACTTTATTTGGTGAGTTAGTATATAAAATTTATCAAACTCATCCTGAATTACTGAAATAAAATAAACGGACATCAAAACTGATATCAATGGGTTTTTGATGCTAGAATACCTAATAGAAAATGATTTTAAGAATAATCTCTATCCTCAGTGTTATCACTCTTTTTGTAGCCACTTCAACCATGGCTCAGAAGTACCCAACACCTGAAAGTTATTTGTGTTTTCAATCCTCAGCACCAATCAAAATTGATGGTGTTTTAGATGAAGAAGACTGGGCAGATGCTGAATGGACACAGGACTTTGTTGACATTGAAGGAGACAAACAACCTAATCCTCCATTTCAAACAAGAGTAAAAATGTTGTGGGATAAAGATTATTTGTATATCGCAGCGGAGCTGGAAGAACCTCACCTTTGGAGTACAATCACTGAAAGAGATGCAGTGATTTATCAAGACAATGATTTTGAGGTATTTCTTAATCCTGTACCAACGTCTTCACAATACTATGAGTTTGAAATGAACCTGCTCAATACTATTTGGGACTTGATGATGACAAAGCCTTACAGAGACGGCGGAAAGTATATGAATGCTTGGGATATCGATGGCTTAAAATCAGCGGTGAAAATGTATGGTACTTTGAATGATCCTACTGATAAGGATGAAAAGTGGACATTGGAAATTGCCTTCCCATGGAAAGTAATTGGACAAGAAAATCCCTTAGCCATTTTCCCAAAAGAAGATACACGTTGGAGAATCAATTTTTCAAGAGTAAACTGGGACTTGGAAGCAAAAAAAGGGGAGTATGCCAAAAAGATCAATCCTGATACAGGAAGACCTTATCCGGAACACAATTGGGTATGGTCGCCTCAAGGAGAAATTGCTATGCACATGCCGGAACAATGGGGTTATCTTCATTTTACGGAAAGTAAAGCAGGAGAGAAAGTCAGTAAAGAAATCAAAGAAACGGAAGGGGAAAGATTACACCGTCATTTGTATGATATCTATTATAAACAAAAAGAGTTCTTTCTAAAAAATAGAGTATATGCCAAAACCTATGAGGAATTGGGTGGAGTGGATAAAATGCATTTTGAAGGAGAAGAAGTAACTCCAAAAATGGAACGAACACTTACTGGTTTTCAATTGGTATTGGAAGTCCCTCAGGAAAAGAAAATTTACATTATCAGAGAAGACAGTTCAACTGATATAATTGAAATGAATTAGAGTATATTTATGATTGAAGCGAATCAAAATTGATTTGAAATATAAAAAGTATGATATAATGTTAGGGTGACTTGTAGAAGCGTAGCCTGCTACGCAATAGTCTGAAAATGTGCGTATGTTGATTTTTTTTTGATAAAGTGCAATTAAAAAATAGTACATCTTTTTTTGACATACACGTAGCAGGCTACGTTGCTACTGAGGTCCTATACAGCAATTTGAAATTTTGATAAGCAGAAAGAAAAAGAAATCTTATAAATACTCGTAAAAACTACTACACATAAAATGGAGAAAAGAGAATTTCTTAAAATCGCAGGACTAGCAACAGCAGGGGCCGTGTTAGGACTTCCCGTACTAGCAAAAGGTAAAAAGCTTCCAACACGTTGGATGTGGCTTCACTCGCACGATGATTGGACAGACGCTCAATGGGAAGAGAAATTAGATGTACTCAAAGACTGTAACATTGAAGGTGTTCTTTTGGGAGGAAATGAAGCTTCTTACAAAAGAATGTATCCATTGCTGAAAGCCAGAAATATTGAGATGCACGCATGGATGTGGACACTCAACAGAAATGGAGATAAAGTAGCCAAAGAAAATCCAGATTGGTACGCCGTAAGTGGTGATGGACGTTCATGTTATGAATACCACCCATATGTTGATTATTATCAATGGGTGTGCCCATCAAAAGAAGAAGTACAAGACCATATTGTAAAACAGGCCGTTTCTTTGGCAAAAATTGAAGGAGTAAAAGGAGTTCATTTGGATTATGTAAGATATTCTGATGTTATTCTCGCTTCATCACTTCAGCCACTTTACGGTATAGTACAAGATAAAGAATACCCTGAGTGGGATTTCTGTTATTGTGAAACGTGCCGACAGAAGTTCAAAGAAGAGTCAGGCATTGATATCAAAGAATTAAAAGATCCGACAGCATCAGAAGAATGGCGTCAGTACAGATACGACTCCGTTACACATTTAGTAAATAAAATCTATGATGCTGTACATAAAGAAGGAAGTATGCTGTCAGCAGCTGTTTTTCCTTACCCAGACTTAGCTAGAAAAATCTGCCGTCAGTCATGGGATGATTACAAGTTGGACATGGTGTTCCCAATGATCTATAATAATTTCTATGAGGAACCAATTGACTGGATCAAATTCGCCACAGAGCAAGGTGTTTCTGATGTGAAAGGGAAGTTCAAAGAGCCACTGATCACTGGTCTTTATACACCTGCTTTACCAAAACAAGAGGATATGGAAGAAGCCATTAAATTGGCCAAAAAAGGTGGAGCCAAAGGTTTTGCCATCTTTGACTTGGCAGGAATGCAAGAACCGCATTGGAAAGCCTTGAAGAATGTGAAATAACTCCTTCTGATTTATATATATAGCTTTATCCCGATTTCCGACTTTGTGTTGGAGGTTGGGATTTTTTTATTGGTGTCAGTATTCGAAACTAGAATGAATTTTGCCTTGACATAACTATAAATGAAATAAATACAGCAATCTATCTTAATCTAAATGAGAAAACTAACATTATTACTTCTGCTATTAAATATAGCTACATTCTTTAATGCACAAGAGGTTCAAAAATCAGAAAATGATTTAAATGAAAAAGTAAATCGACACCTTATTCCATTGTATTCATCAGCTGTAGCGGATTCTACTTTTGAAGACTTAATGCCTTTGAAAGAGATGATTGGTGATGATAAAGTAGTATTTATTGGTGAGGCATCACATTTTTTAGGCAATCACGTCGCAATGAACTCACGCCTTGCTCAGTTTTTGATTCAGGAAATGGATTTTGATTATATCCTTTTTGAATCGGGCTTTTATGATGTACAAAAGGCACAATGGAACATCAAAAAAGGAAAAGATGTTTATAGAGAATTAAGCTCTTCTGTATTCGAATTTTGGAGTTCTGCCAATGAATTTCAAAACCTCAGAAAAGATATTGAAAAGTACCATGTGAAAGTGGGTGGCTTTGATTATCCTTCACGTGAGGTAGGGGAGAGTATTTATTATGATTTAAAAGAATATCTATCAAATGAAGTAGAGGAAGAACTCTTACTGGATTGGTTTGATGCTTATCAGGTGATTTCAAGGTGGACTGTTCCTAAAAGTCTAGCTCCTTACAAAAAAGCTTTTCCCATCATTAGAAAAGCGATTGCTCAAAAAGAAGTAGGCACTTCTCGACGCAAAAAACAGCAGTCCTTTTGGTTAAGAGTCTTAGATTCTCAAGATGAGTTTGTTCAATTTATTGAGGCTTACCCCAATATCAGTTCTATCACAAAAGAGAATTGGAAAGTTGAACATGCACAGCCAAGAGATGATGCGATGGCTAGAAATGCATTGTGGCATATAGAACAGAACCCTGATTCAAAATTCATTCTTTGGGGAGCTACAGGCCATGTTTCAAATGAAATAAAAAGCGTAAAACATCGTGATTATGATGCGTTCCAATCTTTAGGAAAACAGGTCATTGCTAAACTGGGAAAGGAGAATGTTACTGTACTTTCAACTACTTCGAGTTTCCCGGAACTGAAAACACAAGAAGAATATAGTTTAGAACATGCTTTGGAAAATTCGGGCCATCACTACAGTATGCTTCCGCTTTCTACTTTTGACACCTTATTGTATGGAAATGCACTAGGGTTGGAGCCTTTGCAATTGGAATGGAATAGTGCAATTGATATACTTTTTTACGCTGATACATTAAAGGGAATCACAGAATATGAGACTCCATTAGATGAAAATGTGGTGTATACAGAAGTCAATCAAGGGATAGATACTCTTTTACAAAAGCTGACAGATACAAAAGAGCTGATGAAAAGTATTCCTAAAAAAGAAGTGTATTTGTATAAATCAGTTTCAAGAAAAGATCATGATATACAAACCTATTCAGGTATTTTGATAGATAAAGAAACACAAGAACCCATTCCATTTGCTAGTATAGGGTTACCTGAAGAACATATAGGCGTTTCTAGTTCAGACAATGGTTCATTCTCTATTGCAATACCACTTTATATCACTGAGTTTAGAGACAGTCTAAACATTTCATGTATCGGGTATAAAAAGAGAACTGTTGCTCTTTCAACAATCACGAATTCCACAAAGATCTATTTAGAAACAGATACTAAAGAATTAGCGACGCTAACAATTAGGGATAAACCTATTTCAGCCAAAAAAGTGATGAGAAAAGTAAGGCAACGCCTAAAAAGGAATTACTATCAAAACCCTTTCTCATTCCAAGCTTTATATAAAAGCAGAGTATACGACGCTAAGAATGATCGATTTATTCTAGTAGAAGCTATTGCAGAAATCAATGATACAAATGGCTATCAGAAAAAAGGTAAAGAATATAAAGAAAGTAAAAAAACATCTGTCACGCACGCACAGTTAACACAATTGAATAATGATACAGGAGAAAAGCTTTCGGTAAGAAATGACCTTTTTAAGGATTACAAAATATGGGGAGGGGCTACGATTACTGAACCTGTAGGTGGATGGGGAACTAAACAAGAAAAACATCTTTTCCTTGCTCCCAGAATTTGTCCTGTCAATTTTCATCAATATACTTTATTGAACTCCATCAGAAAGAGGCATTATGATTTCGAACTATTAGAAGAAACGGACACTCACTTTGAAATATTGGCCACAGCTACCATTGAGAAAAATACTCATTTTTATAATACTCTAATGTGGTTTGACCCTTCCATTTTTCAAGTAAAATTAAAAATCAATGCTAAAAGTTTTGTGATTGAACAATGGGAACAGCTTGCCATTTATCCAGATGAAAAAGGAAAAGTGATGGACGTAAAAACCAATTACTTTGTCAATATTCCAGAAGATTGTCGTTATCAGAAGGATAAGTTTATCTATCAAGACCCAGAAAAGGATGGTAAGTACCATCTAACGTATTGGAATCGCTATAATACCTTCTCAAATTACACATTTAATGAAGGGATCTTTCTTCACTTTTACCCTGATCAGCAGATTAAATTAGGGAAGCCTTTTGCTTACAAGAAAAATAAAGAGAACACCCCTGATTTTTGGGAGAAAATTAATTTAGAGCTTTAAACAAAAAGGCTAAAGTGATCTTAACCACTTTAGCCTTTCTTTTTATAGATTATTCTGTTTTCTCTTCTTTTTTCTTTCCTCTCTGCGTTTCTTACGTTCCGCTTTCTTGTTCTCCTTTTCCTCCTTTGTTTTCTTCTTAAAGATATTATTGAAGAACATTTCCACATCAGTGCCTTCCTTAAAATCCTCACAGTCCAAAGCATCTGAAAGATAATCAGGCAGGGCAGGGAAGTAGGTAAATAATTCTTTTGAAAGTGCTTTGTCTTTTTGAGTTTCCTGAAGCGTAAGTGCGGTGATAGGAAGGGCTAATTTACTGCCACTACCATTCACACCTGAATTAAAATGAATTTGATTGGAAGTAGCACCCACTCGGGTTACCATAACTAGATTGGGATTAATACTTGCAAACCACGCATCTCCATAATTTTGTGATGTGCCCGTTTTACCACCAATAGGCAATCGAACATTGTATCTGCTTCTTAAGGCAACGCCTGTACCTTCTCGAGTTGCTTTCTGAAGAATTTCTGACATCAAAATGGAAGTCTCTTCACTCAATACCCTTTCCGATTCAACGTGACCACTTTCATAAATCACTTTTCCATCTGTGGTTTTGATGCTTGTGATCCATCTAGGCTCTATTTTAAAACCGCCATTGGCAAATGCCGAGTAAGCAACAGCCAACTCATAAATACTGGCATCCACAGTACCCAAAGCGGTTGAAGGGTAATCTTTCAATTCCTCACTAAAACCTAGCTGTGTCCAAAGGTCTTCTAAACGATCAAAACGGATAGAATTGTATAAGTTCACCGTTGGGATATTCAAAGATTTAGCAAGTGATGCAGAAAGAGTATACATTCCGCCAGAAGTCTTACTATAGTTCTCAGGTTTCCAGCCGTCCTCTTCTTCAATTTCATTCTTTAAATATTTACAGGGACGAGTTCCTTTTTCCAATGCGGCGGCATAAACTATAGGTTTGAAGGTAGAGGCCAATTGTCTCTTTGCCATAATTTGATCATAAGGATGTGTCCTGAAATCAATACCACCCACCCAAGCTTTTATAAAACCATCATTAGGATTAAGGGCTAGAAAACCAGCATGCAACAATGAAAGTTCTTTTCTAATGCTATCTTCTATGCTTAGTTCTTCAACCTTGATCCCTTCCCATGTAAAATACTCCCTTGATTTTTTAGTTTTTGGTTGATCAAATTTCTTAGAAGCAGCAACGACCAATCGCTCTAATTCTTTTTTACTACTTCCTCTGGCATACTGTTTTTCTAGCAGTCCCTGCATAGTGGATAAATGCTTTTGGAAAGCAAGAAGAGCATTGTATTGCAACTTTGCATTCAGGGAAGTTTGAATAATTAAACCATCCTTTTCAAGATCATAGTCTGTTTGATTGGCCTCATTATATTCTTCAACGATCCCTTTCGCTTTCTTCTTAACATGAACAAGGAAATAGTTGGAAATTCCTTCATTTTCAATGTTAGCATAATCGAGTTGAAGCGGTAATACTTTTAGGGAATCATATTCTTTTTGGGTAATGAAATCATATTTCAACATTTGGTTCATTACCACATTTCTTCTTTTTTGAGCATTCTGAGGATATAATCTTGGGTTGTAAAATGTATTCGCTTTTAAAATACCAATCAGAATAGCACTTTCTTCAATTTTTAAAGCAGATACTTTCTTATTAAAAAAGCGCTCAGATGCGGCTTCCACACCATACAAGTCTTCACCGAAAGGCACCGTATTGAGGTACATCCTTAAAATATCTTCTTTAGAGTAAAGGCGTTCGATTTGCTGTGCAATTTTGATCTCATTTGATTTATTAAAAATCATGGAAAATGGACCATAATCCTTTCTTCCATACATGTTTTTCGCCAATTGCTGCGTAATGGTACTACCACCGCCACTACTTTTATCACCTAATATGATACTCTTAAACAGTACTCTCAGTACACTTCTTGAGTCAACTCCTTCATGTTTAAAATACCTTGCGTCTTCTGTGGCAACTAAGGCATTAATAAGATGTTTGGGGAGATCTTTAAATTGTACATTGGTTCTATTCTCGGCGAAGAATTTACCAATCAGAATTTTATCTTCGGAATAAACTACAGAAGCAGTTTCGTTTTCATAATTTAATAGTTCTTCATCAGAATATCCTGAACCAAACGCTCCAGAAAGGAAAAGGAGAATAAAAGATATGCCAAGGAGTATTAACCCAAAAATGGATAGAATGATGGTTTTCTTATTCTTCAAAATGAAAAAGTAGAAAGCACGAAAGTTTTGATTGATTATCGCAATCCACTTTTGTTGGTTGTTCGTAGTACTCATGAATGTTTGATATGCTAATATTATCTTGTTGGGGAACAAGCAACAAAAATAACCGTTCCTTTTCTTTATTCTAAAAACAATAAGATTTCTTAACCTTTTGATTGTTAGAATCTTCAAGCACCAAGGCTTTTAACATTCCTAAATGCTCCATATTTGTTGAAACAAGTTAATTATTTTCACGTGAAAGAAATGTAGTCTTAGTACTTAAACAGTGAAAGATAAAAGAAAATGAAAAAGGTATTAGTCATCAATGGAGGTCAGAAATTCCTTCACTCTCAAGGTAGCTTAAATAGGTCTCTGGCCCACTTATCAGTAGATTATTTAAAAAATAGAGAAGGTTTTGAAGTGAAATCTACTTTTGTAGATGAGGAATATGATGTCAATGAAGAAATAGAAAAGTTTGTATGGGCAGATGTCGTGATTTACCATACACCGATTTGGTGGTTCTCTATTCCTTTTGGCTTTAAACATTACCTTGACCAAGTTTTAACTAATGGACACAACAAGCTTTATGCTTCAGATGGAAGATCTAGCAAAAGTCCAAAACTCAATTATGGTAGAGGTGGTTTATTGCAAGGCAAAAAATACATTTTGACAACCTCTTGGAATGCTCCAATCGAAGCTTTTGAGTTAGAAGGAGAACTGTTTGAAGGAACAAGTGTAGATAATGGCCCAATGTATGGGTTCCATAAAATGAACAGTTTTATCGGAATGGAGAAATTGGCAACTTATCATTTATACGATGTCATGAAAGATCCCAAAATCGAATCAGATTTTGAAAAATATACAAAAATGTTAGACGAGGTTTTATAACCATGTAGGGGTAGACCTACGTGTCAACCCAAACCACGGTTCACCTCCCAAAAACATATTTACCCACAACAATGTGGTCTAAAATATGAAACAAAAAATAAGGGCAACCTCAAAACGAGATTGCCCTTATTTTATAAACTGAATGTGAAAACTACTTCTTAGAAGCCGCCGCTAATTGCACACAAACAGTAAGTACACGCATAGCCAACTTGATTTCACCCATAGAAGGTAAAGTTGGAGCGATACGAATATTCTTATCCTTAGGATCGTTTTTGTAAGGGAAAGTAGCACCTGCTGCAGTCAATTTCACACCAGCTTCCGCTGCTAATTTCACTACTTCTTTCGCACATCCCTTAGGTACGTCAAGGCTAATGAAATAACCACCTTTTGGAACTGTCCAAGTAGCAATACCTTTACCACCCAAGTCTTTTTCTAAGATTTCGATTACCGCATCAAACTTAGGAGCGATAATTTTAGCATGTTTCTTCATATGCTTTTGAACTCCTTTGAAGTCCTTGAAGAAACGTGTATGTCTTAATTGGTTGATCTTATCAGGACCGATTGTCGCCATTGACAAGTGACCTTTCATCCAGTTGATATTATCAACAGAAGCACCCATACCAGCAACACCAGCACCAGCAAAAGAGATTTTAGAGAATGAACCGTAGATCAATACTCTGTTCTCAGTACCTTCCGCTTTACAAGCCTCAAGGATGTTCTCTAACTCATCTTGGTCGCTTGATAAATGATGAACTGTGTAAGCATTATCCCACATGATGCGGAAATCCTTCGCAGCAGTTTTCATTTTAGCCAAACGCTTCACTGTTTTCTTCGAACAAGTATAACCTGTAGGGTTTGAGTATTTAGGTACTACCCAAATACCTTTAATGCTCTTGTCTTCAGCAACTAATTCTTCAACTACATCCATATCCGGACCTTTTTCAGTCATCGGAACAGTGATCATCTCAATACCGAAATGCTCACACACAGAGTAGTGTCTGTCATAACCTGGAGAAGGACATAAGAATTTGATTTTGTCCTGCTGCCCCCAAGGCTTTTTGCTTTCAGGGAAACCATGAGACATTGCTCTCGCAATTGTATCATGCATTAAAGTAAGGGAAGAGTTACCAGCTGCAATCACCTCATCTGTTGAAGAAACCTCTAAGAAATCTTTGAAAATTTCTTTCATTTCAGGAATACCATCAAGACCTCCGTAGTTACGAGTGTCAGCACCTGCTAAAGTTTTGTAGTCCTTAGATGTTACTAAGTCCATCATTGGTAAGGATAAATCAAGTTGTTCTGTACCTGGTTTACCTCTTGTCATATCCAAAGCTAATCCTTGTGCTTTGTAATCTTGATATTTCTTCTGTAGTTCTTTTTTTGTTAGTGAAGCCATTACATACTGATATTAAAGTATAATTACCTTTTTAACATCGTCAAAGCTATGAGTTATTTTTTAATATTTAAATTATTAACATACATTTTTATCATATATATAATAGAATAATATGATAGTAACGAATATTGCAAAAGGTGTTTGATATATAACATGAAGTGTTATAAAATTATATAAAAGGTTTGGGTACTTACTTCAATATATTTTGCTGTCATTCATGATGAAAACGATGTTATATTGCATCGAAAATTCTAAACCCAAGTTCAGCTTCATTACCACTTTTAAAAAACTCAACTAGTTCCGGATACTTGGTCATCATACCATCCATAAGGTTTTGAAACACTTTTTTGTTTTTAGGCGAATGAATATCTTCAAAAGCTTTTTTATAAAGTTGTCCCCCTTTTGGAGTATAAAGCCTTACCTTATAATCTTTGTTGATGGGATCATACTTTATTACGAAACCAAGGTAATTATTGACGGTTTTCATACCAGCTTTATCCAGATAGTTGTATTGAGGGTGAAGTAAAACTTCTTTTAGAACAGCCAAATGTATGATAGGAGTGAAGAACATGTTCCAAAAATTGGAATAGTCAATTTCTGTAGTGTCATTTGAATCATAGAGGTCAAGTATTTTAATCGACGATTTATTACTTGAAATGTAAGAGAAATTAGCATCAGGTCCGTAGGTATTTTGGATGAATTTTAAAGAGTCTATATTGTCAAAGTAACGATAACCATAGGCTACTTCCTTGTCAATTGAAGGAGAATCATCACCAATAAACAGCCAATTGATATCCCTTACCTTTTTTCCCATTGCCCCAGCCACTCGAGTGTTGGTTTCAGCATCGTAGAGATTGAAAATTCCATAACCATCTTTGATGGTTTGCTTCCCATCTTTATCATAGAAATTAAGTATTGTAACATCTTTGGCTAACATGGAAATGAGCCATTGAAAATTATCTTTCTTTGCATTTCCAATTTTATAAAAATGGTTTTTACTGTTTCTCTTTGTACTGTAATAATGCATTGTGCCTTTATCGCCATAATGTTTTACACTCGAAAGTTCAGGGCTGTTGTACCGGACTTCCATAAATAGTTTGCCGTTAGGGTAGTAGTATTTCCAATCGCCCATTTCACGGTCTCCTCCATCAACAAAGTCACCCTCCTTTGCCAAATTGCCATTGTTGTACCATTCTTTCATTTTTCCGGTGGCTCTATACTCTGCATTTTCATATATAATTTCCCTGATTTTTTGGCCCTTTTCATTAAAGTCTTCCCATTTTCCGAATTTGAAGCCTTTCAAATATTCTCCTTTGGACATCACCTTTCCATTCGTATAAAAAGTCTGATACACTCCTTTTTTTCTTACCCCTGATATGTCCTCAGCATAAAACTGACAGTATATTTTTTTAGGTTCTTTGTAAAAGATTTTATGTTCAAACCGTTGCCCTTTCTGAGAAATCACCTTTATGTATTTGGCCATTTCTGGGTAGTTTGTATGTTTAAGTTTTTCAGTCAAATAAAATTCAGTATCAAGTTGTGTCATTTGTTCACTGAAACGAGAGGACATTTTAAAACGGACTTTATATTGAGTGTAATCAGCCACAGCTTTCCCTCTTATGGTTTTTGGGGCCCACTTCAAGTATGCATATTTTGTAAATACACGCAATGCTTCTTGCTCGAAGACAGAGTTGCTACTTTGCTTGACTGTGATTTCACTAATTGTGCTATCTAAATCCACATAAAAACGAATATCTACAGTCCCTTCAATTTTTTGTTCATATGCTAATTGGGGATATTTGATGCTGTTTTTAATTAAATTACTGAACCCCATCCGGCTTAAGGGGTGTGCTTTTGAAATCGGTTTTTTGTTATAAGTGTATTCATGATTGTCTTTATCCCAACTTTTACCCTCTGTAATTTTATTTTTCTCCCATACTTCCTCATAAAGTAACTTGCCATTTTTTGCATAAGATGTCCATCTTCCTGTCTTGTGATAACGCTCATATTTTCCTTTCAGCTTTATCTGATCAGTGCCTTCCCATTTCTCAATGTATTTCCCATAACCTTCGATGACTGAGTGTTTTCTTTCTTCATCCCAATAATCAAGCATTTTTATGGTAGAAGAGGAAGATCTCTTCACGGTCATTTTGGGTGAGCCGTCTTTGTACCAACTTTCCCAAATACCATACTTTTTGCATCCTGTACTGAATTTTTTATAATGCCCCTGGTGTTTCTTTTTTCCATTTTGATGAAACACTGTATAGAGTCCCACTTTATCTTTTCCAAGCTGATCAATAGAAGTGAAGGTGGCGTAAACGGAATCAGTTGTGGCATAAAGCAGTTGATGATTGTAATAGCCATCTTCAGAGAATGTTGTGTTTTGAATATAAAAGGCTTCACTTTTATGCTCTATTTCTTCAAGGTCTTGATTGAAGAAACGTACGATGTTTTTTTGTGCATAAACTGTTTGAAAAGTGAATAGTATAGCCACTAATGAGAGTAGTCGTAACATAAGTAATAAGTAGTTTAAAGTTTTATTTGCATGATTTAGTTAAAAATATGCTTTAAGTTTGGTCACGATGTAAAAATAGAAAATAATATATAGTCCAGCTTCATATTTAGGTAAAAAAGAGTATTACAGAAACAACCTTATAAGGTGACGAGCCATCACCTTATAAGGTTGAAAGGTGTCACATTCTAATGTGACAATCTGTAACAGCTTAATGTGGCATTGTGTCCCATGTCCATGTGACGACCTGTCCCATTATAATGTGACGGAGTTCAACCTTATCAGTGGGTTATAAATGGAGGAATTCGGAGAGGAAGAAGATCACTAGCGGAGTAAATAAAAAAACCTAGCTTTAGTAACTAAAAGCTAGGCGACAAATCACTTTTTTATAACCTTATGGAATGATAGAATTTTGTATGAATACCATATTTAATGAACATTCATCTCCGAAATAATAATATGTTTTTGTAAGAAATATAAAATCTTAGTTACAAAGGATTCCCCCCCAACGCAATATCTAATTCAGGACAATTTTTCCAAAAAGCAGGGTAATTTTTGATTTTATTATTTTCTAAATTGATATGATGCAAATCCTTCATTTCACAAAGTTCTTCAGGCACTTTTAAAATATCTCCATTGATAATCACTGCGAAATCAAGTCCTTTCATACCACTAATGCCTCTTATGGTTCCCATTCTGTG